>NZ_JBEXQX010000001.1:0-1310365 GCF_040612795.1 Streptomyces sp. NPDC006335
GCGTTCGTCCTGAGCCAGGATCAAACTCTCCGTGAATGTTTACCCGTGATCGGGTGCACACATCACGAGAGCGGAACCACCACCGGAATAAGGCGGTGATCCTCAGCGTCCTCGCTGTGTTTTTTCAAAGGAACCTCGCCCCGAGCCGTGATGGCCGGGAACGGGGTATCAACATATCTGGCGTTGATTTTTGGCACGCTGTTGAGTTCTCAAGGAACGGACGCTTCCTTTGTACTCACCCTCTCGGGCTTTCCTCCGGGCTTTTCCCTTCGGTCTTGCGTTTCCGACTCTATCAGATCCTTTCGGGCCTGATTCCCTCAGATCCTTTCGGAACTGATTCCCTGTCGGCGGGGGCGCCTTTCGACATTCACTACGTTAGCCGATTCCCTCCGCAACTCATAATCGAGTTCCGCGAGTTCGAATTCAGGCATGCAGGCACGCCGAAATCGCCCCCGCTGAGGGGATGTCGTAGGTAGTGGTTTGGCCGCTCTCGGCTGCTGGCGATCGCCGTAACCGGGTCAAGCGGCTCGGGCCACGTTACGCATCTTCCAAGAGCGAGTCAACTTGAGCGCCGCCTCGGGACGTGGGCCCGATAGGGGCTCACTGTCGGGTCGTTGGCGACCCAGAACCGCCAGGGGTGCACGCCACCTTCGCCGGCCACCCCGGTCCGTGGACCGTTGAGTACCTGGTCGGAGGGGACCGGGGTGCCGGTGAGCACCCTCAAGGGGGTCTCGCCCAGATCGCACGCGTCCGTGCCGTCCAGGGCCCGGTCCACGCCCAGGGCTGTGGCCAGGCGGGCCGGCCCTTTGGCCAGTTCTTTGTCATTTCGGGCCGAGAGCCGACGTTTGCGTGCCAGCTCGGCGCCTTCGAGGATCTCTCCGGCGCGGAGCAGGACGGCGCTCGCGCGGCCTTCCGGTCCGCACACCAGGTTCATGCAGAACCACATGCCGTAGGTGAAGTAGACGTACACGTGCCCGGGCGGACCGAACATCACGTCGTTGCGGGCCGTGCGGCCGCGATAGGCGTGGGAGCCCGGGTCGTTCGGGCCGTCGTACGCCTCGACCTCCGTGAGGCGGACCGCGATCGGGCCGTCCGGGGTCGTGCGGACGAGGGTGCGGCCGAGGAGGTCGGGGGCGACCTCCAGTACGGGGCGGTCGAAGAACTCTCGTGGCAGTGGCGTACGGTCCGGGGGCGTGATCATGGCAAACGAGCGTAGTCCAGACGGGTGTGTGCCAAGGGGTGGTCAAGGGTCCGTCCGCTTGCCAGGGTGATGGCGCGGAACCGACCACGGCCGGATCGCGTTTGTAGGGATCAGGAATCCGCGCGTTCTAAGAGGAGAGACATGGCGTTCAAGAAGCTGCTCGCGAGCCTGGGGGCCGGCGGGGCTTCGGTGGAGACGGTGCTGACCGAGGTCAACGTCGTTCCGGGTGGTGTCGTCCAGGGCGAGGTGCGGATCCAGGGCGGGTCCGTCGACCAGGAGATCGAGGGACTGTCCGTCGGGCTCCAGGCCAAGGTCGAGGTCGAGAGCGGCGACCAGGAGTACAAGCAGGACATCGAGTTCACGAAGAGCTCGCTCGGCGGTGCCTTCACGCTTCAGGCGAACGCGGTGCACGCCGTGCCGTTCGGTCTGGAGATCCCCTGGGAGACGCCGATCACGATGATCGACGGCCAGGCGCTGCGCGGGATGAACGTCGGTGTGACGACCGAGCTGGCGATCGCGCGTGCGGTGGACTCCGGTGACCTCGATCCCGTCAACGTGCACCCGCTGCCGGCACAGAAGGCGATCCTGGACGCCTTCATGCAGCTCGGCTTCCGCTTCAAGAACGCGGACCTGGAGCGCGGTCACATCCGTGGGACGCGGCAGCGGTTGCCGTTCTACCAGGAGATCGAGTTCTTCCCGCCGCAGCAGTACCGCGGGCTCAACCAGGTCGAGTTGAGCTTCGTCGCGGACGGCAACGCGATGGACGTCATCCTGGAGATGGACAAGAAGCCGGGGCTGTTCAGCGAGGGCAGCGACACCTTCCGGTCCTTCCAGGTGGGTCTGCACGACTACCAGGGCACCGACTGGGCCGCCTATCTCAACCAGTGGCTGTCCGAGGTCGGCAGCAAGCGCAACTGGTTCTAGGCTCGGAACTGCTGATTCCGGTAATCGATCAGGAGGTACCGAGGTGACCGAGCTCAAGCGGCGGCCGCTCCCCCATGACTTCCATCCGCCCGTGCCGTCGTTCACGGTGACGAGTGAGGATGTCGCCGAGGGTGCGACGCTCAAGGACGCTCAGGTCTACGCGGCCGGCAACACCTCTCCGCAGCTGCGCTGGGAGGGCTTCCCGCCGGAGACCAAGAGCTTCGCCGTGACCTGCTACGACCCCGACGCGCCTACGGGCAGCGGGTTCTGGCACTGGGTCGTGTTCGACATCCCGGCCTCGGTGACCGAGCTGCCGGTCGGGGCGGGCAGCGGCAAGTTCGAGGGACTGCCGAAGGGGGCCGTACAGGCGCGGAACGACTACGGGTCCAAGGACTTCGGTGGGGCCGCTCCGCCGGCCGGGGACGGGCTGCACCGGTACGTCTTCACCGTGTACGCCGTGGACCAGGAGAAGCTCGGGCCCGACTCCGATGCCTCTCCCGCCTTCGTGGGCTTCAACCTGCGGTTCCACACGATCGCGCGCGCCCAGTTGATCGGTGAGTACGAGGTGCCCGCCGAAGACTGACGTTCATGGAGCGTTTGCCCGCCTCTGGTCTTGGAATTGATCAGAGGCGGGCACTTTTTATTGCGTTGTCCATCTCGGCGTGCCCGGCCAGAGTTGATCCAAGCCCAAGCCCGCCAGGGGGTGGGACGGTGCACATGGGAGGTGGGCTGACATGCGGGACACGCTGGTACTGAACGCGAGCTTCGAGCCGCTGTCGACGGTGACGTTGAACCGAGCCGTCGTTCTGGTGCTGCAGGACAAGGCCGTCGTCGAGCAGTCCCACCCCGAACTGCGCATGCGCGGAGCCGCGGTCGACATACCGGCGCCCCGGGTGATCAGGCTGTGCAGGTACGTACGGGTGCCCTTCCGAAGACAAGCCCCGTGGTCCCGGCGGGGTGTTCTGGTGCGTGACCGGCACAGGTGCGCGTACTGCGGGCGGCGGGCGACGACCGTGGACCACGTGGTGCCGCGGTCGCAGGGTGGTCAGGACACCTGGCTGAACACGGTGGCGTCCTGCGCGGAGGACAACCACCGCAAGGCGAACCGGACTCCGGCGGAGGCGGGGATGCCGTTGCTGCGGGAGCCGTTCGAGCCGACTCCGGCGGACGCGATGCTGCTGTCCCTGGGCCACGAGGACTTCTCCGCGCTGCCTGATTGGCTGGCTGGAGAGGCCGCCTAGTCGTCCGGCGGGATGTGTGAGGTGCGGCCGCGGGTTTCGTCGTGGCTTGTCGCGCAGTTCCCCGCGCCCCTCGGTGGGTGCGGGGAACCTTGTTTTTCGGGGCTGTCAGTCGATCTTCGGGGTCTCCCGGCGCTCCGAGCCGCCGTTGCCTCCGCCTGAACCGCCGCCGAAGTTGCCGAAGTTGCCCATGGCTCCGGAGAGGCCCTTGAGGGCGTCGCCGATCTCGCTGGGGACGATCCAGAGCTTGTTGGCGTCGCCCTCGGCGATCTTCGGGAGCATCTGGAGGTACTGGTAGGAGAGGAGCTTCTGGTCCGGGTCTCCGGCGTGGATCGCCTCGAAGACCGTGCGGACCGCCTGGGCCTCGCCTTCCGCGCGCAGGGCGGCGGCCTTGGCCTCACCCTCGGCGCGCAGGATCTGGGACTGCTTCTCGCCCTCGGCGGTGAGGATGGCGGCCTGGCGCGTACCTTCGGCGGTGAGGATCGCGGCGCGCTTGTCACGGTCGGCGCGCATCTGCTTCTCCATCGAGTCCTGGATGGAGGTCGGCGGCTCGATCGCCTTCAGCTCGACGCGGTTGACGCGGATGCCCCACTTGCCGGTGGCCTCGTCGAGGACGCCGCGCAGGGCCGCGTTGATCTCCTCGCGGGAGGTCAGGGTCCGCTCCAGGTCCATGCCGCCGATGATGTTGCGGAGCGTGGTGACGGTGAGCTGCTCGATCGCCTGGATGTAGCTGGCGACCTCGTAGGTCGCGGCGCGGGCGTCGGTCACCTGGTAGTAGATGACGGTGTCGATGTTCACGACCAGGTTGTCCTGGGTGATCACCGGCTGGGGAGGGAAGGGCACGACCTGTTCACGCAGGTCGATGCGGTTGCGGATGGTGTCGATGAACGGGACGACGATGTTCAGTCCCGCGTTGAGTGTCCGCGTGTAGCGGCCGAAGCGCTCCACAATGGCCGCACTGGCCTGTGGGATGACCTGGATCGTCTTGATCAGGGCGATAAAAACCAACACCACCAGAATGATCAAGACGATGATGACCGGTTCCATCGTGCTCCCCGTGCCCTTCTCCGCCTCGGCGTTTTCGGAAGATCTTATGGTTGTTGAAGATCTTGCTGGTCGAGTCTGACAGACCGTCGCGTGACTCGTGGTGCGTTCGGTTCAGTTGCATCCTGCGAGGTCACATGATGATCGCCGTGGCTCCCTCGATGTCGACGACGTCCACTTCCTGGCCTACTTCGTAGGCACGGCCGGTGTCGAGGGAGCGGGCCGACCAGACCTCTCCGGCGAGCTTGATCCGGCCGCCCGCGCTGTCGACACGCTCCAGGACGACGGCCTGCTTGCCCTTCAACGCGTCGACGCCGGTGACGAGTTGGGGCCGCTGGGAGCGGTGCCGGGTCGCGATGGGGCGTACGACGGCGATGAGGGCCACCGAGACGACGGCGAAGACGAGTACCTGGACGACGACGTCACCGCCGAGTCCGGCCGCCACCGCGGCGGCGACGGCACCCGCGGCGAGCATGCCGAACTCCGGCATCGCGGTCACCACGAGCGGGATTCCGAGCGCTGCCGCGCCGACGAGCCACCACACCCATGCGTCGATGTCGTTCACATGGTCATGGTAGGTCCGGGGGTACCGCCGCGGACAGGGCGCGATGGGGCGGGGACCGGCTTATTGTCCTTGTCTTTGCGGGGACTTCACGTGATCACGACAGGGGCAGGCCCAGCGCGGTCCAGCGTTCGCCGACTTGCTCGACGACGAGGGGGAGGCCGAAGCACATGGAGAGGTTGCGGGAGGTGAGTTCGAGCTCCAGGGGGCCTGCGGCGAGCACCTTGCCCTGGCGGATCATGAGGACGTGGGTGAAGCCGGGGGCGATCTCCTCGACGTGGTGGGTGACCATGAGCATCGAGGGGGCGATCGGGTCGCGGGCGAGCCGGCCGAGGCGGCGGACCAGGTCCTCGCGGCCGCCGAGGTCGAGGCCGGCGGCGGGCTCGTCGAGGAGGAGCAGCTCGGGGTCGGTCATCAGGGCGCGGGCGATGAGGGTGCGCTTGCGCTCGCCCTCGGAGAGGGTGCCGAACTTGCGGTCCAGGTAGTCGCTCATGCCGAGGCGGTCGAGGAAGGCGCGGGCGCGCTGTTCGTCGATGTCCTCGTACTCCTCCTGCCAGCCGGCGGTCATGCCGTACGCCGCCGTCAGCACGGTCTCCAGGACGGTCTGGCGCTTGGGGAGCTTGTCGGCCATGGCGATGCCGGCCATGCCGATGCGCGGGCGCAGTTCGAAGACGTCGGTGCCGGGCTTGCCGAGGGTCTCGCCGAGGATGGTGGCGGTGCCCTTGCTGGGGTAGAGGTAGCTGGAGGCGAGGTTCAGGAGCGTGGTCTTGCCGGCGCCGTTGGGGCCGAGGATGACCCAGCGCTCGCCCTCCTTGACCGACCAGGAGACCTGGTCCACCAGAGCCCGGTCCTCACGGACCACGGATACGTCCTGAAGCTCCAGAACATCGCTCATGAGCGCGTTGTCTCCCCTTGCAGTGTGACCGGTGTCGGCGTCTCGGCTGGCGCGTGCGCGCTTGTGGGCGCAGCCCTCGAAGAAATCTACGCCACCGGTCGGCCGGTCCGGTCCAGCGGTCCGGTCCTTAGGCTGGGGGCATGCTCACGGAACCGCGCTCTGGACGCCTTGCCGCTTGGGGAAACGGCCTTTTGGCCGGACTTGTCCCACCCGACGACGCCGTGCCGGCGATCGTCGGGGACGATGCCGTGCACCGGGTGGAGGGGCTGCCGGGCGAGACGGCGCCCGTCGGTCTCACGCTGGCGCTGGGGCGGCTGCGGTCGCTCGGTGTGAGGGGACTGCGGGTCGCGCTGCCCGCGCCAGGGCACCCGCTGGGGCTGAGCGGTCCGCCGGAGTTCAACGCGCGGGCGTTGGAGGCGGAGGAGGCGGTGGTCTGCCACGGCGCCGCTCTGGGCCTGGTGCCGGAGGTGTACGAGGCCGGGCCCGCGGGTGATGTGCATGTCGAGGTGGTGTGGCATGTGCTGCCGGTGCGGGAGGCCCCACCGGCGGACGTCCCCTCGCTGGGCGAGGCCGAGCGGGAGCTCGCGGAGGCTCTGCGGGAGGCGACGGAGGTGTTGTCGCGGCTGGACGTGGCCGCGTCGGGGCCGGTGGCGGAGGCGGCGCTAGGGGCGTACCGGGCTCGGGCCGAGCGGGGGCGGGAGGTGCTGGCGCCGGGGTATCCGCCTCGGGCGGTGCGGGTGCTGGAACTTGCCCAGCGGGTGGGGCTGTTGGTGTCGCTGGCCTACGAGAACGGGCACGGGGGTGCGGTGAGCTCGGCCGAGATGCGGGCCCGGGGGGAGGCCTTGCGGCCGGTGGAGCGGACGGGGCGGCGGGCGCAGGTGGCTGCCTACAACGCGTACGTGGAGGAGCTGGAGCGCGGGGTGCGGTGACCGGCGTGTGGCTGGGCGGCCGTGGGTGCGCGGCCCGGCGCGGCTCTTCAACGGGGCGGGGGCCTACCCGAGTCGGCGCCCGGCGATCTCACGGTTCGGATCGTCGGCACCGCAAACGGACCGGCCTCCCGGGTGCGTGACGCACCCGGGAGGCCGAAGTCACTGCCCGCTCGGCGCGGGAGGTCAGTGGTTGAGACCGAGGTTGCCGAAGGCGGGGTTCAGCACGCCGATGACGTTCACGCTGTTGCCGACCGCGTTGACGGGGACGTGCACCGGGGCCTGGACGAGGTTGCCCGAGACGACGCCGGGCGAGCCCACGGCCTTGCCGTCGGCGTGCGAGCCGTCGGTGGCGGAGGCCATACCGGCGCCGGCGGCGATCAGTCCGCCGGCCACCATCGTCACGGCCGCTGCCTTCTTCAGGTTCTTCACTTCTAAGCCCTCCTAGCGATTGCCGCGGCAGTCGCCGCAGCACGCACTGGAGAACGGCGGAGGCTCACGAAGGATGCGCCATTCGGGGGACATTCCCACGACGGTATGAATCTCACTCCGGAGCGGAACCCTCCGTATTGCCGTGCTGCGATGGGGTCAACCGGCCACTCCGTGACGAACCGCCCACAGTGCCGCCTGTGTCCGGTCCGCCAGGTCGAGTTTCATCAGGATGTTCGAGACATGGGTCTTGACGGTCTTCTCGGAGAGGACCAGCGCGCGGGCGATCTCCCGGTTCGAGCGGCCGTCCGCGATCAGCCCGAGCACCTCGCGCTCCCGCTCGGTGAGGGAACCGCCCCTGCCCTGGCCGGAGTTGTTCTCCTCCTGGGACAACAGAACGCCCGCGACCTCGGGCTGGAGCAGGATGTGCCCGGCGTGGACGGAGCGGATGGCGCCGGCGAGGGCGTCGGGGTCGACGTCCTTGTAGACGTAACCGGCGGCGCCCGCGCGCAGGGCCGGGACCACCGTGCGCTGTTCGGTGAAGCTGGTGACGATCAGCACGCGCGCGGGGTTGTTCAGTTCGCGGAGCTTGCGCAGGGCGTCGATGCCGTCCATGCCCGGCATCTTGACGTCCATGAGGACGATGTCGGGCTTCAGTTCCTCCGCGCGCGCGACGCCCTCGGCTCCGTCGGCGGCCTCGCCCACGACCTCTATGTCGTCCTGCACTTCGAGGAAGGTGCGCAGCCCCCGGCGGACGACCTGGTGGTCGTCGACGAGCAGGACCTTGATCGCGTCAGCCACCGGGGACCTCCATCTGGATCGTGGTGCCCTTGCCGGGCGCCGATTCCACGGTCAGCGTGCCGCCGACCCCGTTGGTGCGGTCCCGCATGGAGACCAGGCCGAGGTGACGGCCCGCTCGGCGGACCGCCTTGGGTTCGAAGCCGCTGCCGTCGTCGGTGACGCGCAGGACGGCTCCGCTGCCGCGCCGGTCCAGGGTCACGTCGACATGGGCGGCTCCCGAGTGCCGCAGCGCGTTGTGCAGGGCCTCCTGGGCGACGCGGAGCATGGCCTCCTCCTGGGCGGCCGGCAGGGCGCGGAAGTTGTGGGCGGCGAAGGTCACGCGCGCGGTGTGGGCGCGGTCCAGGACCTGGATCTGGGTGCGCAGGGTGGCGGTCAGGCCGTCCTCGTCCAGGGCGGCGGGGCGCAACTCGACGACCGCGGCGCGTAGTTCGTCGGCGGCCTCGGCGGCGAGCACGGCCACCTGGTGCAGCTCGCCCTTGGCCCGGGACGGGTCGCGGTCGACGAGGGCGGCGGCGGCCTGGGCGGTCAGGCGCAGGGAGAAGAGCTTCTGACTGACCGCGTCGTGCAGTTCGTGGGCCAGCCGGGAGCGCTCCTCGGCGATCGTCAGCTCGCGGCTGCGTTCGTAGAGGCGGGCGTTGGTGAGGGCGATCGCGGCGTGCTGGGCGAGGATCGAGAGGAGTTCCTCGTCCTCCTCGGTGAAGCCGCAACCGCCTTCCGGTTTCGGGCAGTTCTTGTTGGCGAGGAACAGGGCGCCGATGACCTCGTCGCCGTCGCGGATCGGTAGGCCCAGGAAGTCCACCATGTCGGGGTGGGCGGACGGCCAGCCCTCGAAGCGGGGGTCCTTGCGGACGTCGGCGAGGCGCTCGGGCGTGGCCTCGTGGAGCATCGCGGCGAGGATGCCGTGCTGGCGCGGGAGCGGGCCGATGGCCTTCCACTGCTCGTCGCTGACACCGTCGACCACGAACTGGGCGAATCCTCCGTGGTCGTCGGGGACGCCGAGGGCGGCGTACTGCGCGTCGAGCAGCTCGCGGGCCGAGGCGACGATCGTCTTGAGGACGTCGCGCACCTCCAGGTGCCTGCTCATGGCCAGCAGCGCGGAACTCACCGCGGCGAGGCCGGACCGGGGGCCTTGACTCATGCCCTCAGAGTACGGGCGGGGTGTGACAGCGCGGATCGGACCTGTGACGGCCCCCGGCTAGGGCGGGCGACCTAGGGCGAAGGGCCGCACCGCTCTGCGGCCCGCGTCCGAGGCGGCCGGGAGGGCCGCGTTCCTAGGTTGGGAGCACGCCGATCAGGAGGCGTGGAAGACGAGGGGACGTGTGTCATGCCGGTAGCGATCATCACGGGGGCCTCGAAGGGACTGGGGCGGGCGCTGGCCGAGGCGCTGGCCGCGCGGGGCTGGGACCTGGTGCTCGACGCGAGGACGGCGGAGGTCCTGAAGGAGACGGCGGCCGCGCTGGCCGGGCACGGGAGACGGGTGACGGCCCTGCCCGGGGACGTCACGGATCCGGCGCACCGCTCCGAGCTGGTGGCGGCGGCCTGGAAGCTCGGCGGTGTCGATCTGCTGGTGCACAACGCGAGCGCGCTCGGCGCCGAGCCGCTGACACGTCTCGAGGGGCTGCCTCTGGACGGGCTGCGCCGCGCGCTGGAGGTGAACGTCGTGGCCGCGCTGGGCCTGGTCCAGGAGGCGCTGCCGTTGCTGCGGGCGGCGGAGGCCGGCGCGGTGATCGCGGTCAGTTCGGACGCCGCCGCCGAGGCGTACGAGACGTGGGGCGGTTACGGGGCGTCCAAGGCGGCCCTGGACCACCTAGCGGCGGTGCTGGGCGAGGAGGAGCCGGGGCTGCGGGTGTGGGCCGTGGATCCCGGGGACATGGCGACCGACCTGTACGCGGCGGCCGTACCGGACGACGAGGAGCCGCGGCCGGAGCCGGCGAGTGTGGTGCCGGCGTTTCTGCGGTTGCTGGACGAGCGGCCGGCGAGCGGGCGGTACGGGGCTCCGGCGCTGCTGGAGGGGCGATGACGCTGGCGGTGCGCGTACCGGAGGAGCTGTCGGCTCGGGTGCCGGCCGAGCAGCGCGGGCCCGGGCTCGACCGGGACGCCGTACGGCTGCTGGTGTCGCGGGGGACCGAGGTGTCGCACCACTCCTTCGGTGAGCTTCCGCGGTTGCTGCGGGCCGGGGACCTGCTCGTCGTGAACACCTCCCCCACGCTGGCCGCGGCCGTCGACGGCCGGATCGGGCACGCGCGTGTGGTGGTGCACTTCTCCACGCGCGGGGACGACGGCCGGTGGGCGGTAGAGCTGCGGGATCCCGACGGGAAGGGCACCACGCGTGCGCGTGCGGGCGGGCCCGCGGGGACACAGGTGCGGCTGCCCGGGGGCGGGCGGCTGGTCCTGGAGGAGGCGGTGAGTGAGCGTCTGTGGTGGGCGCGGGTGTACGGCGGGGAGGTGATCGGGCTGCTGCGGGAGCACGGGCGGCCCATCCGGTAC
Organism: Streptomyces sp. NPDC006335; assembly: GCF_040612795.1. NCBI lineage: Bacteria > Bacillati > Actinomycetota > Actinomycetes > Kitasatosporales > Streptomycetaceae > Streptomyces > Streptomyces sp. NPDC006335. Next base: position 10,508 of record NZ_JBEXQX010000001.1, read on the forward strand.
TCCTACACGGAGCGGGACCAGCCGTTGTCCGTCTACCAGACGGTGTTCGCGCTGCCGTCGCCCGACGGGTCGGGCAGTGCGGAGATGCCCAGTGCCGCGCGGCCCTTCACCGCGCGGCTGGTGGCGGAGCTGGTGAGCCGGGGTGTGCAGTTCGCGCCGGTCACGCTGCACACGGGGGTGGCGTCGGCGGAGGTGCACGAGCCGCCGTATCCCGAGCGGTTCTCGGTGCCGGAGGCCTCCGCGCGGCTGATCAACGCGGTGCGGGCCGGGGACGGCAGGGTCGTCGCCGTCGGGACGACCGCCGTACGGGCCCTGGAGTCGGCCGCGGGAGCCGACGGGGTCGTACGCGCGCGTGAGGGCTGGACGGATCTCGTCGTGACCCCCGAGCGCGGGGTACGGGTGGTGGACGGGCTGCTGACCGGGCTGCACGAGCCGGAGGCCTCGCATCTGCTGATGCTGGAGGCGGTGGCGGGGCGGGCGGCGATCGACCGCGGTTACGAGGAGGCCCTGCGTCGGCGGTACCTGTGGCACGAGTTCGGGGACGTGCATCTCCTCCTCCCCGGAGAGGGTGCTCACGCAGAGCATTGCGTCGGCAACTTCCGGTGAGACCGCTGTGCGGGCGATGTGAGCCCGCACATAGGGCGCACATCACGTACGAAGCGAAATAGGAGACAAAGGGTTCCCGCATGAACGGGGCAGACGTTGCAGTCTGTCCCGTTTTGCCCTCCCCCGGTCCACTACCCGGGGTCGTACGTCACACCTTTGCCCGGGTGTTTTGCGCCAGCTAAGAATGGCCAACGTCGCTCAGCGCCGCGGGTTCCGCCCGCGGCGTTTGTGCCGGAAGCACCCGTGTCCCCCGCCGGACAGCGAGCGACCTCCGCGCTATTCGAAGAGGTCATTCCCGCATGCCCAAGAACCCTTTCACCCGTGGTCACAGTCGCACGCTGAGCAAGCGTCACAAGATCGCCGTCGCCGGAGTCGCCACGCTCGGCGCTGCCGCCGTCGCCTTCAGCGCGGTTCCGGGCAACGCGGAGACCACGACGTCCGAGGCGGCCACCTACTCGGCCCCCGTGAAGTACCGCTCCGAGCAGCTCGAGGGCCTGCGGGCGGACGTCCGCGAGCAGCTCGCCGCCAAGGCCCTGCAGAGCAAGGCCGCCGAGGCGAAGGCGCAGGCCGAGGCGAAGGCCAAGGCCGCGGCCGCCGCCAAGAAGAAGGCCGCCGCCGCTGCCGCCGCTGCCGCCGCCAAGAAGAAGGCCGCGCAGGCGCGCAAGGCCAAGGAGGCCGCGAGCCGGGCCGCCCACCGCGCCAAGCTGAGGGCCGCCGCGCCCAAGACCTACGCGAACAACCTGGACGGCTGGATCAAGGAGTCCCTGGCCATCATGAAGGCCAAGGGCATCCCGGGCTCCTACGACGGCATCAAGCGGAACATCCTGCGGGAGTCCTCGGGTAACCCGAAGGCCATCAACAACTGGGACATCAACGCCATCAACGGCATCCCGTCCAAGGGCCTGCTCCAGGTGATCCCGCCGACGTTCGCCGCCTACCACGTCCCCGGCACGTCCTGGAACATCTACGACCCGGTCGCCAACATCACCGCCGCCTGCAACTACGCGGCCGACCGGTACGGCTCGATGGACAACGTGAACAGCGCGTACTGAGGTCGCGCGGACCTCTCGCAGCGCAGAAGGGCGGCACCCTGCCGGGGTGCCGCCCTTCGCCGTCGTACGACAGCGATCACTTGCGCATGACCTCGGGTTCGTGGCGGCGCAGGAAGCGGGCCACGAAGAAGCCGCAGATCACGCCGAGGGCGACGAGGGCGATCATGTCGAGGCCCCAGGCGCTGACGGTGTGGTCCCACAGCGGGTCGGTCGAGCCGCCCGGCTTGGGCGGGTTGACCTGGTTGAAGTCCAGCGTGGCGCCGGCGGCGGCGACCGCCCAGCGGGACGGCATGAGGTACGAGAACTCGTTGACGCCGACCGTGCCGTTCAGGGTGACCAGGCAGCCGGTGAAGACCACCTGGACGATCGCGAACATGACCAGCAGCGGCATGGTCTTCTCGGACGTCTTCACCAGCGCGGAGATGATCAGGCCGAACATCATCGAGGTGAACCCGAGGCCCATGATCGGCAGGCACAGCTCCGCGAGCGTGGCGCTGCCGAGGACCAGGCCCTCCTTCGGGATGTCGCGGCTGGCGAAGCCGATGACCCCGACCAGGAGGCCCTGGAGCACGGTGATCACGCCGAGTACGAAGACCTTGGACATCAGGTACGCCGAGCGGGACAGGCCGGTGGCGCGCTCCCGTTCGTAGATGACCCGTTCCTTGATCAGTTCGCGGACGGAGTTGGCGGCACCGGCGAAGCAGGCGCCGACCGCGAGGATCAGCAGGACGGTGGTGGCCGTGCTGTTCGGCTCGGGAAGCTTGGTCCGCGGGTCGATCGGCTTGGGCAGCAGGGCGTCGCCGAAGTCGATCAGCAGGCTCACCGCGCCGAGCACGGTCGGCAGGATCACCATCAGCGCCAGGAAACCCTTGTCGGACGCGATCACCGAGACGTAGCGGCGCACGAGGGTCCCGAACTGACCCGTCCAGCCCTGTGGCTTCGGCGGCTTCATGCCCTGCATCGGAGGCGTCTGTACGGATTGCGGTGCGACGGCGTCTATGTCCGCGGCGTACATCTGGTAGTGCTGCGACCCCTTCCAGCGTCCGGCCCAGTCGTAGTCGCGGTAGTTCTCGAAGGCGGAGAAGACGTCGGCCCAGGTGTCGTAGCCGAAGAAGTTCAGCGCCTCCTCGGGCGGCCCGAAGTAGGCGACCGCGCCGCCCGGGGCCATCACGAGGAGCTTGTCGCACAGGGCCAGCTCGGCCACGGAGTGGGTGACGACGAGGACCGTGCGGCCGTCGTCGGCGAGGGCGCGCAGCAGTTGCATGACATCGCGGTCCATGCCCGGGTCGAGGCCGGAGGTCGGCTCGTCGAGGAAGATCAGGGACGGCTTGGTGAGCAGTTCGAGGGCCACCGAGACGCGCTTGCGCTGGCCGCCGGAGAGGGAGGTGACCCTCTTCTCCTTGTGGATGTCGAGCTTCAGCTCGCGCAGCACCTCGTCGATGCGGTTCTCGCGCTCCTGCGCCGTGGTGTCGGCGGGGAAGCGGAGCTTGGCCGCGTACTTGAGGGCCTTCTTGACGGTCAGCTCCTTGTGCAGGATGTCGTCCTGCGGGACCAGACCGATGCGCTGGCGCAGCTCCGCGAACTGCTTGTAGAGGTTGCGGTTGTCGTAGAGGACGTCGCCCTGGTTGGCGGGCCGGTAGCCGGTGAGTGCCTTGAGCAGCGTCGACTTGCCGGAACCGGACGGTCCGATGACCGCGATCAGGGACTTCTCCGGAACGCCGAAGGAGACGTCCTTGAGGATCTGCTTGCCGCCGTCGACCGTGACGGTCAGGTGGCGGGCGGAGAACGTCACCTCACCGGTGTCGACGAACTCCTCGAGCCGGTCGCCGACGATCCGGAACGTGGAGTGGCCCACGCCGACGATGTCGGCCGCGCCGAGCATCAACGAGCCGCCCTTGGGAATCGGCTGGCCGTTGACGTACGTGCCGTTGTGGGAGCCCAGGTCGCGGATCTCCATGCGGCCGTCGGGCATCGAGTGGAACTCGGCGTGGTGGCGGGAGACCTGCAGGTCGGAGACGACCAGGTCGTTCTCCAGGGCACGGCCGATGCGCATGATGCGGCCGATGGTGAACTGGTGGAACGTGGTCGGGCTGCGGTCGCCGTAGACCGGCGGGGCGCTCGCGTCCGCGCCGGGGCTCTGTTGCTGGGGGATCTTCTGCGGCGGCTGGTGTCCGTACGGCTGCGACTGTGGCTGTGGCTGCCGCTGTTGCTGGGGCTGCGGCCAGCCGGATTGCGAGGGCTGCGGTGAGGCCGCCTGGTGCGGCGTCCGCGGTGTGACCTGGTGCGGGGCCTCGTGCGGGGCCTGGTGCGGTGTCCGGGGTGCGGCCTGGTGCGGTGTCTGCTGGGCCCAGCCGGGGTTCGCGCTCTGCGCGGCGTACGGCTGCCGCCCGGGCTCGGGCTGTGCGGCCGGGGCCGCGGTGCCGGAGAGGCTCAACAGCGGGCCGTCGTTCGCGTTGCCGAGGTGGACGGCCGTCCCGGGGCCGATCTCCGTCTGGTGGATCCGCTGGCCCTGCACGAACGTGCCGTTGGTGCTGCTGTGGTCCTCGATGACCCAACTGCCCCCGCCCCAGCGGATCGTGGCGTGACGCCAGGACACCCTGGCGTCGTCGAACACGATGTCCCCCTGCGGATCGCGTCCAAGGCTGTACGGCCTGGACGGATCGAGCGTCCAGGTACGTCCATTCGCTTCCAGTACGAGTTCCGGCACTCCAAGCCCCACTGAGTAGTCCCCCGAATTGCCCCCGTCTTCACAGGGAGTGTAGGGATGTCGAACATCGTCGGGAACTATTTCAGGATCCCCCTCCTGACCGAAAGTCGAGCCCCGAGAAGACCACGTTCGTACGCTTCGGCCGGTTCCGTTGACGGGGTTGAAACCGACCCGGAGAGTGGGTAATCCACGCGAGGGGACGAGCGCGGGCTCGGCCGCGCCGCGGATCGGGGGGTCTGCCATGAGTGCGTCCATGAGTGGGTCCATGAGCGCGGAGACCGCGAAGCACGGGGTGCGGCTGCCGTGGGGAGACATCCTGCTGTCCGCGATCGCTGCCGTGAGCTGGGCGTTGATCGCAATGGCGGGCGTGGCCGCGCTCGGCCTGCATCTGCTGGAGGCCGATTCCGCGGCCTCGCTGGGTCCGATGACCGCGGCCGTTGTGGCCCTTGCGGCAGGTGGTTCGGTGACGCCCTCCGGTGACGTGTCCGCGTTCGGGCTGACGGGGGCACAGGCGGCGACCGCCGTCGAGATCACGCCACTGGGCGTCAGCCTGGTCGGCGCGGTGCTTTTGTCCTGGTTCTTCCTACGGTCCCTGCGGGCGGTCGGCGCGGTGATCGCGCCCTCCGAACTCCTCGCCCGCGCGGGCTCGGTGGTCGCCCTGTTCACGGCGATGATGGGCGGGCTGGCCTGGGCGGGACACGACGTCATCACGATCGACGGGAGCGCGCTCGGGCTCGACAAGCTGCCCGGCGCGGGCGGGGACGGCGGTCTCGACATCCCCGGGCTGGGGGACGTCGGGGACGTCGGCGGACTGCTGCCCGACCAGATCGGCGACCTCATCGACGCCAGGGCGGCGGTCGGCTTCACGGTGGACGCCGCGCCGACGCTGCTCGGCGGGCTCGGCTGGTCGGCCGGGATCCTGCTGGTCGCGCTGCTGGCGTCCCGTCGTACGCCGCTGCCGCGCGGCTGGGAGGCCGTGCACCGGGTCGTACGGCCGGCCGTGTCCGCCCTGGTGACGGTGCTGCTGGTCGCGGTGGCCGCGGGGCTCTCGGCGGCGGTGTACGCGGCGGTCGGCGACGACCACCCCAAGCGGATCGCGGGAGCGGCGCTGCTCGGAGCGCCGAACGGGGTGTGGCTGGGCATCCCCGTCGGCCTCTTCGTCCCCTTCGAAGGCCGTGCGACGGGCGTGCTGACGAACTTCCTCCCGGATCCCCTGGACCGACTGCTCACCTCGGACACCGACCGGTCGGTGACGCTGGGGCGCCTGGCTGAGCTGGACGGGCGGGTGTGGCTGCTGGGGGTGGGGGCGGCGCTGATGATGCTGCTGGCGGGAGTGCTGACCGCGGTGCGGACGCCGGTGCGGGGTGCGGTCGGTGAGGCGGATCCGGGTGCCGTCGGTTTCGCGGGGCGGTGTGCGGTACGGCTGGGGGTGGCGACCGCGTTGGCGCTGCCGCTGCTCGCCTGGGTGACGGAGGTGTCGGTGGACGCCTCACTGTCGGTGCTGGGATTCGACGCGTTCGGCGCGGGGGTCGTGCTGCGGGGCGGGCTCGGCATGGCGGTGCTGCTCGGGGCGCTGTGGGGAGCGGGGGCGGGCGCCGCGGGGGCGTTGCTGGCGCGGGCGGCGGGGGCTGCGGGGGCGGGGTTGGCACTGCGTGACCCCGCGGCGGCAGAGGCGGGACCGGTGGGGCTCGGCGGCGATCCTCGGCATGTCGGCGGGGGCGGAGCGGAGCCGGATCGAGGTGGGGGTGGGAGTTACCAGAACGCGGGCGGGGGCTGTCAGGGGGGCGGCACGGCGAGGTTGTACGAGGGTGGGGTGGGGCCGTACAGGGGTGGGGCGGGGTCACACGCGGCTGGGCCCGGGACGGACCGAGGCGCAGCGGGACCGCCCGTCGGTGGATCTGGGGGGTACGAGGGTGGCACCCGGCCGTACGAGGGCGAGGCCGGGACGAATGCCGGCGGACCCGGGGCCTATCAAGGCGGGACGGGGCAGCACGGGGGCGAGGCCGGGACGAATGCCGGCGGACCCGGGGCCCACCAAGGCGAGGCCGGACCACACGGGGGCCAGACGGGGCCCTACGACGACGCGTTCGGGGCACACCAAGGCGAGACCGCGCCGCGAGGAGACGGAACCCGGGCCTACGACGGTGGCAACCGAGCGCACGACAGCGACGCCGGGCCTTACACCGGCGGACCCGGTGCCCACCAAGGCGGGGCCGGACCACACGGGGGCCAGACAGGGCCCTACGACGACGGGTTCGGGGCGCACCAAGGCGAGACCGCGCCGCGAGGAGAGGGGGCCGGGGCGTACGACGGCGGCGGGGCCGGGCCCTACGGACGCCAGCCCGGTCCCCATGCCGGTCGATCCGACGCGCAAGACGGTCGCTTCGTGCCGGGCCGCGGTAGGTCCGGGGCCCAGGATCCCGAGACCGAGGCGCATGGCGGCGGGGCCGGGCCGTATGTGCCCGGTGTGCCTTATCGGCCTCCGAATCCGGTGACGAACCCGTATCTGCGGGTGCCGGAGGAGTTGCCCGGCCGACGGTCCGAGGACGCACCGCCCGGTGAGCCGGGGCCGGCGTCGGTCGGGGGGCCGCCCGCTCCCGAGCTGCCGCGATCGTCCCCTGGGGACCGGCACGGCGAGGATGTGGTGCGGCCCCGCGACGACAGCTCTCAGTCGTCGGGCGGGCCGGCCCTGCCAGGTGACTCGCCCCCGCCCGACCATGTCTACGGTGCCCCCCCGGTGGTCGGCCCGATCGACCCTCCTCCGCGTTCCCCGCGACGACGACCCGGCGACCGGCGTTCGTCCGCCCATGACGAGGGACCACAGTCTCCGCCACCCCCGCCACCACCTCCTCCCCCGCCACCACCGCCCGGGAAGCCGAAGGGACGGCGCTGAGGCTCCGCCGCACCCGAACCGGCCCGGCGCCCCCGCCCCGTCCGCGGAGCCCCACCGCACCGCAGGCGTGTCCGGCATGCAAGGATCTCGCCACCCGCTCGACACCGAGCGTTCCGTGTCCGGCAGGCGGACCTCGGGAGCGGGAGGCACTGGGTGCCGGATACGGTGGGAACACCATGAGCGCTGAGCAGACCTCGTTCTCCGACGTCCCCACCCTTCTCGTCAAGATCTTCGGGAAGGACAGGCCGGGCATCACGGCCGGCCTCTTCGACACCCTCGCCGCCTACTCCGTCGACGTGGTCGACATCGAGCAGGTCGTCACGCGTGGCCGAATGGTGCTGTGCGCGCTCGTGACCGCGCCGCCCCGCACGCTGGAGGGTGACCTGCGGGCGACCGTCCACAGCTGGGCCGAGTCGATCAAGATGCAGGCGGAGATCATCTCCGGTCTCGGCGACAACCGGCCGCGAGGGCTCGGACGTTCCCTGGTCACCGTGCTCGGTCACCCGCTCACCGCGGAGGCCACCGCCGCGATCGCCGCCAAGATCGCCAAGGCGGGTGGCAACATCGACCGTATCTTCCGGCTGGCCAAGTACCCGGTGACGGCCGTCGAGTTCGCGGTGTCCGGCGTGGAGACCGAGCCGCTGCGCACCGCCCTGGTGACGGACGCCGCCAAGCTCGGCGTGGACGTGGCCGTCGTCGCCGCCGGTCTGCACCGCCGGGCCCAGCGGCTCGTCGTCATGGACGTGGACTCCACGCTCATCCAGGACGAGGTGATCGAGCTCTTCGCCGCGCACGCCGGCTGCGAGGACGAGGTCGCGGAGGTGACCGCGGCCGCGATGCGCGGTGAGCTGGACTTCGAGCAGTCGCTGCACGCGCGCGTGGCGCTGCTGGAGGGGCTGGACGCCTCGGTCGTCGACAAGGTCCGCTCCGAGGTACGGCTGACGCCGGGCGCGCGCACCCTCATTCGTACGCTGAAGCGGCTCGGCTTCCAAGTCGGTGTCGTCTCGGGCGGGTTCACCCAGGTGACCGACGACCTGCAGGACCGGCTGGGGCTGGACTTCGCCCAGGCGAACACCCTGGAGATCGTCGACGGGAAGCTGACGGGCCGGGTCACCGGGGAGATCGTGGACCGTGCGGGCAAGGCGCGGCTGCTGCGCCGGTTCGCCGCCGAGGCGGGCGTGCCGCTGTCCCAGACGGTGGCGATCGGCGACGGCGCCAACGACCTGGACATGCTCAACGCGGCCGGGCTCGGGGTCGCCTTCAACGCCAAGCCGGTGGTGCGGGAGGCCGCGCACACCGCGGTGAACGTGCCCTTCCTCGACACCGTGCTGTATCTGCTGGGCGTCACCCGCGAAGAGGTCGAGGCGGCGGACGCGCACGAGGAGGACTGACCTCCCGACGACGGATCGTCGTCAGGGCCCGGCACCGTGGTGGTGCCGGGCCCTGACGTGTCTCACGCGAGCGGGGTGGGGCGTGCCTCGTCAGTCGGCCGGCGCCCAGTAGTCGACGAGGGTGGCCACGCCGGGCTCCAGAGCCTTCCAGGGGCCGCTGAAGGACAGGACGGCGAAGGCGGCGGCCGGGAAGCCGCGGCCGCTCATCCGCTGGCGCGCGTCCCCCTCGGCGGCGCCCGCGAGGACGTCGGCGAGGCCCTGCACGCCGGGGTTGTGGCCGATCAGGACGGCGTTGTGCACGTCGTCCGGGGTCTCGTTCAGCACCGCGATCAGCTCGCCCGGTGAGGCCTCGTAGATCCGCTCCTCGTAGACCGTTTTCGGCCGGTGCGGGAACTCCTGCACGGCGAGCTTCCAGGTCTCACGGGTCCGGGTCGCGGTGGAGCAGAGGGCCAGCTCGAAGGGGATGCCGGAGTCGACCAGCCGTAGTCCGGCTTCCGCTGCATCTTTTCGGCCCCGTTCGGCGAGCGGCCGCTCATGGTCGGTCACCTGCGGCCAGTCGGCTTTCGCATGCCGGAAAAGGACAATCCTGCGGGGATCTGCGACGCTCATGGGATCCAGCTTCGCACGAAACAGGCCATGGGGCGCAGGGAGTTGACGGGCGGCTTCGTGGGTGCTCAGCGCGTTATGAGCTGCTGTACGCGCTCCAGGAACCGGGTGACGAGGGGGTCGCCGGAGGCCGCGTGCGCGTCGGCGGGATTGAGGATGAGGGCCAGGAGCACCACGAAGGCGATCGTGGGCAGTGCGAGTGCCCACCAGGGCAGCCGGATGTCGACGCCGCCCCGGGTCGCCGGGTGGGGCGGGGTGTGCGTAGGGGCCGACATGAGTGCCTCCGCAGATCTTCGAGTCCTGCGCGATCCGCTGCTCGCGGTCACATCTCGAAGGTACGGAAGGGGCGGCCCTCAACCCATCCGGTGATCCACCCAGTTGACCCTGACACTCACCCCCTAGGGGATGGGGGGTTAACCCCACCAGGAACCCCGCTCTCCGCTCGCAGAGCGGGCGAGGGGGTGAGCAGGTGGGGGGGTGAGCAGGATCAGGGCGAGGCGATCGTCGCGATGATCGCGATGACGACGAAGATGGCGAAGAACGAGCCGAAGACCAGCAGCATCTTCTTCTGGCCGTTCTGGGGGTTCGGATCGAGCACTGGCATACGGCCAGTCTCGCACCCCGGTCTCTTACCGAGGTTGCCAGGGTGGCCTCAGCGGGCGGCCTCGTCCTCCACCGTACGGTCGCGGCCCGCGAGCACGCCGACCGCCATCTGCGGGACCATCAGGCCGACCATGAGTGCGATCGGCAGGCCCCAGCCGCCGCTGTGCTGGTAGAGCACGCCCACCAGGAGCGGTCCCGGGATGGAGATCAGATAGCCGGTGCTCTGCGCGAACGCGGAGAGCTGGGCGACGCCCGCGCCGGTCCTGGCGCGCATCCCGACCATGGTGAGGGCCAGCGGGAAGGCGCAGTTGGAGACGCCGAGCAGGACGGCCCAGGCCCAGGCGCCGGCGGCGGGGGCGAGGTACAGGCCCGCGTATCCGGCGAGACCGCAGACGCCGAGCGCGATCACGATCGGACCCTGGTGCGGCAACCGGGTGGCCACGCGCGGGATGACGAAGGCGAGCGGGACGCCCATCACCATCGTGACGGCCAGCAGCAGCCCGGCGGTGCTCGCGGGCACGCCCGCGTCCCGGAAGATCTGCGCCATCCAGCCCATGGTGATGTAGGCGGCGGTGGCCTGGAGCCCGAAGAAGACGGCAAGCGCCCAGGCGGTCCGGCTCCGGGTGATCCGCAGCGCGGCCGGCTCCACGCGCGCGTGGACGTGCCGGACGGGTCCGGCGCCCTCCACGCGCGTGTGCACGCTCTGGACCACCTGCGGCTCCGTCGGCGCGGGCCCCCGGTCCCGTACGAGCGGGATCCACGGCAGTACGGCCGCCGCGGCCAGGACCGCCCACACCGTGAGCCCGGACCGCCAGCTCCCGCCCAGCGCCTCGGTCACCGGAACGGTCACGGCGGCCGCCACCGAGGTGCCGAGGGCCAGGGCCATCGAGTACAGGCCGGTCATGGAGCCGACCCGGTCGGGGAACCAGCGCTTGACGATGACCGGCATCAGGACGTTGCTGACGGCGATGCCCATGAGGGCGAGGGCGCTGGCGGCCAGGAAGCCGGCCGTGGAGCCCGTGTACGGCCGTATGAGCAGGCCTGCCGTGATGGCGACCATGCCCGCGCACACCACCGCGCCGGCACCGAAGCGGCGGGCCAGGCGGGGGGCCGTGACGCCGAAGACGGCGAAGCACAGCGGGGGGACCGAGGTGAGCAGGCCGGCCACGCTGCCGCTCATGCCGAGTCCGTCGCGCACCTCTTCGAGGAGGGCGCCGAGGCTGGTGATGGCCGGGCGGAGGTTGAGTGCGGACAGCACGATGCCGAGGACGACCAGGCGCACCGCCCACGCGCGCGGGGCGGGCACCGGGGATCCCCCGTCGGGCGGGGTCGCGGAACTGCGTGCGCTCGTGGACTTCACTGTCCGGGTTTCCTCGCTGGCCATGTCCCCCATCATAGAATCATGGGATGATTGGTTGTCCATCTCCGGGGCGTCCTCTGCCGTCCCGCCCGTGCGAAGGTGTGCCATGCCCCTGAGCCATCCCCGCCGCTCGGCGCTGTCCGAACAGGTCATCGCCGCGCTGCGCAACCAGATCACCTCGGGCGAGTGGCCGGTCGGCTCCCGGATCCCGACCGAGCCGGAGCTGGTCGAGCAGCTCGGCGTGGCCCGCAACACCGTCCGCGAGGCCGTCCGGGCGCTCGCGCACAACGGTCTGCTGGACATCCGCCAGGGCTCGGGGACGTACGTCGTGGCGACCAGTGAGCTGGCGGGCGTGATGCACCGCAGGTTCGCCGACGCGGACCCCCGGCACGTCGCCGAGCTGCGCTCCACCCTGGAGTCGTCCGCGGCGCGGCTGGCCGCCGAGCGGCGCACCGAGAAGGACCTCAAGCAGCTCGACGTGCTCCTGGTCCGGCGCGACGAGGCCTGGGCGTCGGGCGACGCGGAGGCCTTCGTCACGGCGGACGCCACCTTCCACCTGGCCGTGGTGGCCGCCTCGCACAACGACGTGATGACCGAGATGTACGCGGACCTCGGCGAGGTGCTGCGGGACTGGCTGCGCGAGGACGTCGGCGAGGAGCTGACGCCGGAGACGTACATGGACCACACCCGGCTCGTCGACGCGATCCGCGCGGGCGACGCGGCGGCGGCCGCGGAGGAGGCGGCCGGCTACCCCTTCCTGTGCCGTCCGGGACGGTTCAGCGCGCCAGCTTCCGGTGGCTGATCCACACCGAGCGGACCTCTTTCCAGCACCTGCCGGTCAGCCGCACGGTCTGCGCGGGCCCGGCCTCGACCTCGGCGCCGTCGGTGTCGAGGTCCCACCAGCGGTCGCACTCGATGTGCAGGCGGACGCCGTCGGTGCGCGGATAGGGGTTGTGGCAGTAGGCGGTCACTCGGGAGCCGGTGATCCTGCTGCGGCAGGAGGCGCCGAACAGCTCCGAAGGAGCGGCTGCGGGCTCTTCCACGCGTGCGTGCGACATCGCTTCGTACGACAGGGACACCACGAGACAGACGGCTGCGGTCACTGAGGCCAGACTGCGGGACAGGCGCACAAGGGGACCTCCTCGGCCGTACTGGGGAGGGAATCACGGGTGAACGCGTAATCCAGGGTGCCCAGTTGCCGGCCGTGCGCGCCCGGCCTGGTAGGCCGAACGGGGGACGCCCCGCTCCCAGGGGGAACGGGGCGCCGACGTCGTACGGGAGATCAGGCGCCGATGGCGTGCAGGCCGCCGTCCACGTGGATGATCTCGCCCGTGGTCTTCGGGAACCAGTCGCTCAGCAGGGCGACGATGCCCTTGCCGGCCGGCTCCGGGTCCTTGAGGTCCCACTCCAGCGGGGAGCGGTCGTCCCAGACCGCGGCCAGGTCGCTGAAGCCCGGGATGGACTTGGCGGCCATGGAGGCGAGCGGACCCGCGGAGATCAGGTTGCAGCGGATGTTCTGCTTGCCCAGGTCGCGTGCGACGTAGCGGCTGGTGGCCTCCAGGGCGGCCTTGGCCGGGCCCATCCAGTCGTACTGCGGCCAGGCGTACTGCGCGTCGAAGGTGAGGCCGACGACCGAGCCGCCGTTCTGCATCAGCGGCAGGCAGGCCATGGTGAGCGACTTCAGGGAGTACGCCGAGACGTGCATGGCGGTGGCCACGGACTCGAACGGCGTGTTCAGGAAGTTGCCGCCGAGCGCGTCCTGTGGCGCGAAGCCGATGGAGTGCACGACGCCGTCGAGGCCGCCGAGCTCCTCGCCGACCACGTCGGCCAGGCGGCCCATGTGCTCGTCGTTGGTGACGTCGAGCTCGATGACCTTGGTGGGCTTGGGGAGCTTCTTGGCGATGCGCTCGGTCAGCGTGGGCCGCGGGAAGGCGGTCAGGATGATCTCGGCGCCCTGCTCCTGGGCCAGCTTCGCGGCGTGGAACGCGATGGAGGATTCCATCAGCACACCGGTGATCAGGACGCGCTTGCCCTCGAGAATTCCGCTCATGGTGTTCAGTGACCCATTCCCAGTCCGCCGTCAACGGGGATGACGGCTCCAGTGATGTACGAGGCGTCGTCCGAGGCGAGGAACCGCACCGTCGCGGCGACCTCCTCGGGCTGCGCGTAACGACCGAGCGGCACCTGCTTCACGATGCCCTCGCGCTGCTCGTCGGTGAGCACCTTGGTCATGTCGGTGTCGACGAACCCGGGCGCCACGACGTTGAAGGTGATGTTGCGCGAGCCCAGCTCACGGGCGAGCGAGCGGGCGAAGCCGACCAGGGCGGCCTTGGAAGCGGCGTAGTTGGCCTGCCCGGGGCCGCCGTAGAGGCCGACCACCGAGGAGATCAGGACGACTCGGCCCTTCTTGGCGCGCAGCATGCCGCGGTTGGCGCGCTTGACCACGCGGAAGGTGCCGGTGAGGTTGGTGTCGACGACCGAGGTGAAGTCCTCCTCGGACATGCGCATCAGGAGCTGGTCCTTGGTGATGCCGGCGTTGGCGATCAGGACCTCGACCGGGCCGTGCTGGGCCTCGATCTCCTTGTAGGCCTGCTCCACCTGCTCGGTGTCGGTGATGTCGCACTTGACGGCCAGGAAGCCGGCCGGCGGCTCACCCGAGCGGTACGTGATGGCGACCTTGTCGCCGGCATCGGCGAATGCGCGGGCGATGGCGAGGCCGATGCCCCGGTTGCCTCCGGTGACGAGAACCGAGCGGCTCAACGGATCACCCTTTCCCTTGGGGTCTGACACATCCGCCCGAACACCCTGGATGACAGGCGGCTTCTCCGAAAACCTATCGGGCCGCTCCCGCCGGAGGACATTCGGGCACCGACAGTGGCTTACGGGACTCACTGTCGGGTCCCTACAGAAAGTTGCCGACGGGGGTCGGAAACGTGTGGTCCGCGCACCGGTCGCCGCGACATGATCGGGGCTACCGTCGCCCACCTCATGCCGACAGGAAGAGACCCAGGTGCCTCATACCATCGACGAAGCCTTCACAGCGCTTCCCCTACGTGCCCTCGCCGACGCCGCGCTGGCACGCGCGCGTGCGCTCGGCGCCGAGCACGCGGACTTCCGGTTCGAGCGGGTGCGCAGCGCGGCCTGGCGGCTGCGGGACGCCAAGCCGTCCGGCTCCTCGGACACCACCGACCTCGGGTACGCGGTGCGGGTCGTGCACGGCGGCACCTGGGGCTTCGCGTCGGGCGTGGACCTGACGCTGGACGCCGCCGCCAAGGTCGCCTCGCAGGCCGTCGCCATGGCCAAGCTGTCCGCACAGGTGATCCGGGCCGCCGGTTCCGACGAGCGCGTGGAGCTCGCCGACGAGCCCGTGCACGCCGACCGTACGTGGATCTCGTCGTACGAGATCGATCCGTTCTCCGTGCCCGACGAGGAGAAGGCGGCGCTGCTCGCGGACTGGAGCGCCCGACTGCTGGGGGCGAACGGCGTCAACCACGTCGACGCCTCGCTGCTCACCGTGCACGAGAACAAGTTCTACGCCGACACCGCGGGCACGGTGACCACCCAGCAGCGGGTCCGGCTGCACCCGTCCCTGACGGCCGTGTCGGTCGACGAGTCCAGCGGTGAGTTCGACTCCATGCGGACCATCGCGCCGCCGGTCGGGCGGGGCTGGGAGTACCTCACGGGCACCGGCTGGGACTGGGAGAGCGAGCTGGAGCAGATCCCCGAGCTGCTCGCCGAGAAGATGCGCGCGCCCAGCGTCGAGGCCGGCCTGTACGACCTCGTCGTCGACCCGTCCAACCTCTGGCTGACCATCCACGAGTCCATCGGCCACGCCACCGAACTGGACCGCGCGCTCGGCTACGAGGCGGCCTACGCCGGCACCTCCTTCGCCACCTTCGACCAGCTCGGCAAGCTGCGCTACGGCTCCGAGCTGATGAACGTCACCGGTGACCGCACCGCCGAGCACGGCCTCGCGACCATCGGCTACGACGACGAGGGCGTCGCGGGCCAGTCCTGGGACCTGGTGAAGGACGGCACCCTCGTCGGCTACCAGCTGGACCGGCGGATCGCGAAGCTGACCGGCTTCGAACGGTCCAACGGGTGCGCCTACGCCGACTCCCCCGGCCATGTCCCGGTGCAGCGCATGGCCAACGTCTCGCTCCAGCCGGACCCGGCCGGGATGTCCACGGAGGACCTCATCGGGAGTGTGGACCGGGGCATCTACGTCGTCGGGGACCGCTCCTGGTCGATCGACATGCAGCGCTACAACTTCCAGTTCACCGGCCAGCGGTTCTTCAGGATCGAGAACGGGCGGATCACCGGGCAGCTGCGGGACGTCGCCTACCAGGCGACCACCACGGACTTCTGGGGTTCGATGGCCGCGGTGGGCGGCCCGCAGACCTATGTCCTCGGCGGCGCCTTCAACTGCGGCAAGGCCCAGCCGGGCCAGGTCGCGGCCGTCTCGCACGGCTGCCCGTCGGCCCTCTTCAAGGGCGTCAATATCCTCAACACGACCCAGGAGGCCGGTCGATGAGCGCCCGCACCATCAAGCCGCACGAGATCGTCGAGCGGGCCCTCGCGCTGTCGCGCGCGGACGGCTGTGTCGTGATCGCCGACGAGCAGTCGACCGCCAACCTGCGCTGGGCGGGCAACGCGCTCACCACGAACGGCGTCACGCGCGGGCGCACGCTCACCGTCGTCGCGACCGTCGACGGCAAGGAGGGCACCGCCTCCGGAGTGGTCTCCCGGTCCGCGGTGACCACGGACGAGCTGGAACCGCTGGTGCGGGCCGCCGAGGCCGCCGCCCGCGGTGCCGGACCCGCCGAGGACGCCCAGCCGCTGGTCACGGGCGTACCGGAGTCCCCAGACTTCACGGACGCGCCCGCCGAGACCTCCTCGGCCGTCTTCGCCGACTTCGCGCCGGCGCTCGGCGAGTCCTTCGCACGCGCGCGTGCGGGCGGCCGCGAGCTGTACGGCTTCGCCAACCACGAGCTCGTCTCGACGTACCTGGGCACGTCCACGGGGCTGCGGCTGCGCCACGACCAGCCCAACGGCACGCTGGAGCTCAACGCCAAGTCGCCGGACCGGACCCGCTCGGCCTGGGCCGGACGCTCCACGCGGGACTTCAAGGACGTCGACCCGGCCGCTCTGGACGCCGAGCTCGCCGTACGCCTGGGATGGGCCGAGCGGCGCGTCGAGCTGCCCGCGGGACGGTACGAGACGCTGCTGCCGCCGACCGCGGTCGCCGACCTGCTGATCTACCAGTTGTGGTCGGCGTCCGGGCGGGACGCGGTCGAGGGGCGGACGGTGTTCTCCAAGCCGGGCGGCGGCACCCGGGTCGGCGAGGCGCTCACCGAGCTGCCGCTGTCGCTGCGCAGCGACCCTAACGAGCCCGGCCTGGAGACCGCGCCGTTCGTCGTGGCGCACTCCTCCGGGGGCGACCAGTCGGTGTTCGACAACGGCCTTCCGGTCGGGGCGACCGAGTGGGTACGGCAGGGCACGCTGGCGCGTCTGACCACCACCCGGCACAGCGCGGCCCTGACCGGGCTGCCCGTGGCCCCGGCGATCGGCAACCTGATCCTGGACGGCGGCCAGGACCACCTGTCCCTGGAGGAGATGGTCGCGAACACCACGCGCGGGCTGCTGCTGACCTGCCTGTGGTACATCCGCGAGGTCGACCCGGCCACGCTGCTGCTGACCGGTCTGACCCGGGACGGCGTGTACCTCGTCGAGAACGGCGAGGTGACGGGCGAGGTGAACAACTTCCGGTTCAACGAGTCGCCGGTCGGCCTGCTGGGGCGGGCGACGGAGGCGGGGCGGACCGAGAAGACGCTGCCGAGGGAGTGGAGCGACTGGTTCACCAGGGCCGCGATGCCGGCGCTGCGGGTGCCGGATTTCAATATGAGTTCTGTCAGTCAGGGCGTATAACCTCGTAGCCGGTAGTCACTCGACTGCCCGAGGACCTTTCTAGGAGATACGAGAACCGTGACGGACATCGTCGACGAGCTGAAGTGGCGGGGGCTGTGGGCCCTGTCCACTGACGAGGACGCTTTGCGCAAGGCGCTCGCGGACGGTCCCGTCACGTTCTATTGCGGTTTCGACCCGACCGCGGCCAGTCTCCACGTCGGTCACCTGGTGCAGGTGCTCACCATGCGCCGGCTTCAGCAGGCCGGTCTGCGTCCGCTGGCGCTGGTGGGCGGGGCGACCGGTCAGATCGGCGACCCGCGCCCCACGGCGGAGCGCACGCTGAACGACCCGGAGACGGTCGCGAACTGGGTGAACCGGTTGCGCGCGCAGATCGAGCCGTTCCTGTCCTTCGAGGGCGAGAACGCCGCGGTGATGGTGAACAACCTGGACTGGACGGCCGGCATGTCGGCCATCGAGTTCCTGCGGGACATCGGCAAGCACTTCCGCGTCAACAAGATGCTGACCAAGGACTCGGTCGCCCGGCGCCTGGAGTCCCAGGAGGGCATCAGCTACACGGAGTTCAGCTACCAGTTGCTCCAGGGCATGGACTTCCTGGAGCTGTACCGGCGGCACGGCTGCACGCTCCAGCAGGGCGGCAGCGACCAGTGGGGCAACCTCACGGCGGGTCTGGACCTGATCCACCGGCTGGAGCCCGACGCCTCGGTGCACTGTCTGGCGACGCCGCTGATGGTCAAGGCGGACGGCACCAAGTTCGGCAAGACCGAGGGCGGGGCCATCTGGCTCGACGCCGAGATGACGACGCCGTACGCGTTCTACCAGTTCTGGCTGAACGTCGACGACCGGGACATCTCGACGTACATGCGCATCCTGTCCTTCCGGTCCCGCGAGGAGCTGGAGGAGCTGGAGAAGCAGACCGAGGAGCGGCCGCAGGCCCGGGCCGCGCAGCGGGCGCTGGCCGAGGAGCTGACGACGCTGGTGCACGGCGCCGACCAGACGACCGCGGTGATCGCCGCGTCCAAGGCGCTCTTCGGCCAGGGTGAGCTGGCGGAGCTGGACGAGCGGACGCTGACCGCGGCCCTCTCCGAGGTGCCGCACATGCAGGTCGCCGAGCTCGGCGCCGTGGTGGATCTGTTCGCCGAGGTCGGGCTCGTCGCGAGCAAGTCGGCCGCGCGGCGGACGGTGAAGGAGGGCGGGGCCTACGTGAACAACGTCAAGGTCGCGGCCGAGGACGCCGTTCCCGCCGAGGAGGACCTGCTGCACGGTCGCTGGCTGGTGCTGCGCCGGGGCAAGAAGAACCTCGCGGCGGTCGAGGTCACGTCCGCGTAGGTCTCGGCACGGCACAAGGGGGCGCCCCTCCTCACGGAGGGGCGCCCCCTTCGTCGTACGGCTCTCAGACCCGCCGCCGTTTCCGCTTGCCCAGCGTCGCCATGTAGAGCATGTCGCCGACGGCGACGATGATGATCGCCGCGATGAGCTGGAAGGCGTGCCGGCTCCAGTCGATGCCGGAGGTCTCGTCCACGCCGAACCCACGCGCCATGGCGTTGCCGGCGATGGCGCCGAGCATGCCGAAGATGGTGGTCAGCCACAGGGGACTGTGCTGTTTGCCGGGGATGATCGCCTTCGCGATCAGGCCCAGCACGAATCCCACGATGATCGCCCACAACCAGCCCATGGATGCCTCCTCGTACGGCTCTACGTGAGCATTACGGCCAGTGTCGGTCCGTTCGCACTACGCCGCATGTCGGGTACGGCTGTACGCGCCGGGGGTGAGGTCGGCGGTCCGGACGGGAGGTGCCCCGGTCTCGTAGGCGGCGCAGGCGCGGCGTAACGTGGAAGCTGTCCGGGCCCGGTACCTCCACCGGGTACGGGGGCGGATGCGGAGCCGGGAGCAGTCCGATGCGGGCGGATGGTGGAATGTGATGCGGAAGCAGCATGGAGGCGGTGGCGCCCAGGTGTTCCGGATCACCGGAGCCCGGACGAGCCTTCAGGAGGACGTGCGCGGACGTCAGCGCCGGTACGTCATCTCGATGACGGTCCGTACGCTGTCGGTGGTGCTCGCGGCCACACTCTGGAACGTCGAACGGCACGTCGCGATCGTGGCGCTGGTGCTGGGGGCGGTTCTGCCCTACATCGCCGTCGTCATCGCCAACGCGGGGCGGGAGAACGCGCCCTCACTGCCGTCGACCTTCGTGACCGTACCGACCCGGCCGATGATCATGCCGCCGCGGGCCGAGGACGACTTCGCGGAACCCGTGCCGGAAGCCGGTGCGGGCGGGGCGGCGTCGGGTGCCCGGGGGGAACCGCGCGAGCGGACCTGACAGGTCTTGCCGGAACCAAGCTCAAGAAAAGCTCAGATCAATCATGTTGTTCCGGTGCCGGGCCAAGGGTTACCCGTGACATACTTCGTACGCGCTCCGCATCCCCCGTCGGAGCGACAGACCGACGCCGGGCAGCTCCCCCCGTGGCTGCTCGGCGTCGCCTTTTCCACCCCGCTTGTGAGACGAAATCCGTGAGTCGAAATCCGTGAGTGACGAGACCCCCATCTGCTCCGCGAAGGGTTGCCGCGTCGACGCCGTGTGGGTGCTCGCGTGGAACAACCCGAAGATCCACACGCCGGAGCGGCGCAAGACGTGGCTGGCCTGTGAGGAGCACCGGGAGCACCTGTCCCAGTTCCTCGGAGTACGGGGCTTCCTCAAGGACGTCGTGAAGTTCGAGGACTGGCGGGCGCCCGAGGGGGCCTAGCCGCCGATCGCGGACATCGGACGGTCCGGCTGGACGAACGTCGGGTCGTCGAGGCCCGCGCCCGCCTTCTTGCCCCACATCGCCTCGCGCCAGATTCGGGCGATCTCCTCGTCGCCGGCGTCGGAGCGCAGGGCCGCTCGCAGGTCCGTCTCCTCGCGGGCGAACAGGCAGGTGCGTATCTGGCCGTCGGCCGTGAGGCGGGTGCGGTCGCAGGCCGCGCAGAAGGGGCGGGTGACCGAGGCGATGACGCCGACCACATGGGGGCCGCCGTCGACGATCCAGCGCTCCGCGGGGGCCGATCCGCGCTTCTCGGCACCCTCCTCGGTGAGGTCGAAACGGGTGCGCAGGGAGGTCAGGATGTCCCCTGCGGTGATCATGCCGTCGCGCTTCCAGCCGTGCTGGGCGTCCAGGGGCATCTGCTCGATGAAGCGCAGTTCGTAGTCGTGCTCCACCGCCCAGGCGAGGAGGTCGGGGGCCTCGTCGTCGTTCAGTCCGGGCATCAGGACGGAGTTCACCTTGACCGGGGTCAGACCCGCCTCGCGGGCGGCGTCCAGGCCCTCCAGGACGTCCCGGTGGCGGTCGCGGCGGGTGAGGGTCTTGAAGACGTCCGGGCGCAGGGTGTCCAGGGAGACGTTGACCCGGTCCAGGCCCGCCGCCTTCAGGGCCTTGGCGGTGCGCTTGAGACCGATGCCGTTGGTGGTGAGGGACATCTGGGGTCGCGGCTCCAGGGCCGCGACGCGCTCGACGATGCCGACCAGACCGGGGCGCAGCAGGGGCTCGCCGCCGGTGAAGCGGACCTCCTCGATGCCGAGGGAGGTGACCGCGATGTCGATCAGGCGGACGATCTCGTCGTCGGTGAGCAGGTCCGGCTTGGCCAGCCACTGCAGGCCCTCTTCCGGCATGCAGTACGTGCACCGCAGGTTGCAGCGGTCGGTCAGCGAGACGCGCAGGTCGGTGGCCTGCCGGCCATAGGTGTCGATGAGCACGTGGGCCCCCTCCCTCGTCGCGGATCAGTGCCGACTCCATCGTTTCCGTCACTTGCGAGCCTACGTGACGTCACTGACAACGACAGTGCCCGATCCCACGACGTACGAAGCGGCCGCGTCGTAGGGATCTACGAGGCGGCCGCTCCAGGGGGCCTGTCAGTGGGCTCCGGTGCCGGTCAGCGACCGGACCTCCAGCTCCGCGTACTTGCCCTTGTCCGGCTCCTCCTTGGAGAGGTAGGTGCCGATGATGCCGAGCAGGAAGCCGACCGGGATCGAGATGATGCCCGGGTTCTCCAGCGGGAACCAGTGGAAGTCGACGTCGGGGAACATCGAGGAGGGCTTGCCGGAGACGACCGGCGAGAACAGCACCAGGCCGACCGCCGTGACGAGACCGCCGTAGATCGACCACAGGGCGCCCGAAGTGGTGAACCGCCTCCAGAACAGGCTGTAGATGATCGTGGGCAGGTTCGCCGAGGCGGCGACCGCGAAGGCGAGGGCGACGAGGCCCGCGACGTTCAGGTCACGGGCGAGGGCGCCCAGCAGGATGGAGACGGCGCCGATGCCGACGGTCGCCCAGCGGGCCGCGCTCATCTCCTGCTTCTCGGTGGCCTGGCCCCGCTTGATGACGTTGGCGTAGATGTCGTGCGCGAAGGACGACGACGAGGCCAGGGTGAGGCCGGCGACGACCGCGAGGATCGTGGCGAAGGCGACCGCCGAGATGGTGGCCAGCAGGATCGCGCCCCAGTTGGAGTCGACGCCGCCCAGATGCAGTGCCAGCAGTGGCGCCGCCGTGTTGCCCGCCTTGTTGGAGGCGATGATCTCGTCCGGCTTGATGAGGGCCGCGGCGCCGAAGCCGAGGGCGAGGGTCATCAGGTAGAAGGCGCCGATGAGGCCGATGGCCCAGATGACCGACTTACGGGCGGCCTTGGCGGTGGGCACCGTGTAGAAGCGGATCAGGATGTGCGGCAGACCGGCGGTGCCGAGGACCAGGGCGATGCCGAGCGAGATGAAGTCCAGCTTGGTGGTGCCGGTGGCGCCGTACTTCAGGCCCGGCTCCAGGAAGGCCGCGCCCTTGCCGCTGTTGTCGGCGGCGGAGCCGAGCAGGTCGGAGACGTTGAAGTCGAACTTCAGCAGCACCAGGAAGGTCAGCAGCAGGGCGCCCGCGATCAGCAGGACGGCCTTGACCATCTGGACCCAGGTGGTGCCCTTCATGCCGCCGATGGTGACGTACACGATCATCAGGACGCCGACCAGGGCGACGATGCCGATCTTGCCGGCGTCGCTGGTGATGCCGAGCAGCAGGGAGACCAGAACGCCCGCGCCCGCCATCTGGGCCAGCAGGTAGAAGATCGAGACGACGATCGTGGAGGTGCCGGCCGCCGTGCGGACCGGGCGCTGGCGCATCCGGTACGCGAGGACGTCACCCATCGTGTAGCGGCCGGAGTTGCGCAGTGGTTCGGCGACCAGGAGCAGGGCGACGAGCCAGGCGACCAGGAAGCCGATGGAGTACAGGAAGCCGTCGTAGCCGAAGAGGGCGATGGCGCCCGCGATGCCGAGGAAGGACGCCGCGGACATGTAGTCGCCGGAGACGGCGAGGCCGTTCTGGAAACCGGTGAACTGGCGGCCGCCCGCGTAGAAGTCGGAGGCGTCCTTGGTCTGGCGTCCGGCCCAGACCGTGATGACCAGGGTCGCGACGACGAAGACCGCGAAGAGGCTGATGATCAGCGGCCGGTGCTCGCTGGCCTCGCCGGCCGCCAGGGTGATCGCGGGGCTCATGCGCCGCCCTCCATCCGGGACTTGATCGCCTCGGCCTTGGGGTCGAACTTGGCGGCGGCGACTCGCGAGTACCACCAGGCGATGAGGAACGTGGTCAGGAACTGCGCGAGGCCCAGGGCGAGGGCCACGTTGATGTTGCCGAAGAGCTTGGTGCCCATGAAGTCGCCCGCGTAGTTGGACAGCAGGACGTACAGCAGGTACCAGGCGATGAAGCCGACGGTCAGCGGAAAGGCGAAGGAGCGGTAGGAGCGGCGCAGTTCACCGAACTCCGCGCTCTCCTGCACCTCGGTGAACTCCTCGGTGGTGGGGAGTTTGTGCGTCTCTTTCGAGGGTGGCGGTGCGTCGGTGGACACGGACTCTCCTCGCGTTGCGGGTGGCGGTTGTGACGGGGATCGGGGGCGAGTGTCCTCGCGTTCCCTGTTCAAGGTCACGGCGCCGCGCTGGGAGCGGTTCAACTCGCTTTGCTTCTTTCCGAACTCACCTTGGGGAAGTCATTGCTGGCCAGCGACTTCGGGAGATAGCTTCGGCCTGCACCACCCGTCATGTACCTGCCCGAGCGACACCTGTGTCTCGGGCCGGTTTCGTTTCCGGATGATGTGGAGACCCCATGTCCCAGCCGCGTTCCAGACGTTCGAGACATTCCCGTCGCCGTCTCGCGCTCGCTGTGCCCGTCGTGCTGTCCCTCACGGCCTCGCTCGGCTTCCTGCCCGCGGCTGCCTCGGCCGCGCCCTTCGGGGAGACCGCGGTTCAGGCCGCGGACGCGACGAACCTGTCCTACGTCGTCAACACCAAGGTGGACCACCGCACGATCGCGTCGGTGAAGAAGGCGATACCGAAGGCCGGCGGCACCGTCGTGATCGCGTACGAGAAGATCGGCGTGATCGTCGTCCACTCCGCCGCCCCGGACTTCGCCCAGAAGATCCGCAAGGTGCGCGGCGTGCAGTCCGCCGGCGCCACCCGTACCTCGGCGCTGACCCCGGCCGGCACGACGGACGAGGGCGCGGTCCAGGTCCTGACGGCCGCGCAGGCCGCGAAGATCGCGAAGTCCTCGGCCGCCACACCGGACAGCGAGCCCCTCGAGGCCGACCAGTGGGACCTGCGCGCGATCGGCGCCGACAAGGCCGCCAAGATCAACCCGGGCAGCCGCAAGGTGACCGTCGCCGTGATCGACACCGGCGTCGACGACACCCACCCCGACATCGCGCCGAACTTCTCCGCCTCGCAGTCGGCCAACTGCGACGGCGGTGTCCCGGACACCAGCGCCGGCGCCTGGCGGCCGTACACCGCGGACGACTACCACGGCACGCATGTGGCCGGTGAGATCGCCGCCGCCCGCAACGGCATCGGCGTGGCCGGGGTCGCGCCCGGGGTGAAGGTGTCGGCCATCAACGTGACCGACCGGAGCAACGGCCTCTTCTATCCCGAGAGCGTCGTGTGCGCGTTCGTGTTCGCGGCCGACCACGGCGTCGAGATCACGAACAACAGCTACTACGTTGATCCATGGCTGTACAACTGCATGGACGATCCCGATCAGCGGGCCATTGTTGACGCGGTCAACAGGGCGCAGCGGTACGCGCAGAAGAAGGGCACGCTCAGCCTGGCGTCGGCGGGCAACTCCAACGATGACCTGGACTCCGACGCGATCGTCGACGACTCGAGCCCCGACGACTCGACGCCGGTGGAGCGGACCGTCGACCCGCACGAGTGCTTCGACGTGCCGACGCAGCTTCCGGGTGTCGTCACGGTCAGCGCGACGGGCGTCAAGAACCTCAAGTCGTACTACTCCTCGTACGGCAAGGGCGTCATCGACGTCGCGGCCCCCGGCGGCGACCGGCTGTACCAGATCCCGGACACGCCCTCGCAGAACGGCCGCATCCTGTCGACCATGCCGAACGGCGCGTACGGCTTCCTGCAGGGCACTTCGATGGCCTCGCCGCACGCCGCGGGCGTCGCCGCGCTGCTGAAGTCGACGCACCCCAAGGCGAGCCCGGCCCAGTTGCAGGCGCTGCTGAAGGCGCAGGCGGACGCCACGAGCTGCCCGGCCTCGTACGACCAGGACGGCGACGGCACGCAGGACGCGGTGTGCGAGGGCGGCACCCGGGCCAACGGGTTCTACGGCTTCGGCATCGTCAACGCGCTGCGCGCGGTCAAGTGACCCGCCCGGTCCGAGACCTCGCCCGACCCGGCACCACCCGCACGAACCGCTTGCATCGAGTACGAACTGGAGAGATTCACATCATGACTGGGCCCCACCCGCGCTACCGGCGCACGCTCGCGATCCCGCTCGGTATGGCCATCGCGACGGCCATGGCGTTCCTGCCGGGTGCCACGGCGTCCGCGACCGGCCTGTCCGGCACCGCCGCCGGTGCCACCGGTACCGTCAGCGACGTCCTCGCCTCCGCCGCCACGGACGGGACAGCGCTCAGCTACGTCGTCAACGTCCCTCCCGGGCACGGTCCTTCCGCCCAGGTGAAGAAGGCCATCGCGAAGGCCGGCGGCACGATCGTGACGTCGTACGACCGGATCGGTGTGATCGTCGTCCACTCGTCGAACCCCGACTTCGCCAAGACGATCCGCAAGGTCCGCGGGGTCGAGTCGGCGGGCAACACGCGCAACGCGCCGCTGCCCGCGCAGTCGACGACCGACGAGGGGACGCCGAAGGCGCTCAGCGCGGCGCAGATGACCGCCGCGCAGGCCGCCGCCGACGCCGGCCAGGACCCCCTTGAGTCGTTGCAGTGGGACCTGCCGGCCATCAAGGCGGACAAGGCGCACGAGAAGTCGCTCGGCAGCAGCAAGGTGACCGTCGCCGTGATCGACACGGGCGTGGACGACACCCACCCGGACCTCGCGCCGAACTTCGACCGGGCCGCCTCGGTCAACTGCGTGACGGGCAAGCCGGACACCACCGACGGGGCCTGGCGGCCGAGCGCCGAGGAGAGCCCGCACGGCACGCACGTGGCCGGTGAGATCGCGGCCGCCAAGAACGGCGTCGGCATGACGGGCGTGGCGCCCAGTGTGAAGGTGGCGGGCATCAAGGTGTCGACCACCGCGGGCTACTTCTACACGGAGGCCGTCGTCTGCGGCTTCATGTGGGCGGCCACGCACGGCGTCGACGTCACCAACAACAGCTATTACACCGACCCGTGGTACTTCAACTGCACCGACGACCCGGACCAGAAGGCCCTCGTGGAGGCGGTCACCCGGGCCTCGCGGTACGCGGAGAAGCGGGGCGTGGTCAACGTCGCCGCGGCCGGCAACGAGAACTACGACCTCGCGGCCGACGAGATCACCGACCCGGTCTCGCCCAACGACGGCACGCCCTCGGACCGGGTGATCGACCCGTCGGAGTGCTTCGACATACCGACCCAGCTGCCGGGTGTCGTGACGGTCGCGTCGACCGGGGCCAAGGGCATCAAGTCGTCCTTCTCCAACTACGGCCTGGGCGTCATCGACGTCGCCGCGCCCGGCGGTGACTCGACGGCCTACCAGACGCCCGCGCCGCCCGCGACCAGCGGTCTGATCCTGGGCACGCTGCCCGGCGGCAAGTGGGGCTACATGGCCGGTACGTCGATGGCCTCGCCGCACGCCGCGGCCGTGGCCGCCCTGATCAAGTCGACGCACCCGTATGCCCCGCCGGCCCTGGTGAAGGCGCTGCTGTACGCGGAGGCGGACGCCACGCCGTGCACGGACCCCTACGACATCAACGGCGACGGCAAGGTCGACGCGGTGTGCGAGGGCTCCAAGAACCGCAACGGCTTCTACGGCTGGGGCACGGTGGACGCACTGGACGCCGTGACGAAGTAGCGGTACGGGACGATCAAGGGTCGTCCTTATATTGATTCCGTCAATATTGCATAGTGCAGTCATGACTGGAATCAAGTTTGTGGTGCGGGAAGGCGCTCTTGAGGGGCGCCTTCCCGTGCTGGATCTCGCGCGGGCCTGTGTGGGTGAGTGCGCACTGGCCGCCGCCGAACTCGGGGCGCGGCGGGCCGGTCTCACCGAGCCGCCGACGGTGCTGGTGGACGACGGGGCGGTCGCCACCGCTTTCCTGAGCGAGCGTCACCTGCTGATCGAGGGGCGCGCACCGGTCGCCTTCGCACCGCTGTCCCGGTTCTGGCGGACGGCGGACGGGTGGGTGCGGACGCACGCGAACTACCCGCACCACCGGGCGCGGCTGCTCGACGCGCTGGGGGTGGCGGAGGACGCGGCGGCCGTCGGGGCGGCGCTGGCCGAGCGGTCCGCCCTGGACGTCGAGGAAGCCGTGTACGCGGCCGGGGGGCTCGCCGTCGCCCTGCGCTCCCCCGAGGAATGGGCCGCCCATCCACAGGCGGCCGAGGTGGCGAAACGGCCACTGGTCGAGCGAGGGCGGCTGGACACGGCACGCGCGCGTGCCTTCGCTCCGGTCGGCGCCTCTCCCCTGCTGCCGGCCGCCGGGCTGCGCGTCCTGGACCTGACACGGGTGCTCGCGGGCCCGGTCGCCACCCGCACGCTCGCCCTGCTCGGCGCTGACGTGCTGCGCCTGGACGCGCCCCGGCTTCCCGAACTGCCCGACCAGCACGCCGACACCGGCCTCGGGAAGCGGTCGGCGACACTCGACCTGGGCGCCGACCGGCAGACCTTCGAGGAGCTGCTCGCGGCGGCGGACGTGGTCGTCACCGGGTACCGGCCGGGCGCGCTGGACCGGTTCGGACTGTCCGCCGAGGCACTGGCGGAACGGCGGCCCGGGCTGGTCGTCGCCCAGTTGTCGGCGTGGGGCGCGTACGGGCCCTGGCGTGAACGGCGGGGTTTCGACAGCCTCGTACAGGCGGCCACCGGGATCGCGGTGCTGGAGGGCTCGGCGGAGCGGCCGGGTGCGCTGCCCGCGCAGGCCCTCGACCACGGGACGGGCTATCTGCTGGCGGCAGCCGTGTTGCGGGCGTTGCACGAGCAGTCGTACGACGGTGGGAGCCGGTTCGTGCGGCTGGCACTCGCGCGGACGGCCAAGTGGCTGACGGACGGCGTGGAGAGCGCGGACGGCGCGGGTGGCACGGCCGCGGGGGACGCCGGGAGCGGTGCCTTCGACGGGCCCGGGCCCTGGTTGTCGGAGGCGGACAGCGCGCTCGGGCGGCTGCGGTACGCGTTGTCTCCGGTCTCCTTCGAGGGCGGCCCGGTGGACTGGGGCCGGCCGCCGGTGCCCTGGGGGACGGATGCCCCGCGCTGGCACTGAGCGGGCGGGCCGAACCGACGCCGGGACCGGAAACGCATGTATGGGTGGAATGCCGTACCACCACTTGTTTCCCAGTAGTTGCCCGGTTCTGTCCGTTGTGGTCACGATCGTGGGGTGACCCTGCCGAGACCCGCCTCCGAGGCGACCGACGCGAGCGGTCCCCCGCGGCGCCCGGGCGTCGGCCGGGCGGTCGCCGTCCTCGTCCTCGCGGTGCCGGCCCTGGCGATACCGTCGCTCGGTCCGTCCGCCGCGCTGCACGGCACCGAGGAGGCCGCGGCGCCCGGGGTCGGCGGGGTGGCTCTGCTGCGGGCGGTGCTGTTCGTGGCGTTGTGCGTGCCGCTGGGCGAACTGTTCGTGGACCGGCT
Organism: Streptomyces sp. NPDC006335; assembly: GCF_040612795.1. Classification (NCBI taxonomy): domain Bacteria; kingdom Bacillati; phylum Actinomycetota; class Actinomycetes; order Kitasatosporales; family Streptomycetaceae; genus Streptomyces; species Streptomyces sp. NPDC006335. Next base: position 38,729 of record NZ_JBEXQX010000001.1, read on the forward strand.
GGCCCGCTCGGTACCCGGCGCTCTCCCGAACGTGCCGCGATCCTGGGCCCTCTGCGCCGCCGGCGCCGGGTTCCTCGCCTCACTGGCTCTGGCGTCGGTCGTGGCGACCGGCAATCTGGTGCCCCACAGTCTCTCCGAGATCGATGTCGGCGGCCTGTACGCCTCGCGGGACGGCAAGTTGGCCCTGCTGGAGGTCAACGCGTTCCTGCTGGCCGGTTTGTGCGCCGGTTCGGGCCGCCCTGCCGCCCAGGTGTGGCCCCTTGCCGTCGTGGTGGTGGCGGAGGCCCTGCGCGCGCATCCCGCGACCGAGCAGAGTCCGCTGATCGGCTCCGGGCTGACGCTGGTTCACCTCACGTGCGCGGCGCTGTGGGCCGGCGGACTCCTGCGCGTGCTGCGGACGCTGCGCCACTGGGGCCCCGCGGAGCCGGGCGTGGCGCTGCTCGGGCTCTACGCGCGCGTGGCCGCCGTTCTGCTTGCCGCCCTCTCCGCGACCGGCGTGTGGAGTTCGCTGCGCCGCTTGCCACCCGGCGCGCTCCTGGAGACGCTGACGGACACGGCCTACGGGCGCGCTCTGCTCGCCAAGGTGCTCCTGGTGGCGGTCGTCGCCGCGCTCGCCCTGTCGGCCCGGACCCGGCTGCGCCGCGCCCCCGACCCACTGACCGCCTGTGTCCCCGCGCGCGCGGAGGTCGCCGCCCTGGGGCTGGTGGTCGCGGTGTCGGGGCTGCTGACGGCGCTGCCGCTGCCGATCCACTGGTGAGAGCCGCGCGGTGACGGCTGGTTGCCGACCCACGGTCGCGACCGCTGGTCGGTGACGAGGACCGGGTTCTCCTCGTGGGCGGTCGTGACGGTCGTGGGGGTCGTTACGGTCGTGGCGGTGCTCAGGGGGCGGTCGAGCGTTTCTCACCGTGGGTCGCCATGGGTCCCGGGCGCGGTTCGAGGGCTCGTCGGGTGCCGCCGGCCAGCAGGAACTGCGCGGCGAGGTAGGTGAGCATGATCCAGAAATCGGGGCGTGGGAGCTGGGGCCAGTCGGCGACGCCGGTCGCGATGAGGGTGTCCGAGAGGACGAAGAGCACGCCGCCCAGTCCGGTGGCGAGGCCGAGTCCGGCGGCGGTGTACGCCATCGCCACGAGCAGGGTGCTGTAGCCGGCGACGGGGACCCGGAGGTCCGTCGGCAGGTCCGGCCACAGGAGGGCGACCATGGTGGCGAGGGAGAGGGCGTAGGCGGGGGCCGGGAGGAGGGCACGCGTGCGTGGCGTGCCGTGGCGCCTGAAGAGCGCGATGTAGCAGACGTGTCCCGCGGCGAAGCAGGCCATGCCGGCGAGGAACGCCGGGCCGGTGTCGGACAGCAGAAGGACATCGCCGCCCCAGCCGCACAGGAGTGCGGTGACGAGCAGGCGTGGTGCGCCGCGGAGGGCCGCCCAGGCGGCGAGGAGCGGCATGAGCAGGGGCTTGGTGACGACGTGGCCGCCATCGAAACCGGCGGCCAGGGAGATGAGGTCGGTGAGGCCGGCGGCGGCGAAGCAGGCGAGCAGGAGAGCGGCGACGGAACGCGCGCGCGGGGTCGGCCCGGACGGGGCAGGTGTGGATGCCTGCCGCTCGGGACGGCCTCTCACGCGGCCGCATTCCCTTCGGCCGCGGCCGGTTCCGGTGCCGTCGGCGGAGCCGGTTCCGTCATCGGTTCCGGTTCCGCCGTCGGTTCCCGTTCCGTCGGCGGCGACGGCTGCCATCCCGGTCCGCCGAACACCCGCCCGGCCCGCTCACGCCAACTCCGTGCTTTCTTGACGTCCTTGACGATCGCCACGTACTCGTGTGTGGCCACCTTGATCGGGTTGAACGTGTTGATGTTCTTGGTCAACCCGTAGACGGGCCGTTCGGTCTCGGCGACGAACGAGCCGAAGAGCCGGTCCCAGACGATGAGGATCCCGCCGAAGTTGCGGTCCAGGTAGCCGCCCTGGGAGGCGTGGTGGACGCGGTGGTGGGACGGGGTGTTGAAGACGGACTCGAACCAGCGGGGCATCTTGTCGATGCGCTCGGTGTGGATCCAGAACTGGTAGACGAGGTTCGCTGAGGAGCAGAAGGCGAGCGTGGCCGGGTGGACTCCGACGGCGACGAGGGGGACGTAGAACGGCCAGACGGTCAGGCTCGTCCAGGGCTGGCGCAGCGCGGTGGTGAGGTTGAACTTCCGGCTGGAGTGGTGGACGACGTGACAGGCCCACAGGATGCGGATGACGTGGTGGCCGCGGTGGGACCAGTAGTAGAAGAAGTCCTGCCCGAGCAGCATCAGGGGGACCGTCCACCACAGGACGGGGACACGGAGCGGGGTGAGCTCGTACAGGGCCGTGTAGATGGCGACGATCGGGATCTTCCACAGGAAGTCGAAGAAGAGGCTGCCGAGTCCCATGCCCAGGCTGGTGGCGGCGTCCCTCGTCTCGTAGCCGGCCGCGTCTTCGTCCGGATGGATTCGGACGCTGATCATCTCGATGACGGTGAGCAGCACGAAGGCGGGGATGGACCAGACCACGACGTCGGGGAGGTTCGGCATGCGTGCACCGTAGAACCGCTGGTCGGGCACGGCTAGACGTTGTTACCCACAAGTATTACCAGTGGTACGCGCTTGCTTCTTGGCGATCTCCGCCAAGGGACGTCAGCGGCGAGGCGGAACGGGCGGGGACTGAGCCGATTGCGGCACCGAGATGTCAGCCGACCCCCGCCGCCCCCAGCAACACCCCGACCCCGTACGTGACCCCCATGGCCAGCACGCCGCCTCCGACGTTCCGCGCCACCGCCCGTCCCGCGGCCGCGGCCCCCAACCGCGCGCTGCTCCACCCCGTCAGCACCAGCGCCGCCACCACCGACACCACCGTCACCGGCACCCGCCACCCCGACGGTGGCAGCACGATGGCGAGCAGCGGCAGCAACGCCCCCGCCGTGAACGCCACGAAGCTCGCCCAGGCCGCGTGCCAGGGGTTGGTCAGTTCGTCCGGGTCGATGCCGAGCTCCACGCGTGCGTGGGCCCGCAGCGCGTCGCGTTCCGTGAGTTGCTCCGCCGCCTCGCGGGCCACGTCCCGGGACAGGCCCCGCTCCTCCAGAAGCTCCGTCAACTCCTCCAGCTCCGCCTCGGGCTGTTCGCGCAGTTCCCGCTTCTCCAGGGCCAACGCCGCCATCTCGGAGTCGCGCTGGGTCGACACCGACACGTACTCCCCGGCCGCCATGGACATCGAGCCGGCCAGCAGGCCCGCCAGACCCGCAGTCAGCAGCGCCGCGCGGTCGCTCGTCGCGCCGGCCACCCCGACGACGAGGCCCGCCGTGGAGACGATGCCGTCGTTCGCGCCGAGGACGGCCGCGCGCAGCCAGTTGAGCCGGGCGCCGAGCCCACCGCCGTGCGCCTCGCCGTGCGCCGGTCCACCCACACCCTCTTCGGTCATCCCCGGAGGATCGCACCCCGGTCCTCGCGAGCCCGGTACCGACGCCACCGTGAGGGACTGTCAGTCGTGGCCCGTATCCTCGTGAACCATGCTCGAAGACCAGACGACCGCAGCGTCCTCCCCCACAGCGTGGCCGGCCGCGTATCCGCAGGGATACGCGGTCGTCGACGTGGAGACCACCGGCCTGGCCCGCGACGACCGGATAATCTCCGCGGCCGTCTACCGACTTGACGCCCGCGGCGAGGTCGAGGACCACTGGTACACGCTGGTCAATCCCGAGCGTGACCCGGGTCCCGTGTGGATCCACGGGCTGACGAGCGAGACGCTCGAAGGCGCCCCTCTCTTCCAGGACATCGCCGACGAGTTCTCGGCCCGGCTCGACGGGCGCGTGCTCGTCGCGCACAACGCCGTCTTCGACTGGCAGATGATCGCCCGCGAGTACGCGCGCGCGGGCCGGGTGGCGCCGGTGAGTCAGCGGCTGTGCACCATCGTCCTGTCGAAGGAGCTCGGCCTGCCGCTGCCCAACCACAAACTGGAGTCGCTGGCGGCCCACTTCGGCGTCGTACAGCAGCGGGCGCACCATGCCCTCGACGACGCGCGCGTGCTCGCGGAGGCGTTCCGGCCGAGTCTGCGGGCCGCCGCCGCGCGAAGCGTGCGGCTGCCGCTGCACGAGTGCCGGCCGCTGACCGAGTGGAGTGACCGGGCGGTGCCCCGGCAGTCGTCGTCGGGCTACGGCGGTTACCGGGCGACCAGTTGGCGGCCCGCGCGCAAGCGGCCCGCGTGCCCCTACCCCAACCCGGGGCGGTACGAGGACGGCAAACCGCTCAAACAGGGCATGCGCATCGCCTTTTCCGGGGACACCTCGACCGAGCGCGACCTGTTGGAGGACCGGGCGATCGAAGCCGGGCTGCATGTCGCCACCAGCATCTCCCGGCTGACCAGTCTGCTCGTCACCAACGACCCGGACTCGGGCACGTCCAAGGTGGTCAAGGCCCGGCAGTTCGGCACACCGGTCGTCGACGAGGCGGCCTTCGGGCAGCTTCTGCGGGATGTGGAGCCGGCGTCGGAGGGGTGACCGTACGGAACCGGTAGCGGGTGAGTCGGGTTCACCGCCGGGTCGGTCAGGCGAGGGCGATGCCGTCCAGCTTGCCCGACTTGGCCTCCGCCACCAGCGAGGCGAACTGGTCGGTGCTCATCTGGACGCGCTGGCCGAAGTCGTCGGTGAGCAGGACGCGGCGCTCCGCCGGGGCACCCGGGTCGACGAACAACTGCGGGCAGCCGCAGTCGCAGTCACCGCAGAAGGTCGCGAGCGGTTCCAGTGCGTTGGTGTCACTCATCGGGGACTGCCTTTCACGGGAGACCGGACGTCCGGGTCGTGCCGCCCGACAGGTGGGCAGGCGGGCGTGGCCACGGCATACCCCGCGTGCGGGGCGTGACGCGCCCACGCGCGGACCGGCCGGAGCACGGTTTGGGCAACCGCGCACCGATGCACACCTGGTGCTGCCGCTCGCCACGAGCCGCGGGAACCAACACGTCCACCGTTACGACTTCTTGAGGGGGACCGTCTTCCGCGAGCGGGCGGGTGGGTGGGTGGGTGCGGGGCGGTGTCCGTCGTTCACGCCGTTACCCGGCGGCCTCCCGCGACACGCAAGGCGAGGCCGGCCCTGTTCTCCGGGACCGGGGAGCAACCCCAGGGCCGCCGTCACCCCACACGGGAGCCCGGCCGTCACCGCCCGCCCGCCGGCCCGTCGGCCCGCCGGCCCGAAAGCCTCGCCGCCACCGCCCACACGGGACCTCGCCGTCGCAGGCGGCGGCCGGCGCCGGACGGAGGCCGAGGCGCCGCAGCCGATCAACGGTCCGGCGACCGCCTCGCCGGGGTCACACAGCGGAGCCGATCTTGTCCACGATGCCGACCTTGCCCTCCGCCCGGGCACAGTGCGCGCCGCAGAACCAGTGACCGTCCACCTCGACGCCCTGGCCGATGATCTGCACCCGGCAGTGCTCGCAGATGGGAGCCATGCGGTGGATCGCGCAGGCGAACGAGTCGAAGACGTGCCGTGCCCCGTCCTTGGTCTCGACGGTGAACGCCAGCTCGTAGTCGTTCCCACACACTTCGCAACGTGTCATAAGCCGAATCGTCAGGGGCGGGACCGGCCCCCGCAAGCTGACGGCGCTCCATTGGGTGGCCTGGTCCACGGGGCGGACCACACCCCTGTGCGGACACCCCTGGGTCCGAGTTGTACGGTCGTGGGGTGTACCGCTTCCTGTTGTCCCGGCAGTGGGTGATCCTCACGCTGGTCGCCCTCCTCCTCATCCCCACGATGATCAGGCTGGGCATCTGGCAGATGCACCGCTACGAGGAGCGCACCGCCCGCAACGAGCTCGTCTCCGACGCGCTGTCGGCGAAGCCGGTGCCCGTGGAGCGGATGACCTCGCCCGGACACACGATCACCACCCACGACCGGTACCGCAGCGTGACCGCGAAGGGGCACTTCGACACCGACGACGAGGTCGTGGTCCGGCGCCGCACCAACTCCGACGACGAGGTGGGCTACCACGTCCTGACCCCCTTCGTCCTCGACGACGGCAAGGTGCTGCTGGTCAACCGGGGCTGGATCCCCGCGAACGGTCCGAGCCAGACCGCGTTCCCCAAGATCCCCGCTCCTCCGCGGGGCGAGATCACCGTCACCGGGCGGCTGATGCCCGACGAGACCACGGCGGCGAGCGGCATCAAGAACCTCAAGGGGCTTCCGGACCGGCAGATCATGCTGATCAACAGCGAGCAGGAGGCCAAGCGGCTGGGCGCCACGGTGCTCGGCGGCTACATCGCCCAGACGGCCCCCGAGCCGAAGGGCGACAGCCCGGAACTGATCGGCGCCGACCCCGGGAAGGAGGACGCCGCGCTGAACTACGCCTACGCCATCCAGTGGTGGCTGTTCTCCGTGGGCGTTCCGATCGGGTGGATCGTCCTGGTCCGACGTGAACTCCGTGACCGCCGGGAGAAGGCGGAGCAGGAAGGCACGGCGGAGGCGGAGCCGGCGGCGGTCTGACCCACGGGCCACCGGGGTCGCCCGGGACACACGGCCACCCGGTTCGCCGGGCCCCGGTCCGGTCCGGTCCGGTCCGGTCCGGTCCGGGCCGCGCCGCATCCCCCGTATCAGGCGTCACCCCCCCCCGCATCAGCCACCTCACCGGCTTCACCGCCTTCACCGCCCCAGACGATCCCGCCAATACAGAAACGTGCGCTCCGGCTCGGGCAGCAGTCCCCATGGACAGGGGGTCATGTGGGGGCCGATCCGCCGGAAGACGGGGGCCGCGTCGGTCGGGCGGTGCATGCGGACGAGGGCGAAGGCCAGGATGTTGAGGTCGGAGACGGCCTCGGCGTGCGGTGCGGCCGCGGTGTGGAACCAGTCGGTCAAGGCCGACTCGATCTCCGCGCCGGCCCGGGGTTCGTTCCAGTGGCTGTCCGCCCCGAGGGACATCTGCCGCCGGCGGTGGGCGACGAGTTCGACGCGGGCCGCCACGGGGAGCAGGGCGAGCGGTGAGCCGTGCGGAGCGCGGGCGGCCCCATGACCGGCGAAGTCCATCATGTCGGCGACCGAGCCCTGTCCACGCGGGGACAGACAGCTCAGCAGCCGGTGATAGGCGCCCCGGTGCCAGGGTGCCCGGGTGACGGCCTCGGTCCACACGGGCACGGCGTCCCGGGGCGGCACGGCGAGGGAGTGCATCAGCCCCAGGAGGGCCAGCCAGGGGGTCGGATCGTCGGGGCAGGCCTCCGCGGCGCGCAGACACGCCCGCTCGGCGTCCTGGACGGCGGCCCGACCGTCGGCCGGGTCCCGCCGCGCACACCGGACGCAGGCCCAGAGCACCAGCGCGTCCCCGTCATCGGGTCGTTCGGTGATCCACCGCCGGCACACCCCGGCCGGCAACCCGTCCGCCAGGACGGACATCCGGTGCCACCGGCGGTCCCAGTCCTTCCCCGTGTCCCGCAGCAACTGGGCGACCGGCTGCCAGAGCGGTCGGCTGGAACCGGCACCGAGCCCGTGCAACTGGAGCGTGGGCCGCAGCTCGGTCAGCGTCGCGTGCAGCGCGTCGTCGTCCAGGGCGGGGCGGACCAGCAGGGCGGTACGACGTCTGAACATCTCTGTCCCGGAAGGTGAGTGGAGTAAGGGGGCGGGCGGTGCACCCGCCCCCACGGTCCGCGGCACCGATGCGACCCAGCGGCGCCGCCACCGCCGTCACGATCCGCGGCACCAGCCACCCGCGGCACGAGCCGCAGCACCAGCCACCGCGTCACGAGCCCCGGCACCAGCCACCCCCGTCACGAGCCGCAGCACCAGCCACCCCCGTCACGAGCCGCAGCACCAGCCACCGCGTCACGAGCCCCGGCACCAGCCACCCCCGTCACGAGTGCCCCGGCACCAGCCACCGGCATCGCGAGCCGCAGTCACGCACAGCGGTGTCAACAACACCGCCCCTGCGGATGAGCCTCCCGGTGCCGCGCGCGCAGCACCTCGTACTCCCGCCGGTTCGGTACCGGCGCGAGCGGGTGGTGGCGCAGCTGCCGCTCGCGGTAGCGGTCGTACTCCGCCTCCCCGGTCAGCTCCCGCAGGTACCAGCGAACCGCCCGCGCCCACCGCCGTGCAGCCACGGCCACCCCTTCGGCCAGGCTCACGACCGCACCCCGACCAGCTCCTCACCGGCCCCCTCCGTGGCCCCGGGGGCACCGATCCGCGACTCGACGTACGGCGCCTCCGTCGTGGGCGAGGACCCCGGCGCCCGTACGGCCCGCACGCACACCACCCCCGCGTTGACGATGACGACCGCGACCAGCAGCAGGAACAGGGCGATCAGCACCCCGTCGACCGTGGAGTTGGTGACCACCGTGTGCATGTCGGCCGGCGTCTTGGCGGGCGCGAGCACCTGGCCCGCGTCGATGCCGTCCGCGTACTTGGCGCGCTGGGCGAAGAACCCGACCCGCGGATCGTCCGAGAAGATCTTCTGCCAGCCCGCGGTGAAGGTGATCGCGACCACCCAGGCCAGCGGCACGCCGGTGACCCACGCCCAGCGCAGCTTCCCGGACTTGACGAGGACCGTGGTGCACACGGTCAGCGCGATCGCGGCCAGCAGCTGGTTGGCGATACCGAAGAGCGGGAAGAGCTGGTTGATCCCGCCGAGCGGGTCGGTCGCGCCGGTGTGGAGGAAGTAGCCCCAGGCCGCGACCACCAGGGCGCTGCACAGCCAGATGCCCGGCTTCCAGTTGACCCGGCCGACCGGCTTCCACACGTTGCCGAGCATGTCCTGGAGCATGAAGCGCCCGACCCGGGTGCCGGCGTCCACCGTCGTCAGGATGAACAGCGCCTCGAACATGATCGCGAAGTGGTACCAGAAGGCCTTCATGGCGGTACCGCCGAACACCCCGGAGAAGATCTCCGACATGCCGACCGCGAGGGTCGGCGCGCCTCCGGAACGGGCGATCAGGGTCTGTTCCTCGACCGCCTTCGCGGCCTGGGTCAGCTGGTCGGGGGTGATGGTGAAGCCGAGGCCCGCGACCGCGTGGGACGCCGACTCGGCCGTGGCGCCCAGCAGTCCCGCCGGGGCGTTCATCGCGTAGTACAGGCCGGGCTCCAGGGTGGCCGCCGCGATCAGCGCCATGATCGCGACGAACGACTCCATCAGCATGGCGCCGTAGCCGATGAGCCGGACCTGGGACTCCTTCTGGATCAGCTTCGGTGTCGTACCGGAGGAGACCAGCGCGTGGAAGCCGGACAGCGCGCCGCAGGCGATGGTGATGAACAGGAAGGGGAACAGGGAGCCCGCGAACACCGGCCCGGCGCCCGAGCTCGCGAAGTCGCTCACCGCGTCCGCGCGCAGCACCGGGGCGGCCACCACGACCCCCACCGCGAGCAGCGCGATGGTGCCGATCTTCATGAAGGTGGAGAGGTAGTCGCGGGGGGCCAGCAGCATCCAGACCGGGAGGACGGAGGCGACGAAGCCGTAGCCGATCAGGCAGAAGACCAGGGTCGTCGGGCTGAGGGTGAAGGCGGAGGCCAGCGAGGAGTTCTGGACCCAGCTGCCGCCGACGATCGCCAGGAGCAGCAGCGCGACGCCGATGAAGCTGGTCTCCACGACCCGGCCGGGCCGGATGCGGTGCAGCCAGAAGCCCATGAACAGGGCGATCGGAATGGTCATGGCGACGGAGAAGGTGCCCCACGGGGAGTGCGCGAGGGCGTTGACCACGACCAGGGCGAGCACGCCGAGCAGGATGATCATGATGGCGAAGACCGCGAGCAGCGCGGCCGCACCGCCCGCCCGGCCGATCTCGTCGCGGGCCATCTGCCCGAGCGACTTGCCGTCCCGGCGCATGGACAGGAAGAGGACCACCATGTCCTGCACGGCGCCCGCGAAGATCACTCCGGCGACGATCCACAGGGTGCCGGGGAGATAGCCCATCTGGGCCGCCAGCACCGGGCCCACCAGCGGTCCGGCTCCCGCGATCGCCGCGAAGTGGTGGCCGAGGAGGACCCGCTTGTCGGTGGGGTGGAAGTCGACGCCGTCCTCGAGACGTTCGGCGGGAGTGGCCCGGCGGTCGTCCGGCTGCAAAACGCGCCGGACGACGAAGCGGGAGTAGAAGCGGTAGGCGATCGCATACGAGCCGAGGGCGGCGACGACCAGCCAGACCGCGGAGATCTTCTCGCCCCTGGCCAGCGCGAGCACCCCCCAGGCCACCGCGCCGAGCAGCGCGACGAGGGCCCACAGGAGGATCGAGCGAGGTGACATTCGTGATTTTTCAGGCGCCTCAAGGGCAGGCTGAAGGACGGTTTCGGGCATGGCGGCTCCTCACCAAGAGCGGTGCGAAATCAGAAGGGCTCAGCGGCGATGTCGGTCCGACAGGACGTACGCGGCGAGCAGGCACAGACCGCATCCCGGAACCCAGGCGAGCTGGTACCAGTAGAAGAACGGCGTGCCCGCCAGGCGCGGCTCCGCACCGGCGTACATCGGGACCCACAGCAGTCCCGCGGCGGGTGCGAGAAGCAGTACGGCGATCGCGACGCGCCGTAGCCGGTGATGACCGGTCCGTGCCATGACCTGCGCTCCTCTCCCCATCGCTGTCGGTCTGTGCAAGAGTTGCCCACCTCCCGCGGACGGTTGACAGCGAATTCCGGGGAGATTTCCCGCCGGTGTCCGTCATCCGAACCGGCGGTCCGCGCAACTAATGCGCGAGGGCACAGCCATCCCCGCGCACAGACCCCGGGGCACACCAAGGACGGTGACCATGGCCGACAGCGCCATGACCGCGACGTTCCTCGCCGTGATCGGCGGGGCGTCGCTGCTCGCCGTGACCGCGCGCCGGCTGCGCCCGAGCGACCGGCTGCCGTCCCTGGAGGGCTGGGCGCTGGCCGACCGCAGCCTGGGTCCGGTGTGGACCTGGCTGCTGCTGGGCGGCACGATCTTCACGGCGTACACCTTCACCGCGGTACCGGGCCTCGCGTACGGCAACGGCGGCGCCGCCTTCTTCGCGGTGCCGTACACGGTGATCGTCTGCCCGATCGCCTTCGTGCTGCTCAGCCGCCTCGGTGAGGTGGCCCGCCGGCACGGCTACATCACCGCCGCCGACTTCGTGCGGGGCCGCTACGGTTCGGCGCCGCTGGCCCTGGTGGTCGCGCTGACCGGGATCCTGGCGACGATGCCGTACCTGGCGCTGCAACTGCTCGGGATACGGGCCGTGCTGACCGCGGGGGGCGTGTATCCGCGGGGTGCGACCGGCGATCTGGTGATGGTGGCGCTGTTCGCGGGGCTCGCGGTGGCCACCTACCGGCACGGGCTGCGGGCGCCCACCGTGATCTCCGCGCTGAAGGCGGTCGCCGTGTTCGTCTCCCTCACCGCCGTCACCTGGCTGGTCCTGGAACGGCTCGGCGGACCGGGCGCGGTGTTCGACGGCGCCGCCGAGCGCCTGGGCGCACCGGCGCTCTCCCTCTCCCCCGGCCAGCAGCCCGCCTACGCCACCCTCGCCCTCGGTTCCGCGCTCGCCCTGCTGATGTACCCGCACGTCCTGACCGCTGGTTTCGCCGCCGACAGTCCGCGCACCCTGCGCAAGGTCGCCGTGGCCCTGCCCGCCTGGACGGGGCTGCTCGCGCTCTTCGGGTTCCTCGGCATCGCGGCACTCGCGGCCGGGGTGCGGGCACCGGAGGGCGGTGCCGAGACGGCCGTACCGATGCTGGTGGACCGGCTGATGCCGGGGCCGCTGGCCGGGCTGGTGTTCGGCGCGATCACCGTGGGCGCGCTGGTCCCGGCCGCGGTGATGTCGATCGCGGCCGCCACGAGCTTCGTCCGCAATGTGTACGTCGAGTACGTGCACCCGACGGCCACGCCCAAGCGGCAGGTGCGGATCGCCAAGGCGGTGTCGCTGACGGCGAAGGTGGGCGCGGTGGCCTTCGTGTTCGGGCTGCGCGACCAGGACGCCGTCAACCTTCAGCTCCTCGGCGGGGTCTGGATCCTCCAGATCTTCCCGGCCGTCGCCGTGGGCCTGTTCACGGGGCGGCTGCATCCGCGGGCACTGCTCGCCGGGTGGGGCGCGGGCATGCTGTCCGGCACCTTCCTCGTCGTCCACGAGGGGTTCTCGACGATCGGGGCGGGCCCCTTCCAGATCTACGCCGGTCTCGTCGCCCTCCTGCTCAACCTGACCGTCGCCCTGGCCGGTACCGCGGCCCTCGAACGGCTCGGCGTCCCGCGGGGCGCCGACCTGACCGACCTACCCTCGCGCCTGACCGTCAGGCGGCGCCCGGAGACGGGAGCGAACAACCCGTGAGACAGCACCTGAGACACGGCACGCCCGTGTCCGTCCCGCTCGCCCCCGCGGCGGCCGACCCGGCCGAGCTGGAGCGTGAGGCCGGCGTGGCCCGCCTCTTCGAGCTGCACTACGCCTCGATGCTCCGCCTCGCCGTGCTGCTCGGCGCCGACGACCCGGAGAACGTGGTCGCCGAGGCCTACTACCAGATCTACCGGAAGTGGCGGCGGCTGCGGGACGCCGAGGCCGCGGAGGCCTATCTGCGCTCCACGGTCTGCAATCTGACCCGGATGCGGATACGGCACCTCCAGGTCGCCCGCAGGCACGTCGAGAACCCCCCGACGAGAACCGACGAACTCGTCGCCTCCGCCGAGAGCACCGCGCTCCTCCACGACGACCAGCGCGTCCTCATCGACGCGCTCCAGCACCTGCCCGCCCGGCAGCGCGAGGCGCTGGTGCTCCGGCACTGGCTCGGGCTGAAGGAGAGCGAGATCGCCTCGGCGATGGGGATCTCCTGCGGCTCCGTCAAGACCCACACGGCACGCGGCCTCGCCGCCCTGACCCAGGCGATGGAGGCCCGGCGATGACGCACCGAGACGCGACCCCCTCGCACGACGCGAGTCCGGACCGCACCGAACAGGATCTCCAGGAGGCCCTCGCCGCGCTGGCGGGCGGGGTGCACGCGGCGCCCGACGCCTACCGCACGGCACGCGGCGAGTGGCTGCGCCGGGAACGCCGCCGCCGGCTCGTCCTCGCCGTCCTCATCGCGGTCGTGTTCGCCCTGGCGACGCTGATCGGACTGTGGGTGCTGAACCAGACCCCCGCCCACCCGGGGGTGATCTTCTCGAACACCGGAACGAACACGACGGCGTCACTCCCCCGGCCCCACCCCTGATTGCCCCACCGGCCCGCCGGGAAACCGCACTGCGTGCACCCCCGTATCGAGGACTACGCCCTCATCGGCGACGAACAGACCGCCGCCCTGATCGGCCTGGACGGCTCCGTGGACTGGCTGTGCCTGCCCCGCTTCGACTCGGCGGCCTGCTTCGCCAGGCTGCTCGGGGACGAGGAGAACGGCCACTGGCGGATCGCTCCCGAGGGCGCGGACCGCTGTACCCGGCGCGCGTACCGCCCCGGCACCCTCGTCCTGGACACCGAGTGGGAGACCACCGAGGGCGCGGTGCGCGTCACCGACCTGATGCCGCAGCGCGATGTCGCCCCCGACGTCGTACGGGTCGTGGAAGGGCTCAGCGGCCGGGTCACCGTGCGCAGCACGCTCCGGCTGCGCTTCGAGTACGGCTCGGTCGTGCCGTGGGTGCGCAGGTCGGACGGGCATCGGGTGGCCGTCGCGGGGCCCGACTCGACGTGGCTGCGCAGCGTGCCCCCGGTGCGCACCTGGGGCGAACACTTCGGCACGCACTCGGAGTTCACCGTCGAGGCCGGCGAGAAGGTCGCGTTCGTCCTGACCTGGCACCCCTCGCACGAGCCGCGCCCCCCGCTGACCGACCCCTTCGAGACGCTGGAGAGCAGCGTGGCCGACTGGCAGGCGTGGTCGGCGCGCTGCCGCTACACCGGCCCGCACCGGGACGCCGTGGTCCGCTCCCTGATCACCCTGAAGGCGCTCACCTACCGGCCGACCGGCGGCATCGTGGCCGCGGCCACCACCTCGCTGCCGGAGGAGATGGGCGGAGTACGGAACTGGGACTACCGCTACTGCTGGCTGCGCGACTCCACCCTCACCCTGGCCGCCCTGGTGCAGTGCGGCTATCTGGAGGAGGCCGAGGCCTGGCGGAACTGGCTGCTGCGCGCGGTCGCCGGCGACCCGGCGGACCTCCAGATCATGTACGGCGTCGCGGGCGAGCGGCGGCTGCCCGAGTTCGAGCTGCCGTGGCTGTCCGGCTTCGGCGGCTCCCGGCCGGTGCGCATCGGCAACGAGGCCGTGAAACAGCTCCAGCTCGACGTGTACGGCGAGGTCATGGACTCGCTGTCGCTGGCCCGGCAGGCGGGCCTGCCCGCGAAGTCGCACATGTGGTCCCTGCAGAGAGCCCTGCTGGACTTCCTGCGGTCCTCCTGGCGGCAGCCGGACGAGGGGATCTGGGAGGTGCGCGGCGGCCGCCGCGACTTCGTCCACTCGAAGGTCATGGTGTGGGTGGCCGCCGACCGCGCGGTGCGCACCCTGGAGGCCTACCCGGATCTGACCGGCGACCTGGAGGGCTGGCGCGCGCTGCGCGACGAGGTGCACCACGAGGTCTGCGAGAAGGGCTACGACCCGGACCGCAGCACCTTCACCCAGTACTACGGCTCGCGCGAACTCGACGCGTCCCTGCTGCTGATCCCCCGCACCGGCTTCCTGCCGCCCGACGATCCCCGGGTCGTCGGCACCATCGACGCGATCCGCGCGGAACTGGAGCACGACGGACTGGTACGGCGGTACAGCGCCGAGGAGACCTCCGTAGACGGGCTGCCCGGCGGCGAAGGCACGTTCTTGGTGTGCTCGTTCTGGCTCGCCGACGCCCTCCACATGACCGGCCGTACGAAGGAGGCGCGGGACCTGTTCGAACGGCTCCTCGGCCTGACCAACGACGTCGGGCTGCTGTCCGAGGAGTACGACCCCGTGGCCGGCGCCCAGCTCGGCAACTTCCCGCAGGCGTTCAGCCACATCGGTCTGGTGAACACCGCCCTCACCCTGTTCGGGGGCGAGGAGGCAGGATAGGGGCCATGGATCTTGGACTGAAGGACCGTGTGTACGTCGTCACCGGAGCGACCCGTGGGCTCGGCAACGCGGCCGCGCGTGCGCTGGTCGCGGACGGGGCGAAGGTCGTGGTGACCGGGCGGGACGAGACGCGTGCGCAGGCCGCGGCGGCGGAACTGGGGCCGAACGCGGTGGGCGTGGGCGTGGACAACGCCGATCCGTCGGCGCCCGAGCGGTTGATCGCCGCGGCGCGGGAGAACTTCGGCGGCTTCGACGGCGTGCTGATCAGCGTGGGCGGGCCCGCACCCGGCTTCGTCGCCGACAACACCGACGAGCAGTGGCAGGCCGCATTCGAGTCCGTGTTCATGGGCGCGGTACGGCTGGCCCGAGCGGCCGCGGCCGAGTTGGAGGACGGGGGCGTGATCGGGTTCGTGCTGTCGGCGTCCGTGCACGAGCCGCTTCCCGGGCTGACCATTTCGAACGGGCTGCGTCCCGGCCTCGCCGGGTTCGCGAAGTCGCTCGCGGACGAACTCGGGCCGCGGGGCATTCGGGTCGTCGGATTGCTGCCGTCGCGCATCGACACGGACCGCGTGCGCGAGCTGGACGCGATGTCGGCCGATCCGGAGGCCACCCGGGCCGCGAACGAGTCGCGGATTCCGTTGCGGCGGTACGGGACGCCGGAGGAGTTCGGGCGCGTGTCGGCGTTCTTGCTGTCGCCGGCCGCTTCCTATCTGACCGGGGTCATGCTGCCGGTTGACGGGGGCATGCGGCACGGGTTTTAGCCGGGGGGCCGGTGGGGGGCTGATCCCCCACCGGCGGAGCCGCATATCGATACAGCCCCGCGCCCCCACATGCCCTAACTGACCCTTTCCGCTTTGTGCCTGGCCCCTGTCATGCGGACCTCGGCCGGCAGCGAGTCGAGGCCTGCGGAGTTGCGGGCGTGGGTCAAGGCCTCGGACGTCAGGTGGTGCAGGGCCGTTCCCGGGTCCACGTGGGGCTCCAGCAGGAGTCGTACGCGGGTCCCGGGGGCGTCCGGGCGGCCGGTCAGGTGGGCGTGGGCCCGGTGGACGCCGTCCACACCGGCCGCGTCGTTCTCGAGTACGCCCTCCAGGGCCCGGCCCCTCAGGAGCGCGCCCTCGCCGTCACCCGTGTTGACGCGTACCTCCGAGAGGCGGCGCCTGCGCAGGACCGCCGTCAGCCACCACAGGGTCAGGAGCACCACGAGCGCCAGTGCGGCGATGACCGTCGGCCACCACCAGCCCTCGCCGTCCCAGCGGGTGCGCTCCGCGTCGCTCAGCAGGACGTCCTTCCTGCCGTCGTGGATCCACCACGAGGGCGGGTTCAGGCCGAGGCCCACGGCGAGCACCGAGCCGCCGACGACGAGCAGGACCAGGCCCACCAGGCCGATCAGTACGCGGTTGACGGTCCTGAGCATCGGCCTCAGCCCTTCTTCCGGGTCGTCCGTGCCACGTGCACCGAGAGGGCGGGCTGCCGGGCCAGGCCCAGCGCCCTGATCGCCTCGGCGAGGGTCGCGTCCAGGTCGGCGCGTACGTCGTCCAGTTCACGGAAGTGGGAGACGGCGCGGACGTCGGCCTTGGTCCGCCTCATCCGTACGCGTGCGGACTGGACGCCGGCCACCTCCATGGCCCGGTCCCGCAGGACCATGGCGGCCGCGTCCCGGTGCAGACCCGCGCGGACGTCGGGGTGGGTGCGGCGCATCGGGAGGAGGCCGCGCAGACCCGGTGTGACCGCCAGGACGATCAGCCACAGGCCGAGGGCGGCGGCGACTCCGGCGCCGATCAGGACCCAGGTGTCGTCGAGGGTGCGTTCGGCGAGTTGCCGGGAGAGTTCGCGGCGCCAGTGCATGGCCGGCCGGTGCGCCCGGACGGCCGCGATGTCGTACAGGAAGATTCCCGCGGCGAGCAGGAGCAGCAGGGCGACGACGGCCGCCGGGACCCTGCGTGCCGACCAGAAGCGGCGTTCGCCGCCGCCCGCGTCGGTGTCCGGGACGGGTGGCGGCCCGTACGCGGCCGCCGACGCGGACTGGTCGCGCCGGTCCGGTTCCGCCGCCCGCTCGATGACCGGCAGTCGTTGTGTGGTGCCCTCGGAGCCCTGGGGCTCGCTCATCGCGTCCTCCCCTGTGCCGCGCCGTGCGCCTGTGCCGGATACAGCCGCTCCACCTGGACGGTGACCTCCGACACCTCCATGCCCACCAACGCGACTACCCGCTCGACCACTTGCTGACGCACTTCGCGGCAACGCGCGCCGATGTCGCCGGGGTAGCCGAGTTCGAGGTGCATGCGGACGCGGGCCACCGCATGGTGGACGGCGACGGTGGCATAGGGGGGCTCGGCCTCGGCGGGGAGCTCCCCGAGCGCCTCGCGGGCCGCCTGTCCGGCGATCTTCGCGACCACCCGGTCGGCGATCCTCGTGGCCCCCCGGTCACCAGGGGGAACGGCGGTCGGGGTCAGGGGGCTGCGGAGCTCGTCCTCCGCACCGGCCGCACTGCTCACGGACGTCATCTCCGCCGGTCGTCACGGGTGCGGAAGAAGTCGCCGATCTCCAGGTCCCCCTCCAGGAACCGGCCGACGACGAAGCCGATGGCGCCCAGCGCCGCCACCAGCAGGAAGGCGCCGAATCCGCCGAAATACCCTGCGAAGCCCAGCGCCATGCCGGCGATCATGCCGACCACGGCCATGCTCATCGCGCGCTCCCTAAAGGTTCCTCAATGTGTGCTGTGGCTACTGGAGCCGGGCCTCCGGTTCCTCGTCCTCCTCGTCGGGCAGCTTCACATCGCTCACCGCGACATTGACCTCGACTACCTCCAGGCCGGTCATCCGCTCCACCGCGGCGATGACGTTCTCCCGCACGGCCTTGGCCACGTCGGCGATGGACACGCCGTAGTCGACGACGATCTCCAGGTCGAGCGCGGTCTGCACCTCGCCGACCTCCACCTTGACCCCGCGGGTGGCGGACTTCGAACCGCCGGGCACCCGGTCGCGTACGGCTCCGAAGGTGCGGCTGAGCCCGCTGCCCATGGCGTGGACCCCGAGGACGTCCCGGGCCGCGAGGCCGGCGATCTTCTCCACGACCCCGTCGGCGATGGTGGTCCGCCCACGGGTCGCCGGGTCGCCACCGCCGCGCTTGGTGGTCTTGCGGACCTGCGTCTGCGGCTCCACCTCGGTGTTCTGTGTCATGTCGGTCATCGCCGTCACCCCTTTCGGTCGTCCTCCTTCGACCACCGTAAGCGCGGTTGCGCGAACGCGCGCCGGAGATGCGGCAGGCTGGAGTAATGACGGCGGAGCAATGGGCACGGACGGTACGGCAGCAGCTCGGGCTGGGCAGGCTGCTGCCTCTGGGCGGGCCGCGTGACGGCGCGTGGATCTCCGAGGAGGCGGCCCGGGGTGTGCTGCGGGCCGCGGCCGTGGACCTGCGGAACGTCCGGCTGGGCGCGGTGCGCATCGGGCTCGCCCGTCCGGAGGAGACGCACGAGCCCGCCGTACCGCCGCCTCCGAGCGCGCTGCCGCCCGGCCCGCTGCGGCTCACGGCGGAGTTCGAGGCCACGCCCGCCGAGCCGCTGCCGGTGACGGCGGAGCGGCTGCGCACGGCGCTCGCCGGGGCGGCGGCCGGGCGGCTCGGACTGGAGCTCGACGAGGTGGACCTGCGGGTGACGGCACTGCTGGAGGAAGGCGCGGAGGGCGCGGATCGTTCCGCCGTACGGGCGCCCGAGCCGCCGCGTCCCACGGAGGCGGGGCCGGGCGACGAGACGCTCGCGGCGGTCGCCGCGCTGGCGGTGCCCGGTGTGGCCGGGCTGACCGGACTGCTGGGGCGGCCGGTGCACATCGGGGACCGGGAGACCGGCGCCGGCTCGCTGCCGCGCCGCCATGTCCGCGTCGAACTGGCGGTGGGCGCGGACCGCCGGGCCCTCGACGTGGCCCGGGAGGTCCGCGCCGCCGTGGCAGCGGCCCTGCCGGACGGTCCGACGGTGGCCGTACTGGTGACGGCCGTGCCGACCTAGGACCTGCCGGCGTCCCAGCCCCTAGTCACCGACTCCGGCGAGGTCCCGCAGCCGTCGGGTCTGAGCCGCGCGCTCGGCGGCGCGCTGCTCGTCGTAGGTGCGGTCCTGGGCGCCGCGCAGCAGCGCCTTGGTCTCGATGACCGCGTCGCGGGGGGCGGACAGGAGCGCGGCCGCCAAGTCCCGCACGGCACCGTCGAGTTGGTCGAGCGGTACGGCGATGTTGGCGAGGCCGGTGCTCACGGCCTCCTCGGCCGTGACGAAGCGCCCGGTGGCGCAGATCTCCAGCGCCCGGGCGTATCCGACGAGGCCCACCAGGGGGTGGGTGCCGGTGAGGTCGGGAACCAGGCCGAGGCTGGTCTCGCGCATGGCGAACTGCACGTCGTCGGCGACGACGCGCAGGTCACAGGCGAGGGCGAGCTGGAAGCCCGCGCCGATGGCGTGCCCCTGGACGGCGGCGATGGACACGACGTCACTGCGCCGCCACCAGGTGAAGCCCTCCTGGAACTCGGCGATGGCGGCGTCGAGTTCGACATCACCACTGCGGGCGAGGTCGATGAACGAGGGCTCGCCCTCGATCCCCTCGGGCGTGAACATCTGCCGGTCGAGCCCTGCGGAGAAGGACTTGCCTTCGCCACGCAGCACCACGACCCGGACGGAGCCCGGCACGAGCCGACCCGCCTCGGCGAGCGCCCGCCACAGAGCGGGGCTCTGCGCGTTGCGCTTGGCGGGGTTGGTCAGCATCACCGTGGCGAGGGTGTCCTCGACGGTGAGCCGTACGCCGTCCTTGTCGAGCAGGGGAACTGATTCCTGGCCGTCCTGGCTGGACAGAGCCATGGGGCGCCTCCGATGCGTGCGGTCAGCAGAGCGATGCTAAGTGACTGCACAGTAACCACCCGGCCGGTCGTCCGACCGACCGGGTGGCCACCATCGAAGCCGATGGGCCGCCCGGTTCAGGACGTTGCGGCCTTCTTGCCCCGCGTCGCTCCGCCACGCCCACGAAGCGTGACGCCCGATTCGCTGAGCATCCGGTGCACGAAGCCATACGAGCGGCCGGTTTCCTCGGCCAGTGCCCGAATGCTCGCACCGGAGTCGTACTTCTTCTTCAGGTCTGCCGCGAGCTTGTCGCGCGCGGCGCCGGTCACCCGGCTGCCCTTCTTCAGAGTCTCGGCCACCCGTGCCTCCTCATGGGAAGTGCGCTCTGGTTCTCTCATGATCACCCCTCCGGGCGTTCATGGCCACCCATTCGGCAAGGTCCGTAAGACCTGGTTTTGACGACAGGAGCGAGTCCCCACATACGGAATCCGTAATTCCACCCGGGCGCGTTCGTACCGCCGAACGGGTTCCTTTGTGAAGTGCCAGGTCAGAGACGTACGACGGCCGAGCCCCTGGCGATAAGGGACTCGGCCGTGAAATCGATGTAGGACACACCTCGGTACGAGGAGATCTCACACAGATGATGGATCACCGGTGGGCCGAATGATCCATACGCCGTTGATCACGCATTCGATCAAGCGGCGTCGGCGGTCAGGCGAGGGCGACGAGATCCGCGTAGTCCGCGCCCCACAGGTCCTCGACACCGTCCGGCAGCAGGATGATCCGCTCCGGCTGGAGCGCCTCGACGGCGCCCTCGTCGTGCGTGACCAGGACGACGGCGCCCTTGTAGGTGCGCAGCGCGCCGAGGATCTCCTCGCGGCTGGCCGGGTCGAGGTTGTTGGTGGGCTCGTCGAGGAGCAGGACGTTCGCCGAGGAGACGACCAGGGTCGCGAGGGCGAGGCGGGTCTTCTCACCGCCGGAGAGGACCCCGGCCGGCTTGTCGACGTCGTCGCCGGAGAACAGGAACGAGCCGAGCGTCTTGCGCACCTCGACGAGGTCGAGGTCGGGAGCGGCCGAGCGCATGTTCTCCAGGACCGTGCGCTCGGGGTCCAGGGTCTCGTGCTCCTGGGCGTAGTAGCCGAGCTTGAGGCCGTGGCCGGGCACGACCGCGCCGGTGTCCGGCTGCTCGGTCCCGGCGAGCAGGCGCAGCAGGGTCGTCTTGCCCGCGCCGTTGAGGCCCAGGATGACCACGCGGGAGCCCTTGTCGATGGCCAGGTCGACGTCGGTGAAGATCTCCAGCGAGCCGTACGACTTCGACAGGCCCTCCGCCATCAGCGGGGTCTTGCCGCAGGGCGCGGGCTCGGGGAAGCGCAGCTTGGCGACCTTGTCCTGCTGGCGCACCGCCTCGAGGCCGGAGAGGAGCTTGTCGGCGCGCTTGGCCATGTTCTGCGCGGCGACCGTCTTGGTGGCCTTGGCGCGCATCTTGTCGGCCTGCGAGTGCAGGGCCGCGGCCTTCTTCTCGGCGTTCTGCCGCTCGCGCTTCCTGCGCTTCTCGTCGGCCTCGCGCTGCTGCTGGTAGAGCTTCCAGCCCATGTTGTAGACGTCGATCTGGGCGCGGTTGGCGTCCAGGTAGAACACCTTGTTGACGACCGTCTCGACCAGGTCGACGTCGTGGGAGATCACGATGAAGCCGCCGCGGTAGGTCTTGAGGTAGTCCCGCAGCCAGATGATCGAGTCGGCGTCGAGGTGGTTGGTCGGCTCGTCGAGGAGCAGGGTGTCGGCGTCCGAGAAGAGGATCCGGGCCAGCTCGATACGGCGGCGCTGACCACCGGAGAGGGTGTGCAGGGGCTGGCCCAGCACCCGGTCGGGGAGGTTCAGCGCGGCGGCGATGGTGGCGGCCTCGGCCTCGGCGGCGTACCCGCCCTTGGTGAGGAACTCCGTCTCCTGGCGCTCGTACTGTCGCAGGGCCTTCTCGCGGGTGGCGCCCTGGCCGCTCGCGATGCGCTGTTCGTTGTCGCGCATCTTCTTCAGCAGGACGTCGAGGCCGCGCGCGGAGAGGATGCGGTCGCGGGCGAGCACGTCGAGGTCGCCGGTGCGGGGGTCCTGGGGGAGGTAGCCGACCTCGCCGGAGCGGGTGATCTGGCCCGCGGCGGGGATGCCCTCGCCGGCCAGGCACTTGGTGAGGGTGGTCTTCCCCGCGCCGTTGCGGCCGACCAGGCCGATGCGGTCGCCCTTGGCGACTCGGAAGGTGGCGGACTCGATGAGGACTCGGGCGCCGGCGCGCAGCTCGATACCGGAGGCGGAGATCACGGACAGACTCCAGGGCGGATTCGGGATTGACGGATGGGCGGCTGAGGACGTTCCCGCCGTCTAATGCGCGAGGAGAATGGCCATGGGCCAAGTCTAACGGGGGCGTGCAAGCACTTTTTCTGGGTTCGGGTGTTCGGTTGGTCTCGCTCCGGGTATCCGGTCGGTCCCGTCGCCGCCCCTGGTCCGGAGGTGTCCGCATGCAGTTCGACGACGACGCCAGGTTGGACACCTCCGAGGTGCAGGACGTGCGCGGCAGCCGCGTCCCGGGCGGGAAGGCGACCATCGGTGGTGGCATCGGCGGGCTGATCGTCCTGCTCCTCGGGCTCTTCCTCGGCGTCGGCCCCGACCAGCTCGGGCTCACCGACGGCGGCGGACAGCCCGCGGCCACGGCCTCCGGCCTCGCCGAGGTCGAGCAGAGCTGCAAGAGCGGGCAGGACGCGAACACGCGCGACGACTGCCGCACGGTGGCGGTGGTCAACAGCCTGCAGGACTACTGGGACCAGGAGTTCCAGCGGCGCGGCGCCACCTATGCCCGCTCCTCCACGATCCTGTTCGGCGAGCGGGTCGGCACGGCGTGCGGGTCGGCGACCTCGGCGGTCGGTCCGTTCTACTGCCCGGGCGACCGGAGGGTCTATCTCGACCTCGGGTTCTTCGACGAGCTGCGGTCCAAGTTCGGGGCGAGCGGCGGCCCGTTCGCGCAGGCGTACGTGGTGGCGCACGAGTACGGGCACCATGTGCAGGACCTGATGGGCACGCTGAGCCGGTCGCAGGACGGGCGCACGGGCGCCGACAGCAACGCGGTGAAGGTGGAGCTCCAGGCGGACTGCTACGCCGGGGTGTGGGCCCACCACGCGACCACGACGAACGACGAGTCGACGGGCCGGCCGCTCATCACGAGTCTCACGGACGCGGACATCGCCGACGGCCTGGACGCGGCGGCGGCGGTGGGCGACGACCGGATCCAGGAGCGGTTCCAGGGGCGGGTGACACCGGAGTCGTGGACGCACGGGTCGGCGCAGCAGCGGCAGAGCTGGTTCCGGCAGGGCTACGAGTCCGGCGACATGACGCGGTGCGACACCTTCCGTTGAGGGTCACCGCCCGCCGGCACGACGTCCGGGAGGCCGCTGTCAGTGGTCGCTGCGAGACTGGACGCCAGAGGGATTCACGGCTTCTGGTCACAAGGGAGTGATCGGCATGGCGGGCACGACCGGTGGGCGTCCGAGCATCTACCCCACACTGCTGTACACGGACGCGAAGGCGGCGATCAAGCAGCTCACGGAGGCCTTCGGCTTCACCGAGCTCGCCGTGTACGAGGACGAGAACGGCCTGGTGGCCCACGCCGAGCTGGTGCAGGGCAACGGCGCGGTGATGCTCGGTTCCAAGGGCACCGGCAGCGCCTACGACAAGCTGATGAAGGACGCGGGCCGGACCGGGGTGTACGTCGTCGTGGACGACGTCGACGCGCACCACCGCCGCGCCGTGGAGCACGGCGCGGAGATCCTGATGCCCCCGACGGACCAGGACTACGGCTCCCGGGACTACATGGCCCGGGACGCCGAGGGCAATGTGTGGAGCTTCGGGACGTACGCGCCGGAGATGGGCGCCTGACTCACCCGCCGGTGTGCACCTGGAAGGCGGCGCGGCGGACGGCCTTGGCGAGGGCCGGGTCGGGGTGGGCGGCGGCGAGGGCGACCAGGACCTGCACGGTGCGCGGGTGGCCCACGGCCCGTACCTCGTCGAGGAGTTGGGGCACGGTCGGCTGGACGGCGGACTCCAGGTGCCGCACCAACATGGGGGCCTCGCCGTGGTCCGCGACGGCGGCAGCCGTGTCGACCCACAGCCAGGTGGCCTCCTCCCGGGTGAGGACCTCGTGGGCGTCCTCCGGGTCGATCCCGTCGTGCTCGGCCAGCCACAGCAGGGCGTACGGCCGCAGGGTGGGCTCGTCGGCCACGGAGCGGACGTCGGGCTCGGCGGGGGCGCCGACGACCCGCAGCGCCTCGAAGGCGAGGCCGCGCAGCAGGGCGTCGTCGCCGCGGGCGGCACCGAGCAGCTCGGTGACGGCGCTGCCGACGGGGCGGGCGGCGAGCCAGGCGCGGTACTCGGCGCGGGCCGCGTTGGGGCGGAGCTGGGCGCAGCCGCGCAGCATCTCCTCGGCGGCGACCTCGATGTTGCCGGCGGGGCTCTGGGCGGCGACGCAGATCTGCTCCAGCTTGACCCACACCGCCCAGTTGCCGAGCGGGGTGAGGGTCGCCTGGCCGTCGCCGTAGGTCAGGGCGCCCACGGAGGCGAGGGCGCGCAGGGCCCAGTCGAGGAGGGGGGCGAGCGGGGCGTCGGCCGTCTCGGGCTCCTCCACGGGCTCCGGCTGGGGGCCGTAGGGGATCTCGCAGCGCTCGGTGCGCAGTTCGGTGACGCGCTGCTCCAGGAGGTCCAGGAGCTGCTCGACGGGGACGGGGCCGGCGGACAGCTGGAGGAAGGAGAGCACCTGGGGCATGGCCGAGACGACCTCGGCGACGGCGGCGGGCTCGCGGTCGGTGGGTTCCGGGAAGGCGAGCGACCAGGCGTCGAAGAGGGCGACCCAGCCGCGCAGCACGGCACTGTCGTCGCGGTCCCAGGCGCGCAGCCGCCAGCCCGGGCGGGCGTTGTCGCCGTGCACCTCGACGAGGCCGGCGAGGCGGGCGGTGTCCCAGTCGGCGCGGACCTGAGCCGGGGTCAGGCCGAGGTCCTCGGCCGCGCGGGCGGCGGTCTCGTCGGAGAGGGTGCCGTTGCCGTCGGAGCCCGCGCCGTTCCTGCCGGGGCCCAGGGCGCCGTCGGCCCAGTGCGCGACGCGCGCCGCGCCGGCAAGGCCCCTGCGCGCCATTCTGGCCAGTTCCGCGGGGGCGGGTGTGCCCTCCGGGGGGCGGGGCGCGGGGCGGCGTGGGCGCCGTTGGTTCACTGCTGTGGGGGCGGCGGCCAGGGGTCGCGGGCGGACGAGTCGAAGCCTGGAGTCGCGCGGGATACGGGACGTCACGGGTGCAGTCTTCCGGTTGACGGTCCGAAAACCCAAACGGAATGCCACCGCGGGCGCCGGCGGGGGTCGGCGCCGGGGCCGCGCGGAGGGGCATACACCGAGATCAGGCCAGTAGTACGCGCTTAAACGGAAGCTGCGGGGCCGGGGCGCCCGCCGGTCACATCAGAGGGGTGAGGAAACGGCGCAGTGCCTCTTCGTAGGCGCTCGGGTCGGCGTTCCACATCGCCGCGTGGGGGGCCTGACGGACCGTGTGGAGGGCGATCCGGTCGGGGTGGGCGGCGGCGAGACGCTGGGAGAGTTCCCAGGGGGCGATGGTGTCGTCCGGCCCGTGCAGGATCAGGGTCGGCGGCTGGGGTCGGCCGGCGACCGTGTCGTCGGTCCGGTCTCCGTGGTCGTCGTGGGGGACGGTGCGGTCGGCGTAGAGGCCGGAGTGGTCGCTGGGCAGGCCGGTGCGGCCCTGTGCGGCGCGCACCGCGAGCGGGAGGAGGACGCCGGGGGTGTGGCGGGCCGCGGCGAGGGCACGCAGGGTCAGCTCCCAACTGAGGACCGGGGAGTCCAGGACGAGCCCCTTGACGCGGTCGCGCAGACCGGAGCGGGCGGCGGCGTGCAGGGCCATGGTGGCGCCGGTGGACCAGCCGTGCAGCACGAGTTGGCGGGCGCCGTTGCTGACGGCGTAGCGCATCGCCGCGTCCAGGTCGCGCCACTCGGTCTCGCCGAAGTGGTGCAGGCCGTCCGGCGGTCGGGGGGCGCCGGCGTCGCCGCGGTGGGCGGGGGCGAGGACCGGGAAGCGGTGGCGGTGCAGGAACTCCATGATGTTCAGGGCGTGTTCGCGGGTGGTGCCGAGGCCGTGGACCGCGATGACCCAGGTGTCCCGGACGCCGGGGACGAACCACGCGGGCAGGGCGCCGAGTTCGCCCGGGATGTCGACGTCGGTGTGGTCGAGGCCGAGGGCCGACTTCGGGTCGCCGACGTACGCGTTCGGGGTGAGCCACACCTTGTCGCCGGGGGCCAGGGTGCCGTGGGTGACGCGTTCCAGGCGGCGGACGACGGTGTCGGCGGAGTGCGGTTCCGCGGCGAGGACGGGCCCCACGACGGCGTGGGAGCCGTCGCCGGCGAGGCCGTAGGTGCCGGGGCGGAGGGCGGCTAGGTCACGGGTGAGGGCGATGCGGCCGGCGGCGGTGGAGTGGACGGTGAGCCGGGGGTCGCCGGGCAGCGGGCGGCCCGCGGGCGCCTTCAGTCCGGCGTCGCTGGCGATCCGCCCGGCGACGATTCCGGCAGCGCCGGCGGCCAGGGCTGCGGTGACGGCGGCGGCCGTCGCTTTGACAGTGCGCACGCCTTCAGTGTCCTGTCGGACGCGCTCTGCGGCCAGTGGGCGGCAGCCGCCTGGCGGGCGGACCGGGGCCGGGGCGGCGGGGTGTCCGTCCTGGGGCAGGGTGCCGGCGGCTCCCCAGGGGCGCGGGGAACCGCGCGACCGGCCACACCGCACCCCCACGCGCCGTACGACAGAAGGGGCCATGCCCTCAAGCGCGCTGCCCGTACCCCCGCAACCGCTCCCCCGCCTCCGCGAGCTGTTCCTGCGTCAGCAGGTTCGGTGTCAGGCCGGGGACCGAGCGGGCCGTGAGCCACAGGCGGCACATCCACTCCAGTTGGGCCGTGCGGTCGTAGGCCTGGGAGAGAGTCGCGCCGTAGGCGATCGTGCCGTGGTTCTGGAGGAGGCAGGCGGTGCGGTCGGCGAGGGCGTGGAGCATGTTCTCGGCCAACTCGTCGGTGCCGTAGGTGGCGTAGGGTGCGACCCGGACGGGGCCGCCGAGCGCGCTGGTCATGTAGTGGATCGCGGGGAGCTCCGGCACGAGCGTGGAGACGGCCGTGGCGTGCACCGCGTGGGTGTGGACGACCGCGCGGGCGTCGGTGCTGCGGTAGACCGCCAGATGCATGGGGACTTCACTCGTCGGTACCAGGGTGCCGAGGATCTGACGCCCCTCCAGGTCGACACCTGTCACGTCGTCGGGTGTGAGGCGGTCGTAGGGGACGCCCGACGGGGTGACGAGGACCGTGTCTCCTACGCGTACGGAGACGTTGCCGGAGGTGCCGACGACCAGTCCGTCGGTGACCGTCCGGCGGGCCGTGTCGACCAACTCGCCCCAGGCCTCCGCCTCCTCGGCCCGCGCCTCTCCCGTCCCGCCCCCGGCACCCTGTACGTCCCGTGGATCCTGCCGTCGCTCAGCCATGCCGTGATCCTGCCAGCCGGGGCGCCGGGGCGTCGCGGGGGCGGTGCTGTGCGCGGGGCAGGGGCTGTGCGGGGGCTGTGCGGGGCCGGGGCTTCGCCCCTCGTGTGGCTCGGCCGGAGATCGGCCGCAATCCGGTGGACTTCCGCGTCCTCGCCCTGTCCGTGGCCACGCTCGCCGCGGGAAACGCGGCGTTCGCCGGGACGCCGGCCCCGGCGGCGGACCGGCCCGGGGGGCACGACGTCTCGGCGCACCAGAAGGACGTCGACCGGCGGAAGGCCAGGGTCGAGGGCGCCAGGTTCGCCTACGTCGAGGCGACCGAGTCCACCGGCTGCCGCAACCCGTGCTTCGGGCAGCAGTACTAACGGGGCGCGCGACGCGGGCATCAGCCGCGGGGCGAACCACTTCGCGCTGCCGGACAGTCGTCGGGCCGGGCGCAGGCCGCGTACTTCGTGGGCAACGGCGGCGCCTGGTCCGCGGACGGCTGGACCCTGCCGCCCGCGCTCGACATCGAATACAACCCGTTACGACCCGTACGACAGGAAGCACACGTGCTACCGGATGAGCAAGGCGGGGACGGTCGACTGGATCAGGTCGTTCAGCGACGAGGTCGAGCGGCTGACCGGGCGCCGGCCGGTGATCTGCACGACCGCCCACTGGTGGAACCCCCGCACGGGCGGCAGCGGAGCCTTCGGGTGACCAGAATCTCTTCGACGGCTCGGCGCGTCAGCTCAAGAGGTTCGCGGGCGGGTCGTAGCCGTGGGGCGCACGGGTCGCACGGGGGCGGTGGGGCCCGGCAAAGCCATAGCCGAAGACTACGGTCACCGTGCGGCCCGCCTCAGTTCACCTTCCGTTCATCCAGGTTACTTACCTTCAACATGCCAATGACCTCGAACGATTGCCTGGGTAAATGGAAAACTTCTCGCTGATCCTCGCGATTGTGGTCGTAACCGCACTCGCGTTCGATTTCACGAACGGTTTTCACGACACCGCCAACGCGATGGCCACCACCATCTCGACCGGTGCACTCAAGCCCAAGGTCGCGGTGGCCATGTCCGCCGTGCTGAACCTTGTGGGCGCCTTCCTCTCGGTGGAGGTCGCCAACACGATCTCCAAGGGTCTCGTCGACGAGACCGGCATCCGTCCCGAGGTCATCTTCGCCGCCCTGGTCGGCGCGATCCTCTGGAACCTGCTGACCTGGCTGGTGGGTCTGCCCTCCAGCTCCTCGCACGCCCTCATGGGCGGTCTGATCGGCGCCACCATCGCCTCGGCGGGCGTCGGCGCGGTCCACGGCGACGCGCTCGTCACCAAGGTCCTGATCCCGGCGATCGCCGCGCCGATCGTCGCGGGCGTCGCCGCCATGCTGGCCACCCGGCTCTCCTACTCGCTGGGCAAGAAGGCCGACGGCAAGGCCGCCGCGAAGGGCTACCGCACCGGCCAGATCGCCTCGGCCGGCCTGGTCTCGCTGGCCCATGGCACCAACGACGCGCAGAAGACGATGGGCATCATCACCCTCGCCCTGGTCGCCGGCGGCGCCGTCGCCCCCGACTCCGACCCGCCCACCTGGGTCATCCTCTCCGCGGGTCTCGCCATCGCGCTCGGCACCTACCTCGGCGGCTGGCGCATCATCCGCACCATGGGCAAGGGCCTGACCGACCTCCAGCCGCAGCAGGGCTTCGCCGCCCAGACCAGCGCGGCCACGGTCATCCTGGCCTCCTCCCACCTCGGCTTCTCCCTCTCCACCACGCACTCCGTCTCCGGTTCGGTGATGGGCGCGGGCCTCGGCCGCAAGGGCGGAGTCGTCCGCTGGTCGACGGCGACGCGGATGTTCGTCGCGTGGGGCCTGACGTTGCCTGCGGCGGCCCTGGTGGGTGCCCTGGCCGAGTCCGTCACCGACCTCGGCGACTGGGGTACGGCGGTCGTGGCGGTCTTCCTCGTCGCCTCCAGCGCGGCGATCTGGAAGATCTCGCGGCGCGAGGTCGTCGACGCCTCGAACGTCAACGAGACCGACGAGCCGGCCGGCGTGGTGACCACGGCCATCGCCGCCGTGATCCCGCCGCCCGCGGGCCCCGTGGCCGAGGAACTCACCGCCACGATCCCGGCCCCGCCCGGCCCGCCCGCCACGCCGGAACCGGCCTCCCCGCCGGCCGCCGTCTGAGCCCGCAGTCCTAAGGAAGCCTCACCATGCAGATCGACTGGGAAGCACTCGGCTCCGTCTTCGGCGTCAGCCTCGTCGTCACCGTGGGCCTCGTGGCCCTGTTCACCCTCGGCATCATGGGCCTGTCCCGCCAGGAGCGGGCCTCGGCCCAGGGCGGCTCGGCCGGCCTCGCGGTCACCGGCGCCTACGCCTGCTTCGCCGCGTGCGCGGCGGCGGTGGCGTACGGGATCTATCTGATCGTGGCCTGACGGCACTCCCGTCACTCGACGGCCGGGCGGGCACGGAACTTCGGGTTCCGTGCCCGCCCGGCCGTCTTCCATGACCGGCGATGTGGGGTTCTGCACACTCCCCCGCCGCAGGTCAACAGCAAGTTGACGGGTCTCGAAGGCCCGTGGTGGACTGCCGGAGCCATATACGGCGGCAGGAGAGGAAGCCGGTGCGAATCCGGCGCGGTCCCGCCACTGTCACCGGGGTAGGTAGCCCCGGGAGCCAGGAACTCTCGCCGCCGGACTCGTCGAACCAGGGCGTGGACACCCTGAGTGAGGACATGACGCGATGCTCGCCTGCCGATCCACCAGCAGTACCAGGCACTTGAACGACCCCGCGATCGGCTGACCCGATGCGAGCCGATCGCGTTTTCGCGTACGGCGCCGCCGCCGGTCTGATCGGTGACCTCCTGTTCGGCGACCCCCGTCGCGGGCATCCGGTCGCCGCGTTCGGGCGGGCCGCCGGAGCCGTGGAGCGGGTGCTGTGGCGGGACCACCGGGGGTGGGGCGCGCTGCACACCGCCGTGTGCGTGGGGGGCGCGGTGGCGCTCGGCGCCGCCGCGGAGCATGTCGTACGTCCCTCCCGTGCCGCCTCCGTCGCGCTCACCGGGGCCGCCACCTGGGCCGTCGTGGGCGGGACTTCGCTCGTGCGGGAGGCCCGGGTCATCGGACGGGCGCTGGAGACCGGGGACGTCGAGGCGGCCCGGGCCCGGCTGCCCCATCTGTGCGGGCGCGACCCGCAGGCCCTGGACGCCGACGGGATCGCCCGTGCGGTCGTGGAGTCGGTCGCCGAGAACACCTCCGACGCCGTCGTGGGGGCCCTGGTGTGGGGTGCCGTCGGCGGGGTGCCGGGGCTGCTCGGGTTCCGGGCCGTGAACACGCTGGACGCGATGGTGGGTCACAAGTCGCCCCGGTACCGGCGTTTCGGGTGGGCCTCGGCCCGGCTCGACGACCTCGCCGGGTGGCCGGGGGCGCGGCTGACCGCCGTGCTCGCCACGCTCGCCGGAGACGATCCCCGGGGTGCCGTGCGGGCCTGGCGCCAGGACGCGCACCGGCATCCGAGCCCCAATGCCGGGCCTGTCGAGGCCTCGTTCGCCGGGGCACTCGGGGTCAGGCTCGGGGGGACCCTCTCGTACGCGGGACGGGTCGAACACCGGCCCGTGCTGCATCAGGAGGGGCGCGCCGTCGCCCCGTACGACATCGAGCGCGCGGCACGGCTGTCGCGGCGCGTGGGGCTGCTCGCGCTCGGCGTCGGTGTCGCCGCGCGAGCCTTCGTGAAGGGGCGTACGGCATGAGTGGCGGGGGTCTTCTCGTCGCCGGTACCACCTCGGACGCCGGCAAGAGCGTCGTCACGGCCGGGATCTGCCGGTGGCTGGTGCGGCAGGGGGTGAAGGTCGCGCCGTTCAAGGCGCAGAACATGTCCCTCAACTCGTTCGTCACGCGCGAGGGCGCCGAGATCGGGCGGGCCCAGGCCATGCAGGCACAGGCCTGCCGGGTCGAACCGACCGCGCTGATGAACCCCGTGCTGCTCAAGCCCGGTGGCGAACAGAGCAGTCAGGTCGTGCTGCTGGGGAAGCCGGTCGGCGAGTTGAGCGCCCGCGGGTATCACGGGGGGCGGCAGCAGAAACTCCTCGGGACCGTGCTCGACTGTCTCGCCGAGTTGCGGGGCACGTATGACGCGGTGATCTGTGAGGGGGCCGGGAGCCCGGCCGAGATCAACCTCCGGCGGACCGACATCGTCAACATGGGGATCGCCCGCAACGCCGGGCTGCCCGTGCTGGTCGTGGGCGACATCGACCGCGGGGGCGTCTTCGCCTCCTTCTTCGGGACCGTCGCGCTGCTGTCGGAGGAGGACCAGAAGCTCGTCGCCGGATTCCTCGTGAACAAGTTCCGAGGGGACGTCAGCCTCCTGGAGCCCGGCCTCGACATGCTCCACGGGCTCACCGGGCGCCACACCTACGGCGTGCTGCCCTTCCGGCACGGACTCGGGATCGACGAGGAGGACGGGCTGCGGGTCTCCCTGCGCGGGACGGTCCGCGAGTCCACGGTGACCCCTCCCGTGGGCGAGGACGTCATGCGGGTGGCCGTCTGCGCGATCCCGCTGATGTCCAACTTCACGGACGTCGACGCCCTGGCCGCCGAGCCGGGTGTCGTGGTCCGGTTCGTCGACCGGCCCGAGGAACTGGCCGACGCCGACCTCGTGGTGATCCCGGGGACCCGGGGGACCGTCCGCGCGCTGGAGTGGCTGCGAGAGCGGGGGCTGGCCGACGCCCTTGTCAGAAGGGCCGCCGAAGGCCGACCCGTCCTCGGCGTCTGCGGCGGGTTCCAGATCCTCGGCGAACACATCGAGGACGAGGTCGAGTCGCGCGTCGGCGCGGTCGACGGCCTCGGAGTCCTGCCCGTGCGGGTGCGGTTCGCCCGCGAGAAGACCCTCACCCGGCCGGTCGGGGAAGCCCTCGGCGAGCAGGTCGAGGGGTACGAGATCCATCACGGGGTCGCCTCCCTGAGTGGGGGGGAACCCTTCCTCGACGGCTGCCGCGTGGGCCAGACCTGGGGCACGCACTGGCACGGCTCGCTGGAGTCGGACGGCTTCCGGCGGGCGTTCCTGCGGGAGGTGGCGGCCGCCGCGGGCCGCCGCTTCGTCCCGGCCCCCGACACCTCGTTCGCCGGGCTGCGCGAGGAGCAGCTCGACCGGCTCGGCGACCTGATCGAACAGCACGCGGACACGGACGCGCTGTGGCGGCTCATCGAGTCCGGCGCGCCGCAAGGACTGCCTTTCATTCCACCGGGAGCGCCCGCATGAGCACAGTGTTGTTGTTGTCGACCGCCGACACGGACCTGTTGGCGGCCCGGGCCGCTTCCGGTGCCTCGTACCGGATCGGGAACCCGACCCGCGTCGACGTCGTACAGGAGCTGCCGGCGCTGATCGAGGGCGCGGACATCGCCGTCGTACGGCTGCTCGGCGGCAAGCGGGCCTGGGAGGACGGGCTGGCCGCGCTGAAGGCCTCCGGCATCCCGACCGTGCTGCTGGGCGGAGAGGCGGTTCCGGACGCGGAGTTGATGGCCGAGTCGTCCGTGCCCGCGGGTGTGGTCGCGGAGGCGCTGAAGTACCTCGTCGAGGGCGGGCCCGCGAACCTGGAGGAACTCGCCCGGTTCCTGTCCGACACCGTGCTGCTGACCGGTGAGGGGTTCGTCGAGCCGCGGAAGATGCCGGAGTACGGCGTCCACGGCTCGTACGCGCGGGAGAGCGGCCGCCCCACCGTCGGCGTGCTGTTCTACCGGGCCCATGAACTGAGCGGCAACACCGCCTTCGTGGACACCCTGTGCGAGGCGATCGAGGCGAAGGGCGCCAACGCCCTTCCCGTGTACTGCGGTTCACTGCGCGGGGCGGACCCCGGGCTCTACGAGATCCTCGCCGGGGCCGACTCCCTCGTCGCCACCGTCCTCGCCGCCGGCGGCACCCACGCCTCGCAGGCCTCGGCCGGCGGTGACGAGGAGGCCTGGGACATCGGGGCGCTGGCCGACCTCGACGTGCCCGTCCTGCAAGGGCTCTGCCTGACGACGTCCAGGGCGGCCTGGGACGAGTCCGACGCGGCCCTCTCCCCCATGGACGCGGCCATGCAGGTCGCGATCCCGGAGTTCGACGGGCGGCTGATCACCGTGCCGTTCTCCTTCAAGGAGCAGGGCCCAGACGACGTCCCGGTGTACGTGGCCGACCCCGAGCGGGCCACGCGGGTCGCCGGGATCGCCGTACGGCACGCGAAGTTGCGGCACAAGCCGAACGCCGAGAAGAAGCTCGCGCTGGTCTTCACCGCGTATCCGACCAAGCACTCGCGGGTCGGCAACGCGGTCGGCCTGGACACCCCCGCCTCGGCGATCCAGGTCCTGGACGCGCTCAGGGACGCCGGGTACTCGCTCACCGAATACCCTTCCGGCGGCGACGAGTTGATCCACCGGCTCATCGAGGCGGGCGGTCACGACGTCGAGTGGCTGACGGAGGACCAGTTGGCCTCCGCGCCCGCGCGGGTGCCGCTCGCCGACTATCAGGCGTGGTTCGACCGGCTGGACCCGGAGCTGCGTCGGGCCATGGTGGAGGCGTGGGGCGAACCGCCCGGCTCGCTGTACGTCGACGGGGACGACATCGTGCTGGCCTCCCTCCAGTTCGGGAACGTCGTCGTGATGATCCAGCCGCCGCGCGGCTTCGGGGAGAACCCGATCGCGATCTACCACGACCCGGACATGCCGCCGTCGCACCACTACATGGCCGCCTACCGGTGGCTGGACCACTCCTTCGGCGCCGACGCGATCGTCCACATGGGCAAGCACGGCACGATGGAGTGGCTGCCGGGCAAGGGTCTTGGGCTCAGTGGTGGGTGCGCGCCGGACGCCGTCCTGGGTGAACTGCCCCTGATCTACCCGTTCATCGTCAACGACCCGGGCGAGGGCACCCAGGCCAAGCGGCGCGGACACGCCACCGTCGTCGACCACCTGGTGCCGCCGATGGCACGGGCCGACACCTACGGCGACCTCGCCAAGCTGGAGCAACTGCTCGACGAGTACGCGCTCGTCTCCGACCTCGACCCGACCAAGGCCCCGGCCGTCCGCGCGCAGATCTGGACGCTGGTCAAGGCGGCCGAGCTCCACCACGACCTTCATGTCGACGAGCAGCCGGACGACGAGGCGTTCGACGAGTTCGTCATGCACATCGACGGCTATCTGTGCGAGATCAAGGACGTGCAGATCCGGGACGGCCTGCACATCCTGGGCGGCGGTCCGGTCGACGAGGCCCGGGTCAACCTGGTGCTGGCCGTGCTGCGCGCCTCGCAGGTGTGGGGCGGCCAGGCGAACGCCCTGCCGGGGCTGCGGGCCTCCTTCGCCGCTCATTTCGGGCTGGTGGAGAAGGAGTTGCTGGCGGAGCCGGGCGCTCCGGTGAAGGTGCCGGTGGAGCTGTCGGACCTGGTCGAGGGGCCGTCCCGTACGGCGGCCGACGCGATCGACCTGCTGGAGCAGCTGTGCCGACGGGTCGCGGAGGGCATGGAGGCCTTGTCCTGGGACGCGGCGGCCGTCCCGGGCCTGGTCCGTGACGTCCTCGGCACCGAACTCCCTGAAGCCGTGGCCGTGTTGGAGTTCGCCTGCACCGAGGTCGTGCCGCGTCTCGCCCGCACGACCGACGAGATCGGGCACATCCTCAAGGCCCTGGACGGCGGGTACGTCCCGGCCGGGCCCTCCGGCTCCCCGACCCGCGGTCTCGTCAACGTCCTGCCGACCGGCCGGAACTTCTACTCCGTCGACCCCAAGGCCATCCCCTCCAGGCTGAGTTGGGAGGTCGGCCAGTCGCTCGCCGACTCGCTCGTGCAGAGGTACCTGGCCGACACGGGTGAGTACCCGAAGTCGGTGGGCCTCACGGTCTGGGGCACGTCCGCGATGCGCACCCAGGGCGACGACATCGCCGAGATCCTGGCGCTCCTCGGCTGCCGTCCGGTGTGGGACGAGGCCTCGCGGCGGGTCACCGGCTTCGAGGTGATCGGCCTTGAGGAGCTCGGGCGGCCCCGCATCGACGTGACCGTCCGCATCTCCGGGTTCTTCCGGGACGCGTTCCCGCACGTGGTCGGGCTGATCGACGACGCCGTGCGCAAGGTGGCGGAGCTGGACGAGCCGGCCGACCGCAACTTCGTGAAGGCGCACGCCGACGAGGACACCGTCGAGCACGGTGACCGGCGGCGCGCGACGGCCCGGATCTTCGGGTCCAAGCCGGGGGCCTACGGCGCCGGGCTGCTGCCCCTGATCGACGCCCGCAACTGGCGCTCGGACGCCGACCTCGCCGAGGTGTACGCGGTGTGGGGCGGCTACGCCTACGGACGCGGGCTCGACGGGCGGGCCGCGCGCGGGGACATGGAGACCGCGTTCAAGCGGATCAACGTCGCCGCGAAGAACGTCGACACCCGTGAGCACGACCTGGTCGACGCCGACGACTACTTCCAGTACCACGGCGGCATGGTCGCCATGGTGCGCCACCTCACGGGCGCCAACCCCGAGGCGTACGTGGGTGATTCGGCCACCCCGGACCAGGTGAAGACGCGCACGCTGGGCGAGGAGACCCACCGGGTCTTCCGGGCCCGGGTGGTCAACCCGCGCTGGATGGCGGCCATGCGCCGGCACGGCTACAAGGGCGCCTTCGAGATGGCGGCGACCGTCGACTACCTCTTCGGCTACGACGCCACGGCGGGCGTGGTCGACGACTGGATGTACGAGAAGCTCAGCGCCGAGTACGTCTTCGACGCGGAGAACCGGGACTTCATGAAGAAGTCCAACCCCTGGGCGCTGCGGGGCATCACGGAACGGCTCCTGGAGGCCGCCGACCGTGGGCTGTGGGCCGAGCCGGACGCGGAGACGCTGGAGCGGCTGCGCGCCACCTACCTGGAGCTCGAAGGCGATCTGGAGGGTGACGACAAGTGAGTACCCCGTTCCCGTTCACGGCCGTCGTCGGCCAGGAGGACCTGCGGCTCGCGCTGCTGCTGAACGCCGTCTCACCGGCGGTCGGCGGTGTGCTGGTGCGCGGCGAGAAGGGCACCGCCAAGTCGACGGCGGTACGCGCACTTTCGGCGCTGCTGCCCGAGGTCGCGGTGGTCCCCGGCTGCCGTTTCTCCTGCGACCCGGCCGCTCCCGACCCGTCCTGCCCGGATGGACCGCACGAGCCGGGCCCGGGCACTTCGCGGGCGTCCCGCATGGTCGAACTCCCCGTCGGCGCCTCCGAGGACCGACTCGTCGGAGCCCTCGACATCGAGCGGGCGCTCGCCGAGGGCGTGAAGGCCTTCGAGCCGGGACTCCTCGCCGACGCCCACCGCGGGATCCTCTACGTCGACGAGGTCAACCTCCTCCACGACCACTTGGTCGACCTGCTCCTGGACGCGGCCGCGATGGGGGCGTCGTACGTCGAGCGCGAGGGCGTCTCCGTGCGGCACGCCTCGAAGTTCCTGCTGGTCGGCACCATGAACCCCGAAGAGGGCGAGCTGCGGCCGCAGTTGCTCGACCGGTTCGGCCTCACCGTCGAGGTCGCGGCCTCGCGGGAGCCGGACCAGCGGGTCGAGGTCGTCCGGCGCAGGCTCGCGTACGACGACGATCCGGCGGGTTTCGCGGCACGTTGGGCGGACGAGGAGTCGACCGTACGGCAACGGATCGTCGCCGCACGCGAGTTGCTGCCGTCGGTGCGGCTGGGTGACGGGGCGCTGCGGCAGATCGCGGCGACCTGTGCCGCGTTCGAGGTGGACGGCATGCGGGCCGACATCGTGATGGCGCGTACGGCGACCGCGCTGGCCGCGTGGGCCGGGCGGACCGATGTGCTCGCGGAGGATGTGCGGCAGGCCGCGCTGCTCGCGCTGCCGCACCGCCGTCGGCGGAATCCCTTTGACGCTCCGGGACTTGACGAGGACAAGCTCGACGAGACGCTGGAGGAGTTCAGCGGGTCCGGGGACTCCGGTGACGCGGGTGACTCCGGTGATGATGACGAGCCGGATCCGGACGGACCCGGTGGGGGTGGCGGGCAGCCGTCGCCGGACTCCGGTCCGCAGGGCGGCGACGAGGGCGCGCGCCCCGAGGAGGGCGAGGGCGGTGAGCCGCAGCCGGCCGGTGCCGGTGCGGGTGAGCAGTCCGCCGTCCGGGCCGCCGAGCCGTTCCGTGCCAAGGTGCTCAGCGTGCCCGGGCTCGGGGACGGGGTCGCCGGGCGGCGGTCGCGGGCGCGGACCGAGCACGGGCGGACGACGGGCGCCCGGCGGCCCCAAGGGGCCCTGACCAAGCTGCACTTGGCGGCCACCGTGCAGGCGGCCGCCCCGCATCAGCGGGCGCGCGGGCGGTCGGGGCGGGGGCTCGTGGTCCGGCGGGACGATCTCCGGCAGGCCACGCGTGAGGGACGCGAGGGCAACCTCGTGCTGTTCGTCGTAGACGCCTCGGGGTCGATGGCGGCGCGGCAGCGGATGAGCGCGGTGAAGGGAGCCGTGCTGTCGCTGCTCCTCGACGCGTACCAGAGGCGGGACAAGGTGGGGCTGGTGACGTTCCGGGGGTCGGCGGCGGAGGTCGCGTTGCCGCCGACGTCGTCCGTGGACGCCGCTGCGGCCCGGCTGGAGACGCTGCCGACGGGTGGCCGTACCCCGCTCGCGGCCGGACTGCTGCGGGCGCACGAGGTGCTGCGGGTGGAGCGGCTGCGGGATCCCGCGCGGCGGGCGCTGGTCGTCGTGGTGACCGACGGGCGGG
This sequence comes from Streptomyces sp. NPDC006335, assembly GCF_040612795.1. Classification (NCBI taxonomy): domain Bacteria; kingdom Bacillati; phylum Actinomycetota; class Actinomycetes; order Kitasatosporales; family Streptomycetaceae; genus Streptomyces; species Streptomyces sp. NPDC006335. The sequence goes on from NZ_JBEXQX010000001.1 coordinate 76,678, forward strand.
CCACCGGTGGACCCGAGCCGGTCGCGCTCGCGGGGCGGGCGGCCCGGCTGTTCGCCGCGGAGGGCGTCGCCTCGGTCGTCGTGGACTGCGAGTCCGGGCCCGTGCGGCTGGGGCTCGCCGGGCAGCTCGCCGGTGAACTGGGCGGTACCGCGGTGACGTTGGACGAGTTGCGGGCCGACTCGATCGCCGGACTGGTGAAGGACGTACAGAGGAGGGCCGCGTAATGCCTCAGGGACAGCCGAGTGTGGTGCCGGACGACGGGCTGACGACGCGTCAGCGGCGGAATCGGCCGCTGGTGGTCGTGCACACCGGGATCGGGAAGGGCAAGTCGACCGCCGCTTTCGGGCTGGCCCTGCGGGCCTGGAACCAGGGGTGGCCCATCGGGGTGTTCCAGTTCGTCAAGTCGGCGAAGTGGAAGGTCGGCGAGGAGAACGCGCTGCGGGTGCTGGGGGCGTCCGGCGAGGGCGGCTCCGTCGACTGGCACAAGATGGGTGAGGGCTGGTCCTGGGTGCAGCGGGACGCCCAGATGGACAACGAGGAGAAGGCCCGGGAGGGCTGGGAGCAGGTCAAGCGGGATCTGGCCGCGGAGACGTACAAGCTGTACGTGCTCGACGAGTTCGCCTATCCGATGCACTGGGGGTGGGTGGACACGGATGAGGTCGTGGAGGTGCTCCGGAACCGGCCGGGTACACAACATGTCGTGATCACCGGGCGGAACGCGCCCGAGAAACTCGTCGACTTCGCCGATCTCGTGACCGACATGTCCAAGGTGAAGCACCCGATGGACGCCGGGCAGAAGGGGCAGCGGGGTATCGAGTGGTGATGTCCTCGTCCGTCTCCGTCCCCCGGCTGGTCGTCGCCGCGCCGTCCTCCGGCAGCGGCAAGACCACCGTCGCCACGGGGTTGATGGCCGCGTTCGCCGCGCGGGGGCTCGCCGTGTCCCCGCACAAGGTGGGCCCCGACTACATCGACCCCGGGTACCACGCGCTCGCGAGTGGGCGGGTGGGGCGGAATCTCGACGCGTACCTGTGCGGGCCGGAGCTGGTGGCTCCGCTGTTCCTGCACGGGGCGCGCGGGTGTGACATCGCCGTCGTCGAGGGGGTGATGGGGATGTTCGACGGGGCCGCGGGGGAAGGGGAGCTGGCGTCCACGGCGCATGTCGCGAAGTTGCTGCGGGCGCCGGTGGTGCTGGTCGTCGACGCCTCGTCACAGTCCCGGTCCGTGGCCGCGCTGGTGCATGGGTTCGCGTCCTGGGATCCCGAGGTGCGGGTGGGGGGCGTGATCCTCAACAAGGTCGCCTCCGATCGGCACGAGGAGCTTCTGCGGGAGGCGCTGGAGTCGGCCGGGGTGCCGGTGTTCGGGGTGCTGCGGCGGGTGGCTCAGGTGGACACGCCGTCCCGGCACCTGGGGTTGGTGCCGGTCGCCGAGCGGCGGGCGGCTGCGGTGTCTTCTGTCGCCGCGATGGCCGCGCAGGTGGAACGGGGGTGTGATCTGGAGGGGTTGATGGGACTCGCTCGGGGTGCCGGTGCGTTGTCCAGTTCGGCCTGGGACGCGGCTGAGGTCCTGGCTTCCTCGCCCCCGCCGCCCCTACCCGCCCCGCCCCCAGGGACTGCCGCCCCTTCGACCCCGCTCCCGGGGGCGCTGCCCCCGGACCCCCGCTCCTCAAACGCCGGAGGGGCTGAATTGGCGCGAACGCCGGAGCGGATGGATTCGGGGCAGGTCACCCACCTAGGGGCGCGGGGAACTGCGCGACCAGCCCCCACTCAGCCGCACCCACCCGTCATCGCGGTCGCCGGCGGTCCCGCCTTCACCTTCTCCTACGCCGAGCACTCCGAGCTGCTCACCGCGGCCGGTGCCGAGGTCGTCGTCTTCGACCCCCTGCGCGACGAGCAACTGCCGGACGGGACGAGCGGGTTGGTCATCGGAGGCGGGTTCCCCGAGGTCTACGCCGCCGACCTGTCCGCCAACGAACCGTTGCGCAAGGCCGTCGCCGCCCTCGCGGAGACCGGCGCTCCCGTCGCCGCCGAGTGCGCCGGGCTGCTCTACCTGTGCCGGGAGCTCGACGGGCAGCCCATGTGCGGGGTGCTCGACGCCTCGGCGCGGATGGAGGAGAAGCTCACGCTCGGGTACCGGGACGCCGTCGCCGTCAGTGACAGTTCGCTCGCCGTCGCCGGTACGCGGATGCGCGGGCACGAGTTCCACCGGACCGTGGTGGAGCCGGGGGCGGGGGACGCCGCGGCCTGGGGCGTACGGGTGCCCCGGCGACGGCTCGAAGGTTTCGTACAGCGCGGTGTGCACGCGAGTTATCTGCACACGCACTGGGCCTCTCAGCCCGGTGTGGCCCGTCGGTTCGTGGAGAGGTGCCGGACGTCATGAGCAGCAGCAGGTTGGTCGGGGTCGGGGTCGGCCCCGGGGATCCGGAGCTGGTGACCGTCAAGGGCGTCAACGCCCTGCGCGCCGCCGATGTGGTCGTGGTGCCGGTGATGGACACCGGCGAGCGGGGGCGGGCCGAGGCGACCGTGCTGCACTACGTGCCGCAGGAGAAGGTGGTCCGGGTCGTCTTCGCCCTCAACGAGCGCAGTGACCACGCCCGGCGCGAGGCCGCGTGGGACGCGGCCGGGGAGCGGGTCGCCCAGCTGCTGCACACGCACGGCTCCGTCGCCTTCGCCACCATCGGCGACCCCAACGTCTACTCCACCTTCACCTATCTCGCCCACACCATCGGCGAGCTCGTGCCGGACGTCGTCGTCGAGACCGTGCCCGGCATCACCGCCATGCAGGACCTCGCGGCACGTTCCGGGGCCGTGCTGACCGAGGGCACCGAGCCGCTCACGCTCGTGCCCGTCACCGCCGGTTCCGCCGTGCTCAAGGACGCGCTCAACGGGCCCGGGACCGTCGTGGCCTACAAGTTCGGGCGGCAGGCCGGGGAGGTGGCCGAGGCGCTCAGGGAGACCGGGCGGCTCGAGGACGCCGTATGGGGATCGGCGCTGGGGCTGGACGGCGAGTCCATCCGGTCGGCCGCCGAGCTCGACGGGGCTCCCCTGCCGTATCTCTCCACTCTCATCGCGCCCGCGCGGCGGGACGGCACCCGGGGCGGCAAGTTGTGACCCCGCACAGAACCGCCCGTACCGCCGGATCAGCCGGCCAGGCCCACCACCAGCCAGATGAAGCCCACGCCCGCGACCGTGCACAGCAGGGTCGAGCGGGCGGGGTGTTCGTGGTGGGCCTCGGGGAGGATCTCGGCCGCCGCGAGATAGAGGAGCGCGCCGCCGAAGAGGCCGAGATAGCCGCCGAGCAGGCCCTCAGGGATGGTCACGAACGACGTCGAGGCGGCGCCCACCACCGGGGCCGCCGCGTCCGCGAAGAGCATGGTCAGCGCTCTGCGGCGGGCGTTGCCGTACAGGCTCGTGATCGTGTACGTGTTGAAGCCGTCCGCGAAGTCGTGGGCCACGACGGCGAGCGCCACGGCCGTGCCCATGCCGCCGCCCACCTGGAAGGCGGCGCCGATCGCCACGCCGTCCATGGCGCTGTGGCCGACCATCGCGGCCGCTGCCGTGAGGCCCACCTCGGGGACCCGGCCGTCGTGCTCCTCGCCGCCGTGCGCGGCCTGGCGGGCGGCCAGCAGGCGTTCCACCAGATGGGCCAGCAGGAAGCCGGCCACGAACAGGAGCAGGGCCGCGGGGACGCCGAAGACCTCGTCGCCGGCCGCGTGCAGCGCCTCGGGCAGCAGGTCCAGGCCGACCACGCCGAGCATCAGTCCGCCGGCCAGGCCGAGGACCAGATGGCGGCGGTCGGTCACCCGCTGTGCCGTCCAGCCGCCGGCCAGCGTCATCAGGAACGCGCCGAGCGCGACGAAGACCGCCATAGGGCCTTGGTATCCGATCAACCCCCGTTCGCGCACATCCGGCCACCGCGCCGACCGCAGCCGTAAGACCTGTTCGAGACCTTTTCAAGACCTTTTGTGATGAGAGGACCGATTTCCATGGCCGTTGCCCCCACCGGCAAGGTGACCTTCGTCGGTGCCGGCCCCGGCGCCGCCGATCTGCTGACGTTCCGGGCCGCGCGCGCCATCGCCGAGGCCGACGTCGTGATCTGGGCCGCGAGCCTGGTGCAGGCGGAGGTCCTCGAGCACGCCCGTGAGGACGCGGAGATCCTCGACTCGGCGACCATGTCCCTCGAAGACGTGGTCGCGGTGTACGAGCGGGCCCACGAGGAGGGTTTCCGGGTCGCCCGGATCCACTCCGGCGACCCCGCCCTGTGGGGTGGCACGCAGGAGCAGCTCGACCGGTGCGCGCGGATCGGCATCGCCACCGAGGTCGTGCCCGGGGTCTCCGCCTTCTCGGCGGTCGCCGCGCTCGCGCAGCGCGAACTGACGATCCCCGAGGTCGCGCAGTCCGTCGTGCTGACCCGGCTCGGCGGCGGCAAGACGCCGATGCCGCCCGGCGAGGAGGTGCGCGAGTTCGCCAAGCACGGCACCACCATGGCGATCTTCCTGTCGGCAGCCCGCAGCGGACAGTTGGTGCGGGAGCTGCTGGAGGGCGGTTATCCCACGTCCACCCCGGTCGTCGTCGCCTACCAGGCGACCTGGCCCGAGGAGCTGGTCGTGCGGTGCACGATCGAGACGCTGGAGGAGACCGTCAAGGAACACAAGCTGTGGAAGCACACGCTGTTCCTGGTCGGCCCGGCGCTGGACTCCGAGGGCACGCGCTCGCACCTCTACCACCCCGGCCACTTCCACGGGTACCGCAAGGCCGACCCGGAGGCCCGGCGGGCGCTGCGGGCGGCGAAGGGCGCGGGCACGTGATCACGGTGGTGGGTACGGGGACGGGGGCGGCACCGGCCGAGTTGCTGGCCGGGGCCGAGCTGGTCGTGGGCGGGCGGCGGCATCTGGATGCGGCGGCGGTCCCCGCGGACGCGGAAAGGGTCGTCCTCGGACCGCTGGCACCGGCGCTGGACATCATCGAACGGCATCGCGACAAGGGGAGCCGGGTGGTCGTGCTGGCGTCCGGCGACCCCGGGTTCTTCGGGATCGTGCGGGTGCTGGCGGAGCGGTTCGGTTCCGGTGCGCTGGATGTACGGCCCGGGGTCTCCTCCGTCGCGGCGGCGTTCGCGCGTGTGGGCGTGCCTTGGGACGACGCGGTGGTCGTCAGCGCGCATGGGCGGGATCTGCGTACGGCGGTGAATGCGTGCCGGGCTCGTCCGAAGGTGGCGGTGCTCACGGGGCCGGGGGCGGGGCCTGCGGAGTTGGGAGCTGCGCTCGCGGCAGGGGGTGGCAAGGAAGGTGGTCGGGCGACTGCGGGCGCGTCGGGGCCGGTCGCGCAGTTCCCCGCGCCCCTTAAACGCGTACTCCTCGTTGCCTCTGCCCTCGGCACCGAGGACGAGCGCGTCGAACGCGTCACCCCTGCCGAGGCCGCGGGCCGCGACTGGGGTACGGCCGTGAGCGTCGTTCTGTGTCTCGACGAGCGTCGGGCCATCGGTGCTGTGCGGACGGTCGCCGGGGCTGCGGTCGCACCCCCCGGTTGGGCCCTCGCCGAGGGCGAGTTCGCGCACCGCGACTCGATGATCACCAAGTTCGAGGTGCGGGCGCTGGCGCTGGCCCGGCTCGGACCCCGTCTCGGTGACCTCGTCTGGGACGTCGGCGCGGGTTCCGGGTCCGTGGCCGTCGAGTGCGCCCGGCTCGGTGCGGCCGTCGTCGCGGTCGAGAAGGCCCCCGACGGTGTCGAGCGGATCCGTGCCAACGCCGCCGCCCACGGGGTCGACGTACAGGTCGTGCACGGGTCCGCGCCGGACGCGCTCGCCGAACTGGACGATCCGGACGCCGTGTTCGTGGGCGGTGGCGGGCGTGAACTGCCCGAGATCGTCGCCGCATGTGCCCGCCGGGCCCGACGGAGTGTCGTCGTCGCCATGGCCGCGCTGGACCGGGTGCCGGCCGTACGCGCGGCACTCACCGGCGCCGGGCTGGACTGCGAGGGCGTACTGCTCCAGTCGTCCCGGCTGGCGCCGCTGCCCGGCGACGTGACCCGGCTCGCGGCGACCAACCCGGTTTTCCTGCTGTGGGGCGTCAGAAACCCCGTGTATCGAGAGGGAGTTGCTCAGTGATCGGCCTCATTTCCGCCACCGCGGCGGGGGCGGCGGCACGTGACCGGCTGGCCGCGGCCTGGCCGGACCGCACGCGCGTGTACGACGGACCCGTGGGGGACGCCGTGCGGCGGGCGTTCGCGGAGTGCGAGCAGCTCGTGTGCTTCCTGGCGACGGGGGCGGTGGTCCGCCTGATCGCGCCGCTGCTCGGCGACAAGGCGTCCGACCCGGGTGTGGTGTGTGTCGACGAGGGCGGCCGGTTCGCCGTGTCCCTGGTCGGCGGGCACGGCGGCGGTGCCAACGAACTCGCGCGGGAGGTCGGCGAGTTGCTCGGTGCCGAGCCCGTGGTGACGACGGCGACCGACGCGGTGGGGGTACCGGGGCTGGACACGCTCGGGCTGCCGGTGGAGGGCGCGGTGGCGGCCGTGTCGCGGGCGCTCCTGGACGGGGAGCCCGTCGCCCTGCACAACGAGTCGGGCTGGCCGCTGCCTCCGCTGCCGGTCGCCCCGCAGGGGACGTACGGCATCCGGGTCACGGACCGGCTCGTCGAGCTCTCGGACCAGGAGGTCGTGCTGCGTCCGCCCACGCTCGTGGTCGGGGTGGGTGCCTCCAAGGGCGCGCCCGCCGAAGAGGTGCTGGAGCTGATCGAGAGGTCGTTGCGGGAGGCCGGGCTGTCCCCTCGTAGCGTCGCCGCACTCGCCACCGTGGACGCCAAGGCCGAGGAGCCGGGGATCGTCGCGGCGGCCGAGCGGCTCGGCGTGCCCCTGGTCACCCACTTGGCCGAGGAGTTGGCCGCCGTCGAGGTGCCCAACCCGTCCGAGGCGCCCCTGGCCGCCGTGGGCACGCCCTCGGTCGCGGAAGCCGCGGCACTCGTACAAGGCGGTGAACTCCTCGTCCCCAAGCGGAAATCGGCGGCGACTCCCGCCATGGCGACCTGTGCCGTCGTACGGCGTCCCGCACGCGGCCGGCTCGCGGTCGTCGGGCTCGGACCGGGTGCCCGGGACCTGCTCACGCCCCGCGCGAAAGAGGAGTTGCAGCGGGCTTCGGTGCTGGTCGGGCTCGACCAGTACGTCGACCAGATCCGTGATCTGCTGCGGCCCGGGGCCCGGGTCCTGGAGTCGGGCCTGGGGGCCGAGGAGGAACGGGCGCGCACGGCCGTCGAGGAGGCCCGCGGGGGCCAGGCCGTCGCGCTCATCGGCAGCGGGGACGCCGGTGTGTACGCCATGGCCTCCCCCGCGCTCGCCGAGGCCTCCGACGACATCGACGTGATCGGCGTACCCGGGGTGACCGCGGCGCTCGCGGCGGCCGCGATCCTCGGCGCCCCGCTGGGCCACGACCACGTGTCGATCAGCCTGTCCGACCTGCACACCCCGTGGGAGGTCATCGAGCGGCGGGTGCGCGCGGCGGCCGAGGCGGACATCGTGGTCACCTTCTACAACCCCCGCTCCCGGGGCCGGGACTGGCAGTTGCCCAAGGCGCTGGCGATCCTCGCCGAGCACCGGGAGCCGGCCACACCGGTCGGGGTCGTACGCAACGCGTCGCGGCCGGACGAGTCCGCCCGGCTGACGACACTGGCCGCTCTCGACCCGGCGACGGTCGACATGATGACGGTCGTGACCGTGGGCAACACCGCGACCCGTGACATCGCGGGGCGCATGGTGACCCCGCGCGGCTACCGCTGGCAGACGTCGGAGGAGGACTCGAAGTGAACCGTGTCGTCCACCCGATCGAGGTGGAGTCCTATCGTCGGCTGCGCGCCCGTCTGGACACCTCGCACTTCCCGCCGCTGACCCGGGCGGTGGTGGAGCGGGTCATCCACTCCGCGGCCGACCTGGAGTACGCCACCGATCTCGTCATGGACGAGGGCGAGTTGGAGAAGGCGCACGCCGCGCTGCACTCCGGTGCGCCCGTCGTCACCGACGTGGAGATGGTCGCCGCGGGCATCACCCGGCGGGAGACCGTCTGCCGGCTGAAGGACGCCGAGTCGGGTCCCGGGCTGACCCGTTCGGCCCACGCGATCCGGCTCGCCCACGAGCAGGTCGGCCCGGGGGCGATCTGGGTCATCGGCAACGCCCCCACCGCGCTGGAGGAGTTGCTGACCCTGGACGCGGACCCGGCGCTCGTCATCGGCCTGCCCGTCGGTTTCGTCGGCGCGGTCGAGTCCAAGGCCGCGTTGCGCGCGAGCGGGCTGCCCGCCGTGAGCAACGTGTCCGAGAAGGGCGGTTCGGCGGTCGCTTCCGCCGCGCTGAACGCCCTGCTGTACCACCCCCTTGTCCAGAAGACCGAGGAGACATCGTGACCACCCCGCCGCCCGCCCTGCTCATCGCCGGTCATGGCACCCGGGACGATGCCGGAGCCGAGGCGTTCCGCGACTTCGTCCGGGAGCTGGGGGCCCGCCACCCCGAACTGCCCGTCGCGGGCGGCTTCATCGAGCTGTCCCCGCCGCCGCTGGGCGACGCGGTGACCGAGCTGGTGGAGCGCGGTGTCCGGCGGTTCGCCGCCGTGCCGCTGATGCTGGTGTCCGCCGGGCACGCCAAGGGCGACATCCCGGCCGCGCTGTCCCGCGAGAAGGAACGCCACCCCGGGATCTCGTACACCTACGGGCGCCCGCTGGGCCCGCACCCGGCACTGCTGAACGTGCTGGAGCGGCGTCTCGACGAGGCACTCGGCGCCACCGGGGGGCGTACCCCGCTGGACCGGGCGGACGTGACCGTGCTGCTCGTCGGCCGCGGCTCCACCGACCCGGACGCCAACGCCGAGGTGTACAAGGCGTCCCGGCTGCTGTGGGAGGGGCGCGGGTACGCGGGCGTGGAGACGGCGTTCGTGTCGCTGGCGGCGCCGGACGTGCCGAGCGGGCTCGACCGGTGCGTGGCGCTGGGGGCGCGCAGGATCGTCGTGCTGCCGTACTTCCTGTTCACCGGGATCCTGCCGGACCGGGTCAGGCAGCAGACCGAGGGCTGGGCGGCCGCGCACCCGGAGGTCGAGGTGCGTTCCGCGGACGTCATCGGTCCGGAGCCGGAGCTGCTGGACCTGGTGATGGAGCGGTACGAGGAGGCCGTCAAGGGCGACCTGCGGATGAACTGCGACTCGTGCGTGTACCGCATCGCGCTGCCCGGGTTCGAGGACAAGGTCGGTCTGCCGCAGCAGCCGCACTTCCACCCGGACGACGACGGCCACCATCACCACCACGGCCACCACCACGGCGCCCACACCCATGCGCACTGACCGGGCCGGGGGCCACGATCTGCGGCACCACGGCGACGCCGAGGTGCGTGACGACGGTGCGCGGCTCACGGATCTCGCCGTCAACGTCCGCGCGGACACTCCCCCGGCCTGGTTGCGGGAGCGGATCGCCGACTCGCTGACGGGGCTCGCGGCCTACCCCGACGGCCGTGCGGCGCGGGCTGCCGTGGCGGCCCGGCACGAGGTGTCCGTGGAGCGGGTGCTGCTGACGGCGGGGGCCGCCGAGGCGTTCGTGCTGCTCGCACGGGCTCTGACGGTTCGTCACGCGGTGGTGGTGCACCCGCAGTTCACCGAGCCGGAGGCCGCGCTGCGCGACGCCGGGCACGCGGTCGACCGGGTGCTGTTGCGGGAGGAGGACGGCTTCCGGCTCGATCCGGCGGCCGTCCCCGAGGACGCCGACCTGGTGGTCGTGGGCAACCCGACCAACCCCACGTCGGTGCTGCACCCGGCCGCCACGATCGCCGAACTGGCCCGTCCCGGGCGCACGTTGGTGGTGGACGAGGCGTTCCTGGACGCGGTGCCGGGCGAGCGCGAGGCCCTGGCCGGACGCACGGACGTGCCCGGACTCGTCGTGCTGCGCAGCCTGACCAAGACGTGGGGCCTGGCCGGGCTCCGGATCGGTTACGTCCTCGCCGCCCCGGAGACGATCGCCGCCCTGGAACGGGCCCAGCCCCTGTGGCCGGTCTCCACCCCGGCCCTCGCGGCGGCCCTGGCGTGCATGGAGCCGCGGGCGCTGGCGGAGGCCGCCCACGCGGCCCACCGCGCCGCCACCGACCGGGCCCATCTCATCGCGGGACTGCGCGAGTTCGCCCCGGACGGACTCCGGGTGGTCGAACCGGCCGCGGGCCCCTTCGTCCTCGTCCGCCTGCCGAAGGCCGCCGCGGTACGACGGCATCTGCGCGACCTGGGGTTCGCGGTGCGGCGCGGGGACACGTTCCCGGGCCTCGGCGAGGAATGGCTGCGACTCGCGGTGCGGGACCGGGTTACGGTGAACTCCTTTCTCCAGGCGCTGGACCAGGCGGTGACGTTGACGAAGGAGTGAGCTCGCGTGTGGGACGGTCCCTTCTACCGGGTCAGGCGTGACGGGTACGAGATCTGCTTCGTTCCCGGCGACGGAGAGGACCTGGACGAGGTCTGCAACGTGGACATGTGGGTCACCCGTGACGACGGCGATCGCTGGTGCGGCACCGTGTTCACCCTCGACGAGGTGCACCGGCTCATGGACCATCACCGGCGGTCGGGCGCTCTGGAGGGCGACTACTGGTGGTGCTGGGACGGTCTCATCGTGCGTGACGCGGGTCTGCCGTCCATGGTGAAGGTCATCGACGGGCTCGTCGCCTCGGGCGATCTCGAGTCGGTCCTCCGCCATATCGGCCCCGAGGAGGACGTTTGATCCTCACTCCTGTTCCCACGGGCCCACCCGTTCCCTGACACCGTCCGGAAACCGCACCTCCACGACCCCCTCGGCATCGACCAGCGCACGCGCCCCGGTGTGCGGGCCGGTGCCCAGCGTCACCAGGGTGACGAGGAGCGGCCCGGTGCCTTCGAGGACGGGGGTGGCCGAGTGGCGGCCGTACGCGTTGGTGTCCTCGGCGGCCACGACCGTCCCGGCGCCCTCGCCCCAGCCGTACAGGCCGGCGATCGTGCTCGTCAGTCCGTCCGTCGCCCGGCGGGCCCGCGCCCAGCCCGGCCCGGACTCGGCCACGGGTGGCTCGGTGTCGTCGGCGAGGGCCCAACCCCCTTCTCTCACCCGGCCGTCGTACGTCTCATCGATGCGGTGGACGCGTACCTCCCACGGCCCGTGGACCACGCTCACCGTCTCGACGCGGTGGCCGAGCGCGCGGTGCCAGGAGGCTGCCGTGCGGCCCTCGCAGTGCAGTGGGTGGATCCGGCCGCGCGGGGACGGGGTGCCGTCGGGGGCCAGCAGGGCGAGATGGTTGTCGGGGCCGAGGGGGGTCTCGGGGGCGGTGGCGGTGGAGTAGGCGTACTTGGCGTAGTGGGGACTGTCGTCGTCGGTCGCGGGTGGGGGCGGGAGGCGGTCGGTGCCGTGGTTGACGAGGCGGACGATGCCGTCGGAGGCGGTCGAGTGGAGCAGCCAGCCGGGGGCGGGGAGCGCGAGGACGGTGTCGGTGGTGTCGACGGGGCCGGGTTCCTCGGGGGCCGTCCACACCGGGTGGTCGGCCGGCAGCAGCAGGCCGAGGAACGCCTTGCTGGCCCAGTACGGGGAGGCAGGGCCCGAGTAGCGCTGGAGAACTCCCGGGAAGGGGCGGTACCAGCCGAGGGTGAGCAGGCCGTGCTCGTCGGGGACGCCCCGCTCGGTGAAGTGCTTCAGGGTGCCGGAGGCCAGGCGGCGGGTGCGACCGGGCGGCAGCGGGGTGGCGTCGGCGAGGACGCCGGCCCAGAGCGGGGCGGCGGCGGCGAACCGGTAGGTGAGGGAGCGGCCCTGGTGGACGGGGGCGCCGTCGGAGCCGAAGAAGAGCTGGTGGACGCCGAGGAACTCGCGCAGCCGGTCGCGGTGCCGGGCCACGGTCCCGGGGTCGGCGCGCGGTCCCGCGATCCGGGCCCACAGCACCGGGTACAGGTGCAGCGCCCAGCCGTTGTAGTAGTCGAACTTCTTCCCGTCGCCGTCGGTGTACCAGCCGCCGCCCCGGTACCAGTCCTCGAGCCGGGCGAGTCCCGCGTCGATCTCCGCCCGGCTGTGCGGGGCGCCGACGGAGGCCAGGAACTCCTCCGTGATCACCTGGAACAGCCGCCAGTTGGAGTCGTTGGCGGTGGCCCCGACGAACCCGCCGAGCCATTCGACCACCCGGCTCCGCACACCGTCGTCGAGCCGGTCCCACAGCCAGGGCCGGGACTCGTGCAGCGCGAGGGCGACGGAGGCCGCCTCCACCATCGGCTGGGCGCGGTCGGTGATCGGCGGCCAGTGCTCGGGGTGGTGCGGATCGGTGCCGGCGGCGAGCCCGGCGGCGTACCGCTCGACGAGCGCGGGGCCGACGCGCCCCTGCGACCCGGCGATCCGGAAGGCGGCGAGCAGGAAGGACCGCGCGAACCCCTCCAGGCCGTCGGACCAGGGGCCGGAGTGGCTGGACGGCCCGGGCAGCCGGTACTGGGCGAGGCCCGGGGTGGCGTAGGGCAGCAGCCCGTCGAGGAGCCGGTCGGCGACGGCTTCCCAGTGGGCGCGGGTCCAGCCGGTGACGGGAGAGCTCAGGGGGTCGGCGGGCGGCAGGTCGGGATGGTGCGTCGGGTCGTCGGGGAGGGACACGTGCGGCGCGGTCATACGGGGGTGAGTCCTCCGTCGGTCGGTGGTGGGGCGACGCTTCGGCGTACGACGATGTGCGTGCCCAGCAGGTGGTGGCTTCCGGCGGCGTGTTCGGGATCGCGCAGGGCGATGCGTACGGCGGCCCGGCCGAGCTCCTCGGCGGGCGTACGGACCGTCGTGAGCGGCGGGTTGAAGTCCTCGGCGAGCGGGATGTCGTTGTAGCCGACGACGGAGATGTCTCCCGGCACGGCGAGCCCGGCGTCGGCGATGGCGCGCAGCGCCCCCGCGGCGACCATGTCGTCCCCGGCGACCACCGCCGTGAACTCCCGGGCTTCCTTGAGCAGTTCGGCCATCGCCCGCAGCCCCGCCGCGCGTCCGAGACCGCAGTCGACGACCCGCGCGGCCGCCGGTGGCAGCCCGTGCTCGGCGAGCGCGGCCCGGTATCCCGCGACGCGCGCGTCCAGGGCCGTATTGCCCGGCAGTCCGCCGAGGAAGACGATCCGCCGGTGCCCCGCGGACAGCAGGTGCCCGGTGATCGCCCGGGCCCCCGCCTCGTTGTCGAACTCGACGACCAGCGCCGGGATGTCGGGGTCCGGGGCGGGACGGCCGCACAGCACCAGCCGCGCCCCGGAGGAGTCGAGGGCCTGCGCGTAGTGGGCCACCCGCTCGCGGTAGGCCTCGTCCTCGACGACCCCGCCGACGAGGATCACCAGCCGGGCCCCCTCCTCCCGCATGAGCTGCACGAACTCCATCTCGCGCTGCGGGTCCCCGCCGGTCGCCCCGACCACGCACAGCCACCCGCGGTCGCGGGCCTCGGCCTCCACTCCCTCGGCGACCTGGGCGTAGAAGGGGCTGGTGACCTGGCGGACGACGACGGCGGCCATCTTTCGGCCGCCGCCGACCAGCGCCCGGGCGTGCGCGTTGGCGACGTAGTCGAGGTCGCGGGCGGCACGCAGGACGCGGGCCCGGGTCGCGGCCGGAACCGGGTGGTTGCCGCTGAGCGCGCGCGAGGCGGTCGCCATCGACACCCCCGCGCGCTCGGCGACCTCACGGATCGTGACCCGCCGCCTGGACCCCGTGTCCGTCATGTCGTTCTCCATCCCCCGCGACTCCTGTTCCACCGGCGGCGCCTCATGTGTTGGCCGCGTAGTCCTTCGCGAACTCCCCGGCCATTCTGTCGCCGCCCTGGGCCCGCCACTTCTTGACCACCGCGTCCCACTCGGACAGCGGCAGGCGCCCGGCGACGATCCCGGTGACGGCGTCGTCGAGCATGGCCTTGAGCGTGGTGCCCCGGGCGTTCTTGGTGCGGGACTGGAGTCCGTTGGAGGCGTTGCGGATGGCGTGCGGCACGACTTTCCGCTGCCAGGAGTGCAGGGCCCGTACGGCGTCCGGCATGCCCGGCACGAACAGCACCTGGGGGCCCTCGGCGAGGTACTTCAGGGGCAGGTTGGTGTTGTTCTCGACCTCGCCGAGCTCGGTGGGCTCGGGCGAGCCGTCCTTGCCGCGGTTGAAGTGGGTGCCCTCGACGCCGTAGTGGACGAGTTCCCACTCCTGGCTGCCGAAGGGGGCGGCGAGGTAGTCGAGGATGCGCAGGAGAAGCTCGACGCGCTCCTTCTTGGCCTTCTTCAGGACGGTGTAGCCGAAGGAGCGGCGGGCGGCGACGATCCCGCCGGGCTCGCCGTCCACGCTGTACGGGAGGGCCGCGGCCGGGGTCAACTTGCCCTGTGACTCACGGTACTTGGGCAGGTAGGCGCCGAATCCGTCCTGCATGGAGCCGACGGTGCCGTTGTAGTAGAGGGTGGTGAGGTCGATCTGGGAGACGGAGGTCGAGTCCGGGTAGTAGGAGCCGTTCTTGCGGAGCCGGGCCTGGTAGGCGATGGCCGCCTTGTAGCGTTCGTCGGCGGCGCAGTGCCGGAAGGTGCCGTCCTTGGTGACGGCCCACTCGTTGGGCGCGCGGTGGGCGGCGGCGTGCACGGCGTTGCCGAACAGGGAGCCGTTGGCGGCCCCGAGCGCGTAGGTACGGCCGCTGGTGGCCCGCCGGGCGACGGCGGCGAAGTCCTCGGAGGTCCAGCCCTCCTTCATGCCGGCGTCGGTGAACAGGCCCTGGTTGAGCCAGAGGGTGGAGCCGGGCAGCGGGCGTTCCAGGGGGATGCCGTAGATGCGGCCGCCGATGCGGCCCATGTCCTGCCAGGCGTGGGTGGGGATCCCGGCCAGGTTCGGGTAGTCGGCGATCGCCTCGCCGGAGAGGTACGGGGTGAGGTCCTCGGCCCTGCGTTGCACGAACTCGGCCTCGCGGGGCAGGACGAAGCCGGAGAACAGGTTGATGATGTCGGGCAGGGTGTCGGCGTCGCCCGCCATGACGGTGGCCATCTTCTTCTGGTAGTCGGCCTGGGAGATGATCGTGTACTCGATCCGCACGCCGAGCGCCTTCTCGACGGCGGCCCAGAACCGGTTCGCCGAGGCCGGCTTGGGCGGGGTGCCGAAGGACACCGACATGACCTTGACGGTCGAGCCGTCGCCGGGGGTGCGGGAGACGGACCTGACGAGGTCGGTCGGGTAGGCGGTGTATCCGGCCTGGACGCCCGCCTCGGTCGGGGCGAGGTCCGGCTTCGGACCGCTCGCCGCCTTGTACGCGGGCCAGGGGGCCAGTTTCTTGCCCGCGTTGGAGACGTCGCTGTCACCGGAGCCGGTGGAGCAGGCGGTCAGCGCGCCGGGCAGGGAAAGGGCTCCCGCGGACAGCAGCAGGGTGCGTCGGGACAGGCTGGGCATGGGTGAATCACCTCGTGTCGGCTGGTGTGAGCTCGGGTCAGCTCTTGATGGCGCCGGTGAGCACGCCCTTGGTGAAGTACTTCTGGAGGAAGGGATAGATCAGCAGGATCGGCACGGTGGCGATGACGAGGACCGCCATCTGCACGGTCTGCGGGGCCGTGACGGTGCCCTCGCCGGTGGTGGCGTCGGTGAGCCCGGAACCGGCCACCACGTAGGTGCGCAGCACCTGTTGGAGGGGCCAGTGGTCGCTCTCCAGGTAGAGGGAGGCGTAGAACCAGGAGTTCCAGTAGGCCACCGCGTAGAAGAGGCCCACGACGGCCAACGCGGCCTTGGACAGCGGCAGTACGACGGAGACGAGCACCCGCCAGTCCCCGGCCCCGTCGAGGCGCGCGGCCTCGTACAGCTCGTCGGGGATGCCCTGGAAGAAGCCGCGCAGGACGACCAGGTTGAAGACGTTGACCAGTACAGGCAGGACCAGCGAGGCGTAACTGTCCAGCAGGCCGAGCTCCTTGACCAGCAGGAAGCTCGGGATCATGCCGGGCGGGAACAGGAACGTGAACAGGATCAGCAGGAGCGCCGGCCGGCCGCCGAATACGCCGGGGCGGGCGAGGGCGTAGGCGAGGGTGACCGTGCACAGCAGGCTCAGCAGGGTCCCCACGACCGTGACGCCGACGCTGACGCCGAGGGCGTGGGTGACGATGCCGCCGTCGAGGATGTCGCGGTAGGCCTTCAGCGAGGGTTCCGTCGGCCACAGCACCCAGCCGCCGTTGGCCACGACCTCCTCGGTGGAGGCGAGCGAGGTCGACACGATGACGAGGAACGGCACGCAGACCAGCAGGACGACCACGGCGAGGGCCACCGCCTTCGCGGCCTGGGTCACCGGCTTCGGTTTCTCCATCCATCCCGGACGGGTCCGGTCACTCACTTGTAGACCCCCTGTTCGCCGAGGCGGTGGGCGACCTTGTTGGCGGCGTAGACGAGGAGGGCGCCGACGACGCCCTTGAACAGGCCCGCGGCGGCGGCGAATCCGTAGTCTCCGCCGACGATGCCCTGGTAGTAGACGAAGGTGTCGATGATCTCGGAGGCCTCGGGGCCGACCGCGTCGCGCTGGAGCAGCATCTGCTCGAAGCCGACGGAGAGGATGTCACCGAGCCGCATGATCAGCAGCAGCACGATCACCGGGCGGATCGCGGGCAGGGTGACGTGCCAGAAGCGCCGCCAGGGGCCCGCTCCGTCGATCGCCGCGGCCTCGTACTGCTGCTCGTCGACCTGGGCGAGGGCGGCGAGGAAGATGATCGTGCCCCAGCCGGCGTCCTTCCAGATGACCTGGGCGACGACGAGCGGCTTGAAGGCGTCGGGGTTGCCGATGATGTCGACGGTGTGCAGACCCACGCCGTCGAGGCCCGAGTTGAGAAGTCCGGTGTCGCCGAGCAGTTGCTGGAAGAGGGCGACGACGATCACCCACGAGATGAAGTGCGGAAGGTAGGCGACCGACTGCACGAACCGGCGGACGCTGCTGCGGGTGAGGCTGTGCAGCAGCAGGGCGAGGCCGAGCGGGACCGGGAAGTAGAAGACGAGCTGGAGGACGGCGATCCAGACCGTGTTGAACACCGCGTCCCAGAACGCGGTGTCCTCGAACATCCGCCGGAAGTTGCCGAGTCCGGTCCAGGGGCTGCCCCACAGGCCGTCGAAGGGGACGTACTCCTTGAACGCGATGACGTTGCCGACCAGCGCGCCGTAGTGGAAGAGCAGGAAGTAGGCGAGGCCGGGCAGCATCAGCAGGAAAAGGGTCCCGCTCTGGAAGCGTTTTCGTCGGGCGACTGCCAAGACTCTCCCTCTTCCTGGTGGGTCAGATCGAAGAGGAAGTTAAAGCGCTTTCATTCAGGGGTCAACACTTCTGACAGAGAAGGGGAGTTGAGGCAGGTCAGGGACGGGTGACGAAGCACGTGCGGGAGTGAAAACGCTCTCAGAGGGCTAGGTTCGTGCGCTGCGGCCCAGGAGGACGCTCGCGATGATCACCCACACGCCGGCGAGCATGAAGGCGAAGAACCCGACCCAGGGGATGAAGACCAGGACACCGAGGACGAGTGCGGCCCAGCTCATCCAGCGGGGCAGCGGCGAGCCGTTGGCACGGACCGTGGCCAGGCCGGCGGCCAGGAGCATCACGCCCATCCCCCCGACGAACGGGACGAAGAAGTCCTCGTTGACCGCGTTGAGCGCCTGGAGCGCCTGCGGGCTCGCCGAGGACTTGTCCGAGAGGTCCAGCAGGGCCAGGGTGAGGGCCGCGCCCACCAGGAAGCCCACGGCGATCAGGACACCGCCCGCGAGGACCAGCCGGTGCAGCCACTCGCCGGCGGGCCGGAGGTCCTGGACCGCGCGGGCCAGGTACGCGGCGAAGAAGACGAACAGCACCGCGGCGAGGATCAGGAGGTACAGGCCCACTCCGGTCTGCGCCCGGTGGTCGTCGTAGTACGACCCCACCTCGCGACCGGGGTCGCCGACGCCCGGAGTGTCGCCGAGCAGGAGGAAACCGGCGACCGTGAGCGCCACGGCCACGACACCGGTGAGCGGTGCTACGCGCATGGGGACCTCCTCACCCCCCGGCAGGGCCCCCCTCCCATCTCACGGTGGCAGAGTTGCGACCACTGCGCCATCCGGGTGAGACCTGCGGGCACTGCCGTCGGGCACGAGCAGCGCGAGCGCCGAAGGGCGGGACCTCCTCCTCCGCCTCCTTCGCACGCCTACTGCATCACCCGGCCGTTCAGCACGACCCGGGCCGGGGCCGCGAGCACGCGCACGTCCGCGCGGGGGTCCTGGTCGTACACCACGAGGTCCGCGGTGGCGCCCTCCTCCAGTCCCGGCCGTCCCAGCCACGTCCGGGCTCCCCATGTGGTCGCCGACAGCGCGTCCAGCGGGGGGATTCCGGCCGTGACCAGTTCGGCGACCTCCGCCGCGACCAGGCCGTGCGGGAGGGTGCCGCCCGCGTCCGTGCCGACGTAGACCGGGATGCCGGCGTCGTAGGCGCCGCGGACGGTGTCGTAGCGGCGTTCGTGGAGCCGGCGCATGTGGGCGGACCAGCGGGGGAACTTGGACGCGCCGCCGTCCGCCAGCTTCGGGAAGGTCGCGATGTTGACCAGGGTCGGGACGATCGCGACTCCGCGTTCGACGAAGAGGGGGATCAGGTCCTCCGTGAGGCCCGTCGCGTGTTCGACGCAGTCGATGCCCGCCTCGACCAGGTCCTGCAAGGAGTTCTCGGCGAAGCAGTGCGCGGTGACCCGGGCGCCGAGGCGGTGGGCCTCCGCGATGGCCGCCTCGACCGCCTCCCGGGGCCAACTCGGGGCCAGGTCGCCCACCTCGCGGTCGATCCAGTCGCCGACCAGCTTCACCCAGCCGTCGCCCCGGCGGGCCTCCTGGGCGACGTGGGTGACGAGGTCCTCGGGCTCGATCTCCCAGGCGTAGTTCCTGATGTAGCGGCGGGTGCGGGCGATGTGCCGGCCGGCCCTGATGATCTTCGGGAGGTCCTCGCGGTCGTCCACCCAGCGGGTGTCGGAGGGCGATCCGGCGTCGCGGATCAGGAGGGTGCCGGCCTCGCGGTCGGTCAACGCCTGCTTCTCGGCCACGTCCTGGTCGACCGGGCCGTGCGGGCCCAGGCCCACATGACAGTGCGCGTCCACCAGACCCGGCAGCGCCCAGCCCGACACCGTACGGACGTCACCGGCGGCGAGGGGACGGTCGTAGGAGATCCGCCCGTCGACCACCCACAGCTCGTCCCGGACGTCCTCGGGGCCGACCAGGATCCGCCCCTTCACGTGCAGCACCGCATGATCGCTCATGACCGCACCCTAGCCAGCCCGGGGTCACTGCTCCCAGGGCGGTGGGCCCTCGAAGGCGAGCTGGTGGACGTCGAAGAGGACCGCCGCCTCGACGCCGAGGGCTGGGCCGCCCCGGCGAGCCGCCCAGGTCAGGAACGGGCGGGGTTCGAAGGCTCCCGCGCCGAGGCCCTTGGTGTACTCGGCGTGTGCGGCGAGGGAGGCGATGCCCCGCTCCAGGGGCTCGCCGGTGACGTCCACGCCGTGGGTGGGGCGGTCGGTGCCGGCGACGGCCACGAAGCGGACTCCGCCCCACGGTTCGAGTCCCTCGTCGGCGAGTTCGGGGAAGATCCAGCGGTTGCCGGCGTCGCGTGCCGCGTCGAGCGCGGCCAGGCCCACCACGCGGTGGTCGGCCTGGTTGACCACCCCGGCGACCATGCGCACCGTGTACGCCCCCGTCACCACGACCTCGGGCCGGTGCCGCCGGATCGCGCGCACGATGTCGCGGCGCAGGGCCGGGCCCTCCTCGATCATTCCGTCGCGGTGGTCGAGGAACTCCAGCGTGTCCACGCCCACCGCACGCGCGCCCGCCCGTTCCTCGGCCTCGCGCAGCGGGCCGGCCTGGTCCGGGTGCAGCCCGTCGATGCCCGCCTCGCCTCGGGTGACCAGCAGATACGCGACCTGCTTGCCCTGGGTCGTCCAGCGGGCCACCGCGGACGCCGTCCCGTACTCGATGTCGTCCGGGTGCGCGGCCACGGCCAGGCAGCGCTCCCAGTCCTCCGGCAGCGGGGGCAGGGTGCCGCCCGCTGCGAAGCCGCCCGTGTCGTCGAGAGTCGTCATGCCCGAATGATGGCGGTTGTCGGCTCTGCGCGACAGGGGAACGTACGTCCCTTTCAAGGCTCCTGTCGGTGTCCTGTCAGGTGTCCTTTCCCGTGTCCTTCCCGGCGCCGTCCTCCTCCACGTCGGCCATCGCCGGGTCGAGGAGGCGGGAGAGGAAGTGGCGGGTGCGGTCGTGGCTGGGGTTGCCGATGACCTGGGCCGGGGTGCCGTCCTCGACGATCACTCCGCCGTCCATGAAGACGACCCGGTCGGCGACCTCGCGGGCGAAGGTCATCTCGTGGGTGACGACCATCATCGTCATGCCCTCCTGGGCCAGCATCCGCATGACCGCCAGCACATCACCCACCAGCTCGGGGTCGAGTGCCGAGGTCGGCTCGTCGAAGAGCATCACCTCGGGGCCCATGGACAGGGACCGGGCGATCGCGACGCGCTGCTGCTGGCCGCCGGACAGGGAGGCGGGGTAGGCGTCCGCCTTCTCGGCGAGGCCCACCCGCTCCAGGTTCTCGGCGGCCACCTTCGCCGCCCGCGCCTTGTCCCGCCTGAGGACCCGGCGCTGCGGCAGCGTGAGGTTCTCGGTCACCGTGAGGTGCGGGAACAGGTTGAACTGCTGGAAGACCATGCCGATACGGCGGCGTACGGCGTCGATGTCGACGTCCGGGTCGGTGAGTTCGGTGCCGCCGACGAAGACCTGGCCCTTCGTCGGCTCCTCCAGGAGGTTCACGCACCGCAGCAGCGTGGACTTGCCCGAGCCCGAGGGGCCGATCACACAGACGACCTCGCCCTGGCCGATCGCGAGGTCGATGCCCTTGAGGACCTCGTTGCTGCCGAACGACTTGTGCAGACCGCGAACTTCGATCTCCGGCCGGCTCGCCTCAACGGTCATTTCACGGCCTCCTGGGCCTTGGCCTCCATACGGCGGACCACGAACCCGAGCGGGATCGTCACCAGCAGGTAACACAGCCCTGCGACGAGGATGGGCGTGGAGTTGGCGGTCGTACTGGCCAGGTCGCGGCCGTACTTGGACAGTTCGCGCTCCTCCAGGGTGACGCCGAGGAACAGCACCAGGGAGGAGTCCTTGAAGAGCAGGACGAGTTCGTTGGTCAGCGGCGGGAGGATGATCCGGAACGCCTGCGGGATGATGATCGAGACCATCGCGCGGGCCGGTGAGAAGCCCAGGGAACGGGCCGCCTCCATCTGCCCCTTGGGCACCGCCTGGATGCCCGCGCGGATCGTCTCCGCCATGTAGGCGGCGGCCACCAGGCCGAGCGCGAGGGCGACCTTGCCGTAGGTGCCGCCGACGATCTCCGTGCCGGGGAACGCGAGCGGCACGGCCACACCGATGAAGATGAAGATGAGCAGCGCGGGCAGCCCGCGGAAGATCTCGATGTAGACGCCGGCGAACCAGCGGTAGGGGCCGACCGAGGACAGCCGCATCAGCGCGATGACCATGCCGAGGACGAGTCCGACGACGAAGCCGGACAGCGTGTAGAGCACGGTGTTCTTCAGCGCCAGCGTGATGACCTCGGGGAACATCTGACCGGCGATGTCCGCCTGCGCGAACTGGTTCTTCAGCCGCCCCCAGTCCGCCGAGACCGCGAAGGCGATCACGGCGGCGACGAAGACGGCGTACTGGATACCGCGCGACAGACTGCGCTTCTGACGTCGGGTCAGGCCCTTCTTCCGGGGCTGGAGCTGTGTGTCCGCCGCGGTCATGAGGCGGCGGGAGACGCGACCGACTCGTCGTACGGGCCGATCCACTTCTCGTAGAGCTTCTTGTAGGTGCCGTCGGCCTTGGCGTCGGAGAGCGCCTTGTTGATGGCCGTCCGCAGCTTGGTGTTGCCCTTCTTCACCGTGAAGCCGTACTGCTCACCGGTGTTGATGTTGTCGGCGACCTGGAAGGCGTCCGCGTTGGCCTTGTCCTTGAGCCAGCCCTGGACGACCGGGTAGTCGATGACGACGGCCTTGACCTGGCCGGAGCGCAGGCCGTTGAGGACGGCGTCGGAGGACTCGAAGGAGACGGGGTCGAAGCCCTGGGCCTTGACGTAGTCCTCGCCGGTGGTCTGCGCCTGGGCGCCGAGCTTGACCTTCTTCGCCTTGGCGTCGGCGAGCGAGGAGATCCCGCTGCCCTTGGCGACCAGGAGGGCCTGGGTGGCGTCGAAGTAGGGGTCCGAGAAGTCGACGTTCTTCTTGCGCTCGTCGGTGATGGTCATACCGGCCGCGGCCAGGTCGCACTCGCCGGAGTTGAGGAACGCGCCGGTCTTGAAGTTCTCGAAGGGAGTGTCGATGATCTTCTGCTTCACGCCCAGGTCCTTGGCGACCAGGTCGATGAGCGAGACGTCGAAGCCCTGGTACTTGCCGTCGATCTCCGACTGGAACGGCGGGTACGGCAGGTGGGTGCAGGTGGTGAGCTGTCCGCCCTTGACCAGTTCGACCCCGCCCGCGGCGGTCTTGGAACCGCTGCCGCCGTCGTCGCTGGAGGTACAGGCGGCGACGAGCAGGAGTCCGGCCGTCGCGGTGGTGGCGGCCAGGACGCGGGTCCGGCGCCCGGAGAGGGTGTTCACGGAAGGCCTCCTGTGGGGGAACTGTGGGTTCAGATTATAAGGAAAGGTTTGAGGCTCTCAAACCAAACCGATGGTTGCGAGGCCGTTCAGCCTAAGAAGTCGCCGGTCGTCGGGGGATGATCGAGAACGGTTACGCTCGTTCACGTCTACCCCAGTGAGCGAAGAGAGCACCGTCGTGACGCACCCCTTCCTGGACCTGGCCCCACTCGGCGCGGCGCAGTTCGCCTCCATCGAGGACCGTGTGGCGCGGCTGCTGCGCACCGAGCAGGACGTCGTGATCATGCAGGGCGAGGCGCTGCTGCCGCTGGAGGGGGCGATCCGGGGGACCGCGGGTCCGGGCACGACCGCGCTCAACGTCGTCACCGGCCCTTACGGGCAGACCTTCGGGGACTGGCTGCGGGACTGCGGTGCGACGGTGATCGACCTGGCGGTGCCGTTCCACACGGCGGTGACGGCCGAGCAGATCGCCGCGGCCTTCGAGGAGCACCCGGCGATCGACTTCGTGTCGCTGGTGCACGCGGAGGCGGCGACCGGCAACACCAACCCGGTCGCGGAGATCGCGGAGGTCGTACGGCGGCAGGGTGCCCTCTTCTACCTGGACGCGGTCGCCTCGGTGGGGGCCGAGCCGGTGCTGCCGGACGCGTGGGGTGTGGACCTGTGCGTGATCGGGGCGCAGAAGGCGATGGGCGGGCCGGCGGGTGTGTCGGCGGTGTCGGTGAGCGAGCGGGCGTGGGCGCGGATGGCGGCGAACCCGAAGGCGCCGCGCCGGTCCTACCTCTCCCTCCTCGACTGGAAGGAGCGCTGGATCGACGGCGGCCGCAAGGCGCTGCTGCACGCTCCGGCGCAGTTGGAGATGCTGGCGCTGGAGGCGTGCGTCGAGCGGATCGAGGCGGACGGGCTGGAGGCGGTGATGGGCCGGCACCGGGCCGCCGCCGCGGCGACCCGGGCGGGGGCGCGGGCCCTGGGCGGGGGCCTGGAGCCGTATGTGCATGCGGACCGCGAGGCGGCGCCGGTGGCCACGACGCTGCGTTCGCCGTCCGGCGTGGCTGCTTCGGAGCTGGTGTCCCGGGCCCTTTCCTCCGACCCCGCGCTGCCGCTGGCCGCGGGCGGGGGCGCGCTGGCCAAGGAGATGATCCGGGTCAACCACTACGGGGTGGACGCGACGCGGGGGGCCGTGCGGGCGAGCCTGGCGGCACTGGGGGCGGCACTGGGCGAGAAGGGCCGCACCGTGGACGTGGAGGGCGCGCTGCGTGCCGCGGACGAGGCCTGGCGCTGAGTGCGGAGTTTTACTGAATGCATCGACAGGGTTACCTGCGCATAATTCAATGAGTAATTCCGGAGTTTATCTGAGCTTAGCTTCCCGTATTCTTCTGCCCGCTTTCTCTCGACCTAAACGCAAAGATTCTGCGAACGCGAAGCGGCTGAATTCGGGGGGATCTCGTGGGGGTTACATGCTTGTGACGCGTTACACATAGTGATCCATTTGCCCGAAATTTGCTGGGCGTAATCGTACATAGCGGTCATCTCTTGCGCGTCGGTGCGCGCCCGCGTGATAACACATGGAGCGCCGGTACGTAACCCCATCCGGCGATGCATTTTTTAATTTCCCTCGGTAAATTCAATTCGCATGACTGCCGCACAAGCAGACCTGCACATCGACCGGCCGACGGTCGCGGACGGAGCCGCACTGTGGCGGATCGCCCGCGACTCCGAGGTCCTCGACCTGAACTCGTCGTACAGCTATCTGCTGTGGTGTCGCGACTTCGCCGCCACGTCGGCGGTGGCACGTAACGACCGTGGAGAGGCGATCGGCTTCGTCACCGGGTACGTCCGCCCGGACCGGCCCGACACCCTCCTCGTCTGGCAGGTGGCCGTGGACTCGGCCTACCGCGGTCGCGGGCTCGCCGCCGCCCTGCTCGACGGACTGACCGCGCGGCTCGCCGCCGAGCGCGGGCTGAGCACCGTCGAGACCACCATCACGCCGGGCAACACCGCCTCCGAGCGGCTGTTCACGTCGTTCGCCGAACGCCGTGGCGCCCGCCTGGAGCGCGAGGTGCTGTTCGACACCGGCCTGTTCCCCGACGGGCCGCACGACCCCGAGGTCCTCTACCGCATCGGGCCCCTCTCCCCCGGTTCCCCCACCCTCTCCGCCTGACCCCCCACGCACCCCGAGGAGCGATTCGTCGTGACCATCACCCAGCCCGACCTCAGCGTCTTCGAGACCCTCGAATCCGAGGTGCGCAGCTACTGCCGCGGCTGGCCCACCGTCTTCGACCGCGCGCAGGGCAGCCGCATGTACGACGAGGACGGCCACGCGTACCTGGACTTCTTCGCCGGCGCCGGTTCACTGAACTACGGCCACAACAACCCCGTGCTGAAACGGGCGTTGATCGACTATCTGGAGCGCGACGGCGTCACGCACGGCCTCGACATGTCGACCACCGCCAAGCGCGCCTTCCTCCAGACCTTCCAGGACCTGGTGCTGCGCCCGCGCGACCTGCCGTACAAGGTCATGTTCCCGGGCCCGACGGGCACCAACGCCGTGGAGTCGGCGCTCAAGCTGGCCCGGAAGGTCAAGGGCCGCGAGGCCATCGTGTCCTTCACCAACGCCTTCCACGGCATGTCCCTGGGATCGCTGGCCGTCACCGGCAACGCCTTCAAGCGGGCCGGCGCCGGCATCCCGCTGGTGCACGGCACCCCCATGCCGTTCGACAACTACTTCGACGGCACCGTCGAGGACTTCCTGTGGTTCGAGCGGCTCCTGGAGGACCAGGGCTCCGGCCTCAACAAGCCGGCCGCCGTGATCGTGGAGACCGTGCAGGGCGAGGGCGGCATCAACGTGGCCCGCAAGGAGTGGCTCCAGGCGCTCGCCGCGCTGTGCGAGCGACAGGACATGCTGCTCATCGTCGACGACATCCAGATGGGCTGCGGCCGGACCGGCGCCTTCTTCTCGTTCGAGGAGGCGGGCATCACGCCGGACATCGTCACCGTGTCGAAGTCGATCAGCGGCTACGGCCTTCCCATGTCCCTGTGCCTGTTCAAGCCCGAGCTGGACATCTGGGAGCCGGGCGAGCACAACGGCACCTTCCGCGGCAACAACCCCGCCTTCGTCACGGCCACCGCCGCCCTGGAGCAGTACTGGGCGGACGGTTCCGCGATGGAGAAGCAGACCCGCGGCCGCGGCGAGCAGGTCGAGCAGGGGCTCATCTCCATCACCGAGGAGAACCTGGCCGACATCAAGGAGTACCGCGGGCGCGGGCTGGTGTGGGGCCTGGAGTTCCACGACAAGGAGCGCGCCGGGAAGGTGGCGCACCGGGCCTTCGAACTCGGGCTGCTCATCGAGACGTCGGGCCCCGAGAGCGAGGTCGTGAAGCTGCTCCCGGCGCTCACGATCACTCCGGACGAACTGGACGAGGGGCTCAGCATCCTCGCCCGCGCCGTCCGGGAAACCGTCTGAGCATCCGGCTCAGCAGACCGTCCAACTAGGAGGCATCGCAATACCGTGATCGTCCGTTCGTTCAAGGACATCGAAGGCACCGACCGGCATGTGAAGGCCGCGTCCGGCACCTGGGAGAGCAAGCGCATCGTGCTCGCCAAGGAGCGGGTCGGCTTCTCGCTGCACGAGACGATCCTGTACGCGGGTACGGAGACGTCGATGTGGTACGCGAACCACATCGAGGCCGTCGTCTGCGTCGAGGGCGAGGCCGAGCTGACCGACCACGAGAGCGGGCAGACGCACTCGATCACGCCGGGGACCATGTACCTCCTGGACGGTCACGAGCGGCACACACTGCGGGTCAAGGAGGACTTCCGCTGCATCTGTGTGTTCAACCCGCCCGTGACCGGCCGGGAGGACCACGACGAGAACGGCGTGTACCCGCTGCTCACCGAACCCGAGTCCGAGGAGGTGTGACCGCACCCATGACCACCACCGTCACCGATCTCTACCCCAGCCGCGGCACCACCGAGGTGTCCGTCCCCCGCAAGGACCCGGTCGTCTGGTCGGCGCCCGGCGCGCCGGGACCGATCGCCACGGCCGAGCTGGAGTCCTTCGAGCGCGACGGCTTCCTCGCCGTCGACCAGCTCATCGGGCCCGACGAAGTCCCTGTCTACCAGCGCGAGTTGGAGCGGCTCGTCACCGACCCGGAGATCCGCGCGGACGAGCGCTCGATCATCGAGCCGAAGTCCAAGGAGATCCGCTCGGTCTTCGAGGTGCACAGGATCAGCGAGGTGTTCGCGAACCTGGTGCGCGACGAGCGGGTCGTCGGCCGGGCCCGCCAGATCCTCGGCTCGGACGTGTACGTCCACCAGTCGCGGATCAACGTCAAGCCCGGTTTCGGGGCCAGCGGCTTCTACTGGCACTCCGACTTCGAGACCTGGCACGCCGAGGACGGCCTGCCCAACATGCGCACGGTGTCCGTCTCGATCGCGCTGACCGAGAACTACGACACCAACGGCGGCCTCATGATCATGCCGGGGTCGCACCGCACCTTCCTCGGGTGCGCGGGGGCCACCCCGAAGGACAACTACAAGAAGTCGCTGCAGATGCAGGACGCGGGCACGCCCTCGGACGAGGCGCTGACCGCGATGGCCTCGGAGTACGGCATCAAGCTGTTCACCGGCAAGGCCGGTTCGGCGACCTGGTTCGACTGCAACGCCATGCACGGCTCCGGCGACAACATCACGCCGTTCCCGCGCAGCAACGTTTTCATCGTGTTCAACAGCGTGGAGAACCAGGCCGTGGAGCCGTTCGCGGCTCCGATCCGGCGACCTGAGTTCATCGGCGCGAGGGACTTCACCCCGGTGAAGTGACCCGGTGAGCTGATCTCACAGCCACGACAGCGACGCGGCCCGCTCCAGTACGTTCCGTACGGCGGCCGCGTCGCCCGTCGTTGTCCGGGGCACGGTGTCCGGCGCG
Organism: Streptomyces sp. NPDC006335; assembly: GCF_040612795.1. NCBI lineage: Bacteria > Bacillati > Actinomycetota > Actinomycetes > Kitasatosporales > Streptomycetaceae > Streptomyces > Streptomyces sp. NPDC006335. The sequence continues at coordinate 104,155 of NZ_JBEXQX010000001.1, forward strand.
TACCGGCCGCCGACGAGCAGGCAGAAGTCCACGGCGTCCAGGGTGAGTTCGGCGGCCACGGGGTCGCTCCGCGAACCCAGGACCCACCGCTCGCCGCCCCGGACCGCGAACAGCACCGGCTGCGCCCCGGCCCCGAGGGCCCCGCCGAGGATGCGGACGGCCAGCCCGACCAGCCGCCCCAGGTGCTCCTCGGGCGGCGGCGGTACGGAAAGGCCCAGGGCGCGCCCGATGTCGTCGGTGTGGATCCACGTCTCGAAGGCCCGCACCAGGAAGTGCTCGGTGACGGGCAGCCGGATGCCCATCGACAGCGTGGTGCCGGCGGCGAGTTCGGGGTCGCGGGCGTACGGGGTGCCGAGCAGGTCGGCCGCCTGCGCGGACCAGTCGGCGACGGTCCGGCCGGGCGTACGGCCGTGTTCGTGGGCGATCACCTCGGCGGTACGCCGCTCCCAGGCGTCCGTCCAGATGGCGTCCGCGTCGATCCGCGCGCCCGGCACCCGGGCGTCGATCCCGAGCCGCAGGGCCAGGTGTTCGTCGGCGGCCAGCAAATGGGCGAGCGTGGCGTGCACGTCCCAGTCGTGGACGACGGGGGTGGACCAGCGCCCCTCCAGCTCGGGCAGCAGCGCCCCGAGCCCCGCGACCGCGGCCGCATAGGGAGCGGCGTGCCCGGCCACCGGGGGCGGCGCGGGGCGGGCGCGGAGGGCACGGATCAGGAGCGGGTCGCGCGGGGACGACGGCTCGTCCAGCGGCGGCCCGTCCAGCAGTCGTACGGTCGCGCGCAGCCGTTCCGCCTCGGCCGCGCAGCTCTCGCACGCGGCCAGGTGCGGTGGGACCAGCCGCCCCTCGGCCGGTTCCAGGGCGCCGAAGGCCCAGGCGGCCAGCAGGGCGCGCACGTCGTCGTGATCGGTCACCGCTCGCCCCCTTCCCGGTGTTCCCCTGCCGCCATCATGCGCCCTTCTCCCGCGCCGGGTCGGGCGGGTCGGGCGGATCTGCCAAGGTATCCGCCAAGGTGCGCAGGGCGGTGCGCAGCCGGGTCTTCGCGGTGCCCTCGGGGATGCCGAGCTCGACGGCGGCCTGCCGGTAGGTGCGGCCCGCGAAGTAGGCGAGGTGCACCACCTCCCGCTGGGGCTGCGGGAGTTCGGCGAGGGCGGTGTGCAACAGGAGGGAGCGCTCCCGGTCGACGACCGCCTCGGCGGGGCCGGGAGAGGTGTCCGGGATGCCGTGCAGCGCCAGGTCGTCGGCGCGGACGTCCTTGCGGTGCCGGGCCTCGCCGCGCACCCAGTCCACGGCCCGCCGGTGGGCCAGCAACGACAGCCAGGTGCGCAGGCTGCCCCGGCCCGCGTCGAAGGCGTACGGCCTGCTCCACAGCTGCGCGAAGACCTCCTGCGCGACGTCCTCGGCCGCGGCCGGGCTGCGGGTCACGCGCAGCGCGACGGCCCGCACCAGCCCGCCGTACGCCCCGTACGCCTCGGCCAGCGCGGACTCGTCGCCGTACACGAGCCGCCGGTGCAGCTCCGCGTCCGCGGATCGCTGCACGGACGTCGTCCCCTCCGCGGACTCCACGGCACCACCACCCCTTGGTGCCCCTTCCTAGCGTTCCGGGCGGCGCGGCGCCAGCGGTTCAGGCGGACAGGGCGTCCAGAAGCCGGTCGACATCGGCCGCCGTGTTGTAGAGATGGAAGGAGGCGCGCAGGTTGCCGGCCCGGTTGGACACCTCGATGCCCACCGCGCTCAACTCCGGCTGCCGGCCGCCGAGTCCGGGCACGGACACGATCGCCGAGCCGGGAGCCGGCAGGGGCTGGTGGCCGAGGCCGGCGAGTCCGGCGCGGAAGCGGTCGGCGAGGGCGAGGTCATGGGCGCGCACGGCGTCCACGCCGATTTCCTCCAGGAGTTCGAGGGAGCGGCGGGTGCCGGTGTAGGTGAACAGGGCCGGGCTGACGTCGAACCGCCGGGCGGAGTGGGCCAGTTCGGCGACGGGACCGTAGCAGCTGTCCCACGGGATCTCTCCCGCGACCCAGCCTGCCAGCACCGGCTTCAGGTCCCCGAAGTCCTCCGGCACGACGAGGAAGGCGGCGCCGTGCGGGCCGAGCAGCCACTTGAAGGTGGTCGAGACGGTGTAGTCGTACGACTCGGCGTCCACCGGGAGCCAGCCCGCGGCCTGCGAGAAGTCGACGTAGGTGCGGGCGCCGTGTTCCCGGGCCGCCGCGCGCAGGGCGGGCAGGTCGGCGATCCGGCCGTCGGCGGACTGGGCGGCGCTGACCGCGACGAGGGCGGTGCCGGGGCGGACGGATTCGGCGAGCCGCTCCAGCGGCACGATGCGCACCTTGAGGTCACCGCGGGTGTGGAAGGGGTTCACCACGGAGGTGAAGTCGTCCTCGGCGGTGAGGACTTCGGCACCCGGGGGCAGCGAGGCGGCGACGAGGCCGGAGTGGGTGGACACGGACGCGCCGGCCGCGACCCGGGCGACCGGGACGCCGGCGAGCCTCGCGAACGCGGCGCGGGCCGCCTCCACGTCCTCGAACAGCGGGTCCAGCGGCCTGCCCTCCGCCCGGATCAGCGCCGCCTCCTGGAGGGCGGTCACGGTGCGGGCGGGGAGCAGGCCGCTGCTCGCGGTGTTGAGGAAGGTGTTCTTCGGGGCGAACTCGGCACGGACGAGGCTCTCGAAGGTCTCCATGCCTCCACTGTGAGGCCGGGAGACCTATCGGTCCATTGCGAATTTCTACGTGGTTTCGCCAAGGAACGCTTATACGTCCGCCCCGACCTGCGGAGTCAGCCCTGCTGGGGTACGGCGCACCCGTCGGGGCCGCAGGCCTCCGCGCCGGCGTCGCCCTGGTCGATCAGCTGGAGCGGGGAGCGGTTGCCCCAGGCCTGGGTGAGGGCCTGGGTGAAGACCTCGGCGGGCTGGGCGCCGGAGACGCCGTACGTGCGGTCCAGGACGAAGAAGGGCACGCCGTTCGCGCCGAGCTCGGCGGCCTCGCGCTCGTCGGCGCGGACGTCCTCGGCGTAGGCCGTCGGGTCGGCGAGGACCTTGCGGACCTCGTCGGCGTCGAGACCGGCCTCGACGGCGAGCTCCACGAGGCGGTCGTCGCCCTCGGTGAACAGGGACCGCTCCTCGGCGAAGTTGGCCCGGTAGAAGATCTGGACGAGCTCGTCCTGCCTGCCGTGCTCCTTGGCGAAGTGGAGGAGACGGTGCAGGTCGAAGGTGTTGCCGTGGTCGCGGTCGCGGGTGCGGTAGGCGAGGCCCTCGGCGGCGGCCTGGGCGCCGAGGTTCTCCTCGCCGGCCTGGGCCTGGGCCTCGCTCATGCCGTACTTCTTGCTGAGCATCGCGAGAACGGGCTCGACGTCGCCCTTGGCCCGGCCCGGGTCCAGCTCGAAGGACCGGTGGACCACCTCGACACCGTCGCGGTGCGGGAAGGCCTCCAGCGCCTTCTCGAAGCGGGCCTTGCCCACGTAGCACCAGGGGCAGGCGATGTCGCTCCAGATCTCGACGCGCATGTCTACGGCTCTCTCCAGGTCGGACGGCTGCGGAGACTCCCTCCGCTGATTGAATGAACGTTCAAACAGCGGGTTCCATTCCCGTCGGGGCCCTGACCTCAACTTCCGTTGCGCAGGTCGGCCGGCCACTCGGGCCGGTACTCGACGTGGTCGTACGTCACCACACAGCCCTCCCCCATCGGCGACTGCGCCATGAAGCCGACCAGTGCCGCGTCGGTCTCCTTCTCGTCGCCCAGGGTGAACAGGCGGACGAATATCCAGCGCTTGCCGTCGCGGGAGGCGTGGAAGGCGAAGGCGCGGCCGGTACGGCTGACCCGCAGCCACACCGAACTGCCGTCCACGGTGAAGGAGTTGCAGTCGTCGGAGTGACCGCGGGTGACGACCGTGCAGACGGTGGGCACGTCCGGGGAGTTCTCCAGGCAGAGCTTGGCCCAGGCGCGCTCGCCGACATGGACGTAGAGCACGCCCGCGTCGAACGAGCCGTTGAAGCCCACGGTGACGCGGGCTATGAGCTGGAAGTCGCCCTCGGGAGAGCCGAGGAGACGCGGGGCGTCGGAGGCGGGGTCCAGCGCCTCACCGGTGGGCGGCACGAACCGGTCCTGTCGGGGCCCGGCCCACCCGGAGAGGATCCCGTCCTCGTACGCCCAGTGTCCGTCGGGGCCGTAGGTACGGAGAGAGAACGGGAGTTGGGGAAGTTCGACGTCCATCCTCAGAGTTTTCCAGTTCCCTCTCCGCGGGTGACCCCGGGGTGCCTAGCGTTCCAGCGTGTTGTTGAACCGGCGGGGCAGACCGAGCGGGTTGTCGTCCCGCAGCTCCGGCGGCAGCAGTGCCTCCGGCGCGTTCTGGTAGGCCACCGGGCGCAGCCAGCGCTCGATCGCCGTGCCGCCCACAGACGTCGACGTGGACGTCGTCGCCGGGTACGGGCCGCCGTGGTGCTGGGCCGGGGCCACCGCGACACCGGTCGGCCAGCCGTTGACCAGGACACGGCCGGCGAGCGGCGTCAGCTCCGCGAGGATCTCTCCGCCGCGTCCCTGGCCGGCGGCCTCCCCCTCGGACAGGTGGACCGTGGCCGTGAGGTTGCCGGGCAGCCGGGACAGCACCGCGCGCGCCTGCTCGTCGTCGTCGTAGCGGACCACCACGGTCACCGGGCCGAAGCACTCCTCCAGCAGCAGGTCGTACGCCCCCTCCTCGGTCAGCTTCTCCGCCGCCACCGTGAGGAAGCCAGGGCTCACCGTGTGCTCGCCGCCCGCGCCGGGAGTGACCGGCGACTCGACCTCGGGGAGCTCCGCGCGCTCGGCGACGCCGGCGACGAAGTTGTCCCGCATGCGGTGGTCGAGGAGGACGCCTGCGTCGGTGTCGCTGACCGCGTCGGTCAGGGACTTCACGAGGCCGTCGCCCGCCGCGCCGGACGGCACGAGGACCAGGCCCGGCTTCACGCAGAACTGGCCGACCCCGAGCGTCATGGAGCCCGCGAGCCCGGCGCCGATGGCCTCACCGCGCTCGGCCGCGGCCTCCTCCGTGATCACGACGGGGTTCAGGGAGCCCAGCTCGCCGTGGAACGGGATCGGCACCGGGCGCGCGGCCGCCGCGTCGAACAGGGCACGGCCGCCCTTCACGGAACCGGTGAAGCCGGCGGCGGCGACCAGCGGGTGCTTGATCAGCTCGATGCCGGCCTCGAAGCCGTGGACGAGGCCGAGCACGCCCGCGGGGATGCCGTGCTCGTCGGCGGCCCGGCGCAGCACGGACGCGACCAGCTCGGACAGGCCCGGGTGGTCGGGGTGGGCCTTGACGACGACCGGGTTGCCGGCCGCCAGCGCGCTCGCGGTGTCGCCGCCGGCGACCGAGAAGGCGAAGGGGAAGTTGGAGGCCGAGTACACGGCGACGACACCGAGCGGCACCTTGTAGCGGCGCAGGTCCGGGATCGGCGGGGTCGCGGTGTCGTCGGGGTGGTTGATGACCACGCCGAGGAACTCGCCCTCGTCGACGATGTCCGCGAAGGCCCGCAGCTGGTAGCAGGTGCGGGCGAGTTCTCCGGTGAGCCGGACCGGGCCCAGGGCGGTCTCGGCGTCGGCGGCCTCGACCAGGTGTTCCTTGGACTCCTCGAGCTTGGTGGCCGCGGTGCGCAGGAAGGCCGCGCGGACGGTGCGGTCGGCGAGGGAGGCGCGCGCGTCGTACGCGGCGCGGACGGCGGCGTCCACCTCCTGGGCTGTGGCCTCCACCGCAACCTGTTCGCGCTGCTTCCCGGTTCGGGGGTCGACACTCCAGACTGGTGCTGCTGCCACCGCGGGTCCCTCCACGTGTATCTGGGTCATCCACCAGGAACGTTCGATATACTGAACGCTGTCTCTGATGGTGAATATGCTGTTGGAGACTATAACTCTGGTTCTCGTCCAACAAAGGGGTCAAGGGCGATGTCGGCAGGCGAGACGGGCGGCGGGTCACAGGTCAAGTCCGCGGTACGGACGGTTGAACTGCTCGAATATTTCGCCGGGCGTCCCGGCATGCACTCGCTGGCGGCCGTGCAGGAGGCCGTCGGGTACCCCAAGTCCAGCCTCTACATGTTGCTGCGCACGCTGGTCGAGCTGGGCTGGGTGGAGACCGACGCGACGGGCACGCGGTACGGCATCGGGGTGCGGGCGCTGCTGGTCGGCACCTCCTACATCGACGGCGACGAGGTGGTCGCGGCGGCCCGGCCGACCCTGGACCGGCTCTCCGACGACACCACCGAGACCATCCACCTGGCCCGCCTCGACGGCACGAACGTCGTCTACCTGGCCACCCGGCAGTCGCAGCACTACCTGCGCCCCTTCACCCGGGTCGGCCGCCGTCTCCCGGCGCACTCCACCTCCCTCGGCAAGGCGCTGCTGAGCACGTACTCCGACGAGCAGGTCCGCAAGATGCTGCCGGAGACCCTGCCGGCGCTCACCGAGCACACGATCACCGACCGCGAGAGACTCATCGAGGAGCTGCACCAGATCCGCGAGCAGGGCTTCTCCGTGGACCGCGAGGAGAACACGCTGGGGCTGCGCTGCTTCGGCGTGGCGATCCCGTACCGCACGCCCGCGCGGGACGCGATCAGCTGCTCGGTGCCGGTGGCGCGGCTGACCCCGGCGCACGAACAGATGGTGAAGGACGCGCTGTTCGACGCCCGGGACCGACTGACACTGGCCACCCGCAGGCTCTGAGCCCCGGGCCCCCGCGCGCGCTGCACCCACCCCCCGCCGGACCGCGACGAGCTGCCGCAGGCCCCCAGGGGCGCGGGGCCATGTCGACAAGCGGCTCTACCGCCTGGGCACGAAGACCCCCGCCCCCACCAAGCCGCACCCGAGCAACCGCCCGACCGCCCGACCCGCCGGCCAGGCCCTAGGCCGCCGTACCCGCCACCGCTGCACCCGCCCCCGTCGGACCGCGACGAGCTGCCGCAGACCCCCAAGGGCGCGGGACCGTGTCGACATGCGGCCCTGCCGCCTGGGCACGAAGACCCCCGCCCCCACCAAACCGCACCCGAGCAACCGCCCCACCGCCCGACCCGCCGGCCAGGCCCTAGGCTCTGGGGCATGCAGATCGTTCTCCGCGAAGTCCATGACAGCGATCTGCCGGTCTTCTTCCGGCAGATGAACGACCCCGAGGCCCTGCGCATGGCGGCCTTCACCCCGAAGGACCCGGCCGACCGGGACGCCTTCGACGCCCACTGGAAACGGATCCGCGCCTCCGACGCGGTGCACCGCACGGTCCTGGCGGACGGTGACGTGGTGGGCAGCGCGGCGGTGTACGGCGAGCCGGGCGAACGCGAGGTGACGTACTGGATCGACCGCGCCTACTGGGGGCGCGGCATCGCCACGGCGGCGCTGCGGGAACTTGTCACGCAGGTGCCCGAGCGGCCCCTGTACGCCCGCGCGGCCGCCGACAACGCCGGCTCGCTGCGGGTCCTGGAGAAGTGCGGGTTCCGGGTGAGCGCCCAGGCGTCCGGGTACGCCAACGCGCGCGGCGCGGAGATCGACGAGCTGGTGCTCACGCTGACCGCCTGACCGCCTGACACCGTCGTGCGGCAGGTCCTCAGATGAACGTCCGATGAGAAAAACGGATGTTCGGGAACGATTCGTCCGCGGCTGATCGTCTTTTGGGTGGGATGAACAAGACGATCAGGCGCGCATCGGTCTTCGCGCTGCTCCTGGTGTTCGCTCTGCTGATCCGAGCGACGTGGGTGCAGTTCTACGAGGGCCAGGCACTCGCGGACGACAACGACAACCGGCGGAACGCGATCGAGACGTACTCCTCGCCGCTCGGGAACATCATCGTGGCCGGAAAGGCCGTGACGGGTTCCGCGCGGACGACGGACAGCGACCTCGCGTACAAGCGGACGTACACGAACGGCAAGCTGTACGCGGCGGTGACGGGGTACGCCTCGCAGGCCTACGCCCCGACCCAACTGGAGGGCATCTACGCCGACCTCCTCAACGGCACGGACAGCCGCCTCAAGACCGTCATGGACACGATCACCAATCAGCGGGCCGAGCCCGGTGATGTGATCACGACGATCGACCCGTCCGTGCAGAAGGCCGCGTACGACGCGCTCGGCGACAAGAAGGGCGCGGCCGTCGCGATCGACCCGACGACCGGCAAGATCCTGGCGGTCGTGTCGACGCCGTCGTACGACCCGTCCTCACTGACGGACGCCAACACCGCGGGCAGCGCCTGGAAGCAGCTGAACGCGGACTCCGACAAGCCCCTGACCAACCGCGCGCTGCGGCAACCGCTGCCGCCCGGTTCGACGTTCAAGCTGGTGGTGGCGGCGGCCGCGCTGGAGGACGGCCTGTACTCCTCGGTGGACCAGAAGACGTCCAGCCCGGACCCGTACACCCTGCCCGGCACGGTGACCCCGCTGGGCAACGAGAACTCCTCGGCGCCCTGCGAGAACGCCTCGATCAGGGTCGCGCTGGAGTACTCCTGCAACACCGTCTTCGCGAAGATGGCCGTCGACCTCGGCCAGGACAAGGTGAAGGCGATGGCCGAGAAGTTCGGCTTCAACGACGACGAGCAGGACGTGCCGGTGCGGGCCTACGAGAGCGTCTACCCCTCCGACATGGACAAGTCGTCCACGGCCCTGACCGGCATCGGCCAGTTCGACGTCACGGCCACCCCGCTCCAGATGGCCATGGTCTCCGCGGCCATAGCCAACGGCGGCAAGCTGGTCTCGCCGCACATGGTGTCGACGATCACGAACCACGGCGGCGACGTCCTGAAGGACTACGACGACGAGGCGACGACGACACAGGTCGTCAGCTCGGACACGGCGGAGCAGCTCCAGTCGGCGATGCAGTCGGTGATCCAGGACGGCACCGGCACCAACGCCCGGATCGACGGGGTCACGGTGGGCGGCAAGACGGGCACGGCCCAGCACGGCGAGAACAACAGCAAGACGCCGTACGCCTGGTTCACGTCCTACGGAAAGGCCGGCGGGAAGGAGGTGGCCGTGGCGGTGGTCGTGGAGCAGTCGAACGCGGCCCGCTCGGAGGTGAGCGGCAACGGCCTGGCCGCCCCCGTGGCCAAGGCCATGATGGAGGCGGCCCTGAAGAACTGAGCCTTCCCGGGGGTTACTTGGCGCCGAGCAGCTGCTCGATCGGATCGATCGCGAAGTACACGAGGAACAGCGCCGAAGCGGCCCACAGCAGCCAGTGGATCTCCTTGGCCTTCCCCAGCACCACCTTGATCACGACGTAGGCGAGGAACCCGGCCCCGATCCCGTTGGTGATCGAGTAGGTGAACGGCATCACGGCGATGGTGAGGAACGCCGGGATCGCGATGTCGTAGCGGTCCCAGTCGATGTGCTTGACCTGCGTCATCATCAGGAAGCCGACGGCCACCAGGGCGGGGGCGGCGGCCTGGAGCGGGACGATGGTCAGCAGCGGGGTCAGGAACAGGGCCAGGGCGAACATCCCGCCGGTGATCAGGTTCGAGAAGCCGGTGCGCGAGCCCTCACCGACTCCCGCCGCCGACTCGATGTACGACGTGGCGGAGGAGGCCGAGGCCGCGCCACCGGCCACCGCCGCCGCCCCGTCGATCAGCAGCACCCGGCCGAGGTTGGGCACCTTGCCCTCCTCGTCCAGGAGCCCGGCCTCCGCGCTGATCCCGACGACCGTGCCCATCGTGTCGAAGAAGTCGGACAGGATCAGCGTGAAGATCAGCAGGACGACCGTGACGACCCCGACGCCGGGCGCGCTGAAGGAGCCGAACAGGCTGAAGTGGCCGATCAGTCCGAAGTCGGGGGCGTCGACGATCTTGTCGGGCCACTGCGGTGTCGTGAGCCCCCAGGTCTTGATGTCTGCCAGCGAGTTGATGATCATCGCGAGGACCGTCATGGTCACGATGCTGATCAGGATCGCGCCCTTGACCTTGCGCGCGAGCAGCCCGATCGTCAGCAGCACGCCGAGGCAGAAGACGAGGATCGGCCAGCCGGTGAGCGCGCCGGTGCCGCCGAGCTGAACCGGCACGGTGGTGTTCGCGGCGTCGGGGATACGGCTCACGAACCCCGCGTCCACGAAGCCGATGAACGCGATGAACAGCCCGATCCCGACGCTGATCGCCTGCTTGAGGGGTTGCGGAATGGCGTGCATGACGGCCTCCCGCAGACCGGTCACCACCAGCACGCAGATGAGCAGACCTTCCAGGACGACCAGGCCCATCGCGTCGTCCCAGCTCATCAACGGGGCGATCTGGAAGGCGACGACCGCGTTCAGCCCGAGCCCGGCGGCGAGCGCGAGGGGCAGGTTGCCGCCCACGCCCATGATGATCGTCATCACGGCTGCCACCAGAGCCGTCGCGGTGGTGAGCTGGACCGCATCCAACTGGTGTCCGAACTTGTCCTTCGCACTGCCGAGGATGATCGGATTCAGGACAAGGATGTAGGCCATCGTGAAGAACGTGGCGAAGCCGCCGCGTATCTCACGGGCGAAGGTGGATCCCCTTTCGGAGATCCTGAAGTACCGGTCGACGGACATGCTCGCTGCTCCCTGGTGCCTGAATGATCGGTGTGCGGATGCTGGCTGGATTGTTCCTGTGTTGAACGCGCTTCAGGTTTTCCCCGTGTTACGGATTCGGGGGTCGCCCTGTCATACACCGTTCGAAGACCCGTACGAGAACACGTACTCGATCACTGCTACGCTTCCGGATCTCCGTCCGGCCTCCCCCGGACGATCGCATGTCATTCACATGACACACAAAGGAGAGGGAGCCCGTGGGCACAGTCGTCGACGACGCCGCCTCCGTGGAGTTCCACGCCTTCTTCGAACGCCATTACACCGAACTGTCCCGCCTCGCCCACCTGTTGACCGGGGAGCCGGACGCCGCCGACGACCTGGCGGCGGACGCGTTGCTGGCGCTGTGGCACCGCTGGGACCGGGTGCGCGCGGCCGACCACCCGGCGGCGTACGCGCGCGGAGTGGTCGCCAACCTGGCCCGCACGCGTATCCGCAGCGCGGTCCGCGAGCGCCGCCGCGTCGCCCTCTTCTGGTCCCAGCGCGAGGAGAAGGTCGAGAACCCCGACGTGGCGGGCGCGGTCGACGTCCAGGAGGCGCTGCGCAGGCTGCCGTTCCGCAAGCGGGCGTGTGTCGTGCTGCGGCACGCGTTCGATCTCTCCGAGAAGGACACCGCGCTGGCCCTGGGGGTGTCGGTCGGTACGGTTAAGAGCCAGACCTCCAAGGGGATGGCCGAGTTGCAGAAGCTGCTCGGCCCACAGAAGGCTCCGTTGAGGATGCACGCGGCGATGGCGCGTACCGGTGAGGCCGGAGGAAGGGACCGATGACCATGCAGCGGGACGTGCACGGCGAACTGCGCGCCCAACTGCAGGACGCGGCCAGGGCACACGAACCGAACCGCGAGCGGATCCTCGCCCGGATCGAGCGCGGCATGTCGGAAGAGGCCCGCCCCGACCACCGGGCGACCCGGCCGCCGGTCTACGGCTGGGTGCGGGTGGTGAGCGCCACGGCCGCGGTCGCCTGTGTGCTGGGCCTCGGCGGTTACGCGGTGGCGTCCGCGGTCAAGGACGAACCGCCCGCGCAGAAGTCGGTCGCCGCCACGGGCTCGCCCACCCCCTCCCCCGACGCGACGAGCCGTCCGCCCGCCCCGTCGGCGGACCCGACGCCGAGCGGCACCCCGACACATCGGGCCGAGAAGCCGAGCGGTACCCCCTCGCACACACCGAGCGCCTCCACGGAGGTGTCGGCGTCCGGCGTCGAGGACGGCCCGCTGTGGTCGGACGGTTCGGTGGACCCGCACAGCAACGAGTTCTGGGCGCAGAGCAATCTGACCTTCAAGACCTCCGAGCAACTGACCGCGCTCACGGTCGAGTTGCGGATCGCGCAGACCGGCGGTGTCACCAACGCCGGTGCCTGGCGCTCGCTGCCCGAGGACGACTTCACGCTGACGGTCGCCGAGCGGGACGGCTTCCTCGTCTACACCTGGGTGCTCAAGGCGGGCCGTACGGTCCCGAAAGGCCAGTGGGTGTTCGCCGGGCAGTACAGCCACGAGCGCGGCGGCCGGGACGCGAAGGACGACGGCTACACGGCGACGGCGACCGCGCGGTCCGGGGACCTCGCCGTACGGGGCGACTTCGCGGCCCAGGACGACGCGTCCGCGGACGAAGGGGACTCGTAGGGCTCTTGCCGAAGTCTTACCGAGAATCCTCCGCGGCGCGGCAACCCTTTCCTCCTCGGCGGCCACTTACAGGGTGACAGTCCGCACCACCGCCACCACCTGGGTCTCGGCCGTTCCCATGGCTCCCACCCAGCCCAACACCCGCTTTTTCACCACTGGTTCAGCGCAGGGGAACAACCATTCGGTCACCTGCGACGTCCCTAGTAGTGCGCAGAGACCTGCCGGCCTGAGCCCCCCTCGGCCGGCAGCTGCCGGCTGGAGCCCCCCTCGGGCCGGCACGAGGAACGCCCCGCCTGTGACGACAGGCGGGGCGTTTCGTCGTTTCGCCGCTCAGTTCATGGTGGTGCCGACGGTGGTGGAACCGGTGGTGAGGAAGGTCGTCGAGGGCAGCGAACCGCCCGGACCCCGGACGCCGGACGCCGTGGTGGCATCCGTCGATCTGAAGTCGGGGGTCGGCACGCCGCTGTCCCAGTTGTTCGCCGCCGACACCGTGGACGGGCCCAGCTTCGACAGGCCACCCTTGTTGGCCACCGCGAGATTGCGCGCCAACCGGGCCCTGCCCGCGGTGAAGTGGAACCCGGCCTCGGCGTTGGCGTACGCCGTGTTGCGGTTCAGGGCGATCGCCCCGGTGTTGGAGTTCTCGGTGAACCCGTTCGCCGCGTTGTCCCAGGCCGCGTTGTCGTTGACGACGTGTGCCACGGTGACGCCCCCGCCGCCCAGCTTGAACCCGTTGCCGTTGCCCTCGAAGGCGGAGTCCCGCCACCGGTTGCGGCCGTTGCCGAAGGCCCAGCTGTGCTCGACGGTGACCGGCGAGGAGAACTGCCACAGGTCGATCCCGTCGTCCGAGTTGTCGTACAGGCGCGCCCCGGTGATCCTGTTGCCGGTCCCGGAGCCGAACTTCACGGCGATCCCGTCGGCGTTCCGACCGTGCCCGGCGGGGTCGTAGTTGCCGTGGCTGTCCAGGTTCTGCACGAGGTTGTCGCTGGTCCCGTCCCCTCGGAGGGTGAAGCCGGAGTCCCCGTTGTCCGCGGTGACGAGGTTCTTGAAGACACCGCCGACGGATGAGGTGACGACGAGGCCCTGCGCCGGTGCGTTCTGGAAGGTGAGGTCCTGGACGGTCCAGTAGTCGCCGTGGATCCCGGCCAGCCAGGACCCGGCGGGCAGCTCGGACCCGTCGATCCGCACCTTCTCACCGCCGTGCGCCCGCAGCGTGATCCGTGCCGAACGCGTGCCGTCGGCCGTCGACTTGAGAGTGGCCTTCGGGGTGTACGTACCGCCGCGGACCTCGATGACGGTACCGGCGGTCGCGTTCCTCACCGCCGCCTCCAACCCGGCCGTGCCGGCGACGGTGACCGTCGTCGACGCGGCCTCGGCCCCGCCGCCCGACAGGCCGAGGTACACACCGCCCGCGCCCGCGGCCACGGCGACCGCCGCGGCGATGGAGAGCGTGCGGGTCCGGCGATGGCGTCCGGTGCTGTGACGCACAGGGCGTTCCTTTCCTCGGCGACGGGACGCCCTGAAGTCGCCGCCCTGGCCGGTGAGGTTGCCGCGCCTCGACGACAGCAACCGAAACTTTCGCTGCTGCTCCTCACGCGCTCACCGATTGACGTGCTGTTTCCCGCTCGCAACACGCCGAAGGCGCACACAGCCCCCAACAGAAACCCCCACACCCCCACACTCCAGGAGCGACATGCGCCCCCGTATCCTCCTCCTCGCCTGTCTCTCGCTACTGCTCGCCCTTCTCACCGCACCGCCCGGTTCCGCCCACTCAGGAGCAGCACCCGTGAGCCACCCCCAGTACGCCGGTTATCTCTTCGCCTACTTCACCGGCGAGGGCACCGCCGACGGCGAGCAGATCCGCTACGCCCTCAGCCGTGGCAACGACCCCCTGCACTGGCGCGAGCTGAACCAGGGCAAGCCCGTCCTGACGTCGACGACCGGCGAGAAGGGGCTGCGCGACCCGTTCGTGATCCGCTCCCCCAAGGGCGACAAGTTCTTCCTGATCGCCACCGACCTGCGCATGTACCGGAACAGCAGCGGCAGTTGGGATGAGGTCCAGCGGCACGGCAGCAAGTCGATCATGATCTGGGAGTCCACCGACCTGGTCCACTGGACCGACCAGCGCCTGGTGAAGGTCGCCCCGGACAACGCGGGCAACACCTGGGCGCCGGAAGCCTACTGGGACGACAGCCTCGGTGAGTACGTCGTCTTCTGGGCCTCGAAGCTGTACGCCGACGACGACCCCGACCACACGGGTTCGACGTACAACAAGATGCTGTACGCGACCACGAAGGACTTCCGCGCCTTCAGCGAGCCGAAGGTCTGGGACGACCCGGGCTACTCGGTGATCGACTCGACGGTGGTGAAGTACAAGGACACCTACTACCGCTACACCAAGGACGAGCGGGACCCCACCTCCAGCTCGCCCTGCGCCAAGTTCATCACCGGCGAGAAGTCGACGAGCCTGACCTCGACCAAGTACGACCTGGTCGCCGACTGCATCGGCAGCGGGGCGATGGACCGCGGCGAGGGCCCGACGGTGTTCAAGTCCAACACCGAGAAGAAGTGGTACCTGTTCATCGACGAGTACGGCGGCCGCGGGTACGTCCCCTTCGAGACGACCGACCTCGGCTCGGGGAAGTGGACGCCGTCCACGAACTACCAGCTGCCCGCGAGTCCCCGGCACGGCACGGTACTTCCGGTGACGCAGAAGGAGTACGACCGGCTGCTCGGCGCGTACCCGGCGACCCCGGCCTCGGTCGTGGACGCGACGGCCGCCGGCCAGAAGGGGTACGCGATCGTCACGGAGGCCGCCTCGAAGGTCGTGCTGCCGATGCGTCCCGGCACCGATCTCACCCGTCTGGCACCGCAGTTGGCGGTCGGCGAGGGGGCCCGCGTGAGTCCCGCCTCCGGCACCCGGCGTGACTTCCGCAAGCCGCAGGCGTACACCGTGACGGCGGCCGACGGAGCGACCCGCAGATGGACCGTCGAGGCCGTGCCCACCGGCAGCCCCGTCCTGCCCGGCCTCAGCGCCGACCCCGACGTGCACTACCTGAACGGCGAGTACTGGATCTACCCGACCACCGACGGCTTCAACGGCTGGAGCGGCACCCGCTTCAAGGCGTACTCGTCGAAGGACCTGGTCCACTGGAAGGACCACGGGGTCATCCTCGACCTCGGCGCGGACGTGTCGTGGGCCGACACGTACGCGTGGGCTCCGGCGATCGCCGAGCGGGACGGGAAGTACTACTTCTACTTCTGCGCCGAGCAGCAGATCGGCGTGGCGGTCGCGGACTCCCCCGCCGGGCCCTTCAAGGACGCGCTGGGCAAGCCGCTGGTGGCCAAGGGCGGGTCGCTTCAGGGCCAGATGATCGACCCTGCCGTCTTCACGGACGACGACGGGACGTCGTACCTCTACTGGGGCAACGGGCACGGGTACGTGGTGCCGCTGAACGACGACATGGTGTCGTACGACGCCTCGAAGATCGAGGACATCACCCCGGACAACTTCCGCGAGGGGTCGTTCGTGATCAAGCGGAACGGCACGTACTACTTCATGTGGTCCGAGGACGACACCCGCAGCGAGAACTACCACGTCGCCTACGCGACGGGACCGTCCCCGCTCGGTCCGTGGACCAAGAAGGGGACGATCCTGTCCAAGCGTCCCGAGTACGGCATCCTCGCCACCGGTCACCACTCCGTGGTGAACGTCCCCGGCACCGACGACTGGTACATCGTCTATCACCGGTTCGCCCTGAACGGGCCGGGGAGGCCCGGCGGCGACGGAATGCACCGCGAAACCACCGTCGACCGGATGGAGTTCGCGGCGGACGGCACGATCAAGCCCGTCGTGCCGACTCTCCAGGGGATCCGGCCGGTGAAGAACTAGCTGACGAAGTACGTCGGGTTCGGGAGCTTGTACGTCCGGTCGGCGTAACCGCCGTCGAGGTCGGAGTACTGGTCGCCGAAGTTGGCGATGATCTCGTACCCGAGGTCCTGCTCGATGTGCTTGCGGGTGCCGCCCTTGTACTGCACGGTCGTGCAGGTCCAAGTACCGGGCGTGGCGCAGGCGTTCAGGTAGGACGGCGGGTTCGCCTTGTCCTTGAGGAACATGTGGTCGGCGTCGAGGTTCACATCGGCGCCGATCTTCTTCAGGTTCTCGACGGCGGCGGTGCGCTGCGCCTCGCTCAGACCGGAGTTGTAGAAGACCTCGACGCCCTTCTTCTCGGCGTACCGCACCAGCTCGGCGCTGCCGAAGACCCCCGGGCGATCAGCCCTGTTCACGTAGTCGGCCCACGTGGTGGCGTTGTACGTGTAGTTGTAGCGCTTCTCGTAGTCGAGGCTGAGCAGCAGCGTGTCGTCGATGTCGAAGACGACGGCGGGCTTCTCGCCCTTGTGGTGCGCCTTGCGGGCGGCCTGGTCGATGTACTTCCTCGCGGCCTTGTCGATGCTCGCGAGGTCCTTGGCGTACGGGCTGGTGGGCGACGCCTGGTAGACACCGTTCGCGTCGGCCGTGGTGCCGTAGTAGGTGTCGATGTCCTTGACCAGGAGCCCGATGTTGTAGGGCTCGTGCGTGGAGTTCGCCGTGGACTGGCCGGCAGTGGCCGCGCCGGCGCCGTACAGGGCGACGCCGGCGACCGCACATGCGGTGGCGACGGCTGCGATACGCAGTGACTTATGCATGACAGAGGTTCTACGCGCGTCACCATGCCAGGCGCGAGACCCGCCCGGTAAAAAACGGGTCAAGCGCCCTGGAGGGGTCAGTTCATGGTCGCGCCGATGGTGGTGCTGCCCGTCGTCAGGAACGTGGTGGCGGGCAGGGTGCCGCTGGAGGAACGGGCGTTGTACGTCGTCGAGGCGTCCGTCGACTTGAAGGCGGGGGTGCCGATCCCGCTGTCCCAGTTGTTGCCGGACGAGCTGACCTTGGAGCCCTTGTTGACCGAGCCGCTCCCGTTGCTCACCGCGAGGTTCTTGCCGAGCTTCGCGGAGCTGGTGGCGAAGTAGTAGCCCCACTTGCTGTTGGCGTAGGCGGTGGTGCGGTTGATGACGATCGCGCCGGTGTTGGAGTTCTCGGTGAAGCCGTTGCCGGCGTTGCCCCAGGCCGCGGAGTTGTTGATGATGTGCGCGACGACCTCGCCGTCGCCGCCGAGCTTGTAGCCGTTGCCGTCGCCGGCGAACGCGGAGTCGGACCAGCGGTTGACGCCGTTGCCCATCGACCAGGTGTGCTCGATGGTGACCGGCGAGGAGAAGGACCAGAAGTCGATCCCGTCGTCCGAGTTGTTGTAGAGGCGGGCCCCGGTGATCAGGTTCCCGGTGCCGGAGCCGAACTTCACGGCGATGCCGTCGGCGTTCTCGCCGTGGTTCGCTGCGTCGTAGTTGCCGTAGGAGTCGATGTTCTTGACGGTGTTGTTCACGGTCCCGTCGCCGGTGAGCGTGAACCCGGAGTCGCCGCCGTTGATGGTCTTGACGTTGTTCCAGTTGGTGCCGGTACAGGAGGTGCAGACGACCGCGCTGTCCGGGGAGTTCTGGAAGGTGAGGTTGGAGACGTTCCAGTAGTCGGCGGTCAGCTTGAAGATCCATGCGCCGGCGGGCAGGGAGGAGCCGTCGATCTTCACGGTCTCCGAGCCGTACGCGGTGAGCGTGATCGGCGCGGAGGAGCTGCCGTTGGCCGTGGACTGGAGGGTGGCCGTCGGGTAGTAGGTGCCGCCGCGGACCTGGATGACGGTGCCGGCGGTGGCGTTCTTGATGGCGTTGGACAGGTCGGTCGAGTTGCTGACGACCACGGTCGCGGCCTGCGCCTGGGTGGGGAGGACGGCGAGACCGGAACCGAGGGCGAGGGCGGCCGTGGCGAGGAGAGCGGTACGACGAGACATGGGGAGCGGGTCCCTTCGTGTGCGGGTGGGGGATGGTTCACAGGACGGAGTCGAGCCAGTGGAAGACCTCGTCCTGCATGCGGTCGACGAAGACATGGCCGAGGTCGGGCCAGGTCTTCAGACGCAACCGCTCCTCGGCGTGGCGGGAGTGCCAGACGGCGCGCAGCTTGTCGTACGCCACGCGGACGCCGTCGGCGGGGAACAGCGGGTCGAGGCCGCCGTTGAAGAAGAGCATCGGCCTGGGGGCGGCGATGCTCGCCACGTCGGGGAAGTCGAGGAACCGGGGAAGCCCCGGGTGGACCATGTAGTAACTGGACTGCCCGCGCAGGGTGTTGTTGCCGGGCACCATCATTTCCTTCAGGCCGGTCATCCAGCAGACCGCGGCCGTGGCCCGGACGGCGTCGGTCAGCGCGGCCGTCTGCCAGGCGCGGTAGGCGCCCATGGAGAACCCGACGGCCGCGACCCTCCCGGCGTCCACCCGGTCCAGGCCGGCGAGGAACTCGGCGGCGCGGGCGTCCTCGCGGGCCATGAGTCCGGCGAGCGAGGAGCCCAGGTGGTAGAAGTTGCTGGCCAGAGCCTGCTGCTGCTCGTAGGTGACCGGACCGCGGTCGCCCCAGCCGAGGGCGTCCGCGCACAGGACGACATAGCCGCGCCGGGCCAGCTCGTCGCCGACGAACCGGCCGCTGAAGTACTTGTCCGTCCAGGTCTGCGCGGAGGTGAGCCGGGTGTCGTCGTACCAGGGCCGGACCAGTTTCTCCTTGCCGATGTCGAACTTCGCCCCGTGGTCGTGGAGCAGCAGCACGGCGGGGAACGGTCCGGGGCCGTCGGGAGTGAGCAGGGCGGCGCGGACGCGTTCGTGGCGGGTGAGGGAGAGGGTGACCAACTCCCGTGTGTAGCCGTCGCCTTGACTTCGGTCGGTGCTTTCGGGCGCGTACGGCGTCCCGTCCTCGCGGTCGACGAGCAGGTGCTCCTCGACCTTGGCACGGGCCAGCCGGCGCCAGGTACGGAAGTCACGGACCGGTGAAGTCCCCCAGGCCAGCGGGAAGTTCAGCGCGGCCTTGAGCGCCGGGTGGAAGTCGGGCAGCGGGCCGTCCACGACCCCGGCCTCCGCGGGGCCCACCGCTCCCCCGGCCAGCGCGGCCGCCCCGGCGCCCACCACGAACGCCCGCCGCCCCACCGGGTCACCGGCGCCCATAGGGCCTCCAGTCCCCGAGATAGGTGCGCCGGGTGTGCACGGCGGCCTCGGCGGGGGTGAGCTGCGGCCGGTTGTCCGGGACGGAGATCACCGCGCCGGGGCCGGAGTTGGCGTACTCCCGGAAGCGCATGGTCTGCCAGGGGTAGGCCTCGCGCATGTTGGTGTAGGGCGCGACCGGGTCGATGCCCGGCCCGATCCAGGAGTCCCGCACGACGAGGGAGGGCCGGGCGGTCGTCTCGTACGAGGGCACCCAGGGCCGTGCCAGCTTGTACGCCCCGTCCTCGGCGGCGGAGGTGACGCGGGAGCGGACGGCGAG
The DNA here is from genome assembly GCF_040612795.1 of Streptomyces sp. NPDC006335. Classification (NCBI taxonomy): domain Bacteria; kingdom Bacillati; phylum Actinomycetota; class Actinomycetes; order Kitasatosporales; family Streptomycetaceae; genus Streptomyces; species Streptomyces sp. NPDC006335. Next base: position 123,683 of record NZ_JBEXQX010000001.1, read on the forward strand.
GATGCCGTACGGGTTGGCGCGGGCCGTGGAGGGGGCGAAGACCATGCCCTTGGGGGTGAAGTCGACGTCCCGCCGCAGGGTGCGGAAGTGGCACTCCTCGAAGACGGCGGTGGCCCGCCCGAAGACGAAGTCCACGTCACCCTCGATGTAGCAGCGGCGGAAGTACTGCCGGTCGAAGGAGGCGAGCGCGGTCGTCTCGACGAAGAGGGTGTCCTGGTGGGCCAGGAGCCGGACGTTCTCCAAGTGCGTGCGGTCGCCGTAGGTGTAGGCGGCGACCGCCTGGGTGCCGGTGATGTCGGGGTGGTCGGCGCGCAGCCAGTCGTTGGCCAGGGTGAGGTCGCGGACGGTGAGGCCGGGGGCCGCGGAGGTGAAGGTGGCGGAGCCGGCGGTGCCGTAGGTGCCCGAGCCGTCGGGCTTGCGGGTGCCGTTGGCGTTGTCGTACACGATGACGGCGGCGCGGGGGTCGCGGACGGCGCCCCGCACGGTCAACTCCGCCGCGGTGGCGGGAATGTTGACGACCTCGCGGTATGTGCCGGGGTGCACGACGATCGTCCAGCCGGGGCCGGTGACCGCGTCCACGGCGGCCTGGACGGAGTCGCCGGGGCGGACGTGGAGGACACGGTGACCTCCGGTGGCGAAGGCCGGGGTCGATCCCGCCACCGCGAGTCCGAGACCGGCCGTCAGAAGGGTGCGTCTGCGCATCAGCACGTCTCCTTCCAGGGGCGCCAGTCGCCGAGGTAGGCCTCCCGGGTCGCCGACTCGGCCTGTTCACGGGTGAGTTGGGGCCGGTTCTCCGGGACGGTGATCCGGGCGCCGGGGCCGGTGTTGCGGTACTCGGCGAAGCGTTGGTTCTGCCAGGGGAAGGTCTCCGACATGTTCGTGTAGGGCGCGACCGCGTCGATGCCGGGACCGAGCCAGGTGTCGCGGACGGTGAGACTCGGCTTCGCGGTCGTGTCGGAGCTGGGCACCCAGGGCCGCGCCACCTTGTAGTAGGCGTCCGGTGCCTCACTGCTGACGCGGCTCCTGGTGACCAGGTAACCGAGCGGGTTGGCGCCCGCGGTGGAGGGCGCGAAGACGAAGCCGTACGGTGCCGCCGCCAGGTCGGTCCGGTTCAGGGTCCGGAAGTGGCAGTGCTCGTAGACGGCCGTGGCCCGCCCGAAGACGAAGTCGACGTCTCCCTCGGCGTAGCAGTGCGAGAAGTACTGGCGGGCGAAGGAGGTCAGGGCGATCGAGTCGGCGTACAGGGTGTCCTGGTGGCCGAGGAAGCGGCAGTGGTGGAAGGCGGAGCGGTCGCCCTGGACCTTGATGGCGACGGCCTGGGTGCCGCTGACGCCGGGGTGGTCGGCGCGCAGCCAGTCGTTGGCGAAGGTGATCCAGCGGGCGGTGAAGCCGTCGGCCTGGACCGTGGTGGTGGCGGATCCGGTGGTGCCGTAGGTGCCGCCGCCGGGCTTGGGGGTGCCGGCCGCGTTGTCGTAGACGATCACCACGTCGCGGGGGTCCTCGGAGGCGCCGATCCAGGTGGTCTCGGTGCGGGTGGCGTCGACGGCGACGGTCTCCCGGTAGGTGCCGGGGGCGAGGACCAGGGTCCAGCCGTTGCCGGTGGCGGCGGTGACGGCGTCCTTGACGGTGGTGTGGTCGCCGCGGCCCCGTGGGTCGACGTAGAGGGTCTGGGGGGTGAGCCGGGCGGTGGGGGATCCGAAGCGGCCGAACGGACGCCGTCCACCGGCGGCCCGGGCGGGGCTCGACGTGAGCGCGAGCGCTGCTGCCGCTCCGGTGCTCGCGAGCAGGAATCCCCTTCTGGACACGGGGAGTTGAGCGTGGTGCGAGGACATGCGGGTGCTCCTTGGGCATGCGGCTCTGTGGTGGGGTGCCTCGCGTGGGGGGTGAGGTGGGTGGCCGGGGCGGCCGCTGGATTCCGCCCCGGCCGGTCGAAGGGGCCGGTGTCAGCAGACCCGGCCCGCGCCCGCGCCGCGGCCGACGATCCCCGGGACCTTCTTGGTGGGGTCGACGTCGGTGCGCAGGGTCGGCGTCCAGCCCGCGCCGGACTCCAGGGTCTCGGCGGGGATCTCGGCGTTGTGGACGGCGATCAGGTCGGTGGGCTTGCCGTTGACGTAGTTGTCGGTGGCGGTGAGCGGGGAGACGTTCCACCGCTTGAGCACCTTGGCCGCGCTGACCCCCGTCGGCAGCGTGAACGCGTTGTGCTCGGCGACGAGTTGGGACTCCTTGCCGATGCCGAAGCTGTAGGCGTAGTCACTGTTCGCGACGAAGTGGTTGTTGTAGGAGTCCACCTGTCCGAAGCGCACGCGGGGTGCGCGCTCGACGAGGTTCGAGAACAGGTTGTGGTGGAAGGTGACCTTGAGCTTGCCCCGGTCCCCGACCGCCGTGGACTCGCTGTCGCTGTTGCCGATGAGGATCGTCTTGTCGTGCTCGGTGAAGACGTTCCAGGAGGCGGTGACGTAGTTCGAGCCCCGGACGATGTCCAGCTCGCCGTCGTGCTGCTGGTAGAGCATGCCGAAGTAGGTGGGCGCCGCGCTGTCGGGGTGGCTGCCGTCGGTGAAGGTGTTGTGGTCCAGCCAGACATGGGTGGAGCCGTAGACGACGGCGGTGTCGTACTCGGAGTTCCAGTTGCCCTTGGCGCCGTCGGTGGGGTCCCACTGCGGGAAGCAGTCGATCGGGCTCTCGAAGGTGAGGTTGCGGACGATGACGTTGTCCACGGCCTTGATCTGGAGGCTGGCGCCCTTGAACCCGGCGTTCTTGCCGATGCCGATGATCGTGGTGTTGGCGGGGACGTTCGCCTTGATGGTCTGGTCCTGGTTGGCGGCGGAGGCGCGGCGCAGGCCCTCGGGGCTGTCGGCGGGCTCGGCGCTCAGGTCGGTGTCCAGGCCCCAGGCCTCGGGCGAGTACTTCGCCAGGTAGGCGTCGAAGTCGTAGCCGGGTGCGGCGAGGGAGTCGCAGCCCTCGGAGACGGCGTCGATCGTGCCCTTCACCTTGATGATCTTCGGTGCGGTACCGCCCGCGGCGAGGGCGGCCTTGAAGCCGGCCCAGTCGGTGACGGTGTACACGTGGGCGGCGTCGGCGGCCGCGCCTCCGGTGGTGCCGGTGCCTTCGGAGGCCCAGCCGTCACCGGCGGCGAGGGCCTCGCGGGCCGTGTCGTGGCCCTTGGCCTGGGCGGTGGTGCCGGTGACCGCGAGGACGAGGGCGGCGCAGCCCGCCACCGCTGCCGCCTTTGTTATGACATGCCCATGCCATGTCTGTGCGTTCATGGTGCGGCTCTCTTTCACCTGCGAGGAAGGAGTGGTCAGACGGTGGCCGGCGACGGCCAGGTGATCCAGGACACCGGGATCTCGGCGTCGAGCCGGCGCACGTCCCGGGACGCCAGCACGCGGTGCCGCAGCAGTTCACGGGCGACCAGCCGCGCCACCTCGATGGCACCGGGCGGATTGAAGTGCGTGTTGTCCTGCTCGGTGTCGGTCCAGTTGAAGTACTTCTTGGTCTTCTCGACGCCGAGCTTCTGCCACAGGGCGAGGGACAGCGTCTGGATGTCGAGCAGCGCGACGCCCTCCTCCTTGGCGAGGGCCCGCATCGCCGCGGGGTACTCCCCGTGGGTCGGCAGGGCGTTGCCGCTCGCGTCGAACTTCCGCCGCTCGACGGAGGTGGCGAGCACCGGCCGGGCACCCTTCGCACGGGCGCCGTCGACGTACCGCCGCAGGTAGTCCTGGTACGTCGTCCAGGGCTCGGTGTAGCGGGTCGGGTCGGCGGTCTTCTCGTCGTTGTGCCCGAACTGGATGAGGAGGAAGTCACCGGGCTTGATCAGCCGGAGGATCGCGTCGAGCCGTCCCTCGTCGATGAAGGACTTCGAACTCCGCCCGTTCACCGCGTGATTGGCGACGGCCAGGTCGTTGCTCAGGAAGAAGGGAAGAGCCATTCCCCAGCCGGTCTCGGGGGCGGCGTCGGAGTATTTCTGGGCGGCGGTGGAGTCACCGGCGATGTAGAGCGTGCGGGTTCTACGAGGAGCGGCCTGTGCGGTACCGGTCGCCGCGAGGGCGACGGGCACGGCGGCGAGCGCCGCCACGGTGACTTGTCTACGGGTAAGAGCCATCTCAGGTGCACCTTTCTGACTTCAGGGGCGCGGGGAACTGCGCGACCAGCCACAACCGGCCGGCAGCTCCCCACAACCGGAACCACCCGACTTCTCAGCCGTTCTGTTCCTTCCACTCGGCCTGGGCCTTGTTCAGCTGGTCGGCCATGGTGTCCAGGAAGTCCTTGGCGCTCATGTCCCCCAGCAGCACCTTCTGGAAGTTCGGCTCGTTGTCCGCCTTCGAGATGGTGTTCCAGTCGGGCAGGTAGTACGGAAGCTGCACGATGGTCGTGGAACCGTCGCTCAGCGCGGCCGCCGCCAGCTTCGTGGGCTCCGCCTCGGAGACCCACGCGTCCTTGGCCGCGTCGTTGTTGGACGGCACCTGTCCGGCGGACTTGTTGAACTTCGAGTTCTCCGCGGCCGAGGTCGCGAACTCGATGAACTTCCACGCGGCGTCCTTGTTCTTCGAGCTCTTGAACACTCCGAGCCCGTCGACGGGGTTGGACACCTGGACCCGCTTGCCGGCGGCCCCGATCGGCTGCGGAATGCCGCGGAACTTCTCGACACCGAGCGCCTTCACGTGGTCCTGGTACGACCCCAGGTTGTGGTTCAGCATGCCGATGGTGCCGGAGTCCCACTGCGCGACCATCTTGGTGAAGTCGTTGTTGAGGTCGGCCGCGGGGGTGTCCTTCTTGTACAGCGCCGCGTACTTCTCCAGGGCCGCCACGTTCTTCGGGTCGTTGACCGTGGTCTTGTCGCCGTTCCAGAACGAGGTGATCCCGCTCTGCCCGTACATCGCGTCCAGGGCCTGCGCGATGGAACCGGCTCCACCGCGGATGGTGTAGCCGAACTCGTTCTTCTTCGCGTTGGTGAGCTTGTCGGCGGCCTCGTAGAACTTGTCCCAGGTCGTCGGCTCGTCCAGGCCGGCCTTCTTGAACAGGTCGGTCCGGTAGTACAGCACACCGTTGTTGGCGGAGGTCGGGATCGAGTACAGGGTCCCGTCCCCGCCGCCGGCCGCCTTCAGCGAGGCGACCATGTCCTTGTTGAGCTTGCCGCTCAGCGAGGACTTCTCGAGCCGGCCGTCCAGCGGCTCCAGCGCGTTCTGGGCGGAGAACCCGGCGAGCATGGCCGCGCCGACACCGCCGACGTCCGGCAGGCCGCCGCCCTGGATGGCGGTGTCGACCTTGGACTGGTACTCGGTGGAGGCGATGCCGACGTACTCGACCTTGATGTCGGGGTTCGCCTTCTGGAAGTCGGCGATGATCTCCTTCCAGATGTCGGTGCGGACACCGCCGTTGTTGTCCCAGAAGACGATCTTGCCCTTGCCGCTGCCCTCGTCGCCCTTGTCACCGCCGGCGCCGCTGCCGTCGTCACCGCAGGCGGTGGCGGTCAGCGCCAGGACGGACCCGAGGGCGACGGCTATGGCAGCGCGCCTGCTTCTGCGGATACTGATCTTCATTGATCGGCTCTCTTCTTCTTCTGATTCCAGCGGAGATATGAAGTTGTGGGGGGAAGTCAGCGGCGGGCGTGGGGGGCCCAGTCGTCCGTGCCCTTGAGGTAGTTCGTGACGGTGTACGTCCTCGCGTCGGCGGCGGCGAGCTGCGGCCGGTCGGCGCTCGGGGCCGCACCCGGTCCGGTGTTGCGGTACTCGGCGAACCGCGCGTCCTTCCACGAGAACCCGCTCATGTCGGTCCACGGCGAGGTCTTCACCGCGGCCGGCAGTTCGGTGTCGCGGATCAACACCTGCGCCACGGCGGCGGGTTCACCACCCGGGTGCCACGGCCGCCCCAGGTGGAAGGTCCGGTCCGGCGCGTCGCTCACGATCCTCGACCGGGTGATCAGGAACCCGTACGGATTGCCCGTCCAGGTCGAAGCGGCCGTGATGTAGCCGTTGTTGGAGTCCGAGCCCCGGCTCAGCGCCCGGATCACGGACCGCTCGATCACCGTCGTCGCACGGCCGTAGATGAAGTCGACATCGCCCTCGATGTACGAGTCGCGGATGTAGACCCGGCTGATCACGTCCAGCTTGGGGCTGTCGGTCATCAGGGTGTCCTGGTTGCCCAGGAAGGCGGTGTCCTCGAAGACGATACGGTCGCCGGTCGTCTTCATCGCGAGGGCCTGCTCACCCTTCAGCTCGACCGCGGCCTCGTCGAAGTCGTTGCTGAAGGTGAGGTGGCGGGCGGTGACGTCGTTCGCGGCGATCCGTACCGTCGCACTGCCCGTCGAACCGCCGTACTCGGCGGGGGTGTCGTAGACGATGACGGTGTCGGACCGGTCCTGTCCAGTCCCCTGGAGCACGATCTTCGGCTTGGTCGCCGGGATGTACACCTTGGCCCGGTAGGTACCCGGCGCGACGGCGATCGTCACCGGCACGGCGTTCTGGTCGGGCACGGCGTCCACGGCGGCCTGCACGGTCGGGTAGTCGCCGGGGACGTGCAGGGTCACCCCGATCCGCTGCTGCGGGCCGGAGAACCGCGACACCAGCGCGGGCACGGCGGCGGCCGGGTCCAGCCGGTAGTCGTAGAAGGACCGCGGGTCGAATGCCTTGCCCCACGCGTCCGTTCGCCCGCTCGTGTGCTTCAGGATCGACCCACGCTGCACCAACTCGGCGGTGGCGTCGGCCTGGTACGGATGCTGGACGCCGTCGTAGTAACTGCTCTCGATGACCATCTTGGTCCGGCCGCGCGACCAGTTCCCGTACGTCCACACCGGGTCGCCGTCGGCCACCTGCGCCGAGAGGTAGTTGTTGTAGAGGTGGGCGTAGGCGCAGTTGTCGGCGGACGGGTTGCGCTGCTTGGTCCCGGTGAACCAGTTGTGGTCGATGGTGATCTGGGTCAGGACGTTGGTCGTCCAGCCGATCCCGAACGCCTTGTTGTGGCTGCGGAACTGGTTGTACGACACGGTGACGTACTGGCTGTCCTTGCGGATGTCGAGCAGCCCGTCGCCCATGTGCTCGAAGCGGTTGTGGTCGATCCAGACGTGGTCGACGGTGTCCATCTGGATCGCGTCGAAGTCGGTCGTCTTGCCGTCCCAGTCGCCCTCGACGTACGAGTCGCGGATGGTCAGGTTGCGGATGATCACGTTGTGCGTGCCGGGGTTGAGGTGCAGCTCGCCGTGGACGATCTCGCCGGTGGCACCGACGCCGATGATCGTCTTGTTCGAGGTCACGACGATGTCCGAGCCGAAGGGTTCGACGGCTATCGCGCCCGAGACCCGGATGACGTACGGCTCCTCGGCCGCCGCGTACTTCGCAAGCGAGGCCTGGTCGGTGACGGTGACGACCTTGCCGCCGGCCCCTCCGGTGGTGCCGCCGGCGAGGGAGGCGAAGCCGTGCGCCCGGTCGCTCCAGCGGTCGGCGTGGGCCTGACCGGCCGGGGCCTTTTGGACTGTGGCGGCCTTCGCCTGCCCGATCGCCCCCAGGCTCAGCGCGGCCACCAGGCCGAGCACGGCGGCCAGGACCTTGCCGGATCCCGGTCTCTGCAAGCGCTTGCTATTAAGGTGCTGCGTCATTGCGGCTCCCAACAGGCTTACGGGTTAGGTGCGTTACAGGTGGTCGATCCTGAAGTGCGAGAAGGTTGCCGCCCCGGCGTGTCCTCCTGCGACGGGCGCCAGGGCGAACAGTCCGAGCAGGGCTCCGACCCAGCGCCAGGGGGTGGCGGCGAAGACGGGTCCGGAGGGGCGCGGACCGTCGCCGAGGTCGTAGAAGAACCGGCAACGGGCCCCCGCGCCGATCTCGATCCGCAGCCGCACCCGTCCCCCGGCGCTTTCGGGGACGAGTCGCGGATGGTCGGCGTCCCGCTCCTGCTCGGCGACGCCCTCGGCGAACCGGTGCACGAGATGGACGTTCCCGTCGGCCCCGCGCTGGAGCCCGATCCAGCTGAAGGCGTCCCCGAGGACGGCGAGTCCGGCCCGTGCGCCCGGTTCCTCACTGTGCAGTCGCAGTTCCACCTCGACCGCCGAGGGGGTGCCGGGCAGCCGCTGGGTGAGGACGTTCGGCAGTTTGCGCAGGTCGTGCGCGTCGGCCGAGCGGACGCAGGTGAGCCGCAGTCCGTCACCGGAGTGGTGGGTGGCCCAGCCGGGCTGCGGGTTGGCGGTCCACTGCCACTGGCGGCCGAAGCGCCCGCCGGGGAAGTCGTCGTCGGTGGCGGGCGCCGCGTCCGGCTGCGGCGGCAGATCGGGCCTCTCGTGTACGGCGACGGGGGCGCCCCCCTCGCCGAGCACCGGCCAGCCGTCGTCGCCCCAGCGCATCGGCTGGAGGTGGACGACCCTGCCGTAGGGGCCCTTCTGCTGGAAGTGCAGGAACCAGTCCTGACCGGACGGGGTGCGCACCCAGCCGCCCTGGTGGGGGCCGTTGACGTCGGTGTCCTTCTGTTCCAGGACGACCTTCTCCTCGTACGGGCCGAAGAAGCCGCGGGAGCGGAAGGCGCCCTGCCAGCCGGTCTCGACTCCCCCGGCGGGTGCGAGGATCCAGAACCAGCCGTCGTGCCGGTAGAGCTTGGGCCCTTCGAGGGTGAACCAGCCGGGGATCCGGTCGCCGTCGACGATCACCTTGCCCTCGTCGAGGAGTTCGCGGCCGTCGAGGTCCATCCGGTGCCCGGTGAGACGGTTCTTGACGCCGGAACGGGACTTGGCCCAGGCGTGCACCAGATAGGCCTCGCCGCTCTCCTCGTCCCACAGCGGGCAGGGGTCGATCAGGCCCTTGCCCGACTTGAGGAGGTGCGGGCGGGTCCAAGGGCCCCTGATCCCGGGCGCGTTGATCTGGAAGATGCCCTGGTCCGGGTCGCCCCAGAAGATCCAGAACCGTTCGTCGTGGTACCGGAGAGAAGGCGCCCAGACCCCGCAGTCGTGCCGTGGCTTGGTGAACTCCCCCGCCGGTTCCAGGCGTTCGAGGGCGTGGCCGATCAGTGTCCAGTTGACCAGGTCGCGGGAGTGCAGCAGCGGCAGGCCGGGGACCCGGCCGAAGCTGGAGGCGGTGAGGTAGAAGTCGTCGCCGACGCGCAGGACGTCCGGGTCGGACCAGTCGGCGTTCAGGACGGGGTTGGTGTAGGTCACCGACGAGTTCGTGGGTGTCACTGGCTGACCGCCTTCCGCACCAGGGCCGCCGCTTCGAGCCTGGGCAGGCGTCCGTCGGCCACGACGGTGACGATGCGCCGTACGACGGTCTCGCCGGGCGGGATCGGCAGCCGTTCCTCGTGGGCGAGGGAGGAGCCCACCCCGGGGTACTCGTCGGCGCGCACGAACCACGGGTCGCGGCGGGTCCGGTCGGTGGCTCCGGCGAAGACGAGGGTCCAGCCGGTGCCGGTGAGGGCGACCCAGTCGGCGCGGGTGCCGTGGATCGCCGCCTCGCCCTCGCGGTCGGCGGTGAAGACGTCCGGCGCGTTCTGTTCCTTGCGGGCCCGCCAGAAGAAGCCGCCGTAGGCCGCGCCCGGACGTCCGTTGGTGGCCGGACTGCCGATCGACAGGGGGTCCTGGGTGACGTTGGTGAGGGAGAAGGTGAAGTCCAACGCCCAGGCGGAACCGGTGAGTTCGGTGGCCGCGACCGTACGGCGCTCGCGCAGCAGCTCCGCTCCCGAGGCGACCCAGCGCAGCTCCTCCACGAAGCCGTCCGGGTCGCGGAGCTGGAAGGAGCTGTGGCGCTGGGCACCGTGGTTGTCGAGCTCGGTCGGCCCCCGGTCGCGGACGTAGGTGCGCCCGCCCCAGAAGTTGTGCCCCTCGACGTCGGGAACGGCGACACCGACGCCGAGGTGGTGGATGTGGTCGGCGGGGCTGAGTTCGGTGACAGCCGTGCCGGCCAGGGTGGTGACCGGGTGCAGGTAGGGGCGCGGGGAGAGCCGGGCGGGCAGCTCGGGCCGGGTGACGTAGCGGCCGACCGGGCGGCCCGCGACACGCAGGACCGGGGAATCGGGGGTCGTCATGTGCTCACCTCGTTCGCGACGTGTGGCCGGGCCCAGTCGGCGCCCAGCTCGGAGTAGAGGGCGAGGTTGTCGGCGGCGGCCGCGACGAGTCCGTCGATGCCGGGGACGACACGGCGGCCCTCGTCGGGGAGCAGATGCCAGGCCGCGGCCGGGAGCGGGGTCGGGTCGGGGGCCGTCCGGATCGCCTCGACGACCTTCATGAACGCGCCGGTCACCTCCGGGACGACCAGGAGCTCGTCGCCGTCGGTGAGGTGGTCGACCAGGTTCTCCAGCAGGTCGGTGCGGCCGTACTCGTACTCCTCGGGGCCGTGGCCGGCCCGCTGGAGCAGCACGCGGTCCTGCTTGTACCAGTAGGTGATCCGGCCGTGGCTGCCGTGCACGACGACGTACGGGTCGTCGGGGTCCTCGGCGCACAGGGTCGCGGCGACGGTGACCGGGAGGCCGTTGGCGGTGGTGACGCGGACGCAGGAGGTGTCGTCGGACTCGATGTCGTTGGCGCGCAGCAGCTCGGTCTCGATACGGGTGACGTCCTCGGCGCGGGTGCTGCCGTTCAGGGCGAGCGCGGTGGCGACGGCGTGCGCGAGGGGGTTGGTCAGCACTCCGTCGATCACGTCGACGCCGTTCATCCACCGCTTGCCCGCCCAGGGCGCACGCCGGTAGTACGCCTCGGCACGCGCCCAGGCACCGGCCCCGCCGATCCCGGTCACCTCGCCGATCGCGCCCTCCTCGACCAGCTCGCGGATCGCGGGCACGGCGTGCGAGCCCAGCGACTGGAAGCCGATCTGGCAGGCGACCCCGGCCGCGGCGACCCCGTCGGCCATGCGGCGGAACTCGGCGTACGACGGCGCCGGCGGCTTCTCCAGCAGGATGTGCACGCCTCGGCGGGCCGCTTCGAGCGCCAGGTCCGTGTGGGTCGGGATCGGCGTGCAGATCACCGCGATCCGGGCGCCGGTGGAGTCGAGGAGCGCGCCGAAGTCGGCGGACTGCTCGGGCGTGCCCAGGCCGTCGGGGATCTCGTCGCCGGTCAGCGGGGTCAGCTCGCAGATCCCCGCCAGTCGCACGATCCCCTTGTCCTGGAGCCGGCGGATGTTCTCCAGGTGCCAGCGGCCGTGGCCGCGCGCGCCCGCCAGGACGATGTCCACGGTGCCCGGGGTGTCTTCGGTGTTCCTGGTGTCCACGGTGTTCATGGCATCCTCCCTGCGCCCGCGCCGCGCGCCACCTGTCGGTCGGCCGCCTCGGCGCTGTCGATCTTTGTGTGCAGGGTAGGCGTCCAGCCGACGTCCGCCGTGAGGTCGCGCTCGCTGCCGGAGTTGTAGGCGTTGTGGATGGCGAGCAGGTCCACCGGATAGCCGTTGAAGACGGTGCCGGTCTGGTGCAGGGCGCTGCCGTTCCAGCTCTTGACCAGGTCGGCGGCCTCGATGTGGCCGGGGGTGTGGAAGGCGTTGTTCTCGGCGAAGATCGCGGACTCGGTGGAGACGCCGAGGGAGTAGCGGTAGTCGTCGCCCGGGACGTCGTACCGGTTGTTGTAGACGTGCACCTGGCCGAAGCGGACACGGGGCGCGCGCTGTACGACGGACTCGAACGCGTTGTGGTGCAGGGTGACCCGGAGTTTCCCGCGGTCGCCGGTGGCCGAGTCGCTGTTGCCGATGAGCATCGCCTTGTCGTGGTCGGCGAACCGGCTCCAGGAGACGGTGACCAGGTCGGAGCCGCTCGTGATGTCCAGGAGTCCGTCGTGGCGCAGGTAGTTGCGGGCGAAGTAGGTGGGTTCGGCGGAGTCGGGGTGGCCCTTGTCGCTGAGGGTCACGTGGTCGACCCACACATGGGTGGAGCCCGCCAGCCAGATGGTGTCGTACGCCGTCTTCCAGTCGCCGAGGCCGCCGGTGTTGGGCTGCCAGACGGGGAAGCAGTCGTAGGCGTCCCGGATGTCGAGGTTGCGGATGATGACGTTGGTGGCGTTCCTGACCTGGAGGCTGCCGCCCTTGAGGACCGCCTTGCCGAGCCCGACGATCGTGGTGTTGGAGCCGACGAGCAGTTCGACCCGCTCGGCCTGCTTCCTCGCCGAGGCCTGGCGGGCCTCCTCCTGCGGTCCGCCGGGCTTGGCGGAGCCCCAGGTGCGGGGGTCGTAGGCGGCGAGGTACTTCTTGATCGAGTACCCGTCGGTGGCGTAGTCGGCGCAGTCCAGGTGGTCGCCGTCGTCGTCGGTGTTGGCGTCGATCGTGCCGGCGATCCTGATGATCTTCGGCGCGTCGCTGCCGCCGTCGAGTGCCCGGACCAGCCCGGCCCGGTCGGTGACGGTGTACACGTGGTCCGCGTCGGCCGCGGAGCCGCCGGTGGTGCCTTCTCCCTCGGCGGCCCAGCCGTCGTTCACGGGCAGGGTGTCCCGGCTGATGTCGCGGGCGTCGGCGTGAGCGGGGATGCAGAGGAGTCCCAACAGTGCGGTGAACACCGTGATCTGACGAAGCCTCATATCGCCCCCTCCGCACCGGGCCCGCAGACGGGCTGGCTCCGCGCACCCGCGGCCCCGAGCACGGCGGCCTCGGCACGACCGCGTCGGACCGCCGCGCCCACCGCCCCGGGCGTCCGGGCGTCGTCCATCCCCAGGAGGACACGGCCGACGGCACGTCCCTCGGCCCGGACGGCGACGCCCATCAGGCCCAGCACCAAGCCGCCCATCGCGACCCGACGGAGTCTCATCCCTTCACCGCCCCCGCGCTGAAGCCCGTGATCAGCCACTTCTGGATGAAGGCGAACACGATCACCACGGGCACCGCGGCGATGATGCCGCCGGCGGCCAGCGCGCCCAGGTCGACGCTGTCCGCGCTCATCAGGGTGTTGAGGCCGACCGGGATCGTCTGCTTGTCCTGGTTGTTGAGGAACATCAGGGCGAACAGGAAGTGGTTCCAGGAGTGCACGAACGCGAAGGAGCCGACGGCGATCAGACCGGGCCGCAGGAGGGGCAGGACGACGATCCTGAAGGCCGTCAGCCTGTTGCAGCCGTCGACCCAGGCCGCCTCCTCCAGGGAGTAGGGCACGTTCTTGATGAAGTTGCTGATCAGGATCATCGACAGCGGCAACTGGAAGACCGTCTCGGCGATGATGACACTGCCCAGCGAGTTGATCATCTGCAGCTCGGCGAAGATCTCGAAGAGCGGCACCAGGAGCAGCGCGCCCGGCACGAACTGCGAGCACAGCAGCGCCAGCATGAACGCGTTCTTGACCTTGAAGTCGAACCGGGCGAGCGCGTAGCCGCCGGCCAGGGCGACCAGGGTCGTCATCACCAGGGTGGCGAGGCCGACGTAGACGCTGTTCTCGAAGTAGGTGCCGAAGGCCCGCTCCGTCCACACCTTCTCGAAGTGGTCAAAGGTGATCGGCCAGGGCACGAGCGAGGTCGAGCCGGCCGGGCGCAGCGCGAAGAGCAGGATCCAGTAGAAGGGGATGAGCGTGAAGACGAGGTAGATCGACAGCGGCAGGTAGATGTGCCAGCGCGGGACCTCGTCCCAGGAGCGGCGGCGCTTGGTGGGACGCGGCGGCTCGATCTCGTCGCGCACCGGTGCGGGCGCCGTCTCGGTGGCCTCCTTGGTGATCACTTGGAACCGCCTCCGAACTTGCTCAGCCGCAGATAGACCATCGAGCAGAAGAGCAGGATCACGAACGCGACCGTGGTCAGGGCGGACGCGTAGCCGAAGTTGTGGGCGTCGACGCTGGTGTTGGCGATGTAGAGCGGGAGGGTGGTCGTCTCCCCCGCGGGTCCGCCGCCGGTCAGGGTGTAGAGCAGGTCGACGTTGTTGAACTCCCACACCGCGCGCAGCAGCGTGGAGAGGATGATCGCGTCCTTCAGGTGGGGCAGCGTGATGTGCCAGAACTGCTTGATCGTGCTGGCCCCGTCGACCTCGGCGGCCTCGTACAGATCCTTCGAGACGGACTGGAGGTCGGCGAGGATGAGGATCGCGAAGAAGGGGACACCGCGCCACAGGTCGGCGACGACCGCCGCCGAGAAGACGGTGGAGGTGTCCGAGAGCCAGCTCGTGCCGTAGGAGCCGATGCCCATGTCGGCGAGGTAACGGGTGACGCCCGTCTGGGAGTTGTAGAGCAGCACCCAGATGGCGGAGGTCAGCACGCCGGAGACGGCCCACGGGGAGAAGACGAGCGCGCGGCCCACCGCCCGGCCCACGAAGGTCTGGTTGACGATCAGGGCGAGCGCCAGGCCGAACAGGAGCTGGAGTCCGACCTCGACGAAGACCCACTTGGCGCTGAAGGTCAGCGTGTCCCAGAACTGCGGGTCCTTGGTGAAGATCTGGACGAAGTTGTCGAAGCCCGCGTAGCCGTTGCGCCACGGCTTGGTGGGGTTGTAGTTCTGCAGGCTGTAGTAGAAGACGCTGATGACCGGGTAGGCGATGAAGCCCAGCATCAGCAGGGCGGCCGGCGCGATCAGCAGGTACGGCAGCCTGCGCGGCGTGGCGGAGGCACGGCGTCGCCGGGGTGGCGCGGGCGGTTTCGCCACGGCTGCGGCTTGGGCCATGACAGGGGCTCCGTTCTCGGTACGGCTTGCGTTCGTGGTGCGGCTTGCGTACGTGGTGCGGTAAGCGCTTTCTCGCTGTGCGTGGGGTGCCACTTGCTGTTGAGTGGCGGGTGCGGGTGCGTTGTGGCCGGTCGCGCAGTTCCCCGCGCCCCTAAGGGTGGGAGCGGTCACCCTGCATACGGGTCGGGGACCTTGCCTTGCCTGGCCAGGAACTCGAAGTCGCAGCCGGTGTTCGCCTGGGTGATGTGGTCGTTGTAGAGGGCGCCGTAGCCGCGTTCGTAGCGGGTGGGCGGTGGCGTCCACTCCGCCCTTCGGCGCTCCAACTCCTGGTCGTCTACGTTGAGTTGGAGGGCACGCGCCTCGACGTCGAGGGTGATGCTGTCCCCCGTGCGCACCAGGGCGAGCGGTCCGCCGACGTACGACTCGGGCGCCACGTGCAGCGCGCACGCGCCGTAACTCGTGCCGCTCATCCGGGCGTCGGAGATGCGGACCATGTCGCGCACGCCCTGCTTGAGCAGGTGGTCCGGGATGGGCAGCATCCCGTACTCGGGCATGCCCGGGCCGCCCTTGGGACCGGCGTTGCGCAGCACCAGGACACTGTCCGCGGTGATCCCCAACTCCGGGTCGTTGATGGTGCGCTGCATGGTCTTGTAGTCGTCGAAGACGACCGCGGGTCCGGTGTGCTTGAGCAGGTGCGGCTCGGCGGAGATGTGCTTGATGACGGCGCCGTCCGGGCAGAGGTTGCCGCGCAGGACGGCGACCCCGCCCTCGCTCGCGACCGGGTTCTCACGGGTGCGGATGACGTCGTCGTCGTGGACGACGGCCCCCTCGATCTGCTCGCCCAGGGTGCCGTTGACGGTCGGCCGGTCCAGGTGGAGCAGGTCGGTGATACGGGACAGGAAGGCGGGCAGGCCGCCGGCGAAGTAGAAGTCCTCCATCAGGAACGTCTGTCCGCCGGGCCGAACGTTCGCCAGCACCGGCACGGTACGCGCGATGCGGTCGAAGTCGTCGAGGGTGAGCGTGACCCCGCAGCGTCCCGCCATCGCGATCAGGTGGATGACCGCGTTGGTGGAGCCACCGAGCCCGAGCACCGTGGTGACGGCGTCCTCGAAGGCCTCGCGGGTGAGGATCTCGGACGGCTTGAGCCCGGTCCAGGCGAGCTCGACCGCGCGGCGCCCGGAGGCCGCGGCCATCCGCTCGTGCGCGGAGTCGACGGCCGGGATCGAGGACGCCCCGGGCAGGGTCATGCCAAGGGTTTCCGCCGCCGCGGTCATCGTGGACGCGGTCCCCATGGTCATGCAGTGACCCGGGGAGCGCGCCAACCCGCCCTGAAGCTCCCGCAGTTCGCAGTCGGTCAGGTTGCCGGCCCGGTGCTCGTCCCAGTACTTCCACATGTCGGTGCCGGACCCGAGGGTCTCACCGCGCCAGTGCCCCGGCAGCATGGGCCCCGCGGGCACGAAGAGCGAGGTGACGTCGGCCGAGGCCGCGCCCATGAGCAGCGCGGGCGTCGACTTGTCGCAGCCGCCGAGCAGCACCGCCGCGTCGATCGGGTACGACCGCAGCAGCTCCTCCGTCTCCATCGCGAGGAGGTTGCGGTAGAGCATCGGGGTGGGCTTCTGGTAGGTCTCCGAGAGGGTGGCGACCGGGAATTCCAGCGGGAAGCCCCCGGCCTGCCACACTCCCCGCTTGACCGCCTCGGCGCGCTCGCGCAGGTGGACATGGCAGGGGTTGATGTCGGACCAGGTGTTGAGGACGGCGATCACCGGCCGCCCCTGGTACTCCTCGGCCTCGTAACCGAGCTGGCGCATCCGGGCGTTGTGCGACCAGGTGCGCAACTGGCCCTCGGTGCCGTACCACTGGTGGCTTCGGAGCTCTTCGGGGCGTTTCCTGTCGGTCATATGGACCACCCGGCGGCTATCGCGGCGACCTCGGAGCGCTCGCTCTCGGGCAACTCGCGGCTGGGCGGGCGCACTTCGCGGCGGCACAGGCCGAGGGAGGCGAGGGCCTCCTTGACGACGGTGACGTTGTCGGCGGAGCCGTTCGCTGCGCGGAGTTCCTCGAAGCGGCGGATCTGCTCCCAGACCTTCATGGCGGCCGGGTAGTCACCGGATCGAAGCGCTTCGATCATGTTCAGCGAGACGGCGGGGGCGACGTTCACGAGTCCGGAGGTGAAGCCGGTGGCGCCCGCGGAGAAGTAGGAGGGGGCGTAGGGCTCGGCGAGCCCGGCGACCCACACGAAGCGTTCGAGTCCCGCGTCCCGCGCGAAGGCGGCGAACTTGGCCGCGTCCGGGACGGCGTACTTCACGCCGATCACGTTCGGGCAGGCGTCGGCGAGTTCGGCCAACCTCAGGCCGCTGAGCTGCGCGTTGCGGATGTACGGGACGACCCCGAGTTCCGGGACGGCCGAGGCGATCGCGCGGTGGTAGTCGATCCAGCCGCCCTGGGAGACGTAGGGGTGGACGGGCTGGTGGACCATGACCATCCCGGCGCCGAGCTCACGGGCGTGCCGGGCGGAGGCGACGGCGGTGGGAACGTCGTGACCGACGCCGACCAGGACGTCCGCCCGGTCCCCGGCCTCCTCGACGGTCAACTCCGTGACCAGGCGGCGCTCTTCGGGGCTGAGGGCGTAGAACTCGCCGGTGTTCCCGTTGGGAGTGAGGGTGGTGATCCCCCCGTCGAGCAGCCGACGCAGCAGTGCCCGGTGGGTGTCCTGGTCGACGGTGCCGTCCTCGGCGAACGGGGTCACCGGGATCGCCACCACGTCGGCCAGGGCCGCCCGCTGGGTCTCGAAGGTCTCGCTGCTCATTCCTGGCCTTCCTGGTCCAGCACTCCGGGGAACGCTCGTTCCACGAAGGACGCGATGTGGGCGTGCAGGGCGCGGGCCGCGCCGTCCGCGTCGCCGTCCAGGGCGACCCGCAGGATCTCCCGGTGCTCGCCCGCCTCCCGGTCCCAGGAGGGCGAGGCGGCCCAGGCGACGGCGGAGACCAGGGCGGCCTGGTCCCGGACCTCGTCGAGCATCCGGCCGAGCAGCGGATTGCCGCAGGGCAGGTACAGGGCGCGGTGGAACTCCCGGTTGGCGAGGGAGCGTTCGGCGGTGTCGGTGGCGTCGTCGGCCCGGGTGAGGGCGTCGCGGGCGGCATCCAGCGACGCCCCGCGCCGCACGGCCCGCTTGAGCGCCTCGGGTTCGAGGAGCAGCCGGACGTCGTAGACCTCGCGCGCCATGTCCGCGTCCACCATGCGCACCGTGACGCCCTTGTACTGGCTCATCACGACGAGCCCGGTCCCGGCCAGGGTCTTGAGCGCCTCGCGCACCGGGGTCTTGGACACCCCGAACTGTGCGGCGAGTTCGGTCTCCACCAGGGCCTGACCAGGCGTCAGGCGCCCGGTGAGGATGCGGCGTTTGATCTCCTCCAGCACGTACTGCGTGCGGGAGGGGATCGGCGTGGGCACAGAGGTCATGCGCGCCTCTCGGATCTCGCGTATCGGATCTTGCGTATCTGATCTCGCATATCGCGTCTCATATATGACGTACGAAGTACGACGCGTTGAAGGTAGGGAGGGGCGTGATGTTTCGTCAATGCTTCTGGCAAAGGAAGTTGAAGTTGCGGTGAAGACGAGGGTCAGACGAGCCGGGTGGCACCCTCGAAGGCCGTACTGGTGCGCCCGGTGAAGGCGGCGGCCGCACGTGTGGTCGCCGCCTCCCTGGTGAGGGTGGGTCCGACGTGGGTGACGATCAGCTCGCGCGCCCCGGCCTTGCGGGCGATGTCGCCGGCGTCCTCGGGGGTCAGGTGGACCTGTTCGCCTTCGCGATGCCGGTCGATGTCCGCCTCGCACAGGAACACGTCGGATTCCGCGGCGAGTTCGACCAGGGCCGCGCAGGGCCCGCTGTCCCCCGAGTACGCGAGGACGCGTCCGGCGCACTCGGCGCGCAGCCCGTACGCCTCGGTGTCGTGCGCGACGGCCCGGGCGGCGAGCCGGAGGTTCCAGTGCCGGACGTCATGGCCGTCGTACAGGGGATGGAAGGTGAGGATGCCGTCGAGGAAGCGCACGTCGGAGCGTCCGAGGAACCCCGCGAGCCGGTGGGCGCAGCCGGGCGGCGCGTACACCGGGATCGGGGCGGGCGGGGTGAGTCCGCCGTACGCGAAGGCGTAGACGGCGGAGAGTAGATCCGCACTGTGATCGGCGTGAAGGTGGGAGATCCAGATCGCCGTCAGCCGGGAGGGATCCGTGTGCCGCTGCAACTCCGCGAAGGTGCCGGGCCCGGCGTCCACCCACACCTCGGCGCCCCCGCCGCGCAGCAGATAGCCGGAGCAGGGGCGGCCCGGCGCCGGGTGCGGGGAGGCGGTACCGAGGACGGTGAGGCTGAGGGGCGGCATGGTGGGGAGCGTACGGTCCGGACCTGGGCGCCCGCCGCCCGTTTCCGTTCGTCTACGGCACGGCGGCACCGGCGTCTACGACATCCAGCCCCGGTTCCGCCCGCTGAGGCCCAGGGCCCGGTCCAGCAGCGGCGCGGCTCGGGTTGTCGGCGCAAGCCCGGGAAGTCGTACGCCACCTGGAGCGCGGCCGGGTCCGGGTCGTACGACCGGCCGGTGGCGCGGGCCAGCTCCCAGCCGTGGACGACCGCTTCCCCGGCGGCACCGGCGTCTACGGCGTCCAGCCCCGGTTCCGCCCGCTCAGGCTCTGGGCCCGGTCCATCAGCGGCGCGGCCCGGGTCGCCGGCGCAAGCCCACGAAGTCGTACGCCGCCCACGAAGTCGGGGTTGTACGCCTGGCCGGTGGCGACCAGCCGTGGACGACCCGACCGGTTCCACGACGGCACCGGCGTCTACGGCGTCCAGCCCGGCTTCCGCCCGCTGAGGCCCAGGGCCCGGTCCAGGAGCGGCGCGTTCTCGGGGACCGGGACGATCGGGCCGAAGATGGCGTCCCGGCTCGGGTCGTCGGCGCTGGCCTGGAGGAAGTCGTGCGCCGCCCGGAGCGCGGCCGGGTCGGGGTCGTACGGCTGGCCGGTGGCGACGGCCAGGTCCCAGCCGTGGACGACCAGTTCGTCGACGGCGACGGCGGCGGCGACCTCGCCGGGCAGGTCGACGCCGCCCGCGCGGGTCATACCAGTCCAGGCGGCCGGGTCGCGCCAGGCCTCGGCGAGTTCGTCGAGGACCTTGGGGAGCTCCTCGCGCCAGTCGGGGCCGATGTCCGGGACGGAGTCGGTCGGCGGGGTGTCGGTGGTGGCGCCGAGATCCTTGCGGCCGGCGTCCCGGAACGCGGCGGCGAGGCCGAGCAGATGGCCGAGCATGTTGCGCACCGGGTACTCGGGACACGGTGTGGTGTTCCCGAGCTGCTCGTCGGTGACGCGCTCGGCCAGCAGGGCGATGACGCGGGTCTGCGGTCCGAGGTCCAGGGGCGGGACGGTCATGCGGGGCTCCTCACGGTGCACGGTGTGATGAGGGGTTGACCCTCACCGCCGCGAAAACTCATCGCTCGCCGTCCGGAGATCTAGGGCACCTGCCCCATCCCGCCCCGGTGGCCTTAGACCCACGATGTGCAGGCATGACGACGACAAGGGCGGTGCTCCACGACCGCAACGCGAGACTCTGTCTCACCGCAGCGCTCGTCTCCGGCTTCGGCACCTCGGCCCTGTGGCTGGTGGCCGGCGTCTGGGTCAAGGACCTCACCGGCTCGGACGGCCTGGCGGCGCTGTGCATGCTCGCGATGTGGGCACCGACCCTGGCGGGCCCGCTGCTCGGCACGATCGCCGACCGGGTCCGCCGCAGGCCGCTGCTGATCGGCGGCAACCTGCTGCCGGCGGCCCTGCTGCCGCTCCTGCTCACCGAACGGGTGCCGGTCGTCCTCGCGGTCCTCCTCGTCTACGGCGCGACCGGCGTCGTCCTCGACACGGTGGAGTCGGCCCTGGTCGCCGGCGCCGTCGCCCCCTCCCTGCTCGGCGACTTCAACGGGTTGCGGACGGCGGTCAACGAGGGCATGAAACTGGTGGCCCCGCTGGCGGGAGCCGGCCTCTACGCCCTCTGCGGCGGCCCCGCCGTGGCACTCCTGGACGCGACCACGTTCCTGCTCGCGGCGCTCCTGTACCGCGGCCTGCGCGTCCGGGAGGAGGGACCCGGGCCGTCCCGGCGCACCCCGTTCGTCGAAGGCGCCCGCCACATAGGGGCCCACCCCACACTGCGCCCCCTGATCCTGGCGGGCGCCACCACCATGCTCTGCGCCGGGATCAACGGCGCGCTCTTGTACGCCGTGATCGACGGACTCGGCCACTCCCCCGCCTACGCCGGCGTGCTGTACGCCGTCCAGGGCGCCGGTTCGGTGGCGGTGGGGTTGTTCTCCGGGCCCGCCCTGCGCCGACTGGGCGAGCGCCGGTTCGCCGCGTACGGCATCGCCCTGACCGCCGTGGCCGCCGGGCTGCGGGCGGTCCCGTCCGACCCGCTGGCCCTGGCGTGCAGCGCGGCCGTCGGCGCGGGGCTGCCCTGTGTGCTGATCGCCGCGCTCACCGCCGTCCAGCGCGAGACCCCCGACGCGCTGCTGGGCCGTACGGTCGCCACCGCCAACACCCTGGTGTACACCCCGAACGTGCTCGGTCTCGCGGCGGGCGCGGCCCTGGTCGAACTGGTCGACCAGCGGCCGCTGTCGGCCCTCCTGGGCGTGGCCTGGCTCGCCGCGACGATCCCCCTGCTTCAGCGGCGGGCCAGCGCCGAGCGGATCGCGTCAAGGTCGCCGTCCGACGCCAACCCGGCGTGATACAGCCGCACTTCGCTCGCCCCGCACTCCCGGGCACGGGCCACGTCCGCCGCGAGGGTGCCGGGGCTGCCGCCCATCTGCGCGACGACGGGGAAGTTGGCGGCGATCACCGCGTCCTCGCGGGCCCGCGCGAAGGGCGTGAGCAGGTCAGGGCCGCCCGCGCAGGGCACGACGACACCGTCCGCGACGGACAGGATGTGCTCGGGGTCGACGCCCGGGTTGGCACCGACGTGGTACGTCACGGGGTCGGCGTGCAGCAGGATCTGGAAGCCCTCGGGGGCGGCCGCGCGGACCGCGCGGACCGCCGTCTCCTGGAGCGTACGGGCGGTCCCGTCGCGCCACGCGCGCGTGGCCGCCGCCGTCCCGGCGCCGAGCAGCTTCTCGACCCCGGCCCAGCCCCCGTCGTCGGGCGCGCCCTGCCACAGCGGCTCCAGCGCGGCCCGTACGGCGGCGGCCAGCGCGTCGGCGTCCAGTCCCTGATCGCCGTAGCCCTCGCGGCACGTCCCGCAGAAGCAGAGCGCCATGAGGTACATCCCGGCGTCGCCGAGGGGCACCCCGCCGGTCTTGTCGTGCGCGTGCAGGTGCTGGAGTCCGTACCAGCCGAGGGACTCCAGTTCGGTGCCGGCCGCGCCCGGGCGCACCGCCGCCTCGACGGCGAGGTCGACGAGGTACGCGCGCGTGGCGGGCTGTGCGATGCAGGGGGCCCACGGGTAGCGGTCGCCGTAGGCGTTCACGACGGAGGTCTCCGGGTGCTCGGCGCCCATGCGGGAGTTGTGCGCGAGGACGACCCAGGTGTGCACGTCGAGGCCGGCCCGGGTGAGTTCCGACAGAGCGTCCCCGAAGGCGTCCCCGGGGGCCCAGTCGCCGGCCGCGTAGGGACGCAGCGCACGCCCTTCCCAGCGGGAGTCCGTCGGGTACAGCACGGCCGCGTGCTCGGCGGTGACGATGCGGTGGCGCGGGTGGCGGGGGGTCAGCGCGCGCGTGGAGTGGTAGGCGGAGGCGAGGGTCGCCTGCTGTACGCCGAGCCCGGCGATGCGGGCCGCGGCCTCCGGGTCCCCGTTGACGTCCCAGGGGTAGACGAACGTCGACGCCTTCACCGTGCCTCCTCCAGCAGCGCGTAACCGCGCTCGATGATCTCCGCGAGCTGCTTCACATGATCCTCCTCCGGCTCGTGCAGCGGCGGGCGGACCTCCCCCACGTCGAGGCCGCGCATCCGGACGCCGGCCTTCACCAGGGAGACCGCGTATCCGCGGCCACGCGCGCGCAGTTCGACGAAGGGGCGGTAGAAGCCGTCGAGCAGGCGCTCGGCCGTGGCCCGGTCGCCGTCGACGAGCGCGCGGTGGAAGGCGAGGGCGATCTCCGGGGCGAAGCAGAAGACGGCGGACGAGTACAGGGGGACGCCGATGGCCTGGTAGGCGAGCTGGGTCTGCTCGGCGGTCGGCAGTCCGTTGAAGTAGAGGAAGTCGCCGGGCACCTCGGTGCGCACCGCGCTGACGGTCCGCTGCATCAGGTCGAGGTCGCCGAGGCCGTCCTTGAGGCCGATGATCCCCTCGGTGCGGGCCAGTGCGACGACGGTCTGCGGGGTGAAGACGGCGTTGTCGCGCTGGTAGACGATCACCGGGAGCGCGGTCGCGGCGGCGACCTCGCGGTAGTGCCGCAGCAGCCCTTCCTGTCCGGCGATCACGAGGTAGGGCGGCATGGCGAGCAGCCCGTCGGCCCCGGCCGCCTCGGCGAGCCGCGCGTACCGGACGGCGAGCGCGGTGCCGTATCCGGCGCCCGCCACCACCGGCACGCGCCCCGCCGTCTCCTCGACGGCCGCCCGGACGCACGCCTCGAACTCCTCGGGCGTGAGCGCGTGGAACTCCCCGGTGCCGCAGCACGCGAACACGGCCGCGGCCCCCGCGTCCACGCCCTGGCGTATGTGCGCGCGATACACATCGAGGTCGACGGATCCGTCGGGGCCGTAGGCGGTGACGGGGAAGAACAGCGGCCCGCTGGGGATGCCGAGTCGGTAGGCGAGGTCGGCGGACGGCGTCACAGGCTCTCCCTAAGGTGGCATGCAGAATACTGATCAGAGTTTATGTTTCTGAACTCGCATCGCGCCACCCTTGACGAAGCCACGACACGATCCCTAACTTGTCCACGAATGTGAATACCGTGCTCAAGAGGCCGTTCAAGGAGACCCGCGGATGCCCGCTCCCCGTACCGTTCTGCTCACCGGTGCCGCCGGCGGGCTCGGCACCCTGATGCGGGATCTGCTCCCGGCCTACGGCTACGAGCTGCGCCTGCTCGACCTGCGGCCGATCGAGGGCGAACCCGACGCGGTCGTCGCCGACCTCGCCGACAAGGTCGCGGTGCGCGAGGCCGTGCGCGGTGTCGACGCGATCATCCACCTCGCGGGCATCTCCCTGGAAGCCCCCTTCGAGAAGATCCTCAAGGCGAACATCGAGGGCACCTACAACCTGTACGAGGCCGCGCGCGAGGAGGGCGTCGGACGGATCGTCTTCGCCTCCTCCAACCACGCCGTGGGCTACACCCCGCGCCCGCAGGGCGACGACCCGCTGATCCCGGTCGACACCCCGCACCGCCCGGACACCTTCTACGGCCTGTCCAAGGCCTTCGGCGAGGACCTCGCGCAGTTCTACTGGGACAAGCACGGCCTGGAGACCGTCTCCGTGCGCATCGGCTCCTGCTTCTCCGAGCCGACCAGCGTGCGCATGCTCTCGGTCTGGATGAGCCCGGCCGACGGCGCCCGCCTCTTCCACGCGGCCCTGACCGCCGAGCGGGTCGGCCACACCGTGGTCTACGGCTCCTCCGCCAACACCCGCCTGTGGTGGGACCTCAGCACCGCGCGGGCGCTCGGCTACGACCCGCAGGACGACTCCGAGCCCTACGCGGAGAAGCTGATCGCCGAACAGGGCGAACTCCAGGACGGCAACGAGGCACACGCCTACCTGGGCGGCCAGTTCGTGACCGATCCGCCGATCTGGCCGTACTGAGACATCCGACGCGGAGGCGGGCGGGCACCGAACGGGCCCGCCCGCAGCCGTGTCCGGGCATGGGTACCGACTGTGGATGGTTGCGCGCCAGCGCACCATCAGGGGCGCGGGGAACTGCGCGACCAGCCACAACACATCCGCAGCCGCCATACGACCGCACCACCCGAGCCCGTAGGCGCACTCCGCCCGAACGGGCACACGCGGTCACTATCACCCGAGCAACAGACCTGGTCACCGCACCCCACCGGCTGTACAACTTCCTCCAGACGGCCCGAACGGGCAGCGCACGACAGGAGGGCGGGTGACCGAATGACCAGAACCGCGGAAGAACGCCAGCGGGAGATCGTAAGGACCGCCCGCACCACCGGCTCCGTCGACGTCAACACCCTCGCCACCCAACTAGGCGTGGCCAAGGAAACCGTGCGCCGAGACCTCCGCGCCCTGGAGGACCACGGCCTGGTCCGACGTACGCACGGCGGGGCCTACCCCGTGGAGAGCGCCGGGTTCGAGACGACGCTCGCCTTCCGTGCCACCAGCCACGTGCCCGAGAAGCGCAGGGTCGCGGCCGCCGCGGCCGAGCTGCTCGGGGACGCCGAGACGGTCTTCGTCGACGAGGGCTTCACCCCGCAGCTCATCGCCGAGGCCCTGCCCCGGGACCGGCCGCTGACCGTGGTCACCGCGTCCCTTCCGGTCGCCGGCGCACTGGCCGGGACCGAGAACACCTCCGTCCTGTTGCTCGGCGGCCGGGTCCGCCCCGGCACCCTCGCCACCGTCGACCACTGGACGACCAGGATGTTGGCCGGCTTCGTCCTCGACCTCGCCTACATCGGCGCCAACGGCATCTCCCGCGAACACGGGCTCACCACCCCCGACCCGGCGGTCAGCGAGGTCAAGGCGCAGGCCATCCGGGCCGCGCGCCGCACGGTGTTCGCCGGCGTGCACACCAAGTTCGGAGCGGTCAGCTTCTGCCGGTTCGCGGAGATCGGCGCCCTGGAGGCGATCGTGACGAGCACGCTGCTGCCCTCGTCCGAAGCCCACCGGTACTCACTGCTGGGACCCCAGGTCATCCGCGTCTGACTCTCCGGCCCACGCGACCAGTAGGACTTCCGCGCCCCCGAGGCGCCCTTTATATCCCTCTATGTCCAGGAGCGATCCATGCGAACCCAGAGCCGACGACGGCCACCGCGAGCCACGCTCGCCATGGCCGCCGCAGGGACGCTGCTCACCCCGCTGCTCTCCGGCTGCTGGGTCGGAGCGGGCGGGGCCGGGTCGGGCGGCGACGCCATCAACGTCCTGATGGTCAACAACCCCCAGATGACCGAACTCCAGAAGCTGACCAAGGCCCACTTCACCAAGGAGACCGGGATCGAGGTCAACTTCACCGTCCTGCCCGAGAACGACGTCCGCGACAAGATCAGCCAGGACTTCGCCAACCAGGCCGGCCAGTACGACGTGGCGACCCTGTCCAACTACGAGATCCCGATCTACGCCCGCAACGGCTGGCTGCACGAGATGGACACGTACGTCGCCAAGGACCCGTCGTACGACGAGAAGGACGTCCTCGCCCCGATGCGCCAGTCGCTGACCGGCGACGACGGCAAGCTCTACGGCCAGCCCTTCTACGGCGAGTCGTCCTTCCTGATGTACCGCAAGGACGTCTTCGAGCAGAAGGGCCTGACGATGCCGGCCCGCCCCACCTGGACCCAGGTGGCCGACCTGGCCGCGAAGGTGGACGGCGCCGAGCCCGGCATGAAGGGCATCTGCCTGCGCGGCCTGCCGGGCTGGGGCGAGGTCATGGCCCCGCTCACCACGGTCGTGAACACCTTCGGCGGCACCTGGTTCGACAAGAGCTGGAAGGCGCGGCTCGACTCACCGGCCTTCGAGAAGGCGACGAAGTTCTACGTCGACCTGGTCCGCGAACACGGCGAGTCAGGCGCCGCCCAGTCCGGCTTCGCCGAGTGCCTCAACAACATGACCCAGGGCAAGGTCGCCATGTGGTACGACGCCACCTCCGCGGCCGGTTCCCTGGAGGCGAAGGGCTCCCCGGTCAAGGGCAAGGTGGGCTACGCCCCCGCCCCCGTCGAGGAGACGAAGTCCTCCGGCTGGCTCTACACCTGGGCCTGGGGCATCCAGGACGCCTCCCGCAACCCCGACAAGGCCTGGAAGTTCGTCTCCTGGGCCTCCAGCAAGCAGTACGAGCAGCTGGTGGGCGAGCAGATCGGCTGGTCCAACGTCCCGGCCGGCAAGCGGGCCTCGACGTACACCAACCCGGCCTACGCCAAGGAGGCCGCCGCCTTCCAGGAGATGACCAAGCAGGCCATCGAGCAGGCCCGGCCCAACGACCCGGGAGTGCAGCCGCGCCCCGCGCCCGGCATCCAGTTCGTCGGCATCCCCGAGTTCACCGACCTCGGCACCAGGGTCTCCCAGGAGATCAGCGCGGCCATCGCCGGACGCCAGTCCGTCGAGTCGGCCCTGAAGAGGTCCCAGCGGATCGCCGAGAAGATCTCCGAGGAGTACGAGGGACGATGACCGCCACCACCACGGCCCCCCTGGCCACCCCGACCGTACGCACCGCGGACCCCTCGAAGCCGCGGCTGCGCGCCTGGGCCACCCGCGCCCCGCTGCTCCCCGCCCTGATCTTCATGATCGTGGTCACCCAACTGCCCTTCGTGGCCACGGTGGTGATCTCGTTCTTCGACTGGAACTCCCTCTACCCGAAGGCCCGTCACTTCACCGGCGTCGACAACTACCAGGAGGTCCTCACCGACGCGGACCTGCGCCACTCGGTGTGGACGACGATCCTGCTGACCGTGACGGTGGTCCTGGTCAGCCTGGTCCTCGGACTGCTCCTGGCCCTCCTCCTCGACCGCCGCTTCAAGGGCCGGGGCGTGGTCCGCACCCTGCTGATCGCCCCCTTCCTGGTGGTCCCGGTGGCGGCTGCCCTGCTCTGGAAACACGTGCTCTACAACCCTGAATACGGTCTGCTCAATGGGCTGTTGCACTATGTGGGCGGCCCACAGCCGGACTGGATCTCGAACACCCCGCTGCTCGCGGTCGAGGCCTCCCTGGTCTGGCAGTGGACCCCGTTCATGATGCTCATCCTGCTGGCCGGCCTCCAGAGCCGCGACCAGCAGCAGATGGAGGCCGCGCGGGTGGACGGCGCGAGCGACTGGCAGGTCTTCCGCTATCTGACGCTCCCGCACCTGCGCCGCTATCTGGAGCTGGGCGCCCTGCTGGGCTCGATCTACATCGTCCAGAACTTCGACGCGGTCTTCACGATCACCTCGGGCGGCCTCGGGACCGCCAACCTCCCCTACACCGTCTACCAGAGCTTCTACCAGGCCCACGAGAACGGCCTCGCCTCGGCGGCCGGCGTCCTGGTCGTCATCGGCTCCATCATCATCGCGACCTTCGCCCTGCGCGTGGTGTCGTCCCTGTTCCGTGAGGAGGCGGGCCGGGCATGAGCAACACCATCGCCGTGAAGCGCAAAGGAGCTGTACCGCGCAAGGGACTCGGCCTCGGCCTGGTGGCCTGGCTGCTGGGGATCGTCTTCTTCCTGCCGATCGCGTGGATGGCCCTGACGTCCTTCCACTCCGAGACGGACGCGGCCACCAACCCGCCCTCCTTCGGCGCCGCCCTCACCCTGGACGGCTACCGCGAGTTCTTCGGCACGGGCGGCGGCGCGAGCCCCTGGCCCGCGCTGGTCAACTCGACGGTCGCCTCACTGGCCTCGACCCTCTTCGTCCTGCTCCTGGCCCTCCCGGCGGCGTACGCCCTCTCCATCCGCCCGGTCAGGAAGTGGACGGACGTCCTGTTCTTCTTCCTGTCGACGAAGATGCTCCCGGTGGTGGCGGGCCTGCTCCCCATCTACCTGTTCGCCAAGAACACGGACATGCTCGACAACATCTGGCTGCTGGTCATCCTCTACACGTCGATGAACCTGCCGATCGCCGTCTGGATGATGCAGTCCTTCCTCGCCGAGGTCCCGGTGGCCGTGATCGAGGCCGCGCGCGTGGACGGCGCCCGCCTTCCGACGATCCTCGCGCGCGTGGTGGCCCCCATCGCCCTGCCGGGCATCGCGGCGACCGCCCTGATCTGCTTCATCTTCAGCTGGAACGAACTGCTCTTCGCGAGGGTGCTCACCGGTGTGGTCGCCGAGACCGCCCCCGTCTTCCTGACCGGCTTCATCACCAGCCAGGGCCTGTTCCTGGCGAAGGTGTGCGCCGCGTCGCTCGTCATCTCCCTGCCGGTGCTCGCCGCGGGGTTCGCCGCCCAGGACAAACTGGTCCAGGGCCTGTCCCTTGGAGCCGTGAAATGAAGGCCGCCGTCATCGAGTCCGTGGGCCGCGCCGTCGTCGCCGAGGTCCCGGACCCGACACCCGGCCCGCGCGAGGTCGTCGTCGAGGTCGCCGCGTGCGGCCTGTGCGGCACCGACCTGCACATCCTCCAGGGCGAGTTCGCCCCCGAACTGCCGATCGTGCCGGGCCACGAGTTCGCGGGCGAGGTGGTCGGAGTCGGCACCCGGGTCACCGAGCTCGCGGTCGGCGACCGGGTGGCGGTGGACCCGTCCCTGTACTGCCACGAGTGCCGGTACTGCCGTACGGGCCACAACAACCTCTGCGA
Organism: Streptomyces sp. NPDC006335; assembly: GCF_040612795.1. Classification (NCBI taxonomy): domain Bacteria; kingdom Bacillati; phylum Actinomycetota; class Actinomycetes; order Kitasatosporales; family Streptomycetaceae; genus Streptomyces; species Streptomyces sp. NPDC006335. The sequence goes on from NZ_JBEXQX010000001.1 coordinate 152,562, forward strand.
ACGCTGGGCCGCCATCGGCGTGACCACGGCGGGAGGCGCGGCGCAGTTCGCCGTAGCGCCGGTCGCCAACTGCGTACGGCTGCCCGAACACGTCCGTACGCAGGACGCGGCGCTGGTGGAGCCCCTGTCCTGCGCGGTCCGGGGTTACGACGTCCTCCGGTCCCGCCTCGGCGCCCATGTGCTGATCTACGGCTCGGGGACCATGGGCCTGATGATGCTGGAGCTGGCCAAACGGACCGGCGCGGCGAGCGTGGACGTGGTGGACGTGAACCCGGCCCGCCTGGAGACGGCCCGCAAGCTCGGCGTCTCGGCGTCCGCCGCGAACCCGGACGAGCTGGACCGCCCGCAGGGCTGGGACCTGGTCATCGACGCGACGGGCAACGCGGCGGCGATCCAGGACGGCCTGGACCGGGTGGCCAAGGCCGGCACCTTCCTCCAGTTCGGGGTGGCCGACTACGCGACGCGGGTGACGATCGACCCGTACCGCGTCTACAACCAGGAGATCACCATCACCGGCTCCATGGCGGTCCTGCACAGCTTCGAGCGGGCGGCGGAGCTGTTCGCGAACGGAGTCCTCGACCCCGACGTCTTCATCAGCGACCGCGTCCCGCTGGAGCGGTATCCGGAGGCGTTGGAGCAGTTCGCGGCGGGAGTGGGGCGGAAGATCGTGGTGGTGCCGTAGGCCGCGGAAGATTAAGGGAACGGTAAAGCGGTGTCGCTCGTTCACCGGGCATGACAGCTATGACCCCCGGCTCGAACATCCCCCTCCCCGTCGCCCGAGTGACGGTGGACGTCTCCGCACCGGTGCGGCTCGACGTTTCGGGCCTGCTGCTCACCGCCGACGGCAAGGTGCGCTCCGACGACGACTTCATCTTCTACAACCAGCCGACGGGACCGGGGGTCACCTACCGGTCGGGCGGCGGTACGGCGCCGGACGCGATCAGCGTCGACACCGCCGCCCTGCCCCCCGGCATCGAGAAGATCGTCGTCACCGCCAGCCCCGACGCCGCGGGCCAGACCTTCCAGGGCATCGAGCCGACGGCCACGATCCGCAACGCGGACGACAACAGCGAGCTGGCCACCTTCACCCCGCCGCAGCTCGGCACCGAGACGGCACTGGTGGTCGTGGAGATCTACCTGCGCAACGGCGCCTGGAAGGCCCGGGCGGTGGGGCAGGGGTACGCCAACGGCCTGGCCGGGATCGCGACGGACTTCGGCGTGACGGTGGAGGAACCGGCACCCACGCCCGCCCCGACACCGGTGGCTCCGCCGGCCGCGCCGACCGTACAGACCCCGGTGGCCCCGCCCGCGCCGGCCATGGACCCCCGGCTCGCGCCGCCGCCGGCGCCCGCCGCTCCCCCGGCCCCGCCGGCCCCGCCCGCTCCGGGTGCCGGGAAGATCAACCTCGACAAGGGCCGCGTCAGCCTCCAGAAGAACCAGACCGTCTCCCTGGTCAAGGGCGGGCGTCCCCTGCTCTCCCAGGTCAAGATGGGTCTCGGCTGGGAGCCGGCGTACCGCGGCAAGGACATCGACCTCGACGCGTCCGTCATCGCCTACGGCCCGCAGCGCAACCACATCGACAGCTGCTACTTCGGCAAGCTGTCCATCGTCGGCGGCGCGATCAAGCACTCCGGCGACAACCTCACGGGTGAGGGCGGCGGTGACGACGAGGTGATCGTCGTGGACCTCGGGCGGCTCCCCCAGGAGGTCACCGGTCTCGTCTTCACGGTCAACTCCTTCTCCGGCCAGAAGTTCACCGAGGTCGCCAAGGCGTACTGCCGCCTCATCGACGCCGCGAGCGGTGAGGAACTGGTCCGCTTCGACCTCACGAACGCCGAGGCGCAGACGGGCGTGATGATGGCCAAGCTGATCAAGCAGTTCTCCGGCGAGTGGGAGATGACGGCGATCGGCGACTTCGTGAAGTCCCGCACGGTGAGGGGCATGGTGAAGCCGGCGGCCCAGGCGCTCTGAGCAGCGCCGGGCAGTGGCCCGAGGGCGGGTGAGTGGAGGCCGGCCGCGCGCTTCCCGGCGCCGCCGAGGTGGATCCAGCCGGCCTCACCCCCCGCTCGGCCATTCGCCGTCGCCTTTGGGCTAGAACAGCGCGCTGTACCCGTTGAGCGCCGGCTGTCCGCCGAGGTGGGCGTAGAGCACCGTGGAGTCGGCGCCGATCTCCCCGCGCCGGACGAGGTCGATCATCCCGGCCATGGACTTGCCTTCGTAGACGGGGTCGGTCACCATCCCCTCGGTGCGGGCGGCGAGGCGCATCGCCTCCAGGGTGGTCTCGTCGGGGATGCCGTAGACGCCCGCGTGATACCGCTCGTCCAGCTCCACGTCCTCCTCGGTCAACTCCTTCCGCACGCCGATGAGTTGCCCGGTGCGGTGGGCGATCCGGGCGATCTGCTCCCGGGTGGTGACCGGCTTGGCGGAGGCGTCGACGCCGAGGACGCGCCGGGGCCGGCCGCCCGCCTCCTCCAGCGCCCGGAACCCGGCGACCATGCCGGCCTGGGTCGACCCGGTCACCGAGCAGACCACGACCGTGTCGAAGAAGACGCCCAACTCGCGTTCCTGGTCGGCCACTTCATAGGCCCACGCGGCGAAGCCGAGCCCGCCGAGCGGATGGTCGGAGGCTCCGGCGGGGATGGCGTACGGCGTGCCGCCCGCCTCCTCGACGTCCCGGAGCGCCTGCTCCCAGCTCTCCTTGAACCCGATCCCGAACCCGGCCTTCACCAGGCGTACGTCGGCCCCGGCGAGCCGGCTGATCAGGATGTTGCCGACCTTGTCGTAGACGGCGTCCGGCCAGTCCACCCAACTCTCCTGCACCAGTACGCACTTGAGCCCGGCCCGGGCGGCGCAGGCCGCGACCTGGCGGGTGTGGTTGGACTGGACGCCGCCGATCGAGACGAGGGTGTCGCAGCCCTTGGCGAGCGCGTCGGCGACCAGGTACTCCAGCTTGCGGGTCTTGTTGCCGCCGTACGCGATCCCGGAGTTGCAGTCCTCGCGCTTGGCCCACAGCGCGGCACCGCCGAGGTGCGCGGTGAGGCGTTCCAGGCGGTGGACGGGGGACGGCCCGAAGAGGAGCGGGTAGCGGTCGTAGGACGAAAGGGGCACGGGGTCCTCCCGGGTGAGTCGCTGTGGGCGCTGTGGGCTCAGTCGCTGTCGGCGAGTTCGGCCAGTCCCCGCCAGATCTCCGCGGTGACCCGCACCGCCTCGTCCACGTCACCGGCCGCGCAGGCCTGGATCAGCCGGTCGTGCAGGCCGGCCGAACGGCAGCTGCCGCCCTCGCCGAACCGCCTGCGCTCCAGCCGCCGGATCAGGGGGGTGTAGCGGGCGGCGGTGGCGGCGGCCGCGCGGTTGCCGCTGACGCGGACGAGGACGTCGTGCAGTTCGTCGTCGGCGCGCAGCGCCTCGTCGACGTCACCGGCGGTGACGGCGGCCGCGAACCGTTCGTTGGCCGCGCGCATCATCTCGATGTCGGCGGCGAACAGCCGTGGCACGGCGACCCGCGTGACCAGTTCGTGCATGGCCCCGACCACGGCGGCGGCGTCCCGCACCTCGGCGGCGACGACCTGCGTCACCCGGGTGTAGCTCTGCGGCTTGCTCTCCAGCAGCCCCTCGTCGACCAGCCGCGAGAAGGCCTCCCGCACCGGCGCCCGCGACAGCCCGAGCCGCTCGGCGAGCTCGGCGTCCCGCACCACCGCCCCGGGCGCGATCTCCCCGGCCACGATGGCGTCCCGGATGGACGCGTAGGCACGGTCCCGGAGAAGGGTGCGGCCCAGCGGCCGTATGGCGTCCATGAACTGAAATGTTAGATGTCAGTAGTGGGGACGGACAAGGGTGTGACCCGCACCCCCGTGAAGTGCGGGTCACACGCTCGGGGCTCAGGCCGCCCAGGGCCAGTCGGCGTCCCGGGCCGCCTCGAGCAGCGGAACCATCCGGAAGGCCGCGTCCGAGAGGCCTCCGAAGGTGTGCCGGTTGCCGGTGCCGGAGGGGCCGTGGCCCGCCCGGTAGCCGGCGAGGTTCCAGGTGTAGACCGGCACGTCGGCCGGGACCTGCTCGGTCGGGCCGCCGCGACGGTGGTGGGTGTACTGCTCGTCCGTGACGATCAGCACCCGGTCCTGGCCCCGGTAGTGCGCACGGACCGCCGAGGTGGTGTCGGTGCCGCCCAGGTCGCCGAAGCGGCCGAGGATCTTCAGCACCGACTCGCCCCTGCCGAACGACAGGCGCCGGTTCGTGGTGCCGAACTCGACGAGATCCGCGTCCGCCGCCCGCAGCGCGAGCGCCGTACCGAAGATCGCCGCCGCGTCGGCCCGGTTGAGCTGCGAGCGGTCGGACAGCCGCGCCCACATCGAGCCCGAGCGGTCCACCAGGATCAGGGTCCGGCCGGGCAGCGCTGGCACGTTGGCCAACGAGTGGCCGAGCGCCTTCTCCAGCGGGTACGCCCAGCGCAGCGAGGGCGCGTGCTGGTACGCGGCGAGGTACCGGAAGGGGAACTGCCGCGACCGGGCCACCTCCGCCGGGTCGCTGATCCGGGCCGCCACCTGGGCCGCGACCTCGTCGGAGACCCCGGCCTCGTCGAAGTTCCGGAGGTTCCTCGTCAGGGCCATCGCGCCCATGGACGGAATCACGGCCTCCCAGGCCGCCTTGTCCATCGGGCCCTGGAGCCAGCCCGCCAGCGCCTCCCACGTCATCCCGGCCGCGGCCAGCCGCTCGGCCCCGCCCCCGGACATGACCATGGCGCGGCGACGCTCGACCGGCAGCGCCATGAGCTCGCGGTGCGCGGTCAGGACGCGGCTCGACTCCGGCGGCACGGCCGTGTCCGGGTGGTGCCGGCGGTCGAGGGCGTACTGGAACAGCTCGCCCTGCCACGGCTTGTCCGGGTCCGGGGCCGCGTGCACGAGGTTGAGGATGTCGCCGAAACGGTAGCCCTTGGACGCGGTGTCGTACTTCAGCAGCGACTTGCCGCTGTAGAGCCGTCGTACGGCGTCGGCGACCCCGCGCTTGACGGGCTGGGGGATGTTGCGGCCGTACCGAGCCGTCCAGTACCCGAGGAGCTCTCCGGGCTCGTCGGGCCGCTGGAGCACGGAGGCCACGACCTGCCGGTTCGAGGGGCCGTCGGTGACGCCCGCGTCGAGACGCGCCTTCACGTACTCGGCGGCGCCCACGAGCGAGGCGGTGCGCAGGTTGCCCTCGCCGCGCAGCCAGCCGAGCAGGCCCGCGGTCCAGGTCGGGTCGGTGACGGCGAGCCGCCGTACGAGTGCGGCGAACCGGTCGTCGCGGTCCGCGCCGGATTCGTAGAAGGTCTGCTGGGAGACAAAATTGGAGACCGCGAGCAGAAAGAGCTCGGAGCGTGCGTCCCGCTCGTGTCCGCGGCCGCCCTCGTAGGTCCGCAGGACGCGTCCCGTCGAGGTGACCCGCGAAGTGGGACGGGCCCGTGCGGCCTTCTTGTTGAATCGCGCCATGGTGAATTCCCCCGAATTCGTTTCCGTTTCGGAGGGAGGCGCAGCAAATGGAGGGTGCCCGAGGTCGAAGTCGGCTGCGGTGCTTATAACTGGCGCGTCTTCCGTTCCGCCACATCGGCCCGAGCCGATGACGGGATTCGAACCCGCACGAGGGCTTTCCCTCATCAGTTCCCGAAGTATCCGCTGCCTGCGCACCGGGCACCCACCATGAGCTGCGCCTCCCGAGATCAAAATGCTCGCACCGGGAGGTGCGTGAAGTTGTGGTGTCCAGAGTTCAGGTCGGCGGAACCGACATTAGGTGCTCTAACCCCTGAGCTACACCGGCGAGTTGTGCCGGTGGCGGGACTCGAACCCGCGGCCGCCCCATTATGAGTGGAAGTAGGTCCTGCCTTCGCACCTGGACGTTCATCACTCTAGGAGGCGTACCGCGGGCCGGGCGAGCGAATTAAGTTCAGCCGCGCTTCTGGCGCTTCCACGGCCCCGTGATCGCCAGCATGATCCCCGGGGTCTGGATGTTGGCGTACAGGGTCTTTCCGTCGGGCGAGAAGGTGACGCCGGTGAACTCGCTGTACTCCGGCTCCTCTTCGGTGCCGATGTTGAGTTCGTTGCGGGCGATCGGGTAGGTGCGGCCGCTCTCCGTCGCGCCGAACAGGTGCTGGACGCCCTCGCCGTCCTCGGCGATGACGAGGCCGCCGTAGGGGGAGACGGTGATGTTGTCGGGGCCGTCGAAGGCGCCGTCGACGGAGGGGTCGGGGTTGACGCCGAGGAGGACCTTCAGGGTCAGCGTGCGGCGCTTGGGGTCGTAGAACCAGACCTGGCCGTCGTGCTGGACGGGGCTCTCCTCACGGGCGTACGAGGAGACGACGTACGCGCCGCCGTCGCCCCACCACATGCCCTCGAGCTTGCGGGCGCGGGTGACCTGCCCGTCGGTGAACTGCTTGCGGACGGAGACCGCCTTGGCGTCGCGGTCGGGCACGTCCACCCAGTCGACGCCGTACACCGTGCCGATCTTCGTGGCGCGGGAGAGGTCGTCGACGAACTTGCCGCCGGAGTCGAAGCACTTGAAGGCCTGGAGGACCCCCGCGTCGTCGGCGAGGGTGCGCAGCTTGCCGCGGCCGTGGCGGAAGCCCGCCGGCGGGGTCCAGCGGAAGAGCAGGCCGTTGGGGCCGGAGGCGTCCTCGGTCAGGTAGGCGTGGCCGCGCTTGGGGTCGATGACGACCGCTTCGTGGGCGTACCGGCCGAACGCCTTGACGGGCTTGGGGTCGCGGTTGGCGCGGCGGTCCTCGGGGTCGACCTCGAAGATGTAGCCGTGGTCCTTGGTCATGCCGTTCTGGCCGGCCTTGTCCTCGGTCTCCTCGCCGGTGAGCCAGGTGCCCCAGGGGGTGGTGCCACCCGCGCAGTTGGTGGAGGTGCCGGCGATGCCGACCCACTCGGCGACATGCCCGTGGCGGACCTCGACGACCGTGCAGCCACCGGAGGCGGCGGGGTCGTAGACGAGGCCTTCGGTGAGCGGCACGGGGTGGGGCCAGTTGGCGCGCGGGCCCTTGAGCTCGTGGTTGTTGACCAGGAGGGTCGCACCGCGGGGGCCGCAGAAGGCGGCCGTGCCGTCGTGGTTGGACGGGGTGAACTCACCCGACTCCAGCTTGGTCCGGCCGCTGTACGTGATGACCTTGTACGTGAATCCGGCGGGCAGCGCGAGCAGGCCGTCGGGGTCGGCGATCAGCGGCCCGTAGCCGACTCCGCGGTGGGCGCCCGCGGACTCCCCGCCCGCGGCCTCCGCGCCCTCGCTGTCGACGTCGGTGGCGGCGAGCGCGTTCGGTGCGGTGGCGAGGGCGCCGACGGTGCCCGCCAGCGCGACACCGGCACCGGTGAGCGCGGTTCTGGCGGCAAAGTCCCTGCGGGTGAGCGACATGGTGTCTCCTGAGACGGTGGGTGAACGCCGTGGAGGGTGGGGGACCTCGGGTCGGCGTTACGGTCCCGCCCACACCTGAACACCGGTTGAACGCCAGGAGGCTTCAGTGCACCCGGTTCCATGAACCGACAAAGGGCAGGGGAAGCGACCCTTCAGGGGCGCGGGGAACCGCGCGAGCAACCCCCACCCAGCCGCACCCCGCGACGGCCTCAACCCCCCTGCTGCGACCGCGCCTTGAACGCCGCCTTCCGGGCCTCCTTGGCCACCTTCTTGTCGGGATGCAACCGCCCCATCGCCTCCAGCACGTCCGCCGTGGCGGGGTGGTCGACCTTCCAGGCCGCCGCGAAGAACCCTCCGTGCTGCTGGGCCAGCCCCTCCACCAGCCCCTGGAGCTCCTCGGAGTTCCCCTCGGCGGCCAGTTGCGCGGCGATCGTGTCGACGGTCAGCCAGAACACCATGTCCTCGGAGGGCGCGGGTACGTCCCCGAAGCCACGCTCGACCAGCCAGACCCGGGCGAGCCCACCCAGTTCGGGGTCGTCGAGGACCTCCCGCAGTGCCGGTTCGGCGACCGTGCCGACCAGCGACAGGGCCTGCTGGCAGCGCAGCCTGCGCAGGGGCGCCCCCGTGTCGCTCCCCCGGGCCGCCGCCAGCAACTCCCGTGCGGCCTCCAGGGGTTCGCGCCGGTCCAGCCACTGCTCGGTCTCGGCCTGGGCCGCCGAGGGAGGGAACGCGGCGGTCCCGTCGAGCAGCGCGTCCGCCCCCTTGTCGGCGAGGTCGCCGACGGCCGGCGCCGGGATGCCCGCCTCCAGCAGCCGTGACCGCAGCCCGTACAGGCCGAGCGGGGTCAGCCGCACCATGCCGTACCGGGAGACGTCGGTGTCGTCGACGGCCGCGGCGGGCTCCTCGTCGGCGTCGGCCATCAGGGCCTCGTCGACGGGCTGGTACTCGACGAGCCCCACCGGTTCCAGGACCCGGAACTGGTCGTCCAGCCGCATCATCGCGTCCGACACCTGCTCCAGGACGTCGTTGGTCGGTTCGCCCATGTCGCTCGGCACGATCATCGACGCCGCGAGGGCGGGCAGCGGCACGGGTCCGTCGCCGGGGCCGTCCTCACTGACCGTGAGCAGGTAGAGGTTGCCGAGCACCCCGTCGAGGAACTCCTGCTCGGCCTCCGGGTCCCAGTCCAGGGAGGCGAAGTCGACCTCCCCCCGCTCGTCGAGGGCGTCGACCAGGTCGTCGAGATCCGGCACGCTCGCGTCGGCCAGGGCCGTCTCCAGCGCCGTCAGCCACACGCCGAGCACGTCCTGCGGGGACCCGGACAGCAGGGCCAGGTCCTCGCCGGTGGTGACCGTGCCCTCCTCCTCGTCGACGATCTCGACGAGCCCGGTGTCGACGGCGACCCGCCATGCCTCGCTCGCGTGGGCCGCCGCCTCGTCCCCGGTCAGTCCGAGGTGAGCGGCCGCCGCGGGCAGCTGCTCCTCGACGAGTCCGCCCCCGGCGTCGACCCGCGTGTCCTCGCCGGCCCAGCGGGCGAGCCGGGCGGCCCGGGCGAGCAGCGGCGTGGACAGGGCGTCCCGCGCCAGCTCCGCTTCGGGGTGCAGCCGCACCGGCGGCAGGGGGGAGCTGTCTGACATCGGCTGGTTCTCCTAGGACGCGTCGTGCCACTCAGCCGCTCAGCGTAGACGGATATCCACCTATGCCGCCCGGTTCATCTCCCCGACAGGGTCCGTACATGGCTGAAACCTTGACAACTGGGCTGACCAGGCAGGAGATTGACGCGCGTAGAAACCCGGCGGACACCTGTTCACTGTATTTTTGCGCACGGTATTTTCTACGCGCGTCGCAACCGCCCCCACAGGTCGCGGCTCCCACCGTTCCACGTTCACCCTCGTCCCGGCGCCTACGTTCGTCCCCGGAGGGATCCCGTTGCCGAGCAAGAAGTCCGCGCGTCTCGCCGCGCTCACCGTCGCCGCCCTGTCGGCGGCCACCGCCTCTCAGGTCGTTGTCCTGCCTACGCCCGCGCACGCGGCAGCCGTCAGCATCCATGACATCCAGGGCGCGACCCGAATATCCCCGTACGCCGGTCAGAAGGTCACGGATGTGGCCGGAATCGTCACCGGCGTGCGCACCTACGGCTCCTCCAGAGGCTTCTGGATCCAGGACCCGAACCCCGACGCGGACCCGGCCACCAGTGAGGGCGTCTTCGTCTTCACCAGCTCCGTCCCGAAGGTCGCCGTGGGTGACGCCGTCACGGTCACCGGCACGGTCTCGGAGTACGTCCCGGGCGGTACGTCGAGCGGCAACCAGTCGGTCACCGAGATCACCAAGCCGACGGTCACGGTCGTCTCCAGCGGCAACGCGGTCCCGGCGGCCACGGTGGTCGACGCGAGGTCGGTCCCGGCCGCGTACGTCCCGGCGGGCGACCCCGCCGCGGGCAACTCGATCAACGGCCTGACCCTGCAGCCGAAGAAGTACGCCCTGGACTTCTACGAGTCCCTGGAGGGCATGAACGTCCAGGTCAAGGACGTTCGCGTGGTCGGCGCGACGGACCCGTACACCGAGCTGTGGGTCACGGTGAAGCCGCGCGAGAACGCCACTCGCCGCGGTGGCACGCTCTACGGCTCCTACGACTCGCAGAACACCGGCCGACTCCAGATCCAGTCGCTGGGCTCGACCTCCGCCTTCCCCGTCGCGAACGTCGGCGACGTGCTCACCGGCTCCACCGCGGGCCCGCTGGACTTCAACCAGTTCGGCGGCTACACCCTGGTCGCGAACGAGATCGGCACACTGAAGAGCGCCGGTCTCGCGCGGGAGACCACGCAGAAGCAGAAGAACGGCGAGCTCGCGGTCGCGACGTACAACGTCGAGAACCTCGACCCGTCCGACGCCACCTTCGAGGAGCACGCCTCCGCGATCGTGAACAACCTGAAGTCGCCCGACATCGTGTCCCTGGAGGAGATCCAGGACAACAACGGCGCGAAGGACGACGGCACGACCGCCGCCGACTTGACGGTGACCAAGCTGATCGACGCGATCGCCGCGGCGGGCGGCCCGAGGTACGACTGGCGCTCGATCGACCCGGCCAACGACACCGACGGCGGCGAGCCGGGCGGCAACATCCGCCAGGTTTTCCTCTTCAACCCGCAGCGGGTCTCCTTCACCGACCGCGCCGGCGGCGACGCCACCACGGCGGTGGGGGTCACCAAGGTTCACGGCAAGGCGCAGCTGACGGTCTCCCCGGGCCGTGTCGCCCCCACGGACGACGCCTGGAAGTCCAGCCGCAAGCCGCTGGCGGGCGAGTTCGTCTTCCGTGGCCGCACGGTCTTCGTGATCGCCAACCACTTCAACTCCAAGGGCGGCGACTACGGTCTGACCTCGGCGGTCCAGCCGGTGCCGCGCAGCTCGGAGATCCAGCGCCACCAGCAGGCGACCCTGGTCAACGCCTTCGTCAAGGACATCCTCGACACCCAGAAGAACGCGGACGTCATCGCTCTCGGCGACATCAACGACTTCGAGTTCTCCGACACCGCGAAGATCCTGGAGGGTGACGGCGAACTCTGGTCGGCGATCAAGTCGCTGCCCAGGAGCGAGCGTTACACCTACGACTACCAGGGCAACCAGCAGGTCCTGGACCAGATCCTGGTCAGCCCGTCGATCCGGCGGGGCTGTGACTTCGAGTACGACAGCGTGCACATCAACTCGGAGTTCAACGACCAGATCAGCGACCACGACCCGCAGGTGCTGCGCTTCAAGCCGTAGTACCCGCTGAACTCCCGCCCGGTCAGGCCTGGTTGAACACCCCGTTCAGCCAGGCCTGCCACTCGCTCTCGCACTCCTTGATGTCGGTGTCCGCCGAGAAGTCGTGCAGGGAGATGCCGACCGGGTGGCCCCAGTGGTTGCGTCCGAAGACGCGGGTGAGGCCCCGCTCGGTGCGCAGCCCGATGAAGTAGGGGTCGCGGTAGTCGACGACGGCCTCGAAGGTGTCGGGGCCGTGGACCGTCACGCGCGTACCGGCGGCCACGTCCTCGCCGACGCCGAGCGCCCGTCCCACGACGGCGAGGGCGTCGGGCGCCTTGGACGCCTCGGGTCCGTCGAAGGTCGCGAAGGCGGCCGGGCGGGGCGCGAAGTGGGTCAGGTACTCGCGCAGGGTGTGCAGATAGAAGTCGGTGTGCTTGGCGGCGCCGTCGTACTGGTTGTCCCAGTCGTCGACGAAGATCCCGCTGTGGACGTAGCGCACCCAGGCCCGTCGGCCCTCGTCACGGGGTTCGACGGTGTAGTCGAGCTGGTTGAGGGTCTGCTGGGAGATGCCCTCGACGTCCTCGACCCGGTTGGTGTAGCGGTGCGGCGGGTCCCAGGCGGTGACCTTGGACCCGAAGGGGCCGGTGCCGCCGACACGGGGCTCGGGCGGCTCCATCGGCCACAGATAGCCGCCGGTTCCGGTGGTGATGGCCTCCCACACCTGCTCCGGGGTGGCGTCGACCTCGAACTCGCGGGCGATCTCGAACTCTTTGGACATGATCTACTCCAACTCGGTCTGTTTCAGCGTGGGATGGACGGCGACCACGATCCGGTGGTCACGGCCCCCCTCGGCGTCCGGAGCGTCGTACTTGCGGATCAGGCCGGTGACTCCGGCCGTCAACTCCTCGATGAACGCGGCGCGTTCCGCGGCCGAGGCGAAGCGCACCTCGCCGTCCAGCGCGTAGGTCGCCAGCCGCTTGCGGGCCTTCGCCGCGCCGGTGATCAGCGAACCGACGTCCCGCACCAGTCGGGCCCCGAGCGCGAGCAGCCAGCGTGCGGAGAGCTGGTCGCGGAAGCGGTCCGGGTCGGGCTGCACGGAGGCGAGGGCGAGCGGTGAGATCACGTACGAGGCCGCGGTCGCCCGCATCAGCCGCTCGGTGACGTTGCCCTTGCGGCGCTCCCCCGCGAGCTCGACCAGGCCGTGCCGCTCCAGCGCCTTGAGGTGGTAGTTCACCTTCTGCCGGGGCAGTCCGACCTTGCCTGCCAGCATGGCGGCCGACGCGGGGCCGGCCGCCAGCTCGGCCAGCAGCCTCGCCCGTATGGGGTCCAGGGAGGCGGCTGCGGCCTCGGGGTCCTCGATCACGGTGACGTCCAGCATGGGTCCACCGTCTCACCGAAAACTTTTTTTGTCCAGACGATCAGAGTTTTCGGTGCGGGTGCCTACCCGGGAAGCAGGCCCAGCGCGTGGTCGTACCGGCTGACCACGCTGCTCTTCAGCCCCGGCCAGGTCTGCACGCGCTCCCAGCGCTCCGAGGCCGAGCCGATCCCGTTCCCCGGTGCGGCGAGGGCGTCGAGGTGTGCCTGGGCGCTCTCCCACTCGGCGTAGTTGAGGACGCGGGTGCCGTCGGTGCTGAGGTGGAAGTGGGCACCGATGCCGCCGGGGTGCGGGTTCGGTTCGTTCTCCAGCGCTTCGACGACGGCGTCGACCCAGGCGCGCTGCCGCTCGGGGTCGGGGCCCTCGAACTCGATGTCGACGATCACGACGCACCCCGGGACCCGCGGGTCGCCGTCCTGGACGACGCTGCGGTAGTGCCGGTACCGGCCGAGGCCCATCCGCTCGATGTGGGGCACGGCGGTGTCGATCTCGTCGACCCGCTCCAGCCGCTGGGTCCGCGCGAAGGCCTCGTAGGCCTGCTCGTCGGTCCACTGCGAGTAGTGCAGAAGGCTCGCGGTGTCGTGTCCGGTGTAGACGTGGTAGCCGAGGAGTCCGTCGGCGGGCCACGGCCGGCGTTCCCAGGCGCCGGCGACGGCCTCGACGGTCTGCCGCTGCCGCAGCGGGTTGCCGACCCGCCACGTGCTGAAGAGGGACGCGCCCACCTCGGGCCGGGTGAGGTCGGGATGGGTGTCGGTTCGGCGGGTCATGCGCGAGGCCTCCTCGGATCGCTGCTCGATGTGTCCTGGCACCCACCCTTCAACCTCAACCAGGATTCAGGTCAAGTCGGCGGTTGAGCAGGTGGTTTCGGGAGACCCGCCACGGCATGGAGGAGCAGGCCGACGAGCAGCCGAAGAGTCCCGTCAAGTTGCCCGCGCGAGCCTGGCGGGCGGTGCTGGGGCGTACGGCGAAGGAGTTGCTGGACGACGAACTCGCCGACCGGGCGGCGGCGTTGACGTACTACGGCGTTCTCTCGCTGTTCCCCGCCCTGCTGGTGATGGTGTCCCTGCTGGGTGTGGTGGGGCAGCGCGCCACGGACAAGATCCTGGACAACATCGGGAGCCTCGCGCCGGGTCCGGCCCGGGACATCCTGCGGGACGCGGTCGTCCAGCTCGGCGACAGCGGCGGCACGGGCAGCGTCCTCGCGATCCTCGGACTGCTCGCCGCACTGTGGTCCGCCTCCGGGTACGTCGCCGCCTTCATCCGTGCGTCCAACGCGGTGTACGACCTTCCCGAGGGGCGCCCGGTGTGGAAGCTGACGCCGCTGCGGCTGGCGCTGACCGTGACGTTGATGCTGATGCTGGCGGCGAGCGCGCTGATCGTGGTGTTCACGGGTCCGCTGGCCGAACGGGCGGGCAGGGCGGTGGGGTTCGGTGACGCGGCGATCGCGATCTGGGGCGTGACCAAGTGGCCGGTGCTGCTGCTCCTGGTCGTCGTGATGATCGGGCTGCTGTACTGGGCCGCCCCCAACGTCCGCGGCCGCGGCTTCCGTTGGATCTCCCCGGGCAGTGTCCTCGCCACCTTGGTCTGGCTCGCCGCCTCCGCCGGGTTCGCCCTGTACGCCGCCAACTTCGGCTCCTACAACAAGACGTACGGCACCCTCGCCGGCGCCATCGTCTTCCTGGTGTGGCTCTGGCTGACGAACATGGCGATCCTGGTGGGTCTGGAGTTCGACGCAGAGCTGGCCCGGGAGCGGGCGATCGCCTCCGGCGCGGCCGAGTCGGCGGAGGAGCCGTACGTGGAGCCCCGGGACACACGGAAGTGGCCGCCGAGGCTGCGGGCGTCATGGCTGCGGGCGTCACGGGAGAAGTGACCCCGCAGCGGCCCGACGGCACACACGGACGTGGGCGGCACCCGTGCTTCCGGGTGCCGCCCACGTACGGCCTTCGGTGCACCGCGTCCGGCCTTTTACCGCGGCCTGCTTTCCGGCCCTTTACCGCGGCCTACTTCTTCGGGTACCGCCAGGACACGACGACGATCGTGGCCAGGGCGGCGCCGACGATCAGCGCCGGCCGGGGATGCCGTACCGCCGCCATGACCAGGGGCCGGGCCGGCCGGGGCACGCTGTGTTCCGCCCTGCGCTCCAGCGCGGCACTCGTCCGCGTGGCCGTGCCCTGGGTGATCCGGCCCGCCCGCTGCGTCCGGTCCTGGACCCGGTGTCCGGTCTTCGCCGCCCGGTCCTGGACCAGGTGGCCGGCCTGCGTGGCCTTTTCGTGCACCGTGTGACCGGCCTGCGCGGCGCTGCTGCGCAACTGCACGGTCATCGCGCCGGCCTTGTCCCTGAGGTCTGCCGCACGGGCCTGCGCACGGCCCTTGACGTCCATCTTTCCTGCCAACTCCTCCACCGTGTCGCCCAGTTCGCTGCGGGTCCGCGCGATCTGGCGGCGCAGCTCATCCGGTCCCTTGGCCCCCGTCGCCGAGGGCTCGCTGCTCTTCCTGTCCGTCATCGGTGCGCCCTTTCCCTGATCTCCTCGACGTCCGCCTTGACGCTGCCGAGGGCCTCCTCGGGCGTCGGGGGTGTGGCACGGCGGAGCTGGGCGCGGCCGGTGGCGGCGAGCACTCCCGCGATCACGAACAGCACAGCCGTCACGATCAGTGCCGAGACCCACACCGACAGCACCAGGGAGAGCGCGGCGGTGGCCGTTCCGGCGAGGGCGAGCAGTCCCGCGTAGGCGAAGGCGCCGGCCGCGCCGAGCAGCCCGCCGCCCTTCCCGGCCCGCCGGCCCTTCTCGGCCAGCTCCTCCTTCGCGAGGGCGACTTCCTGCCGCACCAGCCTGGAGACCTGTTCGGTGGCCTGTCCGACGAGTTCGCCCACCGAGTGATGTTCGTCGTGCGCCGGCCTGGGGGCCGTGGTTCCGGTCACGGTGTTCCGCCTCCTCTCGGTCGGAACACCCGGGTACCCGGCCCCGCCCCCCGCTACCCCATCCGCGGACCGCCGTCCGGACCGCGCTCCCCGAGCCGGGCCAACTGGCTCTGGAACCAGTCGAGCCGGGCCTGCAACAGAGCCGCCTCGGCGGCGAGTTCGGGCACGCCGAGCTCCCCGGGCAGGCCGGGATCACCGAGCGCGGGGGCGGCGGCCGGCCGTGCCACCACCCGCAGCCCCTCTCCGGCCAGCCGGGCGAACCCGGCGAGCGAGACGGCCGTACGTCCGCGCAGGCAGCCCGCGCAGGAGGGGGCCAGGGCCCGCCAGCCGGGTCTGCCCCAGCCGGCGTCGGCGAGCGCCGCCGCGACCGTGCCGCAGGCGCAGGGTCCGACGGTGGCGGTCCGCACCCGCTGGCGGGCGTAGCGGAAGCCGAGCTCGAAGCGGAGGTAGCGGCCGAGAACCAGGACGTCGAGGAGGACGGCCGTGCGGTGCTCGGCCGTGCACAGCAGCGCCTCGGCCGCCGCGCGGTCGTGCACGCAGTGGAAGCCGCAGTCGCAGCGGCGGTTCGGCGCCCGGTGCCGCAGGCCGTAGACGCAGGACGCGTCGGCCAGGACGCCGTACGGCAGCGCACCGCCGAGCGAGACACCGGTGAACCCGGCCCGGGTGCCGTCCTGGGACAGCACCGGGTGGGCGATCTTGTATCCGGTCGGCGGCTCCGTCGGGCGTTCCTCCGGAAGCCGCAGCCTCATCGGGCCGCCGGAACCTCTTCGGGGGCCTTCAGTTCCTTGATCTCCTCGGGGAGCTCGAGCTCCTCCTCGTGGATCTCCGGCCGCTCTTCCGCGACTCCGGTGGCGAGTGCCTTGCCGAGCTTCATGACGCCTCCAGGACCAGGGGTCGTGCACCGTCCTGACCATGGTGACCCATGCGGGCCCGATTTGGACATAGCGCCTTTTCGCAGCATCCCTTAGCGATATCTCGTAGGAGAATTAAGTGGAGCTTCACGGTCGAGCTGTCGAGACTACCCGTATGACCTCTGCTGCCCCGCCCTTCGGCCGCGCCCTCTGCGCCATGATCACGCCCTTCGACGAGCACGGCGCCCTCGACCTCGACGGCGCGCAGAAGCTCGCCGACCACCTGGTGACGCGGGGCTGCGACGGACTCGTACTGTCCGGCACGACGGGTGAGTCGCCGACCACGACCGACACCGAGAAGTCGGCGCTCGTCAGGGCGGTGCGGGAGGCGGTGGCCGGGCGGGCCTCGGTCGTGGCGGGGGTGGGCACCTTCGACACCGGGCACACCGTGGAACTGGCCCTGGCCGCCGAACGGGCGGGCGCGGACGGGGTGCTGGTGGTCAGCCCGTACTACAGCAAGCCGCCGCAGGACGCGCTGGAGGCGCACTTCCGCGAGATCGCCGACGCCTGCGGACTGCCCGTCATGCTCTACGACATCCCGGGCCGCACCGGCACCCGCATCGAACCGGAGACGATGCTCCGGCTCGCCGAGCACCCCCGGATCGTCGCGGTCAAGGACTGTTCCTACGACTTCCTCGGCGCCCAGAAGGTCCTGGACCGCACGGAGCTGGCGTACTACGCGGGCTGCGACGAGCACATCCTCGCCCTGTACGCGGTGGGCGGGGCGGGTTACGTCAGCACGGTGGCCAACGTGGTCCCCGCTCAACTCCGTGCGGTCCTCGACACGTTCGAGGCGGGCGACACCCCCGTGTCCGCCCGCCTCCAACAACGGGCCACGCCGCTGATCGAGGCGATGATGTCGGCGGGCCTGCCCGGCACGGTCACTGCCAAGGCCCTCCTCCACGCGCTCGGTCTGCCCGCGGGCCCGGTCCGCGCCCCGCTGCGGCCCGCCGGCCGGGAGGCGGCCGACGGGCTGCTGGCGGAGTACGAACGCCTCGTGGCCGCCTGATCAGGGCTGGGCGAAGACCGGCTCCCAGCGCCCGGCGTCTCCGTCGTTGCCCGCTCGGAAGCCGCTGAGCGGGACCTCCTTGGCGCTGCCGATGGTGACGAGCACGAGCCGCTGGTGGAACTCGTTCTTGTCGTTCTTGCCGATGTCCCAGGCGATGAGCTGCTTGTCGCCCACCCAGGCGAGCAGCTGCTGGCCACGCACCTCGGTCCTGGCGCCGGTCATGGCGTCGCGGACCCAGGAGGAGGTCTTCCACTTCCCACCCGCGAAGTCACCGGCGACGAGCTTGCCGTTCGGCGACTTCCCCGCGACCACGAACCACTCCGAGTGCTTGTCGTTCGCCGGCGTGGGGGCCTTGACGCCCTTGAGGTCCCAGAACTCCTTGCCGATGTCCTGCATGGGGTTCCCGGCCCAGATGTGCCGGCCGTCGTCGGTGAGGGCGAAGTCCTGGCGGGAGTTGAGGAAGCCGGCCCCGAACTCACCGTCGTCGGAGGCGAGTTTCACCTCGTTCCAGGCGCCTTTCCCGGAGGCCACGTCGAGGACGTAGAAGCCGGTGCGGCTCGACCTCCTCTCCTGTACCCAGTCGTCGGCGTCCTGCGTCCTGATCCGCAGATCGGGGTTCTTGGTGTACGTCGTGGCGACCAGCTTGCGGCCGTCGCGGGAGAAGGCGAGCCCGCCGACGCCGTGGTCGACCGGGATCCACCGCTCGACCTTGCCGGTGGCCAGGTCGAGCATGCCGATCCGGGAGGCGGGCAGGTCCCGTTCGAGGACGGCGGCGGTCCTCGCGCCGGGGGCGACGGCGACCCAGGACCAGTCCGCGGCCTCGGTGTACTTGCCGGTCTTCGGGTTCAGCAGGTGGTAGGTGCGCTCGTAGACGGCGGTGTCCGCGGTCTTCTTCACCGTCTCCGGGATGAAGTACGCGGCCAGGGTGGTGCCCCCGACGGAGATCTCGTCGCGCGGCGGCGACTGGTCGGGGTGGGACTCGACCTTCTTCGGGGTCACGATGCCGCCGGAGGGCCGTACGTCTTCCTTGCCGGAGTCCAGCAGGGGTACACCCACGCCCACGGCGACCGCCACCACGGCGGCCACGGCGCCGGCCGCCGCCCTACGGTTCCGGCGGCGGCGCCGGACGGCGAGCACCCGGTCGGCGAATCCCCCTGCCGCCGGGAGCTGTTCGGCGGCCTGCTCGCGCAGGGCGTCGCGCACGATGTCGTCGACGTTCACGGACGCACCTCCACGGGCGAGTAGTCACGGGCGTCCGACCGCTCGGCCTCCGCGGGCCCGAGGGCGGCCAGTTCGGGCGCGAGCTGACGCAGCCGGGCCAGCGAACGGTGGGTCGTCGAGCGCACGGTGCCGATCGAGCAGCCCAGCAGACGGGCCACGTCGGCCTCGGGCAGGTCCTCGAAGTAGCGCAGCACCAGGACGGTGCGCTGGCGTGCGGTGAGCCGGGACAGGGCCTGGCGCATCACGAGGCGCAGTTCGGCCGCGGCGGCGGTGTCGGCGCCGGGCTCGAAGGCTCCCGGCGGCTCGGGCGGCTCGGCGACGCTGACCTCCCGCCGGGGCCACTTCAGCCGCCAGCGGCTGACCTGCTGGCGGTAGAGGACCTGCCGTACGTAGGCCTCCGGCTCGTCGATCCTCTGCCACCGCCCGGCCGCCTTCACCAGGGCGTTCTGCAGCAGGTCCTCACCGGCGTGCCGGTCTCCCCCGCACAGCAGCACAGCGGTCTTCAGCAGGGCGGACGACCTGCTGTCCACGAAGTCCCGGAAACTCTCCAGCCCTTCGGCATTCATCGTCACCTTCTCTTCCCCGGCGACACCTGTGCGCCGCCCCTCCGACCCTTGTGACGCCTGCGGGTGGCCGCCGCTATGCCACCCCCGCGAAAAAAAGTCGCCGCGGAGGACACGTGTCCTCCGCGGCGACTTCCTGTCACGCGGGTCAGTTCCAGGAGTACCCGTCGCCGATCAGCAGCAGGTGCTCCAGGACGTCCTCCATCGGGTCGTCCACCTGGCCGATGTTGACCAGGCCGACCCGGGGGCCGTTGTGGGAGGCGGTGTTGGTCTCGTCGGCACTCGCGGTCCCGGCCGACATCCAGCAGGACGCCCCCGCCAGGAGCAGTGCCCCGGCCCACGCCCGCTTGTTCCTCATCGCCCTCATCGCTGTGACCCCTCGTTCGTCGTTTCGGCGTCTGATCGGACTCTGCGTCCACCCGTTCATCTGCCGAAACGACCCCGAGGTCACGCCGAGCAACCCGTACGTGATCTTCGTGGGCTCAGTTGTGGCTGTGCAGGACGTCGTTGAGGCCGCCCCAGACCGCGTTGTTCGGGCGGGCCTCGACCGTGCCGGTGACCGAGTTGCGGCGGAAGAGGATGTTCGAGGCGCCGCTCAGCTCTCGGGCCTTGACGATCTGGCCGTCGGGCATGGTGACCCGGGTGCCCGCGGTGACGTAGAGACCGGCCTCGACGACGCACTCGTCGCCGAGCGCGATGCCGACGCCCGCCTCGGCGCCGATCAGGCAGCGCTCGCCGATGGTGATGCGGACGTTGCCGCCGCCGGAGAGCGTGCCCATGGTGGAGGCGCCGCCGCCGATGTCCGAGCCGTCGCCGATCACGACACCCGCGGAGATACGGCCCTCGACCATCGACGTGCCGAGCGTGCCCGCGTTGAAGTTGACGAAGCCCTCGTGCATCACGGTGGTGCCCGCGGCCAGGTGCGCGCCGAGGCGGACCCGGTCGGCGTCGGCGATGCGGACGCCCTTGGGGGCGACGTAGTCCGTCATGCGCGGGAACTTGTCGACGCTCGTCACGGCGAGGTGCAGTCCCTCGGCGCGGGCGTTGAGGCGCACCTTCTCGATCTCGTCGACGGCGACCGGGCCGAGCGAGGTCCAGGCGACGTTGGGCAGGAGGCCGAAGATGCCGTCCAGGCTCTGGCCGTGGGGCCGGACCAAGCGGTGCGAGAGCAGGTGCAGCCGCAGGTAGGCGTCGTGCGTGTCGAGCGGCTTGTCGTCGAGGGAGGCGATGACCGTGCGGACCGCGATCACCTCGACGCCACGGCGGGCGTCCGGGCCGATCGCCTTGGCGGCGCCTTCGCCGAGCAGTTCCACGGCCCTGTCGGCCAAGAGCCGCTCGGTGCCGGCCGGGCCGGGCTCGGCGGACAGTTCGGGAGCGGGGAACCAGGTGTCGAGAACGGTGCCGTCGGCGGCGACGGTGGCGAGGCCTGCGGCGATGGCGCCGGTGGTGCGCGGGGCAGTCGTGTCGGTCATGGGGGAAACCTAACCGGCCCGGGGCGCGGGACGCGAACCCGTGCGCGGGGCGTCTCGGGTGGTGGGCGGCCCGCACTCCCCCGTGCCACGGGTTCGGGGGCACATGCGCACACCGACCGCGCGCCCCATCCTCAGCACCCCGCCCGCGCCCCTCACGCAATCACCCGCCCCAGCACCTCCCGCGCGTACCCCTCGTCGTACGGCGCCCCCGTCAGCAGCACCTGGAGACAGATCCCGTCCATCAGCGCGACCAGCGCCCGTGCCGTGACCGGGTCCGTGCGCCGGGCCAGGCGTTCGGCGAGCTCGTCGGCCCATTCGGCGGCGACGGGGCGCAGGGCCGGGCGGCGCAGGGCGGCGAGGTAGAGCTCGTACTCCAGCTCGACGCCGGTGCGGTCGCCGCCGAGCCAGTCGCCGAGCACGCGGGCGAGGCCGGCGGCCAGATCACCGCCGGGGTCGTCCAGGGCGCCGTGCGCGGCGACCGCCTTGGCGAAGCCCTCGCTGGCCTGGCGCAGCGCGGCGACCATCAGCTCGTCGAGGCTGTTGAAGTGGTACGTCGTCGAGCCGAGCGGTACGTCGGCCTCGGCGGCCGCGCTGCGGTGGCTGAGCCCCGCGAGCCCCTTCTCCCCCACGACCCGGATGGCCGCGTCGATGATCCGCTGCCGGCGCTCGGGGTCGTGTCTGCGGGCCATCAGTGCGCCCCGCCCAGGTTCAGGACCACGACGCCCACGATGATCAGCGCGATCCCGGCGGCCTTGGTGACGGTCATCGACTCCCCGAGGAAGACCATGCCGATCGCGACGATGGCCGCGGTGCCCACCCCGGCCCAGATCGCGTAGGCGGTGCCGACCGACACCGTCTTCAGCGTCTGGGCGAGCAGCAGGAAGGAGAGGACGTATCCGAGCACGGTCAGCAGCGAGGGTCCGAGCCTGCTGAAGCCCTCGGTGTACTTCATGGCCGTGGTCGCTCCGACCTCGGCGGCGATGGCTCCGGCGAGCAGCAGGTATCCCATGTGTACAAGCGTACATAACGGCCCGCTCCGGCGGCAGCCGCCGACCGGGGGCCAGGACAAGCGGCGCAGAGGTGACCACACCGCCACACTGCCGTCACCGTGCGAGAGGAAAAGTGGAAACCAGCCGGTTCAAAGGGCTGCTGGGGAACACCGGTAACCACTAGTGTTCCCCCGGAGCCACTTGTGGTTCACCATTCACATACCGCGCCACCACAGAAACGGCACGTCGCCTCGCGCCGCGCCGGAGGAACAGCGCATGCCCGCAGACAAGTCCCGGCCGCCCCAGGACCGCCCCTGGGAGAACGGCTGGACGTTGGACACCTCCCGCACACCCGGCACCCGCCGCCTCTATCTGGCCGGGGCGCTGGCGGTGGCCACGATCATCGCCTGTGTCGCGGCGATCGCCGCTACGGACCACGAAGCCGACGAGCCGTCAAAAACCGCGCGGGCCGAGGGATCCGGTCTGATCTCCTTCTCCTCGCAGCCCGCGACGACCGTCCCGCCGCAGGGCGACAGCGGCCTCTCGTCGGTGTCCCCCACTCCCCAGGGCCCCCGGCAGCAGGGCGCCGACCCCACCGTCACGGTCACGGCGACACCGAAGCCGCCCAAGTCGACGGCGTCCAAGGGCGGTTCGGCGAAGCCGAAGCCTTCCGCGACCTACCGTTCGATCCGCTCGGTCAACTACCCCGACCGCTACTGGCACGTGGACGACGGCTATGTGGGCCTGGACCCCGTCCGCGGCTCGGAATCCCGCGAGGACTCCACCTTCAAGCAGGTCAAGGGCCTGGCGAACGCCTCGTGTCACTCCTTCGTCACCCACGACGGCACGTACCTGCGCCACCGCAACTTCGTCCTGCGCGCCGAGCGCGACGACGGCTCGCCCCTCTTCCGGCAGGACGCCACCTTCTGCCCCCGCGACGCCCCCTACTCCTCCGGCGCCACGATGCTGGAGTCGGTCAACTACCCCGGCTACTTCCTCCGCCACCAGAACTTCGTGGTCCGTCTGGAACGCTTCGAGTACAGCTCGCAGTTCCTGTCGGACGCGTCGTTCCAGCTCGTGGGCGGACTGGCCTGAGCCGCGCCCGGGCACGCGAAAGCGGCGGCACCCGGAAGGTGCCGCCGCTTTCCCACCTACACGTCTCTCAGACGTTGAACCCGAGCGCCCGGAGCTGCTCACGTCCGTCGTCCGTGATCTTGTCCGGTCCCCACGGCGGCATCCAGACCCAGTTGATGCGCAGTTCGCTGACGAGGCCGTCCGTGGCGGACTTGGCCTGGTCCTCGATGACGTCCGTCAGCGGGCAGGCCGCCGAGGTCAGGGTCATGTCGAGGGTCGCGATGTTCGCGTCGTCGATGTGGATGCCGTAGATCAGGCCCAGGTTGACGACGTCGATGCCCAGCTCGGGGTCGACGACGTCGTACAGCGCCTCGCGGACCTCTTCCTCCGAGGCCGGCTTCATCTCAACGGTCTCGCTCATGCCGTCTTCCTTTCGGCGTCGGCTCCGGCGTCCATCGCCTGGGCCGTCGCGTCCTTCCACGCCATCCAGCTCAGGAGGGCGCACTTGACCCGGGCCGGGTACTTGGAGACACCGGCGAACGCGACCGCGTCCTCCAGCACCTCCTCCATCGCGTCGTCGGGCTCGATCCTGCCCTTGGACTGCATCAGCTCCAGGAAGGTCTCCTGGATCCGCTGCGCGTCCGACAGGTCCTTGCCCACCAGCAGATCGTTCAGCACGGACGCGCTGGCCTGGCTGATCGAGCAGCCCTGGCCCTCGTACGAGACGTCCTCGATCCTCGTGCCGTCGTACTTCACGCGGAGGGTGATCTCGTCGCCGCACGTCGGGTTCACGTGGTGCACCTCGGCGTCGCCATCCCGAAGACCACGCCCGTGCGGGTGCTTGTAGTGGTCCAGGATGACTTCCTGGTACATCGAGTCCAGCTTCATGCGATAGCCCGTTCCCGTCAGCCGAAGAAGTTCCGTACGTGCTCCAGGCCCTCGACCAGTGCGTCGATCTCGGCCGGAGTGGAGTACAGATAGAACGACGCTCGCGTGGTCGCGGGAATTCCGTACCGCAGGCAGACCGGCCGCGCGCAGTGGTGGCCGACCCGGACCGCGATGCCCTGCTCGTCGAGGACCTGGCCCACGTCGTGCGGGTGGATGTCACCGAGCGTGAAGGAGATCGCCGCGCCCCGGTCCTCGGCCGTGGCCGGGCCGATGATCCTGAGATCCGGGACCTCCGTGAGGCGCTTCACCGCGTACTCGGTGATCGCGTGCTCATGGGCGAGGATCTTGTCCATGCCGATCGAGTTCAGGTAGTCGATCGCCGCGCCCAGACCGACCGCCTGCGCGATCGGGGGGGTGCCCGCCTCGAACTTGTGCGGGGCGGGAGCGTACGTCGACGAGTGCATCGACACGGTCTCGATCATCTCGCCGCCGCCGAGGAACGGGGGCAGGTCCTCCAGGAGTTCCTGCCGGCCCCACAGCACGCCGATGCCCGTCGGACCGCACATCTTGTGGCCGGTGAAGGCCACGAAGTCGGCCTGGAGCGCCTGCACGTCCAGCGGCATGTGCGGGGCGGCCTGGGAGGCGTCGATGCAGACCAGCGCGCCGACTTCCTGCGCCCTGCGGACGATCGCCTCGACCGGGTTGACCGTGCCCAGGATGTTGGAGACCAGCACGAAGGAGACGATCTTCGTCTTCTCGTTGATGACCTCGTCGATGTTGGAGAGGTCGAGCCGGCCGTCGTCGGTCAGCCCGAACCACTTCAGCTTCGCGCCCGTGCGCTGCGCGAGCAGCTGCCACGGCACGATGTTGGAGTGGTGCTCCATCTCCGTGATGACGATCTCGGTCTCGGAGTCCACGCGGTAGGGCTCGTCGGCCCAGCCCAGCATGTTCGCCACGAGGTTGAGCGACTCGGAGGCGTTCTTGGTGAAGATCACCTCGTTGCGCGAGGGCGCGTTGATGAACTCGGCGACCTTGTCGCGCGCGCCCTCGTACAGCGCCGTGGCCTCCTCCGCGAGCACATGCACACCGCGGTGGACGTTGGCGTTGTAGCGCTCGTAGTACTCGCTCAGGGCGTCCAGTACCTGGCGCGGCTTCTGCGAGGTCGCCGCGTTGTCCAGGTAGACGAGCTTCCGGTCGTCGTGGACCAGGCGGTCCAGGATCGGGAAGTCCTTGCGGATCGCCTCGGTGTCGAGGAGGCCCGGCAACTGTGTCACGCGGATACGCCACCCTTCGTGTAGGCCTCGTAGCCCTCGTTCTCCAGCTTGTCGGCGAGCTCGGCGCCGCCGGACTCGACGATCCGGCCACCGGAGAAGACGTGGACGAAGTCGGGCTTGATGTAGCGCAGGATGCGCGTGTAGTGCGTGATCAGCAGGGTGCCGACCTCACCGGTCTCGCGGACGCGGTTGACGCCCTCGGAGACGACGCGAAGGGCGTCGACGTCGAGACCGGAGTCGGTCTCGTCGAGGATCGCGATCTTCGGCTTGAGCAGTTCGAGCTGGAGGATCTCGTGGCGCTTCTTCTCACCGCCGGAGAAGCCCTCGTTGACGTTGCGCTCGGCGAAGGAGGAGTCCATGTGGAGACGCTCCATGGTCTCCTTGACCTCCTTCACCCAGGTGCGCAGCTTGGGGGCCTCGCCACGGATGGCGGTGGCGGAGGTGCGCAGGAAGTTCGACACGGACACGCCCGGGATCTCGACCGGGTACTGCATCGCGAGGAACAGGCCGGCGCGGGCGCGCTCGTCGACCTCCATCTCCAGGACGTCCTCGCCGTCGAGGGTGACGGTGCCGCCGGTGATCGTGTACTTCGGGTGACCCGCGAGGGAGTAGGCGAGCGTCGACTTGCCGGAGCCGTTGGGGCCCATGATGGCGTGCGTCTCGCCCTGCTTCACGGTCAGGTCGACACCCTTGAGGATCTCCTTCGTGGCGTTGTCGGCCTCGACGGTGACGTGCAGGTCTCGGATTTCAAGCGTTGCCATGGGTGCCTCAGGACTCCTGGGAAAGGGAGACGAGCACATCGTCCCCTTCGATCTTTACGGGGTATACGGGGACGGGGCGCGTCGCGGGAAGGCCGGACGGTTTGCCGGTGCGCAGGTCGAAGCTGGAGCCGTGCAGCCAGCACTCGATCTGGCAGTCCTCCACCTCGCCCTCGGAGAGCGAGACGTTGGCGTGGGAGCAGATGTCGTGGATGGCGAACACCTCACCCTCGGTCCGCACGACCGAGACCGGCGTGCCGTCGAGTTCCACCCGCTTCGGGGTGTCCTCCTCCAGCTCGCTCAGCCCACAGGCGCGTAGGAAAGCCATCAGACCGTGGCCTCCAGCTCCTCGTCGATCTTCACGAGCAGGCGCTCCTCGATGTCGTCGACACCGATCTGCTGGACCAGCTCGGCGAAGAAGCCGCGGACGACCAGACGCCGGGCCTCGTCGGCCGGGATGCCACGGGCCATCAGGTAGAAGAGCTGCTCGTCGTCGAAGCGGCCGGTCGCCGAGGCGTGTCCCGCTCCGACGATCTCGCCGGTCTCGATCTCCAGGTTCGGCACGGAGTCGACCCGGGCGCCGTCGGTGAGCACGAGGTTGCGGTTCATCTCGTAGGTGTCCGTGCCCTCGGCCTTGGCCTCGATGAGCACGTCACCGATCCACACCGCGTGCGCGCCGTCGCCCTGGAGCGCGCCCTTGTAGACGACGTTGGACTTGCAGTGCGGGGTGTTGTGGTCGACCAGGAGGCGGTGCTCCTGGTGCTGACCCTGGTCCGTGAAGTACAGCCCGAACAGCTCGGCCTCGCCGCCGGTGCCGGCGTAGGACACGCGCGGGTGCAGCCGTACGAGGTCGCCGCCGAAGGTGACGACGACCGACTTGAAGGACGCGTCCCGGCCGATCAGCGCGTTGTGCTGGGCCACGTGCACGGCCTTGTCGTCCCAGTCCTGGACGGAGACGACGGTCAGCTTGGCGCCGTCGCCCAGGATGTAGTCGACGTTGGCGGCGAGCACCGCGTCACCGGTGTGGTCGATGACGACGACGGCCTCGGCGAAGGCGCCCAGCTCGATCACCTGGTGGCCGAAGCGGGTGCCGCCCTCGCCGTGCACGGCGATACGGATCGGCTCGGTGAGCACCGTCTCCTTGGGGACGGTGACCACGCCGGCCTTCTCGAACGCCGAGTACGCCTGGGCGGCGATGCGGTCCACCGGGGTGCCCGCCTTGCCGATCCGGGCGTCGTCACGGCCGACGGTCTCGACGGTGACGCCCTCGGGGGCCTGCACGTCCACCGTCACGCCGGCGCCGGTGGCGACCGCGGTGCCGTCGTGCAGCCCGCGCAGGCGCTCCAGCGGGGTGAACCGCCACTCCTCCTCGCGGCCGTGCGGGACCGGGAAGTCCGCGACGTCGAAGGACGGGGGCGCGCTCATGCGCGTGGCGACGGTCGACTCGGCGGCCACCGCGATCTGGCCCGCGGTGGTGGACCCCACGGGGATGTTCTGAGCCTCAGCCATGGCTGTCGGTCTGCTCTCTTCCTACGTAAGTGACTTGATGGGGGCGGCCGTTGCCTAGCCGACCGCGCCTTCCATCTGGAGCTCGATCAGCCGGTTGAGTTCCAGCGCGTACTCCATGGGCAGCTCCTTCGCGATGGGCTCGACGAAGCCGCGCACGATCATGGCCATCGCCTCGAACTCGCTCAGACCACGGCTCATCAGGTAGAAGAGCTGGTCCTCGGAGACCTTGGAGACGGTCGCCTCGTGGCCCATGGACACGTCGTCCTCGCGGACGTCCACGTAGGGGTACGTGTCGGAGCGGGAGATGGTGTCGACGAGCAGCGCGTCGCACAGCACGTTGGACTTCGAGCCGTGCGCGCCCTCGCCGATCTCGACGAGACCGCGGTAGGACGTACGACCGCCACCGCGCGCCACCGACTTGGAGACGATGTTGGAGGAGGTGTTCGGCGCCATGTGGACCATCTTGGAGCCGGCGTCCTGGTGCTGGCCCTCGCCCGCGAAGGCGATGGACAGGGTCTCGCCCTTGGCGTGCTCGCCCATCAGGTAGACGGCCGGGTACTTCATGGTGACCTTGGAGCCGATGTTGCCGTCGATCCACTCCATGGTCGCGCCCTCGTACGCCACGGCGCGCTTGGTGACCAGGTTGTAGACGTTGTTCGACCAGTTCTGGATGGTCGTGTAACGGCAGCGGGCGCCCTTCTTCACGATGATCTCGACGACCGCGGAGTGCAGGGAGTCCGACTTGTAGATCGGGGCCGTACAACCCTCGACGTAGTGGACGTAGGCGTCCTCGTCGACGATGATCAGCGTCCGCTCGAACTGGCCCATGTTCTCCGTGTTGATACGGAAGTAGGCCTGGAGCGGGATCTCCACGTGCACGCCCTTCGGCACGTAGATGAAGGAGCCGCCGGACCACACCGCGGTGTTCAGCGACGCGAACTTGTTGTCGCCGACCGGGATGACGGTGCCGAAGTACTCCTTGAAGAGCTCCGGGTGCTCCTTGAGAGCGGTGTCGGTGTCCAGGAAGATGACGCCCTGCTCCTCCAGGTCCTCACGGATCTGGTGGTAGACGACCTCGGACTCGTACTGGGCCGCGACACCGGCGACGAGGCGCTGCTTCTCCGCCTCGGGGATGCCGAGCTTGTCGTACGTGTTCTTGATGTCCTCGGGCAGGTCCTCCCAGGACTCCGCCTGCTTCTCCGTGGAGCGCACGAAGTACTTGATGTTGTCGAAGTCGATGCCGGAGAGGTCCGAACCCCAGTTGGGCATGGGCTTCTTGTCGAACAGGCGCAGACCCTTGAGGCGGAGCTTGGTCATCCACTCCGGCTCGTTCTTCTTCGCGGAGATGTCGCGGACGACGTCCTCGTTGATACCGCGCCGCGCGGAAGCGCCGGCCGTGTCGGAGTCGGCCCAGCCGTATTCGTACTTGCCCAGGCCCTCGAGCTCGGGGTGGGCAGTCTCCGTGGGGAGAGTCATGCGGGGTTCCTCCCGGCCGTGCTTGCAGATGCGTTATGAGACATGTGGGAAATCTTGGGGATGAACGTCGTACAGACGCCGTCGCCGTGCGCGATGGTCGCAAGTCGCTGGACGTGCGTGCCGAGGAGTTGGGAGAAGATCTCCGTCTCGGCGTCGCACAGCTGCGGGAACTTCTCCGCGACATGGGCCACCGGGCAGTGGTGCTGGCAGAGCTGCTCGCCGACCGGTGCGCTCCGCGCCGTAGCAGCGTACCCGTCCGCGCTCAGCGCCTTGGCCAGGGCTTCGGTGCGCTCCTCGGGGGCGGCGGACTCGACGGCCTCGCGGTACTGCTCGGCCTGTGCGGCGATCCTCGCGCGCGCGAAGGCGACGACCGCCTCGTCCCCGCCGAAGCGCTCACGGATGAAGTTCAGCGCGTCCGCGGCGAGCTTGTCGTACGACTGGTCGAAGGCGTCCCGGCCGCAGTCGGTGAGCGCGAAGACCTTGGCGGGGCGGCCGCGCGTCCGCGCGCCGTAGACCCGCTGCTCCCGCGCCTCGACGACCTCGTCGGCCACCAGCGCGTCCAGATGACGTCGTACGGCCGCCTGGGTGAGCCCCAGCCGTCCGGCCAGCTCGGCGACGGTCGACGGGCCGTGGTCCAGGATGGATCGCGCGACGCGGTTGCGGGTGGACCGCTCACCGGTCGCGAGCTCCTCCTGAGGGGCCCCCGTGGGGGTCTCCCGAACCTCGCCGACGTTTTTCACAACGCCATTGTTGCGTAATTCCTCAGGACCGGGCAAGCCGCGTCCGCTCCGACGGACGGTGCCCTGCGTCACTTAGGCACACCTAACCTGACCTGGGGAAACGATCTTTGATCGATCAAACCGGTGGCATTCGGCCGCCCTGTCAGGGACACTCCCGAACCATGCCGACACCACCTCCCACCGGCCCACTTGTCACTCGGGACACCCTCACCGGACAGCTGCGCGAGCTCGGTGTCAGAAGCGGCGAGATCCTGCTCGTGCACTCCTCCCTGAGCGCCCTCGGCTGGGTCTGCGGAGGCCCGGTCGCCGTGGTCCAGGGGCTCCTGGACGCCCTCGGCCCGGACGGCACCCTCGTGGTCCCCACCCAGACCGGTGACCTCTCGGACCCGGCGGTGTGGAGCAACCCGCCCGTGCCCGAGGACTGGTGGGAGACGATCCGGGCGACCATGCCCGCCTACGACCCCCTCGTCACGCCCTCGCGCGGGGTCGGCGTGATCCCGGAGACCGTCCGCACCTGGCCCGGCGCCCTGCGCAGCGCCCACCCGCAGACCTCCTTCGCGGCGATCGGCCCGCGCGCGCGTGCGGTGCTGGACGGTCACGCCCCCGACTGCCGCCTGGGCGAGCGCAGCCCCCTGGCCAGGCTGGAGGCCCTCCACGCGCGCGTGCTGCTCCTCGGCGCCGGCTACGACACCTGCACGAGCTTCCATCTCGCCGAGTACCGGGTCCCGACCCCGCTGGTGAGGGTCGGCCGCCCGGCTCCGGACGGCTGGGAGGTGGTGACGGAGGTCTCGATCACCTCGGACCGCTTCGACGAACTGGGCCACGACTTCGAACGGGACAGCGGCGTCGTCGTACGGGGAAAGGTGGGCGCCGCCGACGCCCGGCTGTTCCCGGTGGCGGACGCCGTGCGATACGCGGAGCGCTGGCTGGCGCTGCACCGGTCGCGGGAGGACACCCCCGTGCACGCGCTGGGTGGAGATCCGGGTGGAGATCCTGCACCCGCCCGTCTGCGGCCCGGGCGCCGAACCTAGACTCGGGCCCATGCGAAGTGAGCCCGTGGTCCAGGTCCACGCCCTGGTGAAGCGGTACGGCACGAAGACCGCCGTGGACGGCCTCGACCTGGTGACCCGGCCGGGCGTGACCGCAGTGCTCGGGCCCAACGGCGCCGGCAAGACGACGACGGTGGAGACCTGCGAGGGCTACCGGAAGCCGGACTCCGGCACGGTACGGGTCCTGGGCCTCGACCCGGTGCGCCAGGCCCGTGAGCTGCATCCGAGGATCGGCGTGATGCTCCAGTCCGGGGGCGTGTACTCGGGCGCCCGGGCCGACGAGATGCTGCGCCACATGGCGAAGCTGCACGCGCACCCGCTCGACGTGGACGCGCTGATCGAGCGCCTGGGCCTGGAGAGCTGCGGCAGGACGACGTACCGCAGGCTGTCGGGCGGCCAACAGCAGCGCCTGGCGCTCGCCATGGCCGTCGTGGGCCGCCCGGAACTGGTGTTCCTGGACGAGCCGACCGCCGGGCTCGACCCGCAGGCCCGCCGCGCGACCTGGGACCTGGTCCGCGACCTGCGCGCCGACGGCGTCTCGGTCGTCCTGACCACGCACTACATGGACGAGGCCGAGCAGCTCGCCGACGACGTGGCGATCATCGACGGCGGCCGGGTCATCGCCCAGGGCACCCCTGAGGAGCTGTGCCGGGGCGGCGCGGAGAACACCCTGCGCTTCACGGGCCGTCCCGGGCTCGACGTGGGGTCCCTCCTGAAGGCCCTCCCCGCCGACTGCACGGCGGCGGAACTGACCCCCGGCTCCTACCGGGTGGTCGGCAAGGTGAACCCGCAACTGCTGGCGACGGTGACGTCCTGGTGCGCCCAGCACGGCGTGATGCCGGAGAAGATCTCGGTGGAACGACACACCCTGGAAGACGTTTTTCTGGAGCTCACGGGCAAGGAGCTGCGCGCGTGACCGCCACCGGTACGTACACCCCGAAGCCGGGGGCGGCACCCCTGGGCCGCATGATCGCCACCCAGGCCGTGCTGGAGACGAAGATGCTCCTGCGCAACGGCGAGCAGCTGTTGCTGACGGTGGTGATCCCGACCCTGGTGCTGGTCCTGTTCAGCTCGGTGGACATCATCGACACGGGCGCGAGCAAGGCGGTGGACTTCCTCACACCCGGCGTCCTGGCCCTCGCGGTCATGTCGACGGCCTTCACGGGCCAGGCGATCGCTACCGGCTTCGAACGCCGCTACGGCGTCCTGAAGCGCCTGGCCTCCTCCCCGCTCCCCCGCTGGGGCCTGATGACGGCGAAGACGGCGTCGGTCCTGGTGACGGAGGTCCTCCAAGTGATCCTCCTGACGGTGATCGCCTTCGCGCTGGGCTGGTCCCCGCACGGCAACCCCTTCGCCGTCCTCCTGCTCCTGGTCCTCGGCACGGCGGCCTTCTCGGGCCTCGGCCTCCTCATGGCCGGCACCCTGAAGGCGGAAGCCACGCTGGCCGCGGCCAACCTGGTCTTCCTGCTCCTCCTGGTCGGCGGCGGCATCATCATCCCCCTGGACCAGTTCTCCCGGAGCACGCAGGACGTGCTCGGCCTGCTCCCGATCACCGCCCTGTCGGACGGCCTGCGGGACGTGCTCCAGCACGGCGCCGGGGTGCCGTGGGGCGACCTGGGCCTCCTGGCGGGGTGGGCGGTGGCGCTCCTGGCCGCGGCCGGATGCTTCTTCCGCTGGGAATAGGCGGGAGGAGGGGCCCTCGTGAACGCGTGCACAAGCGGCCCCCTACGATGGAAGGCGTGCCGAACCTGACCCGCGCCGACGCCGTAGCGGCCGTCCGCAACCCGCTCGCCTTCATCGCCGCACGCTGGACCCCGACCCCCCGGACGGTTCAACGGGCGGCTCTCTCCGCGCTCGTCATGGCGGTGGTCATCGTGGTCACCGGCGGGGCGGTGCGGCTGACCGGGTCGGGACTCGGGTGCCCCACCTGGCCCAAGTGCACGGACGACTCGCTGACCGCGACCAGCGCGATGGGCTTCCACGGTGCCATCGAGTTCGGCAACCGGATGCTCACCTACGTGCTGTGCGCCGCCGTCGGGTGGGCGATCATCGCCGCGCGCTCCGAGAAGCCGTACCGGCGCAGCCTGACCCGGCTGGGGTGGGCGCAGTTCTGGATCGTGATGAGCAACGCGATCCTCGGCGGGATCGTCGTCCTGGTGGGTCTCAACCCGTACACGGTCGCCGCCCACTTCGTGGCGACGACGGCCCTGATCACCGTCGCCGCCGTGATGTGGCAGCGCACCCGTGAGGGCGACACTGCACCGCGCCCGCTGGTCGGCAAGCCGGTGCAGCAGCTCGTGTGGTTCATGGTCGCGGCCGCCGCCCTGCTGATCCTGGTCGGCACCGTCGTGACCGGCGCCGGGCCGCACGCCGGTGACTCCAGCGAGGTCGAGCGGATGCCGCTGGACTGGGAGACCGTCAGCAAGGTGCACGCGGTCCTGGCCTGGATCGTGGTGTCGCTGACCTTCGCCCTGTGGTTCATCCTCAAGGCGGTCGACGCCCCCAAGAGCCCCCTGCACCGCACCCGGGACCTCTTCCTGGTCCTCCTCTCCCAGGGCGTCATCGGTTACGTCCAGTACTTCACCGACCTGCCGGAGTTCCTGGTCGGCGTGCACATGCTCGGCTCGGCCCTGGTGTGGATCGGCGTGCTGCGCGTCCTGCTGGCCCTGCGGGAGCGGCCCGAGGGCGAGCAGCCCGAGGTGCCGGCTCAGTACGCCGCCACGAGTTCGTCGATCGCCGGGCCCAGGTAGCCGCGCGTCAGCGCCGCCCTGTCCTCGAGGGCGGGCCCGGGATCGCCGTAGCGGCGCCCCCGGACGTCCTCGACGAGCTCCACGGGCGCCCCCAGCCGGGGCAGCAGTTCCAGTGCCTCACCCTTCGAGATCAGTCGGCCCTCGCGCAGGGTCGCGGTCGCGCGGGCGAACGTCAGCAGCCCCAGGTCGACCCACACGTCCCGCTCCCACAGCGCGGCGTTGTCGAGGGCCGGCCGCCAGAAGTCACGCTGGTCGCGGACCACGAAGTCGGCCAGATCCCGGTCCGAGACCGCCGGCAGCAGGTCCGCGGGCTGCTTCCCGTGCAGCACCCGCCCGAAGGCGTGCAGTTCGCGCCGGGTCACCGGCGAGACCGGCCGCTTGAACAGCTCCTCGTGGGCCCAGGTGAGGTGGCGGCTGCCCAGGTCGGCCGACGGCGTCAGGTAGGTGCAGTGCAGCCGCCCGGACAACGGCTCGGCCCGCAGCCGCGCGTGCAGCTTCGCCAGCCGCCACACCGTACGGGGCGTGATCGAGGGGAGTACGGCGATCAGGTCCAGGTCGCTGCGGCCCTCCTGGTAGTCGCCGCCGGCCAGCGAGCCGTGGGCCCAGACGGCGACGGGGGCGAGCGGGGCCAGTGCGGTGAGGAAGCGGTCCAGTAAGGCGTCGGTCTGCATGCGCCCATCCTGTACAGCTCAGTCCAGCCCGTACACCCTGCGCGCGTTGCCCGCCGCGATCAGCCCGGCCACCCGTTGTGCGTCCGCCAGCGACCAGGATCCCTCGGCGACCCAGCCGCCCAGCACCCGGGCCAGCGCCTCGCGGAACAGGCGGGCGCCCACCACATGCAGTTCGGGCAGGCTGTGCGCCCCGCTGGAGAAGACGATCTTGCCGAAGGGGGCCAGTTCCAGGATCTCCGCGAGGACGGTCGCCGCGCGGGCGCCGGTGCGGACGAGGGCGGCGCCGGAGTCGGCGTAGACGTGCGGGAAGACACCGGCGAGATGGGCGGCGTGCCGGTGGTACGGGTAGCTGTGCAGCAGGACGAGGTCGGTGCCGAGCCCCGCGGTGGCCCGCACGAAGTCGGTGAGCAGGACGGGGTCCGTGCGGTCGATGCGCAGGCCGGGTTCACCGAGCCCGGCGTGCAGTTGCAGCGGCAGGCCCGAGGCGGCCGCGATCCACAGCAGATGCCGCAGGAGAACGGGGTCGGACAGCTCGCCGCCCACCCGGCGGCGCGCCAGCCAGCGGCCCGCCGCGCCCCGCACCTCTCCGGGCCCCGGCGGCTCGGGCGCGAGCGCGAGTCCGTGCCGTACGCCCGCCACGGAGGTGAAGGCGACCGCGTTCGCGGCGGCTCCGTGCACCGACTCGGCGAGGTTGGCGAGGAAGGACTCGACGGTGCCGGAGGTGTCGGCGACCTGTTCGGCGAGGAGTTCCAGGCGCACGATCTCGCGGGCCTCGGCGGCCGCCGCGGAGGCCAGCTCGGTGGGTCCGGTGAGGTTGCCGGGCAGCCCGGTGTCCACCAGGTAGGTCGTGATCCCGCTGCCGCGCAGCAGCCTGCGGCCGGCTTCCAGCACGCCCAGCTCACGGCGCCGGGCCAGATAGCGGGCGGGCGGACAGTGCGGTTCGAGTCCGAGCAGCGGCGGGCACCAGCGTCGTACGGCGAAGCCCGTCTGGGTGTCGAACAGGGTGGTCCCGGGGGCGGGCGGGCCCTCGGTGCGGGCGAGCTGGGCCTCGAAGGTGCCGAGACCCAGCTCCGTCCTCAGTACGCCGTGGCAGTACTGGTCCACCAGGGACGGCGTTTCGATCATCCGGGCTCCCCGTGTTCTGGACCGTGTCGCTGCTCACAGGTCCTAACGGGTGAACCGGGTGTCAGGTGTTGGTGTCGCACACCCCGTGCGAAACGCTCCGCGGGTCGAGCCCTTTCGCCGCCGTGGGAACGACACGGGGCTTCGCGCGACCGCGGGTCCGTCGTGGCTGATCGCGCCGTTCCCCGCGCCCCTTGCGGGGCACGGCGGATCAGCCGTTGCTCGGTCCGCCGACCTGGATGCCCGCCATCCGGCTCCACTCGTACGGCCCGGTCTTGACCTTCGCGGCGAACTCGCCGTCGAACTCCTCGTGAACGGTGATGCCGGACTTCTCGACGGCCTTCTCGGCGATCTCGTGCGAGGGGGCCACCAGGTCGCCCCAGCCGCCGTCCTCGCCGACGAGGACGATCCGGGTGCCGCGCTCGCCGATGTAGGCGAGTTGGCCCTCGGCGCCGCCGTGCTCCTTGGAGAAGGCGCTGATCTGCTTGGCGAGCCGGGCGACCTTGCGCTCGGCCTTCGCGTCAACCTGCTGCGTGTCTGCCATGACCAGGATGCTACCGACGGGTAGAGGGGACGGCGACGTGACCCTTACCTCAGGAAGGGGTCGACCGCCACCGCGAGGAAGAGGATCGACACATAGGTGATCGACCAGTGGAACAGCCGCATCTCCTTGAGCTTCGCGCCCGTCACCTCGGCCTTGGCCCGGTTCTGGAGGCCGTGCGCCTCCCACAGCCAGAAGCCGCCGGCGAGCAGCGCGACCGCCGTGTAGAACCAGCCGGTGTAGCCGAGCGGTGTGAGCAGCAGCGAGACCGCGACCATCACCCAGCTGTAGATGACGATCTGTTTGGCGACCACCTTGTTGGAGGCGACCACCGGCAGCATCGGCACGCCCACGCGCGCGTAGTCCTCGCGGACCTTCATGGACAGCGGCCAGTAGTGCGGCGGCGTCCAGAAGAACATGACGAGGAAGAGCACGACCGGCGCCCACGACATGGAGTTCGTGACCGATGACCAGCCGATCAGTACCGGCAGACAGCCGGCGATGCCGCCCCACACGATGTTCTGCGAGGTACGGCGCTTGAGGATCATCGTGTAGACGACGACGTAGAAGAGGAGCGCGCCGAGGGAGAGCCAGGCGCTCAGCCAGTTGACGGTGAGGCCGAACAGCAGTGTCGACACCACCGCCAGCGTGATGCCGAAGGCCAGGCACTCGCGCGGCGACACCATGCCGGTCACCAGGGGGCGCTGCGAGGTGCGGTCCATGAGCGCGTCGATGTCGCGGTCGATGTACATGTTGAGCGCGTTGGCGCCGCCCGCGGACAGGTAGCCGCCGACGCAGGTGAGCAGGACCAACTTCAGGTCCGGCACGCCCTGCTGCGCCAGGAACATCACCGGAACGGTGGTGATCAGCAGCAGCTCGATGATCCGGGGCTTGGTCAGCGCCACGAATGCCTTGACACGGGCCCCGAACGGCCGGTGACTCGAGCTCTTGCTCTCCCCCAGCACTCCGGCTGGACGGGATTCGACGGCCGTCACGCACACCCCTACAGAGACATCCCAGCAAGCCTGACCCGTGTGAAGTCCCGGTAAAGGCTCGCGCGTACCACGCCACTGTAGACGTTGCCCATACCCCGACATTCGCGGGGGTCGGGTCGTGTCCGAGGAGGGTCCCGGAAGAGCTCGTTCCCACTCGGTTGAGCACTCGGACGAGCGGCTGCGTATTCACTTGCCAAGTGCCGGTCCGACCCGGTCGGGAGGCGGATCCCCGTGGGGCCCGGCAGTCTGGAATGACTCGAAAAAACGCACGTACTTGCGGGGGTAGGCTCGACAACGGCCGGGCGTCCCGTGCACCGGCATTTCGACATGCGTGACATGTGGAGAGGAGCCCTGACCCAGGGTGAGCACCAAGCCGACCACCACAGACCTCGAGTGGACCGAGTTGGACCAGCGGGCCGTCGACACCGCCCGCGTCCTGGCCGCCGACGCCGTACAGAAGGTCGGTAACGGCCATCCCGGTACGGCGATGAGCCTGGCTCCCGCCGCCTACACCCTCTTCCAGAAGGTGATGCGGCACGACCCGGCCGACCCCGACTGGGTCGGGCGCGACCGCTTCGTGCTGTCCGCCGGCCATTCGTCCCTGACCCTCTACACCCAGCTCTACCTGGCCGGTTTCGGCCTGGAGCTGGACGACCTCAAGGCCTTCCGCACCTGGGGCTCGAAGACCCCCGGTCACCCGGAGTACGGCCACACCAAGGGCGTGGAGACCACCACCGGTCCCCTCGGCCAGGGTGTCGCCAACGCCGTCGGCATGGCGATGGCCGCCCGCTACGAGCGCGGTCTGTTCGACCCGGAGGCTCCGGAGGGCACCTCGCCCTTCGACCACTTCGTGTTCGCCATCGCCGGTGACGGCTGCCTCCAGGAGGGAATCTCCGCCGAGGCGTCCTCGATGGCCGGCCACCAGAAGCTCGGCAACCTGATCCTGCTGTGGGACGACAACCACATCTCGATCGAGGGCGACACCGAGACGGCCGTCTCCGAGGACACCGTCAAGCGGTACGAGGCGTACGGCTGGCACGTCCAGCGTGTCGAGCCGCAGGCCAACGGCGACCTCGACCCGGTCGCGATCTACGACGCCGTCCAGAAGGCCAAGGCCGTCACGGACAAGCCGTCCTTCATCGCGATGCGCTCGATCATCGCCTGGCCCGCCCCGAACGCCCAGAACACCGAGGCCGCGCACGGCTCGGCGCTCGGCGACGACGAGGTCGCGGCGACCAAGCGGGTGCTGGGCTTCGACCCGGAGCAGTCCTTCGAGGTCTCCGACGAGGTCATCGGCCACACCCGCCAGGCGCTGGAGCGCGGGCGTCAGGCCAGGGCCGAGTGGGAGAAGTCCTTCCAGGAGTGGCGCAACAACAACCCCGAGCGCGCGGCCGAGTTCGAGCGTGTCGCCGCGGGTGAGCTGCCCAAGGACTGGGAGTCGGCGATTCCCGTCTTCGAGCCCGGCAAGGGTGTCGCCACCCGTGCCGCGTCCGGCAAGGTGCTCCAGTCGCTCGGCGCCGTGATCCCCGAGCTGTGGGGCGGCTCCGCCGACCTCGCGGGCTCGAACAACACGACGATCGACAAGAACTCCTCGTTCCTCCCGGCGGACAACCCGCTGCCGGAGGCGGACCCGTACGGCCGCACGATCCACTTCGGCATCCGCGAGCACTCCATGGCCGCGGAGATGAACGGCATCGCGCTGCACGGCAACACCCGTATCTACGGTGGCACGTTCCTCGTCTTCTCCGACTACATGCGCAACGCCGTCCGGCTCTCGGCGTTGATGCACCTGCCGGTGACGTACGTGTGGACGCACGACTCCATCGGCCTCGGCGAGGACGGCCCGACCCACCAGCCGGTCGAGCACCTGGCCTCGCTGCGCGCGATCCCCGGCCTGAACGTGGTCCGCCCCGCGGACGCCAACGAGACCGCGATCGCCTGGCGCGAGATCCTCACGCGCTGGACGAAGGAGTTCGGCAAGGGCGCCCCGCACGGCCTCGCGCTGACCCGTCAGGGCGTGCCGACGTACGAGGGCAACGAGGACGCGGTCAAGGGCGGTTACGTCCTGTTCGAGGCCGAGGGCGGTGAGCCGGAGGTCATCCTCATCGCCACCGGTTCCGAGGTGCACGTGGCCGTCGAGGCGCGTGAGCAGCTCCAGGCCGACGGTGTGCCGACCCGAGTCGTCTCCATGCCGTGCGTGGAGTGGTTCGAGGAGCAGGACCAGGGGTACCGGGACAGCGTCCTGCCCCCGTCCGTGAGGGCCCGTGTCGCGGTCGAGGCGGGTATCGGTCTCACCTGGCACAAGTACGTCGGGGACGCCGGCCGCATCGTTTCCCTGGAGCACTTCGGTGCTTCCGCGGACGGCAAGGTCCTCTTCCAGGAGTTCGGTTTCACCGGCGAGAACGTGGCCGCCAAGGCGCGGGAATCTCTCGCCGCCGCCCAGCGCTGACGCTCACATACGACACGTAGGAGATGTAATTCCATGACAGACGCACTCAAGCGCCTCTCCGAGGAAGGCGTCGCGATCTGGCTGGACGACCTGTCGCGCAAGCGGATCACGTCCGGCAACCTCGCCGAGCTGATCGACCAGCAGCACGTCGTGGGCGTCACCACCAACCCCTCGATCTTCCAGAAGGCGATCTCCGAGGGCGACGGCTACGACCAGCAGCTCTCGGACCTGGCCTTCCGCAAGGTCTCCGTCGAAGAGGCCATCCGCATGATCACGACGGCGGACGTCCGGGACGCCGCCGACATCCTGCGCCCGGTCTTCGACGCGACGAACGGCCAGGACGGCCGGGTGTCCATCGAGGTCGACCCGCGCCTGGCGCACAACCTCAAGGCGACCGTCGCCGAGGCCAAGCAGCTCGCCTGGCTCGTCGACCGCCCCAACACCCTCATCAAGATTCCCGCCACCCAGGCGGGCATCCCGGCGATCACCGAGGTCATCGGCCTCGGGATCAGCGTCAACGTCACGCTGATCTTCTCGCTGGAGCGCTACCGCCTGGTCATGGACGCCTACCTGGCCGGCCTGGAGAAGGCCAAGGAGCGGGGTCTGGACCTGTCGAAGATCCACTCCGTGGCGTCCTTCTTCGTGTCCCGCGTGGACACCGAGATCGACAAGCGCATCGACGCGCTCGGCACCGACGAGGCCAAGGCCGCCCGCGGCAAGGCCGGCGTGGCCAACGCGCGTCTGGCCTACCAGGCGTACGAGGAGGTCTTCTCGGGCGAGCGCTGGGCGAAGCTGGAGAACGCGGGCGCGAACAAGCAGCGTCCGCTGTGGGCCTCGACCGGCGTCAAGGACCCCGCGTACAAGAAGACCATGTACGTCGAGGAACTGGTCGCGCCGAACACGGTGAACACCATGCCGGAGGCGACCCTGTTCGCCACCGAGGAGCAGGGCGAGATCCGCGGCGACGCCGTCGCGGGCACCTACGAGCAGGCGCGCGCCGACCTCGACGCGCTCGAGAAGCTCGGGATCTCGTACGACGAGGTCGTGCAGCTCCTTGAGGACGAGGGCGTCGAGAAGTTCGAGGCGTCCTGGAACGACCTGCTCAAGTCGACCGAGGCGGAGCTTCAGCGCCTCGCCCCCTCGAAGGGCTGAGATCTTGTCGAGCAGCAATCCGCTGCGTGACCCTGCCGACCGACGGCTCCCGCGTATCGCGGGGCCGTCGGGCCTGGTCATCTTCGGCGTCACGGGCGATTTGTCACGAAAGAAGCTCATGCCCGCCGTGTACGACCTCGCGAACCGGGGTCTGCTGCCGCCGGGCTTCTCACTGGTCGGCTTCGCCCGGCGGGACTGGGAGAACGAGGACTTCGCGGAAGTCGTCCACGACGCCGTGAAGGAACACGCCCGGACGCCGTTCCGCGAGGAGGTCTGGCAGCAGCTCATCCAGGGGATGCGCTTCGTCCAGGGCACCTTCGACGACGACGACTCGTTCGAGCGGCTGCGCGACACCATCGACGAACTCGACAAGGCACAGGGCACCGGCGGCAACTTCGCCTTCTACCTGTCCGTGCCGCCGTCCGCCTTCCCCGTGGTCATCCAGCAGCTGAAGAAGCACCGGCTGGCCGACCAGTCGAGCGGCTCCTGGCGGCGCGCGGTCATCGAGAAGCCCTTCGGTCACGACCTCAAGTCCGCCGAGGAGCTCAACGCGACCG
Organism: Streptomyces sp. NPDC006335; assembly: GCF_040612795.1. Lineage (NCBI taxonomy): Bacteria > Bacillati > Actinomycetota > Actinomycetes > Kitasatosporales > Streptomycetaceae > Streptomyces > Streptomyces sp. NPDC006335. The sequence continues at coordinate 193,136 of NZ_JBEXQX010000001.1, forward strand.
TCGAGGAGGTCTTTGCCCCGGACCAGGTGTTCCGCATCGACCACTACCTGGGCAAGGAGACCGTCCAGAACATCCTGGCGCTGCGCTTCGCCAACACGATGTTCGAGCCGATCTGGAACCGGTCCTTCGTGGACCACGTGCAGATCACGATGGCCGAGGACATCGGCATCGGCGGCCGGGCCGGGTACTACGACGGCATCGGCGCCGCCCGTGACGTCATCCAGAACCACCTGCTCCAACTGCTGGCCCTGACCGCCATGGAGGAGCCCGCCTCCTTCGACGCGGACGCGCTGGCCGCGGAGAAGACCAAGGTGCTCGGCGCGGTGAAGCTGCCGAAGGACCTGGGCCGGGACACCGTGCGCGGCCAGTACGCGGCCGGCTGGCAGGGCGGCGCGAAGGCGGTCGGCTACCTCGAAGAGGACGGCATCGACCCCCAGTCCAAGACCGACACGTACGCGGCCATCAAGGTGGAGATCGACAACCGCCGCTGGGCGGGCGTCCCCTTCTACCTGCGCACCGGCAAGCGTCTGGGCCGCCGGGTCACCGAGATCGCGGTGGTCTTCCAGCGGGCCCCGCACTCCCCCTTCGACACGACGGCCACCGAGGAGCTCGGCTCCAACGCGATCGTCATCCGCGTCCAGCCCGACGAGGGCGTCACCGTCCGCTTCGGCTCCAAGGTGCCGGGCACCTCGATGGAGATCCGGGACGTGTCCATGGACTTCGCCTACGGCGAGTCGTTCACGGAGTCCTCGCCCGAGGCGTACGAGCGCCTGATCCTCGACGTCCTGCTCGGCGACTCCAACCTCTTCCCCCGCACGGAGGAGGTCGAGCTGTCCTGGAAGATCCTCGACCCGATCGAGGAGTACTGGGACACGCACGGCAAGCCCGCCCAGTACCCCTCCGGTACCTGGGGCCCGGTCGAGGCGGACGACATGCTCGCACGAGAGGGACGGAGCTGGCGCCGGCCATGAAGACAGACCTCACGGACACCACCGCCAGCAAGATCAACAAGGCGCTTGTCAAGGCCCGCCGGGCCATCGGCACACCGGCCGTCGGTATGGTGCTCACCCTGGTCATCGTCACGGACGAGGAGAACGCCTACGACGCCCTCAAGGCCGCGGGCGACGCGTCCCGCGAACACCCCTCGCGCACGCTGGTGGTCATCAAGCGGGTGTCGCGCAGTCCCCGTGACCGCACCCAGTCCCGCCTCGACGCCGAGGTGCGGGTGGGCGCGGACGCGGGCACCGGCGAGACGGTGGTGCTGCGGCTGTACGGCGATGTGGTCGACCACGCCCAGTCGGTGGTCCTCCCGCTGCTGCTGCCGGACGCGCCGGTCGTCGTCTGGTGGCCGGTGGACGCGCCGCTCGACCCGGCCGGGGACCCGCTCGGGGCACTCGCCCAGCGGCGGGTCACCGACACCTACTCCTCCGAGCAGCCGGTGCGCGAGCTGACGGCGCGCGCCGACACCTACACCCCGGGCGACACCGACCTCTCGTGGACCCGGATCACCCCGTGGCGTTCGATGCTGGCCGCCGCGCTCGACCAGGTCACCTGCAAGGTGGAGGCCGTCGAGGTGGAGGGCGAGGAGTTCAACCCGAGCTGCGAGCTGCTGGCGATGTGGCTGGCGGACCGGCTGGACGTGCCGGTGAAGCGGTCGCTGTCGAGCGGTCCGGGCCTGACGGCGGTCCGCATGCACACCGACAGCGGTCCGATCGTCCTGGACCGCGCGGACGGCTCGCTCGCCACGCTCTCCATCCAGGGCCAGCCCGACCGTGCGGTGGCGCTCAAGCGCCGGGACACGGCCGAGCTGATCGCGGAGGAGCTGCGCAGGCTGGACCCCGACGACACATACGCCTCCGCGCTGCGGTTCGGGGTGGAACGGCTGAACCCGTCGGCGCCCTTTCCGGAGGCAGGTGACGACAGTTCGGACGCCAAAGACGGCGAGGGTTCCGACGCCAAAGGAGAACCCGTCTCCGAAGCCCCTGTCGAGGGCCCTGCGAAAGCTCCCGGGGAGGAAGCGGCGCCGTCGGCATCGCTGAAGCCGGTCCCCTCCGGCCTCTCCGGGAACGGGAAGGCGGCGAAGTGAGCACCCCGCAGCTGGTCGTGCACCACGACAAGGAGCTGATGGCGCAGGCCGCCGCGGCCCGTCTGATCACCAAGATCGTGGACGCGCAGGCATCCCGGGGCTCGGCGTCGGTGGTCCTCACCGGCGGCCGCAACGGCAACGGCCTGCTGGCCGCCCTGGCCGCGGCGCCCGCCCGGGACGCCGTCGACTGGAACCACCTGGACCTGTGGTGGGGCGACGAGCGCTTCCTGCCCGAGGGCGATCCGGAGCGCAATGTCACGCAGGCCCGCGAGGCCCTGCTGGACGCCGTACCGCTGGACCCGAAGCGCGTGCACGCCATGCCCGCGTCGGACGGTCCGCACGGGGACGACGTGGAGGCCGCGGCGGCTGCCTACGCCGAGGAGCTGGCCCGTGCGGCCGGACCCGAGAACCACGGCGCGGTCCCGACCTTCGACGTCCTGATGCTGGGCGTCGGCCCGGACACCCACGTGGCGTCCCTGTTCCCGGAGCTCCCCGCGGTGCGGGAGACCGAGCGCACGGTCGTCGGCGTCCACGGGGCGCCGAAGCCCCCGCCGACGAGGGTGTCGTTGACGCTCCCGGCCATCCGCGCGGCCCGCGAGGTCTGGCTGCTGGCGGCCGGTGAGGACAAGGCACAGGCCGTGGCGATCGCCCTGTCCGGCGCGGGCGAGATCCAGGCCCCGGCGGCAGGCGCCCGCGGGCGCGCCCGCACCCTGTGGCTGCTGGACTCGGCGGCGGCCTCCCAGCTGCCGAGGTCGCTGTATCCGCCGGCGTCGCCGTAACACCCGCCTGCGACAAGGCTGTTGGACGCCGGGCCCCTCCTGGGAGGGACCCGGCGTCCCGCGTTCTCACTGCCGTCCGCGCAGCTCCCGGTACGTCGCCACCAGGGCCTTGGTCGACGCGTCCAGGCCCGGCACCTCGGCGCCCTCGGTGAGCGCGGGTTCGACGCGCTTGGCGAGGACCTTGCCGAGCTCGACGCCCCACTGGTCGAAGGAGTCGATGTTCCAGATCGCGCCCTGGACGAACACCTTGTGCTCGTAGAGGGCGATGAGCTGCCCGAGGACGGACGGGGTCAGCTCGCGGGCCAGGATGGTGGTCGTCGGGTGGTTGCCCCGGAACGTCTTGTGCGGGACCAGTTCCTCGGCCGCTCCCTCCGCCCGCACCTCGTCCGGCGTCTTGCCGAAGGCGAGCGCCTGGGTCTGGGCGAAGAAGTTGGCCATGAGCAGGTCGTGCTGGGCCTTGAGCCCCTCGGAGAGCTCGGCGACCGGCTCGGCGAAGCCGATGAAGTCCGCCGGGATCAGTTTCGTGCCCTGGTGGATCAACTGGTAGTAGGCGTGCTGCCCGTTGGTGCCGGGCGTGCCCCACACCACCGGCCCGGTCTGCCACTCCACCGGGTTGCCCTCACGGTCCACCGACTTGCCGTTGGACTCCATGTCCAGCTGCTGGAGGTAGGCGGTGAACCTGGACAGGTAGTGGCTGTACGGCAGCACGGCGTGCGACTGGGCGTCGTGGAAGTTGCCGTACCAGATGCCCAACAGGCCAAGGAGAAGCGGCACGTTGGACTCGGCGGGCGCGGTCCTGAAGTGCTCGTCGACGAGCTGGAAGCCGTCGAGCATCTCCCGGAACCTGTCCGGGCCGATGGCGATCATCAGGGAGAGACCGATGGCCGAGTCGTAGGAGTAGCGGCCGCCGACCCAGTCCCAGAACTCGAACATGTTGGCCGTGTCGATGCCGAAGTCCGAGACCTTCTCGGCGTTGGTGGACAGTGCCACGAAGTGCCGGGCGACGGCCTCCTGACCGGCCTTCAGCTCGGTGAGCAGCCACGAGCGGGCCGAGGTGGCGTTGGTGATCGTCTCGATCGTGGTGAAGGTCTTGGAGGCGATGACGAACAGCGTCTCTGCGGCGTCCAGGTCGCGGGTGGCCTCGTGCAGGTCGGCGCCGTCGACGTTCGACACGAAGCGGACGGTGAGGTCGCGGTCGGCGAAGGCGCGCAGCACCTCGTACGCCATCGCGGGGCCCAGGTCGGAGCCGCCGATGCCGATGTTGACGACGTTCTTGATCCGCTTGCCGGTGTGCCCGGTCCACTCTCCCGAACGGACCCGGCCCGCGAAGTCGCTCATCTTGTCGAGGACCGCGTGGACGCCCGGGACGACGTTCTCCCCGTCGACCTCGATCACCGCGTCGCGTGGGGCGCGCAGGGCGGTGTGCAGCACGGCCCGGCCCTCGGTCGTGTTGATCCTCTCGCCGCGGAACATGGCGTCCCGCAGCCCGAACACGTCGGTCGCGGCGGCGAGTTCGCGCAGCAGCCGCAGCGTCTCGTCGGTCACCAGGTGCTTGGAGTAGTCGACGTACAGGTCACCGACCCGCAGGGTGTAGCCGGTGCCGCGCCCGGGATCCGCGGCGAACAGCTCCCTCAGGTGCACCTCGCCGAGTTCCTCGCGGTGTTCGGTCAGCGCGGTCCACTCGGGCCTGCGGTCGAGCCTGGTACGGCCGTCTGCGTTCATGTCCGACTTCAGCCTTCTTTCGTGCCTGTGCCAGCGGTTCCAACCTAGTTGATCACCGCGGGACACGAGCCGTGCCGGCGCCGACGCCCCGCGCGACAACAGGTACGTCCGCGTGGAGCGGGAGTATCAGCGGGACGGCGGACGGCACGGAGGGGCAACCGCGAGAAGAGCGTCCCGCGGCCACGCAGTTACCGAGCCCGGGGCACCCCGCCCGTCCCCCGTGGCCGTGAGCGGGGGCAACCCGGACGCCCGTCACGCGTCACCGGAACGCAGGGCACCGGCGGTGCACAGCCGTCCGAACCCCGCACCGAGCAGACCCGTACGGCCGGTCTCACCGCCGTGAAACGGCTCCGGCCAGGCACCCCTCGGTACCCGGCCGGTCATCGACTTCTAGATCTCGCCCCGCAGCTTGGCGAGCGCCTCGGCGAGGATCGCCTCGCCGTCCGCGTCGCTGCGCCGCTCCCGTACGTACGCGAGGTGCGTCTTGTACGGCTCGGTGCGCGGCGGGTCCGGTGGGTTGTCCCGGTCCTGTCCGGCGGGAAAGCCGCAGCGCGGGCAGTCCCAGGTATCGGGGACCTGCGCGTCGCTGGCGAAGCTGGGCTGCGTCTCGTGCCCGTTGGAGCACCAGAAGGAGATGCGCAGACGGGGCGCGGACTCGCCCCGCTCGGCTTCGCCCATCGGCCCCGCCCCGACCCGGCTACCTCGGATCGCGTTGCCACTTGCCACGGTCGTAACTCCCTGCGTGATGGTGCCGCGAAGCGAGTCGACGTGTCGCTTCGTTGCGAGCGCCTCAGTCTACGTAAGGCCCAACGCGCGTCCAGTGATTGGAGTTACAGCCCCCACATCAAGACGCAAGCCCCATGATAGGCCGCGCTCAGGTGCGCGTACCGAACATGGGGCCTTACGTGCGGAATGGACGTGCTGTGTGGGGCGTGCCCGCTCAGTTGTTCGTCTTCATGAGAAGACCGAGTACGACAATGCACGCGAACCACAGCAGACCGATCACCACGGTGATGCGGTCGAGGTTGCGCTCGGCGACCGAGGAACCACCGACGGACGACTGCATGCCGCCACCGAACATGTCGGAGAGGCCGCCGCCCTTCCCCTTGTGCATCAGCACCAGCAGCATCAGCAGCCCGCTGAAGACGATCAGGGCGATCGAGAACCCCAAAACCACGGCTGGACCAACTCTCTCGGATTCGGATGAACGACGGGGGCACGGCCTTCAGAGCCATGCCCCCGCAAGAGTACGACGGATCGCCGCCAGGGCCTACTTACTGGTCCCGGAAGCGCACGATCTTGACGAACTCGTCGGCGTCCAGCGAGGCACCGCCGACCAGGGCGCCGTCGATGTCGGCCTGCGCCATGATCTCGGCGACGTTGCCGGCCTTGACGGAGCCGCCGTACTGGATGCGGACCTGGTCGGCCAGCTCCTGCGAGTACAGCTCGGCGACCTTGGCGCGGATGGCGGCGCAGACCTCCTGGGCGTCCTCGGCGCCGCAGACCTTGCCGGTGCCGATGGCCCAGACGGGCTCGTAGGCGATCACGACGGATCCGGCCTGCTCGGCCGGGATGTCCTTCAGGCCGCCCTCGACCTGGGCGAGGGTGTGGGAGACGTGGTTGCCCGCCTCGCGGACCTCCAGCTCCTCGCCGACGCACAGGATCGGGGTCAGGCCGTGCTTGTAGGCGGCCTTGACCTTGGCGTTGACGATCTCGTCGGTCTCGGCGTGGTACTGGCGGCGCTCGGAGTGGCCGATCGCCACGTACGTGCACTTCAGCTTGGCCAGCATGGAGCCGGAGATCTCGCCGGTGTAGGCACCGGAGTCGTGCGCCGAGAGGTCCTGGGCGCCGTACTTGATCTTGAGCTTGTCGCCGTCGACCAGGGTCTGCACGGAACGCAGGTCGGTGAAGGGCGGCAGGACGGCGACCTCGACGGCCTCGTAGTCCTTGTCCGCGAGGGCGAAGGCGAGCTTCTGGACGTGTGCGATGGCCTCGAGGTGGTTGAGGTTCATCTTCCAGTTACCCGCCATGATCGGCGTGCGAGTGGTCATGCGGGGTCAGTCCTCCAGTGCGGCGAGGCCGGGGAGCGTCTTGCCCTCGAGGTATTCGAGGGAGGCGCCGCCACCGGTCGAGATGTGTCCGAACGCGTTCTCGTCGAAGCCCAGGATGCGGACGGCCGCGGCGGAGTCGCCACCGCCGACGACCGTGAAGGCCGAGGAGTCGAGGAGAGCCTGGGCGACCGCCTTGGTGCCCTCGGCGAACTCGGGGTGCTCGAAGACGCCCATCGGGCCGTTCCAGAAGACGGTGGCGGCGTCGGTGATCTTCGAGGCGTACAGCTTGCCGGACGCCGGGCCGATGTCCAGGCCCATCCGGTCGGCCGGGATGGCGTCGGCGGCCACGGTGGTGGAGTCGGCCGGGGCCTTGGTCTTCAGGTCCGGGAAGGCGGGGGCGACCACCGCGTCCACCGGCAGGACCAGCTCGACGCCGGTCTTCTCGGCGCGCTCGATGTACTCCAGGACCGCCGGGATCTGGTCCTCCTGGAGGAGGGAGGCGCCGACCTCGTGGCCCTTGGCCTTGAGGAAGGTGAAGGCCATGCCGCCGCCGATGAGGATGCGGTCGGCCTTGCCGAGCAGCTCGTCGATGACGGCGAGCTTGTCGGAGACCTTGGCGCCGCCGAGCACGACCACGTAGGGCCGCTGGACGTCGTCGGTGAGCTTCTTCAGGACGCCGACCTCGGTGGCGATCAGGTAGCCGGCGTAGTGCGGCAGCCGGGCCGGGAGGTCGAACACCGAGGCGTGCTTACGGTGGACCGCGCCGAAGCCGTCGCCGACGTAGACGTCGGCGAGGGCGGCGAGCTGGTCCGCGAAGGCGCCGCGCTCGGCGTCGTCCTTGGAGGTCTCGCCGGCGTTGAAGCGGAGGTTCTCGACGACGGCGACCTGGCCGTCGGTGAGGCCGGCGACCGTGGCGGTGGCGGACTCGCCCACCGTGTCGGTCGCGAACGCCACGGAGGCGCCCAGGAGTTCGCCGAGGCGGGCGGCGGCCGGGGCGAGCGAGAAGGCCGGGTCCGGGGCGCCCTTGGGGCGGCCCAGGTGGGAGGCGACGACCACGCGGGCGCCCGCCTCGGCGAGGGCCTTCACGGTCGGCAGGACGGCGCGGATACGGCCGTCGTCGGTGATGGTGGTGCCGTCCAGCGGGACGTTGAGGTCGGCGCGGACGAAGACCCGCTTGCCGGCCACGCCTTCGGCGAGCAGTTCGTCGATCGTCTTCATGAAGGGGACTCCTGAGGAGGGCTCTGGATCGTAGGAGAGCTGATCACGCGAGTCAGGGCTCGGGCAACGCGTCCTCGCGCTGCCCGAGCCCTGCTCGCACACCTAGGTGCCTGATCGGTCGATCAGAGCTGGTTGCCGACGAAGACCGTGAGGTCGACGAGGCGGTTGGAGTAGCCCCACTCGTTGTCGTACCAGCCGAGGATCTTCACCGACTTGCCCTCCTGGACCATGGTCAGGGAGGAGTCGAAGGTGCAGGACGACGGGTCGCTGACGATGTCGGAGGAGACGATCGGGTCCTCCGTGTAGGACAGGTAGCCCTGGAGCTCGCCCTCGGCGGCCTTCTTGAACGCGGCGTTGACCTCGTCCTTGGTGACCTCGCGCTCCAGCTCCACGACCAGGTCGGTGGCGGAACCGGTGGGGACCGGGACGCGCATCGCGATGCCGTCGAGCTTGCCCTTGAGCTGCGGCAGGACCAGCGCGGTGGCCTTGGCGGCACCCGTGGTGGTCGGGATGATGTTCTCCGCGGCGGCGCGGGCGCGGCGCAGGTCGGAGTGCGGGAAGTCCAGGATGCGCTGGTCGTTCGTGTACGCGTGGACCGTGGTCATCAGGCCCTTGACGATGCCGAAGTTCTCGTCGAGGACCTTGGCCATCGGCGCCACACAGTTGGTGGTGCAGGAGGCGTTCGAGATGACGTGGTGGTTGGCCGCGTCGTACTTGTTCTCGTTGACGCCCATCACGATGGTGATGTCCTCGTCCTTGGCCGGAGCCGAGATGAGGACCTTCTTGGCGCCGCCGGTGATGTGCTTCTCGGCGTCGGCCTTCTTCGTGAAGATGCCGGTCGACTCGATGACGATGTCGACGCCCAGCTCACCCCACGGGATGTCGGCCGGGTTGCGCTCGGACAGCACCTTGATGGTGTGACCGTCGACGGTGATCGTGTCGGCGGTGTGCGACACCTCGGCCTTGAGGCGGCCCAGGATGGTGTCGTACTTCAGCAGGTGCGCGGTGGTCGCGGTGTCACCCAGGTCGTTGACAGCCACGATCTCGATGTCAGCACCCTGCTCCAGCAGCGCGCGGAAGTAGTTACGACCGATGCGGCCAAAGCCGTTGATGCCTACGCGGATCGTCACGAACCGATCTCCTCGTTGGTACGCCGGTTGTGAGACCGGCGAGCTGTATGGGATGTCCCCGACCACCCCCGACCCTACCTCCCTGAGGCTTTCGGAGTGACATCGAGATGCCCCATACACGGCAGGGCGGTCCGTACCCGCCAGTAGGGGTACGGACCGTCCCGGACCGAAAGCTCCGGTCACCCGGAATGACTACGTCGAGTCACGTCCGGTTCACCCGCCGATGGACGCGAGCGCCTTTTTGACGAGGGCCGCGCGGTCGGCCGCCGCGGTGACGTGCTCCAGGCCGAAGCCCAGCAGCACGGTGTCGCCCGTGGTGACCGCGCCGTACGTCTTGAACAGCTCTCCGGCGCGTCCCCAGTCCTTGACGACCGCGGGGCTGCCCGCGGGCGGTCCTGGCACGCTCCAGGCGCCGAGCGAGGTCTCGAAGCCCTCGGTCTCGGTGGCCTGGCCGCCGACGACCACGGAGGCGTTGTCGGCGAGGACGCCGCGACCGCCGGAACCCGGGTCGGTGATGTAGCTGAGGGAGACCTCCACCTTCTTGCCCGCGTACGCGGAGAGGTCGAAGGAGACCTCCTGCCAGCCGGCCGACGCCCCGGTGAGGCTGTTCCACTGGCCGCTGGTGCCGGAGGCCGTGCAGCCGTCGGCGCCCTGCGTCAGATACCGCTTGAGCGCGGGGTGGGCCGCGATGAAGAACCCGGCCTCGCACTCGGCGGGCACCGCGTTGCTGGTGGCGCCGTTCTTCTCCGGGAGCGTGGTCCAGTCGTCGGCCCCGGCGGTGTGCGCCTCCAGGGCGGCGTGGTCGTAGCCCTCCTCGGTGTCCCACAGCAGCCGGGTGCGCAGGGTGGGTGCCTGCGCGGCGGTCACCTGGGTGAGGTCGACGGTGCGGGTGAGCCGGTTCCAGGCGTAGTCGCTGTGCGTGACGGCAGCCATGTACGAGCCCGCGTACGGCCCGTACGGGTTCGGCGTGCCCGGGTACGTGCCGGCACCCGCGCTCGCGAACTGCGGGAAGGTCGCCACGGGCAGGTTGTCCGAGGTGACGCTGAAGGATCCGGCCGCGTCCAGCGGGTTGCCGGGGGCGGCGCCGAGGGCTCCGGAGGCCCCGGCGAGCTTTCCGGTGCCCTGGAAGGCGGTGGCGCCCGGCAGGGTCGTCCGGGTGTAGGCGCCCAGGTAGTACTGGCTGAAGTCGTTGGACAGGGTGCCGCCGCCCAGGTCGACGCTGCCGCCGGCCCGCTCGCCCGCCTCGATCAGCTTGCCGCCCTCGTTCAGGAAGGCGCGCAGCTGGAGCTGGGTCGGGTTGCCCGGGACGGTCGCGCCCGTGTAGTGCACGACCGACTTGAAGTGGTCCAGCACCCCGAGCGCGTCGGGCGCGCCCTGGGCGGCGACGTTCCAGACGATCGCCTTGCGGCCGGCCGCCTTCAGCGCGTCGACGTACGTCTGCGCCTGTGCGGCGGTCGCGCCTTCCTCGGCGACCACGAGCACGTCCGCACGGGGCCGCTCGGCCACGGTGTACGTGAAGTGCGTGCTGGAGGTGGGCTTTCCGCTCTTCGCCCGGCCGGTGAACCAGACCTCGACCTTGTCGCCCGGGTCGGTGTCCTCGACCTTGGCCCGGTACTCGTCGAAGTACAGGTTGTCCTCACCGCCGTAGGTCTCGCCGCCCTTCCAGGCCCTGAGGTCCCGGTCGTGCGTACGGCCGCCGTTGACGCGGTACTTGAGCTCCTTGTCGCGCACCGCCTTGCGGACGACGACGGAGACCTCCTGGTCCGCGCCGCGCGCGTACGACGTGGCGAAGGGCTTCGGGGTGAAGTCGGGGGCCTTCAGGCCGATCGCGGACTTCGGCTGGTCCGGCCTGGCCGCGGACTCGGCGACGGAGAGCGCGAAGGGGATGTTCTTCTCGAACTCCTGCTGGATCAGCTTCTCGTCGTCGGGGAAGTTGAAGACCGACTGGCAGTCGGCGGCGTTCCACTGGTCGTTCGGGTCGAGGTCCGAGGCGGTCTGGCAGGTCGACATCTCGGGGGTGAACATCGCCAGGCCGTTGACGTTCGACGCGTGGCCGTCCGCCTCGCCGTTGGTGGTGTACAGCTCCGAGGAGACCTGCGGGCGGTAGCCGGGGATCGCGGAGTTTCCCGGGGTGCCGGCGAGCGCCTTGTACATGACGTCGTCGGGCGTGTCGGTGGCCACCTGCCAGCCGACGCCGTAGAGGAGGAGTTCGGCGGCGGAGTGGTAGTTGATGCCGTACGTGAAGCCGATCCGCTTCTCGAAGGCGTCCAGCGCCTTGGTCTCGGGCTCCGAGGACGGTCCCGGGCCGCGGTAGGTCTCGCTGGTGGGGTTGGGGGACGAACCCTCGTTGTCGTAGCCCCACTTGTAGGAGAAGTTGCGGTTGAGGTCGACGCCGTCGCCGACGGCGATGGTGCCGTCGCCGTTGTTGTCGCGCAGGTTCTTGCGCCACAGGCGGTTGTCGGCGTTCTGGAAGGTGTAGTCGTAGCCGTCGGGGTTGGCCGACAGGACGAACCACAGCTCGGTGGAGTCGACGATCTTCTTGAGCCGCTTGTCGGTCTTGTAACCGTCCACGTAGTGGTGGAGCAGCCGCCGGGTCATCTCCGGGGTGATCCACTCGCGCGCGTGCTGGTTGGACATGTAGAGGACGGAGGGCTTGGCGCCGTCCTTGGACTTCTTCGCGTTCTTGGTCAGCTTGAGCGCGAGGATGTCCTGGCCGTTCACGGTCTTGCCGATGGAGACGACCTTGGTGAGACCGGGGTTGGCCCGGGCGGTCGCGAGGAGCTCCTCCCGGAGCCCGCCGCTTCCGCTGTACGGCCGGAACACGCCCTCGGCGGCCTTCTCGACCCGGGCCTCGGCCTTGGCGGTCAGGGTGTGCTCGGTGAGCTCGACGCCCTTGGCCTCGAGCTTGTGGGCCTCCTGGTCGGTGAGGTAGACCTCGACCGTCGCGGTGCCCTTCTCCGGCACCTGCTCGGTCAGTTCGTGGCCGTCCTGCCCGGCCGCCAGCAGCAGGGGTACCTGCCCGCTGGTCACCTCGGCGCGGAAGACCTTGACTTCGTTCGGATCGGGAGAATCTGCGCTCTGCGCGGCATGGGCCACGGGTGCGATGCCCGCGCCGCCGAGCAGGAGCGCGCCAACAGCGAGGATCGGTCTCGCTCTTCGTCTCATGAGCCCCCCTTGCGGTGGTCCGCCACAGCAGCGAACAGATGCCAGGCTCATGACACTCCATGATCCAGTCAAGAGCGCCTCACGGAAACGCAAACGCCGGTGCCGACCACCCAAGTGGGCGTCGGCACCGGCGTGGTGATGAGCGGTCAGCCGACCAGGTTGTCGGCCATCTCCTCGGTGATGCTGGACTCCGTGCCAGGGATCCCGAGGTCGGAGGCGCGTTTGTCGGCCATCGCGAGCAGCCTGCGGATACGGCCGGCGACCGCGTCCTTGGTCAGCGGCGGGTCGGCGAGCGCGCCCAGCTCCTCCAGGGAGGCCTGCTTGTGCTCCATGCGCAGCCGGCCGGCGGCGGCGAGATGCTCGGGCACGTCGTCGGCGAGGATCTCCAGGGCCCGCTGGACCCGTGCTCCGGCGGCGACGGCCGCGCGCGCGGAGCGGCGGAGGTTGGCGTCGTCGAAGTTGGCGAGACGGTTCGCCGTGGCCCGCACCTCGCGGCGCATCCGGCGCTCCTCCCAGGCGAGCACCGACTCGTGGGCACCCAGACGGGTGAGGAGCGCGCCGATCGCGTCACCGTCACGCACGACCACCCGGTCCACGCCCCGGACCTCACGGGCCTTGGCGGGGATCGACAGACGGCGGGCGGCGCCGACCAGGGCGAGCGCGGCCTCCGGTCCCGGGCAGGTCACCTCCAGGGAGGAGGAGCGGCCGGGCTCGGTGAGCGAGCCGTGCGCCAGGAACGCTCCGCGCCAGGCGGCCTCGGCATCGCAGGTGGCGCCGGAGACGACCTGCGGCGGCAGGCCCCGGATCGGCCGACCGCGCCCGTCGACCAGGCCGGTCTGACGGGCCAGCTGGTCACCGCCGGCGACGACCCGGACGACGTACCGCGAACCGCGGCGCAGCCCGCCCGGGGCCATCACGATCAGTTCGGAGCTGTGGCCGAAGATCTCCAGGACGTCCCGCTTGAGGCGGCGGGCCGCCATCGCGGTGTCCAGCTCCGCCTCGATCACAATGCGCCCGCTCACCAGATGGAGGCCGCCGGCGAACCGCAGGATGGCGGAGACCTCCGCCTTTCTGCAGCAGGTACGGGTGACGGGGAGCCGGGAGATCTCGTCCTTCACCGCTGCCGTCATCGCCATGGGCCGATCCTTCCATGCATCCGAAAAATACGGTCGTACGCGGCGGCCAACAGCTCCGGGTCGTGCCTCGGGGTCCCGTCGGGCCGGGCCACCGGCGCCAGCTCGACCGCGGCACCGAACCGCTTGGCGGCATCGGTGAGGGAGTCGCGGTCGGGCACGGCGGCCTGGTCGGCCAGCACCACGTCCAGGGCGAGTTTAGGGGCGTGTCGTCCCAAAACCTCCAAATGACGCTGCGGGGAGAAGCCATCGGTTTCTCCCGGCTGCGGTGCGAGGTTCAGGGAGAGTACCCGGCGCGCCTTCGTCTGCGTGAGCGCGTCCAGCAGTTCGGGCACCAGCAGGTGCGGGATGACCGAGGAGAACCACGAGCCGGGGCCGAGGACCACCCAGTCCGCGTCCCGGACGGCCTCGACCGCCTCGGGGACCGCGGGCGGGTCGTGCGGCACCACGTGCACCGACTGCACCTCGCCCGGAGTCAGGGCCACGGTCGCCTGTCCCCGTACGGTGTCCACGTCCTCCGGCCGCGCCGGGTCGTGCCCTTTGACCAGGGCCTGGAGCTCCAGGGGTACGGCGGACATGGGCAGCACCCGTCCGTGCGCGCCCAGGAGTCGGCCGACCAGGTCGAGGGCCTGGACGTGATCGCCGAGCTGCTCCCACAGGGCGACGATCAGCAGATTGCCGACCGCGTGTTCGTGCAGGTCGCCCTTGGACTGGAAGCGGTGCTGGATGACGCGGGCCCAGGTCTGGCCCCAGTCGTCGTCGCCGCACAGCGCGGCCAGCGCCTTGCGCAGGTCGCCGGGCGGCAGGACGCCCAGCTCGTCGCGCAGGCGTCCGCTGGAGCCGCCGTCGTCGGCCACGGTGACGACGGCGGTGAGGTCGCCGGTGATCCGGCGCAGGGCGGCGAGCGAGGCGGACAGGCCCATGCCGCCGCCGAGCGCGACCACCTTGGGCTGGGCGCCGCGCCGGCGGGGCCGTGCCCCGCGGGCCTCGACGGGCCGGGCCGCCCGATCTTCGGGGACGGCCCGTCGCAGCCTGCTCAGCCGCGGACTACGTGCGGTCATTCCCGTCCCATGTCCCGGTGCACGACCACCGTCTCCACACCCTCGGCCGCGAGGCGCGCGGCGAGCTTCTCCGACGTGGCGACCGAGCGGTGCTTGCCGCCGGTGCAGCCGATGGCGATGGTCACGTACCGCTTGCCCTCGCGGCGGTAGCCGGCCGCGATGAGGCGCAGCAGCTCGGCGTAGCGGTCGAGGAACTCCTTGGCGCCGGGCTGGTTGAAGACGTACGCCGACACCTCCTCGTTGAGGCCGGTGAAGGGGCGCAGCTCGGGGACCCAGTGCGGGTTCGGCAGGAACCGCATGTCCGCGACCAGGTCGGCGTCGACGGGGAGGCCGTACTTGAAGCCGAAGGACATGACGGTGGCGCGGAGTTCGGGCTCCTCCTCGCCGGCGAACTGGGCGTCCATCTTGGCGCGCAGCTCGTGGACGTTGAGGCTGGAGGTGTCGATGACCAGGTCGGCGTCGCCGCGCAGCTCGCGCAGGAGTTCGCGCTCGGCGTCGATGCCGTCGACGATGCGGCCGTCGCCCTGGAGGGGGTGCGGGCGGCGCACGGACTCGAAGCGGCGCACCAGGGCCTCGTCGGAGGACTCCAGGAAGACGATCCGCCGGGTGACGTGCTTGGCCTCCAGGTCGGCGAGGGACTCACGGAGGTTGTCGAAGAAGCGTCGGCCGCGGACGTCGACGACCACCGCGATCCGGGCGACGTTGCCCTGGGAGCGGGCGCCGAGCTCCACCATGGTGGGGATCAGCGCGGGCGGGAGGTTGTCGACGACGAACCAGCCGAGGTCCTCCAGACACTTGGCGGCGGTGGAGCGGCCGGCTCCGGACATGCCGGAGATGATCACCAGCTCGGGGATGGCCGCCTCCGGCACACCGCCCGGGTCGAGGGTCGTGCCCTTGCTCACCTGCGCGTCTTCTCCGCCCTGGTCCTGTGGTTCTTGGTGCTCGTTCACATTCATGTCTCCTGCCCCCGTCGTTCGTCCGGGGCGCCCGCCGTCACGGGGTCCCCACCGGAACCCGTGGTGCCGGGTTCCTCCTCATCCATGATCTCTCCAGTCGCCGTGTTGACGGCGGGCGCGGCCGGGGCCGCCTGGGCGAGGGCCACGGCGATCGTCTCGGCCGTCTTGCGGCCTATACCGGGGACCTCGCAGATCTGGTCGATGGTGGCGGATCGTAGTTTCTTCAGGGACCCGAAGTGTTTCAGCAGGGCCTGCTTGCGGGTGTCCCCGAGGCCGGGGACGTCGTCGAGCGGGCTCGACCGGAAGCGCTGGGACCGCTTGGTGCGCTGGTAGGTGATCGCGAAACGGTGCGCCTCGTCACGGACCCGTTGGAGAAGGTACAGGCCTTCGCTGGTACGGGGCAGCACGACCGGGTCGTCCTCGTCCGGCAGCCAGACCTCCTCCAGGCGCTTGGCGAGGCCGCAGACGGCGATGTCGTCGATGCCGAGCTCGTCCAGGGCCCGCTTGGCGGCGGCCACCTGGGGCTGTCCGCCGTCGACGACGACGAGCTGGGGCGGGTAGGCGAACTTCTTGGGGCGGCCGTCGTCGTCCTTGAGGCCGGTCCCGGGGAGGCCCTGGGGGTCGCCGTCCTGGGGGGCGGGGTTCTGGGAGACCGGGCTTTCGGAGACCAGGCTTTCGGAGGCCGGGTTCTCGGAGGCCGGGCTTTGGGATGCGGCGTCCTGGGAGGCGTCGTCCACCCACTCACCGGTCCGCTCCTTCTCGGACAGGTACCGCCTGAACCTGCGGGAGATCACCTCGTGCATGGAGCGGACGTCGTCCTGGCCGGCGAAGCCCTTGATCTGGAAGCGGCGGTACTCGCTCTTGCGCTGGAGCCCGTCCTCGAAGACGACCATGGACGCGACCACGTCGTCGCCCTGGAGATGGGAGATGTCGTAGCACTCGATCCTGAGCGGGGCGCTGTCCAGGTCGAGGGCCTCGGCGATCTCCTCCAGGGCACGCGAGCGCGTGGTCAGGTCGGAGGCGCGCTTGGTCTTGTGGAGGACGAGCGCCTGCTGGGCGTTGCGCTGCACGGTCTCCATCAGGGCCTTCTTGTCGCCGCGCTGCGGGATGCGCAGCGAGACGCCCGAGCCGCGGCGCTCGGCGAGCCACTCCTGGACCGGCTCGACCGGGTCGGGCAGGGCGGGGACGAGGACCTCCTTGGGGACGGAGTCGCCCTTCTCCTCGCCGTAGAGCTGCTGGAGGGCGTGCTCGACGAGGGCGCCGGTGGTGATCTCCTCGACCTTGTCGGTGACCCAGCCGCGCTGGCCGCGGACGCGTCCGCCGCGGACGTGGAAGATCTGGACGGCTGCCTCCAGCTCGTCCTCGGCGACCGCGATCAGGTCGGCGTCGGTCGCGTCGGCGAGCACGACGGCGCTCTTCTCCATGGCCTTCTTCAGGGCGCCGATGTCGTCGCGCAGGCGGGCCGCCCGCTCGTACTCCATCTCCTCGGCCGCGTCCGTCATCTGCTTCTCCAGACGGCGGATGTAGGTGCCGGTGCGGCCGGCCATGAAGTCGCAGAACTCCTCGGCCAGGTCGCGGTGTTCGTCGGCCGAGACGCGGTCGACGCAGGGCGCCGAACACTTGCCGATGTAGCCGAGGAGGCAGGGGCGGCCGGTGCGGGCGGCGTTCTTGAAGACGCCGGCGGAGCAGGTGCGGACGGGGAAGACGCGCAGCAGGAGGTCGACGGTGTCGCGGATCGCCCACGCGTGCCCGTACGGCCCGAAGTACCGGACGCCCTTGCGCTTGTGGCCGCGCATCACCTGCACGCGCGGGAACTCCTCGTTCATCGTCACCGCGAGGTACGGGTAGCTCTTGTCGTCGCGGTACTTGACGTTGAACCGGGGGTCGAACTCCTTGATCCAGGAGTACTCCAGTTGCAGGGCCTCGACCTCGGTGGACACCACCGTCCACTCCACGGACGCGGCCGTGGTCACCATCGTGCGGGTGCGGGGGTGCAGGCTCGCCAGGTCCTGGAAGTAGTTCGCCAGGCGCTGACGGAGGCTCTTCGCCTTTCCGACGTAGATCACCCGGCGGTGCTCGTCGCGGAACCTGTACACCCCGGGAGTGTCAGGGATCTCCCCTGGTTTGGGGCGGTAGCTGGAGGGGTCGGCCATGTCTCACACCCTACTGGCGAGGGCTGACAGTCCGGTGGGCCTGTGGACTACGGCCGACCCGGGACCGAAGGTTAGCCTCGTGGTGTGATCTCCGCTTTCCTCGACACCGCCGAGGCCGTGTCCGTGCTGCTGCGTTCCCCGGCGTTGGCGAAACGGTGGGAGCGGCCGAGTGCGCTGGACCGGTTTCGGGTCAGTGGCCTGGCCGGGCATCTGGCCCGCGCGGTCCTCAACGTGGACCGCTGGCTCGCCGAGGCACCCCCTGCGGGCCGGCCTGTCGTGGACGCGGTCACGTACTTCCTGGCCGGTGCCGGCCCGGCGCCGCACTTGGACGACGCGGTGCCGCTGCGGATCCGTGAGGTGGGCGAGCAGGAGGCGGCCGAGGGGCCCGACGCCCTGGCCGAGGCATTCGACGCCGCTCGCGCCCGACTGGCGGCGCGGCTGCCGGGCATGCCGCTCGACCGGCCCGTCGGTGTGTTCACCCACGTACTGCCGCTCGACCAGTGCCTGCTCACCCGCCTCGTGGAACTCGTGGTCCACCTCGACGACCTGGCCGTCAGCCTGGAGGTCCCGACGCCGTCGGTGCCCGCCGAGGCCACCGACGCCGTGACCGGTTGCCTCACCCGCCTCGCCGTGGCGCGTCACGGCTGCCTTCCGGTGCTGCGCGCCCTGGCCCGCCATGAACGGGCCACCGGCCCGATCTCCGCGTTCTGACGCCCGTCTTCGCCGGAGGTGCCCTGACCCGGCTCCAGGAACGTCATCATCCTGTTTCTCCACGCACGCGCGTGAGGACTTCGAGGAACTCATCGCCGGCAGTCCCGCCCACGGGTTCCTTCCCGAGCCGCCGCTGTCGGCACAGGCGATCAGGGAGCTGCTGGACAGCGACGGGCGGGCCGGCGCCACCTGAGCGCAGGGCACGCCGACCGGCCGGGAGTGCACCACCGTTCGGCGACAAGTGTTGTCGGGACTTGGTCAACACGCTTCAATGCGGGGGAACTCGGGGCCGGGAACGACGGCGTACGGATGTGAAGCCTCCCCCGGCACTGCCACGGACGGCCCCGACACACCCTCGCGAACGGCCTGACCAGCCGGCCGGACCTGTACAGAAAGGCCCCTGCATGCCGCACGCCACACAGCACGCGGACGACGTGAGCGTCGCCGACGCGGAACTGGACTCGGCCCTGCGCGGTGGCCCCTTCCATGTCGCGCTGCGCGCGGCGATCGCCGCGCGGGGGCTGCCGCTACAGCGGGTCCAGCACCATCTGTCGCGCTACGGGGTCAAGGTCGGTGTCACCAGCCTGAGTTACTGGCAGCAGGGTGCCCGACGCCCGCAGCGTCCCGAGTCGCTGCGGGCCGTACGAGCGCTGGAGGAGATCCTTCAACTGCCGGAGGAGTCGCTGATCCGGCTGCTCGCCGAGGACGACGACCGGTCGGCCGCCGAGCGGCCCGCGGCCCGCTCCTACCGCTCCTACCTCGCGGCCTCGGACGTCCTCGGACAACTGCTGGGCGAGCTGGACTCACCCTCCGACGCCGGGCTGCACGCCCTCGGCCATCACGAGCGCGTGGACATCGGGGCGCGCCGCGAGCTGCGCAGCCGCGAGTCGCACCACATCGTGCGCGCCCACCGCGAGGGCGTCGACCGGTTCATCGCCGTCCACCACGGCGACCCGGGGTGCGTGCCGGAGCTCATGACCGTGCACGCCCTGGAGAACTGCCGTACGGGACGCGTGCGTTCGCACCACGACACCGGGGTGCTCGTGGCCGAGCTGCTCCTCGACGCCCGGCTGCGGGCCGGGGACACCTTCCTGTTCCGCTACGTCGTCGAGGACGGCACCGGCGGGGTGTCGCGCGAGTACGTCCGGGGCTTCGGTTCGCCCGGCGGGCAGTACGCGCTCCAGGTCCGTTTCGACGAGAACGCCCTGCCGCTGCGCTGCCACCGCTTCGCCCAGCACTCCCCCGCCGCACCCCGCAGCGGCCGCCGGGAACTGTCCCTCACCGGCCACCACCACTCGGTGCACCTGGTCGAGCCGCGGGTGCGGTCGGGGCTGGTGGGGATCGGGTGGGACTGGGAGTGAGCGGGGTGGGGTGTCGGGTCGCCCACAGCACGTAAACGTTTGCGCAAGCGTTTACGTACGCCGCCGGATGGGATACCTTCCCGGCCGTGGGCCATCGACGTCCGGGTGCCCACGCCCGCCGTTCCGGAAGGGGACCCGATGCCGACCATGGCCGACGTGGCACGCAGCGCGGGGGTGTCCGTGGCGACCGTCTCGCACGTCCTCAACGGCACCCGGCCGGTGCTGCCCCACACCCGCCAGGCCGTGCTGGACGCCGTCGACGAGCTCGGCTACACCCCCAACACCCTCGCCCGCTCCCTGGTGACCTCGCGCACCCGCTCCATCGGGCTCGCGGTGTCGGCGATCAGCAACCCGTACTTCACCGAGATCCTCCAGGGCGTCGAGGCGGGCGCGCTGGAACACGGCTACAGCCTGCTCATCGCCGACCCGCACGACGATCCCGACCACGAGCGCAAGGTCGTCCAGCTCCTGCACGAGAGGCGGGTGGACGGCATGATCGTCGCGCCCTCGGCGGACCCGCGCGAGCTCGTCTCCTACCTCGGACGCCACCAGGTTCCGACGGTGTTCCTGGACCGGGTGATCGACGGTGTGGGCGAAGGGGCGGAGGGAGAGGGCGGCGGTGGTGCGGTCGGCGGTGACGCGGTCAGTGGGCCGGTCGGTTTGCCTGTGGACGGTGCCATCGGCGGTGGGGCCGGTGGTGCGGTCGACGTCTCGGTGGACGGCCCGCAGCGCTTCGATCAGGTCTGTGCCGAGAACACCCGACCGATGGCCGACCTGGTCACCCATCTCGCCGGGCTCGGTCACCGGCGTATCGGCCTGGTGGCCGGCCGGCCCGGGCTGAGCACCACCGCCGAACGGATCGCCGGATACCGGCAGGGCCTCACCACCGCCCGCCTCCCCTACGACGACCACCTGGTCGTCCACGGCGACTCCGAGTCGGCCGGAGCGGAACGGGCCACGGCCGCCCTGCTCGCCCTCGACACGCCCCCCACCGCCCTGGTCACCGCCAACAACGCGATGACCATCGGCACCCTGCGCGCCCTGCGCGAGCACGGCCTCTCGGTACCGGACGACCTCGCCCTGTGCTGTTTCGACGACTTCGCCTGGGCCGATCTGTTCTCGCCCCGGCTCACCGCGATCTCCCAGCCCAGCAGGGAGATCGGCGCGCAGGCGGTCCGTGTGCTCCTGGAACGGCTCGACATGCCGGACCAGCCGGCCCGCACCGTGCGCCTCGACTGCACGTTCGTGCACCGGACGTCGTGCGGGTGTCCCGAGGCCGGGGAGCGGTCGGTCTCTGGGGAGGGGGCGGTATCCGGGGAGGGGTCGGCTTCCGGGGAGCGGCCGGCGCGAGCCGGGGAGCGGGCACGGCCCTCGCAGTCCGGTCCGCCTTACCCGCTCTCTGATCCCTCCCGGCGCCCTTAAGCCTCCTCAGCCTCCTCGGCCCCCTCAGCCCCCCTCAGCCCGCTCAACTCCCGCAGTCCCGCAGTCCCGCAGTCCTCGCAGTTCGAGAAAGGACCCGTTTCGTGATCGTCGTCGCCGGTGAGGCCCTGATCGATCTGGTACCGCAGGGCGCGGGTGCCCTCGCGGGTCTCAAGCCCGCGCTCGGCGGCGGCCCCTACAACACCGCCGTGGCCCTCGGCCGGCTCGGCTCCCCCACCGCCTTCTGCTCCCGCACGTCGCTCGACGCCTTCGGCGAGGCCCTGCTCGACGGGCTCCGGGAGGCGGGGGTGGACGTGTCCGCCGTGCAGCGCGGTACCGAACCCACCACGCTGGCCGTCGCCACGATCGACACCAACGGCTCGGCCGCCTACTCCTTCTACGTCGACGGTACGGCCGACCGCCTGTTCGCCGCCCCCGCCGAACTCCCCGCCGGCACGCGCGCGGTGTCCTTCGGCACCTGTTCGCTCGTTCTGGAACCGGGGGCGAGCGCCTACGAGGAACTGCTGCGGACCGCGGCCGCGCAGGGTGTGTTCACCGCGCTCGACCCGAACATCCGGACCGGGCTGATCCCCGACGCGGACGCCTACCGGGCCCGGTTCAAGAGCTGGCTGCCGTCGGTGTCGCTGCTCAAGCTCTCCGAGGAGGACGCCCTGTGGCTGGGCGGCACCCCGGATGAGTGGCTGGCCGCGGGCCCCTCGGCCGTCGTGATCACCCAGGGCGGTGACGGGCTGACCGTGTTCACCCGGGACGGGGCGGCGCTCCCCGTGCCGGGCGAGAAGGTCGACGTCGTGGACACGATCGGCGCGGGCGACACGGTGAACGCGGCCCTGCTGCACGGCCTGGCCGGCCTCGGCGCGCTGTCCCCGGAGGCGCTCGCGGGTCTGGGGGTCGAGGAGTGGACCCGGCTGCTGCGGTTCGCGGCCCGCGCGGCGGCGATCACGTGCTCACGGGCGGGAGCGCAGCCGCCGTACGCGTCGGAACTGGGCGAACTGTAAGGGTTGCTGAACGCGCGGTGCCCCGCAGGGGAGTTCCCTGCGGGGCACCGCGCGCTCAGTGGTCCGGATCAGGCCTTGCGGGCCCGGGTGGTCTTCTTGGCGGGCGTGGCCTTCTTGGTGGCTTCGGCGGCCTTCTTGGTCGCCGTCGTCCTGGCCGTCGCCGTCTTCTTCGCCGTCGATCCGGCGGCGACGGTCTTCTTCGCCGCGGCCGTCTTCCGGGCCGGTGCCTTGCGCGGGGCCTTCACCGAGGTCCCGTCGCTGATCCGGTCGGCGCCGAGGACCTCCCTGAGGAACTTGCCGGTGTGGCTGGCCGGGACTCCGGCCACCTCCTCCGGGGTGCCCTCGGCGACGACGAGCCCGCCGCCCGCGCCGCCCTCGGGGCCCATGTCGACGATCCAGTCGGCCGTCTTGATCACATCGAGGTTGTGCTCGATGACGATGACGGTGTTGCCCTTGTCGACCAGGCCGGACAGGACCTTCAGCAGCTTGCTGATGTCCTCGAAGTGCAGACCGGTGGTCGGCTCGTCCAGGACGTAGACCGTACGGCCGGTGGACCGCTTCTGGAGCTCGCTGGCGAGCTTCACGCGCTGGGCCTCGCCGCCGGACAGGGTGGTCGCGGCCTGGCCGAGACGGACGTAGCCGAGGCCGACGTCCTTGAGGGTGTTGAGGTGGCGGGCGATCGCGGGGACGGCCTCGAAGAACTCCGTCGCCTCCTCGATCGGCATGTTCAGGACGTCGGCGATGGACTTGCCCTTGTAGTGGACCTCCAGGGTCTCCCGGTTGTACCGGGCACCGTGGCAGACCTCGCACGGGACGTAGACGTCCGGGAGGAAGTTCATCTCGATCTTGATGGTGCCGTCGCCCGCGCAGTTCTCGCAGCGGCCGCCCTTGACGTTGAAGGAGAAGCGGCCGGGCATGTAGCCGCGGACCTTCGCCTCGGTGGTCTCGGCGAACAGCTTGCGGACGTGGTCGAAGACGCCGGTGTACGTCGCCGGGTTCGACCGCGGGGTGCGGCCGATGGGCGACTGGTCGACGTGCACGACCTTGTCGACGAGGTCGTCGCCGTCCACGCGCGTGTGCCGGCCCGGCACGCTCCTCGCGCCGTTGAGCTCGCGCGCCAGGTGGGTGTACAGGATGTCGTTGACCAGGGTCGACTTGCCGGAGCCCGAGACGCCGGTGACCGCGGTGAACACGCCCAGCGGGAAGGACACGTCGATGTCCTGGAGGTTGTTCTCGCGGGCCCCGTGCACGGTGAGCTGCCGGGACGGGTCGAGGGGGCGCCGGATGTCGGGCAGCGGGATGGCCTTCTTCCCCGACAGGTACTGGCCGGTCTCCGACTCGGCGTTGGCGAGCAGCTCCTTCAGGGAGCCGCTGTGCACGACCTTGCCGCCGTGCTCGCCCGCGCCGGGGCCGATGTCGACGATCCAGTCGGCGACCTTGATGGTGTCCTCGTCGTGCTCGACGACGATGAGCGTGTTGCCCATGTCGCGCAGCCGGACCAGGGTCTCGATCAGCCGGTGGTTGTCGCGCTGGTGCAGGCCGATGGACGGCTCGTCGAGGACGTACAGGACGCCGACGAGTCCGGAGCCGATCTGGGTGGCCAGGCGGATGCGCTGGGCCTCGCCGCCGGAGAGGGTGCCGGCCGCGCGGTTGAGCGAGAGGTAGTCCAGGCCGACGTCGACCAGGAACTTCAGCCGTTCGTTGACCTCCTTGAGGACCCGCTCGGCGATCTTCTTGTCACGGGCGCTGAGCTTCAGCTCGCCCAGGAAGTCCGCGCAGTCACTGATGGACATGCCGGAGACCTCGGCGATCGACTTGCCCATGACGGTGACCGCGAGGACGAGCGGCTTGAGGCGGGTGCCCTCACAGGTGGGACAGGGCACCTCGCGCATGTAGCCCTCGAAGCGCTCGCGGCTGGCGTCGCTCTCGGACTCGCTGTGCCGGCGCTTGACGAAGGGGACAGCCCCTTCGAAGGGGGTCGTGTAG
Source organism: Streptomyces sp. NPDC006335 (assembly GCF_040612795.1). Taxonomy (NCBI): domain Bacteria; kingdom Bacillati; phylum Actinomycetota; class Actinomycetes; order Kitasatosporales; family Streptomycetaceae; genus Streptomyces; species Streptomyces sp. NPDC006335. The sequence goes on from NZ_JBEXQX010000001.1 coordinate 217,083, forward strand.
ACCCGCTCGCGGCCGTACCGGTTGCGGTAGCGGACCTCGATCTGCGTCTTGTGGCCGTGGAGCAGGGCCTTCTTGGCGCGCTGCGGAAGTCCCGCGAAGGGGATGTCCGTCCGGAATCCGAGGGCGTCCGCGAGGGCGCCGATCAGGCGGCCGAAGTAGTCCTTGGTGTGCCCGTGCGACCAGGGGTGGATGGCGCCCTCGTCGAGGGACTTGTCCTCGTCCGGGACGATCAGCTCCGGGTCGACCTCCATGCGCGTGCCGATGCCGGTGCACTCGGGGCAGGCGCCGAAGGGCGAGTTGAAGGAGAAGGAGCGGGGCTCCAGCTCCTCGAAGGACAGGTCGTCGTACGGGCAGTACAGGTGCTCCGAGAACATCCGCTCGCGCTCGGGGTCGTCCTCGGGCAGGTCGACGAAGTCGAGCACGACCATGCCGCCGGAGAGTCCGAGGGCGGTCTCCACGGAGTCGGTGAGACGGCGCTTGGCGGAGTCCTTCACCGTGAGGCGGTCGATGACCACCTCGATGGTGTGCTTCTCCTGCTTCTTCAGCGTGGGCGGGTTGGAGAGCTGGACGGTCTCGCCGTCCACCCGCGCGCGGCTGTAACCCTTGGTCTGGAGGTCCGCGAAGAGGTCGACGAACTCTCCCTTGCGCTCCCGCACCAGCGGCGAGAGCACCTGGAAGCGGCTGCCCTCCGGCAGCTCCAGGACCCGGTCGACGATGGCCTGCGGCGACTGGCGCGAGATCGGGCGGCCGCACTCGGGGCAGTGCGGCTTGCCGATGCGCGCGAAGAGCAGACGCAGGTAGTCGTAGACCTCGGTGATGGTGCCGACCGTCGAGCGCGGGTTGCGCGAGGTCGACTTCTGGTCGATCGAGACCGCGGGCGAGAGGCCCTCGATGAAGTCGACGTCGGGCTTGTCCATCTGGCCGAGGAACTGGCGGGCGTACGAGGAGAGCGACTCCACATAGCGCCGCTGGCCCTCGGCGAAGATGGTGTCGAAGGCCAGGGAGGACTTGCCCGACCCGGACAGGCCCGTGAAGACGATGAGCGAGTCGCGAGGCAGGTCGAGCGAGACGTTCTTCAGGTTGTGCTCGCGCGCGCCACGGACGATGAGACGGTCGGCCACGCCGGTCCGCACCTTTCTTGGCTTGAGAGGAGTGACAGGGGCGGGGCCCCCGTGCTTTCTCAGACTAGGGGGAGCCACTGACAACGCCGGTCGGATTCCCGGATGGATAACAATCCCCGGCCTTCCAGCATGCCCGACGCCGCACCCGACCATATAGCACGCGCATTCGATTTACGGCGCGGCTTCACCACCTTCACCCAAACGTGTGGCGGGACTAGGGTCAGCAGCATGATTGATCACGCTCATGACCTGGAGTCTGTACGTGCTGCGACCGAGCGGCTGCTGACCGCAGCCGCCAAGATGGACAACGCCGGCGTGACCGAGTCGTCACGGCTGCCGGGCTGGAGCCGCGGCCATGTCCTCGCACATCTGTCCCGCAATGCCGATGCCCTGGTGAACGTTCTGCGGGGCCGGCCCATGTACCCCTCGGCGGAGGCGCGCGACGCCGACATCGAGCGCGACGCCCCGCGCCCGCTCGACGCCCAGCTCGCCGACCTCCGCGAGAGCGCAGCCCGCTTCCAGGAGGCCGGGGCCGCGCCGGCCGACTGGTCGCGCACGGTCGAGCTGCGCAACGGGGTCACCGACTCGGCGTCCCGGGTGCCGTTCCGGCGGTGGGTCGAGGTGGAGCTGCACCATGTGGATCTCGGGATCGGGTACGAGCTGGAGGATCTTCCGGAGGACTTCACTCAGCGCGAGATCGACTTCCTGACGGAGCGGTTCCGGGGCCATCCCGACGTACCCGCGCTGGTCATCGAGGAGGGCGACGGCCGCCGCATCCCGACGGGCCGCGACGGAGACCCCGCACTGGTCGTCACCGGCCGCCAGGCCGACCTGCTCGGCTGGCTCGCCGGCCGCCGCGACGGCTCGGCGCTGACGGTCCACGGCGGCACTCTCCCCGCGCTGCCCCCGCTATAGGCTGCCGTCATGACGTACAGCGGACAGGTGACGGTCGGCGGGCCCGCCGACGTGCACGAGCTCAAGGACCTGATGATCACCAAGATCGCGGTCGGCCCGATGAACAACAACGCCTATCTGCTGCGCTGCCGGGCCACCGACGAGCAACTGCTGATCGACGCCGCCAACGAGGCGGACACCCTGCTGGGCATGATCGGTGACGACGGCATCGCGTCCGTCGTCACCACGCACCAGCACGGCGACCACTGGCAGGCCCTCGCCGCGGTCGTCGCGGCCACGCGCGCGCGTACGTACGCCGGCCGGGACGACGCCGACGGCATCCCCGTCCCCACGGACGTCCTGGTCGACGACGGCGACGTCATCCGCGTGGGGCAGGTCGAGCTGACCGCACGCCACCTGGTCGGCCACACGCCGGGCTCGATCGCCCTCGTCTACGACGACCCGCACGGGCATCCCCATGTGTTCACCGGGGACTGCCTGTTCCCGGGAGGCGTGGGCAACACCCGCAAGGATCCTGAGGCGTTCGCCAGCCTGATCCACGACGTCGAGACGAAGATCTTCGACGCGCTGCCGGACGAGACCTGGGTGTACCCGGGACACGGGAACGACACCTCACTGGGCGCCGAGCGGCCCCACCTGTCGGAGTGGCGCGCGCGAGGGTGGTGAACTCCGGGGCATGCGCCCCGCGTACACCCCTTCGCACGCGCCCCGTGTGAACTCTTCGCACACGCCGGTGTCACGCACGCGCTCCCGGCGCACATGGTTGCGCAGTCAACTGGGAGCAGCCCCGCACAGGATGACGGCTCCTGCGCGGTAAGGGCCGCCGGTCTTTCATTCCCCGCCCTCGACCGGCGGCCCCGGCAATCTGGCCGAAAACTGTTCACAGAAATGCAACACCCGTTCCCAATATGCGGACGATTGCCGTCGTGACCTCGACAAACGGGACAGTGGACTGTCACTCTCCCGCCATGCACCCTGCCCCTCGCGTACTGCGCCGCGCCGTCGCCGCGGCATCCATGGCCCTGCTCGCCACCGCTGCCGGCTGTGCTCCGCAGCCCGACGACGACGCGAACACCAAGGCCTCGGGGTCGACCGGAACCAGCTGCGCCCAGGGCAAGTTGGCCACCAAGACCTCCGGCAAGCTGACGATCGCGACCGACGAGCCGGCGTACGAGCCCTGGTTCAAGGACGACAAGCCCGCGAACGGCAAGGGGTTCGAGTCGGCGGTCGCGTACGCCGTGGCGAAGCGGCTCGGCTATGCCAAGAGCGCCGTCGTCTGGCAGAGCGTCCCCTTCAACAAGGCCTTCGCGCCCGGGGAGAAGACCTTCGACTTCGACATCAACCAGGTGTCGATCAGCGCCGAGCGCAAGAAGGCCGTCGACTTCTCGTCCGGTTACTACGACGTGCGCCAGGCCGTTGTCGCGCTCAAGGGTTCCAAGGCCGCCAAGGCGACCGGCATCGCGGACCTGAAGGGCCTCAAGCTCGGCGCCCAGGTCGGCACGACGAGCCTGAACTACATCCAGGACGTGGTGAAGCCGACCCAGGAGGCGGCCGCCTACGCCAAGAACGACCAGGCCAAGTCCGCGCTGGAGAACAAGCAGGTGGACGCCATCGTCGTCGACCTGCCCACCGCCTTCTACATCACCGCGGCCGAGGTCACGGACGGCACGATCGTCGGGCAGTTCGAGAACCAGGGCGGCACGCCGGAGCAGTTCGGGCTCGTCCTCGACAAGGGCAGCGCGCTCACCTCCTGCGTGACCGGCGCCGTGGACGCCCTGCGCAAGGACGGCACGCTGGCCAAGCTGGAGCAGGAGTGGTTGTCGGACGCCGTCGACGCCCCGGTGCTGAAGTGACGTTGACGAAGGACGAGGCCGGCCGGGAGGACACTGGCGGCTCCTACACGCCGTCGCGGCGGCGGATCGACCGGGAGCGTCTCAAGCGCGCCCGCGCCCGCCGCGCGACGGCCATCGCCGCCGTCTCGACCCTGGTCACCGCCGTCGTCCTCTACCTGGTCGTCGTCAACGCGCCCGGCTGGCCGCGCACCAAGGAGACGTTCTTCAACGGGCAGTACGCGCGCGAGGCGTTCCCGAAGGTCCTCGAAGGGCTGTGGCTGAACGTCCGGCTGCTGCTGATCTGCGGGGCCGCCGTGCTGGTGCTCGGCATGCTGATCGCCATCGCCCGCACGCTGCGCGGCCCGGTGTTCTTCCCGCTGCGTTTCCTGGCCGCCGCCTACACGGACTTCTTCCGCGGCCTGCCGCTCATCATCAACCTCATGATCGTCGTCCTGGGCGTCCCGGCGCTGCGGCTCCAGGGCGTGACCGTCGACCCGGTGTGGCTGGGCGGCACGGCCCTCACGCTGACGTACTCGGCGTACGTGGCCGAGGTGTTCCGCGCCGGCATCGAGTCCGTGCACCCCTCGCAGCGCGCCGCGGCCCGCTCGCTGGGGCTCTCCAACCGCCAGGCGCTGCGGTACGTGGTGCTGCCGCAGGCGGTGCGCCGCCAGGTGCCGCCCCTGCTGAACGACCTGGTGTCCCTCCAGAAGGACACCGGTCTGGTGTCGATCGGCGGCGCGATCGACGCCGTACGCGCGGCCGACATCATCGTCGGACGCAGCCTCAACTACACGCCGTACATCGTCGCGGGCCTGGTGTTCGTGGCGCTGACCATCCCGATGACCCGCTTCACGGACTGGGTGACGGCACGGATGGACCGTCAGCGGGCCCAGGGAGGGACCACATGAGCGACGCGGACACGCCCGTGCTGCGGATGGAGTCCGTCCGCAAGACCTTCGGCGACTCGGTCGTGCTGCGGGACGTCGACCTGGAGGTCGCCCCGCACACGGTGACCGCGCTGATCGGTGCCTCCGGCTCCGGCAAGTCGACCCTGCTGCGCTGCGCCAACCTCCTGGAGGAGATCGACGACGGCGCCATCTGGCTGGACGGCGAGGAGATCACCGATCCACGCGCCGACCAGGACGCGGTACGGCGCCGTATCGGCGTGGTCTTCCAGGCGTACAACCTCTTTCCGCACATGACGGTGCTGGAGAACATCACGCTGGCCCCGCGCCGGGTGCACGGCGCGGCCCGCGCGGAGGCGGAGGAGCACGCGCGTGAGCTCCTGGAGCGGCTAGGGCTCGGCGGGAAGGCGGGCGAGTACCCGGACCGGCTCAGCGGCGGTCAGCAGCAGCGGGTGGCGATCGTGCGGGCCCTCGCCGTACGTCCCCGTCTGCTGCTGCTCGACGAGATTACCGCGGCCCTCGACCCGGAGCTGGTGGGTGAGGTGCTGAACGTCGTGCGCGACCTGAAGGGCGACGGCATGACCATGGTGCTCGCCACGCACGAGATGGGCTTCGCGCGGGAGGTCGCCGACCAGGTCTGTTTCCTGGACGGAGGCGTGGTCCTTGAGCGCGGAACCGCCGAGCAGATCTTCGGCGATCCTCGGCAGGAGCGAACGCAGCGGTTCCTGAAGCGGATCGTGGAGGCGGGGCGGTTGTAAGGGGCCGTTGTAGGGGCGCCTTATAAGGGGCGCGTTGTAAGGGGCGCCCGCTATTGCGAGCGGCCCTTACAGGTCTACGCCTCGGCCCGGGCCGGCCCCGCCAGCGCCGCGACCCGCTCCACGCCGAACACGTACCCCTGCACCCCGCAGCCCGCGATGACCCCGTCCGCGCGCAGCGAGACATAGGAGTGGTGCCGAAAGGACTCGCGCTGGTGGATGTTGGAGATGTGCACCTCCAGCACGGGCATCCCGTCACAGGTGTTGAGCGCGTCCAGGATCGCGACCGAGGTGTGCGAGTAGGCGCCGGGGTTGATGACGATCCCGCAGTGGTTCAGCCGGGCCTCGTGGATCCAGTCGACCAGTTCGCCCTCGTGGTTGGACTGTCGGAAGTCCACCGTGCCGCCGTGCGCGGCCGCCGCCTTGGCGCACAGGGCCTCGACGTCGGCGAGGGTGTCCTTGCCGTAGATCTCCGGCTGCCGCTGACCCAGCAGGTTCAGGTTGGGGCCGTTGAGGACCATGATCGGGGCGTTGGCCAGGGTGCGGGGCACGGTTCCTCCGGTCGGTGAAGACGGGCTGCTCGGACCCGGTTTATCACGGTGCGCCGCGCGCGGCGCGGCCCGTACCCTCCGGGCATGACGACGATCTCGTACCCGCCCAAGCCCGTACCCGGCGACCGCATAGCCGTCATCTCCCCCGGCGCCGGGCTGCCGGGGCTCTTCCCGCGCCCGTTCGAGCTGGGTCTTGAGCGGCTGCGCAAGGAGTACGGGCTGGAGCCGGTCGAGTATCCGTCGACCCGCAGGATGGGCTCGACACCCCAGGAGCGCGCCGACGACATCCACGCCGCGTTCGCCGACCCGACCGTCAAGGCGGTCATGGCGTCCATCGGCGGCGACGACCAGATCACCGTGCTGCCGTTCCTGGACCGGGAGTTGATCCGGGCCAACCCGAAGCCGTTCTTCGGGATGAGCGACAACACCAACCTGCTCGCGTACCTGTACACCACCGGCATCGTCGGCTACCACGGCGCGACCGTGATGACCGCGCTCGGCCGGCCGGTGGCCATGGACCCGCTGACCGCCGACTCCCTGCGGGCCGCCCTGTTCACCTCCGGCCCGTACGAACTCACCGCCGCCGACCGCTGGAACGACGTCAACCGCGACTGGGCAGACCCCGCCACCTTCGACGCGGAACCCGAGACCCGCCCCGGCCACGGCTGGACCTGGGTGAACGCCGACCGGGCGGTGGAGGGCCGCGCCTGGGGCGGCTGCCTGGAGATCCTCGGCTGGCTGCTGATGGCCGACCGCGAGATCGCGCGCGATCTCAGTGAGTACGACGGCGGAGTGCTGCTCCTGGAGACCTCCGAGGACATGCCGAGCGACGTCGAGGTCTTCCGCACCCTGCGCAACATGGGCGAACGCGGGCTGCTGCAACGGTTCTCCGCAGTGCTGATGGGCCGCCCCAAGTCCTGGTCCTTCGAGCAGCCCAACAGCCCGGAGCAGGCGGCCCGTTACGCCGCCGATCAGCGCAAGGCCGTACTGCAAGCCATGCGTGTATATGCCCCCCACACCACCATCGTCTTCGACGTGGACTTCGGCCACACCGATCCCCAACTCGTCATCCCCTACGGCGGTCTCGTCCGTGTCGACGGCCCTGCCCGGCGCATCACCGTCACCTACTGATCACGCCCGAGCGCGCCCGCACGCCCCCGTAACCACCGATCACGGTGGGTAGTTGACGCGGCATGCACGACGTACGCACCGTAAGGGCGCCCTCCATGCCGCGGCTCGCGGCCGCCTCGCTCGCCGGGACCGCCATCGAGTTCTACGACTTCTTCGTCTACGGGACGGCCGCGGCGCTGATCCTCGGACCGCTGTTCTTCCCCACGTTCTCGTCGGTCGCGGGGACGCTGGCCGCGTTCGGGACGTTCGGGGTGGGGTTCGTCGCGCGGCCGCTCGGCTCGGTGCTGTTCGGGCACATCGGGGACCGGCACGGGCGGCGGCCGGTCCTCGTGGCCTCGCTGCTGCTGACCGGCGCCGCCACGGTCGCGGTCGGGTGCGTGCCGACGTACGACACGATCGGGGTGGCCGCCCCGCTGCTGCTCCTGGTGCTGCGCTTCCTGCAGGGGCTGGGGCTCGGCGGGGAGTGGGGCGGGGCCGTGCTGCTGACCGCGGAGCACGCGCCCGCCGCACGGCGCGGGCTGTGGACGAGCTTCCCGCAGGTGGGGCCCGCGCTGGGCTTCCTGCTCGCCAACGGGGTGGTGCTGGCACTGTCGGCCACGCTGTCCGAGGCGCAGTTCGCCGCGTGGGGCTGGCGGGTGCCGTTCTGGGCGGCCGGTGTGCTGGCGGCGGTGGGGCTGTGGCTGCGCTCCTCGCTCCCGGAGAGCCCCGGGTTCCTGGAGATCGACGATCACGCGCGCGTGCCGCTAACCGAGGTGGTGCGCGACCACGGGCGGCTCGTCCTGCTCACCGCCGGGGGGCTAGCGGTCGGGTACGCGATCTTCTACGCCGTGACGACATGGTCGCTCGCCTACGGGACCGAGCGGCTCGGGGTGAGCCGTACCGTCATGCTGACCTGCATCATGGCCGCGGTGCTGGTGAAGGGCGCGCTCACACCGGTGGCGGCACTGCTCGGGGACCGGTACGGGCGGCGACCGCTGTGTCTCGCGGGGTGTGCGGCGGCCGCGCTGTGGATGTTCCCGATGGTGGCGCTGCTGGCCACCGGGGAGCCGCTGTTGATGTTCCTCGGGTTCCTGGGCGCGATGGTCGCGTTCATCACGATGTTCGCGGTGATCGCGGCCTACCTGCCGGAGCTGTACGAGCCGCGGGTGCGCTGCACGGGAGCCGCGGTCGGCTACAACCTCGGCGGGGTGATCGGAGGCGCGCTGACGCCGATCGTGGCGACGGCTCTGGTCGAGCACGGCGGACGGGTGCCGTGGGGTGTGGGCGCGTATCTGACCGGGATCGCGCTGCTCAGTCTGGGGTGTTTCGCGTTGCTGCCGGAGACGCGGCCGGTGTCCGCGGCGGTCGCGGAGCCGGCTCTGGACCGGCCCGTCACGGGTTGACGGCCAGTTCCAGGTATGCGGCGAACACCACCAGGTGGACGCCGCCCTGGAGCGGTGTGGCCCGGCCGGGAACCACCGTCAGGGAGCTGACCACCACCGTCAGGGCCAGCAGCACCATATGGGTGGAGCCGAGGCCGAGGACGAGCGGGCCGGAGAGCCAGACGGAGGCCAGGGCGACCGCGGGGATGGTCAGGCCGATGCTCGCCATGGCGGAGCCGAGGGCGAGGTTGAGGCTGGTCTGCACGCGGTCGCGGCGGGCGGAGCGCAGTGCGGCGATGGTCTCGGGGAGCAGCACCAGCAGGGCGATGATCACGCCGACGACGGCATGCGGCAGGTCCGCCCTGGCCACTCCCGACTCGATGGTGGGCGAGACGCCCTTGGCCAGGCCGACCACCCCGATCAGGGCCAGGCCCAGCAGGCCCAGGCTGATCAGCGCGGCGCGAGCGGTGGGCGCGTGGGCGTGGTCGTCGACGGTGATCGCCTCGCCCTGGCGGGTGACTGGGAGGAAGTAGTCGCGGTGCCTTACGGTCTGGGTCGCCACGAACAGGCCGTACAGGGCCAGCGAGGACAGCGCGGCGAAGGTGAGCTGGGTGGTGGAGAACTCCGGGCCCGGCCTGCTCGTCGTGAACGTCGGCAGCACCAGGCTCAGGGTGGCCAGGGTGGCGACCGTGGCGAGGGCGGCGCCGGTGCCCTCGGGGTTGAAGACCGCGGTTCCGTGGCGCAGTGAGGCCACGAGCAGGCTGATGCCGACGATGCCGTTGCAGGTGATCATCACGGCCGCGAAGACCGTGTCCCTGGCCAGCGTCGAACTTTTGTCGCCGCCGTCCACCATCAGGGTGACGATCAGGGCCACCTCGATGATCGTGACGGCGACGGCGAGGACGAGCGAGCCGAACGGTTCGCCGACCCGGTGGGCGACCACCTCGGCGTGGTGCACGGCGGCGAGCACGGCCCCGGCCAGCACCAGGGTCACGAGCACGACGACCGCTCCCGGCAGATCGCGGCCCCAGGTGAACACCAGCAGGACGACCGCGAGCACCGGCACCACGGACGTCCAGCTCGTGGTGAGCGACCTGAGCCGAGCGATCATGCAGCGATCGTCGCAGAGGTCGAGCGGCCCCGCACCACCCCGGGGCTACTTGATCTCGCCCGAATCCAGGACGTCGCAGTTGGTGTAGACACGCTCACCGGTGCTCAGCGCGCCCAGTTGCTCCGCGAGTTTGCTCGTCTCGGGGTCGTCGCTGTTGCGCATGGCCTCGTCGTACGAGTCGAACTCGATCAGCGCCAGATAGTGGTTCGGCTTGTCCCGGTCCTTCAGGAGCATGCGGTGGGTCGGGCCGCCCGCCCTGCCTGCGTTGCGCTGTCCGGCCTCCTCCAGCAACTGCCGCATCTCGTCCAGGCGTTCGGTCTCGAATCCGATGATCTGCACGAACTTCATGGGTGTCTCCAGCCGACCACGGCGCCCCCGGGCCGGGGAGCGCGCTCTGGAACAAAACAAGCACCGGGAGCGGCACCCGGCAATTCGCCGCGCACCGCTCCCGGTGGTGGTTCTTCCTACGTCGGCCGTGGTCAGGCCTCGATGCTGTCCTTCGGAGCGCCTTCGCTCTTGGCCTGCGCCGCCTCGGCCTCCGCCTGCTTCCTGGAGGCCATCAGGCTGGTGACGGTGGTGACGATCAGGACCGAGCAGATCACTCCGAGCGAGACCGGAATGCTGATCTCGGGGACGTGGACCCCGGACTCGTGCAGGGCGTGCAGCACCAGCTTGACGCCGATGAAGCCGAGGATGATCGACAGGCCGTAGCTGAGGTGGACCAGCTTCCTCAGGAGACCGCCGATGAGGAAGTAGAGCTGCCGCAGACCCATCAGGGCGAACGCGTTGGCCGTGAAGACGATGTACGGGTCCTGGGTCAGACCGAAGATCGCGGGGATCGAGTCGAGCGCGAAGAGCACGTCGGTGGAGCCGATCGCGAGCATCACGACGAGCATCGGGGTCATGACCCGCTTGCCGTTCTCCACGATCCACAGCTTGGTGCCGTGGTAGCGGTCGGCCACGCCGAACCTGCGCTCGGCGGCCTTGAGCAGCTTGTTCTCCTCGAACTCCTCGTCCTCCTCGTCGGCGCGGGCTTCCTGGATGAGCTTCCAGGCGGTCCAGATGAGGAAGGCGCCGAAGATGTAGAACACCCAGGCGAAGCTGGCGATGATCGCGGCACCGGCGGCGATGAAGATCGCGCGCAGCACCAGGGCTATGAGGACACCGACGAGAAGCACCCGCTGCTGGTACTGCGAGGGCACCGCGAACTTCGCCATGATCAGGACGAACACGAAGAGGTTGTCGACGCTCAGGGACTTCTCGGTGATGAAGCCCGCGAAGAACTCACCGGCAGGCTGACCGCCGGCGAAGATCATCAGGCCGAGGCCGAAGAGGCCGGCCAGGGCGATCCAGACGACCGTCCAGATACCGGCTTCCTTGATGGACACGTCGTGCGGCTTGCGGCCGATGAAGAAGTCGACCGCGATGAGGGCGGCGAGGCCCACGATCGTCAGGACCCACAGGGTCATGGAAACATCCACAGTTCCTCCGGCAATACGTAACGGCAAGTAACCAGCGTCGTCGCGCTGCCGGAGGTCTCTTCCACCCACGGTGGGCCGACGCCCCGGGATCAGGCCTGATCCGTATTGACGGGTACGCCGCAGTCGACAGGGAGTACTCCCCTCCGTGCAACCAACCGTACCCCAATCACCAAGGAAAGGTAAAGCAATTGGCAAAAGAAAGGTCAAAATCCCTGGTCAGTCAGGCTTTACGTGTACTTGGTGCGGGCCTGCGCCACCTGGTTCAGGACCTGCTGGAGCACCTGGCTGCCGGGCGGGACGAGCGCGGGCTCGTAGGTCCAGGCGTGTCCGACCCAGGGGTCGGCGAGGTGGTCGTCGGGCACCGGGGTCAGCCGCATGAGCGAGCGCCACAGGGGGTCGAGGAGGGGGCCGTAGGCGGAGGCCTGCTCACGGTCCGCGACCATCATCAGGTGGACGCCGACGGACGGTCCCTCGTCCGCGAGGTAGCGGAGCTGGGTCACGGCCCGGTCGTCGAAGCCGTGCGGGAAGTCGTTGACGATCAGGAGCTGCTCGGCGGTGTCGAAGCCGGGCGGGAGGGCGTCGGCCGCGCCGCCGCGCACCGCCATCTGCACGAGATCGACGCGCTCGGTGAGGCGGGCCAGGACGTCCGCCACGCCCGCGGCGCCGAGGGCGGGCGGGGCGGCGAGCACGCCGGTCCGCACGAGCGGGGCGAGCGCCTGCGCCCCCGAGCCGGCCGGGTCGATGACGTGCAGGGTGTAGTCCCCGGCCGGGTGGACGGCGAGGAGCCGGGCCGCGAGCGCCACGGCCGTGTCCATGGCCAGGCGGTGCAGTTCGTGGGAGTCGAGGAACGAGCCGTCGAGGGATCCGGCCGCCCCGCTGTCGATCCACAGGCCGCGCTCCAGTGGCAGCCGGATCAGCATCGGAATGTGCAGCTCGGGGCATTCGGGCAGGGACAGGTCGCCCAGGCGCACGGCCATCGGCACCTCGAACGGCACCCGGTAGCCGTGCCAGACGGGGTTGTCCCAGCGCGCGTACGCCGCCGGCAGGGCGGGTTCGACCACCCCGGACTCGGCCGTGAGCTGGCCGAGGTCCCGGTCGTAGGCCGCGCGGGCCTGTTCGACGAGCTGGGCACACTTGCCGTGGGCCGCCTCACGCGCGGCGTCGCCCTGCCCGCCGATCCGGCTGCGCGGGTCGGCGAGGGCCGCGTCCAGTTCCTTCTCCATGCGGGACTCGGCGAAGTCGACGGCACTGCGGTAGGCGGCCGTGGAGCGGGCCAGGTCCTCGAACATGCCCCACACCTGGTTGTAAAGCCGCTCCTCCATGGACCAGCCGGTGGCGTCCCCGGCGACGGGCTGCGCGGGCTGTCCCGGCTGGGCGGGGGGCGCGGCGGGCGGGGGCGGCGGCGGGGCGGCGCTCTGCCGTCGGGGGTGGCTGTAGTCGATCGGGCCGCCGACGGTGGGCGGCTGGGGGGCGGTGTCCGCGAGCCCCGAGGGGTATCCGGGCTGCGGTGCGCCTGCCGCCGGAGTGCCCTGCGTGCCGTAGGGGGACGTGGGCTGCGGTGTGCCTGCGGCCTGACCGCCGCCCGGAGGCATCGGCGACGGGCTGCCCGGGGGCTGTGTGCCGTACGGCGACAGTGGCTGCGGGGTGCTTGGGGGATGAGGTTGCGGCTGCGGCTGCGGCTGCGGCTGCGGTGATACGGCGCCGGGGGCGCCCTGGGTCGCGGACGTTGCCTGGTCCGGGCCCGGCGTCGGCGTGGCCGTCTGCCGGGGGCGGTCGCCGTCCGCCGTGAGGGGCGGTGGCATCGGGACCGCGCGGGCCAGGCCGCGGGACACCGCCTCGTGGATGTCGTAGGCGAGTTGCTGGGCCTGGGGAAGACCCTGGTCGGTGAGGAGTTCGGCGAGGCCGCCCGCGTAGCCCTGCCCCACGGCGCGTACCTTCCAGGCGCCCTGGCGGCGGTAGAGCTCCAGCGCGACGACCGCCGACTCGGCGTCCAGGCCGGTGACGGTGTAACTGGCCAGCTCGGTGCCGTCCAGGCCGGTGACCGCAACGAAAGGGGCGGCGACGGCGCCGAAACGGACCGGGCCGCCCGCCGCGGGCAGGGCGAGCAGGACATGGACCCGGTGGACGGCCTCGGACACCGCGCCGAGGTCGACCGCGAGGCGGTGGTCGGCGGCCGCCTGCCGGGAGACCTCCAAACCCGGCAGGGTGGGCGCGCCCGGGTGGAGGACCCACTCGACGCCGTGCACCCGGCCGTGCTCGTCGCCGAGCGTGGCTCCGGCCACGATCGGCGTGCCGGCCGCGATCCGGATCTCGAGTCGGGCCTGGGAGAGCGGGTGGTTCTGCCCCCGCACCAGCTCGGCCGTCATCGCCTTCTCCCCCCGTGTCGTGGTGTCGGTCGGGTGCCGCTCGGCGGACCGGTCAGAGGTGCGGCAGGATCGCCGGCATCAGGTCCTGGAAGGTGCGGCCGTTGGCCGGGGTACCGAGGGCCGTCATGCTCCAGCCCGGGCCCGTCCGGTGCACCTTCGCCATGATCTGCGCGGTGTAGGCGCCGCCGCCGGCGAGCGTGTAGCGGGCGAGCTCCTGCCCGTTGGTCTCGTCGACCAGGCGGCAGAAGGCGTTCTGCACCTCCTGGAAGTTCTGGCCCGTGAAGGAGTTCACGGTGAAGACGATCTGGTCGATGTGGACGGGCACGCGGGAGAGATCGACGAGGATCGCCTCGTCGTCCCCGCCCTGGCCGACACCGCCGACGAGGTTGTCGCCGGTGTGCTTGACCGAACCGTCGTCGCTCACCAGGTGACGGAAGAAGACGACGTCGACGGGCTGCTTGTCCGCGAACAGCACGGCGGAGGCGTCGAGGTCGACCTCCCGCGTGCGCGAGCCGAACAGGCCGCGCCGGGGAGCCGCCTGCCAGCCGAGGCCCATGCGCACCGCGGTCAGGCTGCCTCCGTCGTTCTTCTGCAGACTGATGGCCTGACCCTTGGTCATGTTGACGGTCACGCGCCGAACCCCTCTCGCTGCTGTCCCCTGTTGCCGCGGCCCCCGCGGTTGTCCAGAACCCTACGCAGGGCCGCCGACGGTGACGCACCCCGAAGCGCACTTTGTGTCGGTCTTGCAACACAGCGCGATGCGCTCAGGCCAGGCCCGCCTCCTTCATCTGCCGCAGCTCCTTCTTCATCTCGGAGACCTCGTCGCGCAGCCGGGCCGCGATCTCGAACTGGAGGTCCGCGGCGGCGGCACGCATACGTGCCGTCATCTCCTCGATCTGCTCGGCGAGTTCGGCGGCGGGACGGTCCGTCGGGACGGTCTCCTTGGCCTTGCCCTTGCCGGCCTTGGTGCCGGCCGCCTTGCCGCCGAGGGCGGGCACGGGGGCCTTGGCCGCCTTGCCGTCCTTGCCCTTGCGGTAGCCGGAGCCGAGCAACTGCTCGGTGTCCACGTCCTCGCGGGCGATCTGCGCGACGATGTCGTTGATCTTCTTGCGCAGCGGCTGCGGGTCGATGCCCCGCTCCTTGTTGTACGCGACCTGCTTCTCCCGGCGGCGGTTGGTCTCCTCGATGGCCTTCTCCATCGCCGGGGTGATCTTGTCGGCGTACATGTGGACCTGGCCGGAGACATTGCGCGCGGCACGGCCGATGGTCTGGATCAGGGAGGTGCCGGAGCGCAGGAAGCCTTCCTTGTCGGCGTCGAGGATGGCCACCAGGGACACCTCGGGCAGGTCGAGGCCCTCCCTGAGTAGGTTGATGCCGACCAGGACGTCGTACTCGCCGGAGCGCAGCTCGCGCAGCAGCTCCACGCGGCGCAGGGTGTCGACGTCGCTGTGCAGATAGCGGACCTGGATGCCGAGTTCCAGGAAGTAGTCGGTGAGGTCCTCGGCCATTTTCTTGGTGAGCGTGGTGACCAGGACACGCTCGTCCTTCTCGGTGCGGGTGCGGATCTCGTGCACCAGGTCGTCGATCTGGCCTTCGGTGGGCTTGACGACGACCTCGGGGTCGACCAGTCCGGTGGGGCGGATGATCTGCTCGACGACGCCGTCCCCGCGCGAGAGCTCGTACTTGCCGGGTGTGGCCGACAGGTAGACGGTCTGGCCGATGCGCTCCGTGAACTCCTCCCACTTCAGGGGGCGGTTGTCCAGGGCGGACGGGAGGCGGAAGCCGTGGTCGACGAGGGTGCGCTTGCGGGAGGCGTCGCCCTCGTACATCGCGCCGATCTGGGGCACGGTGACGTGCGACTCGTCGATGACGAGCAGGAAATCGTCCGGGAAGTAGTCCAGCAGGGTGTTCGGCGGGGAGCCGGGCAGGCGGCCGTCGAAGTGCATCGAGTAGTTCTCGACGCCGGAGCAGGAGCCGATCTGGCGGAGCATCTCGAGGTCGTAGGTGGTGCGCATCCTCAGGCGCTGGGCCTCCAGGAGCTTGCCCTGCTTCTCGAGTTCGGCCAGGCGCTCGCCGAGCTCCTTCTCGATGTCGTTGACGGCCCGCTCCAGGCGCTCGGGGCCCGCGACGTAGTGGGAGGCCGGGAAGACGTAGAGCTGCTCGTCGTCGCTGATGATCTCGCCGGTGAGCGGGTGGAGTGTCGAGAGGGCCTCGATCTCGTCGCCGAACATCTCGATGCGGACGGCGAGTTCCTCGTAGACCGGGAAGATCTCGATGGTGTCGCCGCGGACCCGGAAGGTGCCCCGGCTGAACGCCAGGTCGTTGCGCGTGTACTGGATGTCCACGAAGCGACGCAGGAGCTGGTCGCGGTCGATCTCGTCGCCGACCTTGAGGGGGACCATCCGGTCCACGTACTCCTGGGGTGTACCGAGGCCGTAGATGCAGGAGACGGAGGCGACCACGACGACGTCACGGCGGGTGAGCAGCGAGTTGGTCGCGGAGTGGCGCAGGCGCTCGACCTCCTCGTTGATCGAGGAGTCCTTCTCGATGTAGGTGTCCGACTGCGGGACGTAGGCCTCGGGCTGGTAGTAGTCGTAGTACGAGACGAAGTACTCGACGGCGTTGTTCGGCAGCAGCTCCCGGAACTCGTTCGCGAGCTGGGCGGCCAGCGTCTTGTTCGGGGCCATGACCAGGGTGGGGCGCTGGAGCTTCTCGATCATCCACGCGGTGGTGGCGGACTTTCCGGTGCCGGTCGCGCCGAGCAGGACGACGTCCTTCTCACCTGCCTCGATGCGCTTGGCCAGCTCGGCGATCGCCGCCGGCTGGTCGCCGCTGGGCTGGTAGGAGCTGACGACCTCGAAAGGCGCCACCGTACGTTCGATGTGGGAAACGGGCCGCATGGAGTCAACCGTACGACTCCCCACTGACAACGCGGCCCGATCAGGGGTTTCGGGGCGCCGGCGGAGGGATGGGGGCGGGTGGCCGGGGCCGGGCGGGGCTGGCGGGCTGCGGGCGCGGCCACGGCAGTGGCGGCGGGGCGGGTGGGGCGCCGGGGTGGCGGGTGGGCGGCCGGCGGCACGGGGGCGGGGCGGCGAGCGGCCGGGACCGGGCGCAGTGGGCGGGCACCAGGAGCGGCCTCCGCGACGGCGGCGGAGGGGGGCGGGTGGGGGCGACGGGCGGCGCGGGGTGGCCGAAGACGCCGTGGCTCGCGGTGAGGGCGGAGGGAAGGGGCGCGGGGCGGGCGGGTCCGGGGAGCGGGAGGACAAACGGAGGCGGTCGGCGGCCGGGGTCAGTGGTTCTCGGGGTGCGGGAGGGCACGCCGGCCGGTGGCGGATCGGGGCGCCAGTGAGGGGCTGCGACGGCCGCGGAGGGTCAGCGGTTCTGGGAAGCGTCGCGATGAGGCACGTTGCGGCGAGGCGGAACGCGGGACGGCAGGGGCCAGGCGGCAGCGCAAGGGCGGCGGTGAGGGGCCGCGGGGGCCCGAGGGCAGCAGTCTGGAGGGTGCGGGAGTCGCGGCGGCCCACGTTGCGGTGGGGGCGGAACGATGGGCTGTGGGTAAGGCCGGTGGTGGATCGCGGCTGTGAGGGGCGGCAACGGCCGCGGAGGGTCAGCAGTTCTGGGGAGAGTCGCGGTGGGGCGGAGCGCAGGACGGCAGGCCGGGGCAGGTGGGGCAGTGCTAGGGCGGCGGTGACGGGCGGCGAGAGCCCGAAGGGTCAGCAGTTCCGTGGGGGTGCGGGAGCCGCTGTACGTCATGCTGCGGCGAGGCCGGAGCGAAGGACGGCGGGCGGAACCGGGGACGGAGCGGGACGGCGGCGAAGGGCCCCGGGGGTCAGCGGTTCTGCGGGGTGCGGGAGTCGCTGTGGGTCACGTTCCGGTGGGGGCGGAGCGAGGGGCGGCGGGCGTGCGGGTGGTGGACGACTTCGCGGGCGGGGACACCGGGCTTGTTCTCTGCGGGCGACCACACGGGCTTGCCCATGACCATCAGCGGATCGAACATCACGACGACGCCCGCGAGCAGCAGGAAGGCCAGCGGGCCGACCATCATCGGCGCGAGCAGGGACGCGGGCGAGTCACCCGAGACCGGGGCGGACGTGCCGTGCAGATGGACGCTGAGGGCCGCCATGCCGGTGTAGTGCATGCCCGTGACGGCGAGCCCCATGATCAGGCTCGCGCCCACGCTCCACAGGAATCCCCTGACCTGTCCGGCGGCCCACAGGGCGGCGGTGGCGGCGACGACGGCTATGACCACGGAGACGGCGACGGTGACCGTGTGGTACTCCAGTTGCCCGTTCAGGCGCATTCCGGCCATGCCCAGGTAGTGCATCGAGGCGATGCCCAGGCCGGTGACGGCACCGCCGGTCATCAGGGGGGTGCCGGTCGCGCCGCGGTAGCCGACGATGAAGACCCCGATGCCCACCATGACGATGGCGACGCCCAGGCTCGCGAAGGTGATGGACCTGTCGTAGTGGATCGGCGCCTGCTCGACCTTGAAGCCCATCATCGCGATGAAGTGCATGGTCCAGATGCCGGAGCCGATCGCCGCCGAGCCGAGAGCCAGCCAGCCGGGTCGCCAGGACCGCCTGACCAGCATGGATCTCGTGGTGCAACGCAGGCCGAGGGCACCGCCGAGGCAGGCCATGAGGTAAGCCACCAGCGGTGTGACGAGTCCGTAGCTGAATCCGTCGACCGTGCCTTGCATGCGCGGCTGCCCTTCCGCCCTGTTACGTCCTTGAATTCCCTGAAATGTGCCCCTTCCCAGTACCGCCCGAGCGGTCAGGGTCGAGGCAGAGAGTATGACCGCCACCGGAATGGTCGAACGATTTTCCGGCAAAGAAACACGCCCTTGCCCCAGTTGTGCGGCACCAGTGAGCGGACTCGGCACACGTCCGTTCAGGATGTGTCCATTCTGTACCCCGGTGCCGTTGACCCGGTGCTGTCACAGTGATGCTGTACGTGATCGCTCGACGCGAGGAGTACGCATGCACGTGCGCGCCGCGGCCGCCCTGGCCACCGCTCTCCTGGGGACCGCCGCCCTCCTGCTTCCCGCAACCGACGTCCGGGCCGTCGAGGACGGCACGCCCCCCGTGGTCATCGCCCACCGGGGCGGGTCCGCCTACGCCCCCGAGAACACTCTGGCCGCCGTCGACGAGGCCGCCCGGCTCGGCGCCGTCTGGGTCGAGAACGACGTCCAGCGCACCCGGGACGGCCAACTCGTCGTCCTCCACGACGAGAGCCTCCAGCGCACGACCGACGTGGAACAGGTCTTCCCCGGCCGGGCACCCTGGAAGGTGAAGGACTTCACCGCCGCCGAGATCGCCCGTCTGGACGCGGGCGGCTGGTTCAGCACCGCCTACGCGGGCGCGCGCGTGCCGACGCTGAAGCAGTATGTGCACCGCGTCGATCTTCACCGTCAGAAGCTGCTCCTCGAACTCAAGAACCCGGAGCTGTACCCGGGCATCGAGCGAGAGACCCTCAAGCTCCTCGGCAACGAGGGATGGCTCGACCGGAAGCACCGGAGTCGGCTGGTGGTGCAGAGCTTCAGCGCGACCAGTCTGCGGACCGTCCACGATCTCGAGCCCGGTGTGAGGACCGGCTTCCTCGGCACGCCGCCTGTGGCGGACCTGCACGCGTACGCGGCGTTCGCGGACCAGATCAACCCGTCGTACACCTCCGTCTCCCGGGCCTACGTCTCCGCGGTCCATGCCTTCAACGGTCCGCACGACAAGCCGTTGGAGGTCTCCACCTGGACCGTCAACACCGCGGCCGACGCGCGCAGGGTCGCCGGATACGGCGTCGACGGCATCATCACCAACAAGCCGGACGTGGTGCGGGACGCACTGCCCGACTAGCCGTTCGCGCAGGTCACCGGGCGGTGTCAGTGGCGGCTCGTACGGTGGGGGCATGAACAGCCATGGGCAGGACGAGCAGCGGGTCGTGTGGACCGTCGTCGGCACGGACATCGGCGCGCTGCTGCTGGCCGCGACCGACGAGGGCCTGGTCAACGTCGTCTTCCACGCCACCGACGCGATCCGCGACAAGGCGCTGGAGCGGCTCGCCTCCCGACTGGGCACCGAGCCCGTCGAGGCGCCCGACTCACCGCTCCTGGCCGAGGCGATACGCCAGGTCGAGGCCTAT
Organism: Streptomyces sp. NPDC006335; assembly: GCF_040612795.1. Lineage (NCBI taxonomy): Bacteria > Bacillati > Actinomycetota > Actinomycetes > Kitasatosporales > Streptomycetaceae > Streptomyces > Streptomyces sp. NPDC006335. Next base: position 236,747 of record NZ_JBEXQX010000001.1, read on the forward strand.
TTCGCGGGCGAGCGGCACGACTTCGAGCTGCCCCTGGACTGGTCGCTGATCTCGGGCTTCAACCGGCAGGTCCTGCGCGAGCTGGCGTCGGGCGTGCGGTTCGGCCAGGTCGTCGGGTACGGCGACCTGGCCGGGCGGGTCGGCCAGCCGGGTGCCGCGCAGGCCGTCGGGGTGGCCATGGGCTCCAACCCGCTGCCGGTCGTGGTGCCCTGCCACCGGGTCGTCGAGAGCGACGGCGGCATCGGCGGGTTCGGCGGCGGTCTGGAGACCAAGAGGAAGCTGCTCGCGCTGGAGGGCGTACTGCCCGAGCCGCTGTTCTGAGGCACGACCCCCAGCCCGTCGCAAAGGGGCCGCGCGCGACGGCGGCCCGGCAGGCCGGTGCGGTAGCAGACTCCGCCGTGCGTGGAGGAGCAGATCGCGCAGATCCTCGGGGAGCCGGAGCTGGGTATACCCGGCCTGTATGTCACCGATGACCCCGGTGGGGTCGACGAGAGGACGCCCCGCGCGGTTACGCCGAGTTCGACCAGGGCGCGAGCCGCAAGCAGGTGCTCGATCCGCACGGGGCGCTGGACGGCGTACGGCCGGTCTGACATCTCGTGCGAGGGGGCCGCGCGCCACGCGTGCGCGTGGCCCCTTGGCGCGGTCAGTCGTAGTGGCGTGCCTCGAAGACGTTCCCGTCCGGGTCGCGGAAGTAGAAGCTGCGCCGGGCCGATCCGCGGGCGCCGAAGGAGTCGTGGGAGAAGTCCGAGACGGGCACGGACCGTTCCTCGAGGCGGGCACGGAGTGTCTCGAAATCGTCGGCAGGCAGGGCCAGGCAGACATGATTGACGGGGTGTCCCGCGCTCTCCGCAGCGCCAGGGACCATTTTCATGCCGTCCGCCAGGGTGAGCGGCATGAGGTCGAGGATGGTCTCGTCGTTGAGCCGTACGGAGGGGAAGGACACCACCCCCGCGGCGAAGTCGGTGAGCCGCACGGGCTCCATGCCCAGGGTCTTCTCGTAGAAGTCGGCCGATGCCATCGGGTCGCGCACCCAGAGGACGACATGGTCGAGACGTGTCGAGTTGTCCGTCATGCACCCCAGGCTGGTGTCCTCCTCCACAGCCCGCAAGGGTTTGACCGGACGTGCCGCCCGCCAGAGATGAGGGAAGACCGATCGACAGGAGGCAGGCCCGTGGTGCTGGTGGTGTCCGAAGAGGTGCGCGAGGCGATCGACGCGCGTCGACCCGTGGTGGCCCTGGAGTCCACGATCATCGCGCACGGGCTGCCGCGTCCGCGGAATCTGCAGGTGGCGCTGGAGCTGGAGGATGTCGTCCGGCAGGAAGGTGTCGTACCGGCGACGATCGCCGTACTGGACGGGCGGCCCCATGTCGGCCTGGACAAGCAGCAGTTGGAGCGGGTCGCGAACGAGGACGGGATCCGCAAGCTGGGGCACCGGGATCTGGCGCTCGCGGTGGCCGCCGGGGTGAGCGGGGCGACCACGGTGTCGGCGACGGCCCAGCTCGCGGCGCTGGCCGGGGTGGAGGTGTTCGCCACGGGCGGGCTCGGCGGGGTGCACCGGGAGTGGACAACGACCCAGGACGAGTCGGCCGACCTCGGCCTGCTGGCGCGCACGGCGATCACCGTGGTGTGCGCGGGCGTGAAGTCCATCCTGGACGTGCCGGCGACGCTCCAGCGGCTGGAGACATTGGGGGTCGCGGTCGCCGGTTACGGCACGGACCGCTTCCCCGGCTTCTACCTGTCCGACTCCGGCTTCCCGGTGGAGTGGCGGCTGGACTCTCCCGAGCAGGTGGCGCAGGTCATGCGCGCGCGTGAGGCGCTCGGCGCGCCCGGCTCGGCGCTGATCGTCGCCAACCCGGTGCCCGAGGAGGAGCAACTGGATCCCGAGTTGCACGCGCGCGTGCTCGCGGAAGCGCTCCAGGCCTGCGAGGAGGCGGGAGTCACCGGTCAGGGGGTCACGCCGTTCCTGCTGAACTACCTGGTCCGGCACACCGACGGCGCCTCCCTGAGCGCCAACCTGGCGGCGGTGCGGGGCAACGTGCGGCTGGCGGGACGGATCGCGGCCGCCCGGGCCGGGGCGTGACGACGGACGGGCCCGGTGCCGCCGCGGCCGTCCGGGGCGGCGCCCTCCTGGTCGTCGGTGACGTCATCACGGATGTCGTCGCCCGGCACCGGGGGCCGCTCGCCGCTGCTACGGACACCGCCGCCGCGATCCGTACGGTGCCGGGCGGGGCGGGGGCCAACGTGGCCTGCTGGGCCGCCCGCGGGGGCGGTGCGGAGGTACGGCTGCTGGGGCGGGTGGGCGCGGACTCGGCCGCGTGGCACGAGCGGGAGATGGCCGCGTGCGGGGTACGGCCGCTGCTCGTCGTCGATCCGGAGGCGCCGACCGGGACGGTGATCTGCCTCGTGGACACGGGCGAGGCCGCCGAGCGGACGTTGCTCACGGACAGCGGCGCGTCACTGCGGCTGGAGCCGGGCGACTGGTCGGACGCGTTGCTCGACGGCGTGGCTCGGCTGCATCTGTCGGGGTATCTCCTGTTCTCGCAGTCCAGCCGGGCGCTGGTGGCGGTGGCCCTGGAGTCGGCACGCGCACGTGGTGTGCAGGTGAGCCTCGATCCTGCGTCGGCGGGCTTCCTCCGGGAGGCGGGGGTGGACCGCTTTCTGTCGCTGATCGAGGGAGTGGACGTCCTGCTGCCGAGCCGGGACGAGGCGTGCCTGCTCACGGGGTTGCCCGACGTGGCGGACGCGGCGGCCAAGTTGAGCCGCCACGTCCCGCTGGTGGTCGCCAAACAGGGGGCGGAAGGGGCGCTGCTCGCCCGGTCCGGCGCCGTGTACGCCCACGTGCCCGCCGTACCGGCGACGCCCCGGGACACCACCGGGGCGGGGGACGCCTTCACGGGCGCGTTCCTCGCGGCCCTGCTGGGGGGCGCCACACCCGAGGACGCGGCGACGGAAGGCTGCCGGGCGGGCGCGCTGGCGGTGGAGCGGGTGGGCGGGAGACCCCCGGGGCGGGAGGACTGACGGGTGGCCGGTGGGCCGGATTGCCGGACTGGCGGTCGGTCGGTGAGCCACCGGTGCCGAAGCGACGGCGGCCGGTGCGCCCGCGGTGCCGAACTGACGGGGGCCGGTGTTGCCTGGCTGAAGGGCGGTCGGCGGGGCCCCAGGCCGCACAGAGGGCCGCTCGGTGGACCGCCGGGCGGACTGATGGGTGGGCCGGTGCTTGTCGAGCTGACGGGCGGCCGGTGGGCCGCCAGTGCCGAGCTGACGGCTGGTCGGCCGGTCGCCAGACCGCGCGGATGGCCGGCCCCTGGACCGTCGGGGCCGGGCTGACGGGTGGTCGGTGGGCCGGTGTGGTCGACGGGCGCCGCTCCTCCGGGCTCCCGCGCCGACACCGGTTCCCGAGACAGGCTCCCCGGCACCGGCTCCCGCTGCCTGCTACGCCTTGCGCCCCCACGCCGAGATCAGCGGGGCCGTGGCCAGGTCCATCGTGCCGGTGGCGACGTTGGCGAGGTGGCGGTCGATCTCCTCGTCCGTGGCGAGGCCCGCCGTGACCAACTGGTCGCGGATCTGGCGGATCGTGGCGGACTCCAGGGCGGCGCAGGCCGGTGAGGCGAGCGGGAAGTACGCGTCGGCGGCCACCTGACGCAGACCTGCCTCGCGGAGCAGTCGCGGGACGGTTCGGCCGTAGGAGAGGTCGGCGCCGCGTTCGGCGAGCAGTCGGCGGAAGCCCTGGCGCAGCCGGTTCGCGAGCTGCTGCTCGGGGCCGTACTCGTCGGGGCAGGTCAGCGGTTGCAGGGCGGGGTCGGCGTCCTCCAGCAGGAGCCGTCCGCCGGGACGCAGGGATTTGATCATCGATCGCAAGGCCCGTTCCCGGTCCGGCACATGGACCAGGACGAGCCGGGCGTGCACCAGGTCGAAGCCCTCCCCGGGGGGTTCATCGGTGCTCACGTCGTGGACACGCACGTCCACCGGCGGGCGGGCCGCCGCGGTGAGAAGGGTGGTGTCGATGTCCGTGGCGACGACCTTTCCGGTCGGACCGACCTTCTTCGCCAGCCAGGACACCACGGACGTGCCGCCCGCGCCGACCTCCCAGCAGCGCCAGCCGGATCCGATGCCGAATCCTTCGATGTGCCGGAAGGTCGTGGGGTCGAAGAGGGTGGCGAAGGCGTCGAAGCGCTCCCCCGCCTCCGCCTGCCGGTTGTCGAGGAGATACCCGTCGGTTCGTGTCATGCCGCGATGATCCCAGTCACCGGGCCCGTCCGAAACGGACGACGCGGTTCCTACGAGGAGAGCCCACCGTCCGTCCGTCGGGTGACCGGCGCCGCAGCCGGCGCGGACCGGTTTTCCACAGGCGGGAACCAAGCGGAACCACCCCTGTCCACAGGCTCACCCACCGCTTACGTCGACCTGGCAAACTGGCGCGCCAGGACGCAGAAACGCGTCGTACGGAGATCCACGCGAGGAGATCCAGATGTCCATGGCAGGGAATCTGCGAAAGGTCACGAGCCTCGGCAGGGTCGGCGGCCTGCGCAAGGTGGCCCGCCTGGCCCGGCGGCGCCCGCGCGTCGACCTGAGCCACCACGCCCGCTCTCCGCTGGGCACCTCGGTGGTCAACTGCGTGACGTACAAGGAGGGGGCCCGGGTCCCGGTCGACGGCGATCTGGTCGACACCGTGGAGCGGGTACGCAGGAGCCGTGACGGTTTCGTCTGGCTCGGGCTGCACGAACCGTCGGACCATGAGTTCGAGGGCATCGCGGACCTCTTCGACCTGCACCCGCTGGCCGTCGAGGACGCGGTCGAGGCCCATCAGCGCCCGAAGGTGGAGCGCTACGGCGAGACGCTGTTCGCCGTGTTCAAGACGGTCTGCTACGTCGAGCACGAGGAGCTCACGGCGACGAGCGAGGTGGTCAACACCGGCGAGATCATGGTGTTCGTCGGCGAGGACTTCGTGATCACGGTGCGGCACGGCAGCCACGGATCGCTGGGCCCGCTGCGCGAGGAGCTGGAGTCCGACCCCGGGCAGCTCGCCAAGGGGCCGGCCGCGGTGCTGCACGCGATCGCGGACCATGTGGTCGACGACTATCTGGACGTCACCGATTCCATGCAGTCGGACATCGACCTGGTGGAGACGGCGGTGTTCGCGGACGACGGCGCGCGGGTCGACCCGGGCCGCATCTACCAGCTCAAGCGTGAACTCCTGGAGCTCAAGCGGGCGGTGGCCCCGCTCAGCCGCCCGCTGGAGGAGCTCTCCACGCGGCCGATCCACGTCATCGCCCCGGAGATACAGGCGTACTTCCGGGACGTCTCCGACCATCTGCTGCGCGCCAAGGAGCAGATCGCCGCGTTCGACGAGCTGCTCAACTCGATCCTCCAGGCACACCTCGCGCAGGTGACGGTCGCGCAGAACGAGGACATGCGGAAGATCACGGCCTGGGCCGCGGTGATCGCCGTCCCGACGATGGTCTGCGGGGTCTACGGCATGAACTTCGAGCACATGCCGGAGCTGCACTGGACGTTCGGCTACCCGTTGGTCATGGGCGTGATAGCCGTCGCCTGCGGTGTCCTGTACCGCGGTTTCCGGCGCAACGGCTGGCTGTGATCCGGGTCGTACGCGGGAAGGGAGCGAGGACGGGTCAGTGGGTGGTGGCGGAGCGTGCGTAGACGCTCTCGGCCCAGCCGGCGATCTGCTCCTCCGTCAGGTGCCGGGCCAGGTCGGACTCGCTGATCATGCCCACCAGGCGCTTGTTCTCGATGACGGGGAGCCTGCGGATCCGGTGCTCCTGCATCTCGTGCAGGACGTCGGCCACGTCGGCGCCCGCGTCGATCCAGCGGGGTGTGCCCTGTGCCATCTCGCCGGCGGTGACCTCGGCCGGGTCGCGGCCGACGGCCACGCAGCCGATGACGATGTCGCGGTCGGTGAGGATGCCGCACAGCCGTTCGTTCGCGTCACTGATGGGCAGGGCTCCGACGCCGAGTTCGCGCATCAACTGGGCGGCGCGGTCGAGGGTCTCGTGGGCGGGGATCCACTGGGCACCCCGGTGCATGATGTCTCCGGCGGTGGTCATGGAGTACCTCCCGGTGCCGGACGGCCGGCGCGGCGCGGGCGGCACCGCAAGTCCCGGCGCACTTCATTCTCACCGCGCCGACGGGGGCCCGCACCCGGAACCCGGCGGTAGCGGCGGCCCCGGGGTCGGGCAGGGGCGCCATCACCCACGATCGGCCGGTTCAGCCGTTCCACGCCGGGTGGCGGGGATCGTCGGCGCGGACCAGGACGTCGGCGGTGCCGGCCGGGTCGGTCTCGTCGCCGTAGCGCTCGTAGGCGGGGAGGGTCCAGTGGTCGGGCTCGGGGGTACGGCGGCGGAGGGCGCCCTCGGAGAGGAGGACGTGGACGGTCAGGTCGAACGGGAACCAGTGGCGCAGCAGAAGGGGGCCGTGGAGCAACAGGACGCCGCCGGGCGGGAGGTGCACGTAGGGACTGCGGGTGGCGCGGTCGGTGACGGGGTCCCACAGGTCGGGCAGGACCCGGCCGTCACCGCCGGGTTCGAGGGGGCCGAAGACCTCGCGCCAGAGGGCACCGGTGTCGAACCAGCCGTCGTAGTAGGCCTCCAGGTCGTGGTGGCCGTATTCCAGACGGAGGGAGGCGGGGCGCAGGAAGCCCTCCGTGCCGACGACGAGCGAAGGGCGGCCGCGTATTCGCAGGGCGTCGCCCACCCGTTCGGCGAGTTCGCCCGGGCGGGCTGCCGGGGCACCGTCGAGGGCGACGCGGGGCCAGGGGCTGCCGTCGGCGGGCTTCAGATCGAGGAGCCGGTCGGCCAGCCGCTCACCGAGCCGGTCCCAGGTGATCGCTTCGAGTCGCACACGGCCATGATGCGTCAGGTGATGTTCGGGATGCGTCGTGCTTGTGTGCCGGAGGGCAGCGGACAGTTGCGGGCGGTGGGGAGGAGGGTCCCGTCGCGTCCCGTCGCAGGGGGCGAGGGTGCGGGTGGGAGAGGGTGGGGGTGCTTCGTCGGTGGTTCTGTCGTACGGGAACTCGCGGTGGCGACGGTCGACGAGATCGTGGCGGACACCGGTATCGGTGCTGGGTGTCGGGGGTGGGTGCGGCCGGGGATGAACCCCTCATGACAGGCCTCGCGACTCCCCCGGCCCGTGGCGGACTGATCGTGGTCCAGCCGTTGAGGAGGCGGCACTGTGCGGAGTGCCGTGGTGGGCCGTTGCCGCTGCTCGTCGTCGAGGGCGGTGCGCCTCGGTGCCTCGACTGCGCCGACCTGGGGCACCTGGTGTTCCTGCCGCGGGGGGACACGGCGCTCACGCGTCGGTCGCGGGAGGAGAGTGCGCTGTCGGCGGTGGTCGTGCGTTTCAACCGGCGCAAGGGGCGTTACGAGCGGCAGGGCGTCCTGGTCGAGGAGGTGGGGCTGGCGCGGGCTGAGGAGCGATGTCTGGCTGACGCGGAGGCACGACGGCGGCGCCGGGTGCGGGACGCGCGGCGGCGGGCTGTGGAGGACGTGCGGTTCGCGGAGGCGTTCGCCGCGGAGATACGGCGGCTGTTCCCGGGGTGTCCTGACGAGCGGGCCCGGGCCATCGCCTCGCACGCGTCCCTGCGGGGCAGTGGGCGAGTGGGGCGGAGTGCGGCGGGGCGGGCCTTGTCGGAGGGGGCGGTGGTGTCGGCGGTGGTGGCGTCCGTACGGCATGTGGACACTCCGTACGACGCGTTGCTGATGAGCGGGGTGGCACGGCATGAGGCTCGGCGGCGCATCTCGGGGCGAGTGGAGGCGGTACTGAGGGGGTGGGGGGATCCTGGGCTGGTGGCACAGGAGGAGGCGGGCTGACGATCCCGGTACCGGTCCGCTCGGCGGCATCGCCGGTCGCGAGGCTCGCACGGGGCCGCTTCACACGGCCGCTCGCAAGCCAGACACCGGGCCGCTTCACGTCACCGGGCCCCCAGCCACACACCGGGCTGCCTCACATCACCGGGTCCCGAGCCCACCCCGGGCTGCTCACATCACGGGGTCCCGAGCCCACCCCGGGCTGCCTCACATCACGGGGTCCCCGCCCAGGGCAACCGGTGTGAAGAGGCTCCGGGCGGCTCGTGGAGAAGGGCTGCTCGCGGGGATGGGCGGCTCGCGGGGATGGGCGGCTCGTGGAGGTGGACGTCTGCTTATGGAGGTGCGCGGAATGGCCATGGTTCGAGGGGGCGGGGGCGGGATTCACTGGTGGGGACGGGTGGTGCCGGGCCGGAAGCGGGAGCTGGTGTTGAGATGATCGAGGGGCCTTACTTCGTGCTGGTCGTGCTCGGGGTGCTCGGGACCGCGCTGGTGGCCGGGGTGTTCTGCGCGTTCTCGACGTTCGTGATGAGGGGGCTCGCCGCGTTGCCGCCCGCGCAGGGCGTCGCCGCGATGAACGCGATCAATGTGAGCGCGGTGCGGCCGCCGTTCATGGCCGTGTTCGCCGGCTCCGCGGTGCTGTGCGCGGTGATCGCGGTGGTGACGTTCGTGCTGTGGCCGGGCGAGGGGACCGTGGAGCTGCTGGTGGGCAGCGCGCTGTATCTGTTCGGCTCGTTCGGGCTCACGATGGTGGCGAACGTGCCTCGCAACGACGCCCTGCTCAAGCTGGACCCGGGCACCCCGGAGGCGGCGGCGTACTGGCCGACGTACGTGCGCGAGTGGACGATGTGGAACCACGTGCGCGCGGTCGCCTCGGGCGCGGCAGCGCTGGCGTACGTCCTGGCCCTCACCTGAGCGCGCACACAAGCCCCGGTCCGGAAAGCGCTGGCCCGGCGGTTCGCCGGCACTCTGCGCGAGTGGCCGAGGAGTCGTATCGTGGCCGAAAGAAGTTCCGCAGGAGTGCCGCCCGATGACGCACGGCCACGTCGGACGCGTCAGCGTCACCAGCGTGAGCGAGGAAGACGGCCATGGCCGATCCCAAGGGATTCATGACCACCCCGCGCAAGGACTGGCCCCGGCGGCCGGTCGAGGAGCGGGTCGGGGACTGGGACGAGGTGTACGTCCCGGGTGCGCTGCTGCCCATCATCAGCAAGCAGGCGGACCGCTGCATGGACTGCGGCATCCCCTTCTGCCACGAGGCCTGTCCGCTGGGGAATCTCATCCCCGAGTGGAACGACCTGGTCTCGCGGGAGGACTGGCGGCAGGCCGCCGACCGGCTGCACGCCACGAACAACTTCCCCGAGTTCACGGGGCGGTTGTGTCCGGCGCCGTGTGAGGCGGGGTGTGTGCTCGCCATCAACCAGCCGGCGGTCACCATCAAGAACGTCGAGGTGGCCGTCGCGGACCGGGCCTGGGAACTCGGGTTCGCGCCGCCCCGGCCGCCGGACCGGCTGTCCGGGCGGACCGTCGCGGTGATCGGGTCGGGGCCGACCGGGCTCGCCGCGGCACAGCAGTTGACGCGGGCGGGGCACACGGTCGCCGTCTACGAGAAGGACGACCGGCTCGGCGGGCTGATGCGGTACGGCATCCCCGAGTTCAAGATGGAGAAGCGCCATCTGGAGCGGCGGATCGAGCAGATGCGGGCCGAGGGGACGAAGTTCCGTACGTCCACCGCGGTCGGGCGGGATGTCGGGGCGGCGGAGTTGCGCACCCGGTACGACGCGGTGGTGATCGCCACGGGGGCCACGGCGTGGCGTGAACTGGACGTGCCGGGGCGGGAGTTGGCCGGGGTCCAGCAGGCCATGGAGTATCTGCCGTGGGCCAACCGGGTGTGTGAGGGGGAACTGGCGGTGTCCCCGATGTCGGCCACCGGGAAGCATGTCGTGATTGTGGGCGGCGGTGACACGGGGGCCGACTGTCTGGGGACGGCGGTGCGTGAAGGGGCCGCGTCCGTCACCCAGTTGGACATCTACGCACAGCCGGTGGGCGAGCGGGACGAGGATGTCGAGCCGTGGCCCACGTACCCGAAGATCTACCGGTTGTCGGCGGCGCACGAGGAGGCCCGTGATCTGGCGACGGCTCCCGCGGCGGATGCGGACGCTCGCCTGTTCGCGGCGTCCACGCTGCGCCTCACCGGGGACGAGGACGGGCACGTGCGGTCGTTGCATCTCGTCGAGGTGGACGCGGCGCGGCGGCCGGTGACGGGGACGGAGCGGACGCTGCCCGCCGACCTCGTACTTCTGGCGCTCGGGTTCTCCGGGCCGGATCGGGGGGACGGGCTCGTGGAGCAGTTGGGGCTGGAGATGGAACCGCGGGGGACGGTCGCGCGGGACGCGGGGTTCGGGACGAATGTGCCGGGGGTGTTCGCCGCGGGGGACGCAGCTCGGGGGCAGTCGTTGATCGTGTGGGCGATCGCGGAGGGGCGGGCGGTCGCGGCGGCGGTCGACCGGTATCTGACGGGGAGTTCGCAACTGCCGTCCCCGATCGGGCCGTACGACCGGCCGATGACGGTGTAGGGCAGCGCGGAGCCCGGAGCTCCCCGACGGCCCGACCTCAGCCACCAGCCCGGACCTCAGCCGCCGACTCCGGCCACGCGCCTTCGGCCGCTCACCCTCGCCCCCCTCACCGCCGGCCGCTCACCCTCGCCCCCCTCCGACAACTCCCCCCCACCCTCACCCCCGCCCCTCACCGCGACCGCTCACTCCCGCTCATCCGTCCCCGCCACCTTCGCCGTCGCCAGGGCCACCCTGTTCCACGTGTTGATCGTGAGGATCACGGACAGTACGTGGGCCAGTTCCTGCTCCTCGAAACAGGCCGCGGCCTGCGCGTAGACCGCGTCGGGGACTCCCCCGTCGGCCACCAGCGTCACCGCCTCCGTGAGGGCGAGCGCCGCCTGTTCCCTCTCCGTGAAGAAATGGCGGGCCTCCCGCCAGACCGGGACCATGTGGAGGCGGTCCTCGGTCTCGCCGGCCTTGCGGGCGTCGTTGGTGTGCATGTGGAGGCAGTACGCGCAGTGGTTGAGGTGGGACGCGCGGATCTGGATCAGCTCGACGAGGGTGGGGTCGAGGCCCTCGCGGGCCGCCGTGTCGAAGCCGAGCAGCGCCCGGAACACCTTCGGTGCGGCCTTCGCGAGGTTCAGTCGAGCCGTACCTGTCACATGCTGGTTCGTCGTGGTCATGTGATCAATCTACGGGTCGGATAGACCGGCTGTAGGGTGCATTTCCATGGTGGAATCATGGGTCAATTACGCGGAGCGGATCGGCTCCGACCTGCACCTGGAGCTCTCCGCGCCGGGAAGCCGACGGGCCGCTCTCGGCAAGGCGCTGCGTGACGCCATACGCAGCGGGCGGCTCGCCCCGGGCACGCGGCTGCCGCCGTACCGTTCGCTCGCCGCCGACCTCGGCGTCGCCCGCAACACGGTGGCCGACGCCTACGCCGAACTCGTCGCCGAGGGCTGGCTCACCGCCCGCCAGGGCTCCGGCACCCGCGTCGCCGAACGGGCCCTGCCGCTCCACCCCGCCGTGACGGCGCAGGCATCCGCACCTCGCCCACGCGCGCGTGCCCCGCGCCACGACCGGTCCGCCCGGCACGACCTCCGCCAGGGCACTCCCGACGCCTCCGCGTTCCCGCGTTCCGCCTGGCTCGCCTCCTACCGCCGGGCCCTCCACCAGGCCCCCAACGAGGCCTTCGGCCCCGGCGACCCCGCCGGGCGGCCGGAGCTGCGAGCCGCCCTCGCCGCATATCTCGCACGCGCGCGTGGCGTGCGCACGGAGCCGAACCGGATCGTCATCTGCTCCGGGTTCGCGCACGCTCTGCGGCTGCTCTTCGGAGGCGGAAGCAGAGGCGTGACCGGAAACGTGGATCGAGCCGGAAACCGGGGCGGAGGCGGACAGGTCCTACGCGGTCCGCTCGCCGTCGAGGCGTACGGACTGCCCTTCCAGCGGGAGCTACTCGCGGCCGAGGGTGTACGGACCGTGCCGCTCCCCCTCGACGAACACGGCGCGCGCGTCGACCGGTTGGCCCGTGAGCGGGCCGTACTGCTCACGCCCGCCCACCAGTTCCCCACCGGCGGTCCGCTGCACGCCGAGCGGCGGGCCGCGGTGGTCGACTGGGCACGCGCGCGTGGGGCGGTGGTGCTGGAGGACGACTACGACGGGGAGTTCCGCTACGACCGCAAGCCCGTCGGCGCCCTCCAGAGCCTCGACCCGGAGCGGGTGATCCTGATCGGCTCGGTGAGCAAGAGCCTGTCACCCGCGGTGCGGCTGGGGTGGATGGTGCTGCCCGAGCGGTACGTCGGCGACGTACTCGCCGCCAAGGGCGATCGGGAGGCCTGGGCGAGCGTGCTCGACCAACTTGCCCTCGCCGACCTGATCGTCTCCGGGTCCTACGACCGTCACGTACGGCGGATGCGGCAGCATTACCGGAGCCGACGGGACCGGCTCGTCGCGGCGCTGGCCGAGCGTGCGCCGCACATCGAGGTCAGCGGGGTCGCGGCGGGGCTGCACGCGGTGCTGCGGCTGCCGCCGGGCACCGAACCGTCCGCCGTCGAGGCAGCGGTCCGGCAAGGGGTCGCGCTCGACGGACTCGCGGAGTTCCGTCACCCGGAGACGGACATGCCGTCCGACGACGGTCTGGTCGTGGGGTACGCGACGCCCCCCGAGCATGCGTACGGCGCGGCACTGGAGGCGCTGTGCGGGGCGCTGACGCCGGGCGGAACGCGGGAGTCGTAGAACCTCAGCCCCGACAAGGCGGAGCATCCACCCCTGCCGGCGGTGGCCGTCAGCAGGCCGGTGGATGCTCCGCGAGGCGTGGCGTCCTGGTTCTGGTTCTGGTTCTGAGGCCTCTTTCAGTCGGTGTCAACCGTCAGTGCTTACCCAGCCAATTGAGCAACGAGGTCAGGAGAGCAGGAAGTCGGCCACCCCCGCCTTCGCGCCCTCGATGAACGCGGTCATCTCGTCGGTGGTGTAGATCAGCGCCGGTCCGTCCGGATCGGTGGACTGGCGCACGGCGATCCGGCCGTCGGCGAGCTTCATCGCCTCCAGGCAGTTGCCGCCGTTGCCGCCGCTCCACGGCTTGTGCCAGCCTTCGCTCCCCAGCTCCCGGGCGGGCATGCCGTTGTAGACGGGGAGACGGGGCTTGATGCGGTTCATTCACAGCTCCTTGCGGAGATCCCGCAGGATCTCCTTCGTGCGATGTGCCGTAGCGGCCTGCGCCGCCATGCGGTCCATGACCTCGAGGTGGGTCGCCACCTCGACACGCGCGTCCAGATAGACCGCGCCGGTCAGGTACTCGCTGTAGACCATGTCCGGAAGTTCGGGCACGGCGAATCGGAAGAGCACGAAGGGCCCGTACGTCCCGGGGTGCGGCCCGTTGGCGAACGGGGCGACCTGGAGCGTCACGTTGGGCAGCTTCGTCGCCTCGAGCAGTTTGTCGATCTGCGCACGCATCACCTCCGGGCCGCCGACGGGGCGGCGCAGCACGGTCTCGTCCATGACCACCCACAAGCGGGGCGCGTCCTGACGGGTGAGCAGTCCCTGCCGTTCCATGCGCAGGGCCACATGGCGCTCGATGTCCTCGGGGCTGGTCTGACCGATGGCGCCCGAGCGCAGGACGCCACGCGCGTAGTCCTCGGTCTGGAGCAGTCCGGGCACGAAGTGCGGCTCGTACTCGCGGATGAGCGCGGCCGCGCCCTCCAGGCTGACGTGCATCGAGAACCAGCCGGGCAGCACGTCGTGGAAGCGCTGCCACCAGCCGGGACGGTTGGCGTCCTCGGCGAGCTGGACGAAGTCCTCGGCCTCCTGGTCGCAGACGCCGTACGCCTTCAGCAGGAGCTGGAGGTAGGGGATCTTGAGCCCGACCTCGGCCATCTCCATGCGGCGGACGGTGGCGGGGGCGACGCGGAGGACGCGGGCGGCCTCCTCGCGCTTGAGCCCGGCGCGTTCCCGCAGGTCCAGCAGGCGCCGACCGAGGACGACCTGGCCGACCGTCGGCGCGGACCGCGGTTCGCTCACGCTCCACCTCCACTGAGTCACATTCGGCGCGTCACGTCATGTACGGGCGTCACAGTCACCAGCATGCTGACAGGCCAGCGGCGCCATTCGAAGACCTGATTCGAAGATCTGTACGGATACCAAACCGGTACGTACGGATCTCCGGTGATCCCAACTGGCGCCGCTCGACATGCTGTTGCGAGCAGTGTGCCACGGCCCCCGACCGCGTCACACAGCACTCTGCATTTTTCAGAGTGACACTTGCCAAGTGTTCACGACGGGGCGATAGTGGCAAGCGTGATTCCGTCCCCGCCCTTAGGAACAGACGCTGCCGAAGACCGCCCCCAGGGTCTCGGTGCTGTCGCGGGACTGGGGCCCGACAGGGCCGCTGCCCGGCGCCGGTTCCGATTCGAGCTGGCCGCGCATCCGGGTTCCCCGGCGCAGGCCAGACGCCTGACGAGGGCGCGGCTGACCCATTGGTCGGTCTGTGAGGACACCTGCGACTCGGCCGCCCTGGTGGTCTCCGAGCTGGTGACCAACGCCATCGTGCACACCGCGAGCAGCCGTGTGGTCTGCGAGCTGCACGACAACGACGACCTGGTGCGGATAGCCGTCCGTGACGAGGGCTGCGCGCCGGGTGAACCGCATCCGTCCCCGCAGCGCGGCGAAGAGGAGCACGGGAGGGGACTGCTCCTCGTCGACTCCCTCTGTCACGCGTGGGGCGCCCATGAGCACGGCCCCGGGCTGCTGGTCTGGGCGGAGCTGCCCCGCAAGGCGGACGGGCCCCGCCAGGACACCGGCCCGCGCAACGACCTGGGCTGGGGGGCGCGCCCGAAGCCGGTGCCCTCCGGGGAGCCCGGCCAGGGGGACGAGGCCGAGGAGCATCACAGAGCGGCACCCGAGGGGGCAGCGCGCGAGCACGGAGCGGGGGGCGCGGGCGCATGGGCGTGAGGAGCGGACCCGGCGGCCAGGTGCTGACCCTGGACACGCTGGTCCGCCTCGGACGCGGGCTGCGCACGCCGGCGGCACCGCACAAGCTGGCCGTGCCGGAGGGGATGACCGTGCCGCTGGGCTGCGACGCGGTGGGGGTGCCGGTGCTGTTGAGCGAGCAGCTCGTGTCCCGGCTGCCGCGGGTCGGATGCGTGTACGCCGATGCCACGCACTGGTGGTGGCTCGTTCCGGCCGACTCCGACTACGCGCTCCAGTGGCCCACGCCCGCCCAGTACGCCACCGGGGCGGTTGTTCCGGACGCCCCGGTGGTGCCGTCCCTCGTGCACCGGGCCGAGGGGACGCTGCCGTACACGCCGCCCATACCCCTGTACCTGGCGTTGTGCCGCCTCACGGGGACCACTCCCAGCTGGTCACGGCCGGTCAGCTCCGCCGGTTAGGCCGTCGGCCGGGGGCGGGCTCCTGGAGGCTTGACGCGCCCGCGCGGTGGAGCGCACATCGACACAGCCGCGCGCTGGCCTTGGCGGCTTGACGCGCCCGCGCGGCGGAGCGCACATCGGCACAACCCCGCGCCCCTCGGCGGGTCACCGTCTCCGGCGCTCCCAGGTGTGCGCCCGCGCTCTCGCCGCACTTGCCTCTGCGCCCTCCCCCCGTACTGCCCACCCCGCCATAGTTGCCCCGTCCACGATCGGGGGAGGCCTGCGGTGGGGAAACGGCGGGGCGGAACTGAGCAACCCGGAGTCTCCGAGTCCGAGCGGCTGCTGTTCGGGGGGCCGTTGCGGTACGACGCGGGGTGGAACTCGCACGCCGACGCGTTTCTGGAGTTGGGGTTCCGGGCCATGGTGGCGCGGTTGCCCTCGCTGCTCTCGGGGAGTCTGCGGCTGGCCTGGCAGGCCGACCGGCGGGCCGCGCGGATCGTACTGGTCGCCGAGGTCGGTCGGGGGCTCACGCAGGCCGTGAGCCTGCTCGCCGTCAACAGTGTGCTGGGGCGGCTGATCGGCGGGGGCGCACTGGAGGACCGGCTGCGGGGTGCCGTGCCCGCGCTGGTGACGATGGCCGCCGTCATGATGGTGGGAGCGCTGCTGCGGGCGGCGTCCACGTACGCCACGGGACGTCTCGAGCCCAAGGTCGAGCGGGTGGCGACCGAGCGGTATCTGGAGCAGGCGGCCACCGTGGAGCTGGCCGCGATCGAGGACCACGCCTTCCACAAGCTGCTGGACACCGCGCAGTACGGTGCCGCCTCGGCCCGCCGGATGATCTCGTTCGCGACCCGTGTGGTGAACGCGATGATCTCGCTGATCGCGGCGGCGGGCGTGCTGACCGTGCTGCACCCCGCGCTGCTGCCGCTGCTGGTCACGATGACGATCCCGAGCGGCTGGGGCGCCCTGACCATCGCGCGCCGCCAGTACGAGTCCTTCCACACCTGGGTGCAGCACGTACGGGCCGGCCGGCTCCTCGGCGCCCTGCTGATCGAGCCGGAGTCGGCGCCGGAGATCCGGGTCCACGGGGTGGGCCCGTTCCTGCTCAGGCACTACCGCGCGATGGCGGAGACCGCGGAGGCGGAGCAGGCCCGGCTGGCCCGCCTCGCGGCCCGCACCGGGCTGATCGCCGCGGCCTGGACGGGGCTGGCCACGGTGGCGACGTACGCGACGCTCGGCGGGCTGCTGCTGGGGGGCGCGATGGCCCTGTCGGTGGCCGGAACGGCCGTGATCGCCGTGCGCACCGGCTCACAGAGCCTGAACACCCTGGTCGTCGAGATGAACGCGCTGCACGAGGAGGCCCTCTTCGTCGGCGACCTCCAGCGGCTCTACGAGGAGGCCGCCAAGTGGGCGATCCCGGCGGGCGGGGTCGCGCTCCCGGAAGAGCCGCGCGAGATCC
The DNA here is from genome assembly GCF_040612795.1 of Streptomyces sp. NPDC006335. Classification (NCBI taxonomy): domain Bacteria; kingdom Bacillati; phylum Actinomycetota; class Actinomycetes; order Kitasatosporales; family Streptomycetaceae; genus Streptomyces; species Streptomyces sp. NPDC006335. The sequence goes on from NZ_JBEXQX010000001.1 coordinate 253,440, forward strand.
GCTTCGAGAACGTCACCTTCGGCTACCCGGGGGACACGGCCCGCCCCGCCCTCGACGACGTGACCCTCACCGTGCCGCTCGGCAAGATCGTCGCGCTGGTCGGTGAGAACGGCTCCGGCAAGACCACCCTGGTGAAGCTGCTCGCGGGGTTGTACGCCCCCGACCGGGGCCGGATCCTGTGGGACGGGGTGGACGCGGCGCACGCGGACCGGCGGCTGCTCGCCGAGCGGGTCGCGATGGTCGCCCAGGACTTCAAGCGGTGGCCGTTCACCGCCCGCGTCAATGTGGCGGTGGGCCGCGCGTCGGCGCCGCTGACCGACGAACGGGTGTCCGGAGCGGTCGCGGAGGCCGGGGCCGGGGAGGTGCTGGCCGATCTGCCGCGCGGCCTGGACACGCTGCTGGCCCGCAACTTCAGCGGCGGGCACGAGCTGTCGGGCGGGCAGTGGCAGCGGCTGGGGATCGCGCGGGCCGCCTACCGGCGCGGCCACATCCTCATCGTGGACGAACCGACGGCCGCCCTGGACGCCCGGGCCGAGCTGGAGGTCTTCGAGAAGATCCGCGCCCTGGCCGGCACCGGTCAGACGGTCATCCTGATCACCCACCGCCTGGCGTCCGTACGCCACGCGGACCTGGTGCACGTCCTGGAGCAGGGCCGCCTCGTGGAGTCGGGCACGCCCGAGGAGCTCCTGGCCTCCGGCGGTGTCTACGCGGAGCTGTACTCGCTCCAGGCCGAGCAGTTCGCGCCAAAGGTGCCCGCCAAGGAGGCGGGCTGACCTCATGCGAGGGCGTCGACCGCCGCCTCTCCACTGCGGACGATCACCAGGAACATGTCGGACGCGAGGTCCATGACGACCTCCGCCTGAAGTCCCTCAAGACGCCTCGCCTGCGCGAACTCCTCCGCCGGCCACGATCCACGCGGCCCGCCAGCGGGAAAGCGTTCGAGCACTGTTCGCCCGTTCACCACCCTGCACCTCCAGAAAGCGTGTACTCACCCGTAGGAGCACTTGTAGGAGTTAACGCCTTCCGGGGCCGGAAAGCCTCGGTGAGTTGCCGTACTGAGACGTAGTTGACACGCGTTCAGCGCGGAGCGTGAGATTCCGGCTACTCACCGATCACTTCCGTCGCTTTAGGTATCAGTCCTCGTACTCATCGTGATAACGAATGCGCACACTGCCCGCAGGCGCCCCAAGAGCCGACGCGCGCCCCTTGGGTTCCTCCCACTCCTCCTGCCGGCCCAGTGCGGTGAGATCGAGGAGGCTGGTGGTGGAGCCGAGTCCGTCGAGGCCGCGCGCATAGGTCGAGTAGGTGTGGAACACCCGGTCGCGGTCGCGCAGGAAGCAGCTCATGCCGGGCCGCTCGGCCGGCTCCCCGTCGATCTCCACAGTGGCCTCGAAGTCGCGGTTGAAGTCGCCGCCGTACGACGAGTACCAGGGCACGGTCCATCCCATCCGCGCCTTGAACGGCAGGATCTTGGTGTACGGCGCCCTCGACACGGCCGCGAACGTCGTCCCCCGTGCCTTCAGGTGGGCCAGGTGCCCGATCTGGTCCAGGAACGCGGAGCAGCTCCGGCAGCCCGCGTCCCACTCCGGGGCGAACATGAAGTGGTAGACGACGAGCTGGCCGCGCCCCTCGAAGAGGTCGAGCAGGGTCGCCTTGCCGTCACCGCCCTCGAAGACGTACTCCTCCTCCACCTCGACCATGGGCAGTCTGCGCCGCTCGGCGTTGAGGGCGTCCCGCGCCCGCGTGGCCGCCTTCTCCTTGACCAGCAGCTCTTCGCGCGCCGCGCGCCATTCGTCCCGCGAGACGATCTCCGGAAGCGCCATGGGGTCCCTCCTGTGCAACGGTCCGTTCGAGGTGGTGACCGGGGGGAGGGGTGGAACTCATCGGTGGGGCGGGAGATTTCTCCCGTACGACACCCGCAGCGTGAGCAGCCCGGGCGCGCAGGAAGGTGCGCCACCGTGGAGCGGGCTCGGCGAGCGCTGGACGAGAGGCCCCTGCCACGGCGGGGACGCAAGGGCTTCTCCGTACCGCCCCGCCCTCGACGCCGACCCGCTCACCACAGATCCGCCCGACCACACCCGGATCCGTGCACCTGGCCGGGAACTCCGTCTCGACCCTCGTCAACCAGCTCGGCGACGGTGGGCGCCCGGCCGGGGGTCCGCGCGAGCTCCTTCGCGGCCTGCCGGCCCTCGCACGACCGCGCGCGACAGTCTCGACGACAACTCCAGGGCGCGCGGTCGAGCGGCTCTGCGCCCCGCGTCGCGTCGAACGGCTGCGGGCGCCGATCCGGAACGCCGCCGACCGGCTCCACGACGCGATGCGGTCGACCCGTGCCGTGTCGCGTCGGCGCCGGTACATGCCGTAGGGGTGGTCGAGGTAGGCCATCGGCCGCGTCCACGGGCGACGGCGCCGGCGCCGGTCCAGCGGTGCCGGGATCATGGGCTGCCCGACTCGGAGACGCCTCGAGCGAGTTGGGAGACCACGTCCACGACTCCGTGCCCGAAGGCGGTGGGAGCGATCAGAATGCCGAAGACCAGCACGATCGCCACGGTCAGCTTCTCGTCGTTCCGACTCCGTGCCTCCGTCCGTCGACGCAGCCGCACGACGATGATGACAGCGAGCAGTAACGCAACGTCGATCGTCAGTTCCACCCGGCCGGCCCTCCCCGTCAGACAGGTGTGCTCCGGCTCTCATAGGTAGCCCGGAACCACCTGACGCGACCGCCCGATCACCGACGGTTGGCGTCAAAATGCTTCTCCGCGACCGGAATTCAGTTCTTGTAGTCCTGGATCCGCCGGCCATGGCTGCGGTCCAGCAGCTCCGGCATCCGTTCCCCCAACTCCCGGACGACGGCGTCCACATCGATGGTCAGCAGCTCCCGGTCCCGCATCAGCACACGCCCGTCGACGATCGTCGTGCGGACGTCGGAGGAGCGGGCGCTGTGGACGAGGGTCGCGGCGAGGTCGTGGACGGGCTGGGTGTGCGGGCCGGTGAGGTCGACCAGGACGATGTCGGCTCGGCGACCGGGCGCGATGCTGCCGACGGCGTCACCGAGTCCGACCGCGCGGGCGCTCTGGAGGCTCGCGTGGTGCAGTGCCTGGCGGGACGTCAGCCAGCGAGGGTCGCCGGTGGTGGACTTCTGGATCAGCGCGGTGAGCGCCATCGACTCCCACACGTCGAGGGAGTTGTTGGAGGCGGCGCCGTCCGTGGCGAGTCCCACGGGGATGCCGAGGTCGCGCAGGGCGCGGACGGGCGTGGTGGTGGGCCAGGCGAACTTGAGGTAGCCGCGGGGCGCGGTGGCAACGGCCGTACGACCGGCGGCACTTGCGAGGAGAGGGAGGTCGCGGTCGAGGATGCCGCTGCCGTGCGCGATCAGGACGTCCGTGTCGAGGATCCCGGTGCGCCGCAGCACCTCGACGGGCGTGACGCCGTGCCGGGCGAGGCTCGTCTCGGCCTGGTCGCGGTTCTCGGAGGCGTGGAGGTGGACGGGGAGCCCGTGCTCATGGGCCAGCGAGGCGGTCGCGGCGAGGTCGGTGTCGTCGACGGTGTAGGGCGCGTGCGGGGCGAGGGCGGTGGTGATGCGGCCACCGGCGGCACCACGGTGTCGTAGCGCGAACTCCAGGGACTCCTCCCGCCCTTGGGGCCCCTGCGAGGAGAAGTACGCCTGGCCGAGGTGCGCGCGGATGCCGCACTCCTCGACGACCGCGGCGACGGCGTCCATCGAGAAGTAGTGGTCGGCGAAGCAGGTGACCCCGCCCCGGATCATCTCGGCACAGGCCAGCCGAGCCCCCAACTCCACATCCTTCTCGGTCAGGTTGGACTCGATCGGCCAGACGACGTCGTTGAACCACTCCTCGGTCGGCAGGTCCTCGGCGATCCCGCGCAGGGCGACCATGGGCGCGTGGGTGTGGCAGTTGACGAGCCCGGGAAGGGCGATCTGCCCCCGCGCGTCGATGCGCTCCACGGCAGGCAGTTCCTCCGCCCGCGCACTGCTGGTCACCGACTCGACAACACCGTCCCGTACGACGATCGCGGCGTCCCGCACGAACTCCACCCGCTCTTGATCGTCGTGCGTGAGCACTGTGCAGCGGGAGATGATGAGACCTGCGGGAGAAGGCGTCATACAGGCACCGTACGACGCGGTCGTGCCCTCGCAGTGGGTGAAGCGCGCATCCCGTCGCCGCTCTGTCGCGGCGGCGCCGGCGCGCGCACCCTGGCCTCACCACCGCCCGTCGTACGCCTTCCGGAAGGGGTTCGGCATGCTCGTCGGCACCTGGAATCTGGAGAATCTGATGCTGCCGCGCAGCGGCGACGGCGCCCCCAGGACCGAGGCCGAGTACGAGGCGAAAGTGGAGGCCCTCGCCTCCGTGATCACCGCGCTCGACCCGGCGCTGCTGGGCGTCCAGGAGGTCAGGCAGGAGGAGACGCTCGCCGACCTGGTCAAGGCCGTCGGCGGGCAGTGGCACATCGCGCTGTCCCGGCACGCGGACCGCCGGGGCATCCGGGTCGGCTTCCTCAGCCGTACGCCGCTGCGGATACGGCGGGACACCCACGTGTTCGCGGACGGACTGCGCCCCGTGCAGGGCGACGACGGCACCGAGCCCAACGCGCACGACCGCGAGACCAGCCGCGGCTTCCTCGCGGTGGAGACGGAGACCGGGGACGGGCTGCTCCAGGTGGCGGTCGCCCATCTCAAGTCGAAGCTGCTGTCGTATCCGGCAGCCGGGGGCAGGAGCCGCTTCCAGCCGCACGACGAGGCCGAACGGGCCCGCTTCGGCGCCTACGCCCTCTACCGGCGGGCGGCCGAGGCGACGACCCTGCGCGCCCTCGCGGACTTCCTGCTCGAAGGCGCCGGGACCGAACGGGACGTGATCGTCCTCGGCGACATGAACGACGTGGTGAACGCCGCCACCACACAGATCCTGCTCGGCCCGCCAGGATCCGAGCTCGACCGACCTCACGCCTTCCAACAGCCCGACCTGGGCGATCCGTTCCGGCTGTGGGACATCGCCCCGCGCATACCCGAGGAACGCCGCTTCTCCCGCGTCAGCTTCGGGCGCCCCGAACTGATCGACCACGTCCTGGTGAGCCACCGTCTGGCCCGTCGTATCGCGGAGGCGGGCACGGGTCTGCCCGAGCACCGGGACGACGCCCTGGTCCTGCCGTCGGTGGACGAGAACCCCGGGAAGCGGGTGGGGACACCCGGCTCGGACCACGCCCCGGTGTGGGTACGGGTGTAACTCCTAGCGGAGGACGGGGACTTCGGGCAGCCGGATCCCGACCCGCCCCTGGTCGAGTCGACCGAGCTCGTCGACGAGTTCGGTGAGCCGGTCGACCTGTTCGGAGGTGAGTCGTCCGGAGTCGTCGAGGTGGACGGCGCACGCGGTGGTCGTGTCGACGATCCGCTCCAGCACGGCGACGATCTCGTCGGCCCCCTCCGAGTGCCCGGCGAGCGCGGGGAGTTCGGCGGCGGCGAGGGCGATGGCGGTACGGGCCTCGGCGAGCGCGCGGTAGGCCTCACGACGGAGGGTCCAGCGCAGGGCACGGGAGTCTTCGGCGGGGATGCCCTCGATCGGGACCTCGGCGGTGTCGTGTACGGCGGACTCGGCGGCCCGTGGGCCCGACCGCGCGGTCTCCTCCAGAACGTGCGTGAGGTAGGCCTCCGCGGCCGCGCCCGCCGCGGCCAGCCGGGACCGTACTGCCCCGCCCCGCTGCCCCGGCATCGGCAGATGCCCGACGATCAGCACGATGGCGCAGGCGAGCAGCGTCTCGGTGATCCGGCTGGCGGAGGCCTGCGGCTCGCCGCCGACCATCACGAGCGCCAGGACGAGGACCGTGACGACGGCGGTCTGCGCGGCGAAGTGCCGGGTGGCCACGGGGATGAGCGCCCCGCTGACGGCGACCACCGCGATGAGCCCCTCGGGCCGGGGCAGCACCAGCGCGAACCCGGCGAAGACCAGCGCGCCCAGGACGGTTCCGGCGGCCCGGCACAGCACGCGGGAGACGAGCGGTCCGAGGTCGGGCTTGACGAGGAAGACGGTGGTGGCGGGCAGCCAGTACCAGTGCGCGTGCTCCCCGTACCAGTGGGAGTGGTGCAGGGCCTGTGCGACGGCGACGCTGGCCCCGAAGCAGAGGGCGACCCGCAGCCCGTACTCCCGCCCGCCGGCCCCGAAGACGGACCCCAGCAGGTCCCGGACGGTGAGCCGGCGCGTGTGCAGATCCTCGCCCCGCCCTCGGTCGAACGCCTCGGCGGCCCGCAGCAACGCGTCGTCGAGCGCCCGCAGCGCGGGCCCGGACCGGTCGGGCGCGGGCAACGGCCCGGTGCGCGCGTTCTCCCGTACGGCGGTGGCGAGCCTCCGGGGCCCCGCGGAGGCCCGTCCGGGCACCGCTTCCTCCGCCCAGGCGAGCGCGGTGGCGGCCTCGGCGAGCGGCAGCGCGGCCGCGTACTGCGCGTGCAGCCGCCGCTCTGCGGACGAGCTGGCGTACCGCCGCAGCCGGGGCCCGGTGAGCGCGTCCTGCGCGTGGTCGAGAGCGGCGGTCAGCGCGACGCGGCGGGCGGTGGCGTGTTCGGTGCCCACGGCGTCGAGCAGGTCGGCCACGGCGTCGTACACCTCGGCGACGGCCTTCCGCTCGCCGTCGAACCGGAAGTCCCCGACGAGGGCGCCGGGGGTGGGCAGCACGAGCCGCAGCGCGAGCAGCCAGCAGGCCCCGCCGAGATAGGCGACGGCCCGCAGCCACCCTTCCTCCGGCAGCGGCATGCCCGCCCCGATCGCCGACGCGACGAGCAACTGCGTACCGGCCGCGGAGGCGACGGGCCCGACAGCGCTGATGCCGCCGGCGACCAGCCCGACGAGGGTGAGCAGAACGGTGAGGCGCACGGCCCCCACGTACTCCCCCGCGTACGTCCCCACGACCATCCCGACCGCACCCGCGAGCGCGGGCACCCCGATCCTCTTCACGGAGACCCGCCGGCTCCCGGGCCGGTCGTTGATCCCGGCGAGCATGGCGGCGATGGCGGCGACGACACCGACCGAGGTCTGCTCGACGAGCACGGCGACGAGAAGGACGGGCCCGGCGGACAGGGCCCCCCGCGCGACCGCGTTCCACGGGATCGGCCCCCGCTGAGCACGGAGGGCATGAGCGAGCCAGGGCGGTAGGGCGAGTGACACGGGGCTCCTGTCGTCTGATCGAGGCGGGGGTGTGCCTCCGGGCGACGGTGGCCGGGCGCTGGGCTGTGCCCTCCACGGTAGATCCCGTTCTCGGACGGTCCCGACCGGTTGTGTTACCCGCGTGTGAAGATGCATGCAAAAGCCACGTTCTTTATGAACGCAACCCCGGAAGGTGCGCCGACGGCGGCCCTACGACCGCTCAGTGCACCCTGTCGAAGAGCTCGCGCACCTCCGCGACCGCGCGGACGGCGGACTCGGGCGAGGCCGTCAGGGACTCGACGATCCGGTCGACCTCCCGCAGCCCGGCCCGTTCCAGCAACCGCTTCTCGTTCGTCACCCACTCCCCCCGGGCCGCCAGTACCGAGTGGCCCATCTGGGCAGCGGCCGTGGCGAGGGCGCCGGCTGTCTCGGTGAGGCGGGCGGCCGGGGCGTGGTTTGTCTCGGTGTAGGCGAGGGTGAGGTGGGCGGTGTCCCGCCAGCGGGCGGCGGCGGAGGCGCGGAGCTTGGCCGGGTAGGCCGCGGGGCGCGGCAGATCGCCCCTGAGGACCTGGTTGACGGCTAGTTCGGCGACGATCAGGTAGGTGGGGATGCCCGCGAGATGGAACAGGAGCGGCTCCACCCGGAACCGTCCCTCCTCCGCCTCCGTCAGCTCCCGTTCCACCACGTCGAGGTCCCGGTAGTGGACGTCCACCCGGCGGCCGTCGATCGTCAGCCACGCGCCGCCGTTGAACACCCCGCCGCCCCAGCCGCCGATCTCGGACACCTCGCCCTGCCAGCCGACGGCGCGGAGATCGGCCGGATCGAAGGCGCCCCGGTAGTAGACCGCCAGGTCCCAGTCGCTGTCCGGCCGGGCGGTCCCCTGCGCGCGGGAGCCGCCGAGGGCCACGGCCCGGACGGCGGGGAGGGCGGCGAGACGTTCGGCGGTGGTGTCGAGGAAGACGGCGTCGGTGAGCGTGGGGGGCATGGGCGCAGCGTACGAAGCCCGTGAGCGCCGCTCCACGGATTTACGGGAGGACCGCTCCACGGATGCACGGGGGCCGATTGTCAGTGGCACGCGTTATCAATGAAGTCGTCACTCAGTGTCACGACGACGGGGGAATCTGCGATGACGACGTACGAGAAGGATCCGGACCCGCGAGCGCACCGCACGCATCTGTCCGCCGCCGGGCTGCGGGCGCGCGGCTGGACCGCCGGGATGATTCGCCGGCTGCTCGGGGAGCCCGATCTGCGGCGGGCCAACCCGTTCTTCCGTACGGCCCCGCCGACCCGTCTCTACGGCGTCGAGCGGGTCGAGGCGGCGGAGCGGAGCGAGGAGTTCCGGGCGCTGTCGGCGGTTGCCGCCCGGCGGTCCGCCGCGGTGAAGGAGGCCGCGCTGCGCAGGCGGCGGGAGGTGCTGGCCAGGATCGCGGCGGAGCCGATCGAGGTTCCGGTACTGGACCCGGAGAGACTGACGGCCCTGGCCGTGGAGTACCGCGACCGCGTGGCCGGGCGCGGGCCCGGGCCGTCGGGCGCCGGGCCAGACGCCCGCACATCCGACCGCGACCTCGACCTCGACCGCTGGAAGGTGGACTACCTCCGCCACCGGCTGGCCCGCTACGACGGCATCCTCGACGAGCTGTCCGGCCGCACCGGACGCGCGGCCGCGGAAGAGCTGCTGCGGCGCAGGGTCCACGCGGCCATCTCCCAGGCGTACCCGGACCTTGCCCAGGAGTGCGAACGCCGGTCGGGGCCGGAAATTCAGGTGCGGTCCCGCCTTCCCGCCCCCGATGATCGAAAGGTTGTCCGCCGTCCGTCACAGGAGTCCACGTGATCCAGCGTGTCACCGCCCCGGGCCTCTTCCCGCCGCCGACCTACTCCCACGCCTCCGTCGTCGAGGCCGGCACGAAGCTGGCCTTCCTCGCCGGGTCCGTGCCGCTGGACGCCGAGGGGAATCTCGTGGGTGAGGGGGATCCCGCGTGGCAGGCCGAGCAGGTGATCGCGAACCTGCGGGAGCAACTGCACGCGGTCGGCAGCGACTTGGAGCATGTACTGGCGACCGATGTGCATGTCGTGAGCAGCGAGCCCGCGGTACTCTCCGCCGTGTGGGAGGTCGTCGAGGCGTCCGGGCTGAGCACCGGCCCGCACTCGTCGACGCTGATCGGGGTCGCCTGCCTCGGGTACACCGGCCAGTTGGTGGAGATCACGGCGACGGCCGTGGTGCCGCACGTGCCGCAGGTGCCGGCACCGTGAGCGCGGTGGTCATCCGCAGGGCGACCGCGCCCGACGCCTCCGCCACGGCCGACGTGTATCTGCGCTCCTTCGCCGCCGCGTTGCCGACGGTGGTACGGCCGCGGTCCGACGACGAGGTGCGCGCCTACATCCGGGACGTCGTCGTGCCCCTGCGGGAGACCTGGGTCGCCGAGGACTCCGGGACCGGCGCGATCGTCGGACTGATGGTCCTCGCCGGAGACGAGCTCTCGCAGCTCTACCTCGACCCCGGCTGGCGGGGGCGCGGCATCGGCGACCGGTTCGTCACGCTCGCCAAGGAACGCAGCCCGCGGGGACTGACCCTGTGGACCTTCCAGGTCAACAAGCCGGCCCACCGCTTCTACGAACGCCACGGCTTCGTCGAGGCCGAACGCACCGACGGCAGCGGCAACGAGGAGCGGGAGCCGGACGTGCGGTACGTCTGGCGTCCCTGAGCGGGATCGGATCAGTCCGACCGCGCTCCCCACACCCGCCTCTTCGGCACCGGCTTCGCATAGCCGCCCACCCGACTCGTACCCAGCCCGAGGCCCACCAGCGACTCCGCCAGCTTCACCGCCGCGCCCACCCCGTCGACCACCGGAACCCCCAGCTTCTCCCCCACCGTCCGCTGAAGCCCGGTCATCCCGGCGCACCCCAGCACCAGCACCTCGGCGCCGGCCTCCCGTGCCCGCTCGGCCGCCGCGAGGAAGGCGGTCCCGGTGCGTTCCTCGTCACCCAGGTCGAGCACGCCGAGGCCCGTACTGACCACGGCCGCGCAGTTGCGGCCGACCCCGGCCAGCTCCAAGCTGTCCTCGATCTGCCCGCAGGACCGCTCCAGCGTGGTCACCACGCCGTAGCGCCGGCCGAGCAGACAGGCCAGGTGGGCGGCGGCCTCGGTGATGTCGACGACCGGCACGTCCACCAGCTCCCGGACACCCTCCCGTCCGTGCTCGCCGAAGCCGGCCATGACGACGGCGTCGTAGGAAGGACCCTCGTACGTGCGCAGCAGGTCGATGACCGCCGCCGCGGAGAGGTAGCTGTCGAGCCAGCCCTCCGCGGACTCGGGGCCCCACGCGGGGGTGAGTCCGAGCACGGTGGTGCCCGGGCCTGCGGCGGCCCGGGCACCTCGTACGATCTCCTCGGTCATCTCCTGCGTGGTGTTGCAGTTGGTGACGACGATCCGCACGTTTATCGGACCTCCACGGCCTCGGGGACCCCACGAGCGGCTCGCTCGTTCCGGGTCAGCAGCGCGTACAGGCCGGCCGCGAGGGCCGTACCGATGAACCAGGAGTACGGGGCCACGTCGCTGAACGCCTTCACCAGGGCGAGGACACCGGCGACGGCGGCCGCGGGCAGGAACGCCCACAGGGCCTTGGGGTTGACGCCCTTGCGGTAGTAGTAGCGGGAGCCGGGCTCGGCCTTGAACAGCTCGTCGACGTCCACGCGGCCCTTCTTGACCCAGTAGTAGTCGAGCATGATCACGCCGAACAGCGGTCCGAGGAAGGCGCCGAGGCCGCCGAGGAAGTAGTTGACGACCGTGGGGTTGGAGAAGAGGTTCCACGGGGTCACGACCAGGGCCGCCACCGTGCTGATCATGCCGCCTACCTTGAAGGTGATCTTCTGCGGCCAGACGTTGGCGAGGTCGTACGCCGGTGAGACGAAGTTGGCGACGATGTTGACGCCCATGGTGGCGATGGCGAAGGTGAGCGCGCCCAGGACCATGACCCAGGTGTTGCCGACCTTGGCGACCAGTTCGGCCGGGTCGGTGATGGCCTGGCCCCAGACCTCGAGGGAGCCCGCGGTGACGATCACGGAGACGACCACGAAGGCCGTGGAGTTGATGGGCAGGCCCCAGAAGTTGCCGCGGCGGACCGTCTTGTAGTCGGGCGCGAAGCGGGAGAAGTCGCAGAAGTTGAGCATCAGCGTGCCGTAGGTGGCGAGGATCAGGCCGATCGCGCCGAACCACTGCCGCCACTGCTCGCCGACCGAGACCGGGTGCGGGGTGGTGGTGAGCGAGATGCTCCAGCCGGCCTTGGCCAGCACCCACACCGCGAGGGCGATCATGACCAGCCAGATCGCCGGCCCGCAGAAGTCCTGGAACTTCCGTACCGACTCCATGCCCTGGCTGATGATCAGTGCCTGGATCAGCCACAGCGACAGGAAGGAGACCCAGCCGAGCGCGTCGAGGCCGAGGAAGGAGCTGTGCGTCCAGGACTCCAGGCCCGGCCAGGCGGCCAGCAGCATCACGTTGACCGCGACGGAGGCGAGGTAGGTCTGGATGCCGTACCACATGATGGCGATCACGGCCCGGATGAGGGCCGGGATGTTGGCGCCCCACACCCCGAAGCTGATGCGGCTGACCACGGGGAACGGCACGCCGTAGCGCTGGCCGATCTTCCCCATCCAGTTCATGCCGACGTAGATGAGCACGAAGCCGACGAGCAGGGAGGTGAAGACCTGCCACACGTTCATGCCGAGGACCAGCAGACCGGCCGCGAAGGTGTAGTTGCCCAGGTTGTGGACGTCGGACATCCACATGGCGAAGAGGTCGAAGACCTTCCAGTTGCGCTTGCCGGCGGGGGCCAGGTCTTCGTTGGTGAGCCGGGGATCGGGGACGAACGCTGGTGTGCCGGTGACTTCGGCACGGTCGGCGAGGGACACAGAGCCTCCAGGGACGGGAGGGACAGGAGGAGGGCGGCCGCCTGGCATCCGGTTTTGGTATACCAAACTGCCGCCATGGTCCCGCCGTCAAGAGTTCCGACCGATGTCGCGTTCGTTAAGGCTCCGTAAAACAGCAAGGCTCCGTAAAACAGCTCCGGCGCCAACGACGGCTCCGACGTCGGAGAAGATGGCTCCATGAGCTCCACGACGAACACCGAGCCCCTCGGCGCCGTCCGCGAACGCGTCCTGGCCACCCTGCGGCAGGAGATCATCGCCGGCGAACTGCGGCCGGGCGACCGGTTGGTCGAGCGGGAGCTCGCCGACCGCTTCGGGGTTTCCCGGGTGCCGGTCCGCGAGGCGATCCGCGCGCTGGTCGCCGAGGGCTTCGTCCACTTCGAGACGCCCCGCCGCACGGTCGTACGGCGGCTGACCCCGAACGACGTCAAGGAACTCTTCGAACTGCGCGAGGCACTGGAGGTGTACGCCGCCGGTCTCGCCGCGACCCGGGCGACCCCGGAGGACCTCGCCGAGGTGGAGCGGCTCCTCGACCTCGCGGCGACGGCGACCGAGGCGGGCGACGCGGAGACCATCACCGACGTCAACAGCCGTCTGCACGACAGCATCGTGGCGATGGCCCGCAACAGCCTGCTGGTCGAGGCCCTGGAACCGGTTGCGGGACGGCTGCGCTGGATGACCCGGCGCAACGAGGAGTGGCCCCAACTCCTCGTCGAACACCGTGACTTGTTCGACGCGATCGCCTCGGGCGACCCGGACCGGGCCCGCACGCACGCCCTCGCGCACGTGCGCACCAACTACGAGTCGACGGTACGGCAGTTGTTCGGGGACCTCGGAGGGATCGGCTGACGGGCCGATCGGCGGGCGTACTTGTCGAGTGCCGCCACCATCGCGGCCGTACCCCGCTCCCCGGCGTTGTGGCCGCCCTCGTCGATCACCGTCAACTCGCTGCCCGGCCACGCGTGATGGAGCCGCCAGACGGTTCCGAGAAGGTTGCCGAGGTCGAGGCTGCCCTGGACCAGAGTGCCGGGGATGTCCTTCAGCAAGGGCGCGTCACGCAGGACGACACCCTCGTCGTTGCCCTCGCCCAGGAAGTGGTCGTTGCCCCAGTAGTGGGTGACGGTCCGGGCGAAACCCAGGCGGAACACCGGGTCCTCGTACCGTGGCACCGATCGCGGCGGCGCCGGCTCGATCGCGGTCTCCCAGTCGGTCCACGCCCGCGCCGCCCGCGCCCGCACCTCGGGATCGGGCGATTCGAGCAACCGGTTGTAGGCGGCGGCGAGATTCCCGGACCGCTCCCCGACGGGCAACGCCCCCACGAACCGCTCGAACGCCTCCGGGAACATCTTCCCAAGGCCCCTGGTCAGCAAGGCCACTTCGGGATTGGAGCCGGTCGCGACCCCGGTCAGCACCATCTCCGTCACCGCGTCCGGATGCGTCTGCGCGTACCGCAGCCCGAGCACCGACCCGAACGACACGCCCCACACCAGCCACCGCTCGATCCCCAGATGCCGGCGCAGCAGCTCCAGGTCCGCGATGAGGTGCGGGGTCGTGTTGACGCTCATGTCGGTGTCGTACACGCTCGCGTGCGGGATCGACCGCCCGGCGCCCCGCTGGTCGAGCAGCACGATCCGGTACGCGGCGGGGTCGAACAGCCGACGTGCCCACGGCGAGCAGCCGGACCCCGGCCCCCCGTGCAGCACCACCGCCGGCTTGCCGTCCGGGTTCCCGCAGGTCTCCCAGTACACGCGGTTGCCGTCGCCGACGTCGAGCATGCCGTGGTCGTACGGTTCGATCTCCGGGTAGAGGGGCATCCGGCGACGCTAACCGTCGTACGGCGGCCTCGTCGCGCCCTTTTCACGCGGTACGGCCACGCCCCTGGAGCCCCGCCGCCTCGGCCGCCGCGCTGAGGACGTCCCGCAGCATCTCGGGCGTGAGCTTGCCGGTGAAGGTGTTGCGCTGGCTGACGTGGAAGCAGCCGAAGAGTTCGAGTCCGTCGAGCGGGACGCGAACCCCGTGTCCGAAGGCGGGCCGTGGCCGGGGCACGCTCCAGCCCGCCTCCGCGAACGCGGGCAGCGCGGCCTGCCAGCCGAAGGCTCCGAGCACGACCACGGTACGGAGCGTGGGCCGCAGCAGGTTCAGCTCCTGGACCAGCCAGGGTCGGCAGGTGTCGCGCTCGCCGGGGGTGGGTTTGTTGGCGGGCGGCGCGCAGTGCACGGGCGAGGTGACCCGTACGCCGTACAGTTCCAGTCCGTCGTCCGCGGTCACGGCGGTCGGCTGCGAGGCGAGCCCGATGTCGTGGAGCGCCTGGTACAGCACGTCCCCGGAACGGTCGCCGGTGAACATCCGCCCGGTACGGTTCCCGCCGTGCGCGGCCGGAGCGAGCCCGACGATCAGCATCCGCGCGTCCGCCGGGCCGAAGCCGGGCACCGGCCGCCCCCAGTACGTCCAGTCGGCGAACGCGGCGCGCTTGGTGCGGGCCACCTCCTCCCGCCAGTCGACCAACCGCGGGCAGGCACGACAGCCCGAGATCCGGCGGTCGAGATCGGCCAAGGCGTCCATGGGTCCACGGTACGGGCAGGTCGCCGAGGTGGTGGTGGCCGGGATGGCGGTGCCCACCGTCCGGAAAAACCCCCGGGGGGCACGGTCCCGGGTACTAAGGTCGGATCCATGGCTGTGGAACGTACGGACGACAACGGGACCGGTGGGACGGGTCGGGCCGACGTGCCGGCCGGTGGTCCCGGCGCCGAGGTCGCCGACCCGGACCCCACGGCTCCGGGCGCCACGACTCCCGGTGCCCCGGTCCCCGAGGAGCCGGACCCGAAGATCGCCGCCGCCGTCGCCGCCGCGGAGGCCGCCGGGCCGCAGAACGGCGAGACCGTGCGCACCGACAGCTGGATCTGGTCCGTGCGGCTGGTCAAGACCCGTTCCGCGGGAGCCACCGCGTGCCGGGGCGGGCATGTGCATGTGAACGGCGAGCGGGTGAAGCCCGCCCATTCCCTGCGCGTCGGCGACGAGGTGCGCGTCCGTCAGGAGAGCCGGGAGCGGATCGTCATCGTCAAGCGTCTGATCCGCAAGCGGGTCGGTGCCCCCGTGGCCGCCCAGTGCTACGTCGACAACTCTCCCCCGCCCCCGCCCCGCGCGGCCGTAGCCCCCGCCGGTATCCGCGACCGCGGCGCCGGCCGCCCGACCAAGCGCGACCGTCGCGAACTGGAACGCCTGCGCGGCCTCACGGAAGGCAACCGCCGCACCCGCTTCGGCGGCCCGAGCGGACCCGGCGGAACCAGCGGCTTGAGCGGATCCGACGGCGGCCCGGAGGGCGCGGTCGGCTCAGACGCGCCAGGCGACTCGGGCAAGGCACGCCGTTCGGACCGGCCCCGCCGCTCGGACAAGGGCGGGAACGCGGGCAGAAGCGGACGCTCGCGCTGAGCCGAACGCCCGAGCAACGGCCGCACCCCGCACTCGCCATCCGGCGGCCCCGCACCCGGGCCACGGACGCCGTCCCAGCCCCAGACCCAGACCCCGAACGCGACCCCCGTCAGTCACCACGCTGAGGCCGGCCCCCTCCCCGAAGGGCAGGGCACCGGCCTCAGCGCAGCGACCGTGGGCCGCTTTCCTCACGCCTCTCGTCGCACCAGCCGCAGCAGGTCCGCGTTGTGCCCTCGTCGGGCCCAGGCGATCAGGGCGAGCGGGATGATCAGGATGAGCGGAGTCGCCGCGTTCTCCCCGTCGAAGTAGGTGAGCTGGACGACGAACGCGCCGACCATGAGCCCGCTCAAGGCGACCGCCGCCACCGACTGCAGCACCGGGATCAACAGGGCGATCCCTCCCGCCAGTTCGAGCACGCCGATGGTGTACATGCCGGCGCTGCCCCAGCCCATCTTGTCGAAGCCCTCGGCGGCCGAGGGGTGCGCGATCAGCTTGGGGAGCGCGCTGGCGATCACGTAGAAGAGGGCGAGCACGACCTGAAGCGTGCGCAGGGCGATCCGGGCCCGGCGGCCGCGGGCGGTCGGGGACTCCGCGATGACAGGGGACGCGCCGGCGGAAGCAGCGGTGCGGGTGACGGGGGCGGTGGTCTCGGACATCGGGGTCTCCTGTGGGAAGCGGTCCGTGGTGCTGTCACGGAGGTAGACCCGCACCCGCCGCCGAACTCATCGCCCGCACGCGACCGATTTCCCCCTCCCTGATGTCGCGCTCGTCCGTGAGCTCCATGCCCGTCCAACGGCCGGTGTCCGCACGGCCGTTCCCGAGCCGCGCATGTTCACCCGTCCGAGCTACAGGGCGAACCAGCCGTGCCCGATGTACCAGTGCCCCCCGCCCCGCAGGTGGTCGCCCACGGCCCGCTCCAGCGCCGTCCGCCGCGGCAGCCTCTCCACCGCCAGCTCCGGGTCGCCGAACACGAACTGCACCGGCTCGGTGTCCTCCGGGACCGGATCCTCGGGCGCCCGCCGGAAACGCTCCTGGAAACGGACGATGTTGGAGTCCGCGGGCAGGTACTCCCGCAACTGCGGGTCGAGCAGCCAGGAATGACACAGCGCGGCACGGTACGGCTCGTCCGCGAAGTGCCGGGCGAAGAACCCGGCGGCCAGGGCCAGCGAGCGGTCGCAGGCCTCCGGTGACAGCGGCCCGAGGAAGTCGGGGATGTGCAGGTTCAGACAGGGTGTGCCGGGAGCGAGGTCCAGTCCGGCCGCCGCGAGCGTCCTGCTGTTCCACGGCCCGTACCGGGTCCGCTCGAACTGGAGTCGCCCCAACTGGTACAGCTCGCCCCGCGAGTGCCGGGTCAGCCAGCGCGGTGACTGCACGCCCGCCCTGCCGTACCGCCTGCGGTGCACGGCCATGTTCCGTCCGAGGTCGGCGAGGGTGCGCCGGGACACCTCGTCCGGGATGCCGCGTGAGCGGTGGTACGCGCGCGTGTGGGGCAGCGCCGCGACGAACACGTAGGCGGGGAAACAGCGTTGGAGGGCACCGGCCGGCCAGTCGAGTTCGGGCAGGACGACCGGGTCGTCGGCCCTCCCCATGTCCCGGACCAGTTCGTCGACGGAGTGTTCCAGGAACCGCCGCAGTTCCGGGTCGTCCATGACCCGGCGGCCCATCCGCACGAGTTCGTTGACGTCCTCGTGCGGTACGGCGAGCTCGACCAGCACCTCGGCCAGTTCATCGGCGTCCGGAAGCACGCGGTGACCCCCTCTGCGGCCCTTGGTCAACGTCCGTTCCGAAGAGTACGTTGCAAGGGAGGAGTGGTGATCCCGATGCGTACGGGCAGTGAGCCGACGACAGCGCGCAGTGCACTGCGGGCGCGGTTCTGGCTGAGCGTGTGGGGGCTGGTCTGGGCGGTCTTCGGCACGGTCGCGTTCGCGCTGGCGGGCCGCCCCGGGTGGGCCATCGTCTGCGGGGTGCTCTGGCTGGTGATCACCGTCGACACGACGATGATCCTCCGGCACATCCGTCAGGGCCCGCACTACCAGCCGGGCCCCGACATCCCGCCGTACCGGCCGCCGGAGAACCGCCCCCGGTAGCCGCGGCACGCCGAGGCGGCCGTCAGTCGTCGAACCGGGCCGCCTTCAGGAACTCCGGGTTGGGGTCCAGCGCGGCCGCCAGCCGGAAGTGCCGCCTGGCCTGGTCGGGCCGTCCCTGCCGCTCATAGGTGCGGGCGAGCGCGAAGTGGGCGAAGGCGTTGTCCGGCTCGCGCTCCAGGACGATGGTGAACTCCAGCTCGGCGGGCCGCAGTTGCGCGGCGGCGAAGAAGGCCCGCGCGCGCAGCAGCCGGGCCGCGGTGTTCTCGGGGTGGGCGGCGATGACGGAGTCGAGCAGCTTCACCGCGCCCCGCGGGTCCCGCGCGGAGAGCAACTGCTCGGCCGCGCGGTAGTCGATGACATGCGTCTCGGGAGTACGTCCGGTCGATCCGCTGGTCTCGGGCACGGCAAAGTCCTTCCCTCACTGGAAGGGTTCAACGCCCGGACCCCGGGACGCTATTCCTGGGACGCCCGCGCTCGCCGCACGAGATCACCCCATACGTCCCGCACGCGTTGCCGCAGATCGTCCAGGGGCACGTCGTTGTCGATCACGATGTCCGCGATCTCCAGGCGCTTCTCGCGGGTCGCCTGGGCGGCCATACGCGCGCGTGCGTCCTGTTCGGTCATGCCGCGCAGCCGGACGAGTCGGTCGAGCTGGGTCTCGGGGCTCGCGTCGACGACCACGACCAGGTCGTAGAGCGGCGCGAGGGCGTTCTCGGTGAGGAGCGGGACGTCGTGGACGACGACGGCGTCCTCGGCGGCGGCCGACTCGAGCTCGCGGGAGCGGGCGCCCACCAGGGGATGCACGATCGAGTTCAGTACGGCGAGCCGGTCCGGGTCGGCGAAGACGATGGAGCCCAGCTTGGGGCGGTCGAGGCCGCCGTCCGCGGCGAGTACGTCCTCGCCGAAGGCGTCCACGACCGCGGCGAGGCCGGGCGTGCCCGGCGCGACGACCTCGCGCGCGATGCGGTCCGCGTCGATCAGGACGGCGCCGTGCTCCACGAGGAGCCTGGACACCTCACTCTTGCCGGCGCCGATACCGCCGGTCAGGCCCACCTTCAGCATGTCGGGAAGCCTAGACGCTCCGCGCGCGTCAGTTGTCGCCTTCTCGTTCCGCCAGGAAGCGCTCGAACTCCATCCCGATCTCGTCCGCCGACGGAATCTCCACGGGCTCGGCGAGCATGTTGCCCCTGCTCTCCGCGCCGGCCGCCGCGTCGTACTGGTGCTCCAGCCCCTGGACCAGGGCCACGAGGTCCTCGTCGCCCTCCTGGATCTGGCGGTCGATCTCGGTCTGGGTGCGGTGGGCGTCGGTGCGCAGGGCGTGGGCGATGCCGGGCAGGACCATGCCGGTGGCGGCGGTGATGGCCTCCAGGACGGTCAGGGCGGCGTCCGGGTAGGGCGAACGGGCGATGTAGTGCGGGACGTGCGCCGCGACGCCCAGGACGTCGTGACCGGCCTCCATGAGCCGGTACTCGACCAGCGCCTCGGCGCTGCCGGGCACCTGCGCCTCCTCGAAGGGACTGCGGTGGCCAGGGACGAGGTCGTGGCGGTTGCCGTGCGGGGTGAGGCCCACGGGGCGGGTGTGCGGGACGCCCATGGGGATGCCGTGGAAGTTCACCGACAGCCGGACGCCGAGCCGTTCCACGATCTGCTGGACGGCCGCGGCGAAGCGCTCCCACTCCACGTCCGGCTCCGGGCCCGACAGCAGCAGGAACGGCGCTCCGGTGGCGTCCTGGACGAGCCGCACATCGAGCGTGGGCTCCTCGTAGTCCGTCCAGCGGTCGCGCTTGAAGGTGAGCAGCGGACGGCGGGCGCGGTAGTCCACGAGCCGGTCGTGGTCGAACCGCGCCACGACCTGGTTCGGCAGCGAGTCGAGCAGCCGGTCGACGATCTGGTCGCCGGTCTCGCCCGCGTCGATGTATCCGTCGAAGTGGTAGAGCATGACCAGTCCGGCCGACTCCTGGGCGAGCGCCATGTCGACGACGGCGAGGCCCTTGGGCTCCCATGCGTACAAACCCTGCGGATCAAGCACAGTGACCGCTCCTCCTCGTGTTCATACAGCACAACACGCCCTGGAACAGCGGCATTCCCATCCGGGGCCCTGATCAGCCCATCTCTTCACGGCTTTTCATGACCAAGCGCGGCATCAACTCCCCAGGGGCGCGGGGAACTGCGCGACCAGCCCCCACCGGCCCGCAGACAAAACACCGAGGGACCGCACCCCGAAAGGTACGGTCCCTCAGTCAAGAGCTACAGCTCAGTGGGCGTCAGCTCTGCCCACCAGCCAGCTTCTCCCGCAGCGCGGCAAGCGCCTCGTCCGACGCCAGCGCACCGGAGGTGTCCGCACCCTCGGAGGAGTACGAACCGCCACCGCCACCACCCGCGACCGGAGCCGCACCGGCAGCGTCGCCGCCCTCGGCCGCGGCAGCGGCGTCGGCCTCGCGGGACTTGATGACCTGCTGCTGGTGCTGCTCGAAGCGGGTCTGCGCCTCGGCGTACTGGTTCTCCCACACCTCACGCTGGGACTCGTAGCCCTCGAGCCAGTCGTTGGTCTCGGGGTCGAAGCCCTCGGGGTAGATGTAGTTGCCCTGGTCGTCGTACGACGCGGCCATGCCGTACAGCGTCGGGTCGAACTCGACCGAGGCCGGGTCGGAACCGAAGGCCTCGTTGGCCTGCTTCAGCGAGAGGCTGATGCGACGACGCTCGAGGTCGATGTCGATGACCTTGACGAAGATCTCGTCGTTGACCTGGACGACCTGCTCCGGGATCTCCACGTGGCGCTCGGCCAGCTCGGAGATGTGGACCAGACCCTCGATGCCCTCGTCCACGCGGACGAACGCACCGAACGGAACCAGCTTCGTGACCTTGCCGGGCACGACCTGGCCGATCTGGTGCGTGCGGGCGAACTGCTGCCACGGGTCTTCCTGGGTCGCCTTCAGCGACAGGGAGACACGCTCGCGGTCCATGTCGACGTCGAGGACCTCGACGGTGACTTCCTGGCCGACCTCGACAACCTCGGAGGGGTGGTCGATGTGCTTCCAGGAGAGCTCGGAGACGTGCACCAGACCGTCGACGCCACCCAGGTCCACGAAGGCACCGAAGTTGACGATCGAGGAGACGACGCCGGAGCGGACCTGACCCTTCTGGAGGGTCGTGAGGAACGTCTGGCGGACCTCGGACTGGGTCTGCTCGAGCCAGGCGCGGCGGGACAGGACCACGTTGTTGCGGTTCTTGTCCAGCTCGATGATCTTCGCCTCGAGCTCCTTGCCCACGTAGGGCTGGAGGTCACGGACTCGGCGCATCTCGACGAGGGAGGCCGGCAGGAAGCCACGGAGGCCGATGTCGAGGATGAGACCACCCTTGACGACCTCGATGACGGTACCGGTGACGATGCCGTCCTCTTCCTTGATCTTCTCGATGGTGCCCCAGGCGCGCTCGTACTGGGCGCGCTTCTTCGAGAGGATCAGGCGGCCTTCCTTGTCCTCCTTCTGGAGAACAAGGGCTTCGATCTCGTCACCGACGGCGACGACCTCGTTGGGGTCGACGTCGTGCTTGATCGAGAGCTCGCGGCTCGGGATGACACCTTCGGTCTTGTAACCGATGTCGAGCAGGACCTCGTCCCGGTCGACCTTCACGATGACGCCGTCGACGATGTCGCCGTCGTTGAAGTACTTGATCGTCTCGTCGATCGCGGCGAGGAAGGCTTCCTCGTTACCGATGTCGTTGACCGCTACCTGCGGAGTGGTAGAGGTGGTCTCGGTGCTGCTCGTCATGTGGGAAAGGGCTCCGGTACGGACAGTGAGTCGTAGGTACTGCTTACGCCGGGAGCCCGTTTCGCACTGAAGAAGCCGGACAGCCAAGGAAGCGCCACACCGAGAAAGCTCTGGTGGCGCCTCGACAACCGAGGGGACATACAACAGATGCGAGCGCAGCCTGCTACGTCTGAGGAGCGCAGGCCCGCAGCGCAACTTGTAGCATACGGGGGCAGCCGGACAGGGTCAATGCGCGAAGGCGCACACCCGGGGCGGATCGCCGCATACCCGGCACAAAACCTGTCTCACGAGGCCACGCGCGCGTGACGGCGCCCCATTTACGACGGCCGCCGCGACGCCCCGTCCGACAGGTCGGACGGAAGAGCCCGCAGACTAATACGAGGGAGCCGATCATCCAAGAGCCCGCATCACACCAGCAGGAGTCCGGCCCGGACGCGGAGTCGCAGGCCACCCGGCGTGACGCGGACGTCACCGAGAGTGCCCGGGCCAACCGCGGCTGGTGGGACCGCAACGCGGACGAGTACCAGGTCGAGCACGGCACCTTCCTCGGCGACGACCGCTTCGTGTGGGGCCCCGAGGGCCTCGACGAGGTGGAGGCCGAGTTGCTGGGCCCGCCCGAGGACCTCAAGGGCAGGGACGTCCTGGAGATCGGCGCCGGCGCGGCCCAGTGCGCGCGGTGGCTGGCCGCGCAGGGTGCACGCCCCGTCGCCCTCGACATCTCCCACCGCCAGCTCCAGCACGCCCTGCGCATCGGTGCGTCCTTCCCCCTGGTGTGCGCCGACGCGGGCGCGCTGCCCTTCGCGGACGGTTCCTTCGACCTGGCGTGCTCGGCGTACGGCGCCCTGCCGTTCGTCGCCGACCCGGTGCTGGTCCTGAAGGAGGTGCGCCGCGTGCTGCGCCCCGGCGGCCGCTTCGTCTTCTCGGTGACGCACCCGATCCGCTGGGCCTTCCCCGACGAGCCGGGCCCCGAGGGCCTGTCCGTCTCCGCCTCCTACTTCGACCGCACGCCCTACGTCGAACAGGACGACGAGGGCCGCGCCGTCTACGTGGAGCACCACCGCACGATCGGCGACCGGGTCCGTGACGTGGTCGCCGGCGGCTTCCGCCTGGTCGACCTGGTGGAGCCGGAGTGGCCGGCCTGGAACACCTCGGAGTGGGGCGGCTGGTCCCCGCTGCGCGGCAACCTGATCCCGGGCTCGGCGATCTTCGTGTGCGAACGGGACTGACCCACCAGGGTGTCCGGGCGGCCGTACGACACTAGGGGCGTGATCCGTTACGACGCCCTGGACGCCCTTCCCGTACGCAGTGCTCTGCCCGCGCTCGGCGAGGCCCTGGAAGGCCACGGCACGGCCGTCCTCGTGGCACCGCCCGGCACCGGCAAGACGACCCTCGTGCCGCTGGTGCTCGCGGGACTGCTGGACTCCGGCGCACCCGCGCGGAGGGTCGTCGTCGCCGAGCCCCGCCGGATCGCCGCCCGCGCGGCCGCCCGCCGGATGGCGTGGTTGCTGGGCGAGAAGGTCGGCGCGAGCGTCGGCTACACCGTGCGCGGCGAGCGGGTGGTCGGAGCGCACACGCGCGTGGAGGTCGTCACGACGGGTGTGCTGCTCCAACGGCTCCAGCGCGACCAGGAGCTGACCGGCGTCGACGTGGTGGTGCTCGACGAATGCCACGAGCGGCATCTGGACGCGGACACCACGGCGGCCTTCCTGTGGGACGTACGGCAGGCCCTGCGGCCGGAGCTGAGGCTGGTGGCCGCGTCCGCGACGACCGACGCGCAGGGGTGGGCGCGGCTGCTGGGCGACGCGCCCGTGGTCGAGGCGGAGGGCGTCTCGCATCCGGTGGAGGTCGTGTGGGCACCGCCCGCCCGTCCGGTACGGCCGCCACACGGCATGCGGGTCGATCCCGCGCTGCTCACGCACATGGCGTCGGTCGTACGGCGGGCTTTGGCCGAGCGGTCGGGGGACGTGCTGTGCTTCCTGCCGGGCGTGGGCGAGGTCGCGCGTGTGGCCGGCCAGTTGGGGGCTCTCGGTGACGTGGAGGTGCTCCAGGTGCACGGGCGGGCGCCGGCGGCCGTGCAGGACGCGGTGCTGGCGGGCGGGGAGCGGCGCCGGGTGGTACTCGCGACCGCCGTGGCGGAGTCGTCCCTGACCGTGCCGGGGGTGCGGGTGGTCGTCGACTCGGGGCTCGCCCGGGAGCCGCGTGTCGACCACGCGCGCGGGTTGAGCGCGCTGGCGACCGTGCGGGCCTCGCAGGCCGCCGGGCGGCAGCGGGCGGGGCGGGCCGGGCGGGAGGCGCCGGGTGCGGTGTACCGGTGCTGGGCGGAGGCCGAGGACGCCCGGCTGCCGCGTTTCCCGGCGCCGGAGATCAAGGTGGCCGACCTGACGGCGTTCGCGCTCCAGGTGGCCTGCTGGGGCGATCCGGACGCGTCCGGCCTCGCTCTGCTGGATCCGCCACCCGGCGGGGCGATGGCCGCCGCGCGGGACGTCCTGACGGCCGTGGGGGCGGTGGACGCGGACGGACGGGCGACCGAGCGGGGGGCGCGGCTGGCTCGCCTGGGCCTGCATCCCCGGCTGGGACGGGCCCTGCTGGACACCTCCGGCGCGGGCGTCGAGACGGTCGCACTGCTGTCGGAGCAGCCGCCGCGGGAGTACGGCGACGACCTGGCGGCCGCCGTGCGGACCGCTCGGCGGGGCGGTGACGCCTACGCGGGACGGTGGCGGACGGAGGTGCGGCGGCTGCGGTCGGCGTCGAAGGAGTTCACGCGCACGGACACCGGCGACGACGGCCTCGTCGCCGCGCTCGCTTTCCCCGAACGGGTCGCCAAGGCCGACTCGGGCTCCTATCTCATGGCCTCCGGCACCCGCGCCGAACTCTCCGACGGCTCGCCGCTGCGGGGCTCGCCCTGGATCGCCGTGGCCGTGGCGGACCGGCCCGTCGGCAAGGGCCACGCGCGTGTGCAGCTCGCCGCCGTGATCGACGAGGACACCGCCCGGTCGGCGGCGGCTTCCCTCCACTCCGAGCGCCAGGAGGTGCACTGGGCCGACGGGGACGTGGTGGCGCGGCGGGTGGAGCGGCTCGGGGCGATCGAGCTCGCGGTACGGCCGCTCAGGGACGCCGACCCCGTCCTCGTACGCGAGGCCCTGCTCGAAGGGCTCCGTCAGGAGGGGCTGCGGCTGCTGCGGTGGACGTCCGACGCGGACGTCCTGCGGCAGCGGCTGGCGTTCCTGCGCCACCACCTCGGCGACCCGTGGCCGGACGTTTCCGAGGACGCGCTGCACGCGCGCGTGGACGAATGGCTGGAGCCCGAGCTGAGCCGGGCCCGGCGGCGGGCCGACCTGGCGCGCATCGACGCCGGGCAGACCCTGCGAAGGCTCCTGCCCTGGGCCTCCGGCGAGGCCACGCGGCTGGACGAGCTGGCGCCCGAGCGGATCGCCGTACCGAGCGGGTCCAGGATCCGGATCGACTACGGCACCCCCGAACAGCCCGTCCTCGCGGTGAAGTTGCAGGAGATGTTCGGGTTGCAGGAGTCGCCCCGGATCGCCGGTGTGCCCCTCCTGGTCCATCTCCTCTCCCCCGCCGGGCGCCCCGCCGCGGTCACCGCTGACCTCGCCTCGTTCTGGAAGGACGGCTACAAGGGCGTGCGGGCGGAGCTGCGCGGCCGGTATCCGAAGCATCCGTGGCCGGAGGACCCGGCCGGCGCGGAGCCGACGCGGTACACCACCGCGCGGCTCAGGCGGTGACCGGTTCGGGTTCGTCGGCCTTCGCGGGGGCCGGGCGGCGGCCGCGGGCTTCGAGCAGCAGGGCCAGCGCCAGGAGCAGGACGCCCAGGATCAGGAAGCCCCACGGCAGGTAGGAGGTCATGAGCAGGACGAGGGTGCGGTTCGACTTGACGAGGTCGACGGTGTGCTCGATGTAGTCCTCGCGCATCTTCACGTCACCGGCGAAGACCGTCACCTTGTCGCGGCCGCCGAGCAGGGTGCCGCCGCGCAGTTCCTCCTTGTGGAGTTCCTCGCCGTAGACGGGGGCGCCGGTGAGGGGTTCGATCCAGAACTTGCGGACGGTGGTGTACCAGCGGGTGGTGCCGGTCTTGGCGATGGACGCGGGGGTGATGCCCTGGACCGGCATGGTCTTCGGGAAGGGCACCTTGGTCCAGGGGACGGTCTGCTCGAAGTAGTAGACGTCGAGGCCGCGGAAGTCCTGGGTGCCCTTGTAGTGGATGGGGGCCGAGGTGCGGGCCTGGGCGTCGAAGTACTCGTAGTCCCGTTTCTCGGTGAGGAAGGGCCACTTGAACTCGATGCCCTCGCGTTTGACGGGGTCGCCGTCGACCATCTCGCCGGGGGCGTGGACGGGGTCCTGGGTGTGGGCGTCGAAGATGTAGCGCTCGGGGATCTTGGAGACCATCTTTCCGTCGGGCCCGACGACGTAGGACAGGCCGTCCCAGACGACGACGTCCTTGCCGGCGGTCTTCTCGATCGCCTCGGAGGCCTCCACGTTGCCCTTGAGGGTCTGCACGATGGTGACCTTGGAGACCTTCTTCGCGGTCATCGAGCCGTAGTCGATGAGGGTCGCGCCCCTGGCCTCCAGGACCATGTCCTGGTACTGGTTCGCGGGGATCTTGGCGAGGCGCGGGAAGGCGTACCAGCGCAGCAGCGGGGACAGCGCCGCGAAGAACACGGCGAGGGCGAGCAGGACCAGGCTGGTCTTGCGGCGCATCTCGGCCTCCCGGGCGGACGGTTACGGGTGTGCGGGCACGGTGGTCAGCAGCGGTTTCGGGGACGTCTTGCCGGTCGGCGTGCCCAGCGCGGTGATCGTGAGGACCAGGGCGAACGCGAGGGCGAGACCGGTCGCGGCGGCGATCAGGGCGCGCATGACTGCCTCCCTGCGGACGGGAACTGATGCATCGTCAGATCCGGCACCGTAGCAACGCCCGGGCGAGATGAGAACAGCTCGCGCACGCACGGAGGGCGCCCTGTCCGCCGTAGCGGAAAGGACGCCCTCAGGGGTGGGTCCCGTGCCTATGAACTCGCGCTGGGGCTCGGCGAGGGGCTCGCGGAGGTGTCCGCGGCGGCCGCCACGGTCAGCGTGACGTCGAGGGTCGCGCCGCCCGCGGTGGTGATGCGGAGCACGTAGGTGCCGGTGGTGTCGTCGGAGTAGAGCTGCGGCAGCTTCAGCAGGCCGTCCGCGTCCGTGGTGAGGCCCGTCAGGGTGCGGACGGTCTTGCCGTCGGCGTCCTTGAAGTAGGGGCCCTTGTCGTTCGCGGTCGCGTCGTCGGCCGACTTGATCAGGGTGGCGGTGGCGGCGACCTTGTCGGCGACGGCGCCCTTGTAGGTGGCCTTCACCTGGACCGCGTCGGCGAACTGGCCGCCCGGGGTGCAGGTCAGCGCGGTGTCGCTGGTACGGACGAGGGTGTCGGCGACGCGCTGGGTGACGGTGGCCGAGTAGATCGGGCCGGTGACCGTACGGCCGATGAGGGTGGCCCTGACGGCGAAGGTGCCGGTGGTCTCGCCCGCCTGGAGCGCGGGCGCGGTGGCCACGCCGGAGCTGTCGGTCAGGGCGGTGGCGACCTTCTCGCCGCCGGTGAAGGTGGCGTCGGTGTCGCCCAGGATCGTGTAGCGGATCCGGACCTTGGCGACACCCTTGCCGGCGGCGTTCTCGGCCTTGGTGCTCATCTTCTCGGTGAACGCGTCGCCCGCCATGGCGGCGAGCTTCCCGGTGCCCGAGTCCTCCAGGTGGTCCACGGACTGGGTGGGCGTGACGGGCGGCGTCGTCGGGGGCGCGGTGGGGCCGCCCGACGAGGGCGGGGTGGTCGAGGGCGGAGTCGGAGTCGGCTTCGGCTTCGGCGAGCCGGTGCCGGGCGTGGTCGGCCTGGTGGAGCCCGGGGTCGAGGTCGAGGGCACCGAGGGGGTCGAGCCACCGGTGCCGCTGCTGCCGTCGCTGCGGCTGCCCGGGACGGTGCCGGTGCCGTCGGGGATCTCGTGGGTGCCCTTGCGGTAGTACTCCAGCCACGACAGGACCGTGTTCACGTAGTGCCGCGAGGGGTTGTAGCTCAGGATCGCCTTTTCCAGATCCCCGCTGTTCGACAGGTCCCAGTTGTAGCGGCACAGGTAGTGAGCGGTGGCCAGGGAGGCGTCGTAGATGTTGTTCGGGTCCTTCACCCCGTCGCCGTTGCCGTCGCGGCCGGCCCACTTCCAGGTGGACGGGATGAACTGCATGGGCCCGACGGCCGAGTCGTACGCGGTGTCGCCGTCGTAGACGCCGTTGTCCGTGTCCTTGATGAGCTCGAAGCCGTTGCCGTCGAGCTGCGGACCGATGATCTTGGAGGTGGTGGTGCCGTCCGCGTCGACGCGGCCGCCGCGGGCCTGGCCCGACTCCACCTGGCCGATGGCGGCGAGGAGTTGCCAGGGCAGGTTGCAGCCGGGCTTGGACGCCTGGAGTTCGGCCGCGGCCTGCTTGTAGGCGGCGAGCACGGTCGCGGGTATGCCCGCCTCGGACGCGACCGGGGTGATGGGGGTGATGGCGGAGCCGTCCGTCGGCGCGGGGCTCGGGGTGTTCAGCGGCGGCAGGTCCGTGTAGTACGGCGAGTTGCCGGTCGCGCCGGTCCCGGCGGCCGGATCGGGAGAGGCCTCGGCACCGGTGGCGGTCGATCTGCCGTTGTCGTCGGCCGTGACCCCCGGGGCCTGGGAGGCGGACAGTGCCGCGACCGCGAGTGCTGCCACGGCGGTGGTCGTCGCCCCTTTGGCCAGCCTCCTGCCGAATTGCGCCGCCATAAAGTGAACCCCTCCTGTGGACGCCCGAGCGCCCTTCTCCGTCTGTCGCTCTCGTCCGGTTGTGACAGTCGAACCGCCCTGGAGGTTGCCCCCGTGCCGCGCGGTAATT
Source organism: Streptomyces sp. NPDC006335 (assembly GCF_040612795.1). NCBI lineage: Bacteria > Bacillati > Actinomycetota > Actinomycetes > Kitasatosporales > Streptomycetaceae > Streptomyces > Streptomyces sp. NPDC006335. The sequence continues at coordinate 281,673 of NZ_JBEXQX010000001.1, forward strand.
CCTGATGCGCACGTTCGACCGAGCTCCCCAGCGCGGTGACCCGTGTGACCCTACGACAACTTCCTTTTCTCGGACACCGGTTCGTGCCCGATATTCACCGGTTGGCCATGTTCGATCGGTGCGGGCTCGCGTCGCCCATACTGGACGGAACCCATCACCCGGGCCGCCACCCGGCCAACACCCGCCCCGAGGAGCCCCGTTGCCGTTCACCCTGAGCCATGCGGCGGCGGTACTGCCCGCGGTGCGCACCGACGGAACGGGCCGCGGCCGACTGGCTCCGGCCGTGCTCGTGGCCGGATCCTTCTCGCCCGACATGACCTACTACGCGGCAAGTGTCGTGTCCGGGGCGATGGAGTTCGGCACCGTCACGCACTCCTTCCCGGGCGTCTTCACCATCGACGTGCTCGTCGCCTGGGCGCTGGTGGGCCTGTGGCTGCTGCTGCGCGAGCCGCTGGTGGCCCTGCTGCCCCGAAGACGACAGGGCAGGGTGGCGACGCTGCTGCGCTGCGGCACCCCACGCGCACGCGTGCGTACGGCACTGGCCGTGCGCTGGTACGCCTCCGCCGTCCTGGGAGCGCTGACCCACGTCGTGTGGGACGCGTTCACGCACCACGACCGGTGGGGGATGCGGCTCTTCCCCGCCTTGGGCCGGGAGGTGGCCGGCTCCCCTCTGTACTGGTATCTGCAGTACGGCGGTTCGGCGCTGGCCGCGGTGGTGATCGCCGTGTTCTGCGCTCACGCGCTGCGAAGGGCGCCCGTGGCGGGCGAGCCGCGGGGCGTCCCCGTGCTGTCGGTGCGGGACCGGTGGTGGGCGGTGGCCGTGATCGGCGGGTGCATGACGGTGGGTGCGTTGCAGCGGGCCTCGCGGTGGTGGGAGTACTGGGGTTCCACCGCGAAGCCCTGGGAACTGATCCCGACCCTCTGCTTCGGCGCGGGCGCCGGTCTGGTGCCGGGGGTGCTGCTGTTCGCCGCGGGGGTCAGGCTGTGGCGCCCGGCCCCGGTGTCCGACGCCCGGGAGGAGTCCGGTCTCCCGCTCGCTCGCTGACGGCGTCCGCAGCCGCGATGAACACCGTCATGGTGGGCATCGGACGGGATCGGGGCAGCAGGGTGAGGGCGAGAGCGAGATGCCCGAGGGCCAGTTCGGCCCACAGCCGAGGGCCGGACGGCTCCTCTTGGCCTACGACGTCCCGCTCACCGCGGGTGACACGGTGCCGTAGCTCCGCCGCGGTGTGGCGCAGGGTAGTGAGGCGCAGGGTGGTGAGGCGGACCGGGATGCGAGGGCGTGCCGCCCTGATTCGCACCCGGCGCACGAGTGTCACCAGGTCGAAGGGGATGCGGGCGGTGCTTGCGGCGGCCGCGTGGGCCGGAACCGGGGGACGTACGGACGGGGCCCTGTCGGCGTGCGCCGGCGCCTGCGTCCGTCCGGGGACCGCCCGGCCGTGGAGCATGCGTATACCCATGACGGCATCCTGGCCGCGGGCGCGAGCGGGGGCGCGGCTGCGGGGGCCACGCGAGTGACGGTGCCTCCGGCGGTTGGGCGGGGCGCTTGGGGGGTGCCGGGTTCGGTTTGGGGCGGGTGCGGGTGCGTGGGGGCTGGTCGCGCAGTTCCCCGCGGGGCCGCTGCGCTGGGCTTGGGCCGGGTGCCTACGGGGGTGCCGGGTCGGGTTGGTGGGCGGGTGCGGGTCCGTTGTGGCCGATCGCGCAGTTCCCCGCGCCCCTAGGGGGTTGCGGTCACCCTGCGCCACGACGAGCCGTTGCATCCGAGGGGGCGGGCGGGTGCGGGTCGGTGGGGGCTGGTCGCGCAGTTCCCCGCGCCCCTGGGGGGTTGCGCTCACCGGCGTTCACGAGGCACCCGCCCCCACCGAACCCGCGCAGGCCGCCGCAGGCGTCCAGGGGCGCGGGGAACTGCGCAAAGAACGCCCGCCCCCACCAAGCCGCACACACTCCGCCCAACCGCCGGAGGCTAGTGCGCGGCGGACTCCCAGTCCGAGCCCGACCCCACCGAGACGCCCAGCGGGACCCGGAGATCCACGGCGTCGGACATCTGCCGTCGGACGATCTCCTCCGCCGCCTTCTGCTCCCCCGGCGCGACCTCCAGCACGATTTCGTCGTGGACCTGGAGCAGCATCCGGCACGCGAGACCGGCGTCGCGCAGGGCGCCGTCCACCTTGAGCATCGCGATCTTGACGATGTCGGCCGCCGTCCCCTGGATCGGCGCGTTGAGGGCCATCCGCTCGGCCGCCTCACGCCGCTGGCGGTTGTCGCTGTTGAGGTCGGGAAGGTAGCGGCGGCGCCCGAAGAGGGTCGCCGTGTAACCGGTGGCCCGGGCCTCGTCGACCGCCCGGCGCAGATAGTCCCGCACCCCGCCGAACCGCTCGAAGTACGCGTCCATCAAGGCACGGGCCTCCCCCGCCTCGATGTTCAGCTGCTGCGAGAGCCCGAACGCCGACAACCCGTACGCCAGCCCGTACGACATCGCCTTGATCTTCCGCCGCATCTCCGCGTCCACCGCGTCGGGCTCGACCGCGAAGACCTGGGAGGCGGCCGTGGTGTGCAGGTCCTCTCCCGAGGTGAACGCCTCGATGAGCCCGGCGTCCTCGGAGAGGTGGGCCATCACCCGCAGCTCGATCTGGCTGTAGTCCGCGGTCATGAGGGACTCGAAGCCCTCCCCGACCACGAACCCGCGCCGGATCGCCCGCCCCTCGTCCGTACGGACCGGGATGTTCTGGAGGTTGGGATCCGTCGACGACAGGCGGCCCGTCGCCGCGACCGTCTGGTTGAACGTCGTGTGGATACGGCCGTCCGCGGCGACCGTCTTGATCAGGCCCTCCACCGTCACCCGCAGCTTGGCCTGCTCACGGTGCCGGAGCATGATCACCGGCAGTTCGTTGTCCGTCTGGGTGGCGAGCCAGGCCAGTGCGTCGGCGTCCGTCGTGTAACCGGTCTTCGTCTTCTTGGTCTTCGGGAGGCCGAGCTCGCCGAAGAGGACCTCCTGGAGCTGCTTGGGCGAGCCGAGGTTGAACTCGTGCCCGGCCGCCGCGTGCGCCTCCTTCACGGCCTGCTGGACCGCGCCGGCGAACATCTGCTCCATGGCCTCGAGGTGGGCCCGGTCGGCGGCGATGCCGTGCCGCTCCATGCGGGCCAGCAGGGCGGAGGTGGGCAGCTCCATGTCGCGCAGCAGGTCCGCGGCGCCGACCTCTTCCAGGCGGCCCTCGAAGGCGAAGCCCAGATCGAGCACGGCCCGCGCCTGGATCATCAGCGCCTCGGCCTCGGCCCCGTCGTCCGCGCCGAAGGCGAGCTGCCCGTCGGCCGCGGCGGCGGGCGCGAGCTCCCGGCCCAGGTACTCGAGGGACAGCGCGTCCAGGTCGAAGGAGCGGCGCCCCGGCTTGACGAGGTAGGCGGCGAGCGCGGTGTCCATGGTGACGCCGGCGACGCTCCAGCCGTGCTCGGCGAAGACCCGCATGGCGCCCTTGGCGTTGTGCAGCATCTTGGGCCGGTCGGCGTCGGCGAGCCAGGCGACCCAGGCCCTCTCGTCGGCCTCGTCCAGCTCGGACGGGTCGAACCAGGCGGCGGCCCCGTCGGACGCGGCCAGCGCGACCTCGGCGACCGAGCCGGTGCCCAGGGCCCAGGTGTCGACGGTGGCGAGACCCAGGGGCTGTGCGCCGTGCTCGGCGAGCCAGCCGGCCAGCTCGCCGGTGCCGAGCACCGTGCCGTCCACCGCCACGCCCGGCGCGGCGACCGGGGTGCCCTCGGCCTCCTCGGCGCCCGGGTCGACGGCCAGCAGCCGCTCCCGCAGGGACGGGTTCCTGATCTCCAGGGTGTCGAGGATCATCGCGAGCGACTTGCGGTCGTACGGCAGGCGCTCCAGGTCCGTGACCGCCTTCGGCAGCTCCACCGTGCGCACCATCTCGGTGAGGCGGCGGTTGAGCTTGACGGACTCCAGGTGGTCGCGGAGGTTCTGCCCGGCCTTGCCCTTGACCTCCTCGACGCGCTCGACCAGCTCCGCGAACGAACCGAACTGGTTGATCCACTTCGCGGCGGTCTTCTCGCCGACGCCGGGGATGCCGGGGAGGTTGTCGGACGGGTCTCCGCGCAGGGCCGCGAAGTCGGGGTACTGGGCGGGCGTCAGGCCGTACTTCTCGAAGACCTTCTCCGGGGTGAACCGGGTCAGTTCCGAGACGCCCTTGGTGGGGTAGAGCACGGTGGTGTGCTCGGAGACCAGCTGGAAGGAGTCGCGGTCACCGGTGACGATCAGCACCTCGAAGCCCTCGGCCTCGGCCTGGGTGGCGAGCGTGGCGATGACGTCGTCGGCCTCGAAGCCGTCGATCGCGAAGCGCGAGACGTGCATCGCGTCGAGGAGCTCGCCGATCAGCTCGACCTGGCCCTTGAACTCGTCGGGGGTCTTGGAACGGTTGGCCTTGTACTCCGTGAACTCCTCGGAGCGCCAGGTCTTGCGGGACACGTCGAAGGCCACCGCGAAGTGGGTGGGCGCCTCGTCGCGCAGGGTGTTGGCCAGCATCGACGCGAAGCCGTAGATCGCGTTCGTCGGCTGGCCGGTCGCGGTGGTGAAGTTCTCCGCGGGCAGCGCGAAGAACGCGCGATAGGCCAGCGAGTGCCCGTCCATGAGCATCAGACGCGGGCGGCTGCCGCCGGGGCTGTTGTCGGTCTTCTTCGCTGCTGTCTCTGCCACGCCCCCGATCCTGCCACGCCCCACTGACAGTCAGACCCGCCCGCCGCCGACGGCACGCGACGCGCGAGCTGCGCCGCCGTCTCCCGCGGGCCCGGCAAACACCGTTGTCAGCGGCGCGTGCGAGGATCGGAGACGTACCTCACACGTGCGCGCGAAGGAGAAGGTCCGATGGCCACGAAGCCGCCCAAGGGTGATCCGGTTCAGGACGCTCCGCAGGTCACCGAACCGAAGCACGCGGCGGCCGGCCTCCCGGCCATCGGCCACACCCTGCGCATCGCCCAGCAGCAGATGGGCGTGAAGCGCACCGCGCTGACACTGCTGCGCGTCAACCAGAAGGACGGCTTCGACTGCCCCGGCTGCGCCTGGCCGGAGCCCGAGCACCGGCACTCGGCCGAGTTCTGCGAGAACGGCGCGAAGGCGGTCGCCGAGGAAGCCACCCTGCGCCGGATCACCCCCGAGTTCTTCGCCGCGCACCCCGTCGCCGACCTCGCGACCAGAAGCGGCTACTGGCTCGGCCAGCAGGGGCGGCTCACCCACCCCATGTACGTCCCTGAGGGGGGCACCCACTACGAACCGGTGACCTGGGACCGCGCCTTCGACATCATCGCCGAGGAGATCGCCGCCCTCGGCTCCCCCGACGAGGCCGTCTTCTACACCTCGGGCCGCACCAGCAACGAGGCCGCGTTCCTCTACCAGCTCTTCGCGCGTGAGCTCGGCACGAACAACCTGCCCGACTGCTCCAACATGTGCCACGAGTCCTCCGGTTCGGCACTCAGCGAGACCATCGGCATCGGCAAGGGCAGCGTCCTGCTCGACGACCTCTACCAGGCCGACCTGATCATCGTCGCGGGACAGAACCCGGGCACCAACCACCCCCGCATGCTCTCCGCCCTGGAGAAGGCCAAGGCGAACGGCGCGCGCATCATCAGCGTCAACCCGCTGCCCGAGGCGGGCCTGGAGCGCTTCAAGAACCCGCAGACCCCCCAGGGCATGGTCAAGGGCGCCGCCCTCACCGACCTGTTCCTGCAGATCCGCATCGGCGGCGACCAGGCCCTGTTCCGCCTCCTCAACAAGCTGATCCTCGACACGGAGGGCGCCGTCGACGAGGCTTTCGTCGCCGAACACACCCACGGCTACGAGGAGTTCGCCGCGGCCGCCCGCGCCGCCGACTGGGACGAGACCCTCACCGCGACCGGCCTGTCCCAGAAGGAGATCGAGGAGGCCCTCTCCATGGTCCTCGCCTCCGAGCGGACCATCGTGTGCTGGGCCATGGGCCTCACCCAGCACAAGCACTCCGTGCCGACCATCCGCGAGGTCGTCAACTTCCTCCTCCTGCGCGGCAACATCGGCCGCCCCGGCGCCGGCGTCTGCCCGGTCCGCGGCCACTCCAACGTCCAGGGCGACCGCACCATGGGCATCTTCGAGCGCCCCGCGCCCGCCTTCCTGGACGCCCTGGAGAGGGAGTTCGGCTTCGCCCCGCCGCGTGAGCACGGCTTCGACGTGGTGCGTGCCATCCGCGCCCTGCGCGACGGCGAGGCCAAGGTCTTCTTCGCCATGGGCGGCAACTTCGTCTCCGCCTCCCCCGACACCGAGGTCACCGAGGCCGCCATGCGCCGGGCCCGGCTGACCGTGCACGTGTCGACCAAGCTCAACCGCTCGCACGCGGTCACGGGCGCGCGTGCCCTGATCCTGCCCACGCTCGGCCGCACCGAGCGCGACGTCCAGGGCAGCGGCGAGCAGTTCGTGACCGTCGAGGACTCCATGGGCATGGTGCACGCCTCCCGGGGCCGCCTGGAGCCCGCGAGCGGGCACCTCCTGTCCGAGCCTGCCATCGTGTGCCGCCTGGCCCGCCGAGTCCTCGGCGAGAACAGCAACACGCCCTGGGAGGAGTTCGAGAAGGACTACGCGACCATCCGCGACCGCATCGCCCGCGTGATCCCCGGCTTCGAGGACTTCAACGCGCGCGTGGCCCGCCCCGGCGGCTTCACCCTGCCGCACGCCCCGCGCGACGAACGCCGCTTCCCCACCGCCACCGGCAAGGCCAACTTCACCGCCGCGCCCGTCGAGTACCCCGAGCTGCCCGAGGGCCGGCTGCTGCTCCAGACACTGCGCTCGCACGACCAGTACAACACCACGATCTACGGCCTCGACGACCGCTACCGGGGCATCAGGAACGGCCGCCGGGTCGTCCTGGTCAACCCCGAGGACGCCGACCGGCTCGGGCTCGCCGACGGGTCGTACGTCGACCTCGTCAGCGAGTGGAAGGACGGCGTGGAGCGGCGGGCCCCCGGGTTCCGGGTCGTGCACTACCCGACCGCCCGGGGCTGCGCGGCCGCCTACTACCCCGAGACCAACGTCCTGGTGCCGCTGGACGCCACCGCCGACACCAGCAACACCCCGGCCAGCAAGTCCGTCGTCGTACGTCTGGAACAATCGGCGACCGACTGAGCGTTTGCTCAGCGCAGGCAGTCGTGAAGACCAGGACGAACGGAGCCCGGCCCCATGGGTGAGAAGCAGCACGCCACCTTCCCTCAGGAGGTCATCGACGAGTACGCGGCGCTCGGCGTCGACCTCGTCGCCATGTTCTCGGCCGGGCACCTGGGCACCCGCATGGGCGTGCAGATCGTCGAGGCCTCCGCGGACCGCGTCGTCGGCACCATGCCGGTCGAGGGCAACACCCAGCCGTACGGCCTGCTGCACGGAGGCGCCTCGGCCGTGCTCGCCGAGACACTGGGCTCCGTCGGCTCCATGCTGCACGCCGGCAGCTCCAAGATCGCGGTCGGAGTGGACCTGAACTGCACCCACCACCGCGGGGTGCGCTCGGGACTGGTCACCGGAGTGGCCACACCGGTGCACCGGGGCCGGTCCACCGCCACGTACGAGATCGTGATCAGCGACGAGGAGGACCGCCGGGTCTGCACCGCCCGCCTCACCTGCCTGCTGCGCGACGCCCCCGGCCGCTAGGGCCGTCCGGCGGATCGGCCCCGCTTCACGTGTGCCGTCCCCCCTCGGCAGCGCCGCCCTCTCCCACCGCGGTTGAGGATGACGGTGTGATCCGTGTGCGCCGGCAGAGGCGAGCGGTCTGGGCTGGCGGCGGGGTTCCGTGCGTGCGGGCTGGTACGGCGGCGTGGATCCGTGCGTGCGGGGCTGGCGGGCGGCGGGGATCTGTGCGTGCTGGCTGAGGAGCGGGGCTGGTGCGGCTGCGGGACGGGTGTGCGCCGGCCGAGGCGAGCGGTCCGGGCCGGCGGCGGAGATCCGTGCCTGTCGGCCGAGGCAAGCGGTCCGGGCCCGCTGCGAGGATCCCTGTCGGCCGAGGCGAGCCGGGTCGGCTGCGGGATGCCCCATCCCCCCCACACACACAGATCCGCACCCCCGCCCAAACCACCCGGCCCCGCCCCCGCCCCGTCTGGGCACAACCCCCCGGACCCCCTACCGTTCTCCCATGACCGGTATCGGCCCCGTCGAGCCCGTCGACTCGCCGGAGACCGGGGGGACTTACGACGTCATCGGTGCCGACGGGCCCCGGCCGGCGGACCGCTGGGCCGCGTGGTGGCGCGGTATGCCACCGCGCGCCCGCCGGGCCGCCCTGGCCACCACGGCGATCACCCTGCTCGCGGCCGGAGCTCTCGTCCCGCGCGCCCTCTCCGAGGACCCGCACCCCGAGCCGGAGCGCACCCCCGTCCCCTGGCCCGCCAACGTCACCGCCTGGCGGTACCTCGGGCCCGCCGGACTCCCCGAACCCCCCGGCACCCACCCCACCAGCGGCCGCTTCCGCTTCGCCGTCGACGTCCACAGCGGACCCCCCGTCACCCTCCGGGTCACCGGCGCCGCCTTCACCGGCCTCACCGCCCACGCCCTGCCCGAGGCCTTCACCGTGCACCCCGGCACCACCCGCCGGGTCACCGTGGAGATATCGGTTTCCAACTGTTCGGGCCTACCCCGGAATGCCGACCTACCATTTCTTGACGTAACGCTCCGTAACGCGCGCGCAATACAGCATCACAGCTTCATCTTCGGCCGGGCGTACTCCAGGGACCTTTTCCGGCTCCTCCGGGGCGCCTGCGCCGCGACACCGGCGCCACAGCCCGGACGGCCAACCGGAAGTGCAGGTTCTCAAAATGCGGACTGAGGGGATATTCCGCCAAACCGGCTGAGAGCCCCCTCCGCGGAAGCCCGCCATCCACCCCGTCATAACAAGAAAGTCACAAGCCCGCTCACAGCGATGCCCCTGCCCGCAAACCGGGCTTAGAGTCACGGCCAGTCACCGCTCCATCGGGAGTTCGGTAAAGCGCGGGCACCAGCCGCACCCACGAGGGCGCGCGTGCCTGCGGAAAGGACTGATTGTGCGACGTTCCATGGTGATCCTGACCTCCGTCATGGCGACGGGGGCTCTCACACTCACCGCCTGTGGCTCCCGAGACGACAAGGGCGGCGACAGTGACAACGGGGGTGGCACCACCCTCACCATAGGCGTGGACGCCCCGCTCTCCGGCGAGAACTCCACCACCGGTCTCGGCATCCAGTACGGCGCCCAGATCGCCGTCGACGACGCCAACAAGGCCAAGCTCGTCCCGGGCGTGACCTTCAAACTGAAGGCCTACGACGACAAGGCGCAGCCGGCCACCGGCCAGTCCAACGCCACCACCATCACCGGCGACAAGACCGCCGTCGGCGCCGTCGGCCCCCTGAACTCCGGCGTCGCCCAGTCGATGCAGCAGGTGTTCGCCTCGGCCAACATGGTCCAGATCTCCCCCTCGAACACCAACCCCCAGCTGACCCAGGGCAAGAACTGGCAGACGGACAAGAAGCGGCCGTACAAGACGTACTTCCGCACCGCCACCACCGACGAGCTCCAGGGCAGCTTCGCCGCCGACTACGCGTACAACGGCCTCAAGAAGAAGAAGGTCTTCGTCGTCGACGACAAGCAGACCTACGGCGCCGGCCTCGCGAAGATCTTCACCGAGCAGTTCAAGAAGCTCGGCGGCACCGTCGTCGGCAGCGACCACGTCAACACCGGCGACAAGGACTTCGGCTCCCTCGTCACCAAGATCAAGAACGCCAAGGCGGACCTGCTCTACTACGGCGGCCAGTACGACGAGTCCTCCCTGATCACCAAGCAGATGAAGGACGGCGGCGTCAAGATCCCGCTGTTCGGCGGCGACGGCATGTTCGCCACCACCTACATCGAGACCGCGGGCGCGGCCTCCGAGGGCGACCTCGCCACGGCCGTCGGTGTCCCCGCCGACACCCTGCCCGCCGCCAAGACGTTCATCGAGACGTACAAGTCCAAGGGCTACAAGGGTGACTACGGCGCCTACGGCGCGTACTCCTACGACGCCACCACCGCCATCATCAAGGCCGTGAAGGCCGCCGTCGACGCCAACGGCGGCAAGGTCCCCAGCGACATCAACGCCCTGCGCTCCTCCGTCGTCGACGGCGTCCAGAAGTCCGACTTCGAAGGCATCTCCGGCAAGGTCGCCTTCGACCAGTACGGCGACACCACCAACAAGCAGCTGACCGTCTACCAGGTCACCAAGGGTGCGTGGAAGGCTGTGAAGACCGGCACCGCCGACCTCGGCTAGTCAGGCCCCAGCAGCACACAGCAACACCACGACGGGCCGCGCGGGAGGGGACCCCGACCGCGCGGCCCTTGCCACACCCCACCCAGCACGCGATATGTGCACACGACCACCAGCGACAATGGAGGCCACGCGGTGAACACCCTGCCGCAGCAGCTGGCCAACGGGCTGCTCCTAGGCTCGATGTACGGGCTGATCGCCATCGGCTACACGATGGTGTACGGCATCGTCCAGCTCATCAACTTCGCGCACGGCGAGATCTTCATGACCGGGGCCTTCGGCGCCTTCACGGTCTACTTCTACATCCTGCCCGACGGCACCTCGATGGCCCTCGCCGTCCCCCTGATGCTGATCGGCGGAGGCCTCGTCGCCATCCTCATCGCCGTCGGAGCGGAACGGTTCGCCTATCGGCCCCTGCGCGGAGCCCCACGGCTCGCACCGCTCATCACCGCGATCGGTCTCTCCCTGGCCCTCCAGGAAGTCGTCCGCAACTTCTACCCCCGCGCCGACCGCGCCGTCGCCTTCCCCGGCCTCGACGCCACCCACGAGATCGGCTCCGTCACCATCAAGGACGCCGACATCTTCCTCGTCGTCGCGGCCATCGTCTGCATGTCCGCCCTCGCCTTCTTCGTCCGCAAGTCCCGCACCGGCCGCGCCATGCAGGCCACCGCCCAGGACCCGGACACCGCACAGCTCATGGGCATCGACACCAACCGCATCATCGTCATCGCCTTCGCCATCGGCGGGTTCTTCGCCGCCGTCGCCGCCGTCGCCTACGGCATGAAATACGGCAGCATCGACTACCGCATGGGCTTCCTGATGGGCCTCAAAGCCTTCACCGCCGCCGTCCTCGGCGGCATCGGCAACATCTACGGCGCCATGCTCGGCGGCCTCGTCCTCGGCGTCGCCGAGACCCTCGCCTCCGCCTACATCGACGACATCCCCGGCATGCACCTCTTCGGCGGCGGCTCCTGGAAGGACGTCTGGGCCTTCTGCCTGCTCATCCTCGTCCTCCTCGTCAGGCCACAAGGCCTGCTCGGCGAACGCGTAGCGGACAGGGCGTGATCACGATGACCGACACCACCACCCGCGGCCTGATCCCGCTGCCCCTCCCCGCGGCCCGCGCACTCCTCCTCGCCGGAGGCATCGCCACCGCCGCCTCCGCCTTCCTCGCCTGGACCTGGACCAGCGAGTTCCCCGGCGACCTCACCATCACCGGCTACCCCGGCGGCCTCCAGTGGCTGACCTTCATCGCCGGCCTCCTCACCACGGTGTTCGCCCTCGCCGCCTACGACATCCGCGGCCTGCGCGGCCTCATCCCGGCCCGGAACAACGCCCCCCTGGTGCTCACCGCCCTCGGCGGCTTCGGCGTCACCTGGTACACGATCATCTCGATCGCCGTCGAGCTCGGCGGACTCGCCAACCTCGAACCGGGCGGCTGGGTCGCGGCCATCGCCTCCCTCCTCCCCGTCATCGGCGCCTTCGCCCTCCCCGAGCCCCGCACCGCGAACGCCAAGGGCAACCTCAAGGCATACCTCGCCAAGCCCGACGGCATCCCCGCCCCCCCGCCCATCAGCCCCTGGGTCGAGCGCGCGATCATCACCGTCGCCACCATCGTCGGCCTGGCGGTCTTCACCTACGGCATCGACACCGAGTACGGCGAACTCTTCGTCGGCTACCTCATCGTCGTCGTCTTCGCCGTCTGGGCCCTGCACACCGCCGGCCTCAACGACCGCTTCTCCCGCATCGTCGCCCGCAACCGCAGCTTCACGCTCGCCATGGGCTTCGCCGCGGCCATCGCGTTCCCCTTCACCCAGACCAACGACCACTACGCCAACATCGGCGTCAACATCCTGATCTTCGGGACCGTCGCCCTGGGCCTCAACATCGTCGTCGGGCTCGCGGGCCTCCTCGACCTCGGATACGTCGCCTTCCTCGGCGTCGGCGCCTACACCGCCGCCCTCGTCTCCGGCTCCGAGTTCTCCCGCTTCTCCGGCGTCCACTTCCCCTTCTGGGCCGCCGCCCTCACCGGCGCCGCCGCATCGCTCGTCTTCGGCGTCCTCATCGGCGCCCCCACCCTGCGACTGCGCGGCGACTACCTCGCCATCGTCACCCTCGGCTTCGGAGAGATCTTCCGCATCGCCGTCAACAACCTGGACGGCGACTCCGGCCCCGACCTCACCAACGGCCCCAACGGCATCCCGGCCATCCCCGACCTCAAACTCCTCGGGTTCAACCTCGGCGAAGCCCACGACATCGGCGGCTTCACCCTCGGCCGCTTCGCCAACTACTACCTGCTCATGGTGCTGATCATGGCCATCGTGGTCCTGGTCTACACCCGCGCCGCCGACTCCCGCATCGGCCGCTCCTGGATCGCCATCCGCGAGGACGAGACCGCCGCCACCGCCATGGGCATCAACGGCTTCCGCGTCAAGCTCATCGCCTTCGCCCTCGGCGCCACCCTCGCCGGCCTCGCCGGCACCGTCAGCGCCCACGTCACCTACAGCGTCGTCCCGACGCCGTACCAGTTCGCGGGCTCGACACCCCCCAACTCGGCCTTCCTCCTGGCCGCGGTCGTCCTCGGCGGCATGGGCACGGTCGCCGGCCCCATCCTCGGCGCGGCACTCCTGTACCTGCTCCCGGAGAAGCTCGTCTTCCTCCAGGACAAGTCACTGCTCGCCTTCGGCATCGCCCTCATCCTGCTGATGCGCTTCCGCCCCGAAGGCATCATCGCCAACCGCCGCCGCCAACTCGAATTCCACGAGACCGGCCAACTCGACGTACCAGAAACAACGACACTCTCCGGCGAACCGGCCGCCGTCACCAAGGCGGGGGCGTGAGCACCATGACCACACCAGTACTCGAAGCCCGCAACGTCACCATGCGCTTCGGCGGCCTCACCGCCGTCCGCTCGGTCGACTTCACCGTCAACGCAGGCGAGATCGTCGGCCTCATCGGCCCCAACGGCGCCGGCAAGACCACCTTCTTCAACTGCCTCACCGGCCTCTACGTCCCCACCGAAGGCACGGTCTCCTACAAGGGCACCGTCCTCCCGCCCAAGCCCCACCTGGTGACCAAGGCCGGCATCGCCCGCACCTTCCAGAACATCCGCCTCTTCGCCAACATGACGGTCCTCGAGAACGTCCTCGTCGGCCGCCACACCCGCACCAAGGAAGGCCTCTGGTCCGCCCTCCTGCGCGGCCCCGGCTTCAAGAAGGCGGAGAAGGCCAGCGAGGAACGGGCCATGGAACTCCTGGAGTTCATCGGCCTGGAGGGCAAGCGCGACCACCTCGCCCGCAACCTCCCCTACGGCGAACAGCGCAAGCTGGAGATCGCCCGCGCCCTGGCCTCCGAGCCCGGCCTGCTCCTGCTCGACGAGCCGACCGCCGGCATGAACCCCCAGGAGACGCGCGCGACCGAGGAGCTGGTCTTCGCCATCCGCGACAAGGGCATCGCCGTCCTCCTCATCGAGCACGACATGCGCTTCGTCTTCAACCTCTCCGACCGCGTCGCCGTCCTCGTCCAGGGCGAAAAACTCGTCGAAGGCACCTCCGAGGTCGTCCAGGCCGACGAACGCGTCATCGCCGCCTACCTCGGCGAACCCTTCGAAGGCGACCCCGGCGCGACGGAAGCCGCCGAGGTCGACGCGGCCGAAGCGCAGAGCACCACCAGCACCAAGGGAGAAGGCCAGTGACCGCACTCCTCGAAGTCGAGGACCTCCGGGTCTCCTACGGCAAGATCGAAGCCGTCAAGGGCATCTCCTTCAGCGTCGAAGCCGGCCAGGTCGTCACCCTCATCGGCACCAACGGCGCCGGCAAGACGACCACGCTCAGGACCCTCTCCGGTCTCCTGAAGCCCACCTCCGGCAAGATCCTCTTCGACGGCAAGCCCCTCAGCGGCGTCCCCGCCCACAAGATCGTCTCCTTCGGACTCGCCCACTCCCCCGAAGGCCGGCACATCTTCCCCCGCCTGACGATCTTCGAGAACCTCCAGCTCGGAGCGTTCCTCAGGAAGGACAAGGAAGGGATCGAGAAGGACATACAGCGCGCCTACGAGCTCTTCCCGATCCTCGGAGAACGCCGCAACCAGGCGGCAGGCACCCTCTCCGGCGGCGAGCAGCAGATGCTGGCCATGGGCCGCGCGCTCATGTCCCAGCCGAAGCTCCTCATGCTCGACGAGCCCTCCATGGGCCTCTCCCCGATCATGATGCAGAAGATCATGTCGACCATCGTCGAACTCAAGGCCCAGGGCACGACGATCCTCCTCGTCGAACAGAACGCCCAGGCGGCCCTGTCCCTGGCCGACCAGGGCCACGTCATGGAGGTCGGCAACATCGTCCTCTCCGGCACCGGCCAGGACCTCCTCCACGACGAGTCCGTCCGCAAGGCGTACCTCGGCGAGGACTGACCCTCCGGCCGTACGACCGAGGCCCGCGCCCCCAGCTGGGGACGCGGGCCTCGGCCTTTCACGGCTGTCGAACTCAGCCCTTGTTGGCCTTCTTCTCGTCGGCGTCCTGAATGACCGCCTCCGCGACCTGCTGCATCGACATGCGGCGGTCCATCGACGTCTTCTGGATCCACCGGAACGCGGCCGGCTCGGTCAGACCGTACGACGTCTGAAGGATCGACTTCGCCCGGTCCACGAGCTTGCGCGTCTCCAGGCGGAGCGTGAGGTCGGCGACCTCGTTCTCCAGCTCCCTGAGCTCCGTGAACCGGGAGACGGCCATCTCGATCGCCGGCACGACATCGCTCTTGCTGAACGGCTTGACCAGGTACGCCATCGCACCGGCGTCCCTCGCCCGCTCGACGAGGTCGCGCTGCGAGAAGGCGGTGAGCATGAGGACGGGGGCGATGCGCTCCTCGGCGATCTTCTCCGCCGCGGAGATGCCGTCCAGCTTGGGCATCTTCACGTCGAGGATCACGAGGTCCGGCTTGTGCTCACGGGCGAGCTCGACGGCCTGCTCACCGTCACCTGCCTCGCCTACGACGCTGTAGCCCTCTTCCTCCAGCATCTCTTTGAGGTCGAGCCGGATCAGGGCCTCGTCCTCGGCGATGACGACACGGGTCGTCAGCGGAGGCACGTGCGACTTGTCGTCGTCGGGCGCGTCTACGGGCTGGGGCGACTCGGGGGCGGTCACGGGGGCTCCTCGTTCAGGGGCAGGGGTACTGCTGACAAGAGCGTACCTAGCTGCGGTAAGGTGGGTGCACGGCGGGTGACCGCTGACCTTGGTTTTAGAGGAAGCCCCGGTAGCCCAGCGGCAGAGGCACGGTGCTCAAACCACCGACAGCGTCGGTTCGAATCCGACTCGGGGCACTTTTCCTTCGAATCGAAGGACTCTAATGGAAGCGGATGTTCACGTTCTCGTGAACATCCGCTTTTTGCTGCGTGTCCTCGCGATCACTCGCCCAGAGTGTCCATATGTACGACGTCAGCACACGCAAGCGAGCCCTCGCGCTGGTCGCACAGGGGCGCAGCCTCAACTCGGTCAGTCGGCAAACGGGAATCTCACGAGCCGCGATCCGCTCCTGGCAGCAACGCCTGGAGCCGTTACCGCGCATGACGTCCCCCGACCCCGGGCCGCCCGCTGACAACCAGGCCTACGCCTACCTACTGGGCCTCTACTTGGGCGACGGCTGCATCAGCGCGCACCCGCGTGGTGCCGGCTACTACCTCCGCATCGCGTGCGCCGACGCCTGGCCCGGCCTCATCCAGGAGTGCTGCGAAGCGATCACCAAGGTGCGCCCAGGCATCGGCGTCTACGCCCTGCAAAAAGAGGGCTACAGGATGGTGACCAGCTACTCCCGACACTGGCCCGGCCTCTTCCCCCAGCACGGCCCCGGCAAGAAGCACGAGCGCACCATCGCCCTGGAGCCATGGCAGCAGGACATCGTCCACGCCCACCCCTGGGAGTTCATCCGGGGCCTCATCCACTCCGACGGGTGCCGCATCACCAACTGGGCGACCCGCCTCGTGGCCGGTGAGCGGAAGCGCTACGAATACCCCCGGTACTTCTTCACCAACCTGTCGGGCGACATCATTCGGCTCTTCACCGACACGCTCGACCGGGTAGGCATCGACTGGACACAGGCGAACGCGCGCAACATCTCGATCGCCCGCAAAGCCTCAGTAGCCCTCATGGACACCCACGTAGGCCCCAAGCACTAGCCACCCCTACCTGGCGCTGTCGTCCTCGCCGATGTGGTGGACCCGGACCAGGTTCGTCGACCCGGAAACCCCGGGCGGGGAGCCGGCCGTGATGACGACCATGTCGCCCTTCTCGCAGCGGCCGTACCGGAGCAGCGCCTCGTCCACCTGGTCGACCATCGCGTCCGTGGAGTCGACCTGCGGGCCGAGGAAGGTCTCCACACCCCAGGTCAGACTGAGCTGGGAGCGGGTCGCCGGTTCCGGGGTGAAGGCCAGGAGGGGGATCGGGGAGCGGTACCGCGACAGGCGGCGGACCGTGTCGCCCGACTGGGTGAAGGCAACCAGGAACTTCGCGCCGAGGAAGTCGCCCATCTCCGCCGCCGCACGGGCCACCGCCCCGCCCTGGGTGCGGGGCTTGTTGCGTTCGGTCAGCGGCGGCAGCCCCTTCGCGAGGATGTCCTCCTCCGCCGCCTCCACGATCTTCGCCATCGTCCGGACCGTCTCGACGGCGTACTTGCCCACGCTGGTCTCTCCGGACAGCATCACCGCGTCCGTGCCGTCGATCACCGCGTTGGCGACGTCGGAGGCTTCGGCCCTGGTGGGCCGGGAGTTCTCGATCATGGAGTCGAGCATCTGGGTGGCGACGATCACCGGCTTGGCGTTGCGCTTGGCCAGTTTGATGGCGCGCTTCTGGACGATCGGCACCTGTTCGAGGGGCATCTCCACGCCCAGGTCGCCGCGGGCGACCATGATGCCGTCGAAGGCGGCCACGATGTCGTCGATCGCCTCGACCGCCTGCGGTTTCTCCACCTTGGCGATGACCGGGAGCCGGCGTCCCGTCTCGTCCATGATGCGGTGGACGGCCTCGATGTCGCGTCCCGAGCGCACGAAGGACAGCGCGATCACGTCGAAGCCCATGCGCAGGGCCCAGCGGAGGTCCTCCTCGTCCTTCTCCGACAGCGCCGGGACCGATACGGCCACGCCGGGGAGGTTGAGGCCCTTGTGGTCGGAGACCATGCCGCCCTCGACCACGCGGGTGTGGACCCGGGGCCCCTCCACCGAGGTGACCTCCAGGCAGACCTTGCCGTCGTCGACGAGGATGCGCTCGCCGACGGCGACATCCTCGGCGAGGCCCTCGTACGTCGTCCCGCACTGCCGCTGGTCGCCCTCGGCTCCCTCTTCCACGGTGATGGTGAAGGTGTCGCCGCGTTCGAGGAGTACGGGGCCTTCGGTGAAGTGGCCGAGGCGGATCTTCGGGCCCTGGAGGTCGGCGAGGAGGCCGACGCTGCGGCCGGTCTCGTCGGAGGCCTTGCGGACGCGGTGGTACCGCTCCTCGTGCTCGGCGTAGCTGCCGTGGCTGAGGTTGAGGCGGGCTACGTCCATTCCGGCGTCGACCAGGGCTTTGATCTGGTCGTAGGAGTCGGTGGCGGGGCCCAGGGTGCAGACGATCTTTGCTCGGCGCATGTTTCGAGCCTAGACCTTACCGATGGGTAGCGAATTGGACGGGTATGACGACTCAACAACCGTTGGGTGAAGGGCTGTTGACAAGGGTTGAAGTGTGCGTCACCCCGCTCCGATGAGCATTTCGGATGCAAATTCCAGTGATCGCTCAGAGTCTGGGTGGTGCCATCGTGAAGCGTGCGTTGACCTGGGCGTGGACGTGCTGGCGTTGGGGTTCGAGGTCGAGCGGGGCGGCCCCGGTGTCGGCGGCCTGGGTCTCGTAGGCCATGGAGCGTGCGCGGCTGGCTTTGCCGACGAAGCGGGGTTCGGGGTCCTCGGCGCCGATGTCGGCGAGTTCGACCAGGTGCGCGAGGGAGGTGCCCAGGGCCTCCGCGTACTCCTTGGCCCGCTGGACGGCTTCCCGTACGGCCTGCTGGCGGGCTTCGCGGTGGGCGGGTGAGTCGCGGCGCAGGGCCCACCAGGGGCCGTCGACCGTCGTGAGTTCCTGGTCGGCGAGTCGGGTCGTCAGTTCGCCCAGTGCGGTGAAGTCGGTGAGCTCGGCCGTGATGTGGACGCGGCCGTGGTAGGCGTGGACGCGTTCGCCGCGGCCGTGTTCCTTGAGTTCGGGGGTGACGGAGAAGGAGCCGGTTTCGAGTCGTTCGACGGCGTCTCCGTAGGACTTGAGCAGGTCCAGGGCGTTCGCGTTGCGGCGGGTGAGGTCGTCGAGGGCGGTGCGGCGGTCCTTGCCGCGGGAGGCGAGGGTGATGCCGAGGCGGGCGATCTCGGGGTCGACTTCGAGGTGGGCTTCGCCGCGGACGGCGATGCGGGGGGCGTCGGGGGTGCCGTAGGGAACGGAGTCGGTGGCCATAACGACCCACTGTGTCAGTTCTTGGCCGGTTACGGACCTGGTCGGTGGCTGGTTGGGGTCATCAGATCGAAACCTGTGGGGGCTGTTGCCGTGCGGCATGTGCGGGTCAGAATCTACGCGCGTTGTTGACCGTTCCCCGAGGAGATCAAGACATGGCCTTGAACCGCAGGAAGTTCCTGGAGAAGTCCGCCGTGACCGGTGCGGGTGTCGCTCTGGCCGGTGCCGTGGGTGCTCCGGCCGCCCAGGCCGCGGAGGCGGGGAAGGGGCGCGGGAAGCGGTACTCGCTGACGGTGATGGGCACGACCGACCTGCATGGTCACGTCTTCAACTGGGACTACTTCAAGGACGCGGAGTACAAGGACGCGGCGGGCAACGCGCAGGGTCTGGCGCGGATCTCGACGCTGGTGGACCAGGTGCGTGCGGAGAAGGGCCGTTGCAACACGCTGCTGCTGGACGCGGGTGACACGATCCAGGGGACGCCGCTGACGTACTACTACGCGAAGGTCGACCCGATCACCGCGAAGGGTGGTCCGGTGCATCCGATGGCGGCGGCCATGAACGCCATCGGGTACGACGCGGTGGCGCTGGGCAACCACGAGTTCAACTACGGCATCGAGACGCTGCGGAAGTTCGAGGAGCAGTGCGATTTCCCGCTCCTCGGCGCCAACGCGCTGGACGCGAAGACGCTGAAGCCCGCTTTCCCGCCGTACTTCATCAAGAAGTTCCGTGTGAAGGGCGCGCCGCCGGTGAAGGTGGCGGTGCTGGGGCTCACCAACCCGGGTATCGCGATCTGGGACAAGGCGTATGTGCAGGGCAAGCTGACGTTCCCGGGTCTTGAGGAGCAGGCGGCGAAGTGGGTGCCGAAGCTGCGGTCGATGGGTGCGGACGTGGTGGTCGTGTCGGCGCACTCGGGTTCGTCGGGGACGTCGTCGTACGGTGACCAGTTGCCGTACGTGGAGAACTCGGCGGCGCTGGTGGCACAGCAGGTGCCGGGGATCGACGCGATCCTGGTGGGGCACGCGCACGTGGAGATCCCGGAGCTGAAGGTCACCAACGCGAAGACCGGGAAGACGGTCGTGCTGTCGGAGCCGTTGGCGTACGCGGAGCGGCTGTCGCTGTTCGACATCGAGCTGGTCTTCGAGAAGGGGCGTTGGGCCGTCGAGTCGGTCTCGTCGAAGGTGCTGAACTCGAACTCGGTCGCGGACGACCCGAAGATCACGAAGCTGCTGAAGGACGACCACGATGTCGTCGTGAAGTATGTGAACCAGGTGGTCGGTACGGCGACGGAGACGTTGACCACGGTCGAGGCGCGCTACAAGGACGCGCCGATCATCGACCTGATCACGAAGGTGCAGGAGGACGTGGTGAGGGCGGCGCTGGTGTCGACCGAGTACGCCTCGCTGCCCGTCATCGCGCAGGCCTCCCCCTTCTCCCGTACGTCGGAGATCCCGGCGGGCGAGGTGACGATCCGGGATCTGTCGAGTCTGTACGTGTACGACAACACGCTGGTGGCGAAGCTGCTGACGGGTGCGCAGCTCAGGGCGTACCTGGAGTACTCGGCGGAGTACTTCGTGCAGACGGCGGCGGGCGCGGTCGTGGACGTGGAGAAGCTGACGAACGCGGGCAACCGTCCGGACTACAACTACGACTACGTGTCGGGGCTGTCGTACGAGATCGACATCGCGCAGGCGGCGGGTTCGCGGATCAAGAACCTCACCTACAACGGTGTCGCGCTGGACGACGCGCAGAAGTTCGTGTTCGCGGTGAACAACTACCGGGCGAACGGTGGCGGGGCGTTCCCGCACGTGGCCTCCGCCCCCGAGCTGTGGTCGGAGTCCACGGAGATCCGGACGCGGATCGCGGAGTGGGTGACCGCGAAGGGTGTGCTGGACCCGAAGGACTTCGCGTCGGTGGACTGGAAGCTCACGCGCGGCGGTACGCCGGTCTTCTAGAGGTTCAGCAGGGTGACGTCCACGGCGTCGGCGATGGCTTTCGCGCCGGCGTCGTTGACGTGGAGGCCGTCGCCGGCGTTGTGGTCGGGGTGGATCCGGTCGGGGTCGGCCGGGTCCGCGACGGCGGCGGCGACGTCGATGACGGCGTCGAAGGGGTGGGTGTCGCCGAGGAGCCAGGTGTTGACCTCGTGGCGCACCGCCTGTCCGGTCTCGGTGTCGTAGCCGTCGTGGACGGTGCCCTTGTAGGGGCCGATGGTGGAGCCGATGACGGTGAGTCCGGCGGCGTGGAGTCGGTCGGCGAGGGTGGTGAGGCCGGCCTTGAACTCGGCGGCGGTGGGGCCTTCGGCGGGTTCCGGGTGGGCGAAGTGGCCGGGCAGGCCGAGGTCGTTGAGGCCGATGTGGACGATGACGTGGCTGACGCCGGGGACGGCGAGGACGTCGTGGTCGATGCGGGCCAGGAGGTGTTCTCCGATGGCGTCGGTGAGGAGCCGGTTGCCGGAGATGCCCGCGTTGACGATCCAACCGTGCTGGAGGCGGCGGCTGAGCTGTGCGGGGAAGCTGTTGTCGGTGCCGGGGGTGGTGGCGGCGCCCTCGATCCAGGAGTCGCCGAAGGCGACGGCGATGCGGGTGCCGGCCGGAGCGAGGACGTCGGCGCCGGCGAGGAGGTGGCCGGTGGCGAACTCCTCGGGGTCTTCGAGGAGTTGCGCGGACAGTTGGTTGCCGGGGACGGCATGTCCGGTGTCGTAGGGGATGGCGGTGAAGGTGGTGAGGCCGGTGTCGCCGGGCAGGTAGAGGCTCACCGAGAGCTCTTCTCCCGCGTGCACCGGTAGTTCGACGGGATCGCTGACGGTCTCCTCGCCGGCCGGGATGGTGACGGTGGGTGCGCCGGAGAAGCGGAGCGGGGTGTCGCTGCCGGGGTCGATGCCGCTGCCCTCGGTGCGCAGGGCGAGGTGGGCGCCGCCGATCTCCAGGGGTTCTCGGCCGTAGCGGTTGGTCAGGCGGATGCGGATGGCGTCGCCGCCGCCTGCCAGGCGCAGAAACTGGCGGACGGTCTGGTCGGTGAAGCCGCGGGACTCGAAGAGGGCGGGGCTCTCGTGGGGGTTGATGGCGGCGGCGCGGTGGGCGGCGGTCCAGGTGGTCGTCATGTGGGAGCCAACCGGCCGGGTGCCCGGGTTCTTCCGCCGCCGCCGGTTTCGTACGGTGCCCCGGCCTGCGGTGCCTCGGCCTGCGGTCTCTCGGCTTGCGGTCCCTCGGTTACCGTCCCTCGACGAGGGGTGTCAGGACGGGGGCGGTGCGGGCGGGTGGGATCTGTGGCAGCCGGTCTTCGAGGCCGAAGGTGGTGAAGGCGGTGCGGGTGGGGAGGGGGTAGGCGTCCTTGCCGGTGACGGCGTTGAGGATGGTGGCGCTGCGCCAGGCGGCGAGGCCGAGGTCGGGGGTGCCGACGCCGTGGGTGTGGCGTTCTGCGTTCTGGACGTGGATGTGGCAGTCGGCGCCGGTGACGGACGGGTCGAGGACGAGGCGGAAGTGTTCGTCGACGCGGGGGCGTTCGCGGCTGTCGCGGCGCATGTAGGGGTCGAGTCCGGCGAGGATGCGGTCGAGGGGGCGTTCGCGGTGGCCGGTGGCGAGGACGACGGCGTCGGTGGTGAGGCGGGAGCGGGTGCCCTGCTGGATGTGTTCCAGGTGGAGTTCGATCTTCGTGGTGGCGATCCGGCCCGCGGTGCGGACGCGGACGCCGGGGGTGAGGACGGCGTCGGGCCAGCCGCCGTGCAGGGTGCGGCGGTAGAGCTCGTCGTGGATGGCGGCGATGGTGTCGGCGTCGATGCCGCGGTGGAGCTGCCACTGGGTGGTGCCGAGGCGGTCGCGGACGCTTTCGGGCAGGGCGTGGAAGTAGCGGGTGTAGTCGGGGGTGAAGTGTTCGAGGCCGAGCTTGGAGTACTCCATGGGCGCGAAGGCCTCGGTGCGGCCGAGCCAGTGGAGTTTCTCGCGGCCGGTGGGGCGGTTGCGCAGGAGGTCGAGGAAGACCTCGGCGCCTGACTGTCCGGAGCCGACGACGGTGACGTGGTCGGCGGCGAGGAGGCTCTGGCGGTGGGTGAGGTAGTCGGTGGCGTGGATGACGGGCACGCCGGGTGCCTCGACGAGGGGCTTCAGCGGCTCCGGCACATAGGGCTCGGTGCCGATGCCGAGGACGATGTTCTTGGTGTAGGTGCGGCCCAGTGCCTCGGCTTCGCCGTCGCTGTCGAGCTGGGTGAAGTCGACTTCGAAGACGTCGCGTTCGGGGTTGAAGCGGACGGCGTCGACCTGGTGGCTGAAGTGGAGTCCGGGGAGGTTCTCGGCGACCCAGCGGCAGTAGGCGTCGTATTCGGCGCGCTGGATGTGGAAGCGCTCGGAGAAGTAGAAGGGGAAGAGGCGCTCGCGGGCCTTGAGGTAGTTGAGGAAGGTCCAGTCGCTCGCGGGGTCGGCGAGGGTCACCAGGTCGGCGAGGAAGGGGACTTGGATGGTGGCGCCGTCGATGAGGAGCCCTGGGTGCCAGCCGAAGGCGGGGCGCTGGTCGTAGAAGACGGCGTCGAGTGCGGTGAGGGGCTGGGCGAGGGCGGCGAGAGAGAGGTTGAAGGGGCCGATGCCGATGCCGACGAGGTCGCGGGGTGCGTCGGGCTCGTGGTGTGGGGGGTGGGGGTTCATCGGGGGGTGGTTCCTTCCACGAGGTGCAGGAGTCCGGCGAGGTCGGCCGGCCCGGAGGTGGGGTTGAGGAGGGTGGCCTTGAGCCAGAGGCGGTCTGCTGCGCGGGCTCGGCCGAGGACAGCACGACCGTCGGTGAGGAGTTTTCGGCGTACGGCGGCTACGGCGTCGTCGGTGGCGCTCGCCGGTCGGAACAGGACGGTGCTGATGGTGGGAGGTGCGTGGAGTTCGAAGCCGGGGTGGTCGTGGACGAGTTGTGCGAACTCCTGGGCCCGCTCGCAGACTTGGTCGACAAGGGCGCCGAGTCCCTTTCGTCCCAGCGTTTTCAGTGTGACGGCGACCTTGAGGACGTCCGGTCGGCGGGTGGTGCGCAGGGAGCGGCCTAGGAGGTCGGGGAGGCCGGCTTCGGTGTCGTCGTCGGCGTTGAGGTAGTCGGCGCGTTGGTTCAGGGCGGCGAGGTCGTTGCCGTTGCGGACGGCCAGGAGTCCTGCGGCGGCCGGTTGCCAGCCGAGTTTGTGCAGGTCGAGGGTGACGGTGTCGGCGACGCTCAGGCCGGTGAGCTTGGCTCTGTGCCGTGCGCTGAAGAGCAGCCCTCCGCCGTAGGCCGCGTCGATGTGCAGGCGGGCGCCGCGCTGCGCGCACAGGGCGGCGATCTCGGGGAGGGGGTCGATGAGGCCGGCGTCGGTGGTGCCCGCGGTCGCGGCGATGAGCAGCGGGCCGTGCGGGATCGTTTCGAGGGCTGCGGGGTCGAGGGTGCCGTTGGGGGTGGGGTCGATGATCGGGGCGGGCATGCCCAGGAGCCAGGCGGCCCTTGGGAGGGAGTGGTGGGCGTTCTCGCCGCAGACCAGTCGGACACCTGGGCCCAGGGTTTCTCGGGCCAGGAGGAGGGCGAGTTGGTTGGATTCCGTGCCACCGGTCGTGACCAAGGCATCGGGTCGGTGGGGGCTGGTCGCGCAGTTCCCCGCGCCCCTATGTGTCTCGCCGTAAACCTCGTTTGCCAGTGCTCGGGTTACCTGGGCCTCCAGCTCTGACGCTGCCGGGGCCTGGTCCCATGAGTCCAGCGAGGGGTTCAAAGCGCTCACGGCCAGGTCCGCCGCTGCGGCCACCGCCAACGGTGGGCAGTGGAGGTGGGCTGCGCACAGCGGGTCCGCCGGGTCCGCCGAGCCTTCCGCCACGGCCCGTACCAGGCGCCGTAGGGCCTCAGGGTCGCCGTCGTCAGGGAGCACAGCCCCCAGCGCCTCTCGCATCCGGGCGGCGACCGCGTCCGGTCCCCCGGCCGGCAGCGGACCTCGCCGCCCCCGCGCCCCCTCCTCCAACGCCTCCAGAACCGTGTCCAGCAACGGGCGCAGGGAGGAGGGGCCTTCGGGGCCCGAGGCCAGGGGCGGCGTGTGCATCGTCGACCTCCGGGGGCGCTGGGGACTTCCAGCTTGGACGCGGTTGCCTGGGCGCGCCCGGAGAGTTCAACGATCCTGACCCGAAAGGGGGTACTCCCGTACGGGGAAAATCCGCTCTACGCCTGCCTCACCCGCAGGGCCCGTGCCAGGTCGTCGAGTTGGTCGACCAGTTTGCGGCGCAGGGCGGGGATGGGGTCGGCGTCGCGCAGGCAGGCCTCGCCGAGCCGCAGGTTGTCCTCGTCGATGGCGTAGTCGGGGAAGGCCGAGCGGCCGGCGGCGACGGCGATGGCGGGGCCCCGGCGGGCGGCGAGGGCGACGGCGTCCTCGTAGTAGCGGGGGACGTACTGCCGTACGAGGTCGGTCTGTTCGGGTTGCCAGAAGCCCTGGGCGGTGGCGGTGAACAGGTAGTTGGAGAGGTCGTCGCGGGTGAACATCGCTTCCCAGGCCCGCGCTTTGGCCTCTTCGGTGGGGAGGGCGGCGCGGCAGCGGGCGGCGCCTTCCTGGCCGGTGGCGGAGGGGTCGCGTTCGAGTTCGGCGGCGATGGCGGTCTCGTCGGTGGCGCCGAGGACGGCGAGGCGGGCGAGGACGCGCCAGCGCAGTTCGGGGTCGAGTTCGGGGCCGCCGGGGACGGTGCCGTCGGCGAGCCAGGCAGCGATGGTGTCGGGGTGGGCGGCGACGTCGATGCAGTGGCGGACGGCGATCAGGCGCAGGCCGGGGTTGTCGCCGTCCTCGGTGCGGCGGATGAGGTCGCGGCACAGGGAGGAGAGGGTGGTGAGGGCGGCGGGGCGCTGTTCGGGGGTGACGTAGCGGTCGGTGACGTAGGTGGCGGCGAAGGCGAGGACGCCCTGAACGAGGGCGAGGTCGGTTTCGTGCGGGAGGTGGGCGCGGGCCGCGTCCAGGTAGGCGGTGGGCGCCAGTTCGCCGTCGCGGACCGCGTCGCGCAGGGCGTTCCAGACGACGGCGCGGGTCAGGGGTGAGGGCAGGCCGGAGAGGGTCTCGGTGAGTGCTTTGAAGGAGTCGGTGTCGAAGCGGACCTTGGCGTAGGTGAGGTCGCCGTCGTTGAGGACCAGGAGGGTGGGGCGCTTGCCGATGGGCTGGGGGGTGTTCTGCGGGACGTCGAGGTCGAGGCGTTCGCGCAGGACGAGGTGGCGGCCCTCGTCGGCGACGTCCTGGTCGTAGAGGCCGACGGCGATGCGGTGCGGGCGGCTGCCCTTGTGCTCGACCTGGAGGGTGTACGTGCCTTCCTCGCCGCGGGTGACGACGGGCCGCAGGGTGTCGACGCCGGTGGTGCGCAGCCAGGCGTCGGCCCAGGCGTGGACGTCGCGTTCGGTGGCGGAGGCGAGGGAGTCGATGAAGTCGGCGAGGGCGGCGTTGGCGAACTTGTGCCGGGCGAAGTGGGTGTTGATGCCGGCGAGGAAGTCCTTCTCGCCGAGCCAGGTCACCAACTGCCGCAGTGCGGAGGCGCCCTTGGCGTAGGAGATGCCGTCGAAGTTGAGGAGGGCGGCGGCCGTGTCGTCGACGGCTTCGGGGGCGACGGGGTGGGTGGAGGGGCGCTGGTCGGCGTCGTAGCCCCAGCCCTTGCGGACGACGCCGAAGTCGACCCAGGTGTCGGTGAAGCGGGTGGCCTCGGTGAGGGTCTGGTAGCCCATGTACTCGGCGAAGGACTCGTTCAGCCAGATGTCGTCCCACCAGCGCAGGGTGACGAGGTCGCCGAACCACATGTGGGCCATCTCGTGGGCGATGACCATGGCGCGGGTCTGGCGTTCGGTGTCGGTGACGGCGGAGCGGTAGACGAACTCGTCGCGGAAGGTGACGAGTCCGGGGTTCTCCATGGCGCCGGCGTTGAACTCGGGGACGAACGCCTGGTCGTAGGAGTCGAAGGGGTAGGGCTCCTCGAACTTCTCGTGGTAGCGGTCGAAGCACTGCTTGGTGATCTCGAAGAGTTCGTCGGCGTCCGGGTCGAGGTGGGGCGCGAGGGAACGGCGGCAGTGGATGCCGAAGGGCAGGCCGCGGTGTTCGGTGCGCACGGAGTGCCAGGGGCCGGCGGCGACGGCGACGAGGTAGGTGGAGATCAGGGGGGTGGTGGCGGCCTTCCAGTGGCCGTCGCCGAGGTGTTCGGTGATGCCGTTGGCGAGGACGCTCCAGCCCTCGGGGGCGGTCACCGTCAGGTCGAAGACGGCCTTGAGGTCGGGCTGGTCGAAGGCGGCGAAGACGCGCTGGACGTCGTCGAGGAAGAGCTGGGTGTAGACGTAGGTCTCGCCGTCGGTGGGGTCGGTGAAGCGGTGCATGCCCTCGCCGGTGCGGGAGTACCGCATGACGGCGTCGATGCGCAGTTCGTGCTCGCCGGCGGTCAGGCCCTCGAGGGGCAGCCGGTTCTCCTCGAGGGTGCCCGGGTCGAGGGGGCGGCCGTCGAGGGTGGCCTCCCGCAGTTCGGCCGGCTTGAGTTCGACAAAGGTGTCCGCCTCCGTGCGCGCGGTGAACCGGATGACGGTCTGGGACGCGAAGGTCTCGTCGCCGGTGGTGAGGTCCAGCGCGATGGTGTAGCGGTGAACGTCGAGGAGCTTGGCACGGGTCTGCGCTTCGTCGCGCGTCAGTACGGACATGCAGGACATGCTGCCTGATGGCAACGGCAACTCACAGAGGCGGATCGGTACACGCCTTATGTCCGGTCCTGTTCGAGCTCCCCGGTGTGCGCCCCGTTGCCCCGCTGGACCGGTACCCGGGCGTCGGGGTGGGGCAGGGCGGGGTGGGCGGCGGGGCCCTCGTCCTCGTCGTGGCCTTCGTCATGGCTCTCGTCATGGCCCACGTCGTGATTCTTGTCCTCGGTGTGGTCCTTGACGAGGGCGCGTAACTCCCGCACCTCGTGTTCGAGGGCGAGGTGGCGGCGGTGGGCGTCGAAGAGGTAGCGGACCTTGGTGCGCAGGGCCCAGGGGTCGATGGGTTTCATCACGAGGTCGGCGACGCCGAGGCCGAAGGCGGCGGAGGTGAGTTCGTGGTCGGGGCCGAAGCCGGTGAGCAGGACGACGGGGATGTGCTGGGTCTGTTCCAGGCGCCGCATGTAGCGGACCACGTCGAGTCCGCTGACCCCGGGCATCCGTACGTCGAGGAGCAGGAGGCCGACCTGGCCCCGGAGCACCTGCTTGAGGGCCTCGTCCCCGCTGGTGGCGCGGCCGAGCCGGTAGCCCAGCGGGGCCAGGGCACTCTCCAGGGCGTAGAGCGTGTCCTCGTGGTCGTCGACGATGAGGATCTTGGCATCCGAAGGCATGGCCCGGCGTCCCTCCCTCGCGGAAGCCAGCCTACGCCCGTGCGTTGACACGGAGTGCTCGCGGGCTGACAAGGAGTGCACAGCGCAGCATGCCGGGTGCGGGCGCCCGTGTCACCTCCCTTGAGCGTCCTGCGAGGTCAATCGGCCAGGGGGGTGGAGCCGTTGACGGTGTCCTCGGCGATGCGCTCGTGGTGTCTGATCACCTCGGCGATGATGAAATTCAGGAACTTCTCAGCGAAGGCCGGGTCGAGTTTGGCGTTCTCGGCGAGGGTGCGCAGCCGTTCGATCTGGCGGGCCTCGCGGGCCGGGTCGGCGGGCGGCAACTGGTGGCGGGCCTTGAGATGGCCGACCTGCTGGGTGGCCTTGAAGCGCTCGGCGAGCATGTGGACGACGGCCGCGTCGATGTTGTCGATGCTGTCCCGCAGCCGGCTGAGCTCTGCAAGGACGGCCGGGTCGACGTCACCGGATCCGGTGTTGCTGGTGGTCATGAGCGACAACCCTACGGGGGCGGGGTGGCCGGTTCATCGGCGGATCGGCCGGATCGGGGAGGGGGGCGCTCGGCTCCTTGAGGGGCGTGGGGGCGGGGAGCTGTGTGATCGACTTGTCGGCGGCGGCCCCAGAGCCCCAGCGAACAAATCCTCGCCACCTCGTCCACCCCGAACCCGACCCCCAGCCCCCGCGATCAGACCCGCGGCGGATCATCCGGATCCGGCACCTCGTTGCTCCAGCCCCCCGGCACGGTCCGGCTTTCCTGGGCGCGGAAGCGGACGGGGGGCATGCCGACGCGACGGGTGAACAGGCGGGAGAAGTAGGCGGGGTCGTCGTAGCCGACGCGGCGGGCGATGGCGGCGACGGGGAGGTCGGTGGCGGCGAGGAGTTCCTTGGCGCGGCCGAGGCGGATGCCGAGGAGGTAGTCCTTGGGGCTGCACCCGGCGCCGCGGCGGACGGCGGTGCGCAGTTCGGCGAGGGTCATGCCGTGCCGGGCGGCGTGGTCGGCGACCGACAGCGGCAGGCAGGCGTCGCGGGCGAGCGCTTTGAGGACGACGTCGCCGTCGGGGGCGAGGTCGGCGCGGGCGCGGCGCAGGGCGACCAACAGTTCGTGGACGGCGGCGCCGGTCTCCACCTCCAGGAGGGGGTTGTCGCGGCGGGCGGCGCGGGCGATGCGGGCGATCACGGAACGCGGGCCGGTGGCGTCGGACAGGGGTACCACGGGGCGGTCCGGCTCGATGTAGCCCAGTTCGGTGTACGTGGCGGTCGCGGGGCCGGTGAAGCCGACGAACCCCTCGTCCCAGCCGGTCTCCGGGTCGGGCGCGTAGTGGTGGGGGATGCCGGGGGTGAGCCACAGCAGGGAGGGCGCGGTGACCGTCGTACGGCGGCCGTCGGGGGTCTCGTACCAGCCGGTGCCGGTGCTGATGACGACGGCGACGTGGCTGTCGAGGGTGCGGGGACCGACGGTGGGCAGGGGGCCGTACTGGAGTCCGACGCCGAGGCAGACCAGGCCGAGGCGGTGGTGGACGGGGCTGGGCGTGAGGAACCGCATCCAGGTGTGGTACATCGCGCTCCTTGCCTGCGCTTCGGTCCAAGCAGCGCCGATCTTTGTCCATGGACGTGATCGCCGCCAGTGGTGAGGGTGGAGCCTATGAGCGAGTTCTCGGTGGGTGAAACCGATTTCCTGCTGGACGGCCGGCCGGTGCGGCTGCTGTCCGGCGCGCTGCACTACTTCCGGGTGCACGAGGCGCAGTGGGGGCACCGGCTGGCGATGCTGCGGGCGATGGGTCTCAACTGTGTGGAGACGTACGTGCCGTGGAACCTCCACGAGCCGCGCCCGGGCGAGTTCCGGGACGTGGAGGCGCTGGGCCGGTTCCTGGACGCGGCCCGGCAGGCGGGGCTGTGGGCGGTCGTCCGCCCGGGTCCCTACATCTGCGCGGAGTGGGAGAACGGCGGTCTGCCGCACTGGCTCCCCGGGCATGCGCGCACGAGTGACGAGCGGTACCTGAGCCGGGTCGAGCGCTGGTTCGGGCGGCTGCTGCCGCAGGTCGTGGAGCGGCAGATCGACCGCGGCGGCCCGGTGGTCATGGTGCAGGCGGAGAACGAGTACGGCAGCTACGGTTCGGACGCCGCGTATCTGCTGCGGCTGACCGAGCTGCTGCGCGCGCTGGGTGTCACGGTCCCGCTGTTCACCTCGGACGGTCCCGAGGACCACATGCTCACCGGCGGCTCGCTCCCGGGCGTCCTCGCCACGGTGAACTTCGGCTCCGACGCCCGCACGGCCTTCGAGACGCTGCGCCGGTACCGGCCGGACGGCCCGCTGATGTGCATGGAGTTCTGGTGCGGCTGGTTCGAGCACTGGGGCGGTGAGCCGGTCGTGCGGGACGCGCGGGACGCGGCCGCGGCGTTGCGGGAGATCCTGGAGTGCGGGGCCTCGGTGAACCTGTACATGGCGCACGGGGGCACGAACTTCGCGGGCTGGGCGGGCGCCAACCGGGGCGGGGGCGCCCTGCACGACGGCCCGCTGGAGCCGGACGTGACGTCGTACGACTACGACGCGCCGATCGACGAGTACGGCAGGCCGACGGAGAAGTTCTGGCGCTTCAGGGAGGTGCTGGCCGAGTACGGCCCGGTGGCGGACCTGCCGCCCGCACCGGAGGTGGTGGGCGCGGCCGATGACGTGCACCTGTCCGAGTGGGCGTCCCTGTCCGCCGTCCTGGAGGAGCGCGGCGGATCGCCCGTCGAGGCCCCGGTGCCGCCGACGTTCGAGGAGCTGGACGTCGACCGGGGGCTGGTGCGGTACGAGGTGACCGTGCCGGGGCCGCGGCAGCCCTACCCGCTGATCGCGCGGGGGCTCAGGGATCTCGCGGTGGTGTACGTCGACGGTGAGCGGGCCGGGGTGCTCACCGAGGAGGAGGTCCAGCTCAAGGAGCCGGTCGCGGGGTACGCGCGCG
Organism: Streptomyces sp. NPDC006335; assembly: GCF_040612795.1. Lineage (NCBI taxonomy): Bacteria > Bacillati > Actinomycetota > Actinomycetes > Kitasatosporales > Streptomycetaceae > Streptomyces > Streptomyces sp. NPDC006335. The sequence goes on from NZ_JBEXQX010000001.1 coordinate 312,623, forward strand.
TGGAGCTGTGGGTGGAGTCGCTGGGGCGGGTCAACTACGGGCCCCGCAGCGGGGAGGCCAAGGGGATCACCGGGGGTCTGCTGCACGAGCGGCAGTTCCTGCACGGGGTGCGGGCGCGGGCGCTGCGGCTGGACGCGCTGGACTCGGTGACCGGGATCGGGTTCGGGGAGGTCCCCGGGGACGGTTCGCCGGGCCTGTACCGGGGTGAGGTGAGCGTGCGGGGCGCCGGGGACGCGGTCCTTGAGCTGCCGGGGTGGACCCGGGGGTTCGTGTGGGTCAACGGCTTCAATCTCGGCCGGTACTGGTCGGCGGGCCCGCAGCGGTCGCTGTACGTGCCCGGTCCCGTGCTGCGGGAGGGCGGCAACGACGTGTGGGTGCTGGAGCTGGAGGAGGCGCCGGCCGACGGGCCCGTGCTGCGGCTGCGTGCGCCGGATCCGACCCACGAGAATTCGCCCACGACCTCGTAGAGTGGAATCGGGTTCAGGGCGTCTTGGGGGTACGGGCGTGACGAACGACGGACCGGTCCAGCACGGCTACCCGCACCTGGAGACGGTGCGGGCCTCGATCAACGCGCTCTACAAGCGGCTCTCCTACGACACCGTCCGGACGTTCGCGACGAGCGTGGCCCCGGTGGACGTGGCGTTCTGCGACACCGACGACCTCTATCTCGGCGCGCAGCGGGTGGCCCGGGAGCTGGTGCGGCACTACCGGCTGCCGGACGCCCGGCTCGTGGTCGGCTTCCGGGAGATGACGTACGCGGCCAACGTCGAACTGACCGCGGGCCCCGAGTACTTCGTCGAGCTGAACGACCGCTTCCGCACGCATCGGCGGGACATCGGCGCGGCGCTGGCCCACGAGATCATGCACGTGTACCTGCACCGGCTGGACCTCTCCTTCCCGGCGGTGCGGGAGAACGAGATCCTCACGGACACGGCGGCCACGTACCTGGGGGCCGGCTGGCTGCTGCTGGACGCGTACCGGGAGGACGCGGCGTCGTCGCAGAAGCTGGGCTACCTCACCCCGGAGGAGTTCGGGTACGTGCTGGCGAAGCGGTCGCTGGTGTTCGGGGAGGATCCCTCGGTGTGGTTCACCAGTGCGCAGGCGTACACGGCGTACGAGAAGGGGATGGCCAGGGCTCGGGAGGACGAGCAGCAGCCTCCGCTCACCGCTGCCGGGTGGGCGGGGAGGCGCCGGTACGCCCGTGACCGGCGGCACGCGGGGCCGGGGCCGCGGCCGGGGGTGCCCTACGCGTTCACCCCCGACGGGCCCGGGCGCCTGCGGGTGTCGTTCCCCTGTCCCACCTGTCATCAGCGGATCCGGGTGCCGGTGCGGGGGCGGGTGCGGGCGCGGTGTGCTTTGTGCCGGACGGTGCTGGAGTGCGACACGTAGGGCTGCGTAGGGCTGTGGTGCTGTTCCCCGGTAACGTCCCGTTCCCCGTTCACGCCCCGTACACCGGCTGGGGCGTCTCGGCCTCGCCCAGCAGCTTCCGTGCCGTCTCCCCCGCCTCCGCCGGGGTCCACCTCGCGGCCCTGTCGGCGGTCGGGCCCGGCCGCCAGCCCTCCATCACCGTGATGCGGCCGCCCTCCGCCTCGAAGACCCGGCCCGTCACTCCCGCGCCGGCCTGCGAGCCCAGCCAGACGACCAGCGGGGACACGTTCTCCGGGGCCATCGCGTCGAAGCCGTCGGACGGGGGCGCCATCGTGTCGGCGAACGTCTGCTCGGTCATCCGCGTCCGTGCCGCGGGGGCGATCGCGTTGACCTGGACGCCGTAGCGGGCGAGTTCGGCGGCGGCGACCAGGGTCAGGGCCACGATGCCCGCCTTCGCCGCGCTGTAGTTGCCCTGTCCGACCGAGCCCGACAGACCTGCCCCGCTGGACGTGTTGACGATCCTGGCCACCGGCGTACGGCCCGCCTTCGTCTCCGCCCGCCAGTGTGCCGCCGCGTGCTTCAGGGGGAGGAAGTGGCCCTTGAGATGGACCCGCAGCACCGCGTCCCAGTCGTCCTCGTCGAGGTTGACGAGCATCCGGTCGCGCAGGAACCCGGCGTTGTTGACGAGGGTGTCGAGGCGGCCGTACGTCTCCAGGGCCGTCCGGACGAGGGAGGCGGCACCGTCGGGTGTGGCGATGTCGCCGCCGTGGGCGACCGCCTCGCCGCCCGCCGCGCGGATCTCCTCGGCGACGAGGGTGGCGGGGCTGTCGGGGCTCGGGGTGCCGTCGAGGCCGACGCCGAGGTCGTTGACGACGAGCCGTGCCCCTTCGGCGGCGAAGGCGAGCGCGTGGGCGCGGCCGAGACCGCGGCCCGCGCCGGTCACGACGACGACCCGGCCGTCGCAGATTCCGGTCATCTCACGTCTCCCTGTTGGCGGTTGCGGCGTCCTGGAAGGCGGGCCGTTCCCCGCCGCCGTGCACCAGCAGGGAGGCCCCGCTGATGTAGGCGGCGGCGTCGGAGGCGAGGAAGACGGCTGCCGCGCCCACGTCGGAGGGCTCGGCCAGGCGTCCGAGCGGGACCGTGCGGGAGACGGCGGCGATGCCCTGCGCGTCGCCGTAGTGCAGGTGGGACCGCTCGGTGCGGACCATGCCGACGACCAGGGTGTTCACGCGGACGTCCGGTGCCCACTCCACGGCCATCGAGCGGGCGAGGTTCTCCAGGCCCGCCTTGGCCGCCCCGTACGCGGCCGTGCCGGGCGAGGGCCGGCCTCCGCTGACGCTCCCGATCATGACGATCGAGCCGCGGGTCCGTCTCAGGTGTTCGTGCGCGGCCAGGGACACCGTGAGCGGGGCCAGGAGGTTCAACTCCAGTATCCGGGCGTGCCGTTCGGGGCTCGCGTCGGTGAGCAGCCGGTAGGGCGCGCCGCCCGCGTTGTTCACCAGCACGTCCAGGTGTGGCAGTTCGGCGAAGAAGTCCCGCACGGCGTCGGCGTCCCGGACGTCCAGTGGCACGAACCGGGCTGTCGGCGACGGGACTTCGGGCGGTCGGCGGGCGCAGACGACTACCTCCGCGCCCGCCTGCGCGAAGGAGCCGGCGATCCCGGCACCGACTCCCCGCGTCCCGCCGGTGACGACCACGACCCTCCCGTTCAGCTCCATTCACCGCTACCCTTCACCTAACAAACGTTTGGTGGAAAGGTAGCTGATGCGGCCATGGGTGTCTCCACCTCGTCCCCGGAAAAGGGGATCGTCCTCGTCGGGGTCGACTTCCCGCCGGTGAACGCCCTTCCGGTGGACGGCTGGTTCGCCCTGGCCGACGCCGTGCGCGCGGCGGGCCGTGATCCGGAGGTCAGGTGTGTGGTCCTGGCGGCCGAGGGGCGTGGCTTCAACGCGGGCGTGGACATCAAGGAGATCCAGAACCGCGGCGCGGCCGCCCTCGTCGGTGCCAACCGCGGCTGCTTCGAGGCCTTCTCGGCGGTGTACGACTGCGAGGTGCCCGTGGTGGCGTCCGTGCAGGGGTTCTGCCTGGGCGGGGGCGTCGGCCTGGTGGGCAACGCGGACGTGGTCGTGGCGAGCGAGGACGCCACCTTCGGCCTGCCCGAACTGGACCGCGGTGCCCTCGGCGCGGCCACCCACCTGGCCCGGCTGGTGCCGCAGCACCTCATGCGCGCCCTGTACTTCACCTCCCGCACGGTCACCGCCGCCGAACTGCACCGGCACGGTTCGGTGTGGAAGGTCGTGCCGAGGGCCGAACTCGCCGCCACGGCAATGGAGTCGGCCCGAGAGATTGCCGCCAAGGACGGCGAGCTGCTGCGCCTGGCCAAGGCCGCCATCAACGGCATCGACCCGGTGGACGTGCGCCGCGCCTACCGCTACGAGCAGGGCTTCACCTACGAGGCGAGCGTCAGCGGGGTCGCCGACCGGGTTCGGAACAGGTTCGGCGGGGAGGCCGAGTGAGCGACAAGACCATGACGGCCGACGAGGTCGTCTCCCGGCTGCGCAGTGGCATGACCCTCGGCATCGGCGGCTGGGGTTCGCGCCGCAAGCCGATGGCGCTGGTGCGCGCGCTGCTGCGCTCGGACGTCACCGACCTGACGATCGTCTCGTACGGCGGCCCGGACGTCGGGATGCTCGCCGCCGCGGGGCGCATCCGCAAGCTCGTCGCCGCGTTCGTCACCCTCGACTCGATCCCCCTCGAACCCCATTACCGGGCGGCCCGCGAGGCTGGTGCCTTCGAGCTCATGGAGCTCGACGAGGCGATGTTCATGTGGGGCCTGCACGCGGCCGCGAACCGGCTGCCGTTCCTGCCGGTGCGGGCGGGCGTCGGCTCGGACGTCATGCGGGTCAACCCGGGTCTGCGGACGGTGACTTCGCCGTACGACGACGGGGAGACGTTCGTGGCGGTGCCCGCGCTCGGCATGGATGCCGCCCTGGTGCACCTGAACCGCGCCGACCGGCTGGGCAACGGCCAGTGCCTCGGCCCCGACCCGTACTTCGACGACCTGTTCTGCGAGGCGGCCGACACGGCGTACGTCTCCTGCGAACGGATCGTGGACACGGCGGAGTTGACGAAGGAGGCGCCGCCGCAGTCGCTGCTGGTCGGACGGCACACGGTCACCGGTGTGGTCGAGGCTCCGGGCGGCGCGCACTTCACCTCCTGCGCCCCCGACTACGGCCGGGACGAGGCCGTGCAGCGGGAGTACGCGACCACGCCCTGGCCGGAGTTCGCCGCACGGTATCTCGGAGGAGGACTTCGTGACCGCGACCCGGAGTGAGTACTGCGTGATCGCCTGCGCCGAGGCCTGGCGGGACGCGGGCGAGATCCTGGCGAGCCCGATGGGCCTGATCCCCTCGGTCGGCGCCCGGCTCGCCCGCCTCACCTTCTCCCCCGACCTGCTGCTGACCGACGGCGAGGCCCTGCTGGTCCGCCCGGACGGCACGCCCGAGGGCTGGCTGCCGTACCGCAGGCACCTCGCCCTGGTCACCGGCGGACGGCGGCACGTGATGATGGGCGCGAGCCAGCTCGACCGGTACGGCAACCAGAACATCTCCTGCATCGGCGACTGGGCGCGGCCGCGACGGCAGTTGCTCGGGGTGCGGGGGGCGCCGGTCAACACCCTGAACAACCCGACCAGTTACTGGGTGCCGAGGCACTCGCGCCGGGTGTTCGTCGAGAAGGTCGACATGGTGTGCGGAGTCGGATACGACCGTGCCGCCGGGGCCCGTTTCCACCGTATCCCGCGGGTCGTCTCCGACCTGGGCGTCCTCGACTTCGACACCCCGGACCGCTCGATGCGGCTGGCCTCGCTGCATCCGGGGGTCACCGTGGACCAGGTGCGGGAGGCCACCGGTTTCGATCTGGTGGTCCCGGACGAGGTGCCGTACACCCGCGAACCGACCGACCGGGAGCTGGAGTTGATCCGTGAGGTGATCGATCCGCAGGACACCCGGTCCCGGGAGGTCGGTGGCTGATGGAGACCGCGCTCACCCGGCTGGCCGGGGTCCGCCATCCCATCGTGCAGACCGGGATGGGGTGGGTGGCGGGGCCTCGGCTGGTCTCCGCCACGGCGAACGCGGGCGCGCTCGGCATCCTGGCTTCCGCGACCATGACGCTCGACCGGCTCCGGGACGCCGTACGGGAGGTGCGGTCGCGGACCGACGCACCCTTCGGGGTCAATCTGCGGGCCGACGCGGCGGACGCCGGTGACCGGGTGCGGGTCATCATCGACGAGGGCGTGCGGGTGGCGTCCTTCGCCCTCGCGCCCTCCGCCGAGCTGATCGCCGAGCTGAAGGAGGCGGGGGTGCTCGTCGTCCCGTCCGTCGGGGCCCGGCGGCATGCCGAGAAGGTCGCGGCCTGGGGCGCGGACGCGGTGATCGTGCAGGGCGGGGAGGGCGGCGGGCACACCGGGGAGGTGGCGACGACGGTCCTGCTGCCGCAGGTGGTGGACGCGGTGGACATCCCGGTCGTGGCAGCGGGCGGGTTCTTCGACGGGCGGGGTCTGGTCGCGGCGCTGGCGTACGGGGCGGCGGGCGTCGCCATGGGCACCCGCTTCCTGCTCACCTCGGACTCGACGGTGCCGGACGCGGTGAAGGCGCGCTATCTGGCGGCGACGGTGAAGGACGTGACGGTGACCCGGGCGGTGGACGGCCTCCCGCACCGCATGCTGCGTACGGATCTGGTGCACTCCCTGGAGAGCGCGGGACGTACGCGCGCCCTACTGCGGGCCACCCGGCATGCCGCCGCCTTCCGCAGGCTGTCGGGGCTGACCTGGCGCCAATTGATCCACGACGGCCTCGCGATGCGCCACGGCAAGGACCTCACCTGGAGCCAGGTCCTCCTCGCCGCCAACACCCCCATGCTCCTCAAGTCGGCGATGGTGGACGGCCGTACGGACCTCGGGGTCATGGCCGGCGGCCAGGTCGCCGGGGTGATCGACGACCTGCCGTCGTGCGCGGAACTGGTGGAGCGGATCATGAAGGAGGCGGAGGAGACCTTGGAGGGCCTCAAAGGCTGTCGATGACCGTCACGTTCGCGGTCAAAGCCGCTCGATGACCGTCACGTTCGCCTGTCCCCCGCCCTCGCACATCGACACCCTCCCCGACGGCCCCCTCGCACCACTCGGCCCCAGGGGCCTCACGGGCTTCGGAAGCCTGCGCCGGACTCCGTCCGCCGACGCGGGCGGTCCCGTCGCCGTCAAAGCCGCTCGATGACCGTCACGTTCGCCTGTCCCCCGCCCTCGCACATGGTCTGGAGCCCGAATCGGCCGCCCGTGCGTTCCAGTTCGTGCAGGAGGGTGGTCATCAGCTTCACTCCCGTCGCCCCCAGCGGGTGGCCGAGGGCGATCGCGCCGCCGTTGACGTTGACCTTGTCCGGGTCGGCTCCCGTCTCCTTCAGCCAGGCCAGCACCACCGGGGCGAAGGCCTCGTTGATCTCGACGAGGTGGATGTCGTCGATGGTGAGGCCGGTCTTCTTCAGGGCGTGCGCGGTGGCCGGGATGGGGGCGGTGAGCATGCGGATGGGGTCCTCGCCGCGGACGGAGAGGTGGTGCACGCGCGCGCGTGGGGTGAGGCCGTGTTCGCGTACCGCACGTTCCGAGGCCAGCAGCATGGCCGCGGCCCCGTCGGAGACCTGCGAGGAGCAGGCCGCGGTGATGGTGCCGCCCTCGATCACCGGCTTCAGGCCGGCCATCTTCTCCAGGGAGGTGTCCCGGCGCGGGCCCTCGTCGACCGCGACGGGGCCGTAGGCCACCGTCTCGCGCTCGAAGCGTCCCTCGTCGATGGCCCGCAGGGCCCGCCGGTGCGACCGGAGCGCGAACTCCTCCTGGTCCTCGCGGCTGATCCCCCACTTCCCGGCGATCATCTCGGCGCCGACGAACTGGTTCACCGCCCGGTCCCCGTACCGCGCCCGCCACCCCTCGCTGCCCGCGAACGGCCCCTGGGTCAGCCCGAGCGGCTCCGCGGCCTGCCGGGTCGTGAAGGCGATCGGGATCATCGACATGTTCTGCACCCCGCCCGCGACCACCAGGTCCTGCGTCCCGGACAGCACGCCCTGCGCGGCGAAGTGCACGGCCTGCTGCGAGGACCCGCACTGCCGGTCCACGGTCACCCCGGGCACCTCCTCGGGCAGCCCGGCCGCGAGCCACGCGGTCCGCGCGATGTCCCCGGCCTGCGGCCCGACCGCGTCCAGGCACCCGAAGACGACGTCCTCGACGGCCCCGGGATCGACCCCGGCCCGCTCCACCAGCGCACGCAGCACATGCGCGCCCAGATCGGCCGGATGGACCCCGCTCAGTCCTCCCCCGCGCCGCCCGACGGGCGTACGGACCGCTTCGACGATGTAGGCCTCGGCCATGGCGACTCCCCAGACATCCCAATGAGTTACGTGCGTACGGCGATCCCGTCCAGCACCATCGACAGGTACTGCCGGGCGATCTCCTCCGGGCTGTGCTGTCCGCCGGGCCGGTACCAGGACGCGGCCACCCACACGGTGTCGCGCACGAACCGGTAGGTCAGCCGTACGTCGAGGTCGGCCCGGAACACCTCGGCCGCGACCCCGCGCTCCAGCGTGGACAGCCAGGCCTTCTCGAACCTGCGCTGCGACTCGGCGAGGAACGCGAACCGCTCCTGCGCGACCAGCTGCCTGCTCTCCTTCTGGTAGATCGCGACGGCGGCCCGGTGCCGGTCGATCTCCCGGAACGACTCGGTGACCAGGGCCTCCAGCGTCTCGCGCGGGCCGAGTTCGGCGCCCAGGACGGTGTCGTAGCCGTCCCAGAGCTCGTCGAGGAAGGTCCGCAGGATCTCCTCCAGCATCGATTCCTTGGAGTCGAAGTGGTAGTAGAGGCTGCCCGCAAGCATGCCCGCGTGGTCGGCGATCTTGCGTACGGTCGTGGCGTTGTAGCCCTGTTCGGCGAAGACCTCGGCGGCGGTGTCGAGGAGTTCACGGCGGCGGGCGGGGGCGGCGGCGCTCACCTGGGGCTTCTTCTTGGTCGGCACATCGTCCATTGTCCTAGGCGTGCTGGCTGCTGACGGCGACGACCTCGCCCGTCATGTACGAGGAGTAGCCGGACGCCAGGAAGACGATCACGTTGGCCACCTCCCAGGGCTGCGCGTACCGCCCGAAGGCCTCGCGGGCGGTGAGTTCCTCCAGCAGCTCGGCCGAGGTCACCTTCACCAGGTGCGGGTGCATGGCGAGGCTCGGTGACACGGCGTTGACGCGTACGCCGTACTCGGCCGCCTCCAGTGCCGCGCACCGGGTCAGCGCCATGACTCCGGCCTTCGCGGCGGCGTAGTGCGCCTGTCCGGCCTGGGCGCGCCAGCCGACGACGGAGGCGTTGTTGACGATCACCCCGCCGCCGGAGTCCCGCATGAGGCGCAGGGCCGCCCGGGTGCAGCGGAAGGTGCCGTTGAGGGTGACGTCCAGGACGCGGGTCCACTGGTCGTCGGTCATGTCGACGAGCTGCGAAGTGCCGCCGAGGCCCGCGTTGTTGACGACGATGTCGAGCCGCCCGTGGTCGCGGACGGCCGCGTCGAAGAGCGTCCCCACCTGGGCCTCGTCGGTGACATCGCACGCCATGGAGGTCACCGCGCCCCGGAACTCGCGGGCCAGAGCGGTCTCGTACTCCTTCAGGCGCCGCGCATGGGCGTCGCTGATCAGGACGCGCGCGCCCTCCTCCAGGAAGCGGCGCGCGGTCGCCCCGCCGATGCCCGCCCCGGCGGCGGCGGTGATGACGGCGGTGCGCCCTTTCAGCAGCCCGTGCCCCGGCTCGTAGACCGGGCTCTCGACGCCTGTCATGGCGCCACGCTAACCTACCAAACACTTGTTAGGGAAGGACGGGTGTCCATGGATCTGGCGTTCACGCAGGAGGACGATGACTTCCGCGCGGAGGCCCGCGCGTGGCTGCGCGCGCGTGTGCCCGCCTCCCCGCTGCCCTCCCTGGAGACCCGGGAGGGCTTCGCGGCCCACCGCGCGTGGGAGGCCGAACTCGCCGCGGACCGCTGGTCGGTGGTCGACTGGCCCGTCGAGTACGGCGGCCGGGACTGCGGGCTGATCCGCTGGCTGGTCTTCGAGGAGGAGTACTACGCGGCCGGGGCGCCCGGACGCGTCGGCCAGAACGGCGTCAGCCTCCTCGCCCCGACCCTCTTCGCCCACGGCACGCGTGAGCAACGCGCGCGCGTGCTGCCGCCGATGGCCACCGGCGAGGTCGTCTGGGCGCAGGCCTGGTCGGAGCCGGAGGCGGGCTCGGACCTGGCCTCCCTGCGGTCCAAGGGGGTGCGCACGGACGGGGGTTGGCTGCTCAGCGGCCAGAAGACCTGGTCCTCCCGGGCCGCCTTCGCGGACCGCGCCTTCGGGCTCTTCCGTACCGACCCGGACACCCCCAGACCCCACCAGGGCCTGACGTACCTGATGTTCGACCTGCGGGCCCCCGGTGTCACCGTCCGCCCGATCCGCCGCCTCGACGGCAAGCCGGCCTTCGCCGAGCTCTTCCTGGACGAGGTGTTCGTACCGGACGAGGACGTCATCGGTGCGCCCGGCCAGGGCTGGCGGATCGCGATGTCGACGGCGGGCGACGAACGCGGCCTGAAGCTGCGCTCACCGGGCCGTTTCCTGGCGGCCGCCGACCGGCTGTTCGCGCTGTGGCGGGCGAAGGGCGAGCCCGAGGCGGCCCGGACGCGGGTGGCGGACGCCCTGATCGGCGCCCGCGCCTACCAGCTCTTCACCTACGCGGCCGCCGCCCGAGTCCTGGACGGCGAGACGCTCGGCCCGGAGTCCAGCCTGAACAAGGTCTTCTGGTCCGAGTACGACATCGCGCTCACCGAGACTGCGCTGGATCTCCTCGGTGAGGCAGAGGACCCCGACTGGTCCGAGCGTTACGTCTTCGCCCTCGCCGGGCCGATCTACGCCGGCACCAACGAGATCCAGCGCGACATCATCGCCGAACGCCTGCTGGGCCTGCCGAAGGGACGCCGCTGATGCGCTTCCTCCTCGACGCCGAGCAGCGCGACTTCGCCGGCTCCCTGGACGCGATGCTGACGGCCGCGGACACCCCGTCCGTCGTCCGGGACTGGAGCCGCGGCGACCACACCGGCGGCCGGGCGCTGTGGCGCCGTATCGCCGACGCGGGGGTCTTCGCGCTGGCGGTCCCGGAGACCTACGACGGGCTGGGCCCCCGCCCCCTGGAACTCACGCTCGCCTTCGTGGAGTTGGGACGGCACGCGGTACCGGGCCCCCTGGTGGAGACCGTGACGGCGGCAGCGTTGCTCACCGAACCGGGGGCGGCGAAGCGCCTGCTCCCGGCGCTGGCCTCGGGAGAGGCCATGGCCACCGTCGCCCGCGACGGCGGGTACGCCCTGGACGGCGAGGCCGCGGACGTCCGCCTCTCACTGACCGCCGAGGGCCTGTACCTCGCCCCCGGCCACGGCCCGGTGCGCCCCTCGCTCGACCCCGCCCGCCGTCTCACCCCCCTGGCAGCGGGCGGCGAACTGCTCACCGCGCACCCGCCCGTCACCGCCGCCCTCACCCTCGCCCGCCTCACCACCGCCGCCCAGGCTCTCGGCGTGGGCCTCGCCCTTCTCGACCGGACCGTCTCCTACGTCGGGCAGCGCACCCAGTTCGGCGCCCCCATAGGCTCCTTCCAGGCCGTCAAGCACCAACTCGCCGACGCGAGGATCGCGTTGGAGTTCGCGCGTCCCCTGCTCTTCGGCGCCGCCCTGACGATGACCGCGCACGACGTCGCCGCCGCCAAGGTCACGGCGTGCGAGGCGGCGTACCGGACGGCCCGTACCGCGCTCCAGCTCCACGGCGCGATCGGGTACACCGCGGAGTACGACCTGTCGCTGTGGCTCACCAGGGCCCGCGCCCTGCGCTCCGCCTGGGGCAGCCCCGAGGAGTGCCGAAACACCGTCCTCAGTGGTGGTGGTCGCCGCCGGTGAGCTCCCGGTACTCCTCCACCGTCGGCTTCTCGATCCGCGTACCGGGTCCGAACATCGCCCTGGCGAGCCCGGCCCGCACCCGCTGGGAGCGCCTGACCGGCCGCCGCACCCCGTTGGCGTCGACCAGCGGCCCGATCTCGTACGGCGGTTGCTGCTCGTGCTGGGTGAGGGTGTGGAGGTGCTCCTGCGTGAGCGGCTCGTGGACCTCGACGTACTCCCCGTGCGGGAGCCGCTTGATGGTGCCGGTCTCCCGGCCGTGCAGCACCTTGTCCCGGTCCCGGCGCTGGAGCCCGAGGCAGACGCGCTTGGTGATCACGAAGGTGAGCACCGGCACCACGAACACGGAGACCCGCACGAACCAGGTGATCGCGTTGATGGACAGGTGCAGATGCGTGGCCACGATGTCGTTGCCGCCGCCGATCAGCAGGACGACGTACAGGCTCAGCCAGGCGACGCCGAGCCCCGTGCGGACGGGGACGTTGCGCGGCCGGTCCAGGATGTGGTGCTCGCGTCTGTCGCCGGTGATCCACGCCTCGACGAAGGGATAGACGCCGAGAGCGAGCAGGATCAGCGGGAAGAGCGAGAAGGGGATGAAGACGCCCAGCTGGAGGGTGTGGCCCCAGGCGTTGATCTCCCATCCCGGCATCACCCGGATCAGCCCCTCGGAGAAACCGAGGTACCAGTCGGGCTGGGCGCCGGTGGTGACCAGCTGGGGGCTGTACGGCCCGAACGCCCACACGGGGTTGATCTGGGCGAGCCCGCCCATCAGCGCCAGCACGCCGAAGGTCAGGAAGAAGAAGCCGCCCGCCTTGGCCATGTAGACCGGCAGGAACGGCATGCCGACCACGGACCTGTTGTCGCGTCCTGGCCCCGGGTACTGGGTGTGCTTGTGGTAGAAGACCAGGATCAGATGGGCGACCACCAGGCCGAGCATGATCCCGGGCAGCACCAGGACGTGGATCGGGAAGAGCCTCGGGATGATGTCGTGGCCCGGGAACTCCCCGCCGAACAGGAAGAAGGACAGGTACGTCCCGACGATCGGCACGGACAGGATCGCGCCCTGCGAGAAACGGATGCCGGTGCCGGAGAGCAGGTCGTCGGGGAGGGAGTAGCCGGTCAGCCCGGTGATGATGCCGAGGAACAGCAGGGTCCAGCCGAACACCCAGTTGAGCTCGCGCGGCTTGCGGAAGGCGCCGGTGAAGAACACCCGCATCATGTGCACGAGCATGCCGGTCACGAAGACCAGCGCCGCCCAGTGGTGGATCTGCCGGATCAGCAGTCCGCCGCGCACGTCGAAGCTGATGTCGAGCGTGGACTCGTAGGCCCGGGTCATCACCACGCCGTTGAGGGGCTCGTAGGAGCCGTGGTAGACGACCTCGACCCCGCTGGGCTCGAAGAACAGCGTGAGGTAGACACCCGTGAGGATCAGGATGAGGAAGCTGTAGAGACAGATCTCGCCCAGCATGAACGACCAGTGGTCCGGAAAGACCTTGCGCATGTTCGCCTTGGCCAGCGCGTACAGGCCGAGCCGCCCGTCCGCCCAGTCGGCGAGCCTCTCGCCCGCCCCGGCCTCTCCACGGGCCGTCCGCTCCACCGATCGTGCGCCGTCCATACGTCGTCGCCTCCCCGTCGGATCACTTTCAGGGTGGCACGGCCGTACGGCGAAGCCAACGGGGCGGACGGCCGACCCCGGCCCCGGCGCGCTCTCCCGGTACCTGTGTTCGCTATTTTGTTCGCCGCAGCCCCACCGGCTCGATCATCAACCCCTGTCACTCCGAGGAGAGCCGGCCGTGGAACCCGAATCCGCCGTCACCACCTGCTATCGCCACCCCAAGGTGGAGTCCCACATCCGCTGCATCCGCTGCGAGCGGTACATCTGCCCGGACTGCATGCGGGAGGCGGCCGTGGGCCACCAGTGCCCGGAGTGCGTGCGGGAGGGGGCGCGGTCGGTGCGGCAGGCCCGGACCGCGTTCGGCGGTCGGATCACGGCCGTCCCCCTGGTGACGTACGTCCTCATCGGCCTCAACGTGCTCGCCTACGTCGCCGAGCTCGTGCGCCCGGCGATCGTGGACCGGTTCGAGATGCTGGGCGTCGGTCTGGTGGGCCCGGACGGCGGCCACTACGTGTGGCAGGCCGCGTACCCCGCCGACTTCCACGCCGAGGGGGTCGTGGAGGGCGAGTGGTACCGGCTGCTGACCGGCGCGTTCCTCCATCTGCCGCCCACCGGGGGCACGTTCGGGATCCTGCACATCGTGATGAACATGGTGTCGCTGTGGAACATCGGCCGGGTGGTGGAGGTCCAGCTCGGCCGTCTCAGGTACGTCGTCCTGTATCTGCTGTCCGCGCTCGGCGGCTCGGTCCTCGTCCTGCTGCTCGCGCCCACCACGCCCACGCTCGGCGCGTCCGGCGCGATCTTCGGGCTCGGCGCCGCCTACTACGTGATGGCCCGCCGGCTCGGCGCCGACATGGCCCAGGTCAACCGCTTCATGGCGGGCCTGCTGGTGTGGCTGGTGGTCTCCGCGTGGGCGACGTCCTGGGAGGGCCACCTCGGCGGGCTGCTCGCCGGAGCCGCCGTCACCCTCGGCTACGCGTACGCTCCCCGGGACGGCCGTCGCGCCCTGGTCCAGGCAGGGGTGTGTGCCGTACTGCTGGTGGTGCTGCTGGTGTCCGCCTGGGCCAAGGTCACCGAACTGACGGGAGCCCGGTGAGACGCGCCCGCCTGCTGCTCCTCGCGACCGTCCCCGCACTCGTCACGGCGTCGGTCTACCTCCTCACGCCCGAGGACTCCGGAGGGGGCGGGGCGGGCCCCGACCTCTCCGCCGCCTACCGGTCGCAGGCGGCCGAGGACGCCAGGGGAGCCGAGGGTGCCAAGCAGTGGGCCGAGGGGGCGAAAGGCACAGCGGCCGACGCGCTCACGGACGTGCCGCCGGGCCTGGCCGCCCCCGCCGAGAAGGATCTCGCGCAGCAGCTCGTGGCCAGCGCCGAGAACTCCACCCTCGACTGGCGCAGCGCCTACGCCTACATCGAGGACATCGGCGACGGCCAGGGCTACACGGCCGGCCTCATCGGCTTCTGCACCGGCACCCACGACCTGCTCACCCTGGTCGAGCGCTACTCGAAGGTGCACCCCGACAACGGTCTCGCGCCGTACATCCCCGCCCTGCGCGAGGTCGACGGCACCGACTCCCACGAGGGTCTGGACCCGGGCTTCCCGGCCGCGTGGAAGGCGGAGGCAGCCCGGCCGGCCTTCCAGAGGGCCCAGGACGCGGAGCGCGACCGTGTCTACTTCGACCCGGCCGTCCGCCTCGCCAAGCTCGACGGCCTCGGCGAGCTCGGCCAGTTCGTGTACTACGACGCCATGGTCTTCCACGGCCCGGGCACCGATCCCACCGGTCTGTACGGCATGCGCGAACGCGCCCTCCAGAAGGCCGACAGCCCGACCGAGGGCGGCTCCGAGAGGGCCTACCTGGACGCCTTCCTGGACATCCGCCGGGCGGCGATGAAGACCCGGGACGCGGGCATCGACACCTCCCGTGTCGACACCGCGCAACGGCGGTTCCTGGACGACGGAAACCTGGCCCTTGAGACCCCGCTGGAGTGGCAGGTGTACGGGGAGACGTTCAAGGTGCCGTAGAAAAGGCGACAGCGCCTGCCCAGCGTCCGGTCGGGGACTGGAAGGGCAGGCGCCGTCTGTGTTCCGCACGCCTTTGTACGGGACGTCTATGCGGGTGGGATCACACCGTCGGTGATCACACCATCAGCGAGCGGTCCGTCGGCCGGATCGGCGCGGGCAGCTCGCTCGCGCCGGTCAGGAAGCGGTCGCAGCCGCGGGCGGCCGAGCGGCCCTCCGCGATCGCCCACACGATGAGCGACTGGCCGCGGCCGGCGTCACCGGCGACGAAGACGCCCGGCACGTTGGTCTGGAAGTCGGCGTCGCGGGCGATGTTGCCGCGCTCGTCGAGCTCCAGGCCGAACTGCTCGACCAGGCCGTTCTCACGGTCGGTGCCGGTGAAGCCCATCGCGAGGGTGACGAGCTGGGCGGGGATCTTGCGCTCCGTGCCCGGCTTCGACGTCAGCTTGCCGTCGATGAACTCGACCTCGCTGAGGTGCAGCCACTGGACGTTGCCGTCCTCGTCGCCCTCGAAGTGGGTCGTCGAGACCGAGTAGACCCGCTCACCGCCCTCCTCGTGCGCGGAGGTGACCTTGTACAGCATCGGGAAGGTCGGCCACGGCTGGTGCGGGGCACGGTCCTCGCCCGGGCGGGGCATGATCTCCAGCTGCGTCACCGAGGCGGCGCCCTGGCGGTGGGCGGTGCCCACGCAGTCGGCGCCGGTGTCGCCACCGCCGATGACCACGACGTGCTTGCCCTCGGCCGAGATCGGGGAGGTGACGTAGTCGCCCTCCTGGACCTTGTTGGCCAGCGGCAGGTACTCCATGGCCTGGTGGATGCCCTTCAACTCCCGCCCGGGGACGGGGAGATCACGGGCGGTCGTGGCACCGGCGGCGATCACGACGGCGTCGTACCGCTTCTTCAGGTCGGTCGCCTTGAGGTCGCGGCCGATCTCGATGCCGGTACGGAAGCGGGTGCCCTCCGCGCGCATCTGCTCGATACGGCGGTTGATGTGCCGCTTCTCCATCTTGAACTCGGGGATGCCGTACCGGAGGAGGCCTCCGACGCGGTCCGCGCGCTCGTAGACGGCGACGGTGTGACCGGCCCGGGTGAGCTGCTGCGCGGCGGCGAGACCGGCCGGGCCCGAACCGATGACCGCGACGGTCTTGCCGGACAGGCGCTCGGGGGCCTGCGGCTCGACGTCACCGCTGTCCCACGCCTTGTCGATGATCGAGACCTCGACGTTCTTGATGGTGACCGGCGGCTGGTTGATGCCGAGCACACACGCCGACTCGCAGGGAGCCGGGCACAGCCGCCCCGTGAACTCGGGGAAGTTGTTCGTCGCGTGCAGGCGCTCCGAGGCCGCCGCCCAGTCCTCGCGGTAGGCGTAGTCGTTCCACTCGGGGATGAGGTTCCCGAGCGGACAGCCGTTGTGACAGAACGGGATGCCGCAGTCCATGCAGCGGCTGGCCTGCTTGCTGATGATCGGCAGCAGGGAGCCGGGGACGTAGACCTCGTTCCAGTCCTTCAGGCGTACGTCGACGGGGCGGGACTTGGCGACCTCGCGGCCGTGGTTCAGGAAGCCCTTCGGGTCAGCCATTGATCGCCGCCTCCATCATCTTCTCGGTGATCTCGGACTCGGAGAGTCCCGCCTGCTCGGCGGCGTCCTTGGCGGCGAGCACTGCCTTGTACGTGCTGGGGATGATCTTGCTGAAGCGCTCGACCGCGGTGTCCCACTCGGCGAGCAGCTTCTCGGCGACCGTGGATCCGGTCTCCTCCTGGTGGCGGCGCACCACGTCGTGCAGCCACTGCTTGTCGGTGTCGTCCAGCGCCTCGACGGCGTTCGCGTTGCCGACGTTGACGTTGTCCGGGTCGAGGTCGATCACGTAGGCGATACCACCGGACATGCCGGCCGCGAAGTTGCGACCCGTCTCGCCGAGGACCACCGCGTGACCGCCGGTCATGTACTCGCAGCCGTGGTCGCCCACGCCCTCGGAGACGACGGTGGCACCGGAGTTGCGGACGCAGAACCGCTCACCGGTACGACCGCGCAGGAACAGCTCGCCGCCGGTCGCGCCGTAAGCGATGGTGTTGCCCGCGATGGTGGAGAACTCGGCGAGGTGGTCGGCGCCCCGGTCGGGACGGACGATCACGCGGCCGCCGGAGAGGCCCTTGCCGACGTAGTCGTTGGCGTCGCCCTCCAGGCGCAGCGTGACACCGCGCGGGAGGAAGGCGCCGAAGGACTGGCCGGCCGAGCCCGTGAAGGTGATGTCGATGGTGTCGTCGGGCAGGCCCGCGCCACCGAACTTCTTGGTCACCTCGTGGCCGAGCATGGTGCCGACCGTGCGGTTGATGTTGCGGATCGCGACCTGGGCGCGCACCGGCTGGGCGTCGGTCGCCGAGTCGGCGGCCAGGGCGTCGGCGGCGAGCTTGATGAGCTCGTTGTCGAGCGCCTTCTCCAGGCCGTGGTCCTGCTCGATGACCTGGTGCAGCGGAGTGCCCTCGGGCAGCTCGGGCACGTAGAAGAGCGGGGACAGGTCCAGGCCCTGCGCCTTCCAGTGGTTGACGGCCCGCTCGACGTCGAGCGTCTCGGCGTGGCCGACGGCCTCCTCGATGGAGCGGAAGCCCAGCTCGGCGAGGATCTCGCGGACCTCTTCGGCGATGAACTTGAAGAAGTTCACGACGTACTCGGCCTTGCCCGTGAACCGGTCCCGGAGCACCGGGTTCTGGGTGGCGATGCCGACCGGGCAGGTGTCGAGGTGGCAGACGCGCATCATGACGCAGCCGGAGACGACGAGCGGCGCGGTCGCGAAACCGAACTCCTCGGCGCCGAGCAGCGCGGCGATGACGACGTCACGGCCGGTCTTGAGCTGGCCGTCGGTCTGGACGACGATCCGGTCGCGCAGGCCGTTGAGCAGCAGGGTCTGCTGGGTCTCGGCGAGGCCGAGCTCCCAGGGGCCGCCCGCGTGCTTCAGCGAGGTGAGCGGGGAGGCACCCGTACCGCCGTCGTGGCCGGAGATGAGCACGACGTCCGCGTGCGCCTTGGACACACCCGCGGCGACCGTGCCGACGCCGACCTCGGAGACCAGCTTCACGTGAATCCGCGCCTGCGGGTTCGCGTTCTTCAGGTCGTGGATCAGCTGGGCCAGGTCCTCGATCGAGTAGATGTCGTGGTGCGGCGGCGGGGAGATCAGACCGACACCCGGGGTCGAGTGCCGGGTCTTGGCGACCCACGGGTAGACCTTGTGGCCGGGCAGCTGGCCGCCCTCGCCGGGCTTGGCGCCCTGGGCCATCTTGATCTGGATGTCGTCCGCGTTGACCAGGTACTCGGAGGTGACGCCGAAGCGGCCGGAGGCGACCTGCTTGATCGACGAACGCCGGGCCGGGTCGTACAGCCGGTCCGCGTCCTCGCCGCCCTCACCGGTGTTGGACTTGCCGCCCAACTGGTTCATGGCGATGGCGAGGGTCTCGTGCGCCTCCTTGGAGATGGAGCCGTACGACATGGCGCCGGTGGAGAAGCGCTTGACGATCTCGGAGACGGGCTCGACCTCGTCGATCGAGATCGGCTGGCGGTCCGACTTGAAGCCGAACAGGCCGCGCAGCGTCATCAGCCGCTCGGACTGCTCGTTCACGCGGTCCGTGTACTTCTTGAAGATGTCGTAGCGGCCCGCACGCGTCGAGTGCTGGAGGCGGAAGACCGTCTCCGGGTCGAACAGGTGCGGCTCGCCCTCGCGGCGCCACTGGTACTCGCCGCCTATCTCGAGCGCGCGGTGCGCGGGCGCGATGCCGGAGGCGGGGTAGGCCTTGGCGTGCCGGGCGGCGACCTCCTTGGCGATGACGTCGATGCCGACGCCGCCGATCTTGGAGGCGGTACCGCTGAAGTACTTCTGGACGAAGCCCTCTTCGAGACCGACGGCCTCGAAGACCTGGGCGCCCCGGTAGGAGGCGACGGTCGAGATGCCCATCTTCGACATGACCTTGAGCACGCCCTTGCCCAGGGCGTAGATCAGGTTGCGGATGGCCTGCTCGGGCTCCAGCCCGTTCAGGAAGGTGCCCGCGCGCAGGAGGTCCTCGACGGACTCCATGGCGAGGTAGGGGTTCACGGCCGCCGCGCCGAAGCCGATCAGCAGGGCGACGTGGTGGACCTCGCGGACGTCACCGGCCTCGACCAGCAGGCCCACCTGGGTGCGCTGCTTGGTGCGGATGAGGTGGTGGTGGACGGCCGCGGTGAGCAGCAGCGACGGGATCGGCGCGTGCTCGGCGTCCGAGTGGCGGTCGGAGAGGACGATCAGCCGGGCACCGTTGGCGATGGCCGCGTCGGCCTCGGCGCAGATCTCCTCGAGGCGGGCGGCGAGGGCGTCGCCGCCGCCGGAGACCCGGTACAGGCCGGACAGGGTCGCGGCCTTGAAGCCGGGCATGTCGCCGTCGGCGTTGATGTGGATGAGCTTGGCCAGCTCGTCGTTGTCGATCACCGGGAAGGGCAGCACGACGGAGCGGCAGGAGGCGGCGCTCGGGTCGAGCAGGTTGCCCTGCGGGCCCAGCGAGGAGCGCAGCGAGGTCACGAGCTCCTCGCGGATCGCGTCCAGCGGCGGGTTGGTGACCTGCGCGAAGAGCTGGGTGAAGTAGTCGAAGAGCAGGCGCGGGCGCTCGCTCAGCGCGGCGATCGGCGAGTCGGTGCCCATCGAACCGATCGGCTCGGCACCGGCCTTGGCCATCGGCGCGAGCAGGACGCGCAGCTCTTCCTCGGTGTAGCCGAAGGTCTGCTGGCGGCGGGTGACCGAGGCGTGGGTGTGCACGATGTGCTCGCGCTCGGGCAGGTCGCCGAGCTCGATCTCGCCGGCCTCCAGCCACTCCGCGTAGGGCTGCTCGGCGGCGAGGCCGGCCTTGATCTCGTCGTCCTCGATGATGCGGTGCTCGACGGTGTCGACGAGGAACATCCGGCCGGGCTGGAGGCGGCCCTTGCGGACGACCTTGGCGGGGTCGATGTCGAGGACGCCGACCTCGGAGCCGAGGACGACGAGGCCGTCGTCGGTGACCCAGTAGCGGCCGGGGCGAAGGCCGTTGCGGTCGAGGACCGCGCCGACCTGCTTGCCGTCGGTGAAGGTGACGCAGGCCGGGCCGTCCCAGGGCTCCATCAGGTTGGAGTGGAACTGGTAGAAGGCGCGGCGGGCCGGCTCCATGGAGTCGTGGTTCTCCCACGCCTCCGGGATCATCATCAGCACGGAGTGCGGCAGCGAACGGCCGCCCAGGTGCAGGAGTTCGAGGACCTCGTCGAAGGACGCCGAGTCGGAGGCGTCCGGCGTACAGATCGGGAAGACGCGCTCGATGGCCTTGCTGTCGTTGCCGAACAGGTCGGAGACCAGCTGCGATTCGCGGGCCGCCATCCAGTTGCGGTTGCCCTTGACGGTGTTGATCTCACCGTTGTGCGCGACGAAGCGGTACGGGTGCGCGAGCGGCCACGACGGGAAGGTGTTCGTGGAGAACCGGGAGTGCACGAGCGCGATCGCGGAGGCGAAGCGGCGGTCGGACAGGTCCGGGAAGAAGGGCTCGAGCTGACCGGTGGTCAGCATGCCCTTGTAGACGATGGTCCGCGCGGACAGCGAGGGGAAGTAGACGTCGACCTCGCGCTCGGCGCGCTTGCGCAGCACGAAGGCCTTGCGGTCGAGGTCGATGCCCTCCGAAGACCCGTCGGTCACGAAGACCTGGCGGAACGCGGGCATCGTGGAGCGGGCGGTGGCGCCGAGCAGTTCGGGGGCGACGGGAACCTCACGCCAGCCCAGAACCGTCAGGCCCTCGTCCACCGCGATCGTCTCGATCTTCGAGACAGCGTCCTCGATGCGGTCCTCCGGCAGGAACGCGATGCCGACGGCGTACGCACCGGCCGCCGGCAGCTCGAAGCCGACGACCTCGCGGAAGAAGGCGTCCGGAACCTGGGACAGGATGCCCGCGCCGTCACCCGAGTCGGGCTCGGAGCCGGTGGCACCGCGGTGCTCCAGGTTGCGCAGAACCGTAAGCGCCTGCTCGACCAGCGCATGGCTCGCCTCGCCGGTGAGGGTGGCCACGAAACCGACGCCACAGGCGTCCTTCTCGTTGCGGGGGTCGTACATACCCTGCGCAGCAGGGCGAGCATCCATGAACGACCACTTCTGGCCACTCGTGGAGTGCTGGGACGGCTGGCGCGGCGTACGCATCGGCTCTCCCGTCGTCGTCAATTGGCATATTCAGATTGCCGAGGGACGACGTTGGCCCTCTGCGTGAGTGCAAAATTTCGTGCAGGTTACATGATGGAGCGGATCTCGGGAACCGGATACTCCGTTCCAACATGCGGACGCCACGCGGTGCGAGGGGGGTACCGCACACGTGGCCTGAAGTATGTGGGGGTCGAGCCGGACCGATCGGTCAGATCGTGGTCCATCGACCCAGGGGCGGTGAAGGCGTCGTCGCCGACCCCGCGAGTGCGCCGCAAGCGTCATTGCCCGCAGTGCTTACGGCTCATGCCCAGTGGTGATGCAGTCGAAACCAGCGAGTAACGGCTACTTATGCGGCCCATCGCATAAGTAGCAGCCGACCTATCCTACGGCCGTTCCGAACAAACTGCCCAGGGCGTACGTCACACCCGCCGCCGCGCCCCCGAGAGCGAGCTGCCGCAGTCCGCTGTACCACCAGGTCCGCGCGGTCACCCTGGCCACGACGGCACCGCACGCGAACAGCCCGAGGAGAGCGAGCAGCACGGCGGGCCACAGCGCGGTCGCGCCGAGCAGATACGGCAGTACGGGCAGCAGGGCACCCAGGGCGAAGGACCCGAAGCTGGACACGGCGGCGACCAGCGGCGAGGGCAGGTCGCCCGGGTCGATCCCCAGCTCCTCCCGGGCGTGGATCTCCAGGGCCTGCTCGGGATCCTTCGACAGCTGCCGGGCGACCTCCCTGGCCAGCTCGGGCTCGACACCGCGCCCCTCGTACAGGGCGGCGAGTTCGGCCTCCTCGTCCTGCGGGTGCTTGCGCAGTTCCCGGCGCTCCACGTCCAGCTCGGCCTCGACGAGCTCACGCTGGGAGGCGACGGAGGTGTACTCACCGGCGGCCATGGAGAAGGCGCCGGCGGCGAGACCGGCCAGCCCGGTCAGCACGATGGTGTTCTGGCCGACGGCCCCACCGGCGACACCGGTCATCAGGGCGAGGTTGGAGACCAGCCCGTCCATGGCACCGAAAACCGCGGGCCTGAGCCAGCCGCCGTTCACGTCGCGGTGCGTGTGGTTGTCACGGTGCGCCTCGTGCAGGGGCGCTTCGATGTCGATGATGGCCATTCCGGTCCCCCAGGGAAGCTAAGCCAAAGCTAACTTTGGACACGTTCTAATTCTTAACAACGCCCACAGTACGGCGGCGCATTCCCGTCCGCCAGCAAGGAAAGGCTCGGCTAACCTGCGGGTTTACCCCCGAACGCGCAGACGATCATGACTCCGCTCAGATGTCGACCGGGTGACGTTGAGGGCAGGGAGGCTGAGGTCAACCGCCGACGGTGGGACATATGCGGCAAAAGGTTCCGCGCCCCGCGCGAACCTCCCTGCTCCCCGTTGTGGAGAGGCCGCGCATGACATCGATCGCCCGCGTTCCCTCGGTCCCGGCCCCCAAGGACACCGCCGAACTCCGCGGGCGGGCCCGCGGCGCCCTGCTGGGCCTGGCGGTCGGGGACGCCCTCGGAGCCCCCGCCGAGAACATGAAGCCGTCGCAGATCCGCGCCCGCTGGGGCCGTATCGAGGGCTATGTGACGGACGAGCCCACCGGCACGGACGACACGGAGTACGCGATCTTCTCGGGCCTGCTCCTCGCCCGCCACGGCTCGGCCCTCACGCCAGCCCATGTGGAGACGGCCTGGCACGAGTGGATCGCGGACCTGGACGAGGGCCCGTTCCGGGGCGCCGGCTTCAGCGAGCGCGGCACGCTGGAGAACCTGCGCCGCGGCCTCGCGGCCCCTATCTCGGCCCAGCACCGCCACGCCTGGAGCGACGGCCTCGCCATGCGCGCGGCCCCCTTCGGCGTCTTCGCGGCGGGCCGCCCCGCGGAGGCGGCCCGCCTGGTGGCGATCGACGGCTCGGTGAGCCACGACGGCGAGGGCATCTACGGCGGCCAGGCGGTCGCGGCCGGAGTGGCGGCGGCGATGGCCGGCGCCCCGACGATCGCCGTCGTCGCCTCCGCGCTGGCGGTGATCCCGGACGACAGCTGGACGGCGAGGTCCCTGCGCAGGGCGGTGGCGGTGGCCCACAGGGGCGAGCGCGCGGTCCGCTCCGCCGTCGTCATCGGCGGCTATCCGTGGACCGACCTCGCCCCCGAGGCGGTGGCCCTCGCCTTCGGCGCGTACGCGGCGGCGGACGGCGACTTCCGTGAGGCGGTGCTGACGGCCGTGAACATGGGCAGGGACGCGGACACCACGGCGGCGGTCGCGGGGGCCCTGGCGGGAGCGACGCGGGGAGCGTCGGCGATCCCGGCCGACTGGGCCTCGGCGATCGGCCCGGCGAAGGGCAGTTGCCTGCCGTCGATGGCGGGCCACCACGTGCTGGACGTGGCGGAGTTGCTGGTGGCGGGGGAGGACGGGAAGTGGGGGACGACCGGTCTCGCCCAGGACTGGCCCCCACCCGACCCGGACGCCTTCACCCTGGCGGCGGGTGACGAGTCGGGAGCGGACCGGTGAGGCCGCCGGGTCCGTGGGACGGGGCCTCACCGAACGATCCGGGTCCGGCTGATCCCGCACCCGCGGCGAAACCGAACGCTCCCGCGGCCGCCGACGGCGGGAACGCCCCACAAGGGCCACCCGCACCCGACAACGAAAGCGAGACGGGTGGTGCGGGTGGGAACACGAAGGCCGAAGGCGAAGCCGAGGCCTCGAAACGCACCGAAGGCCTCCTCCTCGGCCTGGCCGCAGGCGACGCCGCCGGCTGGCCCGCCGCCCGCCACAGAGCCGCCCGCATGCCCGACTGGACCCGCCGCCTCACCCGCGAACTGGACACGTTCGCCGAACAGAACGCCACCACCACCCTCCCCGTCCCCATCGCCCTCAACCAGCCCCCCGAGCCCCTCCGCCTCGGCCCCTCCGACGACGCCGAATGGGCGGCGTTCACCGCGGAAGCCCTCCTCAGAGCGGGCGACGACACCGCCCTGGGCGACCTGACGAGAGAACGCCGTACGAGAGCCGCCATCGACCTCGCCTGGAACGCCCTCGCCGCAGAAGTCGCCGCCGCGGCGGACCGCGCCCCCGAGATCGAGTCCGCCGTCCTCCCCCTCCGCGCCCGCATCTCCGTGCGAGCGGGACTCGGCAACCTCGCCACCGGCCTGCGCCCTCCCGCCACCGGCCACGACAACCCGCACTACTTCGACGACGCGGCCTGCGTCAGGGCCTGCGTCCTCGCCGTCGCCCACCCCGGCAGCCCCGAACTCGCCGCCGATCTCGCTGAGTTCGACGCCCACTACACCCAGGACGGCGACGGGGTGCACGGAGCGAGAGCGATGGCCGCGGCCGTCTCCCTGGCCCTGACCGGCGCCCCCGTCGAAGCCTGCGTGACCGCGGCCCTCACCGAGCTCCCCGAGGAGACCGAGATCGGCCGCAACGCCCGCCACGCCCTGCACCTCGCCCGGACCGCCGACCACGCCTTCGCCCTGATCCCCGCCCTGGAGCACGAGATCGTCGACCACGTCTACAGCTACGGCATCGCCGCCGCCGAAACCGTCCCCGTGGCCCTCGCCCTGGCCACCGCCGCACGGGGCCGCATCGCCGAGGCGATCCCCGCCGCGGCCTGCCTCTCCCGGGTGGCCGACTCGGCCCCCGCCCTGGTGGGCGCCCTGACCGGAGCACTCGGCGGCGCCGGCGCGATCCCCTCCACCTGGCGGGACACCTGCCGCACCCTCTCCGGCTGCGCCCTGCCCCGCCTCACCGGCACGGACCTGGTGGAACTCGCCGGGCTCCTGGAAGCCGCGCAACCGCCCCTCCCAGGAGGATGATTCCGGGCATGGCGCCCAAAAAACCAGAAAACGCATCAGACAGCAGCCTGGAGGACCGGATCACCGGAGCCCTCGTCGGCGCGGCGGTGGGCGACGCCCTCGGCGGCCCGGTCGAGGGCTACTCCCCCGACCAGATCCTCGAACGCCACGCCGGCCGCGTCCACGGCGTCGTCGGCCCCTGGAACGGCGACGCCTGGCGCACCGCCCGCCCCATCGCCCCCTACCACAAGGGCGACGGCCACGTCACCGACGACACCTTGATGACCCACGCCCTGATCCGCGTCTACGCCCGGGTCAGGGACCACCTCGACGCCTACGCGATCGCCGACCACCTGGTCCCCGACCTGATGACGAACCCCCGCTGGATCCCTGAGCTGGAGACGGAGGCCCTCCCCCTGCACCGCGTCTTCCTCGCGGAGAAATGGCTGGTCACCCGCCTCCACTACGGTCACGTCGACCCGCGGGAGGCGGGCGTCGGCAACATCGTCAACTGCGGTGCGGCGATGTACATGGCCCCCGTGGGCCTGGTCAACGCGGCGAACCCGCGGTCCGCCTACGCCGAGGCACTGGACATCGCGGGCGCCCACCAGTCGTCGTACGGCCGGGAGGCGGCGGGAGTCTTCGCGGCGGCGGTGGCGGCGGCGTGCGAGCCGGGCGCGACCCCGGACTCGGTCGTGACGGCCTGTCTGCGGCTGACGAGGGACGGCACGCGGACGGCGATCGAGGAGGTCTGCGAAGTGGCCGCCCACCACACGGACTTCGAATCGGCCCTGCGACCCCTGCGGGACGCCGTGGCTCCCTACGACACCGTCGGCCCCGACTACCGCGCCCCCTCCCTCGGCGCCCGGCGCCCCTCCCGCCTCCACACGATCGAGGAACTCCCCATCGCCCTCGGGATGTTGCTGGTGGCGGCGGGCGACTTCCGGCAGGCCGTTCTCGGGGCGGTGAACTACGGCAGGGACTGCGACTCGATCGCCACGATGGCCGGGGCGATGGCGGGCGCGCTGGGCTCCCCGGTCCCGGACGACTGGTCGAAGACGGTCTCGGAGGCGAGCCGCCTGGACCTGTGGGAACCGGCGACGACGCTGACGGCCGTGACCCGGGAGATCTTCGAGCGGGACACGGCCCGCCGCAGGACCCACGAGGCGGCCTTCGCGGAACTCGGAGGTCCGAGATGCTCCGAGTGACCTGGGTCCAACCGGAGGACCTCATCGGCCACGAGCTCCGTCAGGCGGCCCAGGACGGCAGGGAGCCGTCGGCGATCGCGGCGAGGTGGCGAGCGGCGGGAGGCGGGCCGGCGCCGACCCGGGCGGGCGCCTCGGCACAGCCCGCGTCCAGGTACCTGCGGCAGCTCGCGGACGACCTGCTGGACGAACTGGCGGACCTGCCGAGCGCGTTGGAGGACGACGAGCCCACCGACCTGGCGAGGATCAAGGCCCGCTGCCGGACGTGGCCGGCGCACCCGTCTCCGGCCACCCTCACCCAGGGTGCCCTGGAAGCGGCCTGGCTGGGCCGGGCCGTGGGCTGCCTCCTGGGCAAGCCGGTGGAGAAGCTCCCCCTCGACGCCATCCGCGAACTCGCCCGGTCCACCGGCAACTGGCCCCTGAACACCTACTTCACGGCGAAGGGCGTCCCCGCCGAACTCCTCGCCGCCCACCCCTGGAACCGCCGCTCCGCCACGACCTCCCTCGCCGAGAACATCGACGGCATGCCCGAGGACGACGACCTCAACTACCCGTTGCTGAACCTGCTGTTGCTGCGACGCCACGGCAAGGACTTCACCACCGCGGACGTGGCGCGACTCTGGCTCGACGAGCTGCCCGCCGGCCGCACCTTCACCGCCGAACGCATCGCCTACCGCAACCTCCTCCAGGGCCTGGAACCCCCCAGAACCGCCCGCCACCGCAACCCCTTCCGCGAATGGATCGGCGCCCTGATCCGCGCCGACGTCCACG
The DNA here is from genome assembly GCF_040612795.1 of Streptomyces sp. NPDC006335. NCBI lineage: Bacteria > Bacillati > Actinomycetota > Actinomycetes > Kitasatosporales > Streptomycetaceae > Streptomyces > Streptomyces sp. NPDC006335. Next base: position 339,532 of record NZ_JBEXQX010000001.1, read on the forward strand.
GCTGGACCAACCCCGGCGACCCGGCGGCCGCGGCCGAACAGGCCCACCGGGACGCCACCCTCACCCACACGGCCAACGGCGTCTACGCGGCGATGTTCACCGCCGCCGTCATCGCCCAGGCGGCGACGACCCCCGACGTCCACACCTGCCTGCGCACCGGCCTCGGCGTGATCCCCCCGCGCTCCCGCCTCACCAGGGCGATCATCCACGCCGTCCAACTCGCCGAACGTCACGACGACTTCGACGAGGTCGTGGACGAACTCCACGCCACGTACTCCGCGACCCACCACTGGGTCCACGCGATCCCCAACACGGCGCTGATCGCCGCCGCCCTCACCCACGCGAACGGCGACTTCACCGGCTCCGTCTGCCGGGCGGTCGCCGGCGGCTGGGACACCGACTCCAACGGCGCCACGGCAGGCAGCATCGCCGCCCTCCTGGCCGGCGCCCCGGAACACCTCCCCGACCGCTGGACCACCCCCCTCAAGAACCGCCTGGCCACCTCCGTCGCCGACTTCAACGGCACCGGCTTCGACACCCTGGCCCGTCTCACCCACCGGGAGGCTGCTCGCCCATGACCCACATCGCCGTGCTCGGCAGCACGAACATGGACCTGGTCGCCTACGTCGAGAAGGCGCCCCGGCGCGGAGAGACCGTCACCGGCAGGGAGTTCCGGACCATCCCCGGCGGCAAGGGCGCCAACCAGGCGATCGCCGCGGCCCGCGCCGGCGCCACCGTGTCGATGATCGGCGCGGTCGGCAACGACGGCTTCGGCACCCGGCTGCGCTCCACCCTCGAACACTCCGGCGTCACCACCGACCACCTGCGCACCGTCGAAGGCCCCACCGGCACCGCGCACATCGTCGTGGACGACGAGGGCGGCAACGCGATCGTCGTCATCCCCGGCGCGAACGGCACCGTCGACCATCTGGTCCCCGGCGACGAGGGCCTGATCGCCTCCGCCGACGCCCTGCTCCTCCAACTGGAGATCCCCCTGGCAGCGGTCCTCGCGGGAGCGCAGACCGCCCGCGCGCACGGTGTCCGTACGATCCTCACCCCCGCCCCGGTCCAGCCCCTGCCGCCCGAACTCCTCTCCGCCACCGACCTGTTGGTGCCCAACGAGCACGAGGCGGCCACCCTCACCGGCCGCGCCGACCCGTTCGCCGCGGGCGCCGCCCTCCTCGACACGGTCCCGCGCGTGGTGATCACCCTGGGCGAGGCGGGCAGCCTGTATCTCACCCGGGACGCCGAACCCCTCGTCGTCCCCGCCCCGCGGGTCACCGCGGTCGACTCCACCGGTGCGGGCGACACGTTCGTGGGCACGCTAGCCGTCGCCCTCGGCGAGGAACGGCCGATCCGGGAGGCGATGGCCTGGGCCGCCGCGGCGGCCGCACTGTCCGTCCAGCGGGAAGGCGCCTCGGCGTCGATGCCCTACCGCTCCGAGATCGAGGCCCGGTACACGTCATGACCGAGACCCCCCTCAAAGGCCTGCGCGTGCTCGACGCGGCCACCCTCTTCGCCGGCCCCCTCGCGGCCACCCTGCTCGGCGACTTCGGCGCCGAGGTCGTCAAGATCGAGCACCCCGCCAAGCCGGACCCGTCCCGCGGCCACGGCCCCTCGAAGGACGGCATCGGCCTGTGGTGGAAGGTCCTGGGCCGCAACAAGCGCACCCTCACCCTGGACCTGTCCAAGCCGGGCGGCCGGACCACCTTCCTCAAGCTGGCCGCCTCCGCGGACGTGGTCATCGAGAACTTCCGCCCCGGCACCCTGGAGAAGTGGGACCTCGGCTGGCCCGAGCTGTCCGCCGTCAACCCCCGCCTTGTCCTCACCCGCGTCACCGGCTTCGGCCAGTTCGGGCCCTACTCCCGCCGCCCCGGCTTCGGCACCCTCGCCGAGGCGATGAGCGGCTTCGCGGCGATCACCGGCGAACCGGACGCGCCACCGGTCCTGCCGCCCTTCGGCCTGGCGGACTCGATCGCGGGCCTCGCCACGGCGTACGCGGTGATGACGGCGCTCGCGGCCCGTGACCGCACGGGCGAGGGCCAGGTCGTCGACATGGCCCTCATCGAGCCGATCCTGACGGTCCTCGGCCCCCAGCCGACCTGGTACGACCAGCTCGGCCACGTCCAGGAGCGCACCGGCAACCGCTCCGCCAACAACGCCCCGCGCAACACCTACCGCACGGCCGACGGCACCTGGGTCGCCGTCTCCACGTCGGCGCAGTCGGTCGCGGAGCGCGTGATGCACCTGGTGGGCCGCCCGGAGCTGATCGACGAGCCGTGGTTCGCGACCGGCGCCCAGCGGGCCGCCCACGCCGACGTCCTCGACGCGGCGGTCGGCTCCTGGATCGCCGCACGCACCCGCACCGACGTCCTCGCGGCCTTCGAGAAGGCGGAGGCGGCGATCGCCCCGATCCAGGACATCCGGGACGTGATGGCCGACCCGCAGTACCAGGCGCTCGACACCGTGACCACGGTCGACGACCCCGAGCTCGGGCCCCTGCGCATGCAGAACGTCCTCTTCCGGCTCTCCTCGACCCCCGGCGCGATCCGCTGGGCGGGCCGCCCGCACGGCGCGGACACGGACGAGATCCTGACCGAACTGGGCCTGACCGAGGCCCAGTTGACGGCCCTGCGCACGGAGGGCGCCCTGTGAGGACGTACCCTCTGACCTGGCTCTACGTCCCCGGTGACCGCCCGGAGACCGTCACCAAGGCCCTCACCGCCGGCGCCGACGTCGTGGTCGTCGACCTGGAGGACGCGGTCGCCCCCGACCGCAAACGGTACGCCCGCGAGGCCACCGCCGAACGTCTCAGCGACCCCCAGTCAACTCCGGTCCACGTCCGGGTGAACTCCCTGGCCGGCCCCCTGGCGGCAGCGGACCTGGCAGCGATCGCCCCCCTTCCGGGCCTGGCCGGTCTACGCCTGCCCAAGGTCACCGCCCCCAGCCAGATCACCTGTGTCGCGCGGACGACGGCCCGTGGCGAAGAAGGCACCCCACCACCCCTGTACGCCCTCCTGGAATCGGCCCTGGGCATCGAGCACGCCCACGCCATCGCCACCGCCCACCCGGGCCTGCGAGGCATCGCCCTCGGCGAGGCGGACCTCCGCGCCGACCTGGGCGTACGACACGACGGGGGCCTGGACTGGGCCCGCTCCCGAGTGGTCGTGGCGGCGAGAGCGGCGGCCCTTCCTCCGCCACCCCAGTCGGTCCACCCCGACATCCGGGACCTGGAGGGCCTGCGGGCCTCCTGCGCCCACGGCCGTGCTCTGGGCTTCCTGGGCCGGGCGGCCATCCATCCCCGCCAGCTCCCGGTGATCGAGCGCGCCTACCTCCCCACCGAGCAGGAGATCGAGCAGGCGGAGACGGTACTCAAGGCGGCGGAGGCCCATCAGGGGGCCCAGGCCCTCCCGGACGGCACCTTCGTCGACGCGGCGGTGGTGACCCAGGCCCACCGCACCCTCTCCCTGGTCCACCGCGGCTGACACACGACGAGGGCGCCCCGACAGTTCGGGGCGCCCTCGTCCGCGTACGACCGAGCGTCAGGTCTTCTTGGCCGACTCGGCCTCGGCGTCGGTCTTGTCGTCGGCCTTGTCGTCGGTCTTGTCCGTCACCTCGACGGTTCCGGCCTTCTCGTCGCCCTCGGCATCGTCACCGGACTCGGCCTCGGTCTCGGTCTCGGTCTCGGAGTCGGTGGCACCCGGCTCGACGACCTCCTCACGCCCCGGCCGCTTCTTCGCCGACACCACGAGGTACGTCACCGCGAGCAGGAACACGACGATCGCGGTCCAGACGTTGAGCCGGACCCCGAGGATGTGGTGGGCGTCGTCGATGCGCATGTACTCGATCCAGCCGCGCCCCGTGCAGTACGCGGCGACGTACAGCGCGAACGCCCGTCCGTGACCCAGCTCGAAGCGGCGGTCGGCCCAGATGACGAGCAGCGCGACACCGATGCACCACAGCGACTCGTAGAGGAAGGTCGGGTGGTAGTAGCCCGGCACCCGGCCGTCCGTGGAAGACGTGATGTGCAGGGCCCACGGCAGGTCGGTCGGCTTGCCGTACAGCTCCTGGTTGAACCAGTTGCCCCAGCGGCCGATGGCCTGCGCGAGGGCGATGCCGGGGGCGATGGCGTCGGCGTAGGCCGGCAGCGGGATGCCCCGGCGGCGGCAGCCGATCCACGCGCCCACCGCACCGAGGGCGATCGCGCCCCAGATGCCGAGGCCGCCCTCCCAGACCTTGAAGGCGTCCACCCAGTCGCGGCCCTCGCTGAAGTACAGCTCGTAGTCCGTGATCACGTGGTAGAGGCGGCCACCGAGCAGTCCGAACGGCACGGCCCAGACCGCGATGTCGGCCACCGTGCCGGCCCGCCCGCCACGGGCGATCCAGCGCTTGTTGCCGAGCCAGACGGCAACGAAGACGCCGATGATGATGCAGAACGCGTAGCCACGCAGCGGGATGGGACCGAGGTGGTACACCCCGTGCGACGGGCTGGGAATGTAGGCAAGTTCCATGGCAGGGTCGACGCTACCCTGCCGGGCCGGGCCCACGGCAGGCGGCCCGGCAACGGGTCCATAACAGGCGGGCCTGAAATCCTTACCCCCTGGCCGCTTCCTGTACCTGCTGCTTCAGCTTCGCCGGGGTCATCGTCTGGTCCTGGTAGATGTTCTTGCCGTTCAGCAGAACCGTCGGCGTTCCGCTGAAGCCGCCGCCCCGGAAGGCCGCCGCGGACTTCTCGACCCAGCCGTTGTGCGTGCCCTTCTCGACACAGGTACGGAACGCGGGGGTGTCGAGCCCGTCGACCTTTTTCGCCAGTTCGAGGAGCTTGCTGTTCTCGGCGAAGGCGTCGTCGGTCTCCGCGGGCTGGTTCTCGTAGAGGACGTCGTGGTACGCCGGGAACTTCCCGACGTCCTGGGCGCAGGCCGCCGCGTTGGCCGCGTTGCGCGAGCCGGTGCCGCCCATGTTGCCGTCGATGATCGTGGCCAGGTGGTACTCGACCTTGAGCTTCCCGGCCTCGGTGAGCTCGTGGACGACCGGGCGGTACGCCGTCTCGAAGGCCTTGCAGGCCGGGCAGCGGAAGTCCTCCCAGACGACGAGCGTCGACCTGGCGCCCTCCTTGCCGACCGGGATGGCGAGACTGTCCTGGCCGTTGGCCCCCGACGGCGCCACGACCGGGCCCGAGGAGCTGTCCTTGTCCTTGCCGGAGTTGGCCGCGACGACGCCGACCACCGCCGCGAGACCGAGGACGCACACGACACTCGCGCCCACGATCAGCACCCGGCGCCGCTTCTCCGCGGTCTTCTGCTTCGCGCGCTCCTCCGCCAGCCGCTCCCGGGCGGTGCGCTTTCCCTCACGGTTCTTCTCGCTCACACCCGCAGAACGAACCGGGGAGGCGCACCGCGCCTCCCCGGCCCCAGGTCCACCCGTTCGAGTGACCGACGTTTCCGTCACGCCCTGACAGGCGTACGGCCGGCCTACACCTGTCGGCGCACGCCCTTCGCCAGCTCGCCCGCGAGCGCGCGGACGCCCTCGACACCGGCCTTGTCGTCGGGCGCGTCCAGCATCCGCTTCACGAAGGCGGAGCCGACGATCACACCGTCGGCGAAGCCGGCCACTTCGGCGGCCTGTTCGGCGTTGGAGACACCGAGCCCGACACAGACGGGCAGACCGGCGCCCGCGGCCCGGGTGCGCTCGACCAGGTCCTGGGCCTGCGCCCCGACCGACTCACGCGTGCCCGTGACGCCCATCAGCGAGGCGGCGTACACGAATCCGCTGCCGGCCGCGGTGATCTCGGCGAGCCGCGCGTCCTTGCTGCTGGGCGCGACCACGAAGACCGTGGCGAGCCCGTGCTTGTGGGCGTGCTCCCTCCACAGCGCCGACTCCTGCACGGGCAGGTCGGGCAGGATGCAGCCCGCGCCGCCCGCCTCGGCGAGCTCGGCGGTGAAGCGCTCGACGCCGTAGCGGTCGATGGGATTCCAGTACGTCATCACGAGCACCGGCTTCCCGGTGGCCTCGTAGGTCTCCTTGACCGTCCGCATCACGTCCGCGATCTTGACGCCGCCGCGCAGGGCGATGTCGTCGGCGGTCTGGATGACGGGGCCGTCGAGGACGGGGTCGCTGTGCGGCAGACCCACCTCGACGACGTCCGCGCCGCCGTCGAAGGCGGCCTTGATCGCCTCGATGCCGCCGTCCACGGTCGGGAACCCGGCCGGGAGGTAGGCGATGAGCGCGGCCCGGCCCTCGGCCCTGGCACCGGCGAGGGTGTCGGACAGCAGCTGAATGTTCCCGCTCACTTGGCGTCCCCCTCGATCTCGGCGCCGGTACCGGCCTCGTCCGCCGCGACGGCGGCGTCGGTGTCGTACAGGCCGAAGTAGCGCGCGGCCGTGTCCATGTCCTTGTCGCCGCGACCGGACAGGTTGACGACGATCAGCCCGTCCTTGCCGAGCTCCCTGCCGACCTCCAGGGCACCGGCCAGCGCGTGGGCGCTCTCGATGGCCGGGATGATGCCCTCGGTGCGCGACAGCAGGCGCAGGGCCTGCATGGCGGCGTCGTCGGTGACCGCGCGGTACTCGCCGCGGCCGGAGTCCTTGAGGTAGGAGTGCTCCGGGCCGATGCCCGGGTAGTCCAGACCGGCCGAGATGGAGTACGGCTCGGTGATCTGGCCCTCCTCGTCCTGGAGGACGTAGGAGCGGGAGCCGTGCAGGATGCCGGGCTCGCCCGCGGTGAGGGTCGCCGCGTGCTCGCCGGTGTCCACGCCGTGCCCTGCGGGCTCGCACCCGATGAGGCGTACGCCGGTGTCGGGGATGAAGGCGTGGAACAGGCCGATGGCGTTCGAGCCGCCGCCGACGCAGGCGATGGCCGCGTCGGGCAGCCGGCCGGCCCGCTCCAGGAGCTGGCGGCGAGCCTCGACGCCGATGACCCGGTGGAAGTCGCGGACCATGGCCGGGAAGGGGTGCGGTCCCGCGACCGTGCCGAAGAGGTAGTGCGTGCGGTCGACGTTGGCGACCCAGTCGCGGAAGGCCTCGTTGATGGCGTCCTTCAGCGTGCGGCTGCCGGACTTCACTGCGATGACCTCGGCGCCGAGCATGCGCATCCGGGCCACGTTGAGGGCCTGGCGCCGGGTGTCGATCTCGCCCATGTAGATGGTGCACTCGAGGCCGAAGAGCGCGCAGGCGGTGGCCGTGGCGACGCCGTGCTGGCCGGCGCCGGTCTCCGCGATCACCCGGGTCTTGCCCATGCGCTTGGTGAGCAGGGCCTGACCGAGCACGTTGTTGATCTTGTGGGAGCCGGTGTGGTTGAGGTCCTCCCGCTTCAGGAAGACCGTGGCGCCGCCGGCGTGCTCGGCGAACCTCGGCACCTCGGTGAGCGCCGAGGGACGGCCCGTGTAGTTCACGAGCAGGTCGTCGAGCTCACGGGCGAACTCGGGGTCGTGCTTGGCCTTGTCGTACTCGACGGCGACCTCGTCCACGGCGGCGACGAGGGCCTCCGGGATGAACTTGCCGCCGTACGCGCCGAAGTAGCCCTCGGCGCTGGGGACTTGACCCTCGGGGTCGGGAATGAAGAACTCGCTGGGCATGGCTGGACCTCACGGTGAGTGCGTGTGAAAGACACTGAGCGCCGTGGGGGCAAGGTTTTACTGGTCGACTGCAGGCCGTCAGTGGCTGGTCGCGCCCGCGCGGCGGTAGCCGCACATCGAACAGAGCCTCGCGCCCCTGATGGGGCGCTGCCATCGACGCCCGTTCACCTGTCCGGGTTCGTCTCCGATGACGTATCGCACCCGACGACCGTGCACCCTGCGTGCGGGCGCGCGGCAACCACGGGGGCGGCAGCCGCGCGCGAGGCGGGCGTACCTGTCCGTGGTCGTCGTCGTGAGGTTCATCGGGGCAAGCCTAGCGAAAGATCAGCCGCGCCCGTGGCGCAGAGCGGGATGCTCGCCCGCCGCCACCAGGTCCGACACCGCCGTCTTCGGGTCCTTGCCCGTCACCAGGGACTCACCGACCAGGACCGCGTCCGCGCCGGCGTTGGCGTAGGCGATCAGGTCGTGCGGGCCGCGGACGCCGGACTCGGCGACCTTGACCAGGTGGGCGGGGATCTCGGGGGCGATGCGCTCGAACGTGCCGCGGTCGACCTCGAGGGTCTTGAGGTTGCGCGCGTTGACGCCGATGATCTTCGCTCCGGCGTCCACCGCGCGCTCGACCTCGTCCTCGTCGTGCACCTCGACGAGCGGGGTGAGCCCGATGGACTCGGCGCGCTCGATCAGGGACTCCAGGGCGGGCTGTTCCAGGGCCGCGACGATGAGCAGCGCGAGGTCGGCGCCGTAGGCCCGGGCCTCCCAGAGCTGGTACGACGTGACGATGAAGTCCTTGCGCAGGACCGGGATGTCCACGCGCGCGCGGACGGCCTCCAGGTCGGCGAGCGAGCCGCCGAAGCGGCGCTGCTCGGTGAGGACGGAGATCACGGCCGCGCCGCCCGCCTCGTAGTCGGCGGCGAGGCCCGCCGGGTCGGCGATCGCGGCCAGCGCGCCCTTGGAGGGGCTGGAGCGCTTGACCTCGCAGATGACCTTGACGCCGTCCCCGCGCAGTGCGGCCACGCCGTCCTTGGCCGCGGGAGCCTTCGCCGCGCGCTCCTTGAGCTCGTCGAGGCTGACGCGCGCCTGCCGTTCCGCGAGGTCGGCACGGACTCCGTCGATGATCTCGTCGAGCACACTCACGCGAGCGGCCCCCTTCCAGACGGTCGGCAGTTCCAGAGACTGATGAGAACAAGTGGTCACTGCGATGGTATCCGCAGGAGGGCGTAGCCCTCGCATCCGGTTGACGCCGGTCCCACTACCTGGACGTTCGCCAGTTGATCAAGGATGAAGCCAGCCACCGAACGGCAGGTTCCGGACAACCGTGAAGACCAGCAGCAATGCCCCCGCCGTCCACAGGTGCACCGGCCCGAGACCGAGCCTCAGTGGCCGGCCGCGCGCCGCGCGGACCACCCAGACGGTCCACAGGACGGCGAAGCCCAGATAGCCCAGCACGGCCACCGCGTTGTCCTGGAGCGCGGCCAGGAAGTCGCCGTGGACGAAGGCGTGCGCGCTGCGCAGTCCGCCGCAGCCGGGGCAGTACAGGCCGGTGATCCGGTAGAGCGGGCAGACGGGGTAGTGGCCGGGCTGGTTGGGGTCCACGGTCCCCACGTACGCGAAGGCTCCGGCGACGGCCGCGAGGATGCCGCCCGGGACGGCCAGGCGTCCCGGCAGGCCGGTCCGGGTCGGTACGCGCTCAGTGTCGGCGTTCACGTCCGGCATTGTCCCCCGCCCTGGTGTCGAACGCGTGAGGGGCGGCCCGGCACTTTCGCCGGGGCCGCCCCTTCACGAGGTCCGCGTGTCAGCTCTTGGCGTCCGCCGACTCGGGCCGTGAGGTGGCGAGCGGCTTGTGGGTGTCCTTGGGCATGCCCATCCCCATCGCGCTCATGATCCAGCCGACGATTCCGCCGACGACCACGATCGCCATACCGGCCCAGAAGCCCGCCGGCTGGGCCATCACCATGAAGGCGCCCGCGACGCAGAAACCGATGAAGGCGATAGTGACACCGGTCCAGGCGGCCGGGGTGTGACCGTGGCTGCTGCCCGCCATTGCTTGCTCCTAGGTGCTGAAGTACGTGACTGAGCCGGACGCTCGGGGTCCATTGTTCCGCACGCAGGGTCGCGATGTATTCGGGGGTCACCTGGACGCGTCCCTACAGGGGCGCGGGGCTGTATCGATGTGCGGCTCCGCCGCGTGGGCGCCACAAGCCCCCACCGGGCGACGGCGGAAAAGCAACCGCTACGCCCCCGTCGGATCTTCTCCCCGGTCCAGCGCCTTCCAGATGTCCTCGGGCCGATCCGGATCCACGACAACAGGCTTACGACGCACCCGAGGCGCCCCGTCCCGCTCGTACCGCCCGGACATGGCCGGCCACAGCCGCCCGTACCGGAGGGCGAGCAGCCCGGCCAGAAGGATCAGCGCACCCCCGACCACGGCCACATAGGGCCACGCGGTGTGCGAAAGCGCGGAAACCGTCGCCGACGTGTCCCCGGACGCCTTCGCGGCCTGCTCGTCCAGCGCCGCGGAGTCGCCCGCGCCGACCAGGGCCGCCACGACGATGCCCGCCCCGGAGAGCGCCAGCACCCCGGCGACCAGCAGCCGCCCGGCCTTGCGTACGGCGAAGACGGCGACGAGCGCGGCGAGGCCCACTATGGCCAGCGCGGCCGGGACACCGGTCACGTCGCTGCCCTTGGCGGTCAGGGGGAACGCGCCGCCGGCCACCGTCGCGGTCCCCTCCGACCAGCGCTGACGGGTCGCGAGCAGGGCCACGGCCGCGCCGAGCGCACCGGCCAGCAGTGCCACGGCGAGACTGAGGCGGCCGGCCCTGGCGGGTCCTGCGGCTTCTGAACGGGGGTGAGGTACGGCAGTCACGTACCCCACTATCACCCGAACCCCGGGCGAACGGTCACCCGGGGCCGCGTGAGAATCGCCCTACTCGCCCAGGCGGTTCGCCGTGTGGACCGCCCGCAGGACCGCCGCCGCCTTGTTGCGGCACTCCGTGTCCTCGGCGACGGGGTCGGAGTCGGCGACGATGCCGGCGCCCGCCTGCACGTAGGCCGTGCCGTCCCTCAGCAGCGCCGTACGGATGGCGATCGCGGTGTCGGAGTCGCCCGCGAAGTCGAGGTAGCCGACGCAGCCGCCGTACAACCCGCGCCGGGACGGCTCCAGTTCGTCGATGATCTGCATCGCGCGGGGCTTGGGGGCGCCGGAGAGGGTGCCCGCGGGGAAGCAGGCGGTCAGGACGTCGAAGGCGGTGCGGCCGGGCGCCACCTTGCCGGTGACCGTGGAGACGATGTGCATCACGTGGGAGTACCGCTCGACGGACATGAAGTCGACGACCTCCACCGAGCCGGGCTCGCAGACCCGCCCGAGGTCGTTGCGGCCCAGGTCGACGAGCATGAGGTGCTCGGCGCGCTCCTTGGGGTCGGCGAGCAGTTCGTCGGCGAGGGCCTGGTCCTCCTGCGGGGTCGCCCCGCGCCAGCGGGTGCCGGCGATGGGGTGCACCATGGCGTGTCCGTCCTCGACCTTGACCAGGGCCTCGGGGGACGAGCCCACGACGTCGAAGCCGTCGAAGCGGAACAGGTACATGTACGGGGAGGGGTTGGTGGCCCGCAGCACCCGGTAGACGTCCAGCGCGCTCGCCGTGCACGGCGTCTCGAAGCGCTGCGAGGGGACGACCTGGAAGGCCTCGCCGGCCCGGATGCGCTCCTTGATGTCCTCGACGGCCTCCTGGAAGTCGGGGCCGCCCCAGAGCGCGGTGTACTCGGGCAGCTCGGAGGGCGGCAGGACCGCCGGGGGCTGGGCCACCGCGCGGGACAGGTCCGCCTCCATGGCGTCCAGGCGGGCCACCGCGTCCGCGTGGGCCTCGTCGACGCCGGTGTCGAGGTCGTTGTGGTTGATCGCGTTGGCGATCAGCAGGACCGAGCCCTCCCAGTGGTCCATGACGGCGAGGTCGCTGGTCAGGAGCATGGTCAGCTCGGGGAGCCTCAGGTCGTCGCGCTCGCCGGGGCCGATCTTCTCCAGGCGGCGGACGATGTCGTAGCCGAGGTAGCCGACCATGCCGCCGGTGAAGGGCGGCAGGCCCTCCTGGTGCGGGGTGTGCAGGGCCTCGATGGTGGCGCGCAGGGCGGCCAGCGGGTCGCCGTCGACGGGGACGCCGACGGGCGGGGTGCCGAGCCAGTGGGTCTGGCCGTCGCGGGCCGTCAGGGTCGCGGCGGAGCGGACGCCGACGAAGGAGTAGCGGGACCACGAGCGGCCGTTCTCCGCGGACTCCAGCAGGAAGGTGCCGGGGCGCTCGGCGGCGAGCTTGCGGTAGAGGGCGACCGGGGTGTCGCCGTCGGCCAGGAGCTTGCGCGTGACGGGGATGACACGGCGGTCGGTGGCCAGCTTGCGGAAGGTCTCGAGGTCCATGGCGGCTGACCTTACTGATCCGCGAGGGCGGCACCGGAATCGGCGCCGCCCTTGAGGAGCACGTCCTCGTCGAAGCAGGTCCGCGCGCCGGTGTGGCAGGCGGCGCCGACCTGGTCGACCTTGACCAGCACGGTGTCGGCGTCGCAATCGAGGGCGACGGACTTGACCCACTGGAAGTGGCCGGAGGTGTCGCCCTTGACCCAGTACTCCCGGCGGCTGCGCGACCAGTAGGTGCAGCGGCCGGTGGTCAGCGTGCGGTGCAGCGCCTCGTCGTCCATCCAGCCGAGCATGAGCACCTCACCGGTGTCGTACTGCTGCGCGATGGCGGGGACGAGCCCGTCGGCGCTGCGCTTGAGGCGCGCGGCGATCTCGGGGTCGAGGCTGCTGGGCTGGGGCGTGCTGGTCATGGGTGCCATTGTGCCGCGCGCCACTGACAAGACCGGCGCCCTGTCCACTGGGCGGACCCGCGAGGCGGTCGTAGGCTGACTGCATGTCGACTTTCGCCAAGCGTGAACGACTTCTCCTCGCCGACCTGTTGGAGGCCGAGGGTCCGGACGCCCCCACCCTCTGCGAGGGCTGGCTCACCCGTGATCTCGCCGCGCACGTGGTGGTGCGCGAGCGCCGTCCCGACGCCGCCGGCGGCCTGCTGATCAAGCAGCTCGCGCCCCGCCTGGACCGGGTGATGGCCGAGTTCTCCGAGAAGCCCTACGAGGAGCTGATCCAGCTCATTCGCACGGGCCCGCCGCGTTTCTCGCCGTTCCAGCTCAAGCAGGTCGAGGAGCTGTCGAACACGGTGGAGTTCTACGTCCACACGGAGGACGTGCGCCGGGCCCGCCCCGACTGGGCTCCGCGCGAGCTGGACCCGGTCTTCCAGGACGCCCTGTGGTCCCGTCTGGAGCGCACCGCCCGGCTGATGGGACGCGGTGTCCCCACCGGTCTGGTGCTGCGCCGCCCGGACGGCCAGACGGCGGTGGCGCACCGGGGCACCCCGGTCGTGACGGCGACCGGTGAGCCGTCGGAGCTGCTGCTGTTCCTGTACGGGCGGCAGAGCGCGGCCAAGGTGGAGCTGGACGGCGACAAGGAGGCGATCGCCAAGCTGCACGAGGCGAAGGAGCTCGGGATCTGACGGGTCAGGTGGGGAGTTCGGCGCGGCGCAGGTCGCGCGCGCACAGCACGACCACCCCGCCGAGCCCGCACACCGCCGCGCTGGTCACGAAGACCGGCGCGGTGCCCCAGGCGCCGATCGCGGCGGCCGACAGCGGCATGCTGAGCGGTGCGAAGCCGAGGCTGACCAGTGAGGACACGGCGGTCACCCGGCCGAGGCGGGCGGGGTCGGCCTGGGTCTGGAGCAGCGCGCCGCACAGGGCGCCGCTCAGCCCGGCGAACAGTCCGATCAGCAGGGCGACCCCGGCGGCCGCGACGACGCCCGGGACGAAGGCCAGGGCGCCGATGGCGGCCGCCCCGCACAGACAGGCGTACGCCATCACCTGGCCGGCGTGCGGCACGCGCCCGCGTACCGCCAGCGTCAGGGAGGCGAGACCGGCCCCGACTCCGAACCCGCCGAGCACCCAGCCCATTCCGGAGGCGCCCCAGCCCCGCTCGTCGGCGAGCAGGGTCAGCCCGACGTTGAGCGGCCCGACGAAGCCGAGGTCGCCGAGGGCGATGGCCAGCATCAGCGGGGCGAGGACGCGGTGGCGGCGGATGTACCCCAGCCCGGCGCGCAGGTCGTGCCAGGCACTGCCGTCGCTGCTCCTGTCGTCGGCGGGCAGTGGGCGTATCCGCACGGCGATCAGCAGTGGCACGGACATCGCGATCAGCGCTCCCGCGAGGGCGAACGCGGCCGCCGCTCCCCCGACCGCCACCGCGAGGCCGCCCAGCGGGCCGCCCACGACGCTCGCGAAGCGGATGCCGAGCCCCCGCATGCCCTGCACGCGCGCGAGCTGACCGCGACTCGTCACGCGCGCGGGGAGGGCGCCCACGGCCGGCATGAACACGGCGTCGACGGTCCCGAAGACGAGGCCCAGCAGGGCCAGCGGCCACAGTCCGGGGCTGGTGAGGAACAGCAGCGCCGCCACCGCGAGCACGGCCGCGCAGCGCACCGCGTCACTGCCGATGACGACCCTGCGCGGACCGAACCGGTCGGCGATCACTCCTCCGCCGAGCAGCAGCAGGGCCCGCGGAAGCGCGCTGACCGACATCACGATCCCTGCCTGCGCGGGTGTGCCGGACTGGACGGCCGCCCAGGACAGGGCGATGTAGTAGACGCTGTCGCCGGTCATCGAGGCGGTGTAGGCGGCGAGCCAGCGCAGGACGTTGCCGTCGCGGTGGGCGGGGGTGTCGACGACGTCGGCCGGGGCCGTGGGCGTGGCGGTCGTGGCGGTCACGGATGGGGGCCCTCTCGGACGACGTGGAACGGGCATCGGACGCGGACGGCAGTCAGACGTGGACGGGGTGTCACACGCGGAACGGGAAGCCGTACATGTGCAGCGCGACGTTCTCGCGCCCCTCGGTGTCGCCGGCGGCCTCGGCGGCCCGGCCCTTCTCGTCGTACTTCCTGGCGAGGGCGAGCAACTCCTGGCGCAGTTCGTCCAGTTCGCCGGCGGTCAGGCGGAGCAGGGACTCGCTGTCCGGGGCGGCCGCGTTCCACTCGGCGCTCCAGGTGGGCCGTTCGTCGAGGTAGCGGCGGTACATGTCGGCGCGCTGCTCGTGGAAGAGCCGGGTGGCCGCCAGGTGCGCGGCGGCCCGCTCGGGCGCGTCCCGGAAGTCCCGGTCCCGGATGCTCACGCCCTCCGACGAGGGCTGCCACCAGCGTTCCCGGCCGTCCCCGCTCCGCGCCTCGGCCTCCTCGATCAGCCCGTGCTCGGCGAGCTTGCGCAGGTGGTAGCTGACCAGGGACACGGCCTCGTCGACCTGGTCGGCGAGGTGCGAGGCGGTGGCGACCCGGGACACGCACAGCGCGCGGTAGAGCTGCATCCGCAGCGGGTGGGCGAGGGCCTTGAGCGTGCCCAGGTCGGTGATCGGGCGGTTCTGCTCGCGTGGCATGACCTCACCCTAGAAAGGAAAGAAAAGTTGCACAATGGATTTTGCGCAACTTCTCTTTCGCATCTTGGGGTCGTTCAGCGAACGGGGTGTCCCGCCCCCCGCAGTGTCTCCTTCACCTCGCCGATCCGCAGATCGCCGAAGTGGAACACCGAGGCCGCCAGTACCGCGTCCGCGCCCGCGCCGATGGCCGGCGGGAAGTGGTCCAGCTTGCCCGCGCCGCCGGAGGCGATCAGCGGGACGGTGACGTGCTTGCGGACGGCTTCGATCATCTCCAGGTCGTAGCCGTCCTTGGTGCCGTCCGCGTCCATCGAGTTGAGCAGGATCTCACCGGCGCCCAACTCGGCGGCCCGGTGCGCCCACTCGACGGCGTCGATGCCGGTGCCCTTGCGGCCGCCGTGCGTGGTCACCTCGAAGGAACCCGACGCGGTGCGCCGCGCGTCCACCGACAGCACCAGCACCTGCCGCCCGAACCGCTCGGCGATCTCGCGGATCAGGTCGGGCCGGGCGATGGCCGCGGTGTTCACGCCCACCTTGTCCGCGCCGGCCCGCAGCAGCCTGTCCACGTCCTCGGCCGTGCGGACACCGCCGCCGACCGTGAGCGGGATGAACACCTGCTCGGCGGTGCGGCGCACCACGTCGTACGTGGTCTCGCGGTTGCCCGACGAGGCGGTGATGTCCAGGAACGTCAGCTCGTCGGCGCCCTCGGCGTCGTACACCTTGGCCATCTCGACGGGGTCGCCCGCGTCGCGCAGGTTCTGGAAGTTGACGCCCTTGACGACCCGGCCGTTGTCCACGTCCAGGCAGGGGATGACTCGTACGGCGAGGGTCATGCTGCGGACACTCCTCGGAACGCCTCCACCTCGACCTCGACGACCAGGCTGGGGTCCACGAAGCCGGAGACGATGATCATGGATGCGGCGGGCCGGACGGTGTCGAACAGCTCCTTGTGGGCGCGTCCGACCTCGTCCACGTCCCGGGCGTGGGTGATGTACAGCCGCGTGCGCACCACGTCGTCCCGGCCGAGCCCCAGCTCCTTCAGCGCCGCGAAGGCGACGTTGAAGGAGTTGACCGTCTGCTCGTACGGGTCGCCCGCGACGATCTGGCCGTCCACCACGGAGGTGCATCCGGAGACCAGGACCAGGCCGTTGGAGAGTTCCACCGCCCGGGAGTACCCGAAGGTGTCCTCCCAGGGCGAACCGGTCGTGACGCGTCGCAGATCGCTCACTGAGCCACCGCCTCCAAGGCCTCTTCCAGGGTGAACGCCTTCGCGTACAGCGCCTTCCCGACGATGGAGCCCTCGACACCGAGGGGGACCAACTCGGCGATGGCCCGCAGGTCGTCCAGCGAGGACACCCCGCCGGAGGCCACCACCGGGCGGTCGGTCGCCGCGCAGACGTTCTTCAGCAGTTCCAGGTTGGGGCCCTGGAGGGTGCCGTCCTTGGCGATGTCGGTGACGACGTACCGGGCGCAGCCCTCCTTGTCGAGCCGCTCCAGCGCCTCGTAGAGGTCGCCGCCCTCGCTGGTCCAGCCGCGGCCCTTGAGGGTCGTGCCGCGGACGTCGAGGCCCACCGCGATCTTGTCGCCGTGCTCGGCGATCACCTTGGCGACCCACTCCGGGCTCTCCAGGGCGGCGGTACCGAGGTTCACCCGGGTGCAGCCGGTGGCGAGCGCGGCGGCCAGGGAGGCGTCGTCGCGGATGCCGCCGGACAGTTCGACCTTGATGTCCATCGCCTCGGTGACCTGGCGTACCAGCTCGCGGTTGTCGCCGGTGCCGAAGGCCGCGTCCAGGTCGACCAGGTGCAGCCACTCGGCGCCCGACCGCTGCCAGGACAGGGCGGCCTCCAGGGGGGAGCCGTACGAGGTCTCCGTGCCGGACTCGCCGTGCACGAGCCGGACCGCCTGGCCGTCGCGGACGTCGACGGCGGGCAGGAGTTCGAGCCGTGAGGGATTCGAGGGCATCAGAGGGTTCCGATCCAGTTCTTCAGAAGCTGCGCACCGGCGTCGCCGGACTTCTCGGGGTGGAACTGCGTGGCCCACAGGGCGCCGTTCTCCACGGCGGCCACGAAGGGCTTGCCGTGCGTCGACCAGGTCACCTTGGGGGCGGTCATCGCCTTGTTGTGCGTCTCCAGGGACCAGTCGTGGACGGCGTAGGAGTGCACGAAGTAGAAGCGGGCGTCGGCGTCCAGGCCGGCGAACAGCCGGGAGTCGGCCGGCGCGTCGACGGTGTTCCAGCCCATGTGGGGCACGATCTCGGCCTGCAGCGGCTCGACCGCGCCGGGCCACTCGTCCAGGCCCTCGGTCTCCACGCCGTGCTCGATGCCGCGCGCGAAGAGGATCTGCATGCCGACGCAGATGCCCATGACGGGGCGCCCGCCGGACAGCCGGCGGTCGATGATCCAGTCACCGCGGGCCTCGTGCAGGCCCTTCATGCAGGCGGCGAAGGCGCCGACGCCCGGCACCAGCAGGCCGTCGGCGTTCATGGCCGTGTCGTAGTCGCGCGTTATCTCGACCTCGGCGCCCGCGCGCGCGAGGGCGCGTTCGGCGGACCTCACGTTGCCGAAGCCGTAGTCGAAGACGACCACTCGCTTGGAGCCGCTCAATTCCACACCTCCAGCCTCAGGACACCGGCGACCAGACACATCCCGGCGGCGATGGACAGCAGCACGATGAGGCCCTTGGGCATCTGCTGCTTGACGAAGGAGTAGATGCCGCCGGCCAGGAAGAGGCCGACGACGATCAGGAGGGTCGACAGGCCGTTCACAGCGCGCCCTTCGTGGAGGGGAGGATGCCGGCCGCGCGCGGGTCGCGCTCGCTGGCGTAGCGCAGGGCCCGGGCCAGGGCCTTGAACTGGCACTCCACGATGTGGTGGGCGTTGCGCCCGTACGGCACGTGCACGTGCAGGGCGATCTGCGCCTGGGCGACGAAGGACTCCAGGATGTGCCGGGTCATCGTGGTGTCGTACTCGCCGATCATCGGCGCCATCTTCTCGGGCTCGGTGTGCACGAGGTACGGGCGGCCGCTGAGGTCCACCGTGACCTGGGCGAGGGACTCGTCCAGGGGGACCGTGCAGTTCCCGAAGCGGTAGATGCCCACCTTGTCGCCGAGCGCCTGCTTGAAGGCGGCGCCGAGCGCGAGGGCGGTGTCCTCGATGGTGTGGTGGGAGTCGATGTGCAGGTCGCCCTCGGTCTTCACGGTCAGGTCGAACAGACCGTGCCGACCGAGCTGGTCGAGCATGTGGTCGTAGAAGCCGACGCCTGTCGACACGTCGACCTTTCCGCTGCCGTCGAGATCGATCTCGACGAGCACCGAGGTCTCCTTGGTCACCCGCTCCACGCGTCCTACGCGGCTCATGTGCTCTGCTCCTTCTTCAGTTCACGTACCGCGTCGAGGAACGCGTCGTTCTCCTCCGGGGTGCCGGCGGACACCCGCAGCCACCCCGGAATGCCGTTGTCCCGGACCAGGACGCCCCGGTCGAGGATCTTCTGCCAGGCCGCGTGCGAGCCGCCGGGGCCGTCGAACCGCCCGAACTGCACGAAGTTCGCGTCCGACTCCACGACCTCGAAGCCGAGCGCGCGCAGCTCGCTCACCAGCCGGTCCCGCTCGGCCTTCAGCTGCTCGACGTACTTGAGCAGGGTGTCGGTGTGCTCCAGGGCGGCCAGCGCGGTCGCCTGCGTGACGGCCGACAGGTGGTAGGGCAGCCGTACGAGCTGGACGGCGTCCACGACGGCGGGGTGCGCGGCCAGGTAGCCGAGGCGCAGGCCCGCCGCCCCGAAGGCCTTCGACATCGTCCTGGAGACGACGAGATTCGGCCGCCCTTCGAGGAGCGGCAGCAGCGAGTCGCCGTGGCTGAACTCGATGTACGCCTCGTCGACGATCACCATCGAGGGCTTCGCCGTCTGCGCCGCCTCGTAGAGCGCGAGGACCGTCTCGGGCGGGACCGCGTTGCCCGTGGGATTGTTGGGGGTGGTGATGAAGACGACGTCGGGCTTCCGCGCGGCGATCGCCTGCACGGCCGTGTCGACGTCGATGGTGAAGTCCGCCTTCCGGGGGCCCGAGATCCAGCCCGTGCCGGTGCCGCGCGCGATGAGCGCGTGCATCGAGTACGAGGGCTCGAAGCCGATCGCCGTACGGCCGGGGCCGCCGAAGGTCTGGAGCAGTTGCTGGATGACCTCGTTGGAGCCGTTCGCCGCCCAGACGTTGGCGAGGCCGACCTCGTACCCGGACGTGTTCGTCAGGTACTCGGCGAGCCGGGTGCGCAGCTCGACGGCGTCCCGGTCCGGGTAGCGGTTGAGGTCGCGGGCGGCCTCGCGGACACGCTCGGCGATGCGCTCGACCAGCGGCTCGGGCAGCGGGTAGGGGTTCTCGTTGGTGTTCAGCCGTACGGGGACGTCCAACTGGGGCGCGCCGTAGGGGGACTTGCCGCGCAGCTCGTCCCGTACGGGGAGATCGTCGATTCCGAGGTTCACTTGCTCTCCGGCACCTTCCATCCGAACCGCGCCTTGATCGCCGCGCCGTGCGCCGGCAGGTCCTCCGCCTCCGCGAGCGTCACCACGTGGTGCGCCACGTCCGCGAGCGCGTCCTTCGTGTAGTCGACGATGTGGATGCCGCGGAGGAAGGACTGGACGGACAGACCGGAGGAGTGGCAGGCACAACCGCCGGTCGGCAACACGTGGTTGGAGCCGGCGGCGTAGTCGCCCAGGGACACGGGCGCCCAGGGGCCGACGAAGATCGCACCGGCGTTGCGCACCCGGTCGGCCACCGCGGCGGCGTCGGCCGTCTGGATCTCCAGGTGCTCGGCGCCGTACGCGTCGACGACCCTGAGGCCCTCGTCGATGCCGTCGACGAGGACGATCGCGGACTGCCTGCCCTTCAGGGCGGGCACGATCCGGTCCTCGATGTGCCGGGTGGCCGTGACCTGCGGCTCCAGCTCCTTCTCCACCGCGTCCGCCAGCTCGACGGAGTCGGTGACCAGGACGGCCGCGGCCAGTGGGTCGTGCTCGGCCTGGCTGATCAGGTCGGAGGCCACGTGCACCGGATCGGCGGTGGAGTCCGCGAGAACGGCGATCTCGGTCGGGCCCGCCTCGGCGTCGATGCCGATCCTGCCGGTGAAGTAGCGCTTGGCGGCGGCGACCCAGATGTTGCCGGGACCGGTGACCATGGTGGCGGGCGGGCAGGACTCGGTGCCGTACGCGAACATCGCGACGGCGGTCGCGCCACCGGCGGCGTAGACCTCGTCGATGCCGAGCAGGGCGCAGGCGGCGAGGATCGTCGGGTGCGGAAGGCCCCCGAACTCGGCCTGGGCGGGCGAGGCGAGCGCGACGGACTCCACTCCCGCCTCCTGCGCGGGCACCGCGTTCATGATCACGGAGGACGGGTACACCGACCGGCCGCCCGGCACGTACAGCCCGACCCGGTCGACCGGCACCCACTTCTCGGTCACGCTGCCGCCGGGCACGACCTGGGTCGTGTGTGTCGTGCGGCGCTGTTCGCGGTGGACGAGACGGGCGCGGCGGATGGACTCCTCCAGGGCCGCCCGCACGTCCGGGTCGAGTTCTTCGAGCGCCTTTTCGAGCGCCTCCGCGGGCACCCGCACCCGCTCCAGCCGGACACCGTCGAACTTCTCGGCGAAGTCGATCAGCGCCGCGTCGCCCCGATGATGCACGGCCTCGCAGATCGGACGCACCTTCTCCAGGGCGGCCGAGACGTCGAAGTCGGCTCGGGGCAGCAGGTCGCGCAGGGCGGGGCCCTCGGGGAGGGCGTCGCCGCGCAGATCGATTCGGGAGATCACGTTCCCAATTCTCTCAGACCCGCATCAGGGCTCGTCCGCGCATTCCAATGGCTGATACGCAACCCGGAAGATCCCCTTCACGTCTAGCGTTCGAGGGGTTACTCAGCGGGCATGAACGGATGTACGAATCTCACGAGCCGCAAGGAGCTGGACGAACCGTGACCGAGGGGGCCGGCATCCGGGACATCCGCGACGGAGACCTGCCGGACGATCTGACCGCCGCCGAGGCCGGCATGTGGCAGGCCTTCCGCAACGGCACCGTGTACGACCTCAGCAGCGGCGACACCGTCGTCGACGATCCGCACGGCGGGCACCCCTGGGGCCCCGAGCGGACGGTACGCGCGCGGATCGTGTGCTGGCTGCTCCTGGACGGTCCGCCCGCGCTCGCGGGCCGGGTGTCGTCCCTGAAACTGACCGGCGTGCAGATCAGCGGCACCCTGGACCTCGCGGGCGGCACGGTGGTGCCGTACGTGGAGATGAAGGGCTGCCGTTTCGAGCGGGAGATCCTGCTGCCGGAGGCCCGCTTCACCACCGCGCGGTTCGTCAACTGCTCGGTGCCGCGCCTGGAGGCCGCCCGGGTGCACACGGAGGGCGATCTGCATCTGCCGCGCTGCCGCTTCCACAACGGCGTACGGCTGACCGACGCGCACATCGGCACGGACCTGCTGATGAACCAGGCGATCGTCTACCGCGACCGCAGCGGCCGTTCGATCGCCGCCGACGGCATGACCGTGGGCCAGGACCTCCAGGCCGAGCTGCTGGAGTCGCACGGCGAGCTGAGCCTGCGCAGCGCCACCATCGGCGTCTCGCTGAGCCTGCGCGGCGCCCGGCTGAACAACCCGTACACCCGGCTCGCGCTGAACGCGCCCCAGCTCACCGTCGAGCGCACCCTCTACCTGACCCCGGCGGGCGTCGGCGCGTCCATGCTGAGCGGGGCCACTCCCGCGCGCGGGACGCGGATCCAGCGCTTCGAGTGCCAGGGCGGGGTGCGGCTGGACGACGGGCGGTTCGGGGACGCCCTGGACCTGGAGCGGGCCCGCTTCACCTTCACCGACGAGCAGGAGCTGTCGCTGCGCCGCATCCAGGCGCCCGAGCTGCGCTTCCTCGGCGAGAGGCCGCAGCGCGGCAAGGTGGTGCTGTCGGGCGCGCGGGTCGGCAACCTCGTGGACCGGGCGAGCGCCTGGCCGGGGCCGGGCAATCTGCACATGGGCGGCTTCGCCTACGAGAACCTCGTGCCGCACGGCCCCTTCCCGCTGGCCGAGCGGTTGGAGTGGGTGGCGGCCGCGACCGCCGAGTACAACCCGGAGCCGTACGAGAGGCTCGCCGCGGTGCTGCGGGCCGGCGGGGAGGACGAGGACGCGCGCGAGGTGCTGCTCGCCAAGCAGCGCCGACGCCGCGAGAGCCTGCCGCCCGCCGCCAAGCTGTGGGGGTACGTCCAGGACTGGACGGTCGCCTACGGGTACCGGCCGGGCCGGGCCGCCGTATGGATGGCGGTGCTGTGGGCGGCGAGCTCCGTGGCGTTCGCACACGCGAGCCATCCGCCGCTCAAGGGCGGCGACCATCCGGCCTGGAATCCCGCCCTGTTCGCCCTCGACCTGCTGCTTCCGGTGATCGACCTGGGCCAGGTCGGTTTCTGGCAGTTGCGGGGCGGCTGGCAGTGGCTGGCGGCGGCCATGGTCCTCCTCGGCTGGATCCTCGCGACCACCGTGGCGGCGGGGGCCACGAGACTGCTGCGGCGGAACTGACGGGCCCTGTGAAGAAATCGGCAGGGCGCCGGGAGGGACCGGTGAGACCGCTGGTCAGAGAGTTGTTCAACGGTCACCTTTTTAACCTCCCTTGACCCTGGCGCGTACAACTTTCCATGAATTGCAGCTTCGCACTGGCGCAGCCTCGACCCGCCGACTTTCAATGGTCGACACCATGGCTCTGCTGCCCCCCTTCATCCGCGCGTCGCGGATGCCCCCCTACCTCACCGGCGGACTGCCCGCCGACGACGAGGTACTGCTCGACGCGCCCGACGACCGGCTCGGGCCCGCGCTGGTCGCCGCCGGACAGGGCGCGCACGGGCGGGCGGCCGAACTCCTCGCCGCCACCCGCGAGACGTCCGCCTGGGAGCTGCGCGACCGGTACGTCCGACGCCTGTCCGCCTTCGCCCGCTCGCGCCCCGAGTGGTACGACGCCTGGCGCGCCGAAGCCCCGTACGACCCGGACCGGCTCCTGCTGGGCGCCCAGCTCGCGGTGGACCGGGGATGGGACTCACCGGCCCGCGCGGAGCTGCTGCGCGAGGTGAGCCCGCTGATCACGGCGGCGGCGCGCGGCGAGGACCGCGACCCGGTGCCGTGGCGGATCGCGCTGGACCACGCACGCGGGTCGCAGGCCGGCCACACCTACTTCGGGGAGCTGTGGGAGGCGGCCCTCAGGCGCGCCCCGCTGCACTACGGCTGCCATGTCGCCGCCCTGCGCTATCTGGCGACCTCCTGGCGCGGCTCGTACCGCGAGTGCTTCGACTTCGCCGACCGGGCCGCCCAGGACGCCCCGCCCGGCTCCCTCATCCAGGCGCTGCCCGCGCGCGCGGCCCTCGCCTGTCTGACCGAGGCGGGCGCCGACGCGGTGCCGCGCGAACGGCTGGACGCGGCGGCCGACCGGGCGATCGAGCTGTCCGCCACGTTCGCGCCGGCCGACCCCTGGCCGGCCGAGATCCGCAACAAGCTGGTGTACGTCCTGGTCCGCCTCGGCCGCTGGACGGACGCTCTGGAGCAACTGCGCATGCTCGGCCCCTACGCCACCTCGTTCCCGTGGGGCAGGGAGTCGGAGGACCCGCTGGGCCGCTTCCTGGAGGTGCGTGAGGAGGTCCGCCGGCACGCCTTGATCCATCCAATCAGTGAGCACCGGGGACGCGTCCGCTCCAGGGGCCATTAGGCTTTGGCGCCGTGACCACCGTGCGGCTCCCGCTCTTCCCCCTGAACTCAGTGCTGTTCCCGGGGCTCGTGCTTCCTCTCAACGTCTTCGAGGAGCGCTATCGCGCCATGATGCGCGAACTGCTGAAGACCCCCGAGGAGGAACCGCGCCGGTTCGCCGTCGTGGCGATCCGCGACGGCCACGAGGTGGCGCCCAGCGCCCCCGGGCTGCCGGACCCGACGGCCGTGCCCGACGGCGGCCCCGCGGCCGGCTTCGGCGACGACCCGGTCAAGGCGTTCCACGCCGTCGGCTGCGTCGCGGACGCGGCGACGGTACGGGAACGGGCCGACGGCACGTTCGAGGTCCTGGCGACCGGGACGACCCGGGTCCGGCTCGTGTCCGTGGACGCCTCCGGCCCGTACCTGACGGCCGAACTGGAGGAACTGCCGGAGGAACCGGGCGACGAGTCCGGGCCCCTGGCGGAAGGGGTCCTGCGGGCCTTCCGCCAGTACCAGAAGCGCCTGGCGGGGGCCAGGGAACGCTCCCTGTCGTCCGGTACGGACCTCCCGGACGAACCGTCCGTGGTCTCGTACCTGGTGGCGGCCGCGATGATGCTGGACACCCCGACCAAGCAGCGCCTGCTCCAGGCCCCCGACACCGCGTCCCGCCTCCGCGACGAACTGAAACTCCTGCGCGCGGAGACGGCGATCATCCGTAATCTTCCGTCGTTGCCGGCGTCGGAACTGACGCTCGGCCCGACGAGTCTGAACTGAGCCCGGGGAACCGTCAGATGGCCAAGAAGACGAAGAAACAGCAGCAGTCCGGAGGCACCCCCGCGACGGTGGCTCTGACGTCGGCGGACGTGCCCTTCACGGTGCACGCCTACGACCACGACCCCTTGCACCCCTCCTACGGCGAGGAGGCGGCCGAGGCGATGGGAGTCTCCCCGGACCGCGTCTTCAAGACGTTGGTGGCGGACGTGGACGGCACGCTGACGGTGGCGGTGGTCCCGGTGGCGGGCTCCTTGGACCTGAAGGCCCTGGCGACGGCCGCGGGCGGCAAACGAGCCGCGATGGCCGACCCGACCCTCGCGGAACGCACCACGGGCTACGTCCGGGGCGGTATCTCCCCGCTGGGCCAGCGCAAGAAGCTCCCCACCGTCCTCGACGCCTCGGCCTCCGAGCACGAGACGATCTGCGTCTCGGCCGGCCGCCGGGGCCTGGAGGTGGAACTCGCGCCGAAGGACCTGGCCGACCTCACGAACGCGGTCCTGGCGCCCATCGCCCGCGCCTGACCCCTCGACGAGTTCGCACTGTCAGCCCGTCCGGCGTTGAGGACGAGCCCCCTTCAGGGCCGATGGGGGTCTGGGGGCACAGCCCCAGGAACGGGGTCGAAGGGGCAGCGCCCACGGTGATGGGACGGGTAGGGGCGGCGGGGGCGAAACCCTACTGCACAGGCGCCCCGTACCCGTCCTTGGGAACCGCCCCGTACATCGGCTCGGGATCCCGGGGCCCGAACAACGCCGTGAGCCCCAGATGTACGACGAGCGCGGCCAAGGACCAGGCCAGCAACGCCCCTTTCGCCCCCAGCTTCAGCGGCGCCGAGAACGTGACCCCCTTGCCCACGGCCTTCGCATGGGCCAGCACGTCGGACGAGGGCCCCAGCCACATCCCCACCCGCCACGCGAGCAGCGACCCCAGCAGTCCTCCCAGGGCGAGGCCCACCACCAGCGGCACCCCACCCCGGCGCCGCCACAGGAACACGACGAGCGCGCTCACGAAGCCGAAGGCCAGGGCCAGCAGAGTGAGCGTCCCGTCCACCCCGACCGCCTGCTCCCCCTCGGTGTCCTTGAGGTAGACCGCCCAGTTCCCCTGCTCGTCCACGTCCCCGACCAGCGGCATGTGCGGCGCCAGCCACCACCACAGGACGCCGAGCAACACCCCGGCGAGCGCCACGGCGACAGTGATCACCGCGCCCTCGATCAGCTCGGTCTTCATCCCGGGTCCGCCGTCCCCGTACCGGGCTTCGGCAGGGGCCGCGTAGCCGGCGTCAGGGGCCTGCCACGCATCGTGCGGGGACGGTTCGTGGGGCGGCGGAGGAGGCGTCAACGGAGCGGTCACCCTGACATCGTGCCAGGCCCGCCTGTGCGGCGCGTCACCGGACGGCCGCCCGGCGATACGCCCAGGTGGCGACGGCCAGCGAGACCACGCCCACGCACCCGCACACGGCGAGGTCGCCGAGCACGAAGGCCCAGTCGGGATGCGGCCCGAAGGTCCGCGCGAAGGCCTCGACACCGTAGGTCGAAGGCAGCAGGTCCCGGGCGAACCGGACCGCCTCGGGCATCCGGTCGGCGGGCAGCACCCCGAGCAGCAGCGCGGCGGACATGCCGAGCTGACCGAGCAGGGTGGCCAGTTCCGGCCGGGGCGCGAGCAGCCCGAGGGCCGCGCCGAGGCCCGCCAGAGCGGCTCCCGCCAGCGGGATCACCGCCAGCAGCACCCACAGGTGCGCCAGCGGCAGCCCGAACAGCACACACCCGAAGACGGCGGTCACCACGGTCCCGGGCACGGTGAAGGAGGCGTACGCCCCCGCCGCGCCGAGCACGACTGCGGCGGGCGGCACCGGCAGCGTGGCGTAGTGGTCGAGCCCGCCGCTGGCCCGCAGCTGCCCGAAGTACTGCGCGAGCAGGTTGAGCGCGACGAAGGCGACGACCAGCACGGACGCCCCGGCGACCACGGACTGCGCCTCGTCCCCGCCGTCCACGACCCCCCGCATCAGGATCATGATCCCGATCGACTGGAAGGTCGCCACGAACAGCAGCGGGATGCGCGCGACCCGGGCGCGGGACAGCTGCGCCCGGTAGACCGCCGCCAGCGACGGCCACAGCCGCGCGCGCGGCCCGAGCTCGGCGGCCGCGTCCCGGCCCGTCTCCACGACGGCCGGCGCGCCGCCGGGCAGAACCTCGGCGGGTACGACACTCACGTGGCTCTGCTCCTCTTCGCTCCGGCACTCGCCCTGTGACGTACGGACAGGGCCGTCCGCGTACTCAAAGTGCTCAAGCCTTCACCAGCCCCTGCTGCGCGGCCCCGCCCAGCGCGAGGTACACGTCCTCCAGGCTGGGCGTGGCGAGCGTGAAGTCGTCCAGCGCGGCGAACGCGGCCCCGCCCGTGACGGTGGCCACGACCGCGCGGGCCTCCTCGGGTGCGAGCCGCAGCGTCCAGCGGCGTCCGGCGGCCACGGCCCGGTCCTGGAGCGCGGCGACCTCGGGGACGTGCAGCGGGGCCGCCTCGCGCCACACGAGGTCGACGCGGACCTCGCCCGCCACCCGTTCCTTGAGCCCGGAGGGCGTGTCGCAGGCGATGACCCGGCCCTGGTCGAGCACGGCGACCCGGTCAAGGACGGTCTCCGCCTCGATGACGTTGTGGGTGACGAGCAGCACGGTCGTGCCCCGCTCGGCCCGCCGCCGGTCCACGGCGGACCACACCGCGCGCCGCGCCACGGGGTCCATCGCGGTGGTCGGCTCGTCGAGCACGAGCAGCGGCCGCTCCCCCACGAGCGCCGACGCGAAGCACGCGAGCCGCCGCTGCCCGCCGGACAGCTTCTTCAGCGGCCGCCCGGCGATCGGCGTGAGCCCCAGCTCGTCGAGTACGGCGTCCCGCTCGGCCCGCGCCCGCCTGGCCTCCAGGCCGCGCAGCCGACCGGTCGTCTCGGCCGCGAGGGAAACGGTGAGCTCGTCGAGAGCGCTGGACTCCTGGCCGAGGTAGGCGAGGATCCGCGAAGCCCGGTCCGGGTGGCGCACGATGTCGTGCCCGAGGATCTCGACGCTGCCGCGGTCGGGCCGCATCAGCCCGGTGAGCTGTCGTACGAGCGTGGTCTTCCCGGCGCCGTTCGGCCCGAGAAGCCCGAAGATCTCACCGCGCCGGATGTCGAGGCGTACGTCGTCGGTGGCCCGCACCTCGGGCGTGGCCGGTGTCCCGCGCCGCCCTCGCACCGCGGGATAGGTCTTGGTCAGCCCGCGTACCGCACACACGACATCCCCACTGTGTCGAAGTGCCGGTGCAGCGCGCGTACTCACAAGGGACGAGACTACGGGGTCGGGTGGCTTTGCTCGCCCTTGGGGCGGTGTATGTGCCGTTTCACTCCCCGGCGGGGGCGTGCTCCGCCGCCGTCCGCACATCGATCTCCCGCCAGAACCCGGCACGGATCGCGTAACGGTCGTGCTCGTCGATCTGGTCGTCCTTGTGCGCGAGCAGTCCGAACCGGGCCGCGTACCTCAGCAGCTCCCCGTCGATCCGGTGCGGCACCCGCGGGTACATCCCGGACAGCCGCTGCAGATGCGTCTGGTCCCCCAGCCGCTCCATCCACCGCCGCGCGAAGACCTGGCCCACCTCGAAGGGGTCGCCGCCGACCGTGGTGATGTCCTCCTCCCGGTCGGCCCACCGCTGCTCGGCCGTGGTGAGCTGCGCGAGTGTCGGCATCGAGGCGACCTCGGGCGGCTCGGCGGCCCCGCCGGGCCGGTCGACCCAGCCCTTGTCGGAGGACCAGCGCAGGGTCGCGCTCGCGGGGTGCTGGGCGGCCTGGGTGCCGGGCGCCCGCAGCGCGGCGAGGTCCTTGGGCGTCGGCACCCCCTTCGGGGCCGGCACCCGCTCCTGCGTGCCGTTGTCCGAGGCGGCCGCCGGGGTGTGCTCGCTCTCCTCCGCGGTCCGCTCGGGCGCCTGCGAGAGCGCGGACTCGGGCAGCGGCGCCGAGAGGATGGCGGCGATCTCGGGCCGCGGCACGGGCTGCGGCGCGCAGACCCCGCCGAGCTCCTTGGCGCGTACGGCCTTGGTGATCCAGACGCGGTCCAGCACCCGCCGCTCGTCCGCCTCGGCGACCAGGTCCTCGGACTGGTTGTAGTCCCCGTCGGCGGCCTGAACGGCCCACAGGTGCACGGCGACCCCGTGCTCCTTGGCGGCCATCATGCCTGGCAGCAGGTCCCCGTCGCCGGTCACGAGCACGATGTCGGAGCAGGCGCGGTTGCGGGCCAGCTCGGTGAGTTCGGCGTGCATGGCGGCGTCCACGCCCTTCTGGGCCCAGCGTCCGTCGCTGCGGGTCAGGGCGCCGAGGCGGACGGTGACCCGGGGCATCACCCGCAGTCTGCGGTGCTCGGGCTGCGGGACGCGGTCGGGGGCGCCGTCGAACCAGTAGATGCGCAGCAGGGGCCGTTCCGTGTCGGACTCGGCCCGGTCGCGCAGCCCCTGGACGAGGGCGGCGTGATCGACGGTGATACGGGAACGGGAGGGCTCCCCGGCGAGGAGACTGGCGGCGGCCCCCAGCAGATACCCGGCGTCCACCAGGACGATGCAGCGGTCCACGCGGTCCACCCTCTTTCCGGGAGGTTTGCTTCGGGCTTCCTTCGAGTCTGCCCGACCACGCGAGGGTTAACGGCCGGAACTCGATCTTCGGCGTGGCGTTTCGGGGCATTGCCCGGCGACATCCCCTGTCACGCACGGTAATTGTACGAAATGCGCCTGTTGCCAGCCTATGTGAATCTGATCCCGGCCCTGGCCCCTAGATCCCACAGGAGGCACCACCATGGCCAAGAACAAGAAGCAGAACCGTAAGCAGTCGCAGTCCGAGCGCGCCGGGCAGGAGCCCCAGCCCTCCTCGATGGAGGGACAGACCGAGCAGCACGTCACGCAGACGACGCCCGGCGACATGGCCCGCAAGGGCCGGCAGAAAACCTTCGGCCACAACTGACGCCCGCGCAAAGGGTCCTTGAGACCCGGGCACACAGAAGGGCGCACCCCGTCAGGAGTGCGCCCCTCTGCATGTCGGTGTCGGTGCGCTGCCGCCCGGGCCGCTCAGCCCGCCAGGCAGGACGGTCCGAGCAGTACCTTGAGGTCACCGAAGAGCGCCGGGTCCGGCTTCACCCGGTGCCGGTCCAGCCGCAGGACCGTCGTCTTGCTCGGTCCCTGGAGGCGGATGCGGACCTCGCTCTCCCCCTTGTGATGGCTGAGGATCTCACCGAGCCTGCTGACCATCGGCGGGGTGACCTTCAGCGCCGGGATGGTGAGGATCACCGGTGCGTTGGTGCCCGCGTTGGACAGGTCGGGGACCTGGAGCTCCATCGCGACCAGCCGGGGCACGTCCTCGCGCTTGTCGAGGCGGCCCTTGACGAACACCACGGCGTCCTCGACGAGTTGGGTCGACACCAGCTGGTAGGTGGCCGGGAAGAACATGCACTCGATGGAACCGGCGAGGTCCTCGACGGTGGCGATCGCCCAGGCGTTGCCCTGCTTGGTCATCTTGCGCTGGAGACCCGAGATGATGCCGCCGATGGTGACGACCGCGCCGTCCGCGTGCTCACCGCCGGTGAGCTGGGCGATGCCCGCGTCGGCCTTGTCGGACAGCACGTGCTCCAGGCCGAAGAGCGGGTGGTCGGAGACGTACAGACCGAGCATCTCCCGCTCCTGGGCGAGCAGATAGGTCTTGTCCCACTCGTCCTCGGTGAACTGCACGTCGAGCCCGAAGCCGGGTTCGTCGCTCTCCTCCTCGCCCATCCCGCCGAAGAGGTCGAACTGGCCCTCGGCCTCCTTGCGCTTGACCGCGACCACGTTGTCGATCATCGGCTCGTACTGCGCGGTGAGGCCCTTGCGGGTGTGTCCGAGGGTGTCGAAGGCGCCCGCCTTGATCAGCGACTCCGTGGTGCGCTTGTTGCAGGCGACCGCCTCGACCTTGTCGAGGTAGTCGGGGAAGGAGACGTACTTCCCCTTGGCCTTGCGGCTCTTGATGATCGACTCGACCACGTTGGTGCCGACGTTGCGCACCGCCTCCAGGCCGAAGAGGATCACGTCGTCGCCCTGCGCGGCGAAGTTGTGCACCGACTCGTTGACGTTCGGCGGGAGCACCTTGATGCCCATGCGCCGGCACTCGTTGAGATAGACCGCCGACTTGTCCTTGTCGTCCTTGACCGAGGTCAGCAGGGCGGCCATGTACTCGGCCGGGTAGTTGGCCTTCAGGTAGGCGGTCCAGTACGAGACCAGTCCGTACGCGGCGGAGTGGGCCTTGTTGAACGCGTATCCGGCGAAGGGGACCAGCACGTCCCACAGGGCCTTGATCGCCTCGTCGCTGTAGCCGTTCTTCTGGGCGCCGGCCTGGAAGATGGTGAAGTTCTTCGCCAGTTCGTCGGGCTTCTTCTTGCCCATCACGCGGCGCAGGATGTCGGCCTCGCCGAGCGAGTAGCCTGCGATGATCTGGGCGGCCTTCTGCACCTGCTCCTGGTACACGATCAGGCCGTACGTGACGTCCAGGACCTCGCGGAGCGGCTCCTCCAGCTCGGGGTGGATCGGGGTGATCTCCTGGAGCTTGTTCTTGCGCAGCGCGTAGTTGGTGTGCGAGTCCATGCCCATCGGGCCGGGACGGTAGAGCGCGGAGACTGCGGAGATGTCCTCGAAGTTGTCGGGCTTCATCAGGCGCAGCAGGGAGCGCATGGGGCCGCCGTCGAACTGGAAGACGCCGAGGGTCTCACCGCGCTGGAGGAGTTCGAACGTCTTCGGGTCGTCCAGCGGGAGGCTCAGCAGCTCCAGGTCGATGCCCTTGTTGGACTTCACCATCTTGACGGCGTCGTCCATGATCGTCAGGTTGCGCAGGCCGAGGAAGTCCATCTTCAGCAGGCCGAGCGACTCACAGCTCGGGTAGTCCCACTGCGTGATGGTCACGCCGTCGGTGTGCCGGACCCAGACGGGCACGTGCTCGGTGATGGTCTCGCTGGACATGATCACGCCGGCGGCGTGCACACCCATCTGCCGGACCAGGCCCTCGACGCCCTTGGCGGTGTCGATGACCTTCTTCACGTCGGGTTCGTTCTCGTACATCCCACGGACCTCGCCGGCCTCCGAGTAGCGGGGGTGCGAGGGGTCGGTGATGCCGTTGAGGTCGATGCCCTTGCCGAGGACGTCGGCGGGCATCGCCTTGGTGATGCGGTCGCCCATCGCGTACGGGTAGCCCAGCACGCGCGCGGAGTCCTTGATCGCGTTCTTGGCCTTGATCTTGCCGTAGGTGCCGATCATGGCGACCTTGTCGGCGCCGTACTTCTCGGTCACGTACCGGATCACCTCGACGCGCCGACGCTCGTCGAAGTCGATGTCGACGTCGGGCATGGAGACGCGCTCGGGGTTGAGGAACCGCTCGAAGATCAGGCCGTGCGGGATCGGGTCGAGGTCGGTGATGCCCATGGCGTAGGCGACGATCGAACCGGCCGCGGAGCCTCGCCCGGGGCCGACCGCGATGCCGTTGTTCTTGGCCCACATGATGAAGTCGGCGACCACGAGGAAGTAGCCCGGGAACCCCATCTGGATGATGACGTCCATCTCGTACTCGACCTGCCGCTGACGGTCCTCGGGGATGCCGCCGGGGAAGCGGCGCTCCATGCCGCGGCGGACCTCCTCCTTGAACCAGGTGATCTCGGTGTAGCCCTCGGGGATGTCGAACTTCGGCATGAGGTTCTTCGCCTCGAACATGCCGGTGGTGTCGACCATCTCCGCGATCAGGAGGGTGTTGGCGCAGCCCTCCTGCCAGGCGTCCGAGGAGTCGATGGCGTACATCTCCTCCGTGGACTTCAGGTAGTAGCCGGTGCCGTCGAACTTGAAGCGGTCCGGGTCGGAGAGGTTCTTGCCGGTCTGGATGCACAGCAGGGCGTCGTGGGCGGTCGCCTCGTGCGCGTACGTGTAGTGCGAGTCGTTGGTGACCAGCGGGGGGATGCCGAGCTTCTTGCCGATCTCCAGGAGGCCGTCGCGGACCCGGTGCTCGATCTCGATGCCGTGGTCCATCAGCTCCAGGAAGTAGCGGTCCTTGCCGAAGATGTCCTGGTAGTCGGCGGCCGCCTTGAGGGCCTCGTCGTACTGGCCGAGGCGCAGCCGGGTCTGGAGCTCGCCGGAGGGGCAGCCGGTGGAGGCGACGATCCCCTCGGACCACTGGGAGATCGTCTCCTTGTCCATCCGGGGCCACTTCTGGAGCCAGCCCTCGGCGTAGGCGTCCGAGGAGAGCCGGAAGAGGTTGTGCAGGCCGGTCGAGTTCACGGCCCACATCGTCTTGTGGGTGTAACCACCCGAACCGGAGACGTCGTCCCGCTTCTGGTGCGGCTGGCCCCACTGGATCTTGCGCTTGTTGCGCCGGGACTCGGGAGCGACGTACGCCTCGATCCCGATGATCGGCGTGACCCCCGCCTTCTTCGCCGAGTGGAAGAAGTCGTACGCCCCGTGGAGGTTGCCGTGGTCGGACATGGCGATGTGGGTCATGCCCATCTCGTTGCACGCGTCGAACATGTCCTTGAGCCGCGCGGCACCGTCCAGCAGGGAGTACTGGGTGTGGACGTGCAGGTGCGTGAACGGCGGCTTTGACACGGCGTGGCCTCCATGGAAAACACTCGACGACAGGCGGACGGACAGTCGGGGACAGCGTCGAAGTCTATGCCTCGGCACTGACACTCAGGGGGCCGCCCCGCGTACCTTCACAACGAGGGTCGCGGGCACTTTCACCGGGGCCCGCCCGTTGGACGGACGACAGAAAAGCTGTCGTACACATGCACCAGGAGGCACCCCGCGATGTCGGTACCGCAGCTCAACGACGAGCACCGCGGCGAGGAGATTCTCGCTGTCTTCGACACCGCCTTCGGCGAGCTCCTGGCCGCCGATCCGGCCGCGTTCCGCGTGAAGTTCCGCAAGATGGCGGCCTCGGCGTTCGCGTTCTACCGGGGTACGGCGTGCCTCTTCTACCACGACCTCGATGAGGAGAAGAGGGGCGGCCCGTACCTGGACGAGCGCACCTCGCGCGTGTGGATCCACGGCGACCTGCACGCGGAGAACTTCGGCACCTACCTGGACGCCAACGGCCGGCTGATCTTCAACGTCAACGACTTCGACGAGGCCTACGTCGGCCCCTTCACCTGGGACCTCAAGCGCTTCGCCGCCTCCGTCGCGCTCATCGGGTACGCCAAGGCGCTCGGCGACGAGCAGATCACCGAACTGGTGGAGGTGTACGCGGGCGCGTACCGCGAGCGGATCCACGCCCTGGCCACCGGCGCCAAGAGCGACGAGGTGCCGCCCTTCACCCTGGACACCGCCCAGGGCCCCCTCCTGGACGCGCTGCGCGACGCCCGCTCCCTGACCCGCTTCGGCCTCCTGGAGTCGATGACGGAGATCCGGGACTTCGAGCGCCGCTTCGCGCCGGGCGGCGGCTCCATCGAGTTGGACGCGGCCACCCGCTACAAGGTGCTCGCGGCCTTCGACGGCTATCTGGAGACCCTCCCGGAGGCCTCCCTGGCCCGCCCGGACTCCTACCGCGTCAAGGACGTCGTCGGCCGCCGCGGCATCGGCATCGGCTCGGCCGGGCTGCCGTCGTACAACATCCTCCTCGAAGGGCACACCGACGCCCTGGAGAACGACGTGGTGATCTACATCAAGCAGGCCCAGACCCCGGCCGTCTCCCGGCACATCACCGACCCGGCGATCCGCGACTACTTCCAGCACGAGGGCCACCGCACGGTGATCTCCCAGCGCGCCCTCCAGCAGCACGCCGACCCGTGGCTGGGCTGGACCGAGCTGGGCGGCGCGGGTCAGCTGGTCGCGGAGATCTCGCCGTACGCCGTGGACCTGGACTGGGGCGACATCGACGACCCGGAGGAGATCGCGGGGGTCGTCGCCGACCTCGGCCGGGCCACGGCCACCATGCACGCGGCGGCCGACGACACCTCCGGCGAGTCCCTGGTGCCCTTCTCCACCGAGCGGGCCATCGACGCGGCGATCGCGGCCGACGAGGACGGCTTCGCGGGCCTCCTGGTCGACTTCGCGCACAGCTACGGCGCACGCGCGCGTGCCGACCACCAGACCTTCGTCGACCTGTTCCGCAACGGCCGCATCCCCGGCCTGTGACAGGCCCCTCACCACTGTCGATAACGATAGGGCCGCTCACAGGGACTCTTTAGGGGTCCCTTACAGGCCCGCGTGACACACTCTCCACGCTATGGACATATCCGGGACCCAGCTACGAGCGCTCCGCGCGGCGCTGTTCACGGCACTCGTCGTGACGCTCAGCACCGCGTCGCACGTGCTGCTGTCCCGGGCTCCCCTGCCGCTCAACACGGTGGCGTTGGTCGCCGCCGCCGTGTTCGCGCTCACCTTCGCGCTGGCCGGCCGGGAGCGCGGCTTCGGGCGGATCGCCGCCGTGCTGATCCCCCTGGAGCTGGCCGCCGACACCGTCTTCACCACCGGGCAGCACGTCTGCTACGGCGCCGCCGGCGGCCCGGTGACGGGCCCGCTGCGCTCGGTCGGCTGGGACGTGTTCTGCGGCGACGGCACCAGCGTCGGCTCGCCGCTGGCCCGGATGACAGGCACCGATCCCGGCCGGCTCGGCGGTCTGCTCGCCCACGCCGACCCGCGGACCGCCTGGCTGCTGCTGGGCGCCCATGTCGTCGTCGGCCTCCTCGCGGCCGCCTGGCTGCGCCGCGGCGAGCGGGCCCTGGCCCAGCTGCTGCGGGCCGTGGCCGCCACGACCTTCCGGCCGCTGCTCCTCGCGGCCGCCGCGCTGACCGTGCGGTCGGCGCCGGAACCGGCCCGCCCGGTGCGCCCCGGCCGCCGTACGGCCGTCGTGCTCGACGAGCTCCTCGTGCACTCCCTGGGACGGCGTGGACCGCCGTGCTCGCCCGCTGCCGCCTGAACCGGACAGCACCCGAGCACCACCAGTCCCGACCTACGTATCCCCGCACACGACGTGTGCGCGTCCCCTTGATGGAGAACACCACCATGAGCAAGCGGAACAGCCAGGCCGCGAAGACCGCCGCCCGCGAGCGGCTTCGGCAGGAGCGCGAGCGCCAGGCCAAACGCGACAAGATCAAGCGCCAGGTCATCGTCGCCTGCTCCATAGTCGGCGTGCTGGCGATAGCCGGCGGCATCAGCTACGCGGTCGTCCAGGCCAACAAGCCCAGCTACTGGGAAGAGGCCAAGAACGACAAGCTCGTCAAGCCGGCCAACAGCACGGGCGCCAACGGCACCACGGTCGTCATCGGCAAGAGCACCGCCAAGAAGACCCTGGTCATGTACGAGGACCCGCGCTGCCCCGTCTGCGCCCAGTTCGAGCAGACCGTCGGCTCGACCGTCGACAAGGACGTCGAGGACGGCAAGTTCAAGCTGCAGTTCGTCGGCGCCAGCTTCCTCGACGGCAACCTCGGCGGCGAGGGCTCGAAGAACGGCCTCAGCGCCCTCGGCGCGGCGCTGAACGTCAGCCCCGAGGCGTTCCTGAAGTACAAGACCGCGATGTACTCCACGAAGTGGCACCCGGAGGAGAGCGGCCCGGACAAGTTCAAGGACGACTCCTACCTCATCAAGATCGCGCAGACCGTCCCGGAGCTGAAGGACAACAAGACCTTCCAGAACGCCGTGAAGAACGGCACCTACGACAAGTGGGCCCTGGAGATGTCGGAGAAGTTCAACAAGGACGGCGCGACCGCCACCCCGACCCTGAGGATGGACGGCAAGAACCTGACCGGCCCCGACGGCAAGACCGCGCCCATGACGGTCGCCGACTTCAACACGGCGCTGGAGGCCGCGCTGAAGGCCTGATCCCCGCACTCTTCGGACGAAGAGCGGGCGAACTTTCACGAGTTCGCCCGCTCTCGTTCATACCGATCAGTAACCTGATCGGCCGTGACTAGTAGACACGAAACAGCCGACAGCAACTCCCTGTCCCCGCGCCGCCGTACGGTCGTCAAGGCCGCGGCGGCCACCGCTGTCCTGGCCGCTCCGCTCGCCGCCGCATGGCCGGCCGGCGCGGTCGAGGCCCCCGCCTTCCTGCACGGCGTCGCCTCCGGCGACCCGCTCCCGGACGGCATCCTGCTGTGGACCCGGGTGACCCCGACACCCGAGGCCGTGCCCGGTTCCGGGCTCGGCCCCGACACCGAGGTCGGCTGGATCGTCGCCAGGGACAAGGCCTTCACGAACGTCGTCGCCAAGGGTTCCGTGACCGCGACCGCCGCCTCCGACCACACGGTCAAGGCGGACGTGCGCGGTCTCGCGCCCGCGACCGACTACTGGTTCCGCTTCTCGGCGGGCGGCACCGACTCCCCGGCGGCGCGTACCCGCACCGCGCCGGCGGCGGACGCGGCCGTCGCGAACCTCCGCTTCGGCGTGGTCTCCTGCGCCAACTGGGAGGCCGGCTACTTCTCCTCGTACCGCCACCTCGCGGCCCGCGGCGACCTGGACGCCTGGCTGCACCTGGGCGACTACATCTACGAGTACGGCACCGGCGAGTACGGAACCCGCGACACCGTCGTACGGCAGCACGCGCCGACCCACGAGATACTCACGCTCGCCGACTACCGGATCCGGCACGGCAAGTACAAGACGGACCCGGACCTCCAGGCCCTGCACGCGGTCGCCCCGGTCGTCGCGATCTGGGACGACCACGAGTTCGCCAACGACGCCTGGTCGGGCGGTGCCGAGAACCACACCGAGGGTGCGGAGGGCTCCTGGTCGGCCCGTCAGGCCGCCGCCAAGCAGGCCTACTTCGAGTGGATGCCGGTGCGCACGGCGACAGCCGGCACCACCTACCGGCGGCTGCGCTTCGGCAAGCTCGCCGACCTCTCACTGCTCGACCTGCGGTCCTTCCGCTCGCAGCAGGTCGCCGTGGGCAACGGCTCGGTCGACGACCCGGACCGCACGATCACCGGCCGGGCCCAACTGGACTGGCTCAAGGCGGGGCTGAAGTCCTCCGACACCACCTGGCGGCTGGTCGGCAACTCCGTGATGATCTCGCCGTTCGCGATCGGCTCGCTCTCCGCCGACCTGCTCAAGCCCCTCGCCGAGCTGCTCGGGCTGCCGAAGGAGGGCCTCGCCCTCAACACCGACCAGTGGGACGGCTACACGGACGACCGCCGTGAACTCCTCGCCCACCTGCGCTCCAACGCCATCCGCAACACCGTCTTCCTGACCGGTGACATCCACATGGCGTGGGCCAACGACGTGCCCGTGGACGCCGGTACCTACCCGCTCTCGCCCTCTGCCGCCACGGAGTTCGTCGTCACGTCGGTGACCTCCGACAACCTCGACGACATCCTGAAGGTCCCCGAGGGCACGGTGACCGCACTCGCCGCGCCGGTCATCCAGCTCGCCAACCGGCACGTCCACTGGGTCGACACCGACCGCCACGGCTACGGCGTCCTGGACATCACCGCCGACCGGGCGCAGATGGACTACTACGTGCTGTCCGACAAGACCAAGCAGAACGCGACCTCCACCTGGGCGCGTTCGTACCGCACCCGGACCGGCACGCAGAAGGTCGAGCGGACCTACACACCGGTCTAGAGCGTGTCGAGGAAGCCGAGGGCCACCCGCCAGGTGGCCTCGGCGGCCTGCTCGTCGTAGTCCGGGAGGTCGGGGTCGGTGTAGAGGTGACCGGCCCCGGCGTACCGGTAGATCTCCACGTCGGCGCCGGTGCGGCCCATCTGGAGGTACCAGGCGCTGAGCCAGTCGTCGGTCTCGAAGGGGTCGGGCTCGGCCACGTGCAGCTGGACCGGCAGTTCGTCCGCGGTCGCGTTCGGCGCGATGTCCGACGTGCCGTGCAGGAGGAGCAGTCCGCGGGCCTTGTCGTCGCCGAGGGCGAGGGTCTGCGCGACGGAGGCGCCGAGCGAGAAACCGGCGTAGACCAGGCCGCGCTCGGAGTAGGGCGCGGCGGCCAGGACGGCCCGCTTGAGCAGTTCGTCCTTGCCGATCTCCGTGTTGAAGGTCATGCCCTCCTCGACCGTCTCGAACGTGCGCCCCTCGAAGAGGTCCGGCGTCCACACCTCGTGCCCGGCCTCCCGCAGCCGGTCGGCGGCCTGACGGACGGCGGGCCTGAGGCCGTAGGTCGAGTGAAAGAGCATGATGTTCATGAGGCCATGGTGCCAGCCTGCACCGACAGTGCCGTTCCACAGGCCCGGCGGGGGCCGTACCCACTTCGCGGCGGAAGTCACATGTTCATGCCCCCGCCGGGCCGGTTAGGTTCGGGGTCATGGAGAACGTACTCCGCCCACTGATCGTGGTCGGCGGCTCGGTGCTGCTCACGCTGCTGATCGGCTGGGCCACCGACCTTCTGCTGCGCAAGGCCGACGAGCGGCACAGCGAGACCCCCATGTGGGGTCTGCTGCGCCGTGGCCGCATCCCCTACATGCTCGTGCTGTGCGCGGCGATGCTGAGAGGAGCGTATGACGAGGCGAGGGTGCTGCAACGGCACAGCGCCGGCGTCGGGCAGACGCTGACGCTGGTCCTGATCGGGGCGACCGCCTGGCTGGTGATCCGAATAGCGGCGGCCATAGTCGAGACGACGTACAGCCGTTACGCGCGTGCCCACCACGACGCCGCCCGGGTCCGCCGGGTGCGCACCCAGGTGACGTTGATCATGCGGGTGGTCGCCGCGACCGTGGGCGTGGTGGCGGTGGCCGCGATGCTGCTGACCTTCCCGGCGATGCGCGCGGCCGGTGCCTCCCTGCTGGCCTCGGCCGGAATCCTCGGCATCGTCGCCGGTGTGGCCGCCCAGTCGACGCTGAGCAACATGTTCGCCGGGCTGCAGATCGCCTTCGGCGACATGGTGCGCATCGGCGACACCGTGGTGGTGGACGGCGAGTGGGGCACCGTCGAGGAGATCACCCTGACCTTCCTGACGGTCCGCACCTGGGACGAGCGCCGGATCACCATGCCGGTGTCGTACTTCACCTCGAAGCCGTTCGAGAACTGGTCGCGCGGCACCCCGCAGATGACCGGCATCGTCTACTGGCACGTCGATCACACCGCCCCGGTCGAGCTGATGCGCGAGCGGCTGCGGGACATCCTGCGCGAGTGCCCGGCCTGGGACGGCCGTGACTACGGCCTCGCCGTCACCGACACCACCCCGAACACCATGCAGGTGCGTGCGCTGGTGACCGCCAAGGACGCCGACGACATCTGGACGGTGAGGGTCACGGTCCGCGAGCAGATGATCCGCTGGCTCACCGACAACCACCCGTACGCCCTGCCGCGTGTGAACACGGCGGACGCGACGCTGGCGCCGGGTTTCCGGCGGGACGGCGACCGACGGAACGGCCACCACTCCGACGGCGCGACCGTCGGCGGCCCGAGCGAGCCCCCGCGAACGGGCCGAGGCTGACGGCACATGGTCGCGCGGGTTCCCCGAACCCGCCCAGGGGCGCGGGGCTGTGTTGAATCTGCGGCTACCGCCGCGCGGGCGCGACCGGCCACGACGGACCCGCACCCGCCAACGGCCGCGCGCAGCCCCCGTCACCTCCCGCGCTCAGCACCACCATTGACCTGCACGACCTGAGAAGTCACATGCCCGGCCCCAGCCGACGCCAGCCAGTGCAGCGTGGCCGCGACGTCCCCCGGCGTCCCGGCCCGCCCATTCAACGTGTCACCGACAAGCCGCTCCCGCCGAGCGGGATCAATGGCCGGGCCGAAGAACTCCGTGTCCTCGATGTAACCCGGCGCCACCACGTTCGCCGTGATCCCCCGCGGCCCCAACTCCCGCGCGAGATCATGGGCGTACGGATGCAGCCCCGCCTTCGCCGCGCCGTACGCCCCGCTCCCGGACCCCCGGTACGCGGCGATGGAGCTGACGAACAGCACCCGCCCGCCCGGTGAGGCGAGCCGGTCCTTGAGTCCCTCGGTGAGCAGGGCCGCGGTCAGCAGATTGAGCCGGAAGTTCACGGTCCAGTTGTGGGCGACGGCGTCGAGCGGGTCGGAGCTGTCGACGGGCGGTTCGAGCTGGCCGGTTCCCCCGGCGCTGTGGATGAGCACATCCACGGTCCCGAGTTCACGCCCCACGAACCCGACGACCCCGCGCACCTGGTCGACGTCACCGAGATCGGCGGCGTACGTCAGCGCCCCGGGCACCCCGGCCTTCTCCAGCACCCCGGCGCGCCGCCCGAGCAGCAGCACCCGGTCCCCTTCCGCGGCGAACACCTGCGCCGCCGCGAGCCCGATTCCCGTTCCTCCACCGCTGATCACTACGTTGCGAGCCATAACTGCAGCCTACAAACATCAGCTTGTGGAGTTCACCCGGGTGTGCCGTGAACTCACCGCAGGCTACGGACGTCCAGGTGCCGCAGCACCCGGTCCACGACCTCGGGGTCGGCCCCCGGTTCGCTCCGCGCCGCCAGCACCTCGTGCCGTGCCGCGCTCAGCATCTCGCCGTGGATGCGCCGCACCCGCTTCAGCCGCCGCCGCGCCTCGCGCCGCTCCTCGTCGCCCATCTCGGGAGAGATCCGCACACCGATCTCGAACGCCCGCCGCTGCATCTGCTCGGACAGCTCCTCCGGCAGTTCCTCGACGGTCTCGATCTCCCGCAGCCGCCGCTTGGCCGCCTTCGCCGCCCGGACGGCGAGGACCTTCTCGAACTCCTTCTCCCGCTCGGTGTCGGCCCGCACCCCCAGCCGCTTCACCAGCCACGGCAGGGTCAGCCCCTGGAGCACGAGGGTGGCCATGATCACCCCGAACGCGATGAAGATGATCTCGTCCCGGTCGGGGAAGCCCGCCCCCGAGTCGGTCTCCAGCGGAATGGCGAGGGCCAGCGCCACCGACGCCACGCCCCGCATCCCGGACCACCACATGATGACGGTCTCCCGCCAACTGGTAGGGATCTCCTCGTCGTAGTCCCGTTTCGCGTGCATCCGCTTGGTGAGCCAGGTGGCCGGCATCAGCCACGCCAGCCGTACGAGGACGACCACGGCGACGATCGCCGCGGCCCAGCCGAGCATCTCGCCCCAGCGCCCGGACGCGGTCCGGATCGCGTTGTGCAGTTCGAGCCCGATGAGCCCGAAGGCCACGCCGGTGACCAGCGTGTCGACGATGTCCCAGAAGGTGTGCCCGGCCAGCCGGGTCATCACGTCGTCGGCGTCGGTGCCGTACTCGGCGAGGAACAGGGCGGTGGTCAGCACGGCGAGCACACCGGAGCCGTGGAGCTCCTCGGCGAGGACGTAGGAGGCGTACGGCACGAGCACCGTCAGCCCGATCTGGAGGGTGGCGTCACCCAGCAGGTCCATCAGCTTGTTGGCGCCCCAGCCCAGCGCGAGCCCCACGGCGACGGCGACGACCGCGGAGAGCACGAGCTCCAGGCCGGCCTCCCCCGCCGTGAACGAGCCGCTGACGGCCGCGGCGACGGCCACGTGGTAGAGCACGATCGCCGTCACGTCGTTGAAGAGCCCCTCGCCCTCCAGGATGGACACCAGCCTGCGGGGCAGCCCGAGTTGGCCCGCGACGGCGGTCGCGGCGACCGGGTCCGGCGGCGCGACCAGCGCGCCGAGCGCGACGGCGGCGGCGATCGGCAGCCCCGGCACGATCGCGTGGGCGACGACGGCGACGCACAGGGTCGTCACGAACACGAGCGCGACGGCGAGCAGGAAGATCGGCCGTTTGTTGGCCGCGAACTGCCGCCAGGAAGTGCGCCGCACCGCCGCGTAGAGAAGGGGCGGCAGCAGGATGGGCAGGATCAGGTCCGGCGGGATGTCGACATTCGGTACGAAGTCCAGCACCGCGAGCACTATGCCGAGCAGCGTCATCAGCACCGGCGCCGGCAAACCGAACCGGTCCCCCACCGGGACACTGATCAGAGCCCCCAGCAACAACACGAACAACAGGGCCAACTGATCCACGGTCAGAACTCCGGGCAGATCGACAGAACATCTATCACTTCAGTCTGCCCGCAAAACGCCCGAACCCTCCCGACCGCCGCTCCCGCCGAACCTCACAGAACGCGTCGCATGGCCCGGTGCGGTATCCCCGCGTCCGGGAACTCCGGTCCGTACGCCACGTACCCCAGCCGCTCGTAGAACCCCAGCGCGTGCGTCTGGGCGTGCAGATCCACGGCCGTCAGCCCACGCGCGCGTGCCGCCTCCTCGACGGCCCGCACGAGCGCGACCCCGACCCCGAGCCCGCGCGCCTCCCGCGTCACCGCGAGCCGCCCCAGCGAGCCCACGGACACGTCACCGCCGGTCTTCCCGGCAGCCGCCTCGCCGAACAGCAGGCGCCCGGTCCCGAGCGGCACCCCGTCCTCCCGCACGGCCAGCACATGCAGGGCCACGGCGTCGTAGGCGTCGTACTCGATGTCCTCGGGCACGCCCTGCTCGCCGACGAAGACCTCCTTGCGCACGGTGAAGCAGGCCTCACGGTCGGCGGGGTCCTCGGCGACCCGCACCTCGTACGCGTGCGTGCTCACCCGTAGGTCTCCTCACGCACCAGGTCCAGGGCCTGCTGGAGGTCGTCCGGGTAGTCGCTGGCGAACTCCACCCACTCGCCGTCCCCGGGGTGCTCGAAGCCGAGCCGCACCGCGTGCAGCCACTGCCGGGTCAGGCGCAGCCGCTTGGCGAGCGTCGGGTCGGCGCCGTACGTCAGGTCGCCGACGCAGGGGTGGCGGTGGGCCGCCATGTGGACGCGGATCTGGTGGGTGCGCCCGGTCTCCAGCTTCACGTCGAGCAGCGAGGCCGCGCGGAACGCCTCGATGAGGTCGTAGTGCGTGACGGACGGCTTGCCCTCGGCGGTGACCGCCCACTTGTAGTCGTGGTTGGGATGCCGGCCGATGGGCGCGTCGATCGTGCCGCTCGTCGGGTCCGGGTGGCCCTGGACGAGCGTGTGGTACCGCTTGTCGACCGTGCGCTCCTTGAACTGCCGCTTGAGCGAGGTGTACGCCCGCTCCGACTTGGCCACGACCATCAGCCCCGAGGTGCCCACGTCGAGCCGGTGCACGATGCCCTGGCGCTCGGCGGCCCCGGAGGTCGAGATGCGGTACCCGGCGGCGGCGAGCCCACCGATCACGGTCGTCCCGGTCCAGCCCGGTGAGGGGTGCGCGGCCACGCCGACCGGCTTGACGATCACGACCACGTCGTCGTCGTCATGGACGATCTCCATGCCCTCGACCGGCTCGGCGACGATCTGCACGGGCGCGGGCGCCTGCGGCATCTCGACCTCCAGCCAGGCCCCGCCGTGCACCCGCTCGGACTTCCCGACCACCGACCCGTCGACCGTGACCTTCCCCGAGGCGGCGAGCTCGGCCGCCTTGGTACGGGAGAAGCCGAACATGCGGGAGATGGCGGCGTCGACGCGCTCGCCCTCCAGGCCGTCGGGCACGGGCAGGGTGCGGATCTCGGGAATGGTGCTCACCCGTCGAGTATGCCGGACGGGTGAGACAGCCCCGAACGAGCCTGTGGAAAACCGGGGCTCAGTCCTTGTGGACGGTCCCGTCCGGGTCGAGGCCCTTGAAGGACAGCAGCACGATCAGGATGCCGCCGCACACGATCGCCGAGTCGGCGAGGTTGAAGACGGCGAAGTGCTTGGGCGCGATGAAGTCCACGACCGCGCCCTCGAAGACGCCGGGCGAGCGGAAGAGCCGGTCGGTGAGATTGCCGAGCGCCCCTCCGAGCAGCAGCCCGAGCGCGATCGCCCAGGGCAGGCTGTAGAGCTTGCGGGCGAGCCGGGCGATGACCACGATCACGGCGGCCGCGATCACGGTGAAGATCACCGTGAAGGCCTCGCCGAAGCCGAAGGCCGCGCCCGCGTTGCGGATCGCCTCGAACTTCAGCCAGTCCCCGATGATCTCGATCGGCTCGTGGTGCTCCAGCCTGGCGACCACGATCATCTTGCTGACCAGGTCGAGGGCGTACGCGAAGGCGGCCACCGTGAACAGCACCGCGATACGGCGCCTGCCCCGGGGCCGCGCCGTCTGGTCCTGCTCCGGCTCGGCCCCCGCCGCCCCTGGGGTATCCGGCGTACCGATGATGCGCTCCGCCTCTGTCACGTGAGTCCCTCGACCTAGGTACCTGACTGAGGACGAGGGTACGACACGCCCCCGAGGACCCTCAGTACCGGCGTTCCTGCTTCTGCTTGCACTCCACGCACAGGGTCGCGCGCGGGAAGGCCTGCATCCGCGCCTTGCCGATGGGATTGCCGCAGTTCTCGCACAGTCCGTAGGTGCCGGCGTCCAGCCGCCCCAGGGCGCGCTCGGTCTGCAGGAGCATCTCGCGCGCGTTGGCCGCGAGGGCCATCTCGTGCTCGCGCGTGATGTTCTTCGTGCCGGTGTCGGCCTGGTCGTCGCCCGCGCCGTCCCCGGAGTCCCGCATGAGCCCCACCAGGGACTC
This sequence comes from Streptomyces sp. NPDC006335, assembly GCF_040612795.1. Lineage (NCBI taxonomy): Bacteria > Bacillati > Actinomycetota > Actinomycetes > Kitasatosporales > Streptomycetaceae > Streptomyces > Streptomyces sp. NPDC006335. The sequence goes on from NZ_JBEXQX010000001.1 coordinate 384,362, forward strand.
CTCGGACGTGGAGATCTCGGTGCGCAGCCGCAGAGCCTCGGCCGTCAGCTCCGCGCGGGCCTCCTCGACCTCCTCGGGCGTCCACGGGTCCTCACCGGGGCGCACCGCGAGTTCGCCGGGCTCCACCGCGGCGACACGCGCGCTGGGTAGGGCGGTCTTCGCCGCTGTGGCCGTGCCAGGGGTCTTCTTCGCAACCACCGTCGTGGCTCCCGTCTTCTTCGCGGCCTCGGCCGCGCCCGCCTTGTGGGCCGTGCTCTTGCTCTTCCCGGAGGTGCCCTGCCCGGCGTCCCCCTGCGGGACACCGGCCTCCGTGGCGACCGTCTCCTCGACCGCGGTGTCCTTCACGGCCGTCTTCTTCCCCGCGGCCTCGGTCGCAGCCGTGCTCTTGGCGGCGCTCTTCGCCGCGGCCGTCCTCATGGCCGCGCTCTTCTTCGTGACCGCGCTCTTCTTCGTGACCGCCTTCTTCTTCGTCGCCGAGGCCTTCTTGGCGACCGCAGACTCCTCACCGACCGCCTTCTCGGCGACCGGAGCCTTCTTGGCGGCCGCTTTCTTCGAGACCGCCTTCTTGCCTGGCGCTTTCTTGCCTGGCGCCTTCTTGCGGGGAGCCTTCTTCGAGACCGCGGCCTGCTTGGTGACCGAGGCCTTGCCGACGCCCTTGGTGCTCTCCGCCGTGCCACCGACAGGCGGTTCGGCCGCCCGTCTCCCGACCGAGGCCTCCCCTCCCCCGGCTGTACGCCCACCGGACGCCGTGGCCTTCTCGGCACCGCTCGCCCTCCGGGGCGCCTCCTTCTTGGCCACGGCCTTCCCGGCACGCGCACGCGTGCTCTTGACGGCGGCCTTCTTCGCGACGCTCTTCGCCGCCGCCCCGACCGCCTTCACGGCCTTGGCCGCCACGCCCTTGCCGGAGGACCCGGACGACGAGGACGACGCCGCCGCCCCGGACGACGCCCCGCGCGTGCTCTTCTTCCCGCCCGCGTCCTTGGCCTCGCCACCGGAGGCACGGGCATGGCTGGACCGGCCCGACGCCGACTGCTGTACGGCGGTCTTCTTCGCCACCATGCCGCGGCCCCTTCACATATTGTGATCTTGCTCGCGAATCGTGCTGGGACGATAAATCGACTTGAGTCCCGCGGCAACGGGGCACGCCGCCCGATTCGCCCGCCCCACGCGCGCGGGGCGGGAAGCATGCATGCGTTGTGCCCAGCTCCCCGCCGGGTAATCCGCCGGACCGTCCGTCCCAGGATCCGAACAGCCGTGCCGCTCCATTCGGGTCACTCCCGGCCCTGCCGCGGCCACCGCGCCCGGCCCCGGAAAACCGGTCGGCCGCTGTCCTCGCGGCGCCGTACACTGGGCGGAGCGAAAAGCGTGGATGGGGACGAGTAGCGGCGTACGCAGCCCAGAGCGACCCGGGGACGGTGGGAGCCCGGGGGCGAGCGCGACGTGAAGATCACCCCGGAGCCGCCGGAAGAAAGCCCCCACAGGGCCGTAGACCCGGCATCGCGACCCCAATGAGGGGGCTCACCGACGCACACCGGGCGGCGGCGGGCCAAGGAGGGTGGTACCGCGGGAGCGCGCCGATACCGGCGTACGGAAAGACACGGCTCTCGTCCCTCCGGACGGAAGGCAGCACATCCGCCGGAGGAAGACTGATGACGCAGTACCGCCAGGTGCCCGCCCAGGTCGACCTGCCCGCGCTCGAGCACGCGGTGCTCGACTTCTGGCGCGAGCAGAAGATCTTCGCCAAGACCCTGGAGCAGTCCGAGGGCCGCCCCGAGTGGGTGTTCTACGAGGGCCCGCCCACCGCCAACGGCATGCCGGGCGCCCACCACATCGAGGCCCGCGTCTTCAAGGACGTCTTCCCCCGCTTCCGCACCATGCGCGGCTACCACGTGGCGCGCAAGGCGGGCTGGGACTGCCACGGCCTCCCGGTGGAACTGGCGGTCGAGAAGGAGCTCGGCTTCAGCGGCAAGAAGGACATCGAGGCGTACGGCATCGCCGAGTTCAACGCCAAGTGCCGCGAGTCCGTGACCCGCCACACCGACGCCTTCGAGGCGCTCACGACCCGCATGGGCTACTGGACCGACCTCCAGGACCCCTACCGCACGATGGACCCCGAGTACATCGAGTCCGTCTGGTGGTCGCTGAAGGAGATCTTCAACAAGGGCCTGCTGGTCCAGGACCACCGCGTCGCCCCCTGGTGTCCGCGCTGCGGCACCGGTCTCTCCGACCACGAGCTGGCGCAGGGCTACGAGACGGTCGTGGACCCGTCCGTGTACGTCCGTTTCCCGCTCACCTCCGGTCCGCTCGCCGGCGAGGCCGCGCTCCTGGTGTGGACGACGACCCCCTGGACCCTGGTGTCCAACACGGCGGTCGCCGCGCACCCGGAGGTCACCTACGTCGTCGCCACCAATGGCGAGGAGAAGCTCGTCGTCGCCGAGCCGCTGCTCGCCAAGGCGCTCGGCGAGGGCTGGGAGACCACCGGCCAGTCCTTCACGGGCGCCGAGATGGAGCGCTGGACCTATCAACGTCCGTTCGAGCTCGTGGAGTTCCCGGAGCCGGCCCATTACGTGGTCAACGCCGAGTACGTCACGACCGAGGACGGTACGGGCCTGGTCCACCAGTCCCCCGCCTTCGGTGAGGACGACCTCAAGGTCTGCCGCGCCTACGGCCTGCCCGTGGTGAACCCGGTCCGCCCCGACGGCACCTTCGAGGAGGACGTCCCCCTCGTGGGCGGCGTCTTCTTCAAGAAGGCGGACGAACAGCTCACCGAGGACCTCCAGCAGCGCGGCCTCCTCTTCCGGCACATCCCGTACGAGCACAGCTACCCGCACTGCTGGCGCTGCCACACCGCGCTCCTCTACTACGCGCAGCCTTCCTGGTACATCCGCACCACCGCCGCCAAGGACCGCCTCCTCCAGGAGAACGAGAACACCAACTGGTTCCCGGAGACGGTCAAGCACGGCCGCTTCGGCGACTGGCTCCAGAACAACATCGACTGGGCGCTGTCCCGCAACCGCTACTGGGGCACTCCGCTGCCCATCTGGCGCTGCGAGGACGACCACCTGACCGTCGTCGGCTCCCGCGCGGAGCTCACCGAGCTGACGGGCACGGACCACTCCGAACTCGACCCGCACCGCCCGTTCATCGACGACGTCACCTTCGCGTGCCCGCAGTGCGAGAAGACGGCCACGCGCGTGCCGGAGGTCATCGACGCCTGGTACGACTCGGGTTCGATGCCGTTCGCGCAGTGGGGCTACCCGTACAAGAACAAGGAACTGTTCGAGTCCCGCTACCCGGCGCAGTTCATCTCCGAGGCCATCGACCAGACGCGAGGCTGGTTCTACACACTGATGGCCGTCGGCACCCTGGTCTTCGACAAGTCGTCGTACGAGAACGTCGTCTGCCTCGGCCACATCCTCGCCGAGGACGGCCGCAAGATGTCCAAGCACCTGGGCAACACCCTGGAGCCGATCCCGCTGATGGACCGGCACGGCGCGGACGCGGTCCGCTGGTTCATGGCGGCCGGCGGCTCCCCCTGGGCGGCCCGCCGGGTGGGCCACGGCACGATCCAGGAGGTGGTGAGGAAGACCCTCCTCACCTACTGGAACACGGTCGCCTTCCAGGCCCTGTACGCCCGTACGTCGAACTGGGCGCCCAGCGAGGCGGACCCGGCCCCCGCCGACCGCCCGGTCCTGGACCGCTGGCTGCTGTCCGAACTCCACGCCCTGACCGACCAGGTGACCCAGTCCCTGGAGGCGTACGACACCCAGCGCGCCGGCAAGCTCCTGTCGGCGTTCGTCGACGACCTGTCCAACTGGTACGTACGCCGGTCCCGGCGCCGCTTCTGGCAGGGCGACAAGGCCGCGCTGCGCACCCTGCACGAGGTCGTCGAGACGGTCACCAAGCTGATGGCCCCGCTGACGCCGTTCATCACCGAGCGGGTCTGGCAGGACCTGGTCGTGCCGGTCACCCCGGGCGCCCCGGAGTCGGTGCACCTGACCTCCTGGCCGGAGGCGGACCTGACCGCCATCGACCCGGAGCTGTCGAAGCAGATGGTTCTGGTGCGCCGGCTCGTCGAGCTGGGCCGGGCCACGCGCGCGGAGTCGGGCGTGAAGACCCGCCAGCCGCTGTCCCGGGCGCTCATCGCCGCGACCGGCTTCGACGCCCTCGACCGCGAACTGCACGCGCAGATCACGGAGGAGCTGAACGTGTCCTCGCTCGCGTCCCTCTCCGAGGTCGGCGGCAGCCTGGTCGACACCACGGCGAAGGCCAACTTCCGCGCGCTCGGCAAGCGGTTCGGCAAGCGCGTCCAGGACGTGGCCAAGGCCGTCGCGAACGCCGACGCGGCCGCGCTCTCCCTCGCCCTGCGCGAGGGCACGGCGTCGGTCGAGGTCGACGGCGAGACGGTCACGCTCGCCCCCGACGAGGTGATCATCACGGAGACCCCGCGCGAGGGCTGGTCGGTGGCGTCCGACTCCGGCGCGACGGTCGCCCTGGACCTGGAGATCACCGAGGAGCTCCGCCGAGCGGGCCTGGCCCGTGACGCGATCCGCCTGATCCAGGAGGCCCGCAAGAACAGCGGCCTCGACGTGGCCGACCGCATCGCGCTGCGCTGGACCTCCACGGACCCGGCCGTGCTCGCGGCCCTGTCCGAGCAAGCGTCCCTGATCGCCGACGAGGTCCTCGCGACCGACTTCGCCCAGGGCGAGGCGGACGACACCTACGGCACCCCGTTCACCGACGAGGGCCTGTCGCTGACGTTCCGTCTGCGCAAGGCGTAGCACCGACGGAGAAGGCCCGGTCCCCCGAGGCGGGGAGCCGGGCCTTCTTCGTGTCAGCGTGTCCGCGACACCGTGATCAACACGCGTAAAAGGGCGGGGCCCCGGATCGAAATCCGGGGCCCCGCCCTGAACGCTGCCGACGCCTGAGGCGTACTAGAGGCCGTCAGTTGTCGTCCTCGTCGATGAGGAAGCCACGCATGGGCGAGGGAGCCTGGCCCATCGGACCGGGACCCTGCGGCCGCACCGGCGCCATCGGCTGGGTCATCGCGGGCGACATCTGCTGCTGGCCGCCGTAGGACGGAGCGGCCGGCGAAGGACCGCCGCCCATACCGCCCGGGTTGCCACCGTACGACGGGGCGCTCGCACCGGCCGGAGCCATGGAAGGCGCCGGGGACGGCGGCAGCGACGCGGTCGCCGGGGTGCGCGGCGGGGCCAGCGAGTCGTCGGCCTGGGTCTCCAGCTGACGCAGCTGCGACTCGAGGTACGACTTCAGACGCGTGCGGTACTCGCGCTCGAAGCCGCGCAGGTCCTCGACCTTGCGCTCCAGCGTGGCGCGGGCGGACTCCAGGGAGCCCATCGCGACGCGGTGCTTCTCCTGCGCGTCCCGCTCCAGGGCGTCGGCCTTGGCACGGGCGTCACGCTCAAGACCCTCGGCACGCGAACGCGCCTCGCCGACGATCTTGTTGGCCTCGGAGCGGGCCTCGGCGATCGCCTGGTCGGCGGTCTGCTGGGCCAGCGAGAGGACTCGGGCGGCGCTGTCGCCACCGGGGCCCTGACCGGGGCCGCCCATCGGACCGCCCATGGGGCCGCCCATCGGGCCACCCATCTGCTGCTGCATGGGCGGCTGACCGCCCATGGTGCCCTGGCCCATCTGGCCCTGGCCCATCGGACCCTGACCCATGGGCCCCTGGCCCATCGGACCGGGACCCTGCGGGCCGCCCTGGCCACCGCCGGGACCGGCGGGCAGCTGCGGGGCACCGCTCGGCAGCTGGGGCGGGCCACCCATGGGGCCGCCCATCTGCTGCTGCGGCGGACCGGATATGCCGGCCGGTACGGGGGCACCGGGACCGGGGCCACGCATACCCTGCTGCGGCATTCCCTGTCCGGGCATGCCACCCTGCTGCTGGTCCTGCTGCTCCGGCGGCTTGCGCATGTTCTGCTGGTTCTGGGCAGCAGCACGCGTGGCCGCGGCCAGCTTGGCGCGCAGGTCCTCGTTCTCGCGCAGCAGGCGCGTCAGTTCGGCTTCGACCTCGTCGAGGAAGGCATCGACCTCGTCCTCGTCATAGCCTTCTCGGAGGCGGACGGTCGTGAACTGCTTGTTCCGCACGTCCTCGGGGGTCAACGGCATCTCTTCACCTCAACGTAGTCATCGGCAGTCGGCAAGACCGTATCGTCCACAGTCACCTCGCCAGGTTTCCCGTGACGGTGATGAGGATGTAGACGATGATCATCAGCACGAAGAAGGACAGGTCGAGCGCCACGCCCCCGAGACGCAGCGGCGGGATGAACCGCCGCAGAAGCTTCAACGGTGGATCGGTGACAGTGTAGGTGGCCTCCAGAACGACCACCATCGCCTTGCCGGGTTGCCACGAGCGGGCGAACTGGAAGACGTAGTCCATGACCAACCGGAAGATGAGCACGATGAGGAACACCATCAGCGCGATGTAGAGCACCTGCGCGAACACGCTCATGGTCTGTCTTTCCCTCTCCCCTGTTCCGTACTTCGTTCCGGTTGTTGCTTCTCAGCTCTGGTTGAAGAACCCGCCCTCTGCGATGCGGGCCTTGTCCTCCGCCGTGACATCGACGTTAGCAGGCGACAACAGGAACACCTTCTGCGTCACCCGCTCGATGCTGCCGTGAAGACCAAACACCAAACCGGCCGCAAAGTCGACAAGTCGCTTGGCGTCTGTGTCATCCATCTCAGTCAGATTCATGATCACCGGGGTGCCCTCACGGAAGTGTTCCCCGATGGTACGGGCCTCGTTGTAGGTCCGGGGGTGAAGTGTGGTGATCCGGTAAGGCTCTCGTTCGGACACGACCTTGGGCATGATCACCGGTGCGTTCTTCTCCAGGCTTGCGCGCTCTTGTGTGATGGATGCCACGGGCGCGATGCGCGCCGGACGCACCGATTCCGCGGCGAGCGAAGAGGATCGGGGCACCGGGTCGCGCGGCACCGAGGACTGCACGACTCTGACCGATTCGTCCCTTTCAGGCTGAAGTGCCTGATGTGACTGATGAGACGGCTCGTGCCGTCGGCGGTCCCGCTCGGGCTCCGGGTCGAGTTCCGGTTCGAAGTCGTCGTCGGGGTCGAAACCGCGGCCGTCGTACCCATCGTCCTCCACGAGGCCGAGGTAGACCGCCATCTTGCGCATCGCGCCGGCCATTCTCTGAGTCCTCCGCTCTGTGGTGGATCGGCTGACGACTGCCAAGTGCCCGCGATCCACGAGGTCGTTATGACGCCTTTCGGCGGTAATGACCATATTTTCTGCTGTGGTCCGACTTCCTGGCGACGTTACCCGAGCCTGGGGCGGACTCCGAGTACCGCGCTGCCGACGCGTACATGTGTCGCTCCGGCGGCCACGGCCTGCTCGAGGTCCGCACTCATCCCTGCCGAGACCATGTTCGCAGCCGGATGGGCTCGGCGCAGGTCGGTCGACAAATCCATCAACCGCTCGAACGCCGCCTGTTCGCGCCCCGCGTACTCCCCGGTGAGCGGAGCGACGGTCATCAGCCCGTCGAGCCGCAACCTTGGTGCCCGGGCCACGAGATCGGCCAACTCCTCGATTCCGCCCGGCGCCACGCCACCCCGCTCCCCTCGCTCGCTCGAACCGGCGTCGAGGGCGACCTGGATCAGGCAGCCCACCTCACGCTCGGCCTTCACGGCCTCCTTGGAGAGAGCCGTCACCAACTTCGAACGATCGACGGACTGCACGAGATCCGCGTAACCCACGACAGATCGCACCTTATTGGTCTGCAATTGACCAACGAAGTGCCAAGTCAGGGGCAGATCCGAGCATTCGGCGGCCTTGGGCGCCGCGTCCTGGTCCTTGTTCTCGGCGACGTGGCGCACGCCGAGCTCCGAGAGGATCCGCACATCGCTCGCGGGGTAGGTCTTGGTGACCACGATGAGGGTCACCTCTTCCCGCCCCCGCCCGGCGGCCGCGCACGCGGCGGCGATGCGCTCCTCCACCTTCGCCAGATTCGCGGCGAGTTCGTCCTTACGGTCCGTCATGCCCCATCAGTCCAGCCAGACATATCCCGCGAGTCGCCCCGTGGCGCGATCGCGGCGGTACGAGAAGTGGTCGCCCGACTCCAGCGTGCACACCGGCGACTGCCGCCGGTCGCGCACCCCGAGCCGGTCGAGCTGGGCGTGCACTCCGGCGGTCACGTCGACCGCGGGAGTGCCCCAACTCGTTTCGGCGTGCGCCGCGGGTTCGACGGCGGCGACCTCGGCGCGCATCTCCTCGGGCACTTCGTAGCACCGTCCGCAGACGGCCGGTCCGGTGCGCGCGACGATCCGGGCGGGATCGGCGCCGAGTTCGGTCATCGCGCGTAGCGCGGCGGGGACGACTCCGGCGACCATGCCGGGCCGGCCCGCGTGGGCCGCCGCGACGATCCCGGCGACCGGGTCGGCGAGCAGCACCGGCGTGCAGTCGGCGGTGAGGACGGCGAGGGCGAGACCGCGTTCGGCGGTGACGACCGCGTCGACCCGGGGCACCGGGTTGTCGCCCCAGGGCTCGGTGACCACCACGGCGTCCGCCCCGTGCACCTGGTTCATCCAGACCACGCGGGCCGGGTCGAGACCGAGCGACTTGGCGGCCAGTTCGCGGTTGGTCCCCACGGCCTGGGGGTCGTCGCCGACCGCCCCACCGAGGTTGAGCTCCTCATACGGAGCGGCGCTCACCCCGCCCCACCGGTCGGTGAAGGCGAAGTGCGCGCCGCTCACGCTCTCGCGCTGTCCTATCACTTCAGGAAGTCCGGCACGTCCAGCTCCTCGGCCGCGCTGTCCGAGTAGCTCCGGGACGGCGGGACGGGCGGGGCGACCGGGATGTCGGCGGCCGGCTCGGGCGCGGGCTCCGGGTCCTCCTTCGGCGTGACGCTGCCGAGCGAGCCGAAGGAGGGACGGCTCTCGGTCGGCCGTGCCGGAGTGGGCTCCTCGCGGCGGGCCGTGGTCGAGGAGGAACCCATGACCGTCTCGCGGCGGGCGGGCGGCTGGCCCCCGTCGAAGCCGGCGGCGATCACGGTGACGCGGACCTCGTCGCCGAGGGCGTCGTCGATGACCGCGCCGAAGATGATGTTGGCCTCGGGGTGGGCGGCCTCGCTGACGAGCTGGGCCGCTTCGTTGATCTCGAACAGGCCGAGGTCGCTGCCGCCGGAGATGGAGAGCAGCACGCCCCGGGCGCCGTCGATGGACGCCTCGAGCAGCGGCGAGGAGATCGCCATCTCGGCGGCGGCCACCGCGCGGTCGTCGCCGCGCGCCGAGCCGATGCCCATGAGCGCCGAACCGGCCTCGGACATGACCGACTTGACGTCGGCGAAGTCGAGGTTGATCAGACCGGGCGTGGTGATGAGGTCGGTGATGCCCTGGACACCGGAGAGCAGGACCTGGTCGGCCGACTTGAAGGCGTCGAGCACCGAGACCTGGCGGTCCGAGATGGACAGCAGCCGGTCGTTGGGGATGACGATGAGGGTGTCGACCTCTTCGCGGAGCTCCGCGATGCCGTCCTCGGCCTGGTTGGCGCGGCGCCGGCCCTCGAAGGTGAACGGGCGGGTGACCACGCCGATGGTGAGGGCGCCAAGCGAGCGGGCGATGTTGGCCACGACGGGCGCGCCGCCGGTGCCGGTGCCGCCGCCTTCACCGGCCGTCACGAAGACCATGTCGGCCCCCTTGAGGACCTCCTCGATCTCCTCGCGGTGATCCTCGGCGGCCTTGCGGCCGACGGCCGGGTTGGCGCCGGCGCCGAGTCCGCGGGTGAGTTCGCGGCCGACGTCGAGCTTGACGTCGGCGTCGCTCATCAACAGCGCCTGCGCGTCGGTGTTGATGGCGATGAACTCGACGCCCTTGAGACCGACCTCGATCATCCGGTTGATGGCATTGACACCACCGCCGCCGACACCGATGACTTTGATGACTGCGAGGTAGTTCTGCGGTGCTGCCACGTCGAAGGCCTCTCGCCTCGAGTTACGTGTCGTCGGACCGCCGAAGCACTGCTGCCTCGCGATCCGCCGACTGATGCCGAATGGGACGGTCCGTAGCGCCGACCCGAACCCTAACGCTGAAGTTTAGGGTTACCAGTGTGTCTGTTCCCTGGAGTCTTCTGAACAGGACACTAAGTCGACAAGTGGCGCACGTTCAACGAACACGCCGAACCTCCCGTTTTTCTTTTCACCCTATGTGATCAGCCGTAGCAGTGCCCAACCAGGGTGCTGGCCTGCGCTGATGTGCGTCAACTCCCCGCTGACGCAGGGGCGGTGGGAACGCTGACGTCGAAGTGCCGCGCATCGGGGGCGGCTTTCATGAGAGCGGTGAGCGTACGGGCCTTCGCGGCACCCTTCTCGCTGCTCCCCCACGCGACGGTGCGACCGCCCCTCAACTCCAGTGAGATGTCGTCGTAGGAACGCACCTTGACGGACCGGGTCGCGCGCGCGACGTCGACCGGGATGTCGCCCGCCACCAGCACCGCTTCACGTACGAGCCGGCCCTCTCCGAAGCGGCGCAGGCTCGCGGCGCGGGAGTCCGGCCGGGAGAGCGCCAATTCCAGCGCGGGGACGCCTTTCGGGGCCTTGGAAACCGTGGCGAATCGGACACCTTCATCGTCCACTTCGACAAAGTTTCGGCCCTTTTGGACAAGCAGAACCGGAGTACGCTCCGTCACTTTCAGCCCGATTCCATGGGGCCAGGACCGAGAGACATCAACCGAGTCAATTCGGGGCAATTTCCGGCGCAGTCGTGCCTCGATCGCATCGGTGTCGACGGAAATCAGCGGCGAGCCGACCGGGACGTCGGCGGCTTCACGGACCTGCTCCGGGGTCAGCACCAACGTTCCCGAGACCGACACGCGTTCGACGCGGAGCCACTGGGAGCCGTACAACAGCCAGACGGCGCCCGCGGAGAGAAGCGCGAGCGCCACGGCGAGGATGATGATCGTACGAAGCCGACGCACCCTCAACCGCCGGGCGGGAGGCGGGCCGGACGACTCCTGCTGGCGTTCACCGCGCTCGGCGGTCGTCGATCCGGCCACGCGCACTCCCTCTTCCTGGCTACTGGCGTCGGTGCGAGGCGATCGCCTCGTACACCATGGCGACGAGCAGCTCGTCGGCGTCCCGGCGGCCGAACTCGGCGGCGGCGCGGGACATCTCGTACAGCCGGTGCGGGTCGGCGAGCACGGGCAGGACGTTCGCCCGTACCCAGTCGGGCGTCAGTTCCGCGTCGTCGACCAGCAGTCCGCCGCCGGCCTTGACCACCGGCTGGGCGTTCAGCCGCTGTTCGCCGTTGCCGATGGGCAGCGGGACGTAGGCGGCCGGGAGCCCGACGGCGGAGAGTTCGGCGACGGTCATCGCGCCCGCGCGGCAGAGCATCATGTCGGCCGCGGCGTACGCGAGGTCCATCCGGTCCAGGTAACTTACCGGGATGTACGGGGGCATTCCCGGCATCTGCTGCACGTGCGGCAGTTCGTTCTTCGGGCCGACCGCGTGCAGGATCTGGATCCCGGCCTGCTGGAGCCAGGGCGCGACCTGCTGGACGACCTCGTTGAGGCGCCGGGCGCCCTGCGAGCCGCCGGAGACCAGCAGCGTGGGCAGGTTGGGGTCGAGGCCGAACATCGCGCGGGCCTCGGGGCGGGCGGCGGCCCGGTCCAGGGTGGCGATGGTGTGGCGCAACGGGATCCCGATGTAGCGGGAGTTGCGCAGCTTGCTGTCCGGCGTGGCGACCGCGACCTGGGCGGCGTAGCGGGAGCCGATCTTGTTGGCGAGGCCGGGGCGGGCGTTGGCCTCGTGGATCACGATCGGCACGCCGAGCCGCTTGGCGGCGAGGTAGCCGGGCAGCGCCACGTAGCCGCCGAAGCCCACGACGGCGTCGGCCTTGGTGCGCTCCAGGATCTGCTCGGTGGCCTTGATCGTGCCGCGCAGCCGGCCCGGGACGGTGATCAGCTCGGGGGTGGGCTTGCGGGGCAGCGGCACGGCCGGGATGAGCGCGAGCTCGTAGCCGCGCTGCGGGACGAGCTTGGTCTCCAGGCCCCGTTCCGTGCCCAGGGCCGTGATCCCCACGGTCGGGTCCTGCCTGCGCAGGGCGTCCGCGAGGGCGAGCGCGGGCTCGATGTGGCCGGCGGTCCCCCCACCGGCGAGTACGACATGCACCGAAATTCACCGCTCTCCGGACGTACGCGCCGAGGGGGCGCGCCGTCGCATCGTGTTCCATCTCCGAGGCCCCCGTGCCGGCACGGCGCCTCCCGCCCGCTTTCTACCAAAGCGGGGTTGCCGCATCGAAAGCGCCATCCGCGCAGCGGGATCGTCACGCGCGAACGCGATCAGCAGCCCGATGGCGAACATGGTCGGCAGCAGGGCGGACCCTCCGTAGGAGAACAGCGGGAGCGGGACACCGGCGATCGGCAGCAGACCGAGCACCGCACCGATGTTGATCACTGCCTGAGCGGTGATCCAGGTGGTCACGCCTCCCGCGGCATACCTCACGAAGGGGTCCTCCGTGCGTCCGGCCACGCGGATACCCGCATAGCCTAGAGCCGCGAAGAGAGCGAGTACCGACAGCGTCCCCGCCAGGCCCAGTTCCTCACCGGTGACGGCGAAGATGAAGTCGGTGTGGGCTTCGGGTAGTTGGCCCCATTTCTCCACACTCGCACCGAGCCCGGAGCCGAAGATTCCGCCGGAGGCGAGGGCGTAGATCCCGTGCACGGCCTGCCAGCAGTCGGCGGCCCCCGCCTTGGGCTCGGTGGCGCCGATGCAGGCGAGCCGGGCCATGCGGTTGGGGCTGGTCTTGATGAGGATCATCCCGATCAGCCCGGCGATCGACAGCACCCCGACGAACAGCCGGGTCGGGGCCCCCGCGAGCCACAGAAGGCCGAACAGGATCGCCGTCAGGATGATCGCCGTGCCCATGTCGCCGCCGAGCATGATCAGCCCGAGCAGCAGGAAGGCGACCGGGACGAGCGGCACCAGCATGTGCTTCCACTGGGTCAGTAGCTTCTTGTCCTGTTTGCGGGCGAGCAGGTCGGCCGCCCACAGCACGAGGGCGAGCTTGCCGAACTCGCTGGGCTGGATCTGGAAGGAGCCGCCGAGCGAGATCCAGTTCTGGTTGCCGTTGACCGACATCCCTATCCCCGGCACCTGCACCAGCGCCATCAGGAAGACCGCGCCCGCCAGAATCGGGTAGGCGAGCGCCCGGTGCAGCTTGACCGGCATCCGGGAGGCGACCAGCAGCAGCACGGCACCGATGACGGCGGCCAGGAACTGTTTGCGGAAGAAGAAGGATCCCGGCAGCGACATCTGCAGGGCCGTGATCTGGGAGGCCGAGTACACCATCACCAGACCGAGCACGGTGATCAGCGCACTTCCGCCGAGGATCAGGTAGTAGGCGGTCAGCGGCCGGTCCCAGGCCTTTCGCGCGCGCGTGTAGAGCCGTTGTACGGGGTTCTCGCGCGCGGGCCGGGAAACGGTGGGACGCCGGGACGCCCGCTGCACGGGCGGCCTGCCGGTACGGCTGGTGGGCATCAACGCCTCCGCTACGTCGGTCAGGAGCCGAGTTCGCGAACCGCCTCCGCGAACGCGTCACCGCGCTTGTTGTAGTTGGCGAACATGTCCATCGAGGCACAGGCCGGAGCCAGCAGCACCGTGTCACCGGCGACGGCGAGGCGAGAGGCCTCCTGGACAGCCGCGAGCATCGCCCCAGTGTCGGTCCGGTCGAGGTCCACCACGGGTACTTCCGGGGCGTGTCGCGCGAGGGCTTCACGGATCAGGGCGCGGTCCTGGCCGATGAGCACGACCCCGCGCAGCCGCTTCGCCGACTTGGCGACCAGCTCGTCGAAGGTCGCGCCCTTGGCGAGCCCGCCCGCGATCCACACGATCGACTCGTAGGCCGCCAACGAGGCTTGTGCCGCGTGGGTGTTGGTGGCCTTGGAGTCGTCGACGTAGGCGACCGAGTCCACGTCGGCCACGTGGGCGATGCGGTGCGCGTCCGGGGTGAAGTCCCGCAGCCCGTCCCGTACGGCCCGCGCGGGCACCCCGAAAGCGCGTGCGAGGGCCGCCGCCGCAAGGGCGTTGGCGATGTTGTGCGGGGCCGGCGGGTTGACGTCGGAGACCTCGGCGAGCTCCTGGGCGTTCTTGTGCCGGTCCTCGACGAAGGCCCGGTCGACCAGGATGCCCTCGACGACGCCGAGTTGGGACGGCCCGGGGGTGCCGAGGGTGAAGCCGATGGCCCGGCAGCCCTCCTCGACGTCCGCCTCGCGCACCAGGTCCTCGGTGGCCTTGTCGGCGACGTTGTAGACGCAGGCGACCCGATTGCCCTCGTAGACGCGGCCCTTGTCGGCGGCGTACGCCTCCATGGAGCCGTGCCAGTCGAGATGGTCGGGGGCGAGGTTGAGCACGGCGGCGGAGTGGGCGCGCAGCGAGGGCGCCCAGTGGAGCTGATAGCTCGACAACTCCACGGCGAGCACGTCGTACTGCTCCTCGCCGAGCACGGCGTCGAGCACGGAGATACCGATGTTGCCGACGGCGGCGGTGCGCAGCCCCGCGGCCTTCAGGATCGACGCCAGCATCTGGGTGGTGGTCGTCTTGCCGTTGGTGCCGGTGATCGCGAGCCAGGGGGCCGCGTCGGGGCCGCGCAGCCGCCAGGCGAGCTCCACGTCGCCCCAGATCTCCAGGCCGGCCGCACGGGCCGCCGTGAAGAGCGGCTTGTCCGGCTTCCAGCCCGGGGCGGTGACGACGAGTTCGGTGCCCTCGGGCAGGGTCGCGCCGTCGCCGAGGCGCACGGTGACGCCCAGCGCCTCCAACTCGGCGGCCTGCTCACGCGCGCGTGCGTCGTCGCCGTCGTTGACGACCGTGACGTGCGCCCCGCGCGCGTGCAGCACCTTGGCCGCCGGGATACCGGAGACACCGAGCCCGGCGACGGTGACGTGCTTGCCCTGCCAGTCGAGGTGCTCCGAGGAGGTCACTTTTCTGCTGCCCATCCCGCGTAGAAGAGACCCAGGCCGACGATCACACAGATGCCCTGGATGATCCAGAAACGGACCACCACGAGGACTTCGGACCAGCCCTTGAGTTCGAAGTGGTGCTGGAGCGGTGCCATGCGGAAGACGCGCTTGCCGGTGAGCCGGAAGGAGCCGACCTGGATGACGACCGACATGGTGATGAGGACGAACAGACCGCCCATGATGGCGACCAGGAGTTCGGTGCGGGAGCAGATGGCGAGGCCGGTGAGGACACCGCCGAGGGCCAGCGAACCCGTGTCGCCCATGAAGATCTTGGCCGGCGAGGTGTTCCACCACAGGAAGCCCAGGCAGGCACCCATCAGCGCGGAGGCGATCACCGCGAGGTCGAGCGGATCGCGCACCTCGTAGCAGGCGTTCGGGTTGGTCAGGGTCTGCGCGTTGGCGCAGGACTCCTGGAACTGCCAGACGCCGATGAAGGTGTAGGCACCGAAGACGAGCACGGAGGCGCCGGTGGCGAGGCCGTCCAGACCGTCGGTGAGGTTCACACCGTTCGACATCGCGAGGATCATGAACAGCGCCCAGACCACGAACAGGATCGGGCCGATCTTCCAGCCGAAGTCGGTGATGAACGACAGCCGCGTCGAGGCCGGGGTGTTGTTGTGGGAGTCCGGGAACATCAGCGCGAGCACCGCGAAGCTGATGCCGACGATCAGCTGCCCCGCCATCTTCGCCTTGGCCCGCAGGCCCAGCGAACGCCGCTTGACGATCTTGATGTAGTCGTCCAGGAAGCCGACCAGGCCCATGCCGCACATCAGGCCGAGCACCAGCAGGCCCGAGTAGGTGGGCGGGTAGCCGGTGATGACCTTGGACAGGAAGTAGGCGGCGACCGTCGCGAAGATGAAGGCGATACCGCCCATCGTCGGCGTACCGCGCTTGCTGGCGTGCTCGCGCGGGCCGTCGTCGCGGATGTACTGGCCGTAACCCTTGCGCGCGAGCAGCTTGATCAGCAGCGGGGTGCCGACCAGGGTCAGAAAGAGGCCGATGACTCCTGAGAACAGGATCTGCTTCATCATCGGGCGGCAACCTCACCCTCGGCGTCGAGCAGCGCCTGGGCGACGCTCTCCAGGCCGACCGACCGGGACGCCTTCACGAGGACGACGTCTCCCGGGCGCAACTCACTGCGCAGCAGGTCGACCGCCGCCTGTGCGTCGGACACGTGCACCGACTCCTCACCCCACGAACCCTCGTTATATGCGCCCAGTTGCAGCCAGGACGCTTCCCTGCCCCCGACCGCGACGAGCTTGCCGACATTGAGCCGGACGGCGAGCCGTCCGACCGCGTCGTGCTCGGCGAGCGCCTCGTCCCCGAGCTCGGCCATCTTGCCGAGCACCGCCCAGGTCCGCCGCCCCTTGCCCATCGCCGCGAGCGCGCGCAAGGCCGCCCGCATGGACTCGGGGTTCGCGTTGTAGGCGTCGTTGACGATGGTCACGCCGTCCGGGCGCTCGGTGACCTCCATACGCCAGCGGGAGAGGGAGCCCGCCTCGGAGAGCGCGGTGGCGATCTCGGTTGCGGACATGCCCAGCTCATGGGCGACGGCGGCCGCGGCGAGCGCGTTCGACACGTGGTGCTCACCGTACAGGCGCATGGTCACTTCGCTTGCACCGGAGGGTGTGTGAAGCCTGAAGGCGGGCTGTCCGGTGTCCGTGAGTCGCACGTTCTCGGCGCGAACGTCCGCTTCGCCGGACTCTCCGAAAAGGATCACCTTCGCCTTCGTACGGGACGCCATGGCGCGTACGAGAGGATCGTCGGCGTTGAGGATCGCGGCGCCGTCTTCCGGAAGGGCCTCTACCAGTTCGCCCTTGGCCTGCGCGATCTGCTCACGGCCGCCGAACTCGCCGATGTGGGCGGAGCCGACGTTCAGGACGAGACCGATCTTCGGGGGCGTCAGGTCCGTGAGGTAGCGGATGTGGCCGATCCCGCGGGCGCCCATCTCCAGGACGAGGAACCTGGTCTCCTCGGTGGCGGTGAGGGCGGTGAGCGGCAGCCCGATCTCGTTGTTGAGGGAGCCCGGCGTGAACACCGTCGGGGCCTTGCTCCGCAGCACCTGCGCGATCAGGTCCTTGGTGCTGGTCTTGCCGGCCGAGCCGGTGAGGGCGACGAAGGTCGCGCCGAGCCGTCGTACGACATGACGCGCGAGGGCGCCGAGTGCCGTCTGGACGTCCTCGACGACGATCGCGGGCACGCCGACGGGGCGCTGGGCCAGCACGGCCACCGCGCCCGCCCGGACGGCCCGTTCGGCGTAGTCGTGGCCGTCGACGCGCTCCCCCACGAAGGCGGCGAACAGACTGCCGTCCGCCACCTGCCGGGAGTCGATGACGACGGGCCCGCGCACCTGCGCCGACGGATCCGGTATGTCGTGCGTCTGCCCGCCGACGACTGAGGCGATCTCGGCGAGAGAGAGGGCGATCACAAGTTCATCCCTGGGTCTTCTGGATGGCTTCTCGAAGCACCTGGCGGTCGTCGAAGGGACGGACCACCCCGGCGATGTCCTGGCCCTGCTCGTGGCCCTTGCCGGCGACGAGCACGGTGTCACCGGGCTGCGCGCGGGCGACGGCCGCGGCGATCGCGGCGGCCCGGTCCTCGAAGACCTGGACCTCGCCGCGTTCGTGTGCCGGTACGGACGCCGCGCCCTGGAGCATGGTCGCGAGGATGGCGAGCGGGTCCTCGGAGCGGGGGTTGTCGGAGGTCAGTACGGCGGTGTCGGCCAGGCGGGCCGCGGCCGCGCCCATCGGCCCGCGCTTGGTCTTGTCACGGTCGCCGCCGCAGCCGAGCACGATGTGTACCTTGCCCTCGGTCACCTTGCGGAGCGCCTTGAGCACCGACTCGACCGCGTCGGTCTTGTGGGCGTAGTCCACGACCGCGAGGTAGGGCTGCCCCACGTCCACGCGCTCCAGGCGGCCCGGCACCCCCGGTACGGCGGCGACGCCGTCGGCGGCGGTCTGCGGGTCGAGGCCGGCCGCGGCCAGGGCGACGATCGCGGCGAGGGTGTTCGCCACGTTGAAGGGGCCCGCGAGCGGAGACCTGGCGGCGATCCGCTCGCCCTTGGGACCGATCACGGTGAACGTCGAGTCCATGGGGCCGACTTCGACGTCCTCGGCACGCCAGTCGGCGTCGGGGTGGCCCTCGGCGGAGAAGGTGACGACCGGGACCGTGGCCTCCTTGACGAGCCTGCGGCCGTACTCGTCGTCGAGGTTGACGACGCCGAGACGGCTGCGTTTCGGCGTGAAGAGCTGCGCCTTCGCCTGGAAGTAGTCCTCCATGTCGGAGTGGAACTCCATGTGTTCCGGACTCAGGTTGGTGAAGACGCCGATGTCGAAGACACAGCCGTCGACCCGGCCGAGGACCAGCGCGTGGCTGGAGACCTCCATGGCGACCGCCTCGACCCCGCGCTCGCGCATGACCGCGAACAGGGCCTGGAGATCGGTGGCCTCGGGCGTGGTGCGCTCGGACTTGATGCGCTCGTCGCCGATGCGCATCTCGACGGTGCCGATCAGGCCGGTGGACCTGACCCCCTTGAGACCGCCCTCGACGAGGTAGGCGGTGGTGGTCTTGCCGGAGGTGCCGGTGATCCCGATCTGGAGCAGGTCCTCGCCGGGGTGGCCGTAGATCGTGGTGGCCAGTTCGCCCATGCGCGCGCGTGGGTCCTCGACGACCAGCACCGGGAGCCCGGTAGCGGCGGCGCGCTCGGCGCCCGTCGGGTCGGTCAGCACCGCCGCCGCGCCGAGGCCGACGGCCTGGGTGACGAAGTCGGCGCCGTGCAGACGGGCTCCGGGGAGGGCGGCGTACAGGTCGCCGGGGCGGACGGCACGCGAGTCATGGGTGATGCCCGTGATCTCGACCGTGTCCTTCGAGGTCTGCGGCGCGGCGGCACCCAGTTGATCGGCGAGCTCCGCGAGGGGTGTGGCGGAGACCCGGACCGGCCGGGGCGGTCCCGGATAGGTCACGGGTGCGCCCTTCTGGGTGGTTTGGGACTGATCAGCGTGTGGCACGGCGGTGAGCGTACCGGGCGCACCCGCCTCGGAGCGAAGTGAGGGGCGGGGGCCGCCCTGGTTCCCGGAATCGGAGGTGATCGTCGTCACGAGGTGGTTCCTGGTGGCCTTTCCGAGGTGCTGATGAGGTGCTGGTGGGGTGCCGACGCGGTCGGCCGGTGCGGACGCCGTGCTGGTCAGGGCCTGTAGGTCACGGGCAGCTTCGCGGCCTTGGCTCCCGTGGGCGGGACCTGGAGGGTCTTCAGCGCGAACTCCATGACCTGCTTGTAGACGGGTCCGCAGATCTGGCCGCCGAAGTAGCTGCCGCTGGTGGCGTTCTGGATGGCGCAGTAGACGGTGATCCGGGGCTTGTCGGCGGGCGCGAATCCGGCGAACGACGAGGTGTAGCCCTTGTACTTGCCGGTGGCCGGATCCACACGGTTGGCCGTGCCCGTCTTGCCCGCGACCCGGTAGCCGGGGATGCGGGCCTTGGTGCCGGTGCCCTCCTCGTCGTCCACCACCGACTCCAGCATCTGGGCCAGCGTCTTGGCCGTCTTGGCGCTGACGACCCGTGTCTCCTTGGGCTTCGCGGCGGGTGTGAAGCGTCCGTCGGGCCCCTTGGTGCCGCGGACGAGGGTGGGTTCGACACGGACGCCGCCGTTGGCGATCGTCGAGTAGACGGACGCGGCCTGCATGGCGTTGAGGGACACGCCTTGGCCGAAAGGAATCGTGTACTGCTGCGAGGTCGACCAGTCCGCGGGCTTGGCCAGGATGCCCGGGGTCTCGCCCGGGAAGTCGAGCCCGGAGTAGCGGCCGAGGCCGAACTTGCGCAGGTAGGAGTAGAGGACCTGGTTGGCCTGCGCCTGGGTCTTACCGAGCTGGCCGGTCGCCAGGATGGTGCCGATGTTGCTGGACTTGGCGAGCACGCCGTTGAGCGTGAGGTACCAGGTCTCGTGGTCGATGTCGTCCTTGAAGAGCCGGTCGCCGCGGTGCAGCCGGTTGGGCACGATCACATGCGTGAGCGGGGTGGCGACGCCCTGTTCCAGCACGGCGGCCATCGACATGACCTTGGCGGTGGAACCGGGCTCGTAGGCGTCCTGGAGGGCCGCGTTGCCCATGTTCACCGAGCGCGCCTTCGACAGGTCGTTCGGGTCGAAGCCGGGCGAGTTCGCCATGGCCAGCACCTGGCCGGTCCGCGTGTCCTGCACTATCACGTACCCGCGGTCCGCCTTGGACTTCTTCACCTGGTCGGTGATGGCCTGCTGGGCGGCCCACTGGATGTCCCGGTCGATGGTGAGCTCGACGTCGCTGCCGGGCACCGCGGGGGTCTCGGTGGAGCCCACGGTGGGCACCTGACGGCCACCGGCCTGGGCGTAGCGGATCTTGCCGTCCTTGCCGGCGAGCAGGGAGTTGAGCTGCTGCTCGACACCGCCGCCGCCCTTGCCGTCGGCGTTGACCCACCCCAGTATCCCGGCGGCGAGATCGCCGTTCGGGTACACGCGCTTGGTCGTCGGCACGGACAGGACCCCGGCGAGGACGTTGGCCGTGCCCGGGTCGGTCTCGCTCTTGGTGGCGAGCGCGGACTTCAGGTCCTTGATCTGCTTCCAGACCTGGGGGGTCTGCCGGTTGGCGAGCAGGACGTAGCGGAGCTTCTTGTCCTTGGGCCGCAGTTTCTTGACGATCGTCTCCTGCTCCTGCTCCAGGATCGGGGCGAGCAGGGCGGCGGCCTGCTCGGGGCCGTCATCGATCTTGAGCTGCTTGCGGGTGAACAGCGTGGGGTCGGCCGTGATGTCGTACGCGTCCTCGCTGGTCGCGAGGGCCACGCCGTCGCGGTCGGTGATCCCGCCGCGCTCGGCGGCGAGCGTGTAGCCGACGTACCGGTTCTGCTCGGCCTTGGCGGCGTACGTGCTCGCGTCGACGGCCTGCACCTGGAGCAGTCGTACGACGAAGGCGGCCAGCACCAGCGTCAGGGCGAGGCCGACCAGGCGCAGCCGGGGGCGGGGGCTGCCCAGGCGGATCGTCTTGGGGGCCGCCGGGCGGGGCGCCGACGGGCGGCGGGCCGGGCGGGCGCCGGGGCCCGGTCGCGGGCGGCCGACGGGGCGGGCGGAGCGCTCGGGGCGCGCGGGTCCCGGCACGCGGCGGCGCGGTGGTTGCCTGCCGAAGTCGTCGGACACTGCCGTCACCTGCCGGGGGTCGGGGTCGTGGGGAGCGGGACGTCCGAGGGGACGGCCTCCGGAGCCTGTCCGCCGGCCTCGGGAGTCTGTACGACGTCCTGGGCGGCCTGTACGACGGTCTCCGTCGGGGTGGGGGTGACCGTCGGCGTCGGGGCGGCCGCGCTGTCGAACGCCTCGGGCGCGAGGACGAGCGGCAGCCGGTAGGACAGCGGTTCGGCGTCGCCGGCGGGGGACGGGACGCCCTTGACGGTGCCGTCGGGGTCGAGGAAGGCCGGGTCGCCGCCGGGCACCATGCCGAGTTCCCGGGCGCGGCGCACCAGGGCGTCGGGCGCGGAGTAGGCGTCGATGTCCCGTTGCAGGGCCTGCTGCTCGTCAGTGAGGCTCTTGGTGTCCTTCTGGAGGTCGGTGAGCTTGAACGACCCTTCGCTCAGCGCGGAGTTCAGCACGAGCAAGCCGATGAGACCGCCGCCGAGGAGGAGGACCACGAGGAGCACGAAGGGGGTGCGGGCCGCCTGTCCGGGGCTCGCCGTGCCGGGCAGGAGACGCGCCAGACGAGCCGCCCTCCCCCTCAGTTCGGGTTTCCTACTCACACGCCCTCCAGTGAGTCCGGTTTCCCAACCCAGTCACGCGCCTCACGCACTTCACTCGATGGACTCCCTGATTCGCTCGGCGCCCCTGCAACGCGCCGGTGCGGCCCGCCGGTTCTCGGCGATCTCTTCCTCGGTGGGAAGTTCGGCACCGCGCGTGAGCAGCTTGAGCCGGGGCTGGTAGCGCTCGGGCACGACGGGCAGCCCGGGCGGGGCGGTGGTGGCGGCGCCGGCCGCGAAGACCTGCTTGACCAGCCGGTCCTCCAGCGAGTGGTACGACAGCACCACCATCCGGCCGCCCACCGCGAGCGCCTCCACGGCGGCCGGGATCGCCCGCTCCAGGACGGAGAGTTCGCCGTTGACCTCGATGCGCAGGGCCTGGAAGGTGCGCTTGGCCGGGTTGCCGCCGGTGCGCTTGGCGGCCTGCGGCAGGGAGTCCCGGATCAGCTCGACGAGCCGCGCGCTGTTGGTGAACGGCTCCTTGTCGCGCTCGCGCACGATCGCGGACACGATCCGCTTGGCCTGCTTCTCCTCGCCGTACGCCCTGAGGATCCGGACGAGTTCGCCCGGCGGGTAGGTGTTGAGGACCTCGGCCGCGCTCATGCCGGTCGTCTGGTCCATGCGCATGTCGAGCGGGGCGTCCTGGGCGTAGGCGAAGCCGCGGTCGGCCTCGTCGAGCTGCATGGAGGAGACACCGAGGTCGAAGAGGACGCCCTGCACGCGCGCGATGCCGAGCCGGTCGAGGACGTCCGGGAGTTCGTCGTAGACGGCGTGGACGAGGGTGGCGCGCTCGCCGAAGGGCGCGAGCCGCTCGCCGGACAGGCGCAGGGCCTCCTTGTCGCGGTCGAGGGCGACGAGCCGGGCCTCGGGGAAGCGCTGGAGCAGGGCCTCGCTGTGGCCGCCGAGCCCGAGCGTGCAGTCGACGACCACCGACCCGGGCCGTTCGAGCGCGGGGGCCAACAGGTCCAGGCACCGCTGGAGCATCACCGGGACGTGTCGACTCTGGCTCAAGGGGCCCTCTCAGGTCCGGCGCGGGCCGTACGCACCGCCGGGTCCCCGCCCGCTCATGAACGGGAGGCCTGCCGGCGCCGGAAGCGTCAGCCGACCGGGAGCGGGAGGAGGCCGAGCCGTACGTACGCGCCGCGCACGTGGGGAGACCGTCCGGGCGCTAGCCCCGGGCCTCCGGGAAAGTGTCAGCAGGGAGGCCTCGCCTCCCGCTTCGCGTCACTTTAGTCCACGGTGTCTCGCGGTCAATCAACCGGCCTGCGCGTCGCGCACCGGCGCGAAACCGACGCTCGATATGGACGGAAAACACCCGTTCGGGTGCGCCCGGTCCTCTTGTGGGGTACCTCACACACAAGACGTGATGACGCTCTTTTTCCCTTCTCACGGCAGGACCGCGACGGCGGTGACCAGTAACGTCATGGTTATGACGACTTCCGCATCCGTACCCACCGAAGGCGCCATATCCCGCGACGGCGCCGTGACCGACCGCCTGGTCGACGCCAACCAGCGGTACGCCGCCGCGTTCACCGACCCCGGGATGGACGCCCGCCCGGTCCTGCACGTCGCCGTCGTGGCGTGCATGGACGCCCGACTCGACCTGCACGCCGCGCTCGGTCTGGAGCTCGGCGACTGCCACACCATCCGCAACGCGGGCGGTGTGGTCACCGACGACGTGATCCGCTCGCTCACCATCAGCCAGCGCAAGCTCGGCACCCGCAGCATCGTGCTCATCCACCACACGGGCTGCGGTCTGGAGGCGATCACCGAGGACTTCCGCACCGAACTGGAGATGGAGGTCGGCCAGCGTCCCGCGTGGGCCGTGGAGGCCTTCCGTGACGTCGACCAGGACGTGCGCCAGTCCATGCAGCGGGTGCGCACCTCGCCGTTCCTGCTGCACACCGACGACGTACGCGGGTTCGTGTTCGACGTGAAGACGGGCCTGCTGCGCGAGATCGACCCCGCGTAACGGCCCGCAGGAGCTGTCGTTTCGCTGTTGATTTCAACCCTCGGGGTACCGAAAACACCGCAAGCCCGACATAGTGCAGCCAGTTGTCCACAGTCGAGTGACACGAATCGGTAACGGCAGCAAGAATGCGGGGGTGGCGTCACGCGGAACTTTTCCCGCGTGGTGCCCGTGATTCGGGGTGGGCCGGTTACGCATCACAGCGTCGGCCCGGAAAGTTTCGGGCCGAGGAGGGCCGGGTGACCACCTATGACGATCGAGCGAGCCTCACTGATCTGACCGCCGTCGTGGAGCGGGTACGCAGTTCGGTGGAGGGCGTGATCGAGGGGAAGCCCGAGGTCGTACGGCTTTCGCTGACCGTGCTGCTCGCCGAGGGACATCTTCTGATCGAGGATGTCCCCGGCGTCGGCAAGACCATGCTGGCCAAGGCGCTGGCGCGGTCCATCGACTGCTCGGTGCGCCGCATCCAGTTCACCCCCGACCTGCTGCCCTCGGACATCACGGGCGTGTCCATCTGGGACCAGCAGCGCCGGGACTTCGAGTTCAAACCGGGCGCGATCTTCGCCCAGATCGTGATCGGCGACGAGATCAACCGTGCCTCGCCGAAGACCCAGTCCGCGCTCCTTGAGTCGATGGAGGAGCGCCAGGTCACCATCGACGGGCAGACCTACGAGCTGCCCAGCCCCTTCATGGTGGTCGCCACGCAGAACCCGGTCGAGATGGAGGGCACCTACCCGCTGCCGGAGGCCCAGCGCGACCGTTTCATGGCCCGCGTCTCGGTCGGCTACCCCAGCGTCGAGGCCGAGCTGCAGATGCTCGACATCCACGGCGGGGTGAGCCCCCTGGAGGACCTCCAGCCGGTGGCGCACGCGCACGACATCGTGAAGCTCATCGAGGCCGTCCGCGGCGTCCACGTCGCCGAAACGGTCCGGCGGTACGCCGTCGACCTGGTCGCCGCCACGCGCACCCACCCCGATCTCAGACTCGGCGCCTCCCCGCGCGCGACGCTGCACCTGCTGCGCGCCGCCAAGGCCTCCGCCGCCCTCAGCGGCCGCGAGTTCGCGCTCCCGGACGACGTGCAGGCGCTCGCCGTGGCCGTCCTCGCCCACCGACTGCTGCCCACCGCCCAGGCCCAGCTCAACCGGCGCACCGCGGAGCAGGTCGTGCAGGAGATCCTCCAGCGCACCCCGGTACCCGCAGCGCCCCAGCAGGGCGGAATCGGGATCGGCCGCACCGCGCCCGCGTACCCGCAGCAGCCGCCGCGGAGCCTGTGATGTCCGCCGGCGTGCCCTCGGCCGGCGGCCCCGAGGCCGACCGGGGCGACAAGGGCGGCGTCCGCACGGCACTGGCCGGCCTGACCACCCGGGGCCGCTCCTTCTTCGCCGCCGGCATCGCCGCGGCCGTCTGCGCCTACGTCCTCGGCCAGGCCGACCTGCTGCGGGTCGGCCTGCTGCTGGCCGTGCTGCCCCTGGTCTGCGCCACCGTGCTGTACCGCACCCGCTACCGGGTCGCGGGCAGCCGCAGGCTCTCCCCCGCGCGCGTGCCCGCCGGCAGCGAGGCCCGGGTCCATCTGCGGATGGACAACGTCTCGCGCCTGCCCACCGGCCTGCTGATGCTCCAGGACCGGGTCCCCTACGTCCTCGGCCCGCGCCCCCGCTTCGTGCTCGACCGCGTGGAGCCGGGCGGCCGCCGCGAGGTCTCCTACCGCGTCCGCTCCGACCTGCGCGGCCGCTACCCGCTGGGCCCGCTCCAGTTGCGCCTGACGGACCCGTTCGGCATGTGCGAGCTGACCCGCTCCTTCTCGACGTACGACACCCTGACCGTGATCCCGCGCGTGGAGGCGCTGCCGCCGGTGCGGCTGAGCGGCGAGGCCAAGGGGTACGGCGAGGGACGGCAGCGCTCGCTCGCCCTGGCCGGCGAGGACGACGTGATCCCGCGCGGCTACCGCTACGGCGACGACCTGCGGCGGGTGCACTGGCGCTCGACCGCACGCTACGGCGAGCTGATGGTCCGCCGTGAGGAGCAGCCCCAGCGCGCCCGCTGCACCGTGCTCCTGGACACCCGGGGCCTCGCCTACGCGGGCGCGGGCCCCGACTCGGCCTTCGAGTGGGCCGTCTCGGGCGCCGCCTCCGTCCTGGTCCACATGCTCGAACGGGGCTTCTCCGTACGGCTGTTGACGGACACCGGCAACTCCGTGCCCGGCGAGGGCGCCGACGGCTTCGCGGGCGCGAGCCAGGGCACGGCGGACGCGGCCGGGCTGATGATGGACACGCTCGCGGTGATCGACCACTCCGACGACACCGGCCTGTCGCGCGCGTACGACGTACTGCGCCGCGGGAACGAAGGACTGCTGGTGGCCTTCTTCGGCGACCTCGACGAGGAGCAGGCCACGGTGGTCGCCAAGATGCGGCAGCGCAGCGGGGGCGCGCTCGCCTTCGTGCTCGACAGCGAGAGCTGGGTGCGGGAACCGACCGACGTGCCCGGTCCGTCGCAGGAGCGCGAGGAGCGGCTGCGGATGCTGCGCGAGGCGGGCTGGACGGCACTGGGCGTGCCGCGGGGCGCCTCGCTGGAGGCGCTGTGGCGTCTCGCGGACCGCGAGCGCACGGGCGTCGGCGCGGCCGGCGCCGGGGAGGCGTCGTGATGAGCGGGCGGGGACGAGTGGCACTGTGCGCGTGGGCGGCCACGCTGATGGCCGCGTGCGCCCTGCTGCCGCTGGTCGAGCCGGTCACCTGGATCGTGCAGGTCGCCTTCCTGCTCGGGGTGCAGACGATCGTGGGGGCGGCGACCAGGCGGATCCCGCTGGCGCGTCCGCTGACGGTGGCGGTCCAGGCGCTCGTCACCCTGGTGATGCTGACCCTGATCTTCGCCCGTGACCAGGCCTTCCTGGGGCTGATCCCGGGCCCCGGCGCCATCCTGCACTTCGGGGAGCTTCTCCAGCAGGGCGGCGACGACATCGCGCGGTACGCGATCCCGGCCCCGCTGGCGTCCGCCGGCATCAAGCTGATGGTCTTCGGCGGTGTCCTGATCGTCGGGCTCGTGGTGGACACCCTCGCGGTGACCTTCCGCAGCGCGGCACCGGCGGGTCTGCCGCTGCTCGCGCTGTACTCCGTCGCCGCGGGCCTGTCGGAGGGCCACGGCGACTGGTTCTGGTTCCTGGTCGCGGCGATCGGCTATCTGATGCTGCTCCTGGCCGAGGGGCGCGACCGGCTCTCGCAGTGGGGCCGTGTCTTCGGCGGGGCGCCACGCTCCCCGGGCGCCGACTCCGGTCCGGTGGCGCCGGTGCGCACCGGCCGGCGGATCGGTGTGGCGAGCCTCGGCATCGCCCTCGTGGTGTCGGCCACCCTGCCCTCGATGAACGGCGGCCTCCTGAACGCCACCGGGGCGGGCGTGGGCGCCGGCAACGGCAGCGGGGGCACGATCTCCGCGGTGAACCCGCTTCTCTCGCTGCGCGACAGCCTGAACGTGGACGAGGACCGCCAGGTCCTGTTCGTGCGGACCCAGAGCAACGACACCTCCGACCTGTACCTGCGGATCGTCTCCCTGGACGACTTCGACGGCCGGACCTGGAAGCCGTCCAAGCGGTCGATCGGCGCCGTACCGAAGGACTTCCCCACCCCGATCGGCCTCGGTCCCGACGTGAAACGCACAGAGGTCGAGACGACCATCTCGGCGGCGAACTCGTACGAGCAGAGCTATCTGCCCATGCCCTACCCGCCCAGTGGCGTCCAGGTCCGCGGCAACTGGCGTTACGAACCCGAGGGCATGGCGCTCGTCGGCGACCACGGCCAGGACACGCGCGGGCTGACCTACGAGGTGAAGAGCCTGGACGTGGAGCCGACGGCCGAGCAGCTCGCCGCGGCACCGGCCGCGCCGCCGGTCATCGAGCGCGAGTACACCGACCTGCCCGACTCGCTGCCGGCGGTGGTGGCCAAGACCGCCCGAGAGGTCACCGCGGGGGCCAAGAACCCCTACGAGCAGGCGGTCGACCTCCAGGACTACTTCGCGGTGACCGGGGGCTTCGAGTACGACACGCAGGTGGAGGTCGGCGACGGGCCCAACGCGATCGCCAACTTCCTGCGGGACAAGCAGGGCTTCTGCGTCCACTTCTCCTTCGCCATGGCGGCGATGGCCCGCTCCCTGGGCATTCCGGCCCGGGTGGCGGTGGGCTTCGCACCGGGCACTCCGCAGGCGGACGGCTCGGTGTCGGTGGGGCTCAAGGACGCCCACGCCTGGCCCGAGCTGTACTTCGAGGGGGTGGGATGGACCCGCTTCGAGCCCACCCCGACCCGGGGCACGGTGCCCTCGTACACCATCCCGGAGACCGGCGGCAGCGTGGACCCGGGCGTGGCGCGGCCCTCCGCGGGGTCGTCCACGGCGCCGTCGGCCTCGCCGTCGGCGAGCGAGAGCTGCTCGGCCCAGTTGCGGAAGCTGGAGGCGTGCGACAGCGCCTCCCCGGCCGCCGCGGCGGCCCAGGACGGCGGCGGCCCCTGGTGGGCCGTACAGGGCCCCTGGTGGTACCTGAAGCTGTTGTTCTGGGTGTTCGTCGGCCTTGCGGTGCTCGCGATCCCCTTGGCGCCGATGCTGTGGCGGCTGCGAACCCGTTCGGTGCGTCTGGGCGGGCACGGCCGCGGTGACGCGGACGTCGCCGCGCACACCCTGGCGGCCTGGCAGGAGCTGACCGACACGGCGTGGGACTTCGGGATCCCGCCGGACGACTCGCAGACACCGCGCAAGGCGGCAGCGCGGATCGTACGGCTCGGGCATCTCAATCCGACGGCCGCGGCCTCGGTGCACCGGGTGGCGGACGCCGTGGAGCAGGTGCTGTACGCCCCGCGGCCCCGGCTGCCGGGCGGTCTCGCGCAGGACGTCCACCGGGTGATCGGCGGACTGCGCGGTTCGGTGGGCCGGGCCACGCAGGCGCGTGCGCTGATCGCCCCGCGTTCCACCGCCAGGGTGGCGTGGGCGGTCTCGGAATGGTGGGCGGGGGTCAGGACACGTGTGACGGCGGCACGGCCGACCCTGCGCAAACCGTCCGGTCAGCAAGGCTGAGAAATGCCGCCGCGCAGGCGGCGGCAGACCGTGGCCCGGGCCTCTCGAAGGCCCGGGCCACGTGCCGCGAGGGGTGGGAGCGCCCTGCGGAGACGGGCGACAACGCCTTGAGGACATGCGTGAGGGGGTGAGCACCCGATCGGGTGCTCACCCCCTCACGTCTGCCTGGTGAGACCTGCGGCTGCTACTGGCCGCCCTGCTCGTCGCGGCGCTTCTGCCAGCGCTGCTCGATCCGGTCCATCATCGAGCGCTTCTGACGTCCCTGGCGACGGGCGTGCGGGGCGCCGGCGGCAGGTTGCTCGCCCGGTTTGGGAGCCTTGCGCCAGCCGGTCACGGCGAGCACAGCGCACCCGAGCATCACGAGGAAGCCCACCACACTGAGCCACACCTGCTTGGCGACCATACCCGCCATGAGGAGCGCGATACCCACGAGGAAGCCGGCGACCGCCTGGTAGACCCGCCGCCGGGTGTACGTACGCAGCCCGCTTCCCTCGAGCGCCGACGCGAACTTGGGATCTTCGGCGTACAGCGCTCGCTCCATCTGCTCGAGCATGCGCTGCTCGTGCTCCGAGAGCGGCACGGAGTCCTCCTCATCGTGCAGTCGCCGGGGCGACTCGGGGGGTCCCTTCAGGATAGGCAGGGAATCGCCCCCGTGAAACCCGCCCCTCTGCGCCAATTGGCCAACCGGATTCCGCCATGAACGCTCCGGCTGCTGAATCTTGTCATTCCCCAGCGGCCGTCCCGTCATGCCGGGCGGTCTCCCTCGATCATACGGCGCTGAGCGCGCGATCGGGGGGCCTGTGGCGTACTCCATGCGCCATCAAGTACCTGATCAGCACTGCGGCACAGGGGGCGACTCAGGCCCCGGCGGCCTCCCGGGTCTCACCGAGCACATGGAGCTGCGTGGCCACGGAGTGGAAGGCGGGGAGTTCGGCCGCCGCCTCCTCCAGCTTCAGCAGGGCCTCCAGGGCACCGGGCTCGGTGTCCACGAGCACGCCGGGGACGAGGTCGGCGAAGACCCGCACGCCGTGCACGGCGCCCACGGTGAGGCCCGCGCCCTCGACGAGCGCGGTGAGCTGGTCGGCGGTGAAGCGGCGCGGCACGGGGTCGCCGTCGCCCCAGCGGCCGTCCGGGTCGTCGAGTGCCTGCCGGGCCTCCTTGAAGTGGCCGGCGAGGGCCCGCGCGAGCACGGCTCCGCCGAGGCCGGCGGCGAGCAGGCTGAGGACGCCCTCGGGGCGCAGGGCGGCCACCACGTTGCGCACGCCTTCGGCGGGGTCGTCCACGTACTCCAGGACGCCGTGGCACAGCACGACGTCGTAGGCGCCGCGCTCGGCCACGTCGAAGAGGCCGTGCGCGTCTCCTTGAACGCCCCGCACCCGGTCGGCGACGTCGGCCTCGGCGGCGCGGCGCTCCAGGGCGAACAGCGCGTTGGGGCTGGGATCGACGACCGTGACCTGGTGGCCGAGGCGGGCCACGGGCACCGCGAAGTTGCCGCTGCCGCCTCCGGTGTCGAGGACGTCCAGCGCCTGGCGTCCCGTGGCCTTGACCCGGCGGTCGAGGGCGTCCTGGAGGACCTCCCAGACCACGGCGGTACGGAGGGAGGCGCGGGGTCGCAGCGGGTCCGACACGACAGTTGACTCCTCGGCGCGAATGGAAGGCTTCAGGCGTCCTCCACCCTATTGCCTCCGGTGCCCCACCTGGTCACTCCGGCGGCACGCCCGCCGCACATCTCGAACGCCGGACCCGGTGGCCCTTCCGGTACGGCGCCCCCGGCCTCGTACAGCTGCCCCGGCGACCCCCGGCGCGCGGTGCACCGCTCATCCAGTCACCCGGCGTCCGGAAAGTCGCGGCCGCGGTCGGTGCCGTCGTCGCCGCCCTCCGGCTGGTCCGCGTCCTGGCGTGGCTGTGGCAGGACCGGCTGGAGCACCAGCATCCGCTCGACCAGGCGCAGGAACATCGCCACGTCGCGTATGAGGTCGTCCGCGTCCCGGCGGCTGGCCGCGCCCTGGATGCCCGCCTCGGCCCGAGCGCGGCGCCGGGCCCCGGAGGCGAACAGCGCGCTCCACTCGGTGAGCTCCGGCGCTATCTCGGGGAGCACTTCCCAGGCGCTGCGGATCTTGGCGCGGCGTCGGGGCGTGGGCTCCGGGCGTCCCCGGGCGGCGAGCACGGCGGCCGCGGTGCGCAGGGCGGCGAGATGGGCCGTCGCATAGCGCTCGTTCGGCGTCTCCAGCGCCGAGGCCTCGTCGAGGCCGGCGCGGGCCTGGGCGAGCAGGTCGAGGGCGGCGGGCGGGGCCGTCGCCCGGCGCAGCACGGGGTGGACGTCGCTCGCCGGGCCGGTCAGTGAGGGGGCAGGGCCGGTGGCGCGGCGCCGACGGGCGGCGGCTGCGTGGTAGCTGGCCATGACGAACCTCCTGTCGTCTGGTTGACGGCGTCTCCCGCTACGGAGTGCCGTATGTGCCCATCGTGAGGTATGCCACTGACAATCCGTTCTGACCTGGGCTTTTGCTTCGATCGAAGGTTCGGGTTAGTTTTTGCACTGACCAGTCAGTTCAAAAAGTTCTCGATTCAAGAAGATCAGGGGGTGGCCGTGGACGGAGTCGCAGTCACGGCCGAGCGTTTCGGTCTGAAGGGACCTCGCGGCTGGGCGTTCCGCGGGATCGACCTCACCGCGGAGCCCGGCGCGTTGATCGCCGTGGAGGGGCCCTCGGGGTCCGGTCGGACGAGCCTGCTGCTCGCGCTCACCGGGCGGATGAAGGCCACCGAGGGGACGGCGACCGTAGGCGGGGCACGGCTGCCGAAGCAGCTCGCGACGGTGCGCCGGTTCAGCGCGCCGGCCAACGTCGACGGCGTCACCGACCTCGACCCGGCCCTGACCGTCGGGGAGCACCTGCGCGAACGGGCGCTGCTGCAGCGCCGGTTCGGCGACTCGGTGCGCGCCCTGCTGCGGCCGCGCGAGGAGCGCAGGGCCGAGGCGGAGCTGCGGATCGACACCGCGCTGGCGGCCGCCGGGCTCGACCGGGAGGCACTGCCCAAGGGCGCGCGAACCGCCGTACGCGATCTGGAACGTCTGGAAGCACTGCGGCTGTCGATCGCCCTGGCGCTGATCGGCCGTCCACGGCTGCTGGCCGTCGACGACCTGGACCTGAAGCTGTCGGACGCCGAACGCTCCGAGGCCTGGGCGCTGCTCAGGTCCCTGGCCGCGGCCGGGACGACGGTCATGGCGGTGTGCAGCGCGGCCCCCGAGGACGCGGTGAAGGTGTCCACGCGGCCGGAAGCCGACAAGGACGAGACCAGTGAGGAGACGACGGATGCGTTCGCCGAGACTGGCCGCGCTTGAGCTGCGCCGCTTCGGCAGGGGGAAGCTGCCGCGCGCCGCCCTGGTGGCCCTGCTGGTGCTGCCGCTGCTGTACGGCGCCCTGTACCTGTGGTCCTTCTGGGACCCCTACGGCCGCCTTGACCGCATCCCGGTCGCCCTCGTGAACGACGACAAGGGCGCCACCGCCGACGGGAAGAAGCTCACCGCGGGCGACGACCTCACCAAGGGGCTGCGCGAGAGCGACACCTTCGAGTGGCACGAGGTCGGCGCCGCCGAGGCGCGCGAGGGCGTCGAGAACGGCACCTATTACCTGTCGCTCACCATGCCGACCGACTTCAGCCGACGGATCGCCTCCAGCGCGGGTGACTCCCCCGAGACCGGCGCGCTCCAGGTCCGTACGAACGACTCCAACAACTACATCGTGGGGCAGATCTCGCGGACGGTCTTCGCCGAGGTGCGCCAAGCCGCGTCCACCAAGGCGTCGCGGTCCTTCCTGGACCGGATCTTCATCTCCTTCTCCGACATCCACGGCGCCACGGTGAAGGCCGCGAACGGGGCCGACGACCTGGAGGGCGGCATCGGCAAGGCGGAGAAGGGGTCCCAGGACCTCGCCACGGGCCTCCAGGAGGCCCAGGCGGGCAGCGGCAGGCTCTCCGACGGGCTGGCGAAGCTCGACACGGGCTCGGGTGACCTCGCGGACGGCGCCCAGCAGGTCGCCGCCGGCACCCGGAGCCTCGCCGACAAGGTCAACGGGGTCGCGGACAAGCTGGGCCCCTTCCTCGACGAGAACGAGAAGAGCATCGGCGACACCGCCCGGCTCGTCGCCGACTCGACCGTGACCGTGCGCCACAACCTCGACACCCTGGTGAGGACCGCCCCGGCGGCCGCCGAGGGAGCGCACAGGGCCGCCGACACCCTGAACGCCGTCTACAAAGCGCGCTGCACGGATCCTGTGCTGCCGGACGCGGCCTGCGCCGACCTGAAGAAGGCCCGGCAGGCGGCCACCGACGTGGCGAGGGTCGCCGACGACGTCAACGTCCTGATCGCCGACCAGAACGGCGACCTGAAGAAGCTCGACGGCCAACTCGCCACCCTCCAGCAGCAGGCCCGGACCCTCGCCGACCGGGCGCCCCGCCTGTCCGAGGACCTCGACGACGCCGTAGCGAAGATCAACAAGCTGAACCAGGGCGCCTCCCAGGTCGCCGCCGGCGCCAGGACGCTCCACTCCGGCCTCGGCACCGCCAGGACCGGCGCCCAGGACCTGGACGAGGGGGTCGGCAGGCTCAAGTCCGGGGCGGACACCCTGAGCGGCGGCATGTACAAGCTCGCCGACGGCTCCGGGAAGCTCTCCGACGGGCTGCACGACGGTGCCTCGCGGATCCCGGACTACGACAAGAAGGACCGCGACCGGCGCACCGACGTGATGTCCGACCCGGTCCAACTGGTCTCCAAGGACCTGCACAAGGCCCCGAACTACGGCACCGGGTTCGCCCCGTACTTCATCCCGCTGTCGCTGTGGGTGGGCGCAATGGTGGCGTACATGCTCATCACGCCGATGAATCGGCGCGCGCTCGCCGCCGGTGCCGGGGCCTGGCGGATAGCGCTGGCGGGATGGCTGCCCGTGGTGGCGATCGGGGTGCTCCAGGTGGTGTCCCTGATGTCGGTGCTGCACTGGGCGATCGGCCTCCAGATGGCTCGGGCGGCCGGGACCGTGGGCTTCCTGTTCCTGGTGACGGCCTGCTTCGCGGCGATCGTCCAATGGCTGAACGCACGCTTCGGCGCGGCGGGCCGGATCCTCGTCCTCGCCCTCCTGATGCTCCAGCTCACGTCCGCGGGCGGCACCTACCCCGTCCAGACCAGCCCGGGCTTCTTCAACGCGATCCACCCCTTCCTGCCGATGAGCTACGTCGTCGAGGCCCTCAGGAGGCTCATCACGGGCGGCGGTCTCACTCCGGTGTGGCACGCGTGCTTGGTGCTCCTCGCCTTCACCGCGGGGGCCCTCGCACTGACCGCCGTAGCGGCCCGCCGCCGGCAGGTGTGGACGCTGGACCGGCTGCACCCGGAGCTGACCCTGTGAGCCCTTCCACGACCTCAGGGCCGGTCTCGCCTGTGAGAATCAGGAGCATGGAAAGCAGCAGCGCCACGGCGGGCGTCAGCACACGCCGCGAGGCCACCCGGCAGAAGCTCTACGAGGCGGCCGTCACGCTCATCGCCGAGCAGGGCTTCTCCGCCACCACGGTCGACGAGATCGCCGAGCGCGCCGGAGTCGCGAAGGGCACGGTCTACTACAACTTCGCGAGCAAGTCCGTCCTCTTCGAGGAGCTGCTGCGGCACGGCGTGGGCCTGCTCACCGCCTCTCTGCGGGAGGCGGCGGAAGCGACGGCACGCGCGGGGGGCGGCAAGGTGGACGCCCTGGACGCGATGATCCGCGCGGGTCTTGTGTTCATCGACCGCTACCCGGCCTTCACCCAGCTCTACGTGGCCGAGCTGTGGCGCACCAACAGGGCCTGGCAGTCCACGCTCATGGTGGTCCGTCAGCAGGCCGTGGCGGTCGTGGAGGACGTGCTGCGCGAGGGCGTGGAGAACGGCGAGTTCAGCGACGAGATCGACGTCCCGCTGACCGCCGCCGCCCTGGTCGGCATGGTCCTGGTGGCCGCCCTTGACTGGCAGTCCTTCCAGCCCGAGCGCTCCCTGGACGACGTGCACGCGGCGCTGTCACGGCTGTTGCAGGGGCGGGTGAGCGGGCGCAGGGGATGACACGCTGACGCACGAAAGCGCCGGTCCGCTGTGGCCGCGTCCCCCGCGGGCCACCTCGAACCGGCGCCTTCTCCCCCGTACCCCCCGTACCCCCCGTGTCCCCCCGTTGGGCCCCCGTCCGGTCGTTCCCCCGCTTTCCGGGTTCCCCCGTGCCTCGCTCCCGCCGACCTCGGCCGGCGGAAGGAGCGGATCCGGGGCGGCTCCGTTCCGGCGCCCCGTGTCGCCGGTGCCGGAGCCGTGCCCCTTCGCCGTGCCTCCACTCTCTCGTCCACGCAGGTCGGGGCCCATCCGCGCGCGTACTCATCTCAGACCCTAGGTACGCGTACTCAGTCCTGCGCGCTCATCCCCAGGACGGCTTGTGGCCGACTGGTTACGATCGCGTCCGTGTCCGTACTCCCCTTGGTGTTCACCAGCGGCTGGGCCAGCGGCGTCAACGCGTACGCGGTGGTGCTGCTGCTCGGCGTGTTCGGCGCGACCGGGCTGAGCGACGACGTCCCCGAGACCCTCCAGCGCCCCGAGGTCCTCGTCCTGGCCGGCGTGCTGTTCCTGTGTGAGGCGGTGGCCGACAAGATCCCCTACCTCGACTCGGCGTGGGACTCCGTGCACACCGTGGTCCGGCCGGTCGCCGGCGCCTGGGTCGGGGCGTTGCTCGCGGGGCAGAGCGGCTCGCTCAACGACGTGGTCGCGGGCCTGGTGGGCGGTTCGACGGCGCTGGCCAGCCACACGGTCAAGGCGGGGACCCGCATGGCGGTGAACACCTCCCCGGAGCCCTTCAGCAACATCGTCCTGAGCCTGGCGGAGGATCTGGGCGTCGGCGGCATCGTCACCTTCGCGATGTTCCACCCGGAGGCGGCGGCGATCATCGCGGGCGCGCTGCTGCTCGCCGGTCTCCTGGCGCTGTTCTTCCTGATCTCCCGGATTCGGAGATTCCGCCGACGCAGGGCCCAACGCCGGGAGGAGAAACGCCTCGCGGCCCGAACGGGACGACCACCCGGCTGACTGCCTTCGGCGCGCCGAGGAGCCGGTACGCCGCAACACACAGGTGGCGTCCGGCGACTGAGTGCTCCTGCGGGCAGGCGACCAGCAGCACCAACTGAAACGGCACAGGAACGCCTCCGTCCCAACCGCCACCGCACGCGGCAGACGGCTCCCCCCTCCGAGGACCTGACTACGCCCGACCGACCACGACGCCGCCACCCGCCACCCCGCCATTGGCCCCCGCCCCCGCCGGAGACAGCCCGCGCCCGGAGTGTCAGTGGCGGCCGATAAAGTCGCAGGCATGGCACGGATTGCGGTGATCGGCGCCGGGATGGGCGCGATGGCGGCCGCTGCCCGGCTGGCCGTCGCGGGCCACCGGGTGGCGGTGTACGAGCGCACGGAGACGTACGGCGGAGCGGTGCGCCGGTTCGAGCGGGACGGGTTCGGGTTCGACACCGGGCCGGGGCTGCTCACCCTGCCCGCGGTCTACCGCGATCTGTTCATCAAGACCGGCAAGGAGCCGCTGGAGTCGGTCGTCGAGCTGGTCCAGGTCGACCCGTCGTCACGGCACGTGTTCACGGACGGCACCGAGGTGTCCCTGCCGAACGCCTCACGCGCGGGAGTGGTCGCCGCTCTGGAGGAGGCCCTCGGCGAGGGCGCGGGGGATCGCTGGGGCGACTTCCTCATCCGGGCCCGCGAGGCCTGGGACCGCACCCGCAGGCCGCTCCTGGAGGAGCCGCTGTGGCCCAACTGGTCGGTGCTGATGCGCGAGCCCTACCCCGCGGTGCCGCACAAGCGGCTGCTGCGCACCCGGCGTGCCTGCACCCTTGCCGAGATCGGCGCCTGGGAGCTGCGCGACCCCCGCCTCGCGGCCCTGCTGGACGGCCACGCGCTCGCGTACGGTGTCGACCCCGGCACCGCTCCGGCGAGCGCCGCGATCCTCCCGTACATGGAGCACGCCTTCGGAATCTGGTATGTCCGGGGCGGTGTGCGGGAGTTGGCGCGGGGGGTGTACGAGCGATGCGTCCAGCGCAAGGTCGAGTTCCACTTCGGTGCCGAGGTGACGGGCGTCCTGGAGAAGGACGGCCGCGCGGCGGGGGTGGAGTTCGCCGACGGGACGGTCGTCGAGGCGGACACCGTCGTCGGCACCGGACCCTGGCGGCTGCGCGGGCTCGTACCGGGTCGTGAGCTCTACGGCGCGAAGGACGTCCCGCCCGACGCCGAGGACCTGCACCCGGGCCGGGTCGTGGTGTGCCTGGCCCTGCGTGGCGCGCGGGAGCCGGACGCCGTGCACCGCACCGTGGTGTACGGCCCCGCCCCCGGGGACGAGTTGGACCTGTTCCGACACGGAAAGACGCCGGACCCCACGGTCCGGATCGACCGGCCGGACGACCCCGCCCTGCGCCCCGACGCGGACCACGAGTCCGTGGTGCTGACGGCGACCGTGCCCTGCGGACTCGGGCACGACTGGGCCGCGCCCGGTGTCGCCGACGCCTTCGCGGACAAGATGGTCGCCGCCGCCGAGCGGGCGATGCCGGGGCTGCGCGAGCGGGTGCTGTGGCGCGAGCTGCGGACGCCCGTGCACACCGAGCGGGAGACGGGGGCCGAGGGTGGTGCCGTTCCCCCGCCCTCACTGGCGGGCGGCGAAGGCACTCTGCACCCCTCCAACAGCACGGCGATACCGGGCCTGTTCACGGCCGGTGGCTGGTCGCATCCCGGCGGCGGTCTCGCCCACGCGGGCATGTCGGGCGCGCTGGTGGCCGGACTGATCGTGGAGGGGCCGGAGTTCCGCGGTTCTCAGTGAGAGGGGCGCCGCCCGGCGTCAGAAGCGGTACTGCTCGTCGTACCCGTGGCCCTGGTTCTGCTGTCCCTGGCCGCCGTTGTCCTGGTAGTAGCCCTGCTCCTGCGGGAGTTCGCCGCCGTAGGACTCGTCGGTGCGCTGCTGTGGCACCCACACCCCGCCGGCCGGGGTCTCGCCGCCGTACGTCCCGCCGTACTGGTCGTAGCCCTGCTGGGCGAACTGCTGCTGACCGCCGTAGGAGGTGTCGTACGAGCCCGCGCCGTAGGTCTGGGTGCCGATGTACGGGTCGGAGTAGGCGGCGTACTGCTGCTGTCCGGCCGGGTCGTAGCCGTACTGCTGCTGGTCGTAGCCGGTGTAGCCGTCGTAGCCGTAGGTCTGGTCGGCGGCGGCCGTCGCGTACTGGTCCTGGGTCTGGCCCGCGGCCGCGTAGGACTGGTCGCCCGCGTAGCCGGAGTCGTTGTAGACGCCGTACGAGCCGGTGTCGTCGGGCAGGGGCTGCGGCTCGTAGACAGCGGTGGTCTCGGCGGCGGTCGGGGCGGCGGAGCGCGCGGGCGTGAAGACGTCGTCGCGGTCGTAGTCGTCGTCGTGGCCGAAGCCGGCGGTGTCCGGCCGGCCCTGGTCGTACCCGGCCTCGTCGCCGTAGGCGTCACCCGTCCGCAGGTCGGGGACTTCCAGGCCGGGCTCCTCGTGGCCACGCTCCCGGCGGCTCTTCTTGCCGCCGGTCAGACCGCCCAGCGCGGCCGGCGGGTTGACCGCCCAGCCCTGCTCGAAGCCGCGGCGGAACGACAGGGTGACGTAGGTCTGGCCGACCGCGAAGGCGATCGCGCCCAAGCCGATGACGATCACCGACGGGATCAGGACACCGAGGACCACGCCGAGGAAACCGACGAAGGCGAGCAGCCGCCAGCGCAGCCGCGCCTTGTACTGCAGCAGCACCTCGCCGAGCAGCCACAGCGCGACGAATCCGAACGCGATGTAGAGGACCGTCCAGCCCATGTACGCCCCTCTCCCAGTGACCGCTACGCAGTGTGTCGTATATCCGTGCGGCCGGTCTAGGCCTGCGGTGAATGGTGCAGACCCAGGTTTTCGTAGATTTCCAGCGTCGCCGTGGAGCTGTTGAGCGTGATGAAGTGCAGTCCGGGCACTCCCTCGGACAGCAGCCGTGCGCAGAACTCCGTGGCGAACTCGATTCCGATCGAGCGTACAGCGGCCGGATCGTCCTTTGCTGTGAGGAT
Organism: Streptomyces sp. NPDC006335; assembly: GCF_040612795.1. Classification (NCBI taxonomy): domain Bacteria; kingdom Bacillati; phylum Actinomycetota; class Actinomycetes; order Kitasatosporales; family Streptomycetaceae; genus Streptomyces; species Streptomyces sp. NPDC006335. Next base: position 423,197 of record NZ_JBEXQX010000001.1, read on the forward strand.
CCGCTCTTTCAGGACGGAGGGGATGCTCGCGTTGCTCAGCTGCGGGAGCCGCTCCAGCATCCGCACGCTGGTCACCGGCATGACCTCGGGAATGACGGGGGTGTCGCAACCGGCCGCGTGGACTCGGTCACGCAGCCGCAGATACGACTCCGGCTGGAAGAACATCTGGGTGATGGCGTAGTCGGCGCCGGCGCGGCACTTGTCGACGAAGTGCGCGACGTCGGTGTCCCAGTCGGCGGAGCGCGGGTGCATCTCCGGGAAGGCGGCGACACCGACACAGAAGTCGCCCGACTCCTTGATGAGCCGGACGAGTTCGGCGGCGTAGGTCAGACCCTGGGGATGGGCCAGCCAGTCGCCCATGGGGTCGCCGGGCGGGTCGCCGCGCACGGCCAGCATGTTGCGGATCCCCGCGTCGGCGTACTGGCCGATGATGTTGCGCAGCTCCGCGATGGAGTGGTTGACCGCGGTGAGGTGGGCGACCGGGGTCAGGGTGGTGTCCGCGACGATCTGCTGAGTCTCCTTGACGGTGCCCGCACGGGTGGAACCGCCGGCGCCGTACGTGACGGAGACGAAGTCCGGGGCGACCGCCTCGACCCTCCGGAGCGCGGTCCACAGGCTCCGCTCGCCCTTGGGGGTCTTGGGCGCCGAGAACTCGAAGGAGTACGTCGTCTTGCCCGCGGCGAGCATGTCGCGCACGGTGCGTGCGCGGTCAGTCCTGGTGGATGCGGTTCCTAGGGCCATACCGGCAGGTTAGCCAGGGGGCGACGGTCACCCAACCAGAACAGGGAAATTTGCCCGTTTTGTCGACTTGTTGTCCACCCCTCGGACACCGGGCCGATCATGCGACCGGCCACCGGCGGTCCGTCACCGCGTGTCACGCAACCGCTTCGCGAACTCCGCGGCGGTCGCGCCCGGATCGTCCGCCTCGGTGATCGCCCGGACGACGACGACCCGGCGGGCGCCCGCCTCCAGGACCTCGTCGAGGTTGCCGAGGTCGATGCCGCCGATGGCGAACCAGGGGCGGTCGGTGCCGAGCGCGGCGGTGTGGCGGACCAGGTCGAGGCCGGGGGCGTGCCGGCCGGGCTTGGTGGGGGTCGGCCAGCAGGGGCCGGTGCAGAAGTAGTCCACGCCGTCCTGCACGGCGGCCGCGGCGGCCTCCGCCTCGGCGTGGGTGGAACGGCCTATGAGGATGCCGTCGCCGAGGATCGCGCGGGCGGCGGGGACGGGCAGATCCCCCTGGCCCAGGTGCAGTACGTCGGCGGCGGCCGCGTGGGCGACGTCGGCCCGGTCGTTGACCGCGAGGAGCTTGCCGTGCCGCGCGCAGGCGTCGGCGAAGACCTGGAGATGCTCCAGTTCCTCGGCCGCCTCCATGCCCTTGTCCCGCAGTTGCACGATGTCGACACCGCCGGCCAGGACCGCGTCCAGGAACTCGGCGAGGTCGCCCTGGCGCCTGCGGGCGTCCGTGCACAGGTAGACGCGGGCGTCGGCGAGCTGGGTGCGGGCGGTGTCGGGCATACGTGTGTCTCCCCCGGGGTTCGGTGGCGTACGGGCCGTGCGGGACCGCGGCCGTGGCCTCGGTGGTCACGGCCCGTACGCCGGTGTGGTTCGGATCAGACGGCGAGCGCCTGGGCCCGGCGCTTCACCTCCGTGCCGCGATTCTCGCTCAGGGCCTGCGCGGGGGTGCCGGGCAGGCTGTCGTCGGGCGTGAAGAGCCACTCCAGCATCTCTTCGTCGGTGAAGCCGTCGTCCCTCAGGAGCGTCAGGGTCCCGACCAGGCCCTTGACGACCTTCTGCTCAGCCCCGTCGATGAAGGCGGCGGGGACGTGCAGCGCGCGGTTCTCACCACGGCGTACGGCGATGAGCTGGCCCTCCTTGACCAGCTGCCGTACACGCGTCACCTCGACGTCGAGCATCTCTGCGATGTCGGGGAGGGTGAGCCAGGCGGGGACGAGAGCATCGATCTTTGCGTCAATCTCGGTCACGGGATTAAGCGTGCCATCCCGCACTGACAGTCGGAAGCCGGGGCGCCTCCGGCGGGGGAACGGGGGCGTGATCGCCGGGGCACGGCGGGGGAACGGGGGCGTGATCGCCGGGGTACGGCCTGCCGCGGAACCGGGCGCGTCCGGGACACCGGGCCCCGGCGACCCGGGGCGCCTCCGGCGGGGGGACGGGGCGTGATCGCCGGGTACGGACTGCTGCGTAACCGGGCGCGTCCGGGACGCCAGGCCCCGGCGGACTCCGCCCGGCGGATCAAGCAGCCGACCCGAGCCACCAGGCCGGCGCCTCGGTGTCTCGCCGGGTCCGGACGGCCAAACACCGCCCACCCGGCCCGCCACAGCAGCCAGCGGCCGCCCCGACCGCCTAGCCGCCCAGCCGCCCAGCCGCCTTCAGGAACCTCGCCGCGTCCGGGCTTCCAAGCACCGCCGGACCTCCACCCGGGCCATCACAGCAGGCAGCAGCCGACCCGAGCCGCCCAGCCGCCGCCCACGCCGCCGCCTTCAGGAACCTCGCCGCGTCCGGGCCGCCAACAGCGCCGGACTACTCCCCCGGCCCGCCACAGCAGGCAGCACCGGCCCGAGCCGCTCCGCCAGCACCCGCCACCCCCAGCAACCTCGCCGCGTCCAGGCCGCCAAGCACCGCCGGACCTCCACTCGGCCCATCACAGCAGGCAGCAGCCGACCCGAGCCACCCGGCCGGCGCCTCAGTGGGGCGGGCAGACACCGCCGGACCTCCACCCGGCCCGCCACAGCAGGCAGCGGCCGCCCAGCCGCCGCCCGCCTCCAGCGCCGCCGCCGGACCCCTGCCGCCCACCACCGGCGGCCCTCCGCCCGAGATGTCACAGCAGGCAGCCCGAGCCGTCGCGCGTTCGCCGCTTACGCCGTCGCCGCCTTCATCGGCCTCGCCGGGTCCACCAGCAGCTCCGGGTCCATCTCCGTGCCCGCCTCGATGAGCCGTCGTCCCTGGGCCAGGTCGCGGGGGCGGCCCACCGCCAGGAGGGCCACCAGGCGGTTCTCGCGCAGCCAGCACACCGTCCAGGCGGGACCGGACGGCTCGCCGCGCCACAGGGTGGTGTCGGCGGACGCGTGGTGCCCGGCGTACTGGACGAAGCGGCCGAACTGCTCGGACCAGAAGTACGGGACCGGGTCGTAGACCGTGGGGGCCTCCCCCAGGATGTCGGCGGCCACCGTGCGAGGGCCCTGGAGGGCGTTGTCCCAGTGGTGGACCAGCAGGCGCTCGCCGTACCTCCCCGAGGGGAAGGAGGCGCAGTCGCCGACCGCGTAGACGTCCGGGGCGGAGGTGCGCAGCCGTTCGTCGGCGAGGACCTCGCGGTGGGCGCCGAGCTCGATGCCCGAACCGGCGAGCCAGGCCGTGGCGGGCCGGGCGCCGATACCGACCACGACCGCGCCCGCGGGCACCCGGGAGCCGTCGTCCAGGACGACCGCGCCGGGCTCGACGCGCTCCACACGCGCGCGTGTGCGCAGCACGGCCCCCGCGTCCGCATACCAGGAGGCCATCGGAGCGGCCACCTCGGCGGGCAGCGCGCCCGCGAGCGGCCGGTCGGCGGCCTCCACGACCGTCACCGCGCAGCCCGCCTCGCGCGCGGCGGTGGCGAACTCGGCGCCGATCCAGCCCGCGCCGACGACCACGATGTCGTGCTGCCGGGCGAGCACGGGGCGCAGCCGCTCGGCGTCGTCCAGGGTGCGCAGCAGATGCACGCCGGGCACGCCCTCCGTGCCCGGCAGCCGGATCGGTTCGGCACCGGTGGCGATGACCAGGACGTCGTACGGGAAGGGCCCGGCCTCGGTGTCCAGTTCGTGTGCGTCGGGACGCACGCCCAGCACCTCGCGGCCGAGCAGCAGTTCGATGCCGAGGGCCTCGAAGTCCACGTCGAAGGCGGAGCCCTCGGCCTTGCCGAGCAGCACGGCCTTGGAGAGCGGCGGACGGTCGTACGGCTGGTGGGGTTCCGCGCCGATGATCGTGACGGTTCCCGAGAAGCCCTGCTCGCGCAGCGCGACCGCGGTCTGCACCCCGGCCATGCCCGCGCCGACCACGACCACCCGCCGCTGCGCCTGCGTCTGCTCGCTCATTTGATCACCATAGTCACCTGACAATCAGTCAGTCAGGACTCGTGCGCAGTGACCTGCTCCACAACGCTCGTCCCGCTGCCGGCCTGCGACTCCCACTCCCATGTCTCCTCCAGCCGCACCCGGCCGTCGGGGAGTTCCACGACCGTCGAGACGCAGTGGCCGCAGGACGTCGTCCCGTCGTGCTTGAGCTGGACGTAGCGGAAGTCGAGACGGTCCCCCGCGCGCGTGCCGACCAGATGTCCGCGGACGACGTCGCCGCCCTCGTACTCGGCCCAGATCTCCCCGTCCTTCTCGTGGTACGTGAACCGGGTCCGCGTACCCACCTGACCTGGGGCCTGATCGGCCACGGGGGCGAGGACGAGGCCGTCGAGCGAGCGGGGCATGGGGGCGGGCTCCCTTACAGAGGCGCACGGGCACGGGCTAGGGTGGCCAACGTAGAGCACTCGCGGGAGCCCGGACGTACCGGGCTGAGAGGGAGGCTGGCGGCCTCCGACCGTACGAACCTGATCCGGGTCATGCCGGCGAAGGGAGGGGCTGGACGCCCATGTCCTCACGTACGTCAGACGTCCTCGTCGTCGGGGGCGGCATCATCGGCCTGGTCACGGCCTGGCGGGCCGCGCAGCGCGGTCTCACCACGGCCGTCGTGGATCCCGAACCGGGCGGCGGGGCCGCCCAGGTGGCCGCCGGGATGCTGGCCGCGGTCACCGAACTGCACTACGGCGAGCAGACCCTGCTGGGCCTGAACCTCGCCTCCGCCCAGCGCTATCCCGACTTCGCGGCCGAGCTCACCGAGCTGACCGGACTCGACCTCGGTTACCGCCGGTGCGGCACGCTCGCCGTCGCCCTGGACGCCGACGACCGCGCCCACCTGCGCGAACTGCACGCGCTCCAGCGGCAGTCGGGGCTGGAGTCGGAGTGGCTGTCCGGCCGGGAGTGCCGGCGCCTGGAGCCGATGCTCGCGCCGGGGGTGCGGGGCGGGCTGCGGGTGGACGGCGACCACCAGATCGATCCGCGCCGGCTCACGCGCGCGTTGCTGGCCGCGTGCGAGCGGGCGGGTGTGGTGTTCCACCGCACCTGGGCCCGACGTCTGCTCGTCGTGGGGGACCGGGCGGCCGGGGTCGCCACCACGGACGGCGAGGAACTGGGGGCGGACCAGGTGGTGCTCGCCGCCGGAAGCCTCAGCGGCCGCCTGGAGGGGGTCCCACAGGCCCTCCTGCCCCCCGTACGGCCCGTGAAGGGGCAGGTGCTGAGACTGACCGTGCCGCCGCGGCTCGCGCCCTTCCTGAGCCGTACCGTGCGGGCCGTGGTGCGCGGCAGCCAGGTCTACCTGGTGCCGCGCGAGAGCGGCGAGCTGGTGATCGGCGCGACCAGCGAGGAGCTGGGCTGGGACACCACGGTGACCGCGGGCGGGGTGTACGAACTGCTGCGGGACGCGCACGAACTGGTCCCCGGCATCACCGAACTGCCGCTGACGGAGACCCGCGCGGGACTGCGCCCGGGCTCCCCGGACAACGCCCCGCTGCTCGGCCCGACGGACCTTCCCGGTCTCCTGCTGGCCACCGGGCACTACCGCAACGGCGTGCTGCTGACGCCGGTCACCGGGGACGCGATGGCGCACGCGCTGACCACCGGTGAACTGCCGGAGGAGGCCCGCCCGTTCACCCCGAGGCGTTTCCTGGAGTCCGTGGAGCAGCCGGCATGAACATCTCCGTCAACGGCGAGCCGCGGGAGTTCGCCCCCGGCACGGCTCTCGACACCGTCGTACGGGCACTGACGCCGGCGCCCTCCGGAGTGGCCGCCGCGCTCAACGAGACCGTCGTCCCGCGCGCCGAGTGGCCCTCGACGTCCCTGGCCGAGGGAGACCGCGTGGAAGTCCTCACCGCCGTCCAAGGAGGCTGACCCATGGCCGACGATCCCTTCGTCATCGGCGGTACGTCCTTCTCGTCCCGCCTGATCATGGGCACGGGCGGGGCGCCCAGCCTGGAGGTGCTGGAGCGGGCGCTGGTCGCCTCCGGCACCGAGCTGACGACGGTCGCGATGCGGCGCGTGAACCCCGCGGTGCACGGCTCGGTGCTGTCCGTGCTGGAGAAGCTCGGCATCCGGGTGCTCCCGAACACGGCGGGCTGTTTCACCGCCGGGGAGGCCGTCCTGACGGCCCGCCTCGCGCGCGAGGCGCTCGGCACCGACCTGGTGAAGCTGGAGGTGATCGCCGACGAGCGCACCCTGCTGCCGGACCCCATAGAGCTGCTGGACGCGGCCGAGACCCTGGTCGACGACGGCTTCACGGTGCTGCCGTACACGAACGACGACCCGGTGCTGGCCCGGAAGCTGGAGGACGTGGGCTGCGCGGCGATCATGCCGCTGGGCTCGCCGATCGGCTCGGGCCTGGGCATCCGCAACCCGCACAACTTCCAGTTGATCGTCGAGCACGCGCGCGTGCCGGTGATCCTGGACGCGGGGGCGGGCACGGCCTCGGACGCGGCCCTGGCGATGGAACTGGGGTGCGCGGGTGTGATGCTCGCCTCGGCGGTGACGCGGGCGCAGGAGCCGGAGCTGATGGCGCGTGCGATGCGGCACGCGGTGGAGGCGGGCCGGCTGGCACGGCTGGCGGGCCGCATCCCCCGGCGGCATTTCGCGCAGGCGTCCTCACCCCGGGAGGGCAGGGCGGCGCTGGACCCGGAGCGACCGGCTTTCGAGTGACCCCGCGCCGGGCGGGACCGTACACCGGCACGGCCCCGTCCCCCGGAGACGGCCAGGTGCGATCCGCGTCACAGGTCAGCTTCAGTACCGCCCCTGTTCCGGCCGAAACGGAGGGACTGTCAGCCACGGCTCGTACACTCGCCTGCGTGGATACGACCCTTCAGGACCCGCTGGTCGGGCAGGTGCTCGACGCCCGTTATCGCGTGGACGCGCGGATCGCGGTCGGCGGGATGGCCACGGTCTACCGGGCCCTGGACACCCGTCTGGACCGCGTGCTCGCGCTCAAAGTGATGCACCCCGCGCTCGCGGCGGACGGAGCCTTCGTCGAGCGGTTCATCCGGGAGGCCAAGTCCGTCGCCCGGCTCGCCCACCCCAACGTCGTGCAGGTCTTCGACCAGGGCACCGACGGGTCGTACGTGTACCTCGCCATGGAGTACGTCGCCGGCTGCACCCTGCGCGACGTGCTGCGCGAGCGCGGGGCCCTGCAGCCGCGCGCCGCCCTGGACATCCTGGAGCCGGTGCTCGCCGCGCTCGGGGCCGCGCACCGCGCCGGTTTCGTGCACCGGGACATGAAGCCGGAGAACGTCCTCATAGGGGACGACGGCCGGGTCAAGGTCGCCGACTTCGGTCTCGTACGGTCGGTCGACACCGTGACCAGCACCACCGGGGCCGTCCTCGGCACCGTGTCCTATCTCTCACCCGAGCAGATCGAGCAGCCGGGCACCGCCGACGCCCGTGTCGACGTGTACGCGTGCGGTGTCGTCCTGTACGAGATGCTGACCGGCGGCCAGCCGCACGAGGGCGACTCCCCCGCGATAGTCCTCTACAAGCACCTCCACGAGGACGTCCCTCCCCCCTCGGCGGTGGTCCCGGGGCTGCCGTACGAACTCGACGAACTGGTCGCGTCGGCCACCGCCCGCAACCCGGACCTGCGTCCGTACGACGCCGTGGCCCTGCTCGCGCAGACCCGCGAGGCCTACGGGAGGCTGAGCGCCGACCAGCTCGACGCGGTGCCGCCGCAGGCGCTCGCCACGGAGTACGCGGGCGCCGAGAACCGTACGAGCGTGATCCCGCGCTCACTCACCGTGCCCCGCCTGCTGCCGGTCGACGAGGACGGACCCGAGCAGGGGTACCACCGCACCAGCGTCCTGGAGAGCCCCCCGCCCCCGCCGACCCGACGGGGCCGCTCCTCCGGCGGTCTCCGACGTGGCCCGCTCCTGATCGTCGCGGCCGTTCTGCTGGCCCTCGGGCTCGGAGCGGGCGTCTGGTACATCAACTCCGGCCAGTTCACCCAGGTCCCGCCCCTCCTCGCCAAGACCGAGGCACAGGCCCGGGACCGGCTGGACCAGGCGGGCCTGGAGACCGGCAAGATCACGTATGCCTACAGCGACACCGTGAAGCGCGGCACCGTCATCAGCACGGACCCGGACGTGGGCGCCCGGATACGGAACAACGACTCCGTGTCGATCACCCTCTCCAGGGGGCCGCGGACGGTGAAGGTGCCCGACGTGGACGGGTGGACGCTGAGCAAGGCCAGAGCCCGGCTGAATACGGAGGGGCTGGAGCCGGGCATGGTCACCCGGGAGTTCAGCGAGGACGTCCCCAAGGGGTTCGTGATCAGCACCGACCCCGAGGGCGGCACGACACTGCGCGCCGGCTCGGCCATCGCGTTCACCGTCAGCAAGGGCGCCCCGGTCGACGTCCCGGACGTCACCGGCGAGGACCTGGCCGACGCCAAGGCCGATCTGGCGGAGGCCGGCCTGAAGGTCGAGGTCGCCACCACCCGGGTCAACTCCGAGTTCGACGCGGGCCAGGTCGCCAAGCAGACCCCGGCCGCCGACAGCCAGGCGGCCGACGGCGACACCGTCACGCTGACGGTCTCCAAGGGCCCGGTGATGGTCGAGGTCCCCGACGTCACGGGCGACAGCGTGGACGACGCCAAGTCCGAGCTGGAGGCAGCGGGCTTCCAGGTCGACGAGGACCGCGGCCTGCTGGGCTTGTTCGGCGACACGGTGAAGAAGCAGTCGGTGGAGGGTGGCGACAAGGCCCCCAAGGGCTCGACGATCACGATCACGATTCGCTGACGGACGCGCCCCTAGGGGCGCGGGGAACTACGCGGCCAGCCCCCACCGACCCGCACCCGCAATCCGGCCAATCGACCCACACCCTGGGGCGACCCGCACATGCGCCGCAGGCAATGGCACCCTTGACCGGTGACAACTCAGCGCAACCCCGTCGGCGGCCACGTCCCCGTGGCCGGCGGCCTCCACTCGGTGGGCCTCTCGTACGCCCAGGACCTGGACGCCGAGACCGTGCAGGTCTTCGTCGCCAACCCGCGCGGCTGGGCCACCCCCGCCGGAAACCCCCGCCAGGACGAGGCGTTCCGGGAGGCCTGCGCGCAGCGGGCGATCCCGGCGTACGTCCACGCGCCGTACCTGATCAACTTCGGCTCGCACACCGAGGCGACCGTGGAGAGGTCGGTCGACTCGCTCCGGCACTCCCTCAGGCGCGGGCGGGAGATCGGCGCGCTCGGTGTCGTCGTGCACACCGGCAGCGCGACGGGCGGCCGGGCCCGTTCCGTGGCCCTGAAGCAGGTGCGCGAGTACCTGTTGCCGCTCCTCGACGAGCTCACCCATGACGACGACCCGTATCTGCTGCTGGAGTCGACGGCCGGTCAGGGCTCCTCGCTCTGCTCCCGGACCTGGGACTTCGGCCCGTACTTCGAGGCGTTGGACGCCCATCCGAAGCTGGGTGTCTGCCTGGACACCTGCCACATCTTCGCCGCCGGCCACGACCTGACCGGTCCGAGCGGTATGCACCAGACACTGGACCTGCTGGTGGACACGGTCGGCGAGGGCCGGCTGAAGCTGATCCACGCCAACGACTCCAAGGACGTGGTCGGCGCGCACAAGGACCGCCACGAGAACATCGGTTCCGGCCACATCGGCGAGGACCCGTTCCGCGCCCTGATGACCCACCCGGCCACCGAGGGCGTCCCTCTGATCATCGAGACGCCCGGCGGCAAGGAAGGCCATGCGGCGGACGTGGAGCGCCTGAAGAAACTTCGGGACGGATAACGCGGCAGCCCTGACGGGAATACCCCTAGGGGGTATAAGGTTGGTGTTGGGCACAGGAACCGCACCTGACATCGGGGGCAATCGTGCAGCACCAGGCGAACGGATGGTCCACCGCCGTCCAGGCCACCCTCCACTGCCTCACCGGCTGCGCCATCGGCGAGGTGCTCGGCATGGTCATCGGTACCGCGCTGGGCTGGGACAACCTGCCGACGACCGTACTGGCGATCGCCCTGGCCTTCTTCTTCGGTTACTCGCTCACCCTGCGCGGTGCTCTGAAGGCCGGCCTGGACTTCCGGGCCGCGCTCCGGGTGGCCCTGGCCGCCGACACCCTGTCCATCGCCGTGATGGAGCTGATCGACAACGGCGTGATCGCCCTGTGGCCGGACGCCATGGACGCGGAACTCGCCGACCTGCTGTTCTGGGTGTCGCTGGCGATCTCGCTGGTCATCGCGTTCGTCGTCACCGTGCCGGTCAACAAGTGGATGATCGGCCGCGGCAAGGGACATGCCGTGGTCCACCAGCACCACGGCCACTGAGCCTCACAGCTCGGGGCCGTCCCCCGGCTCCTCCTGGTACGAGTACCGCTGTTCCTTCCAGGGGTCGCCGACGTTGTGGTAGCCGCGCTCCTCCCAGAACCCGCGCCGGTCGGCGGTCATGTACTCCACACCCCGGACCCATTTGGGCCCCTTCCAGGCGTACAGATGGGGGACGACCAGCCGGAGCGGGAAGCCGTGCTCCGCGGTCAGCAGCTCCCCGTCCTTGTGGGTGGCGAAGATCGTGCGCTCGGACGCGAAGTCCGCGAGACGCAGGTTGGAGCTGAAGCCGTACTCGGCCCAGACCATCACATGGGTGACCGTGGGCGCGGGCGGGGCGATCTCCAGGATGGTGCGGGCGGGAATGCCACCCCACTCGGCGCCGAGCATGCTGAACTTCGTCACACAGTGCAGGTCGCCCACGACGGTGGTGTACGGCAGCGCCGTGAACTCCTCGTGGTTCCAGCAGTGTTTCTCGTCGTCCGCGGTGGCGCCGAAGACCCGGAACTCCCAGCGCTCGGGCCGGAACTTGGGAACGGGGCCGTAGTGCGTGACGGGCCAGCCGCGCTGCAGTCGCTGCCCCGGCGGAAGCTCGGAGTGCGCCGCTTCTCCACTCTCCCGCTCCACCGGCTGACCCATGCCTTCCATCCTGACAGACCCGAGGGGATGCGCCTGACCAACCCCCTCCCTACACGTCTCAAATCGGACTAAGCATGCCCTTACTTACTAAGTGAAGACTTACTGGACGATCTTCTTCGGCGGTGCAAGGATGCGGCGCAGCCTGCCAGTTCCCCACGGTTGGAAGGAGCCTCTGCGATGCAGGGCGACCCCGAGGTCATCGAATTCCTCAACGAGCAGCTCACCGGCGAGCTCACCGCGATCAACCAGTACTTCCTGCACGCGAAGATGCAGGAGAACTTCGGCTGGACGAAGCTCGCGAAGTACACGCGGCACGAGTCGTTCGACGAGATGAAGCACGCCGAGGTGCTCACCGACCGCATCCTCTTCCTGGAGGGGCTGCCGAACTACCAGCGGCTGTTCCACGTGCGGGTGGGCCAGACCGTCAAGGAGATGTTCGAGGCAGACCGGCAGGTCGAGGTCGAGGCCATCGACCGCCTCAAGCGCGGTATCGAGGTGATGCGCGCCAAGGGCGACATCACCTCGGCGAACATCTTCGAGTCGATCCTCGCCGACGAGGAACACCACATCGACTATCTCGACACCCAGCTGGAACTGCTGGAGAAGCTCGGTGAGGCGCTCTACATCGCGCAGCTGATCGAGCAGCCGGAGAGCTAGGCGGCCTCGTCCAGAGCGGCGAGTTCAGGACGCTCGACGAGTTCAGGACGCGGGCACGCGCCCCGGCCCAGGATCGCCTGGATGCGCCGTACGCAGGAACCGCAGTCGGTGCCCGCTTTGCAGGCGGAGGCTATCTGGCGCGGCGTGCAGGCGCCGTTCTCCGCGTGTTGCTTGACCTGCGTCTCGGTCACACCGAAGCAGCTGCAGACGTACACGCGGATTCACCTCCTGCCGGGATCGTTAAGGCTAACCTAACCTTACCCGGCGCCCGGTGGCCACAAAAGTGGTGTGGGGCGCGGATCGTATGTGATCCGCGCCCCACAGCCGTCTCAAGGACTCACTGGTCCCGGTACATCTCCGCGACGAGGAACGCCAGGTCGAGCGACTGGCTGCGGTTGAGCCTCGGGTCGCAGGCCGTCTCGTAGCGCTGGTGCAGGTCGTCGACGAAGATCTCGTCGCCGCCGCCCACGCACTCGGTGACGTCGTCGCCGGTGAGCTCGACGTGGATGCCGCCCGGGTGGGTGCCGAGGCCCTTGTGGACCTCGAAGAAGCCCTTGACCTCGTCGAGCACGTCGTCGAAGCGGCGGGTCTTGTGGCCGGAGGCAGCCTCGTAGGTGTTGCCGTGCATCGGGTCGGTGATCCAGGCGACGGTCGCGCCGGAGGCGGTGACCTTCTCGACCAGCTCGGGCAGCTTGTCGCGGACCTTGTCGGCGCCCATGCGGACGATGAAGGTCAGGCGGCCGGGCTCGCGGTCGGGGTCGAGGCGCTCGATGTACTGCAGCGCCTCCTCGGCCGTGGTCGTCGGGCCGAGCTTGATGCCGATCGGGTTGCGGATCTGCGAGGCGAACTCGATGTGCGCGTGGTCCAGCTGCCGGGTGCGCTCACCGATCCACACCATGTGCGCGGAGACGTCGTACAGCCGCCCGGTGCGCGAGTCGACGCGGGTGAGCGCCGACTCGTAGTCCAGCAGCAGCGCCTCGTGAGAGGAGTAGAACTCGACGGTCTTGAACTCCTCCGGGTCGGTCCCGCAGGCCCGCATGAAGTTCAGCGCCTGGTCGATCTCCCGGGCGAGCTGCTCGTAGCGCTGGCCGGAGGGGGACGACTTCACGAAGTCCTGGTTCCAGGCGTGCACCTGGCGCAGGTCGGCGTAGCCGCCGGTGGTGAAGGCGCGCACCAGGTTGAGCGTGGAGGCGGAGGCGTTGTACATCCGCTTCAGCCGCTCGGGGTCCGGGATGCGGGCCTTCTCGTTGAACTCGAAGCCGTTGACCGAGTCGCCGCGGTACGTCGGCAGCGTCACGCCGTCGCGGGTCTCGGTGCCCTTGGAGCGCGGCTTGGAGTACTGGCCGGCGATGCGGCCGACCTTCACGACCGGCACCGAGGCGGCGTACGTCAGCACGGCGCCCATCTGGAGCAGGGTCTTGAGCTTGTTGCGGATGTGGTCCGCGGACACGGCGTCGAAGGCCTCGGCGCAGTCGCCGCCCTGGAGGAGGAACGCCTCTCCCTTGGCGACGGCCGCCATCCGGGCGCGCAGCTGGTCGCACTCGCCCGCGAAGACGAGCGGCGGATACGACTCGAGGTCCGCGATCACTGCGCGCAGAGCCTCGGTGTCGGGGTACTCGGGCTGCTGCGCCGCGGGCAGGTCTCGCCAGGTGTTGCCAGCGCTCGCGCTGGTCTTAGCGTTCACGGTCACGCCCTCCACATTACGGGGTCGTGTCGAGTCGTTTTCGCACGGCTCGACAGGTGAGACACGGGCCCGCTCAGGTGCGCATGGGGTAGGGTGCGGCTCATGTTCGCGCACTCGACCCAGAACTGGTGGTGGACCGCTCATCCGGCGGCCCACTGACTGCGCGTACGCAAGACTTCGCGAAGGCCGCCCGAGGGGCGGCCTTCGGCGTTTCCGGGGTCGTTCCTCACCGACATCGAGTCATCGAGAGCTGAGGAACCATGGACCTGACACACCTGGTGGGCGACGACCGTCCGTTCGCGCTGATCCGCCGCCGCACCCCCGGCCACGACGAGAACACCGTGGAACTGCTCATCGGCCCTGTCAGCACCTGTGACCGCCTCGCCGACCTGCCCGACGAGGGCCTCGCGCTCGTTCCGTTCCGACAGATCCGCGAGCGCGGCTTCGACGTACGGGACGACGGGACGCCGCTCGCGGTGCTGACGCCCGAGGAGACGCACTCGCTGTCCCTTCGGGAGGCCCTCGACCAGCTGCCCGCACACGACGTCCGCGTCGAGAACGGCGGCTTCGACGTCCCCGACGAGGAGTACGCCGGGATCGTCGGGCGCGTGCTGCGCGAGGAGATCGGGCGCGGTGAGGGCGCCAACTTCGTGATCCGGCGGACCTACGAGGGTGAGATCCCGGGATTCTCCCGCGCGGACGCCCTCGCGCTGTTCCGGCGGCTCCTGGTGGGCGAGCGGGGCGCGTACTGGACCTTCGTCGTGCACACCGGCGAGCGCACCCTGGTCGGCGCGAGCCCCGAGGTGCACGTCCGGATGACCGGCGGGACCGTCGTCATGAACCCGATCAGCGGGACGTACCGCTATCCCGCCGAGGGTCCGACCCCCGAGCACCTGCTCGACTTCCTCGCCGACGGCAAGGAGATCGAGGAGCTGTCGATGGTCGTCGACGAGGAGCTCAAGATGATGTGCACCGTCGGCGACATGGGCGGCGTGGTCGTCGGGCCCCGGCTGAAGGAGATGGCCCACCTCGCGCACACCGAGTACGAACTGCGCGGCAAGTCCTCGCTGGACGTGCGGGAGGTCCTGAAGGAGACCATGTTCGCGGCCACCGTCACCGGCTCGCCCGTGCAGAACGCCTGCCGGGTCATCGAGCGGCACGAGGTCGGCGGGCGCGGCTACTACGCGGGGGCGCTGGCGCTGCTCGGCCGGGATTCCGGCGGGGCGCAGACCCTGGACTCCCCCATCCTCATCCGCACGGCCGACATCGCCGGCGACGGCCGCCTGCGGGTCCCGGTCGGCGCGACCCTCGTGCGCGGTTCGGACCCGGCGAGCGAGGTCGCAGAGACCCACGCGAAGGCGGCGGGGGTGCTGGCGGCTCTCGGCGTACGGCCGTCGCGGCCCCGTGCGGAGCACGCGCGCGTGAGTCTCGCCGACGATCCACGCGTGCGTGCCGCGCTCGACGGGCGGCGCACGAACCTCGCCCCGTTCTGGCTGCGGATGCAGGAGCGGTCGGACGAGCTCGAAGGTCACGCCCTCGTGGTCGACGGCGAGGACACCTTCACCTCGATGCTGGCGCACGTTTTGCGTTCGGGCGGGCTGGACGTGACCGTTCGGCGCTACGACGAACCGGGCCTCAGGGACGCCGTGCTCGCGCACGAGGGGCCCGTCGTGCTCGGCCCCGGTCCCGGCGATCCCTCCGATCTCGACGATCCCAAGATGCGGTTCCTGCGCGCCCTGACCGCCGACGTCCTCCGCGGCCACCGGCACGGGGTGCTCGGTGTCTGCCT
This sequence comes from Streptomyces sp. NPDC006335, assembly GCF_040612795.1. NCBI lineage: Bacteria > Bacillati > Actinomycetota > Actinomycetes > Kitasatosporales > Streptomycetaceae > Streptomyces > Streptomyces sp. NPDC006335. The sequence continues at coordinate 438,364 of NZ_JBEXQX010000001.1, forward strand.
CGGCCATGAGCTGATTGCGGCCGAGCTGGGGCTCGGGATCGTCCGCAAGGAAGTGCCGTACCAGGGCGCGCAGACGACCGTCGACCTGTTCGGGCGGCCCGAGACCGTCGGCTTCTACAACAGCTTCGTGGCGCGCTGCGACGACGAGGACGCCCGGGAGCTGGCCGCGCACGGCATCGAGGTGAGCCGGAGCGGCACGCACGAGGTCCATGCCCTGCGCGGGCCGGGCTTCGCCGGTGTGCAGTTCCACCCCGAGTCGGTCCTGACGCTGAACGGCGCCGCCGTCGTACGGGAGCTGGTGGCTCAGCTGCGGGGTACCAGCACGTTCTCGGAGCGGCGGCCCGCCTCGTAGTCGAGGACGTTCTTCACCGTGGCGTCGATGATCTGGCCGACGGCGTCTTCGGTGTAGTAGGCCTGGTGGGAGGTGACCAGGACGTTCGGGAAGGTGACCAGGCGGGCCAGGGTGTCGTCCTCGATGGCCTCCAGGGACCGGTCGACGTAGAACAGGCCCGCCTCCGCCTCGTACACGTCGAGGCCGACGCCCGCGAAGCGGCCGGCGCGCAGTTCGGTGACGAGGGCCGCGGTGTCGATGAGGCCGCCGCGGCTGGAGTTGACCAGGATCGCGTCGTCCTTCATCGCCTTCAGGGCGTCGGCGTCGAGGAGGTGGGTGGTCTCCGGCATCAGCGGGACGTGCAGGCTGATGAGGTCGGACTCGGCGAGGAGTTGTTCCTTCGGGACGTACTCCATGCCGAGCTCCCGGCAGACGGGGTTCTCGGTGACGTCCCAGCCGAGCAGCCGCATGCCGAAGCCGTGGGCGATCCGGGTGAAGGCCTCGCCGATCTTGCCGGTGCCGAGGACGCCCACGGTACGGCCGTGCATGTCACGGCCCATCAGCCCGTGGAGGCGGAAGTCGAAGTCACGCGTGCGCGTGGAGGCGCGCACGACACGGCGGTTGACCGCCATGGCGAGGGTCCAGGCGAACTCGGCGACCGAGTACGGCGAGTAGTACGACACCCGGGCGATCGTCAGGCCGAGGCGCTCGGCGGCCCCCAGGTCGATGTTGTTGTAGCCGGTGGAGCGCTGGGCGACCATGCGCGTGCCGCCCGCCGCGAGGACCTCCAGGACGCGGGCGCCGAGTTCGGCGTTGACGCTCGTGGAGACGACCTCGTAACCGGAGGCGATGGGGACGGTGTCCTCGTTGAGGAAGACGTCCAGGCAGCGGACCTCGTGGTGCCCGGCGAACGCGTTCTCGATCAGGGGCTTCTCGTCGGCCTGCACACCGAACGCCAGGATCTCCACGGAAAACGGCTCCCCTTCTGGTGGGTTATGGGCCGAATATACGGCCCACAACCCCGCCCTGCCGGGTCGGCCTCAGCCGAAGAACACCCCGACCTCCTCGTACAGCTTCGGGTCGACCGTCTTGAGCCGTGCCGTCGCCTCCGCGATCGGCACCCGCACGATGTCGGTGCCGCGCAGGGCGACCATCTTGCCGAAGTCCCCGTCGCGGACGGCGTCGATGGCGTGCAGGCCGAAGCGGGTGGCGAGCCAGCGGTCGAAGGCGCTGGGGGTGCCGCCGCGTTGGATGTGCCCGAGGACGGTCGTGCGGGCCTCCTTGCCGGTGCGCTTCTCGATCTGCTTGGCCAGCCACTCGCCGACCCCGGACAGCCGCACGTGTCCGAAGGAGTCGAGCGACTCGTCCTTGAGGACCATGTCGCCGTCCTTCGGCATGGCTCCCTCGGCGACGACCACGATCGGGGCGTACGACGCCCTGAAGCGGGAGGTGATCCAGGCACACACCTGGTCGACGTCGAAGCGCTGCTCGGGGATGAGGATGACGTTGGCGCCGCCCGCGAGCCCGGAGTGCAGGGCGATCCAGCCGGCATGACGGCCCATCACCTCGCAGACCAGGACGCGCATATGGGACTCGGCGGTGGTGTGCAGCCGGTCGATGGCCTCCGTGGCGATGCCGACCGCGGTGTCGAAGCCGAAGGTGTAGTCGGTGGCGGAGAGGTCGTTGTCGATGGTCTTCGGTACGCCGACGCAGGGGATGCCGTGCCGGTCGGAGAGCTCCGCGGCGACCCCGAGCGTGTCCTCGCCGCCGATCGCTATCAGCGCCTCGATCTCCCGCGCGGCCAGGTTCTCCTGGATGCGTCGGATGCCGTCCTCCTGCTTGAGCGGGTTGGTGCGCGAGGAGCCGAGGATGGTGCCGCCGCGGGGCAGGATGCCTCGGACGGCCGGGATGTCGAGACGCACGGTGCGGTCTTCCAGTGGACCCCGCCAGCCGTCCCGGAAGCCGGTGAAGTCATAGCCGTACTCCTGTACGCCCTTGCGGACTATGGCCCGGATGACGGCGTTGAGGCCGGGGCAGTCGCCGCCTCCGGTCAGTACTCCGACGCGCATGGAAAGGTCCCTTCGCCGCAGGTGCCTGACGAAGGGTCAGTGTGACGCCCGTCTCACTCGTCGTCGAGGCCTCGTTCGATGGCGTAGCGGACGAGTTCGACCCTGTTGTGGAGTTGCAGCTTGCCGAGGGTGTTCTGGACGTGGTTCTGGACCGTGCGGTGGGAGATGACCAGACGTTCGGCGATCTGCTTGTAGCTCAGGCCCTTGGCGACCAGGCGCAGCACCTCGGTCTCGCGCTCGGTGAGCTGCGGGGCCCTCGGCTGGTCGGGGTCGGAGGCGGGCGCGGGGTCGGAGGCCAGGCGGCGGTACTCGCCGAGGACGAGACCGGCGAGGCCGGGCGTGAAGACGGGGTCGCCGACGGCCGTGCGGCGGACCGCGTCCAGGAGTTCCTCGGTCGACGCCGACTTCAGCAGATAGCCGGTCGCGCCCGACTTCACGGCCTCCAGGACGTCGGCGTGCTCACCGCTCGCCGACAGCACGAGGACGCGCAGGGCCGGGTTGTGGCCGACGAGCTCCTTGCAGACCTGGACGCCCGGCTTCACCGGCAGGTTCAGGTCGAGGACCAGCACGTCGGGGTTCGCCGCCTTGGCCCGGCGTACGGCCTGGTCGCCGTCGCCGGCGGTGGCGACCACGTCGAGGCCGGACTCGGCCAGGTCCCGGGCGACGGCGTCGCGCCACATGGGGTGGTCGTCGACCACCATCACCTTGATCGGGTCCTTGTCGTTCATCGCTGTCCTGCCTTCCCCCGTGAGACCTTCGGTACCTTCAGCTCGACCTCCGTGCCCTGCCCCGGAGGCGAGATCAGCTCGGCGCTGCCGCCGAGGTCGCGCAGCCGGCCCCGGATCGACTGGGCCACCCCGAGCCGCCCCTCGCCCTCGGCCTGCGCGAGCCGGCCCTCGGGGATGCCGGGCCCGTCGTCCCGTACGGTCACGATCACCTCGTCGGGCTCGTCCTCGACGAGGATCCACGCGCGCGCGTGCTCACCGGCGTGCCGGTGCACGTTGTCCAGGGCGGCTCCGACGGCGGCGGCCAGCTCGCGCGCGGCGGGCGGGGGCAGCGGGACGGGGGCGCCGGGCTCGACGAGGGAGACCTTCGCCGAGGCGTGGGGGGCGAGCAGGGCGCGCAGGTCGAGCGATCCGTCGACCGACCCGTCGTCCGGTTCGTCGTCGACGACGTGGACGACGGCTCCCTGGGTCACGTCCTCGGACACCCGGGAGGCGGTCGTCAGGCCGCCGGAGACCAGGGTGCGCAGCGCCACTTCCTGCTCGCCGGCCATCCGGCCCAGCTCGGCCGCCTCGCCGCCGATCACCGCGCCCCGGCGCTGCACCATGGCGAGCACCTGGAGGACGCTGTCGTGGATGTCCCGGGCCAGCCGCTCGCGCTCGCGGGTCGCCGCCTCGATCTCCAGGGCGCGGGCGAGGGTGCGCTCGGAGGCGCGGGCGACCTCGACGACGTAGCCGATGGCGATGGAGGCGACCCAGACGAGGATCACGTTGTGGACGGTGTCGCGGGCCGGGTGGCCGCGCTCGATCAGGTTGGCCGCGGCGACCGGCGTGGAGGCGAGCGCGGCCCAGCGCCAGCCGCCCTTGATGGCGAAGGCGAGGACGGAACCGGCGGTCCATATCGACGGCAGGGTGGGACCGCCGCTGTCGATGTGGTGCTGGTTGACGACCAGCGGGGTCAGCACGATGCCGGTGAGCGCGATCGCGAGGTCGACGGCGAGGAAGCGCTTGGTGCACGCGGCCGCGTTCTGGACGCGGGGCAGGGTGGCGAGCGTCCACACGCACAGGACGACGTAGTAGGCGATGGCGATGCCGGGCCGGTCGTAGTCGTCGTACCGGCTGGCGAAGAGGCCGACCGCGTACAGCATGGTGAGCACCCGGTAGCCGGTCAGCGCACGCCACAGCGGCTGCTCGACCGACATGCGCATGACGCGTACCTGTTTGGCCATCTCCCCCACCCCCGGCCCGGACTGCGTGTCCCAGGATCCTAGGGCTTGTCCTTGTCGGCCTTCGCGACAGCGGCCTTGGCTGCCTTCGCCGCTTCCGAGATCCGCCGCTTGGCCGCGGTCGCGTAGATGTCGACGTACTCCTGGCCGGAGAGCTTCATGATCTCGTACATGACCTCGTCGGTCACCGCGCGCAGCACGAATCGGTCGTGCTCCATGCCCTGGTAGCGGCTGAAGTCCAGGGGCTCGCCGATGCGGATGCCCGGCCGCATCAGCTTGGGCATGACCTTGCCGGGCGGCTGGATCTTCTCGGTGTCGATCATGGCGACCGGGATCACCGGGGCGCCGCTGGCGAGCGCCACGCGCGCGAGGCCGCCGGGCTTGCCGCGGTAGAGCCGCCCGTCGGGCGAGCGCGTGCCCTCGGGGTAGATGCCGAACAGTTCGCCGCGCTCCAGGACGTCGAGGCCGCTCTTGATGGCCGCCTCGCCCGCGCCGCGCGCGCCGGAGCGGTCCACGGGGAGCTGGCCGACGCCCTTGAAGAAGGCGGCCGTGAGGCGGCCCTTCACCCCGGGCGTGGTGAAGTACTCGGCCTTCGCGATGAAGGTGACCTTGCGGTCGAGGACCGCGGGCAGGAAGAACGAGTCGGAGAACGACAGGTGGTTGCTCGCCAGGATGGCGGGGCCCTCGGCGGGAATGTTCTCCAGGCCTTCCACCCAGGGCCTGAAGGCGACCTTCAGCGGTCCTCCGATGGCGACCTTCATCGTGCCGTACAACAACCGAGTGCCTCCTGTGTCTGTCGTTCAGACCTTAACCCGGAGCCCCGTCGAACAGCCCGACGGCCCTGGTCGGTGTCAGTGCGGTCGCGTACGGTGAACCTCACCTGGACTTGCTCACGCTTCTTTCATGAACAGGAGACCTAGGTGCCGGTCCTCCCCGGAGCCGAGCCGTTCCGCCATGAGGGCGGGGAGGCCGGTGTCCTTCTGTGCCACGGCTTCACCGGTTCCCCCCAGTCGCTGCGGCCCTGGGCCCAGCACCTCGCCGACCACGGCCTGACGGTCTCCCTGCCGCTGCTGCCCGGGCACGGCACCCGCTGGCAGGACATGGCCCTCACCGGCTGGCAGGACTGGTACGCCGAGGTGGACCGCGAGCTGCGCGCCCTGACCGAGCGCTGCACCTCCGTGTTCGTGGCCGGCCTGTCCATGGGCGGCACCCTGGCCCTCAGGCTGGCCGCCAAGCACGGGGACGCGGTGCGCGGTGTCGTGGTCGTCAACCCGGCGAACCGCATGCACGGCCTCGCGCCGTACGCCCTTCCGGTGGCCCGCCACTTCGTCCGTACGGCGCCCGGGATCGCCAGTGACATCAGGAAGGAGGGCAGCGTCGAGCTGGGCTACGACAAGGTGCCGCTGCACGCGGCGCACTCCCTGCGGACCTTCTTCCGCCAGGTCGACGGCGAGCTGCCGCAGGTCACGCAGCCGCTGCTGGTGCTGCGCAGCACCCAGGACCACGTGGTGCCGGCGGCCGACTCCGCGCGCGTGCTGAGCCGGGTGTCGTCGAGGGACGTAACTGAGATCGTGCTGGAACAGAGCTACCACGTGGCGACGTTGGACCATGACGCGGAGCGGATTTTCGACGAGAGCCTCGCGTTCATCGGCCGGCACACCACCGGCATCGGCAGTGAAGGGACGGCCGCCCGTGGCTGAGCACGACTCCGACCGCGAAGACCGCGAGGGCCACGAGCCGGAGGAGCAGCGCGTCCCGTTCGACGAGGAGGCCGCGTGGGCGGCCATCGTCGCGGGGTACGGCGAGGAGCCGGCCGACCCGCCGGGCACCAAGCCCTTCAAGTCGGTGGAGGATCTCGCGCTGCTGGAGACCGAGACCAACGACGAGCCGGCGGCCGAGAAGACGGAGCCCAAGCCGAAGCTGGACGAGAAGCCGGCGAAGCCGCTGGGCGGTTCCGTCTCCTTCGCTCCCGGTGTCGGACCGCGCGACTACAACGCGCCGGAGCCCTCCGAGGAGGACTTCGAGGACGACGACGAGGGTCACTTCGTGCCGCCGGAGCCGCCGCCGCTGCCCGCCGCCGACCCCACGGCGAAGTTCGCCTGGCTGGGGGTGCTGGGCGGGCCGGTCCTGCTGCTGCTCGCGGTGCTGCTCGGCTGGGAGATGACGTGGTGGCTGGCCACGGTCGGGATCGGCGGCTTCCTGGGCGGCTTCGTCACACTGGTGGCGCGGATGCGGACGGACGACGAGGACGACGGCGATCCCGGGCGGGGCGCGGTCGTCTAACCGGCAGGGACTTCGAGGGTGGCCAGGACCGGGAGGTGGTCGGTGGCCGCCCTCAGGTCTGTCTCCGTGATGCCGGGCAGATCGTGGGGGACTCCGCAGCCGACCACCTGGATGCCCTTGGTGGCGAAGATCGCGTCGATGCGCTGGTGCGGTTCGGTGCGGGTCCAGGTGTCCTCGCCGCCGGTGGGGCCGCCCGCCCAGCAGTCCTGAAGGCTGTCCGCGACACGCGAGAAGGCGGGGCCGGCGGGGCGCTCGTTGAGGTCGCCCCCGGCCACGGCGTGGTCCACGCCCATCCCGGCGAGACGGTCGAGGAGCATGCCCGCCTGGTCGTACCGCTCGTCCTTCCGCAACGACAGGTGGCAGCTCAGGACGCCGAGCCGGGCGCCGCCGATCCGTACGACGGCGGTGGCGAAGCCTCGGCGGTGCTGGCCCGGGGTCAGGGGGAGCAGGACGTCCTCGGTGCGCTCGACGGTGACCCGGAGGTCGCAGAGGATCGCGGGGCCGGCCGCGCTGCCGCCCCCGGTGAGGACGACCAGTCCTGAGGCCGACGCCAGCCGTGCCAGTTTCTTGCGCCAGCGGAAGAAGCGGGGGGCTTCCTGGATCAGTACGAGGTCTGGTGCGCAGGCGCTGATGACACGGGCGAGGGCGTCGGTGTCGTCGCGCATGGAGCGGATGTTGTAGCTCAGGACCTTGACCGGAACCATGTGGATCAATGTACGCCCAAGAGGGAGGGGCGCGGTTCCCCGCGCCCCTCTGGAGGAGAAGTCGTCGTCACATGATCGGGTCGGGCTCTCTCGCCAGGTCCGCCGCGCCCACCAGGCCCGCCTTGTTGCCCAGTTGGGCGGCGATGACGTCGGCCACCGGGCGCCAGTTGCCGCCCACCAGCCAGCGCTTGTAGGACTTGCGGATCGGGTCCAGGACCAGTTCGCCCTCGTCGGAGAGACCGCCGCCGACGATGAAGGCGGACGGGTCGAAGAGGGAGGCCAGGTCGGCGAGGCCCGCGCCGGCCCAGCGGGCGAGCTCGCGGTAGGAGTCGACGGCGACCGGGTCGCCCTGCCGGGCGGCCATGGAGATGTGCTTGCCCTCGATGCCGTCGGGGCTGCCGTCGCCGAGACCGAGGAGGATCTCGGCGTTCTCCGGGGTGGCGTTGGCGCGCTGCTTGGCGTACCTCACCAGCGCCCGGCCGGACGCGTACTGCTCCCAGCAGCCCTGCGAGCCGCAGCCGCACAGCAGACCGTCCGGGACCATGCGGATGTGGCCGAACTCGGCCGCGACCCCGAAGTGGCCGCGACGCAGCTTGTTGCCGATGATGATGCCGCCGCCGAGGCCGGTGCCGAGCGTGATGCAGATGACGTTGCGGTGGCCCTTGCCCGCGCCGAACTTGTACTCGCCCCACGCGGCCGCGTTGGCGTCGTTCTCCACGACGACCGGAAGGCCGACACGGGTCTCGACCTTCTCCTTCAGCGGCTCGTTGCGCCAGTGGATGTTGGGGGCGAAGTAGACCTCCGAGCGCTGGCGGTTGACGTATCCGGCCGCACCGATGCCCACGCCCACGATGTCGTGCCCGGCGCGCGCGCCCTCCACCGCCGAGGCGATCGCGTCCACGATGCCTTCGGCCGTGCCCGGGGTCGGCACCTTGTGGGTCGAGAGGATGTTGCCTTCCTCATCGACCACGCCGGCCGCGATCTTCGTGCCGCCGATGTCGACGCCGATGGTGAGTCCCATGAATCCCTCAGTTTCGGTCGAGCCCCGCTACGGCCAACCGTACCCGAGGCCCTGCCGTCAGGGGGTTTCAGTCCAAGTCGATGCGCTCGGGGCCGGGGTCCTCGCCCTTGTCGCGCAGGGTGTCGTCCCGCCGGCTCCAGCGCTGTTCCTGGGCCTGGACGGCGGAGCGGTAGGCGGCGAGGAGTTCGCCACCGGCGGCGGCGAGGTGGTCGAAGACGTCCGGGTTGCGCTCTATGACGGGCTCGACCGCGGCCTTGGCCTGCTGGACGACCTGCTTGACCATCTGCTGGGCGGCGGGCCCCGCGATGCCCCCGAGCAGCGGGGACTGGAGGCCGGACAGCTTCTCGGCGACGTTGTCGACGAGCTTGCGCAGCTCCTCGGCGGCCGAGCCCGGGGGCGGGCCGTACTGGGTGCGGCGGCGGGCCTTCTCCGCCGCGAGGTCCTCCGCGACCGCCGTCGCCCACGCGTCGGCGTCGGTCGCCCGTACCTCGTCCACCGCGTCCGCGGGCTCGCGGTCTCCGGCGTCGGACGGGGGGAGCTCTTCGCTCATGACGGACTCCTGACTACGGTTCGTCCCTCCGACGTTACCCGAACGGGCGTACCCGGTTCACGGGGTGCGGGGCCACAGATCCGGGTCCGGCGCGAACCGGATCCGCAGCTCACCCTCGCGCAGGGCGGCGCCGGCGACGGTGCAGCGGCGCAGGGCCGAGGGCAACGGGAGGATCCGGCGGAACTGCTCGGCGCTGACGACGAGTTCGTCACCGCGCCGGATCAGGTCCAGCTCGTCGCGTACGGCGCCGGGCAGCGGGATGTGCCAGACGAGCACGCCGTCCTCGGCGAGGTGATCGACCACGGGCCACTCGACGGTGGAGGTCGTGTCGTTGACCACGGGGACGCCGAGCGCGTCGAGGTCGTCACCGCCGCGCGGGTCGTGGCCGAGGTGGGGGACGGTCCGGACGTCGTACTCCTCCCGCCACTCGTCCAGTGCCTTGCGCTGCTGGGCCACGAGTCCGGGGGGCCAGTCCTCCGGTACGACCCGGTTGGCGACCAGGGTGTCGGGGCGCAGGCCGCGCAGGGCGAGGGCGAGGGCGGCGGCGCGTACGGCGTCGGTGCCGGCGGGGCCGGGCTCCGCGACGAGCCGTACGACGCGGTGCCGGTCGGCGAGGACGGCCTCGACGGCGCCGAGTTCGGTGTCCCAGCGGGCGGCGGTCTCGTACAGCCACTCCGAGGGCATGGGGACGCCGGCGAGCCGACCGAGGACGGGACGCAGGCCCGAGGCCGCCTGACGCTCGGCGGGCAGGAGCCGGCGCAGGTAACGGCGCAGTTCCTCGGGGAGGGAGAGGAGCGCGAGGGCCTGCGGGGTGGGCGGCAGGTCCACGACGAGCAGGTCGTGCCGCTCGGAGAGGGCCGCGTCGCGCAGGGCGCGCAGCAGGGTGAGTTCCTCGGCGCCGGGGAGGGGGGTGACCTCCTCGGGGTCCAGCCGGGAGGCGCCGAGCAGGTCGAGCACGTGGGAGGCGCGGTCCTGGAACGCGGCCAGGTCGTCCCGGAAACCGGTGGTGGCGTCGGGGCGCCAGGCGGTGAGGTGTTCGCAGACCTCGGCGGGGTTCGCGCCCGTCGGTACGCCGAGGATCGCGCCGAGGGTGTCGGTGCGGTCGGCGCTCAGCACGAGGGTGCGGGTTCCCTCGCGGGCGGCGGCGAGCGCGGTGGCGGCGGCGACCGTCGTACGACCGCTGCCGCCGGGGCCGGTGATCAGGATGGTGCGCATAGGGGTGAACCGTAACGGACGCGGTCGTCTTGCGACTGCGGCCCGGTGGGGGCTTGTCGCGCAGTTCCCCGCGCCCCTGAGTGGGTCCAGTCGCCGCGTGCTCAGCTGTACCCACCCTCCTGCGCGCCCCCTACTGCCCCGACTCCACCCGCTTCTTCAGTCCCGCCAGGGCCCGGTCGATGATGACCTTCTCCGCCTTGCGCTTGATCATCCCCAGCATCGGGATCTTGACGTCGACCGTCAGCAGGTACGTGACCTCCGTCGAGCCCGCCCCGGCCGGCTTCAGCACGTACGAACCGTCGAGCTGACGCAGCATCTGGGACTTGACCAGCGTCCAGGAGACCTCGTTCTCGCCGGTCCACGTGTAGCCGAGGACCTGGTCGTCCTTGATGGCGCCCGCGTCCATGACCAGCCGGACCTGCTCGGCGCGGCCGGACGCGTCCGTGGAGAGCACCTCCGCCTGCTTCACCTCGCCCGTCCAGTCCGGGTAGCGGGCGAAGTCGGCGATCACGGCCATGACGTCGGCCGGCGCAGCTTCGATCGTGATGCTCGAACTGGTGTGTTCCGCCATCGCCGTGGCTCCTCCAGATATGGTCCGGTGAGGAAGGGTGGTGCGCACGTCTGTGCAGCGTGAAGGCTACCGCGCGGACGGACTCACCATTCCAGCGCCCACGGCTTGCCGCTCCCGGCGAAGTGCCCCACGTTCACGCACTCGGTGGCTCCGATCCGCATCCGCCGGGCCAGGGGCTGGTGGACATGGCCGAACAGCGAGTAGCGGGGCCGGGTGCGGCGGATCGCGGCCAGCAGCGCCCGGCTGCCCCGCTCGAACCGCCGCGCCACCGTGTCGTAGACCAGTTCCGGCACCTCCGGCGGGATGTGCGTGCACAGCACGTCCACCTCGCCGACGGCCTCGATCTTCGCCGCGTACTCCTCGTCGCTGATCTCGTACGGCGTCCGCATGGGGGTCCTGAGGCCGCCGCCGACGAAGCCGAACGTCCAGCCGCCGATCTCCGCCCGCTCGCCGTCGAGCACGGTCGTCCCGGGTCCGGCGTACTCCGGCCACAGCGGCGGCATGTCGACATTGCCGTAGGTCGCGTACGTCGGTGTCGGGAACGCGGCGAACATCTCGGCGTACTGCTTGCGTACCGCCTTCTCGATCACGGAGCCCCGGTCGGCGCCGATCTCGCCCCACAGCCTCTTCCCGAGTTCGCGCGCCTCCTCGAAGCGGCGGGCGGTGCGCAGTTCCACGATGCGGTCCGCGTTCTCCACCCCGAACAGGTCGGGGAAGATGCCGCGCGAGTGGTCGGCGTAGTCCAGGAACAGCACCAGGTCACCGAGACAGATCAGGGCGTCGGCACCCTCGCCGGCTCTGGCCAGGTCACGGGCGTTGCCGTGCACATCGCTGACCACGTGGACGCGTGTCTTCCGGTTTCCGGCCGGTGTGGGTGCCATGACGATCAAGAGTAGGCCTGTGCGGCATACGTGAACAGTGCCGACCGCCCCTGCGGTTACTGGCCAGTCGGTAAGTAGGTGGACTACTGTGCGCGAAAAGAACCCCCAATCCGTGTGACGCAGCGAACATCTCGCCGGGACCCCCTGTCGAAGAAGCCATACCGGCGGGTAACGTCCGGGCAGTCCAGTCGTGCTCAGCATTCAATTACTGAATCCCTGAGCACCTGCCCGAGCCTTGGACCGACCGTCGCATCACACAACGTCGTGGCGCCGGCGCCCTATGAGGAGCAGCAGTCTTGCGCGAGTTCAGCCTTCCGGCTTTGTACGAGGTCCCTGCGGACGGCAATCTCACCGACATCGTCCGTAGAAACGCCGCGCAACATCCCGACGTCGCCGTCATCGCCCGCAAGGTGGGCGGTCAGTGGCAGGACGTGACGGCCACGGCCTTCCTGGCCGAGGTGCACGCCGCCGCCAAGGGGCTCATCGCCTCCGGTGTCCAGCCGGGCGACCGGGTCGGTCTGATGTCCCGCACCCGCTACGAGTGGACGCTGCTCGACTTCGCGATCTGGAGCGCGGGCGCGGTCACCGTGCCGGTGTACGAGACCAGCTCGCCGGAGCAGATCCAGTGGATCCTCAGCGACTCGGGCGCGACCGCCTGTGTCGTGGAGCTGGACAGCCACAGCGCGGCCCTCGAGTCGGTGCGCGACCAGCTGCCGGCGCTCAAGCACGTCTGGCAGATCGAGGGCGGCGGGGTCGAGGAGCTGGGCCGCGCGGGCAAGGACATCAGCGACACCGCGGTCGAGGAGCGCAGCTCGCTGGCGAAGGCCGACGACCCGGCGACCATCGTCTACACCTCCGGCACCACCGGCCGCCCCAAGGGCTGTGTGCTCACCCACCGCAGCTTCTTCGCGGAGTGCGGCAACATCGTGGAGCGGCTGCGCCCGCTGTTCCGCACCGGCGAGTGCTCGGTCCTGCTGTTCCTGCCGCTCGCGCACGTCTTCGGGCGGCTGGTGCAGATCGCGCCGATGATGGCGCCGATCAAGCTGGGCATGGTCCCGGACATCAAGCAGCTCACCGACGAACTGGCGTCCTTCCGGCCGACGCTGATCCTCGGCGTCCCGCGTGTCTTCGAGAAGGTCTACAACTCGGCGCGCGCCAAGGCGCAGGCGGACGGCAAGGGCAAGATCTTCGACAAGGCCGCCGACACGGCGATCGCGTACAGCAAGGCGCTGGACACCCCGTCGGGCCCGTCGCTCGGCCTGAAGATCAAGTACAAGACCTTCGACAAGCTGGTCTACAGCAAGCTGCGGGCCGTGCTGGGCGGTCGGGGCGAGTACGCCATCTCCGGCGGCGCCCCGCTCGGCGAGCGGCTGGGCCACTTCTTCCGCGGTATCGGCTTCACGGTCCTGGAGGGCTACGGCCTGACCGAGTCCTGTGCCGCGACCGCGTTCAACCCCTGGGACCGCACGAAGATCGGCACCGTCGGGCAGCCGCTGCCGGGCTCGGTGATCCGGATCGCGGACGACGGCGAGGTGCTGCTGCACGGCGAGCACCTGTTCAAGGGCTACTGGAACAACGAGGCCGCGACGGCCGAGGCGCTCACCGACGGCTGGTTCCACACCGGTGACATCGGCACCCTCGACGAGGACGGCTACCTCAGGATCACCGGCCGCAAGAAGGAGATCATCGTCACCGCGGGCGGCAAGAACGTCGCCCCGGCCGTGATCGAGGACCGGATCCGGGCGCACGCGCTGGTCGCGGAGTGCATGGTGGTGGGTGACGGGCGGCCGTTCGTGGGCGCGCTGGTCACCATCGACGAGGAGTTCCTGGGCCGTTGGGCCGAGGAGCACGGCAAGCCGGCGGGTTCCACCGCGGCGTCGCTGGCCGGGGACGCGGACCTGAACGCGGCGATCCAGGCCGCGGTCGACGACGGCAACGCCGCGGTGTCGAAGGCGGAATCGGTGCGGAAGTTCCGCATTCTGTCCTCCCAGTTCACGGAGGAGACGGGCCACCTCACGCCGTCGCTGAAGCTCAAGCGGAACGTGGTGGCGAAGGACTACGCGGCCGAGATCGAGGCGATCTACGCCAAGTAGTACGCCTCCTGACGGATCGTCATGGCGCGGTGTCCTCCACCAGGACCCGCGCCATGGTCCGTTCGGCGAGCGCGGTGATGGTGACGAACGGGTTCACCCCGATGTTGCCGGGGATCAGCGAGCCGTCGGTGACGTACAGCCGGGAATAGCCCTTCACCCGGCCGTAGTTGTCGGTGGCCCTGCCCAGCACGCAGCCGCCCAGCGGGTGGTAGGTGAAGTCGTCGGCGAAGACCTTGTTGCCGGAGCCGAAGAGGTCGTACCGGTAGATGGTCGAGTTGGCGGAGTTGATCCGGTCGAAGAGCTTCTTGGCCATGCCGGAGGAGACCGCGCTCTGCCCGGCGCTCCAGTCGAGGCTCAACCCCCCGCTGCCGTACGAGAATCTGGCGCGCTGCGGGTTCTTGGTGATCGCCAGGTACAGGCTCACCCAGTGCTCAAGCCCCGTGGGTAAAGGCGCGATCTCGGCGAAGACGGGGTTGTCGGTGTTGGCCCAGTCGTCGATGCCCATGACCGGCATGGTCGACTGGTTGGCCCCGACGGTGTCCCACAGGTGGTTGGCCCGCCCGAGCATGGTGTTGCCGTTGGGCCCCCAGCCCGCCCCGACGCTCGCGTCCAGCGCCGGGAGGGTGCCCGACTGCCGTGAGCGGAGCAGGAGTTCGCTGGTGCCGAGGCTGCCGCCGCCGAGGAAGAGATAGGCGCAGCCGTACTGCTTGGTCTCCACGACCGCGCCGGTGTAGTCGATGCGCTCGGCGCTCAGCACCCAACTGCCGTCGCTCGCCCGGCTGATGCCGGTGACCTTCTCCATGGTGTGGATGGTGACGTTGCCGGTGCCGAGCGCGGACGCCAGATACGTCTTGTCGAGGCTCTTCTTGCCGAAGTTGTTGCCGTAGATGACCTCCTGGCCGAGGGCGGACCTGGTGGCGGTGCCGGCGGCCTCGCGCTCCATGTAGCCGAAGTCGTAGACGCTGGGCACGAAGGTGGTCTTCAGGCCGGTCTTCTGGGCGTGCTTCCGGGAGACCCGGCTGAACTTGTACCACTCGGTCGACTCGAACCAGGCCGGGTCGATGGTGTTGACGCCGAGCATGGCCCGGGCGCGCGGGAAGTACGTGGAGTACATCTCCGTCGCGTCCACGGTCGGGAACTGCTCGGCGAACCAGGACTGGAGCGGGGTGACCGCCATCGAGCCGTTGACCAGGGAGCCGCCGCCCACGCCACGGCCCACGAAGACGGACATGTCGGCGAAGCGGACGCGGTCCAGGACGCCCGGGTAGGGGGTGATGTCCTTGTTGACGACGTCCAGCCACAGGAAGGTGGCGAGCGGGGCCTCGGTGCGGGTGCGGAACCACATGGAGCGCTGGTCGGGGTTGGCGGTGTTGCAGAAGACCTTGCCGTCGGGACCGGCGGTGTTCCACAGTCGCCCCATCTCCAGGACGAGGGTGCGGATGCCGGCCTGCCCGAGGCGCAGGGCGGCGACGGAGGCGCCGTAACCGGAGCCGACGACGATGGCGGGTGCGGACTCGACCGCGGCGGGCTCTTCCGCGCGGGCCGACTGGAGCCCGACGCGGGTGAAGCCGAGAGTGGCCGCCGTCTGGAGGGCGGCCATACCAAGGATCTGACGTCTAGTCAGCTGACGCTGCATCAGTTTTGCTGTCATGCGCGCAGCATCGGCGGATTATGCGCCTCCGGCTATAGCAGGGCCTTCAACTTTTCCGCCAACAAATCCCAGCGCCACTTCTCCTCGACCCACTCCCGACCCCGCTCCCCCATGCGCCTCCGCAGTTCCGCGTCGCCGAGGAGGACGGTGATCCGCTCGGCGGCCTCCTCCGGGGAACCCCCGCGCACGACCCACCCGGTCTCGCCGTCGAGCACGGCGTCCGGGGCGCCGCCCGAGTCCCCCGCCACCACCGGCAGTCCGGTGGCCGAGGCCTCCAGGTAGACGATCCCGAGCCCCTCGACGTCCAGTCCGCCCCGGCGGGTCCGGCACGGCATCGCGAAGACGTCCCCGGCGCCGTAGTGCGCGGGCAGCTCGGCCCAGGGCACCGCGCCGGTGAAGCGGACCGAGCCGGCCACACCGGTCTCGTGGGCGAGCCTGCGCAGCTCCTTCTCGTACGGCCCGCCGCCGACGATCAGCAGAACGGTGTCGGGCTCCGCGGCCAGGATCCGCGGCATGGCGAGGATGAGGGTGTCCTGCCCCTTGCGCGGAACGAGCCGGGACACGCACACGACCACCGGCCGGTCCGTGAGCCCGAGCCGCGCCCGCACGGCGTCGCCGCCCGACCCGGGATGGAAGGTCTTCTCGTCGACCCCCGGCGGCAGCTGGACCATCCTCGCGGCGGCCTGAGGCGTCAGCGCGGCGGCGATCCGCGACCGCGTGTACTCCCCGAGGTAGGTGATCGTGTCCGTCGACTCCCCGATCCGGCCCAGCAGCTGCCGCGCGGCGGGCAGTTGGGCCCACCCCGCCTCATGGCCGTGGGTCGTGGCCACCAGCCGCCGGGCCCCGGCCCTGCGGAGCGCGGGCGCCATCAGCCCGAGCGGCGCGGCCGCCCCGAACCACACCGACGTGCAGCCGTGCTCCCGCAGCAGCCCGACGGCCCTCCGGGTCGCCCCGGGCGTCGGCAGCAGCATGGTCGTGGAGTCCCGTACGACGGTGAAGGGCTGCTCGGCGTCGAAGGCGGCGGTCGCCTCGACGCCCTCCCGGCTCCGCTTCCAGGTGGAGGCGTAGACGACCAGGCGCTCGGGGTCGAGCCGCAGCGCCATGTTGTGCAGGAACGCCTGGATGCCACCGGGGCGCGGCGGGAAGTCGTTCGTCACGATCAGGGTCTTGTGCATCGCCGCCGACCCTACCGAACGGGCTGCTCACAGCCGGGCACGGCCGGGTTTATGGCACCCTCACAGGAGAGCGGGACATCATGTTCCCCTCAAGACCGCAAGAGAACGGCAGGGCATCACGTGGAGACGACGGCCTGGCGGCGATCCCTGACCGGACTGCTGCTGACCTGGTGCGTGACCAGGCTGTTGCTGCTGCTCTGGGTCTACAAGGTGTACGTCTTCCCCGGCCCGGACGTCACCAGTGACGTGTCGGTGATCTACCAGGGCTGGTACGACGTCCTGCGCACCGGAACGTTCCCTCAGGACGACGTGACCTGGCAGTACCCGCCCGCAGCGGCCCTGGCGATCCTCTCCCCCGCGCTGCTGCCCTTCCTGGAGTACACGCAGGCCTTCTTCCTCATGGCCTTCGCGGCGGACCTGGTCGTCCTCCTCCTGCTGCTGTACGCGGGCCTGCGCCCCGGCCGGCGGCTGCGCGGGGCCTGGGTGTGGGTGGCGGGCGTACCCCTGCTCGGACCGACCGTCTACTCCCGCTACGACGTGATGGTGACCGCGGTGGCCGTCGCCGCGGTGCTCGCGGCCGCCCGGCACCCGAAGGTGGCGGGGGCGCTGGTGGGCTTCGGGGCGCTGC
The DNA here is from genome assembly GCF_040612795.1 of Streptomyces sp. NPDC006335. Classification (NCBI taxonomy): domain Bacteria; kingdom Bacillati; phylum Actinomycetota; class Actinomycetes; order Kitasatosporales; family Streptomycetaceae; genus Streptomyces; species Streptomyces sp. NPDC006335. The sequence goes on from NZ_JBEXQX010000001.1 coordinate 455,484, forward strand.
TGAAGGTGTGGCCGGCGCTGATCCTGGTCGGGATCCGCAGGCGCAGCGTCTGGGCCTCGGCCGCGGTGACCGTGGTCGTGGTGGCCGGACTGTTCTCCCTCGCGATGCCCGGGGCCTTCGCCTTCGTCACCTTCCAGCGGGAGCGGGGCACCGAGGTGGAGTCGCTCGGCTCACTGGTCTTCCACATCGCCCGCCACCACGGCTGGAACGGCTCGGTCTCGCTCAACTACGGCTCGGTCGAGTTCCTCGGCCCGTGGGTGACCCTCGTCAGCACGGCGGCCCTCACACTGACCGGCATGGCCTTCGGACTGCTCCTGCTGTGGCGGCTGACGGCCACCCGGTTCGAGGCGCACACGGCGGCCGACGCGGCGCTGGTGGCGGTGCTGATGTTCACCACCACGAGCCGGGTGATCAGCCCGCAGTACATGGTGTGGCTGGTCGGTCTGGCGGCGGCCTGTCTGTGCTTCCGTGCGAGCCGGATGGGCGTGCCGGCCGTCCTGGTGCTGGTGGCGTGCTTCGTGACGGTCCTGGAGTTCCCGATCTGGTTCGCGGACGTCGTGGGCAGCACCCCGCTCGGCATCACCCTCCTGTTCGTGCGCAACGGCCTGCTGGTCCTCGCCACGGTCATCGCGATGCGCGAGCTGTGGCGGGCGACGGTCCCGAAGCAGCCCCAGTCACCCGCCCTACCGGACCAGCCCACCGCCCCGACCCGACAGCCGTCACCCTCCTCCTGACACGGGGCACCCGGCGTCACAGCCCTGCCGGGGCCTGTGCCGGCACGCGTGAACAGCACCTCCCCCGATGCCAGGGGCCCGCCGGGGCCGCCACTGGCCGACGCTGACACTCCCGACGCAACCAAGCCCCGCATCCACTCAGACCGCCGCTCCAGCCCGGCAGGCCGCCGCGCCCACCCGAGACCGAACACCGCCCGCAGACCAGGAGCAGCACACCCCCCGCCATGGAGCCCCTACCGCGCGCCGGCCGTCGCGGACAACACCTCCCCCCGACGCAACCAAGCCCCAAGCCCCGCACCCGCTCAGGCCGTCGTTCCAGCCCGGCAGGTCTCGACCTCGCCCTCGGGTCGGGCGCCCGTCCGCCGGAACAGGAGCAGCGCGGCTGCGTACTGAAGGGCCATGGCCAGCGCGAGGGCCAGGCACACGCCGGGAAGGCCGAGGCCGGAGCAGCCGTACGCCAGCGCGAGCTGGGCCGCTGTGCCGAGCAGCGTCACCCGCAGCAGCGCCGGCGCTCCCCCGCTGCCCTCGAAGACCCCGCCGAGCGCGATGAAGCAGGCCATCAACAGCAGGTAGGGACCGACGCAGCGCAGGAACAGCACGCCGTCGTGGGCGACCGCGGGACCCGCGCCGAAGGCGGCCATGACCCAGGGGGCGGTCACGAAGAGCAGCACGGCCGCCGCGAGTCCCACCGCCCCGGACACCAGCACCGCCTCCCGCCCCACCGCCCGCCGCGCGTCCCGCCCGGCGCCCCGCAGATGCGCGGTGTGGATCGAGGCGGCCTGCCGTACGGCGTAGAAGGCCATGGTCGCCACGTACATGACCTTGTAGGCGATGGAGTACGCGGCCACCGCCGTCACCCCGAGCCGCGCCACGATCGCGACGAGGACGAGGGCACCGCCCTGGCGGACGGTGAAGTCGGCCGCCATGGGCAGGCCGGTGGCCAGCGTCGCGCGCACGGGGACGCCCGCCGGGGCCGTCGCACACGAGCGCAGCAGCGCGTTCCGGCGTACGGCGAGCATCCCCACCCCGAGTGCCACGCCCCGGCACAGCACGGTCGAGACGGCGGCGCCCCGGACGCCGTACGCGTGGATCAGGAACGGGTCGCAGAGCAGGATCAGGCCGTTGGCCAGAAGGGCGAGCCGCATCGGGGTGCGGGTGTCGCCGGCGCCCTTGAGGATGCCGTCGACGAGCTGCTGGGCGAAGAAGACGGCGATGCCGGGCAGGGAGACCGCGAAGTAGGCGGTGGCGAGGGACACGGCCGGCCCGCCGTCGAGCACCAGCCGGGCCAGCGGCTCCCGCAGCAGGAAACCGCCCACCGCGACCACCGGCGTGACCAGCGCCCACAGCGCCACACCGCCGCGCACGGCCGCCCGCACCCCGCCGGGGTCCCGCGCCCCCCTGGCGTGCGCAACCAGCACGGTCGTACCGGAGCCGAAGACCAGCGCGACACCGAGCAGCACGTTCTCGGTGTTGGTCGCGACGGCGACGGCGGCGACGGCGGGACCGCCGAGCCGGGAGACCCACACGGTGTTGATGATCCCGGCGGCGACGGAGGCCAGGAGGCCCAGGTAGACGGGCTGGGCGAGCGAGACGAGCTGCTTGCGGTGACCGTTCACTGGCTTCCCCTCGAAACGAGCTACCTCGAATAGAGGTAGCTCGATAAGAGGTAGCATGGCGTCACGCCCCCCGCAAGGAGGAATGCAGTGCTGGAGCTGTCGATCCTCGGCTTCCTCGCCGAAGAGCCGCTGCACGGCTACGAGCTCAAGGAGCGCATCAAGGCGCTCACCGGCCATGTCCGCCCGGTCAGCGACGGGGCGCTCTATCCGGCGATCACGCGGCTCGTCAAGGCCGGCCTGCTGGAGGAGCGCACGGAGCCGGGGACGAGCGCGGCGCCGCGCAAAACGCTGTCGCTCACGGAAAGGGGCCGGGAGGACCTCCTGGAGCGGCTGCGCGACCCGAAGCAGGCCGAGATCACCGACCAGGTCCGCTTCAACACCGTCCTCGCGTTCCTGCGCCACCTGCCGGACCGGCACGAGCAGGCGGCCGTGCTGCGGCGGCGGCTGGAGTTCCTGGAGACGCCCACCAGCTTCTTCTACGACGGCGGCGAACCGGTACGCGCGGAGGAGACGGACGACCTGTTCCGGCAGGGCATGCTGCGGGTGGCCCGGGCGACGGGCCAGGCCGAACGGGCCTGGCTGGCGGAGGCCGTCGAGCAGTTGGACCAGGCGGACTGAGGCCGCCGACCGGTCGGACGGGACGCACTGATCCCGGTGAACAGTCGGGTCAGGCGAACTGATTCCGCAGGTACTCCTGCCAGTCGGCGGTGAACGCGTTCAGGTCGGTGCCGAGCACCTTCGCCATGGCCTCCTCCACGGCCCCCGGCCGCTCCTTGTGCGTGCCCACGGCCCGGTAGAACGCGCCCAACTTCGCCTCACCCCACCGGTCCGCGATCATCCGGCAGGCCGTCCAGCCGCTCTCGTAGGACATCGCGAGCGCGGACGCGCTGCCGCCGAAGCCGAAGTCCGCGTCGGACGGCAGGGCCTTCGGCACCCGGCCGGCGGACACGGCCTCCCCCAGCTCCGGCGCCGCCTCGGCCGGGGTGCGCCCGGTGTCCCGGTAGCCGACCCAGTCGGCGTACCCCTCCGACAGCCACAGCGGTGTCGCGGCCGTGGTGTCGGCGCGGGTGGCGACATGGGTGGTCTCGTGGGTGAGCACGACCTGCCTGCCCGGATTGCCGAGCAGGCCGTACGCGTCGGGGTTCACGATGATCCGGTCCGCGGGCGCCCGCGCCGGGGCGCCGGTCTCGCCGGTGGTGACGGCCGCGATCCCGCGGTAGGAGGAGGCCGGCGAGCCGAGCAGCCCGGCCATGCCGTCCAGGGACTCCGGTACGAGCACGACGACGTGCCGGGACCACTCGGTGCCCCAGGCGTCCGACACGGCGGGCACGGCGTGGTCGGCCAGGTCCGCGAAGGAGTGCAGCCGCTCGCCGGACTGGCCGACACCGAGGACCATGCTGTGCCGTCCGCGGACGACGGTCACCTCGCCCTGGTCCCACAGTTGCTGCGGGGCCTTCTTCGCCGGCTTCTCGTCCCGCACGTACCACTGGTCGGCCGCGTCGAGAGAGAGGTCCAGGGTGCGGGCGACGGTGACCGGGGCCTGGTCGTAGCCCTGGACCTGGTAGCGGAGTTCGGCGTCGGCGGTGGCCGTGGCGCCGGTGCGGTGGACGCCGGTGACCTTGTAGGCCCAGGAGGCGAGCGGCACCGCGCTGACGTCCTGGAACCAGCCCGCGGCGCCCGTCTCGGCGATGGCCGCCTTGTCGCGGTCGAGGACGGCCGCCGCCCGCCGGTCGAGGACGTGCTGCACGTCGGCCTCGGCGGTGTCGGTGGCCGTCGGCCTGCCGCCGCAGCCCACCAGCGAGATGAGCAGCAGGCACAGCACCACCGCACCGTGTCCCGACGCCCGCCTTCGACCAGCCATGTTTCCCGATCGTACGGGCAACGCAGCCGTCGGTCAGGGGCGCGTGACCGTCGCCCCCGGCATCATGCCCACCGGGTCGTAGCGCACCGGGGCGCCGGGGTACGGGGCGTGCACGACCTGGCCGTTGCCGACGTACATCCCGACGTGACTGGCGTCGCCCCGGTAGGTGACCAGATCGCCGGGCCGCGCCTGGGAGAGCGGCACCTGACGGCCGGCGTAGCGCTGGGCCTGCGAGGTGCGCGGGAGGGACACGCCGGCCTGGGCGTACGACCACTGCATCAGGCCCGAACAGTCGAAGCCGTTGGGCCCGTTGGCGCCCCACACGTACGGCTTGCCGATCGCGGACTGCGCGGCGGCGACGGCGGCGGCCGCCCGTCCCGAGGGTGCCGCGGCTCCCGAGAGGTCGGGCATCTCGGAGCGGCCGGAGCGGGAGGCCCGGTCGTAGGCGGCGCGCTCGTCGGACGGCAGGGAGTTGAGCAGCGCGCGCGCCCTGGCGAGCTTCTTCTCGACGGTCCGCTTGTGGGAGGCGACGGCCTTGCGGCTCTTCTCCAGTTCACCGAGTTTGCGGGCCGCCTCGCTGCGCTCCTGGGCGAGTTCGCGCATGGCCTCCTGGAGGTCCTTGAGCTCGCCCGCCTGATGGGCGTTGATGCGGTCCAGGACGGCGGCCTTGTCGAGGTAGTCGTCCGGGTCGTCGGAGAACAGCAGCGCGAGGGACGGGTCGAGGCCGCCCGAGCGGTACTGCGCGCCGGCCAGTGAACCGAGCGCGTCCCGCATGGAGTTGATGCGCTCCTGCTGCCGGGCGATCCCGTCCTGTGCGGTGCGGACCTCCTTGCGCAGCGCGTCGGCGCGCTCGTCGGCCTTGTTGAAGGCTTCGGTGGCCTGCTCGGCCTCCTCGTAGAGGCGGTCCACCTCGGCCCGGGTGTCGTCGGACGGAGCGGCGAGGGCCGGTACGGCGCCGAGCGCGGCGGCCGCCGCGGACAGCACGCACAGGGCGGCACCGGCGCCCCGGTTGAACCCGGACGTCTGGACAAGGCGGCGATGGGACCCCACGGGAAGCCGCGCTCCTTCCACTGGCGGACACAGACGCTCCCCGGCGAGGGGGGAAGCGCGGCCGACAGTAGCCCCGCGGCAGGGGCCTATCCAACGACCTCCGCGGGCACACAACGTGACGCCCCGCCTAGGACGCAGGTCATGGGCGGGGCGTGCAGTCAGTTGTGGTTGTCGCGATTCGCCCGAACGGGCGGCGAGTCGTCGCGATCTTGAGCGTGATCGGGGCTCCGGGACGGAGGATCAGATCCGCACGCCGAACTGGAACGGCATGTTGTTGATCGACTCGTAACGGACGACCGTGCCGGTGCGGGGGGCGTGCAGGACCATGCCGTTGCCCGCGTAGAAGCCGACGTGGTGCTGGTCGCCGTAGAAGATGACCAGGTCGCCGACCTTGAGGTCGCTCTGGGAGTAGATCCGCGTACCCGCGTTGGCCTGGGCCTGCGAGGTGCGCGGGATGGTGACGCCGGCCTGGGCGAAGGCCCAGGAGGTCAGGCCCGAGCAGTCGAAGGAGGACGGGCCGGAGGCGCCGTAGACGTAGGGCGAGCCGATCTTGCTCTGCGCGGCCTGGAAGGCGGCCAGGGCCCGGCCGGAGGCGGGGGGCGCGTCACCGAGGTCCACGCGCTCGCTGGCGGAGCGGCTGGCGCGGGCGTCGGCGGCGGCGAGGGCGGCCTTCTCGGCGGCCGTCAGCGTGTTGAGGAGCTTCTGCGCCTCGGCGAGCTTGCCCTGAACGGCCTTCTTCTGCTTGGCCAGTTCGGTGCGGGTGCTGGCGAGGTCCTTGAGCTTCTCGGAGGCCTCGGCGCGGTCCTGGGCCAGCTCGCGCTGCTTCTCCTGGATCTTCTTCAGCGCCTCGACCTGCTGGGAGCTGAGCTGGTCCGCGGTGGACGCCCGGTCCAGGTAGTCGTCCGGGTTCGACGACAGGAAGAGCTGGAGCGAGGAGTCGATGGTGCCGCTGCGGTACTGCGCGGCGGCCGCGAGGCCTATGGAGTCCCGCAGTTCGTTCAGGTCGTCCTGGCCGCGGGCCACGTTGTCCTGGATGGTGGAGATCTCCTTCTGGAGCTTCTCCTGCTTCTCCTTGGCGCCGTTGAGCTTCTCGGTGGCCTGCTCGGCCTGCTCGTACAGGGCGTCGACCTTCGCCTTGACCTCGTCCTTGCTCGGCTTCTCGCTCGGCGCGGCGTTGGCGGCATTGGCACTGAGGGCCACGGCGGCAGCGGCCGCGGTCGTGAGCACGGTCACGCGCGTACGGCTCGGCTGCTTGGGTCGACGGTGGGACGCCACGGAGGTGAACTCCTTCTTTTGAGTGATCACCCGCTCGGAGGTTCGAGAGCAGACCCTAGTGACCTTCCTGTGATCAGTTCAAATCCTCAGGAGCAAAATCTCGTCACGCCCTGCATTCTTTGCACATAACTCACGTGCAGTGAAACCAGCTTGACACTACGTTGCGTGACGATACGGCCAATTCGGGCGTGCTGCGACTTCCCGGGGGATAACCCCCGGACCCCCAGCAGAAAGACAGGTCGGACGCGGACTCTCCATGTCCTCGGCCGCCCGGCGACGGCGGGCCGCGCATCCCGGCGAGGCACACCGACCTCCGCGTCCACCCACTCGGAACAGGACCGAAACCCGGAACTCCCGCGTCAGGACAGCCGCTTCAGCAGCACCGCGGAAGCCACCGGCCGCGCCCCCGCCTTGGCGATGCCGTCGGCGACCTCGCGGTCGGTCGAGGCGACGATCACCGGCCGCCCCGGCGGCTCGGCGCGCACGAGCTGGCGGATCAACTCGTCGGCGGTGACGCCCGCCTTGGAGAACAGCACCCGCACCCCGCGCGGCGGCGCGAGCAGCACCGGCGCGGCCAGCTCGGCCCCGTCGAAGACGCAGGTCACCTCCGCCCCGGTCTGCGCGGCGAGCTGCGAGAGCTGCCCGAGGAGCCTGAGGCGCTGCTTCTCCAACGGCATCTGGGGATAGCCGGTCTTGGTGACGTTGTAGCCGTCGACCACCAAGTGCGCCTGAGGCAGGGCGAGAAGCTGGTCCAGGATCGCCGGGTCGTTCTCGGACAGGGCCCGCGCGGCGATGTCCTTCGGGGTCATGCGGCCCGGTTCGACCGCGTCCACGGTCTCTGCGGGCCGCACGGAGACGGGCGGCAGGGCCAGTTCCCGGCGCAGCCCCTGGGCCGCGTCCAAAACGGTGTCCAGAAGCAGACGCACGCGCATGTCCTCGACACTGCGCCCCTCCCGTGCCGCTCTGCGCGTGGCCTCCAGGGCGGCCTCCGCCTCCCCGAGGCGTGCCTTCAGGCGCCGGGACTCGCTCTCGGCCGCGGACACCTGGGTCTGCCCCTCGGTGCGTACGGACTCCATCTCGGCCTGCAGCTTGCGCAGAGCCGCCTCGCCGCGCTTGACGTCACTGAGTGCCGCCCGCAGTTTGCGGTGCAGCGACTCGGCTTCCTTCTTGGCGGAATCCAGCTCGGTGCGCAGCCGCTCGGTCTCGGCGCGCGTCTGGTCGCGGGCGGCCGTGAGCTCCGCGCGCAGCCGCTCCAGCTCGGCGCGGTTCTCCTCGTCGGCCCGCTCGGCGTCCGCCCGCTGGGCCTCCTCGCCGGCCGCGGTGACCAGCTTGACCCAGCCGGCGGGGCGCAGAACATAGGCCGCGGCCGCCACGTCGAGCGGGTCCGCGGCCGGGGGCGGGGAGCCGGAGTCGAGGGCGCCGGCCAGCTCCGGCTGGACCTCTCTGAACTTCTCCCCGATGCGCTGGCGGAACAGCGGATCGGTCTCCAGCGCGGCCGCCATCGCGTTGCCCGCGAACTTGGCCCGCCGGTTCGGCGCGAAGCGCGCGTACTGTCTGAGCTGTGCGGGCAGTTCGCCGACGGTCAGGCCGCCGAAGCCCTCCGAGACGATGTGCACGACCCTGCGCCGCACGCCGTCGGGCAGCGGACGGTCGAGGACCTCGGCGGCGGCGCCGTCGCCCGGCTCCCCGCCTTGTGTCTCCACCATCCGTCACACCCCATCACTGTGCGGGGCCGGCCCTGTCAGGAGCCGGCGCCCGGCCTGTCCACGAGTTCCACCTGGTCCACGGCGTTGCACCAGCGGCACCGCACCGACTCGATGGTCTCACTGACCACCTCGCGCTCCTCGACGTTCGGCTCTCCCGCCAGGTCGAGGTGGACGTACTCGACGACCTTCGACGAGCGGGTCACATCGAAGCGCGTGAGGTTGCCGCAGAGGGTGCAGCGCCACCGCGTCGAGGCGGTCGGGAGGGGAACCGTCATCGTGACTGTGCTCTTTCCTGCTAGCCATTGTCGGTGACGCACCGGCGTCCCGGTGCGTGTGGCTCGTAACCCTAAGGCCTGGCGGGTACTCGCCGCTCGGGCGTCCACGGGACCCGTCCCGCGGCGAGGCGCTCTGTTCCGTTGCGTCCCGTTACGTCATGCTCTGTGTTCATGATCCGCAACTGGAGGGTGACACTCGGTGGAGCAGGCAGGGCGCTGCGGGGGCCGGCTCCGGTCACCTACGGTCTGATCGCCCTGTGCTGTCTGGTCTTCGTGATCGGCCCCGCCTCGGGTCTCGATCCGGCCTACGGCTCCGGGGACGCGGCCCTGGCCGCCCAGCGGGCCTGGTTCCACCGCTGGGGCGTGATCCCCGCCGAGCTCTTCGAGGGCTCGCCCGGTGCCGCCCTCACCCCGGCCACCGCGCTGTTCGTGCACGGGAGCTGGGCGCACCTGCTGGGCAACATGCTCTTCCTCTACGTCTTCGGCGTGATGACCGAGGAGCGGATGGGCCGTGTGCAGTTCCTCCTCTTCTACGTCGGCTGCGGCTATCTCGCCCTGCTGGGCTACGCGGCCGCCAACGCCGACTCCGAGCAGTCCCTGGTCGGTGCCTCCGGGGCGATCTCGGCGGTCCTCGGCGCGTTTCTCTTGCTGTTCCCCGGGGCCCGGGTGACCAGTCTCCTGCCGTTCCTCTTCTTCCTGCCGCTGCGCTTCCCCGCCTGGGTCGTCCTGCCCTTCTGGGCGGCGCTGCAATGGCTGGCGGCGGGCCGGGCCTCCGACGGCCCCGGGGTGGCCTATCTGGCCCACCTGGTGGGCTTCGGCCTGGGCCTGGTCTTCGCCTGGGTGCGTTTCGGCCGTAGGACTAGAGTGAGGGCCGCCCCAGCTCCGGCCCCCGAGGGAGAGAACCAGCCGTGATCACCGCGATCGTCCTCATCAAGACCAGCGTGGACCGGATCCCCGAGATCGCGGAGCGGATCGCCGCGCTGGAGTCCGTGAGCGAGGTCTTCTCCGTCACGGGCACGTACGACCTGATCGCCATGGTCCGGGTCAAGCGGCACGAGGACCTCGCCGAGGTCATCCCCGGCAGCATCAGCAAGATCCCGGGCGTCGAGGCGACGGACACCCACGTGGCCTTCCGCACCTACTCCCAGCACGACCTGGAGGCCGCGTTCGCGATCGGCCTCGACAGCTGACCGGTCTCGACGGCTGACCGGTCTCGACGGCTAGGAGTCGAGCGCGAGCACCGTGATGCCGTCGGCGTTCGCGGCGTACACGCGGCCCTCCCGGACGACCGGGGTCTGGGTCCCGATGGACGCGCCGCCCTCGACGCGCCGGCGCCAGGTCTGCTTTCCCTCGCGGTTGACGCCGTAGAGCGTCGAACCGTGGCGCACGTAGACGGTGTCGCCGAAGACCGTGGGGTCGCTGTACTGGTTTCCCTCGTCGGTGAACCGGAAGGACCACACCGTCGATCCGTCGGCGGGGTCAAGGGCGACCAGTTCGTAGTCGGACGCGGTGACGCCCAGGCCGCCGAAGGGCACGCAGGTGAAGTAACGGCTGCCGTACACCTTGTCGTTGGTGACGTCCCACAGCGCTCTGCCCGTGCGGCTGATGCCGTGCAGCATCTGCTCGCCGCCCGATCCGACCACCAGCGTGTCGCCGACCAGGGCGGGCCGCCCGGTGTCGGAGCCGGCCTTCGTCGCCCACAGCCGCTCGCCGGTCTTCGCGTCCAGGGCCTGGACCTGGTCCCCGAACGTGCCGACGTACACCACGCCGTCCGCCACCACGGGTTCACCGGTGGGCGCGGGACCGGTCGGCGTGGACCAGCGCACACTGCCGTCGGGGGCGTAGGCCCGCACCCCGCCCGCGTCCGAGCCGTCGCCGTAGGACACCAGGACCAGCTGGCCGGCGGCGACCGGGAACTGGCTGTTCGCGGCGAACGACCTGGTCCAGCGGACCTTGCCGCCCCGGCCGAGCGCGCACAGCTTGGCGGCGCCCTCCTGGCCGTCCTCCAGCAGGCAGTACACGCCGTCGGCGGTGGCGAGCGGGGACATGGCCTCGGCGCCGAGCGAGGTCCGCCACACGGTCCGCCCGTCCAGGTCCAGCGCGTGCAGGGCGCCGTCCGTGCCGCCGACGTACACACGCGTGCCGTCCGGTGAGACGGCCGCGCAGGGGCCGCGCCGCCCACCGAGCCCCTCGACCTTGTACTGCCAGCCGGTCGCGGGCGTGCCCGTCGGGGAGCCCGCCCCGGCGGTCACGGATCCGTCCGGCGCGTCCCGTAGCCACAGCCATCCGCCCACGCCTCCGGCCGCCAACACCCCCGCGCCGCCCGTCACGGCCCGCAGCAGCCGGCGCCGGGACGGCGGGGCGGGCTGCGGCGGCACACGGGTGACCGCGTGAACCTCCGTGACGGTCACGGGCGCCACGTACTCGACCCGGCTCTCCCGCTCCCCCGAGTCGTGCGCGGGGACCCAGTGCGCCCCGCTCGCAGCGACCTCGGGCTGCTCGGCCGAGCCGGGCGCGTACCACCCCGGACGCAGGCCCGCGCGCAGCGACTCCGTCGTGTGTCCGGCGGCCGCGACCAGCTCCGCGGGCGTCGGCCGCGCGCCGGGGTCGTCCCGCAGACACGACTCCACCAGCGGCAGGTGTTCCTCCGGTACGGCGGTCAGGTCGACGTCACCGGTGAGGATCCGCAGCAGGACGACCGAGTCCTGCCCCTCGCCGAAGGGCTCCTTGCCGCCGCCGGCGTAGGCGAGGACCGCGCCCAGGGAGAAGACGTCACTGGCCGGCACCACCTGGGCGCCGTTGCGGATCTGCTCGGGCGAGAGATAGCCGACCGACCCGACGACCACGCCGGTCCGGGTCAGCGCGGTGCCCTCCAGGGCCCTGACGATCCCGAAGTCGATGACCCGGGGGCCGTCCGGCGCGAGCAGGATGTTGGAGGGCTTGAGGTCCCGGTGCACCAGGCCCTTGGCGTGGATCGCGGCGAGCGCCTCGGCGAGCGCGGCCGCCAGCAGCCGTACCGCGTCCGCGGGCAGCGGTCCCCGGTCGAGCACCGCGTCCCGCAGGTTGGGGCCCGCCACGAACTCGGTCGCCATCCACGGCCGCGCGGCCTCGGTGTCCGCGTCCACGACCCGCGCGGTGTACGTGCCGGCCCCGCCGACGGTCTGCGCGGCCCGCACCTCGTGCCGGAACCGGGCGCGGAAGGTGCGGTCCCCGGCGTGCTCGGCCCGTACGACCTTCACGGCCAGCCGCAGCCCGCCGCGCGCCTCGGCGAGGTACACCTCGCCCATGCCGCCGGAGCCGAGTCTGCCCAGGACCTCGTAGGGCCCGATGGTCCGCGGGTCCGTCTCGCGCAGCTCCTGCACCCCGTGCTCCCCCTGCTTTCCGTACGGCTGCTGAGGGGGAGCGTATACGCGCGCCGGCCGCCGCTGTCTCAGACGGCCGGGACGCAGCGGCCGTCCTCGGTGCGGTACGTCCACTTCGCACCGTCCGCGACCAGCTCCTTCACGGCCTGCACGAACCGCTCCACGTGCTCGTCCGGGGTGCCCGCGCCGAAGCTCACCCGGATCGCGTTGAGGGACTTCTCGCCGGGCGCCGCCTCGGGGGCGCCGCACTCGCCCTGGGACTGCGGGTCGCTGCCGAGGAGGGTGCGGACGAGCGGGTGGGCGCAGAAGAGGCCGTCGCGGACGCCGATGCCGTACTCGGCGGAGAGGGCGGCGGCGAAGTGGGAGCTGTTCCAGCCCTCGACGACGAAGGAGATCACACCGACGCGGGGGGCGTCGTCGCCGAAGAGAGACAGCACGCGGACCTCGGGGACGTCGGCGAGTCCCTGGCGGACCTTCTCGATCAGGTGCTGCTCGCGGGCCACGAGGGTGTCGAAGCCGGCTTCGGTGAGCGCCTTGCAGGCCGACGCGATGGAGTAGGCGCCGATGACGTTGGGCGAGCCCGCCTCATGGCGCGCGGCGCTCTCGTGCCACTCCACGTCCACTCCCCCGTCCTCGCGCCGGGTGACCTTGCGGCTGGCGCCGCCGCCCGCGAGGTAGGGGTCGGCGGCCTTCAGCCAGTCGGCGCGGCCCGCCAGGACGCCGGAGCCGAAGGGGGCGTACAGCTTGTGGCCGGAGAAGGCGACCCAGTCGACGTCGAGGTCACGGACGCTCACCGGGTGGTGCGGGGCGAGCTGGGCGGCGTCGAGGACGATGCGGGCGCCGTGGGCGTGAGCGGCCGCCGCGAGCTCCCGTACGGGCCACAGCTCACCGGTGACGTTGGAGGCGCCGGTGACGCAGACCAGGGCCGGGCCGTAGGGGTCCCGGTCGGCGAGGGCCTTCTCCAGCGTCTCCACGGCCTGGCGCGGGGTGCGCGGGGCGTCGAGGTAGCTGACCCTGGCGTCCTTCCAGGGGAGCAGGCTCGCGTGGTGCTCGGTCTCGAAGACGAAGACCTGGCAGTCGGCGGGGAGGGCGGCGGCGAGGAGGTTGAGCGAGTCGGTGGTCGACCGGGTGAAGATCAGCTGGTCGTCGTCGCGGCAGTCGAGGAACTCCGTGACGGTCTTGCGGGCGTTCTCGAACAGGTCCGTCGACAGCTGGGAGAGGTAGCCGGCACCGCGGTGGACGCTGCCGTAGTAGGGCGCGTAGGCCGCCACGTCGTCCCAGACCCGCTGGAGGGCGGGGGCGCTGGCCGCGTAGTCGAGGGCCGCGTAGGTGACCTCGCCGCCGGTGACGAGCGGGACGGTGACATCCCGTCCCAGAACGGGCAGCTGGGCACAAATGGTCTGGACGGAGGCAGCGGTGGAGACAGACATGGGGGACTCCCGTGACAAGAGAAAGGTGAAAGATGAGATGGGTGCGCGGAGGCGGGGCTCGGCGGCCCTATCGCATTCGCTTGCTCACGGAGGACTCCCTCGAACGACCAGGACCCCTGGTTTCGAGAGGGGCCCGCGCTTGCCGTGAACCTCGCTGCTCACGGCCTGGTCTTCACCCGGGGCACCCCGCCACGGACGGAGGGTTGCCGGACAGTCGGCCGGGGCCTCATGACTGTCACTCATGACCTGGTACAGGAACGTACGTGAAGTGATCGTCGTCCCGCAACCCGAGTCCGGATCGCGGGACGACACCCTGGTGGCGGTTACGCGTTGCTGGCGGCCACCCAGCGTTCCAGCGTCCGCTTCGCCGCGCCCGAGTCGATCGACTCGGCGGCCTTGTCCATCCCGGCCCGCAACTGCTCGGCCAGCGTCCCCGTCCCCGGGTCCAGGGCCACCAGCGCGGCCGCGGAGTTCAGGAGTACGGCGTCGCGGACCGGGCCCTTCTCGCCGTCCAGCAGGTGGCGGGCGACCTCCGCGTTGTACGCCGGGTCACCGCCGCGCAGGGCCTCCACCGGCACGAGGTCGAGGCCGACGTCGCGGGGGTCGAAGCTCTCCTCGGTGACCTTGCCGTCGCGGACGATCCAGACGCGGGAGGTCGACGTGGTCGTCAGCTCGTCGAGGCCGTCGTCACCCCGGAAGACCAGGGAGGAGTTGCCGCGCTCGGCGAAGACGCCCGCGACGACCGGGGCCATGCGCGGGTCCGCGACGCCGACCGCCTGGGAGCGCACCCGGGCGGGGTTGGTCAGCGGGCCGAGGATGTTGAACACCGTGCGGATGCCCAACTGCCCTCGTGCGGCGCCCGCGTGACGCAGCGCCGGATGGAACTTGATCGCGAAGCAGAACGTGATCCCGGCCTCCTCGGCCACCTCGGCCACCCGCTGCGGGGTCAGCTCCAGGTTGACGCCGAGCTTCTCCAGGACGTCCGAGGCACCGGACGCGGAGGAGGCGGCCCGGTTGCCGTGCTTGACGACCGTGGCACCGGTGCCGGCCACGACGATCGCCGACATGGTGGAGATGTTGACTGTCTTGGCGCCGTCGCCGCCGGTGCCGACGATGTCCACCGTCCGCCCGGGGACCTCGATCACGTTGGCGTGCGCGTACATCGTCCGCACGAGCCCGTTGATCTCCTCGACGGTCTCGCCCTTGGCCCGGAGGGCGACCACGAAGCCGGCGATCTGCGCGTCGGTCGCCTCGCCCTGCATGATCCGGTCCATCGCCCACGCCGTCGCGTCGGCACTCTGATCGCGGCCGTACAGCAGGGCGTTCAGCACCTCGGGCCAGGAACGGCCCGCCGCGATGTCGCCTCCAGCGGGGGTCACAGCGCTCATGGGGCCGCTCCAGATGTCGTAGAAAACCGTGCCCACACCCTATCCAGCCCGGAGCACGACACAGGGCCCCGTCCGGTGTTCGGACGGAACGCCCCCACCGAACCCGCACCCCATGGCACGGCACGGCGAAGGGCCCGTCCGGTGTGTCGGACGGGCCCTTCTACCGCGCGTGGCGAGCGCAGCGACAAGCAGGGATCAGTGGTGGCCGTGGCCGCTCGTGATCTCCTTGTACTCCTCGACGGTCGGCTTGGGGATCTGGGACTCCTCGCCGTAGTACGCCTCGCTCAGCTTGGCGCGCAGCTTCTCGGATCCCTTGACCTTGCGCTCGACGCCGTTCTCGTCGACCGTGGGGCCGATCTGCGCCGGTGCGTACTGCTCGTGCGCCGTGAGCGTGTGGAGCTGCTCCTGGCTGAGCGGCTCGTGCACCTCGATGAACTCACCGTGCGGCAGGCGCTTGATGATGCCGGACTCGCGGCCGTGCAGCACCTTGTCCTTGTCGCGGCGCTGGAGGCCGAGGCAGATCCGCTTGGTGGCGATGAACGCCAGGACCGGGGCGACGAAGAACGCGACCCGCACGAACCACGTGATGGCGTTGATCGACAGGTGGAAGTGGGTGGCCCAGAGGTCGTTTCCACCACCGATCAGCAGCACCATGTACCAGGTGATCCACGCGACACCGAACGCGGTCCGGGTCGGGGCGTTGCGCGGGCGGTCCAGGATGTGGTGCTCGCGCTTGTCGCCGGTGACCCAGGACTCGATGAACGGGTAGACCGCGATCGCGACCAGGACCAGCGGGAAGATCACCAGCGGGATGAACACACCCAGGACGAGCGTGTGGCCCCAGAAGTTGATCTCCCAGCCCGGCATGACACGGATCAGGCCCTCGGAGAAGCCCATGTACCAGTCCGGCTGGGCGCCCGTGGACACCTGGTCGGGACGGTAGGGGCCCATCGCCCAGATCGGGTTGATGGAGGCGATCGCCGCGATGACCGCGATGACACCGAAGACCAGGAAGAAGAAGCCTCCGGCCTTGGCCATGTAGACCGGCAGCAGCGGCATGCCGACCACGTTGTTGTTGGTCTTGCCGGGGCCCGCGAACTGCGTGTGCTTGTGGTAGAAGACCAGGATCAGGTGCGCCACCATCAGGCCGAGCATGATGCCCGGCAGCAGCAGGACGTGGATCGAGTAGAAGCGGGCCACGAAGTCGCCGCCCGGGAACTCTCCGCCGAACAGGAAGAACGACAGGTACGTGCCGACGATCGGCACGGACAGGATCGCGCCCTCCATGAAGCGGACACCGGTGCCGGAGAGCAGGTCGTCCGGGAGCGAGTAACCGGTGAAGCCGGTGAACATGCCCAGGACGAACAGCAGGAAGCCGAACAGCCAGTTGACCTCACGCGGCTTGCGGAACGCGCCCGTGAAGAACACACGCATCATGTGCACGAACATGCCGGCGAGGAAGATCAGCGCCGCCCAGTGGTGGATCTGCCGGATCAGCAGACCACCGCGCACATCGAAGGAGATGTGCATGGTCGAGTTGAACGCCTCGGACATCAGCTGTCCCTGCAGCGGGACGTAGCTGCCGTGGTACTCCACCTCGTTCATCGACGGGTGGAAGAACAGCGTCAGGTACACACCCGTGAGGATGATGATGATGAAGCTGTACATGCACACTTCGCCCAACATGAACGACCAGTGGTCGGGGAAGATCTTGCGCATGTTGGCCTTGGCCAGGGAGTAGATCCCCAGCCGGCCGTCGGCCCAGTCGGCGACGCGCTCGCCGGCCGGTGCCTTCCCGCGAGAGCGGGCCTCGGTGGACTCTGTAGTGCTCATCCGCGCTCCCAGAATGCAGGACCGACGGGCTCCTCGAAGTCGCCGAGCGCTTCGAGGTAACCCTGGTCGTTCACGCCGATGCGCAGCTGCGGCAGGGCGTGACCGGCGGGGCCGAAGATCACCCGGGCACCGTCGGAGAGGTCGAAGGTGGACTGGTGGCAGGGGCAGAGCACGTGGTGCGTCTGCTGCTCGTACAGGGAGATCGGGCAACCGACGTGGGTGCAGATCTTCGAGTACGCGACGATTCCCTCGTACGACCACTCGAGCTCGCGCTTGTCCTTGATGTTGTCCGGCTGGATGCGGACGATCATCAGGGCGGCCTTGGCGATCTCGGTCTGGAACTCCTCGTCGTGCTCCTCCAGGCCCTCGGGCTTGGCGAAGGTCAGCGAGCCGACCTGGACGTCGGAGGGGCGCAGCGGCTCGTTGGTGTTCATGTTGACGAGCTGGAGGCCCTTGCGCCACATGGTGTGGCGGAGCTTGGTGCCGGGCAGCGGGCCGAGGTCGCGCAGCAGCATGACGCCGGAGAGCGGGAACAGGGCCAGCGCGCCGAACATCGTGTTGCGGATCAGCTTGCGACGGCCGAGCGCCGACTCCTTGGCACCCTGCTTGAAGTCCGCGTGGACCTTCGCGCGGACCTCGGGGGACGCCTCGATCGGGTGACGCTCGTCGGCGATCTCCTCGTCGGACATCAGGGTGCGGGCCCAGTGGACCGCGCCCGCGCCGATCGCGAAGAGGGCGAGACCGAGGGTCAGGCCCAGCGCGAAGTTCAGCGCGTT
Source organism: Streptomyces sp. NPDC006335 (assembly GCF_040612795.1). Classification (NCBI taxonomy): domain Bacteria; kingdom Bacillati; phylum Actinomycetota; class Actinomycetes; order Kitasatosporales; family Streptomycetaceae; genus Streptomyces; species Streptomyces sp. NPDC006335. The sequence continues at coordinate 472,790 of NZ_JBEXQX010000001.1, forward strand.
GATGTGCCCGATCGGGAAGACGTAGATCGACTTGTCGTGGGGGATGCCCACGTACGAGGCGATGAACCCGACGGTGGCCAGCATCGACACCGTGAACAGCATGGCCACCGTGCGCTCGGACCGCCTGGCGGCCCGCTCGTCGATGTCCTGCACCCGGTGCTCGTGGGGCGGCAGGCCGGGGTCCGCGAACGGGTTCTTCTCGTCCGCGACGCCCACCGCGCCGTGCGCGTCCTGCTCTGCGGGCAGGTTCTCTTCTGGAATGTCTTGGCTACTCATGACTTCTTGGCCTTTGCGGTCCGAGCGGCGACCCAGACGGCGACCGCGATCAGCGCGCCGAGGCCGAAGATCCAGGCGAACAGGCCTTCGGAGACCGGGCCGAGACCGCCCAGCTCAAGGCCGCCGGGGCTCACGGTGTCGTCGCCGTTGACCGCGTTCAGGTACGCGATGATGTCCTTCTTGTTCTGCTCCGACAGCGTGGTGTCGGGGAACGACGGCATGTTCTGCGGGCCGGTCTGCATGGCCTCGTAGATGTGCTTCGGGTCGACGCCCTCGAGGCTCGGCGCGAACTTGCCGTGCGTCAGCGCGCCACCCTTGCCGGTGAAGTTGTGGCACTGGGTGCAGTTGTCGCGGAAGAGCTCGCCGCCCTTGGCGATGTCGGCGCCGTCGGGGCCGTACTGCGCCTCGGTCGGGATGCTCGGACCCGCGCCCAGCGAGGAGATGTACGCGGCGAGCTGGTCGATCTCGGCCTGCGTGTAGATGACCTTCTTGCGCGGAACCTGCGCACCCGGCTGCTGGGCCGGCATACGGCCGGTGCCGACCTGGAAGTCGACGGCCGCGGCGCCCACGCCCACCAGGCTCGGACCGTCGGAGGACCCCTGACCGCCGGTGCCGTGGCAGCTGGCACAGCCTACGGCGAAGAGCTTCTTGCCCTCGTCGATGGCCAGGGACTGGGCGGTTTCATCTGCCTTCGCCTTGTCCGCGGGGGCGAACACGGCGTACAGCCCCCCGGTGCATGCCAGCGCGAGGAGTAGGACGACGAGCGCCGCCAGCGGGTGGCGTCGTCGTGCGGAGAGCTTTTTCACGGATTACCCCGGTGTCAGGATCTTCTGCGTCGATGCTTGCGATGTCGGGAACGGGCCCGGCTACTTGATCATGTAGATCGTGGCGAAGAGGCCGATCCAGACGACGTCGACGAAGTGCCAGTAGTAGGACACGACGATGGCCGCGGTCGCCTGCTCGTGGGTGAACCTCTTGGCCGCGTAGGTACGCCCGAGAACGAACAGGAACGCGATGAGGCCGCCCGTCACGTGCATGCCGTGGAAGCCGGTGGTCAGGTAGAACACCGAGCCGTACGGGTCGGAGGAGAGCGAGAGCCCGTCCTTCTTCACCAGCTCCGTGTACTCGTAGATCTGACCGCCGATGAAGATCGCGCCCATGATGAAGGTGATGATGAACCAGCCCCGGAGCTTCTTCACATCACCGCGCTCGGCGGCGAAGACGCCGAGCTGACAGGTGAGGGAGGAGAGCACCAGGATCGTGGTGTTCGTCGCCGAGAACGGGAAGTTCAGGCTGTGCGCCATTTCCTTCCAGTGGTCGGGACCCGTCACCGATCGCAGGGTGAAGTACATCGCGAAGAGGGCCGCGAAGAACATCAGCTCGGAACTCAGCCAGATGATGGTTCCGACGCTGGTGAGGTTCGGTCGGTTGACCGACGGGTGCGCGTGCCCGGTTGTCTCTGTCGTTGCTGTCGCCACGACCGACATTATGTCGGTCGCTTATCCCGCCCTCACCCCGGGGGGTGCCGTTCGGAGTGTCTTGCTGCTCCGGACCGGTGTTGACGTGGTGTTCAAGGGAGTAGCATCCGGCCCAACGGGCCTGTCCTTACGACGCTGACGTCACGGAGGAACAATGCAGCCGACCGCCACGGTGCTGGTCTACAGCGACGATTCCAACACCCGCGAGCAGGTGCGGCTCGCCTCCGGGCGGCGACCGGCTCCGGACGTCCCGCTGGTCGAGTTCGTGGAGTGCGCCACGCCCGCGGCGGTGCTGAAGGAGCTGGACAGGGGCGGGATCGACGTCTGTGTGCTGGACGGGGAGGCCGTGCCGATGGGGGGCATGGGCCTGTGCCGGCAGATCAAGGACGAGGTGTTCGACTGCCCGCCGGTGCTGTTGCTGATCGGGCGGCCGCAGGACGCGTGGCTGGCGACGTGGAGCCGGGCGGAGGGTGCGGTGACCCATCCGGTGGACCCGGTGGAGTTCGCTGCGGCGCTGGCTTCTCTGCTGCGGGATCGGAAGGCTTTGAGCGCCTAGGAGCTCGGGCGGGCCTGTGGCCGGGCGGCTGCGGGTCCGTTGTGGCTTGTCGCGCAGTTCCCCGCGCCCCTGGGGAGTCACACTGACGTCGGTCGCAGCCGTGCCGTCTGGTCTGCGCTGGGGGCGTCCGGGGTGCCGGCCACCAGGGCGCTGCCCTCGCGCCACTTCTTCCAGTCCAGGTTCCAGTCGCCGAAGCCGTTGCCGAAGGGCTCCATGGTGCGGCCCTCGGAGTTGACGACCTGCACCACGTCGCCCTCGTGGACGGTCTCGAAGAACCACTCGGCGTTGGCCGTGCTCATGCCGGTGCAGCCGTGGCTGACGTTGGCGTAGCCCTGGGAGCCGACCGACCAGGGGGCGGCGTGGACGTACTCGCCGCTCCAGGTGACGCGGGTGGCGTAGTAGACCGGGAGGTCGTACGACTCCGAGGAGCCCTCGGCGATCCCGATGCTGGTGCCGCGCATACGTACGAAGTACTCCTTGCCCAGCACGACCTTGACGCCGTTGCGGGTGTCGAAGCCCGGTTTGCCGGTGGTGACCGGGAGCTCCTTGATGACCTCGTTGTTCTTGTAGACCTTCATCGAATGTGACGAGGCGTCCGTCACAGCGATGATCCGGTCGCCGGTGGTCAGCTTCAGAGCCTTGCCCTTGCCGCCCCAGAGCCGGTCGCCGATCTTGATGCCCTCCAGGTCGCTGCGGACCTGGATCGTGGCGTGGGCCGGCCAGTACTCCTTGGGGCGGTAGTGGAGTTCCTTGTCGTCCACCCAGTGCCAGGCGCCCGGTACGGCGGGCGTGGAGTCGACCCTGAGGGCACGCTCGACGACGGCCCGCTGCGCCTTGTCCTTGACGGGTCTGTCCAGCTTGGCGGTGACGGGCTGGCCGACGCCGTACGTGCCCGACTTGGGGCCGAAGGTGACGTTCAGGCGCGTCTTGCCGAGCGGTCTGCTGGTGTCGAAGTCGAGGACCTTGCGGCCCGGTGCCCCGTCCTCGTCCTCGGTGCTCACCCGGACCGTGTAATGGGCGTTCGCGGCCAGCGGGGAGGTGCTGCGCCAGCGGGTGCCGTCGGCGGAGAGTTCGCCCGCCACATGGCGGCCCGTGGCGTCCGTGGCCGTGACGTCGGTGATGCGGCCGTCGTCGTCCTCGGCGGTGATCTCGAGCGGCTTGTCCGGGTCTGCCTTCTCGTCGTCGTCCGTGGGCGCGTTGAAGGCGATCTGGTCCGCGGCGTCGTACGGCGTGGCCGCCAGCGGGTTCCCGTCGGACCCGCAGGCGGCGGCGCTCGCGCCGAGCGCGAGCACCAGCAGCGTGCAGCCGACGACGGTGCGGGTACGCGGTGCGTGGTTCATGACTTCACGCTAGGAAGCCGCGTCAAGAACGGCACGCCGGGTGACTCGTACGAGGGATCCCGATTGCGGCAAACGCAGGAGCCCGGACGCTCCTGACGGAGTGTCCGGGCTCCTGACGAGCTCAGCTCGTGCTACTGGGTGCGGTTCTCACCGCGGTAGTACTCGAAGACCCAGCCGTACAGGCCGATCATGATCACCGGCACCGAGAAGTACAGCAGCCACCAGCCGATCGCGACCGACAGGAAGGCGAGGGCACCGCCGGCGCCCAGGGCGAGCGGCTGCCAGCTGTGCGGGCTGAAGAACCCGACCTCGCCGGCGTCGTCCGCGACGTCGGCCTCCTTGTTGTCCTGCGCGCCGGCGTCCACCCGCTTGGCCGTGAAGCCCAGGTAGAAGCCGATCATGATGGACAGACCGAAGGCCAGGAAGAGCGCGGTGGTACCGGCCGGCTCCTTCGACCACACGCCATAGACGATCGCCATGGCGAGGATGAAGATGCTCAGCCAGAAGAACATCCGTCCCTGGATCTTCACTTCCCGGCCTCCTTGCCGCCGTTGCCGGCCAGAGCCTTCTCACCGTGACCGGCGTTCTCGAGCTGGTCGAGCGCGGCGATCTCCGGGTGGTGCAGGTCGAACGCCGGGGATTCGCTGCGGATCCGCGGCAGGGTGAGGAAGTTGTGGCGCGGCGGCGGGCAGGAGGTCGCCCACTCGAGGGAGCGGCCGTAGCCCCACGGGTCGTCGACGCCGACCGGCTTGCCGTACTTGGCCGTCTTCCACACGTTGTAGAGGAACGGCAGGATCGACAGGCCGAGCACGAAGGAGCTGATCGTCGAGATCGTGTTCAGGGCGGTGAAGCCGTCGGCCGCCAGATAGTCGGCGTACCGGCGCGGCATGCCCTCGGCGCCCAGCCAGTGCTGGACCAGGAAGGTGCCGTGGAAGCCGATGAACAGCGTCCAGAACGTGATCTTTCCGAGGCGCTCGTCGAGCATCTTGCCGGTGAACTTCGGCCACCAGAAGTGGAAGCCGGAGAACATCGCGAAGACGACGGTGCCGAACACCACGTAGTGGAAGTGCGCCACCACGAAGTACGAGTCCGAGACGTGGAAGTCCATCGGGGGCGAGGCCAGGATGACACCGGTCAGACCACCGAAGGTGAAGGTGATCAGGAAGCCGGTGGCCCAGAGCATCGGGGTCTCGAAACTCAGGGACCCCTTCCACATCGTTCCGATCCAGTTGAAGAACTTCACGCCCGTCGGGACGGCGATCAGGAACGTCATGAAGGAGAAGAACGGCAGGAGCACACCGCCGGTGACGTACATGTGGTGGGCCCACACCGTCACGGACAGACCCGCGATCGCGATGGTCGCCGCGATCAGACCCATGTAGCCGAACATCGGCTTGCGGGAGAAGACCGGGATGACCTCGGAGATGATGCCGAAGAACGGCAGGGCGATGATGTACACCTCTGGGTGGCCGAAGAACCAGAAGAGGTGTTGCCAGAGCAACGCTCCGCCGTTCGCCGCGTCGAAGACGTGTGCCCCGAATTTCCGATCCGCCTCCAGCGCGAACAGCGCGGCGGCGAGGACGGGGAAGGCGAGCAGGACCAGCACCGCGGTCAGCAGCACGTTCCACACGAAGATCGGCATGCGGAACATGGTCATGCCGGGCGCGCGCATGCAGATGATCGTGGTGATGAAGTTGACCGCACCGAGGATCGTGCCGAAGCCGGAGAAGGCCAGACCCATGATCCACAGGTCGGCGCCGACGCCCGGGCTGCGGACCGCGTCCGACAGCGGGGAGTAGGCGAACCAGCCGAAGTCGGCCGCGCCCTGCGGGGTGAGGAAGCCACCGACCGCGATCGTCGAGCCGAACAGGTAGAGCCAGTAGGCGAACATGTTCAGCCGCGGGAACGCCACGTCGGGCGCGCCGATCTGCAGCGGCATGATCCAGTTGGTGAAGCCGGCGAACAGCGGCGTCGCGAACATCAGCAGCATGATCGTGCCGTGCATCGTGAACGCCTGGTTGAACTGCTCGTTCGACATGATCTGCAGGCCCGGCCGGGCCAGCTCGGCGCGCATGAAGAGCGCCATCACGCCGCCGATCAGGAAGAACGCGAACGACGTGACCAGGTACAGCGTCCCGATCGTCTTGTGGTCAGTGGTGGTGAGCCACTTGATGACCACGCTGCCGCGGTTCTGGCGCCGGACCGGCAGCTCGTCCGTGTAGTGGGACCCTGCTGCCGCGGCACCCTGGGGTTCGTTGAGGATGCTCACAGGTTCGTCGTCTCCCGGTCCTTCTCATGGGCGGTCTGCTCGATGCCCGCGGGAACGTAACCGGTCTGCCCCTTCTTCGCGAGGTCCTTGAGGTGCTGCTCGTAGCGCTCGGGGGAGACGACCTTCACGTTGAACAGCATCCGGGAGTGGTCGACGCCGCAGAGCTCGGCGCACTTGCCCATGAAGGTGCCCTCCTTGTTCGGAGTCACCTCGAAGGCGTTGGTGTGACCCGGGATGACGTCCTGCTTCATCAGGAACGGCACCACCCAGAAGGAGTGGATGACGTCACGCGAGGTGAGGACGAAGCGGACCGTCTTGCCCTTGGGGAGCCAGAGGGTCGGGCCGGGGTTGCCGGTCTGCGGGTTCCTCGTGGCGGGCGTCCCGAAGTCGTAGACACCGCCGGCGTTCGCCGGGAAGGCGTTCTTGAACCGGGTCGGAATCGCGGCCAGGTTCTTGTCCGTCTTCGCGTCACCCGTGGAACCCGCGACGGGCTCGATGTAGTTGAAGGCCCAGCTCCACTGGTAGCCGACGACGTTGATGGTGACGTCGGGCTGCTTCTTGAGGCTGAGGAGCTTCGACTCGTCGCGGGCCGTGAAGTAGAAGAGGACCGAGACGATGACGAGCGGAACCACGGTGTACAGCGCCTCGATGGGCATGTTGTACCGGGTCTGCGGAGGTACCTCGACCTTGGTGCGGCTGCGCCGGTGGAAGATGGCGCTCCAGATGATCAGACCCCACACCAGCACGCCGACGGCGAGCGCGGCAGCCCAGGAGCCCTGCCACAGGGAGAGGATCCGCGGAGCCTCTTCCGTGGTCGGGGTGGGCATACCAAGGCGGGGGAAGTCCTTGTATGTGCAACCGGTGGCGGTCGCCAGGACCAGGCCCGCGGTCATTGCCTGCAGCAGCTTCCGCCGCATCGGGCGCCGCGGCGAGCGGTCGGAGCCGTTGGGACTCACGTAGCGCCTTCCCGAGAGTCTCGCCCGCGCGTACGGCTGCGGCCTGGCCCTACTCGGTGGTCGGTCGCCGCCCTGCGTCGGGCAGGGGTTTGGATGTTTATGCGGACCAAACCCTAGCCGACGCTCTCCGAGGGTTCGCGGGGAGGGGTGCCTACTGGGTCGGGGGTTCGCTGGATTGGCGGCTGCGGGTCTGTTGTGGCTGGTCGCGCAGTTCCCCGCGCCCCTTGGGGGTTAGCGTTGCCGTGTGTCCTACTTCGACGCTGCTTCCGGTGCTCCGCTCCATCCTGTCGCCCGTCAGGCGCTGTTGGCGTCCTTGGACGAAGGGTGGGCTGATCCCTCTCGGTTGTACCGGGAAGGGCGGCGGGCCCGGTTGTTGCTGGACGCTGCTCGGGAGGCCGCTGCCGAGGCAGTGGGGTGTCGGCCCGATGAACTGACGTTCACCTCGTCCGGGACGCAGGCCGTGCACAGCGGGATCGCCGGGGCGATGACTGGTCGTCGGCGGGTCGGACGTCACCTGATCGTGTCAGCCGTCGAACACTCCTCGGTCCTGCATTCGGCGGAGCTGTTCGAGGTGACCGAGGTGCCGGTGGACCGTACGGGGGCAATCCGTGCGCGGTCCTACGCCGATGCCCTGCGCCCCGACACCGCGCTGGCCTGTCTCCAGTCGGCCAACCACGAGGTGGGGACCGTGCAGCCGGTTGCCGAGGTGGCCGCGGTGTGCCGGGAGGCCGGGGTGCCGTTGCTGGTGGACGCGGCGCAGTCGCTCGGGTGGGGGCCGGTCGAGGGCGAGTGGTCCCTGCTGACCGCCAGCGCGCACAAGTGGGGCGGGCCGTCGGGGGTCGGTCTGCTCGTCGTCCGAAAAGGTGTCCGGTTCTCGCCCCAGGGACCGGCCGACGAGCGGGAGTCGGGGCGGGCGCCGGGCTTCGAGAACCTGCCGGCGATCGTCGCGGCGGCGGCCTCGCTGCGGGCGGTGCGGGCCGAGGCGGCCCAGGAGGCGGCGCGGCTGCGGGAACTGACGGCGCGGATCCGCTCGCGTGTGCCCCGGCTGGTGCCGGATGTGGACGTGGTGGGCGATCCCGAGCGGCGACTGCCGGGGATCGTCACCTTCTCCTGTCTCTATGCCGACGGGGAGACACTTCTGCACGAGCTGGACCGGGCGGGTTTCTCCGTTTCCTCCGGTTCGTCCTGCACGAGCAGCACGCTGACGCCGAGCCATGTGCTCAAGGCGATGGGGGTGCTGAGTGAGGGGAATGTGCGGGTGTCGTTGCCGTTCGGGGCGGTCTCCGAGGAGGTCGACCGGTTCCTGGAGGTGCTGCCGGGGGCGGTGGCGGCGGTACGGGAGAAGCTGGGAGCCCCCGTGCCGGCGACCGCGGTCCACGAGGACTCCCTCGTCGTGGACGCCCTGGGCAAGCGGTGCCCGATCCCGGTCATCGAACTCGCGAAGGTGATCGGTGACGTGCCGGTGGGCGGGACCGTCCGGGTCCTCTCGGACGACGAGGCGGCCCGCCTGGACATCCCGGCGTGGTGCGAGATGCGGGAGCAGGAGTACGTGGGAGAGGAGCCGGCGGACCAGGGTTCCGCTTACGTGGTCCGCCGGATCTCCTAGCCGGTCACTTGAGGTGGGTGCGGACCTCTTCGGCGGCCTCGTCGCCGTACGCCTTGGTGAACCGCTCCATGAAGTTGGCGCGCCGCAGCCGGTACTCCTGGGTCCCCACGGTCTCGATGACGAGCGTGGCGAGCATGCAGCCCACCTGGGCCGCCCGCTCCAGGGAGACGCCCCAGGCGAGGCCCGACAGGAACCCGGCGCGGAACGCGTCGCCGACGCCCGTGGGGTCGGCCTTGCGCTCCTCCTCCGGGCAGCCGACGACGATCGGCTCCTCGCCGACCCGGTCGATCCGTACGCCCTGCGCCCCGAGCGTGGTGACCCGGTGGCCGACCTTCGCGAGGATCTCCTCGTCGGACCAGCCCGTCTTGGACTCGATGAGCCCCTTCTCGTACTCGTTGGAGAAGAGGTAGGTGGCGCCGTCCAGGAGGATCCGGATCTCGTCGCCGTTCATCCGGGCGATCTGCTGGGAGAAGTCCGCGGCGAACGGGATGCCGCGGGACCGGCACTCCTCGGTGTGGCGGAGCATCGCCTCGGGGTCGTCGGCGCCGATGAGGACGAGGTCGAGGCCGTCCACGCGGTCGGCGACCGTCTTGAGCTCGATCTGGCGGGCCTCGCTCATCGCGCCCGTGTAGAAGGAGCCGATCTGGTTGTGGTCGGAGTCGGTGGTGCACACGAAGCGGGCGGTGTGCAGCGTCTCGGAGATCCGGACGGACGCGGTGTCGACGCCGTGCCGGTCGAGCCAGGCGCGGTACTCGTCGAAGTCGAAGCCCGCGGCGCCGACGAGGATCGGGTTGGTGCCCAGCTGGCCCATGCCGAAGGCGATGTTCGCGCCCACGCCTCCCCTGCGGACGTCGAGGTTGTCGACCAGGAAGGAGAGCGAGACCGTGTGCATCTGGTCCGCGACGAACTGGTCGGCGAAGCGGCCGGGAAACGTCATGAGGTGGTCGGTGGCGATGGAGCCGGTGACTGCGATACGCACGGCGTGGCTCTCCTGAGGGAGGGTGTATTGACGGTTAACGCTATCGGGTCCGTATGGAGTACTGCGAGGCGACCGACGGAGCGGTGAAGCAGGTAAAACTACCCGATAGTAGATCTTTCTTCGCAAGCTCCGGCGTGCTTACGGTTCCGTCATGACGAACCTTGAGCTGTACGCGTCCACCTCGGCCGACCTGGACGGGGACCTCGCCTCGCTGCGGGGCGACTGTGCCCGGATGGCCCCGCACTGGGCGGTTCCCGACCGAATCGTCGCCGTTCCGGTTTCTCCCTCGCTCATCCACGGCGTGTCGGTTCCCGAGGACTCCGCACGACTGCTGGAGGCGATGTCGGAGTACGGCGACTGAGCCACACGGCTGAGTCACGCGGCTGCGTCACGGCGCGTGCGTCGGCGCGTTCGAGGGAACCGCGCGCTCCCCCGCTGCGTCCCATCGCCGTCCCCCGGAAAGGGGATGCGGGATACGACCCGTTCGCCGACCTTTTTGACAGGGTCGGGTCAGGGTCGAGGGACAGTTGCGCGGCAGAAGGAGCGATGCGGTGAACACCGAGCGACCCGACAACAACGACCCCGGCGAGGCCTCCGGCGGCGGGGACGGGAGCGCCGCGGAAGCGCACGGTGCCGGTGAAGCGAGCGCTGCGGAGGGGCGGGGTTCCGAGGTCTCTGAGGTCTCTGAGGTCTCGGAGGTCTCAGCGGACGAGGGGGCGAGCGACGCCGGGGCAGGTCAGGGCGGTGAGGCCGAGGGGGCCGGGAAGGCTTCCGGTGCGGAAGAAAGCTCGGCCGGACACGCCGGGGGAGTCGCCGACGCCGACACGGACGACGTCCCGGCCTCGGGCACCGGAGCCGCCGGCGCCGGGCCGGAGGACTCCGAGAGCCCCGACGTCCCAACCGATCCGGACAGGCTCACGGTCTCGGTCTCCGAGACCGCCGCCGCCGACGAGCCCGCGGGCCTCGCTCACCCACGACCGTCCGCCGGCACGGACGGCGCACCGGTCTCCGAACCGGGTGGCCGCGTCGACCCCGCACCGGATGGGGATGCCGATGCCGACGTACCCGCAACCCTCGGCACCGACGCCGACGCCGATGCCGGTCAGGATCAGGCTCCCCCCGCTCCTCGTCTCCCCGACTCCGAGATCCCCCGGCACCAGGGTGCCGAGGCTCCCCGCTCGCCCCGGCATCGGTCCCCCGTCGCCATCGCCGCCGTGGCCGCCGCCGTGCTGGTGGTCGGTGGTGGTGGGGCGTACCTCGCCGCCAGTGCCTCCGGAGGGTCCGGTGAGGGCACGACCTCCGGTGCGTCCGGTGACAGCACTCCGCCCCCGCTCGCGCTGGACGGTTACAGCGCGAGCGGTGGCTCCGGCAACGGGATCGCGCCGGGGGAGCCGAATCCGTACGGCGCGACCTATCGCGTGGAGGGGAGCCTGCCGGACGGACCCGACGCGGCGCCGGTCCACCGGGCCCAGGGGCAGGTCACCGAGGGTGAGGTGGCGCGGCTCGCCAAGGCGCTCGGGGTGGACGGGACGCCGGTGGCGCAGGGGCAGGTCTGGCGGGTCGGGGTCAAGGACGGTTCGGGGCCGAGTCTCCAGGTGAACCGGCTGGCGCCGGGCGCGTGGACCTTCCAGCGCTACTCCCCCGTGATCGACAACTGCGCGAGCGCCACCGTGTGCGGGAAGAAGCCCGAGAGCTCCACCGGCTCTCCGGTGAGCGAGGCGGTCGCGGAGAAGGCCGCCGCGCCGGTGCTGAAGGCGGTGGGCCAGGGCGCCGCGAAGTTGGACGCGAGCCAGGTCATGGGCGCCCAGCGGGTCGTGAACGCCGATCCGGTGGTGGGCGGGCTGCCCACGTACGGCTGGGCGACCGGCGTCACCGTGAACGGCCAGGGTGAAGTGGTCGGCGGTACCGGCCAGTTGAAGGCACCGGTGAAGAGCGCCACGTATCCCGTGCTGAGCGCCGAGAAGACGCTGGGCCTGCTGAACAAGGTGCCCGCGGCCGGTCACCGCATGGGCATCGGCGGCTGCGCCAGTCCCGTACCGCTGAAGGACCGCCTTGAGGCGCCCTGCGGGGAGTCGACGGGGAGTCCGGCGACGAGCACGCTCACCGTCGAGAAGGCGGTGTTCGGGCTGGCGTCGCACTTGGTCGGCGGTCGGCCGGCGCTCGTGCCGTCCTGGCTGTTCGAGGTGCGGGCGACGGGCGCGAAGGACGCCTTCACGGTGACGTATCCGGCGGTCGACCCGAGGTACCTCGCCTCCCCCGCGACCGCCACGCCGACCGCGCCCGCCTCCCCCACCGCGCCCTCCGACCGGCCCACCTCCGCGCCGAAGACGCGGGACGTCGAGGTGGACGGGTACACCGCCGAGGGCGACGAGCTGACCGTGAGCTTCACGGGCGGGGTGTGCGGGGACTACACGGCGAAGGCGAGCGAGAGCGCGGACGAGGTGAAGGTCACCGTGACCTACACGCCGTGGCCGGACAAGGTCTGCATCATGATCGCCAAGGAGATGCAGAAGACGGTGCCGCTCGACGAGCCGCTCGGCGACCGCCAGGTCGTGGGCTCGGACGGCAAGGCCATCCCGCTGAAGAAGGCGGGGGCGCGACTGCCGGAGACCTCCGGGGCCCGCTAGCCCCGGAGACGCGCGAAGGCGGCGGCCCCGTCGGAGGGGGCCGCCGCCTTCTGTCGCTCGGGACCGGTGCGGACTCCGGGCTAGCTGAAGGAGTCGCCGCAGGCGCAGGAGCCGGTCGCGTTCGGGTTGTCGATCGTGAAGCCCTGCTTCTCGATGGTGTCCACGAAGTCGATGGACGCGCCACCCAGGTACGGGGCGCTCATGCGGTCGGTGACGACCTTGACGCCACCGAAGTCCTTGACGACGTCGCCGTCGAGGGAACGCTCGTCGAAGAAGAGCTGGTAACGCAGGCCGGAGCAGCCGCCGGGCTGAACGGCGACGCGCAGGGCCAGGTCGTCACGGCCTTCCTGGTCGAGCAGGGCCTTGACCTTCGCCGCGGCGGCGTCGGACAGGATGATGCCGTCGGTGACGGTGCCGGTCTCGTCCGATACGGACATCTACATCTCTCCCGGGTTGTACGGAGACTGCTTGCCGACTGGTGCAACCGGCAAGGCCGCGGATTCATTCCGGGCCGGACGCCGGTTTTCCGGCGCCTTCTTCATGCTCGCACATGCGGCCGTGAGCAGAAAACGTCTCGTCGAGGCCCCGGGAGCGCCTTTTCGGGATTCACGTCACATCGACGCAATGACCATCGTCAAAGTGACGTGAACCGGGTTATGATAGATAACGTCAGTTCGACGAAAAGTAGAAAGGGTGCGTGTCGTGACCACCGCCCAGACCACGGAGCTCGACGTACAGCCGACTCCGCTCGCCCTGTTGCTGCTCGGCCGCGAGGCCGACCCGAAGAGCGAGCGGGGCGTCGAGTGTCCCGGCGATCTGCCCTCGCCGTCCGACCCCGACCTGGTCGAGCGCGCCCGCGCGGCCAAGGAGAAGCTCGGCGACAAGGTGTTCGTCCTCGGCCACCACTACCAGCGTGACGAGGTCATCCAGTTCGCCGACGTCACGGGCGACTCCTTCAAGCTGGCCCGGGACGCGGCCGCCCGCCCGGAGGCCGAGTACATCGTGTTCTGCGGTGTGCACTTCATGGCCGAGTCGGCGGACATCCTCACCTCCGACGACCAGAAGGTGGTCCTGCCCGACCTCGCCGCCGGCTGCTCCATGGCCGACATGGCGACGGCCGAGCAGGTCGCCGAGTGCTGGGACGTGCTCACCGACGCGGGCATAGCCGAGCAGGTCGTGCCGGTGTCGTACATGAACTCCTCCGCTGACATCAAGGCGTTCACGGGCAAGCACGGCGGCACCATCTGCACGTCGTCCAACGCCAAGAAGGCTCTTGAGTGGGCCTTCGAACAGGGTGAGAAGGTGCTGTTCCTCCCCGACCAGCACCTCGGCCGCAACACCGCGGTCCGCGACATGGGCATGTCCCTGGAGGACTGCGTCCTCTACAACCCGCACAAGCCGAACGGCGGCCTGACCGCCGAGCAGCTCCGGGACGCGAAGATGATCCTGTGGCGCGGGCACTGCTCGGTGCACGGCCGCTTCTCGCTGGAGTCCGTGGAGGACGTGCGCGCCCGCATCCCCGGTGTGAACGTCCTCGTCCACCCCGAGTGCAAGCACGAGGTCGTGGCCGCGGCGGACTACGTCGGCTCGACGGAGTACATCATCAAGGCGCTGGAGGCGGCCCCGGCCGGCTCGAAGTGGGCCATCGGCACGGAGCTCAATCTCGTACGACGCCTCGCGAACCGTTTCGCCCCCGAGGGCAAGGAGATCGTCTTCCTCGACAAGACGGTCTGCTTCTGCTCGACCATGAACCGCATCGACCTGCCCCACCTGGTGTGGACCCTGGAGTCCTTGGCCGAGGGCAAGCTCGTCAACCGGATCGAGGTCGACAAGGAGACCGAGGCGTTCGCGAAGCTGGCCCTGGAGCGGATGCTGGCGCTGCCGTAGCACCGCGGTCGCAAGCGCTCACCCCGACGCGGAGGTCCGGTCGGGGTGGGCGGGGTCGAGGGTGAAGACGTCGCCGGCCGGCGTGGTGACGACCAGGGCGCCCTTGTCGAGGAGCACCTCGGGCAGTCGTTCGGCCAGCGCGTTCACCCACTTGGCACGCGGCAGGGTCTCCCACAGCAGCGTGCCCTTTCCGGCGTCCAGGGCGGCGACCCGGCCGCTGGCGCTGGACAGGTACACCACGCCGGTGCGCGAGTCGCGGGTCACACCGCCCGGCTGCTCCAGGCTCGTCGGGGTCTGCCAGAGCTGCTTGCCGGTGCGCACCGACACGGCCGTCACCTGGCCGGAGGTGCCGGTGAACCACATCGTGCCGTCCGCCGCCGTCACGGTGCCCTCGAACTCCTTCGCCAGCTTCGTCGTCGTGGCGGCGCCGGTGTCCGGGTCCACCAGCCGCATCCGGGCGAAGGGGCCCTTTTCGTCGGAGCCCACGTGCCCCGCCGCGTCCACGGCGGCCTCGAGATAGAGCAGGCGGCCGTCTTCCGTGCCGACGAGGATCGCGTGGATGGGTACCTTCAGGCGCCGCACCGAGCCGTCGGAGCGGTCGAAACCCAGGACCAGGATCTCCTTGCTGGGCGTCATGCCCGGAACGCACTCCAGGTAGAGGCCCACGTTCGAGTGCGCAGGATCGCACTGCATCCCTGCCGGAAGCGGTGCTGTCCAGCGCAGGGCGCCGGTGCGCACCTCACGCGCGGCCAGCGATCCACGGCCGATGTCCGGGACGAGCACCAGGTCGCCGGAGAGGTACGCGTGGGTCGACTGAGAGTCCACCACGCGGTGCCAGAGCCGTTCCCCCGTCGCGGTGTCGAGGGCGATGACCGAGGTCACGAGGTCGCCGCCCTCGGGCTGGTACTGCTGCTTGACCAGCATGACGTCCTCCGCGACCCCGAGGAGCGAGAAGACGTACGCCCTCTTCGTCGTGAGGGAGGGCACTCCGTCGGCGCGCCAGTCGACCCGTCCGGTGGCGCCGTCGAGGCGCACGGGCAGAACCGGATCGCCCGCGCAGTAGACGGAGCCCTCGTACGTGCGGCACTGCGGGCCCTTGTCCCCCCCGCCCTCCTGGAGGGTGATCCCCTTCTTCAGGCCGCGCTCCGCGTCGGCGTACACCGTCGTCCGCCAGGGCCGCCAGCCGTGGGGGAGCTCCGTCCAGCGGGAGGCGGCGATCTCCGCGCGGGTCGCGCCGCTCCCGCCGTCGCCGCCGGTCCCTCCCAGGCCGTTCAGCAGATACGCCGTCAGCCCGAGGGCCAGGGCGCCCACCGCGGCCGTCGCCGCCCACAACGGGCGGGGTCGGCGCCGGCGACCGGGCGACGTGGCCGACCTCGGGTCGGGGGCTCCGGTGCCGGAGGGGTCCGGCAGGTCGCCGCGCGAGGTCACCGTCGGCGGACCGTCGGCCGACTCCTCGGGCAGCACCCGCGCGAACTCGCGTGCCACGTCGTCCAGTTGGGGCCGGTTCGCGGCCTCCTTGGCCAGACAGCTGCGCAGGACCGTCCGCAGCTCCTCCCCCACTCCGTCCAGGACGGGTTCGTCGTGCACCACCTGGTACGCCGTGAGGTAGGGGCTGTCCGCGTCGAACGGTCCCCGGCCGGTGAGGGTGTACACCAGCAGCGCGCCGAGCGCGAAGACGTCGGAGGCCGGGCCGACCGTGCGGGCGTCGGTGAGCTGTTCCGGGGACATGAAGGGCGGGGTGCCGATCATCTGGCCGGTCTCGGTGAGGGGGTTGTTCTCCGCCGCCCGGGAGATGCCGAAGTCGATGACGCGGGGGCCGTCGTCGGCCAGCAGGACGTTGGCGGGTTTGAGGTCGCGGTGCACGACCCCGGCCCGGTGGATGTCCCGCAGGGCCTCCACCAACCCCAGTGCCAGGCGCCGCAGTTCGCTCTCCCGGAGCGGGCCGCGCTCGGACATCCGGTCGGCGAGCGAGCGCCCGGGGACGTACTGGGTGGCCATCCAGGGCCGTGACGCATCCGCGTCGGCGTCCACGACCGGGGCGGTGAAGGCACCGCTCACCTTGCGGACGGCCTCGATCTCCTGGCGGAACCGGGTGCGGAAGACGGGGTCCTCGGCGTACTGGGCGTGCACGACCTTCACCGCGACCTCGCGCCCGGAGCGGGATCTGCCCCGGTAGACGACGCCCATTCCCCCGGACCCGAGCCGGTCGACCAGCTTGTAGCCACCGACCGATTTCGGGTCGTCCTTGTGCAGCGGCACGTCCGCATCCCCTTCCCCCGTGCGGCAGTCCGAGCGCCCAGCATAGGTAACGGGGTGACCGGCCTCCTTCTCGGGACGGTCCCCGGCGCCTGGGTCAGTGCCGTCCGCGGGAGTTGAGCCGGGCCGCCTGGCGGGTCAGGTAGTCGCGTTCGGCGAGGTTGGGGGCCTTGTGGGCGGCCTCGGCGTACAGGCGGGCCGCGGTCGTCGGGTCGCCGGCGCGTTCGTGGAGATAGGCCGCGGCCGCGGCGTGGCGGGGCAGGGAGTCGTCGACCGCGGCCAGAGCCGCCAGGCCGGCACGGGGGCCGTCGGCCTCGCCCACGGCGACCGCCCGGTTGAGGCGGACGACGGGACTGTCGGTGAGGCGGGCGAGTTCGTCGTACCACTCGACGATCTGCACCCAGTCGGTCTCCTCGGCGGTGGGCGCGTCGGCGTGCAGGGCGGCGATGGCGGCCTGGGCCTGGAACTCGCCCAGCCGGTCGCGGGCGAGGGCGGCCTGGAGGATCCGGACGCCCTCGGCGATCGCCGCGGTGTCCCAGCGGGTGCGGTCCTGTTCGGCGAGCGGCACCAGAGAGCCGTCGGGGGCGGTGCGGGAGGCGCGGCGGGCGTGGTGGAGCAGCATGAGGGCGAGCAGCCCGGCGACCTCGGGGTGGTCGATCGCGGCGGCGAGCTGCCGGGTCAGGCGGATGGCCTCGGCGGCGAGGTCGACATCGCCGGAGTAGCCCTCGTTGAAGACGAGGTAGAGGACGCGCAGCACGGTGGCGACGTCGCCGGGCTGGTCGAAGCGGACGCCGGAGACGGTGCGCTTGGCCCGGCTGATGCGCTGCGCCATGGTCGCCTCGGGCACGAGGTAGGCCTGGGCGATCTGGCGGGTGGTGAGTCCGCCGACGGCGCGCAGGGTGAGGGCGACGGCGGAGGACGGGGTGAGCGAGGGGTGGGCGCACAGGAAGTAGAGCTGGAGCGTGTCGTCCACGGCGGGCGCGGGTCCGGGCGCCGGTTCCTCCTCGATACGGTCCTCACGCCGGCGGCGCGCGGTGTCCGAGCGGGTCGCGTCGAGGAACTTGCGCCAGGCCACGGTGACCAGCCAGCCCTTGGCGTCCCGCGGCGGATCGTCCGGCCAGACCCGGACGGCCTCGACCAGCGCGTCCTGGACGGCGTCCTCGGCCGCCGCGAAGTCGGCTCCGCGGCGGACGAGGACGGCGAGCACGCCCGGCGTCAGGCTTCTGAGCAGCGCCTCATCCACCGGCGTGGCAGTCGTCCGTGGCCGTGGGCGAGGAGGCGTAGAACGGGCGCAGCTCCAGCCATTCGTGGATCGGCTTCCCGCCGGCGCCGGGGGCGGCCGACAGTTCCCCGGCCAGTTCGAGGGCCCGCTCGTAGCTGTCGACGTCGATCACCATCCAGCCGGCGATGAGGTCCTTGGTCTCGGCGAACGGCCCGTCGGTGACCGGCGGGCGCCCCTCGCCGTCGTACCGCACCCAGGTCCCCTCGGGGGCGAGCGCCTGCCCGTCGACGTACTCCCCGGTCTTCTCCAGCCGTTCCGCGAAGTCCCGCATGTACTGCACGTGCGCGGAGATCTCCTCCGGCGTCCACTGCTCCATGGGCACGTCGTTGGCCGGAGCGGGAGCGCCGCGGTAGTGCTTGAGCAGCAGGTACTTGGCCATGATGTCTCTCCTGGGTTCCGGTGCGGCCCATTCTGGCCGCTGTCACCTCGGGGACGGAGCGGGGCACGGCTTCTCGACATCGCCGGACGAACTTTTTTCCGACCCCCGCCACGGCCTTCCGGGCTCACTCCGCCCTCGGACGGACCAGCCCCGACTCGTACGCGATCACCACGAGCTGGGCCCGGTCCCGGGCGCCCAGTTTGGCCATGGCCCGGTTGACGTGGGTCTTGACGGTGAGCGGGCTGACCTCCAGGCGCTCGGCGATCTCGTCGTTGGAGTGGCCGCCGGCGACCTGGACGAGGACCTCGCGCTCGCGGACGGTGAGGGCGGCGAGGCGTTCGGAGCGCACCGGGTCGTTGTCGTCCGCGTCGGCCTGGGCGAGGAAGCGGGCGATCAGGCCCTTCGTGGCGGCCGGGGACAGCAGGGCCTCACCGCCGGCCGCGACCCGGATGGCACTGAGGAGTTCCTCGGGTTCGCTGCCCTTGCCGAGGAAGCCGGAGGCGCCGGCGCGCAGGGACTGCACGACGTAGTCGTCGACCTCGAAGGTGGTCAGGATGACCACGCGGACGTGGGCGAGGGAGGGATCCTCGCTGATCATGCGGGTGGCCGCGAGTCCGTCCGTGCCGGGCATCCGGATGTCCATGAGGACGACGTCGGCGCGCTCCTGCCGGGTCAGTTGGACGGCCTCGGCGCCGTCGGACGCCTCGCCGACCACCTCCATGTCCGGCTCCGAGTCGACGAGCACACGGAAGGCGCTGCGCAGCAGTGCCTGGTCGTCGGCGAGCAGGACACGGATCGTCATACGGGCTCCCCCGGTTGGTCCCTCGCTGCGGTGCGGGTCTTGACCGGCAGGATCGCATGGACGCGGAAACCGCCTCCGTAGCGGGGACCGGTGGTGAGGGTGCCGCGCACGGCGGTGACGCGCTCGCGCATGCCGAGCAGGCCGTGGCCGCCGCCGTTGTCCGGGTCGTCGTCGCCGCCGGCACCGTCGTCGAGGACCGTGATCTCCACGTCGGGGCCGACGCGTACGACGCTGACCTCGGCCTTCGCCTGCGGGCCGGCGTGCTTCTGGACGTTGGTGAGGGCTTCCTGGATGACCCGGTAGGCGGCCAGGTCCACGGCGGCGGGGAGGGTGGTGCCGTGGTCGGCGCGGGCGACCTCGACGTGCAGGCCCGCGCTGCGGTAGGTGCCGACGAGTTCGTCGAGGCGGGCCAGGCCGGGGGCGGGTTCGGTGGGGGCCTCGGGGTCGCCGGACTGCCGCAGCAGGCCGACGGTGGCCCGGAGTTCGTTTAGGGCGGAGCGGCT
This sequence comes from Streptomyces sp. NPDC006335, assembly GCF_040612795.1. Taxonomy (NCBI): domain Bacteria; kingdom Bacillati; phylum Actinomycetota; class Actinomycetes; order Kitasatosporales; family Streptomycetaceae; genus Streptomyces; species Streptomyces sp. NPDC006335. The sequence continues at coordinate 491,986 of NZ_JBEXQX010000001.1, forward strand.
GGCCTCGCGGACGTGGGCGAGGGCTTCCTTGGCCTGGTCGGGGCGCTTGTCCATGACGTGCGCGGCGACTCCGGCCTGGACGTTGACCAGGGCGATGTGGTGGGCCACGACGTCGTGCAGGTCGCGGGCAATGCGCAGGCGTTCCTCGGCGACCCTGCGCCGGGCCTCTTCCTCACGGGTGCGTTCGGCCTTCTCGGCGCGCTCCCTGATGGCCTGGACGAAGGCGCGGCGGCTGCGGACGGCGTCACCGGCGGTGGCGCCGATGCCGGTCCAGGCGAAGATGGCGAGGTTCTCCTGGGCGTACCAGGGCAGGGGCCCCGCGAGCATCGCGGCGCTGGTGAGGACGGTCATGGTGAGCAGGCCGACGCGCCAGGTGGTGGGGCGGTCGGTGGTGGAGGCGACCGTGTAGAGGGCGATCACGGCGGCCATGGCGACGGGGGCTCGGGGGTCGCCGGTGACGCACTCGATGACGGCGGCGGTGCCGGTGAGGGCGAGGACGGTGAGGGGGGCACGGCGGCGGAAGACCAGGGCGAGGGCGGCGAGCCCCATGAGGACGAGGCTGAGCGGCTCAGGGGTGCGGATGCTCCAGCTGACGGCGTCATTGCCATGGGGCTCGACGAAGGAACCGGCCACCATGCAGGCGAGGACGCCCGCCGCGAGGACGGCGTCCAGGGCCAGGGGGTGCGCTTTGAGGTGGTGCCGGGCGCGGTCCAGGGGGCGGCTCACGCTTGAACAGTACGGGGGCCCTGCCGGGGACGGAACGGGGGCCACCTGTGTGTTTCCGGACTCGCCGACCCCGGGTCGAGGTGACCGCTCAGGGGCCTGCCCGGCCCTCGGAGGCGGGCTGGGGCGACGGCGACCCCGTGCCGCGCCGCTTCACCGCCGACCAGCTCACCGCGCTCGTCGAGGGGCGGGCCTCACCGTGGGCGCCGTGCACGGCGTGCGGGTCTTCGCCGACCTCGTCCCCGGCGTGCTCGTCGACACCGAGCCCGGTGCCCTGGAAGCCCTTTCGGGGCGCACGGGCTGAGGAGCGGAGTCACCGGGGCACGGCGGTGGGCTCCGCCGACGTCGGCAATGCCGAGCGGTGCGGGCTCCGCCCGGCGGGCGAGCTGCCATGAACGACCGGCCCTGGCGGGACCGCGCTGGAGTGGAGTCCCCGGGCCGGCTCGGGCGTCCCGCATCCGGCCGGTGCTCGCGGAGTGCGGGATCAGCCAGGGATCAAGCCGTCGTCGCTCAGGAGGTCCCGGACTTCCTCCAGGGTGGCGTCCGGGGACGGGAGGATCAGTTCCGAGGGTTCCAGGGAGTCGTCCGGGAGAGGTACGCCCAGTTCCCGGACCCTGGCGAGGAGGGCTTGGAGGGTGCGGCGGAAGCCTGGGCCGTCGCCGTTCTCCATCTCGGCCAACAGCTCGTCGTCCAGCTTGTTCAGGTCGGCGAGGTGACTCTCGGCCAGCCTCACCTGCCCCTCCCCCATGATCCGTACGATCATGTCGCCCTCCTCGGCGTGGGACCTACTGCTTGTCGAAGCGCGGGGTGTCCTGCGGCTGCTGGGACTGCGCCTGGCCGGTGCCGCCCTCGATGGCCTGCTGCGACGACGAGCCTCCGGCCAGCTCCGCCTTCATGCGCTGCAGTTCCAGCTCTACATCCGTACCACCGGAGAGCCGGTCCAGCTCGGCCTGGATGTCGTCCTTGTGCATGCCGGACTGGTCGTCGAGGGCACCCGAGGCCAGCAATTCATCGATGGCGCCGGCCCGCGCCTGGAGCTGTGCCGTCTTGTCCTCGGCCCGCTGAATGGCCAGGCCCACGTCGCCCATCTCCTCCGAGATGCCGGAGAAGGCCTCGCCGATCCGGGTCTGCGCCTGGGCCGCCGTGTAGGTCGCCTTGATGGTCTCCTTCTTGGTCCGGAAGGCGTCCACCTTGGCCTGGAGGCGCTGGGCCGCGAGGGTGAGCTTCTCCTCCTCGCCCTGGAGCGTCGAGTGCTGGGTCTCCAGGTCGGTCACCTGCTGCTGGAGCGCGGCACGGCGGGACAGCGCCTCACGGGCGAGGTCCTCACGGCCGAGCGCGAGCGCCTTGCGGCCCTGGTCCTCCAGCTTCGAGGACTGCGACTGCAGCTGGTTCAGCTGGAGCTCCAGGCGCTTGCGGGAGGTGGCCACGTCGGCCACGCCCCGGCGCACCTTCTGGAGCAGCTCGAGCTGCTTCTGGTACGAGTAATCGAGGGTTTCGCGCGGGTCCTCGGCCCGGTCAAGGGCCTTGTTCGCCTTCGCGCGGAAGATCATCCCCATACGCTTCATGACACCGCTCATGGGCTTCGCGCGCCCCCTTCTGACGGACTTCCAGCTCCAGCTCTGCGACAGAACCCACAGTACGGGCCCTGCATCCATTGACGCACTGTTCCGGGACGGATGCGGTCATCCCCAAGGACGAGTGACCGCTCCCCTGCTCCGGCGTAAGGAGTAGGTGGTCTTCAGGGTGAGCGACCCGTCACCGGACGTCCCCTCTGTCCCCCTACATGACGACTGGTGTTGCCGGATCGTTCCCCACCGGGCTGGGGTCCAACCCCGGACACCCCTTACCCTTGGGTTTTGTGTTCCGTAGCCGTGCCACCAAGGAAGAGAAGGCCGCCGTCGCCGACAAGGCGCAGCTGACCGACTCCAAGCAGCCCCGCGACCCGCAGGCCCCCAAGGGCCGGCCCACGCCCAAGCGCAGTGAGGCCCAGTCCCAGCGCCGCAGCGTCGCCAACACGTCGCTCACCCGCAAGGACGCCGCCAAGCGCCAGCGCGAGGAGCGCCGGGCGGCTCTGGAGAGGCAGCGCCAGGCGCTGGCCGGCGGTGACGAGCGGTACCTGCCCGCGCGGGACAAGGGCCCGGTGCGCAAGTTCGCCCGGGACACCATCGACGCGCGGTACAACGTGGCGGAGTTCTTCCTGCCGATGGCCGTGGTCATCCTGGTGCTGAGCCTGGTGCAGGTGGGCGCGCTCCAGACCGTCGTGCTGCTGCTGTGGCTCGTCGTGATCGTCCTCATCGTGCTCGACTCGATCCTCACCGGTTTCCGTCTGAAGAAGCGGCTCGCCGAGCGCTTCCCGGACCAGAACCGCAAGGGCGCGGTCGCCTACGCCCTGATGCGCTCCCTCCAGATGCGTCGCCTCCGGCTGCCGAAGCCGCAGGTCAAGCGCGGAGAGCGGCCCTGAGTACGACGGCTTTCTCCGGGGGCGCGGCCGATGCCTGGCTGGACAAGCTGGGCGGCCTGCGGAATGTCGTACGACAGGAGCTGGTGGCCCGGCAGCTCGACGAGCAGATAGTCGGCCGGTACCCGGTCGGGCAGCGGCTGCGGGTGCTCGACGTGGGGATGGGTCAGGGCACGCAGGCGCTGCGGCTGGCCCGGGCCGGGCATCAGGTGACCGGGCTCGAAAAGGACTCCACCATGGTCGCGGCGGCCCGGGAGGCCCTGTCCGCCGAGCCCGAGGGCATCCGGGAGCGGATGCGGATCATCGAGGGCGACGGCCGGGACACCGGGGTGCACTTCCTGCCGGGCAGTTTCGACGTGGTGCTGTGCCACGGCGTGCTCATGTACGTCGAGGAGCCGGACCCGCTGCTGGCCGGGCTGGCGCGGATGCTGGCGCCGGGCGGGCTGCTGTCGCTGCTCGTGCGCAACGGCGACGCGCTGGCGATGCGGCCGGGCCTGGCCGGGGACTGGGCCGGCGCGCTCGGCTCCTTCGACACCACCGCGTACCGCAACCGGCTGGGGCTGGATGTGCGGGCCGACCGGCTGAGCACGCTGACCGCGACGCTCGCCGGAATCGGGGCACCGCTCCAGGCCTGGTACGGCGTGCGGGTGTTCACCGACACGGCGGCGGACGACACCGAGGCGCCGGCCGACCTGGAGGCGCTGCTGGCCTGCGAGGAGCGGGCCGGGCGCACGGATCCCTACCGCGGGATCGCCGCACTGCTGCACCTGTGCGGGGTACGAGGCTGACCGCGCCACTCGCCGACACCGGCGAGGGGGCGGCGGGGCTGCGCCCGTTCGGGCGAACAGCGCAGGCCCGGGTCTGCGCCCCGACGTGAGACTCGGGGCATGAACGCTTCGCGTACCCGTGCTCTCCGGCTGCCGTTGGCGGCGCTCGTGTGTTCCGTCGTGCTCCTCTCCGGGTGCTCCGAGTCAGGTTCCTCGGGACGGAAGGAGACGCCGACCGCGCAGGCCGCGCAGGCTGTCGCGCCCGCCGCCGACGGTGACCTCCAGAGCGACTACCAGAAGGTGATCAGGGACGTTCTGCCGTCGGTCGTGCAGATCCAGGCCCGCGGTGATCTGGGGTCCGGAGTCGTGTACGACGACAAGGGGCACATCGTCACCAACGCGCATGTCGTCGGGGACGAGAAGACCTTCAAGGTGACGACGGCGAACAGCGAGAGCGAGCTGACCGCGACGCTCGTGTACTCCTACCCCGAGCAGGATCTCGCCGTCGTCAAGCTGGACAAGGTGCCGGACGGGCTGAAGGCGGCGACCTTCGGGGATTCCACCAAGGTCGCGGTGGGGCAGATCGTCCTCGCCATGGGCTCACCGCTCGGCCTGTCGTCCAGCGTGACCCAGGGCATCGTCTCGGCGACCGGACGGACCGTCAGCGAGAGCGGCGACGAGGGCGGCACCGGGGCGACCATCGCCAACATGGTGCAGACGTCCGCGGCCATCAACCCCGGCAACAGCGGCGGCGCCCTCGTCAACCTGGACGGCCAGGTCATCGGCATCCCCACGCTCGCCGCGGTCGACCCCACCTTCGGGGACAGCGCGGCACCCGGGATCGGATTCGCGATCCCCGCCTCGATGGTGAGGACGGTCGCCGATCAGATCATCAGGGACGGCAAGGTCACCGACTCGGGCCGGGCCGCGCTCGGCATCACCGGCCGGACGGTCGTCGACGCCAGTTTCCGGGCCGCCGGGGTCGCGGTCGTGGACGTGAAGGACGGCGGGGCCGCGGACAAGGCGGGCATCGAGGCCGGGGACGTCATCACGAAGCTGGGCGACACCGCGATCACGACCATCACCTCGCTCTCCGAGGCGCTGGCGGCGGACCGGCCGGGCCAGAAGATCTCCGTCACCTTCACCCGGGACGGCAGTGCGAAGACCGTGGACGTGACGCTGGGCGAGCAGTAGCGGGGCGGGGCGAGGGCCTCGCGGTGGCCCTCGCCCGGCCCGGTCACGCTTCCTCTGCCGCCTTCAGGCTCATCGGACCGTAGATCTCCGTGGCGTCCTCGAACAGCCGCACCTGTTCCGCGCCGCCGGCGAGCAGGGGCTTCCAGTACTCACCGAGCCAGGACTCGGCGTCGCCCTGGGTGGTGAACTCCTCGGGCTCCACGGCCGGCTGGGTCTCCGCGCCGTCGGCCGTCTCGAATCGCCAGGTCCATGTCGCCATGCGAGCCTCCCGTGTTTGATCCGTTACGAAGAGCACCCTAAGCGGTAGTTCGTGGGCCGCGGACCCGTGGGGGTTGCTCGCGCTGTGCCCCGCGCCCCTTGAAAGCCCCTCTGCGCGCGCTGGATCACCAAGCACCGGCGAGAATCGTTCCGTGGAACTGACATTGCTCGGGACCGGCGCCCCCGCCGGTCTCCCCCGGCCCTTCTGTCCCTGTGCCGCCTGCGCCACCGCGCTCGGCGGGAACGCGCGGGCCGCCACCGCCGTGCTCGTCGACGAGACGCTGCTGCTCGATCTGACCCCCGGGGCCGCCTTCGCCGCCGCCCGGACCGGGCACTCGCTCGCCGGCGTACGGCAGGTGCTGCTGTCGCACCCTCACGACGGGCCCCCCGTCGAGGTGCCCGCCGGGCTTCCGCAGCCGGGACGGGTGCCGGACGGGCGGGAGTTGGCGTTGCTGACGGGGCATCGGGTGCGGGCCGTGGCGATGGACGCGCCGGGGACCGGGTACGCCGTCACCGGGCCCGAGGGGCAGCGGGTGCTGTATCTGCCGCCCGGGGGTGCGCCCGCCGGGCTGGAGAGGGGGGCCGTGGAGTCGTACGACATGGTGCTCGCCGATGTCGTACGGCGGCCGGACGCGCTCGCCCGGCTGCGGGCCGTGGGGGCCGTGGGTCCCACGACCGACGTCGTCGCCGTGCACGTCGACCACGACGTGCCGCCCGGCGCCGAGTTGCGGCGGAGGCTGGCCGCCGCGGGGGCGCGGGCCGTGCCCGACGGGACGACTCTGATCGTCGGCGCCTATGAGGACGTACCGGATGTGCCGCGGCGGACGCTGGTGCTGGGCGGGGCGCGGTCCGGGAAGTCGGTGGAGGCCGAGCGGCGGCTGGAGGCGTTCCCCGACGTGCTGTACGTGGCGACCGGCGGGTCGCGGAACGGGGACACCGAGTGGACCTCGCGGGTCGCCGCGCACCGGGAGCGGCGGCCGGGGTCCTGGCGTACGGCGGAGACCTGCGACCTGGTGCCGCTGCTGAAGGACGACGGGGCGCCGCTGCTGATCGACTGCCTGTCGCTGTGGCTGACGGACGCGATGGACTCCGTGGGGGCGTGGGACGACGCGGAGTGGGCCGGCGGCGGGGAGCGGGAACTGCGGGCGCGGGTGCGGGAGTTGACGGATGCTGTGCGGGAGACACGGCGGACCGTGGTGGCCGTGTCGAACGAGGTGGGGTCGGGCATCGTGCCGGCCACCGCGTCCGGGCGCCGCTACCGGGACGAACTGGGGCGGCTGAACGCGGCGTTCGCCGGCGAGTGCGAGCAGGTGGTTCTGGTGGTGGCGGGGCAGGCGATGGTCCTACGGGGCTGACGGCCCCTTGCGGGCGATCACCCGGTAGGTCTTCGCGAAGCGGGTGCCGGCCAGGAGCAGGGCCAGGGTGTGGTCCAGCGCTCTCGCGGCGGCCGCCAGCGGTCCCGTCACCCGCGGGTCCGGGGCGCCGGGCAGACGGGCCGTCAGGCGGGCCGGGACGTGGGCGGATCTGCGGGCCGTCGCGATGATCGTGCAGCCCCGGGACTCCAGTTCGGGGCGGGGGTCGCGCGGGGACTCCACCAGGAGGTGGCCGCCGGGGCGCAGGACGGCGAGGGCCGCCCGGAGTTCGCCGGGGTCCGCGTGCGGGTTGAGCAGGCTGACCACGTCGTAGCGGGCGCGCAGGTGGGCGGTGATCCGCGGGTCCGTCAGACGGCCCTGGTAGCCCTCCTCCAGGCGTTCGATCGCCTGGGCGTGCAGGACCCGGGGGGTGGGGTCCAGGCCGTCGAAGGCCGTGTAGGGGAAGAACGTCCTGGCCGCCTCCGGGAAGTCCGCGTCCCCCGTGTCCACGTCCAGCCAGCTCTCGGGTTCGGGGAACGGCAGTATCGCGCGGGCGGTGGAGCGAAGACGCCGTACGGAAGGGGCGGTCGGTGCGGGCATGGGGCCTCCCGGTGGCGCATGGCAATTCGCTACAAAACGGAACGTATGGGATCACCATCCCTGGTGCAATGACGTCATGGCCCCGTGGCGCCCCCGCGTTCGATCAGGGCCGGTACTGTTCGGCGAATGAGCTCGCTTAATCTCGACGACTTCTCCGATCTGATCGAACGCCCCGACGGCGGGGTGCGTCGCGACGCCGAGGCGCGCAGGGAGCGTCAGATCGTGCCGCCCGGGGCGCTGGGCCGCCTCGACGACCTGGGTGAGTGGCTGGCCGCGGCACAGGCGGCGGTACCGGTACGGCCGATCGAACGGCCGCGGGTCGTGCTGTTCGCCGGTGACCACGGGATCGCCGAACTGGGCGTCTCGGGCCGGGCCGCGGGCAGTGCCTCGGAGTTGGTGCGGGAGGTCCTGGAGGGCGGCCGTCCGGTGTCGGTCCTCGCGCGGCGCCTCGGTGTGCCGGTGCGGGTCGTCGACATGGCGCTGGACTGCGATCCGGCCGAGCTGCCGGAGGACGTCGTACGGCACCGGGTACGGCGCGGCAGCGGTCGGATCGACGTCGAGGACGCGCTGACCGCGCAGGAGGCGGAGGCCGCCTTCCGGGCCGGGATCGCGGTGGCCGACGAGGAGGCCGACTCCGGTACGGATCTCGTGGTGCTCGGCGATGTGAGCGTGGGCGGGACCACGGCGGCCGGGGTGCTGGTCGCCGCGCTGTGCGGGACCGACGCGTCCGTGGTGACCGGGCGCGGCGGGACCGGGATCGACGACCTGGCGTGGATGCGCAAGTGCGCGGCGATCCGGGACGCGCTCAGGCGGGCGCGGCCGGTGCTCGGGGACCAGTTGCAACTGCTGGCGACCGTCGGCGGCGCCGACCTCGCGGCGATCACGGGTTTTCTCCTCCAGAGCGCGGTGCGCAAGCTGCCCGTCGTGCTGGACGGAGTGGTCGTGGCCGCCTGCGCGCTGGTGGCGCAGCGGATCGCGTTCCGGGCGCCGGACTGGTGGCTGGCCGGCCAGAACAGCGGTGAGCCGGGGCAGTCGAAGGCGCTGGACCGGATGGCCCTGGAGCCGCTGCTCGACCACGGCGTGACGGTCGGGGAAGGCGCGGGCGGCCTCCTCGCGCTGCCGCTGGTGCAGGCCGCGGCCGCGCTGGCCGCCGAGCTGCCGGAGAGGCCCACCGTTGCTTCCGACGAGCCGGAGGACAAGGACGAGTAGGCGGGTTCGGCCGGTCGGGCACCGCCGGGATGCGCCGTCGTGGCTGAGCGCCGCCGCGGCCAAGAAGAGGGGCATGATCCCTTTTCATGGGAGATGTCCTGAACTCCGGTACCCGTCGACCGTCCACCACCGCGTCCCGGCGGGCCGCCGGTTTCGCCGTCTGGTACCTGCGGGTCGTCGCGTTCGTCAACTTCCTCAGTGCGGTGTGGGTGTCGCTGGGGCAGGACGTGCGGCGGCACAACCAGGAGGACTACTTCACGCCGTATCTGCTGACGGCGGGCTTCGCCTCCGGGGTGTTCACGGCCTTCCTCGCCATCACCATGCGGCGGCGCAAGCGCGCGGCGTGGATCCTGAACCTGGTGCTGTCGGGGGCGTTCCTCGCGCTGTTCGTCCTCGCGATGGCGTTCCCGGAGATCCGGCGGTACGCGCAGAACTGGATCTCCCTGTTCCTCACCGCCGCCTTCGTGGTGGCCCTGCTGGTGGGGCGGCGGGAGTTCTACGCCAAGGGCGACCGGTCCAACCCGCGGCTCGCCGCCGTCGTGGCCGTGGGCGGACTGCTCGTGTGCTCGCTGCTGGCCGCGCTGCTGGTGACCGTCACCAACCAGGCGTCGAGGTCGTCGGCGTTCGGGGAGCGGTGGTGGTACGGCACGCTGCGGCTGGTCTCGGTCGCCGCCGACGACTCCCGCTTCGACGGGATCCTGACGCCGAACTGGGTCAACGTCGTCATCAACGTGCTCAGCACGCTCCTCGTCCTCGCCGTCCTCTACGCCGCCTTCCGCTCCCGGCGTGCCGTCGACCCGCTCACCGAGGACGACGAGCGGCGCCTCAGGGAGCTCCTCGACCGGCACGGTGAGCGGGACTCGCTGGGGTACTTCGCGCTGCGCCGGGAGAAGAGCGTCGTCTGGTCGCCGACCGGGAAGGCGGCCGTGACCTACCGGGTCGTCGGCGGGGTCTCGCTGGCCTCCGGCGACCCGATCGGCGACCCGGAGGCCTGGCCGGGGGCGATCGAGCCGTGGCTCGCGGAGGCGCGGGCGCACGGGTGGCTGCCGGCGGTGATGGGCGCGGGCGAGGACGCGGGGACGGTGTACGCGCGGCACGGTCTGAACGCGCTGGAACTGGGTGACGAGGCGATCGTCGAGGTCGCCGAGTTCACTCTGGAGGGCCGTGCGATGCGGACCGTACGGCAGGCCTACAACCGGGTGAAGCGGGCCGGGTACACGGTACGGATCCGGCGCCACGAGGACATCCCCGCCGAGGAGATGGAGGCGCTGGTGCGGCGGGCCGACGACTGGCGGGACGGGGCCACCGAGCGCGGGTTCAGCATGGCGCTGGGGCGGCTCGGGGACCCGGAGGACGGCCGGTGCGTGGCGCTGGAGTGCAGCGACGGCGACGGGGAGCTGAAGGCGGTGCTCTCCTTCGTGCCGTGGGGGCCGCACGGGCTCTCCCTCGACCTGATGCGCCGGGACCGCGACGCGGACAACGGCCTCATGGAGTTCATGGTCATCGAGCTGCTGAACCGGGCCCGGGAGATCCAGATCACCCAGGTCTCGCTCAACTTCGCGATGTTCCGTTCGGTCTTCGAACGTGGAGCGCGTCTTGGCGCCGGACCGGTGCTGCGGCTGTGGCGGTCGCTGCTCAGCTTCTTCTCCCGCTGGTGGCAGATCGAGTCGCTGTACCGGGCCAACGCCAAGTACCGGCCCATCTGGGAGCCGCGGTTCCTGCTCTTCGAGAAGAGCGCGGACCTGCCGCGCATCGGCATCGCCTCGGCGCGCGCGGAGGGGTTCCTGGAGGTGCCGGGGCTGCCGAAGTGGCTGCGGCGCCGGGAGCACTTGAGCACGCACAGATGAGGACCGCCGGATGAGGACCCTGGGATGAAGAGGCTCGCCCGCTGGGCCCGCGCGGAGTGGGGTGACCTGTACGCCGCCGTGCGCGGGCCACTGCGGCGGCGCGGGTGGCGGGCGGTCCCCCTGGCCCTGACGGCCGTGGGTCTGACGGCGGCCCTGCACTTCGTGCACAACCAGTCGTGGGGCTACGACCTCGTCCAGGACGCGGGTGCCGTACGCGCCGCGGATCCCCTCTGGACGGCCCTCCTCCGCACCCCCCTCTCCCTGTTCGTACCGGCCCTGGACCTGCCGGTGTGGGGTGCCCTGGCGCAGATCCTGTTCGTGTTCGGGATCGCCGAGATCTGTCTGGGTCGGTGGCGGACGCTCACGCTGGCGTACACGGCCACGCTCGCCGGCACGCTGTACGCGCGCGTGGGCGTCTGGCTGGGCCCCGACAGCCCGCTCGGCCTGCCCGCCTCGGACGCCCACGTCGTCGACACCGGCCCGTCGGCGGCCGTGGTGGGGCTCGCCGTCTTCCTGGGCTGGCGCTACGGCGCCCGTTTCACCGCGGCGGCCGTGATCGCGGCGATGGTGGCCGAGGTGCTGGTGAAGGAGAACCTCGCCGGCAAGGAACACCTCGCGGCGATCGCGGCGATGCTGCTGGTGTGCGCGATCTCGGCCACACGCCGACGCCGTGACCGGGCCCGGGCCGGGACCGTTTCCGGACGCCCCCGGCGGGGCTGAGCCCGGACAGTCCCACGCGCCGCCTCAGCACCGGTCGGCAGACCAGGGCCCTTGGAGACCAACGGGCACGGAGTCCGGCTGGATCGCCCAGCCTCGTGCAACCGTGGTGGGGTCTTCGGGTGGGGAGGGGGTTGGTGGTCCTGGCCGGCCGGCGGTTGCCTGTCGGTGCGGCTGGAGTCGGATGGGCTGTGGGTGTCTGTCGGTTGCGAGACCGGCAGCGAACCCTCCGCCCCCGACCCCACAGACGCCCGCGGCCGTCAGCGCCCGAGTGGTCGGGCCGGGTCCGGTTTGCCGGCGATCAGGTCCTGGAACTTGCGGCGGGGGCCCGACCAGCGTCTGTCGTGGTGGTAGGCGCGCAGTATGGCTCGGGCGCGGGCGCGCGGGCGGCGGGCGTAGAAGCGGCGGGCCCAGGGGGAGCCGGGGCGGGCCAGTCGGATCAGGCCGATGAGTCCGACGAGCGGGACGATCACGCTGAAGATCGCCATCCGGGTCTTGCCCTTGATCAGGACGAGCATCGCGAACACGAAGTTGACCACCACGCTGCTGATGACGCCACCGCGGTCCTGTGCCTCGTCCTGCGTCACGTCGTTGACGCCGAACGGCGAGAATCCCGCGAGCACCAGGCCGACCAGCGCCACGGTGAGCACGACGACCTCGACGCTCTTGCGGCCCTCCTCGCTCCAGTACACGTCGTCGAGGTGCAGGATCAGCGCGAACTCGTCGAGCACCAGCCCCGCGCCCATCCCGAAGACGACCGCGCACAGCCCCGCCCCGAAACCGTGCCGCCCGCTCGCGACCGCGCCGAAACCGCCGATCACGGTGAGGACGACGCCCGGCACCACGTGGTGGATGTGCACGCCCCCGGAACTGACGTTGCCGAAGGGCCCCTTGCCCGCCCGGATGAGCCGGGTGATGACCCGGGTGATCACGAAGGTGAGCACGAACGCGGTCAGGGCGAGGAGCAGCGGCAGCTTGCCGGGTTCGACGATGTTGCGGTGCAGCCAGTGGCCCATGGACCCAGTGTCCGGTCGGAAGGGGTGGGCCGCCCGGCGGCTACGGCGTCCGGGCTACCCTGCCGACGTGTCCATGACCCCGCCCCCGCTCGACGGCCTCCGCTTCGCCTTCGGCACCCTCAGCGTGCTCCCCGTGAAGGTGACCCGCTGGGACAGGGAGGCGGCACGCGGCGGAATGCTGTGCGCTCCGCTGGTCGGGGTGGCGCTGGGGTGCGGGTCCGCGGCGGTGGGTCTCCTGCTCCTGTCCCTGGGGGCCTCCGCGCTGCTCGCCGCGGTCGCCACGGTGGCCGTACCGGCCGTCCTCACGCGGGGCCTGCACCTCGACGGCCTCGCGGACACCGCCGACGGCCTGGGCAGCGGCAAGCCCGCCGAGGACGCCCTGCGGATCATGAAGCAGTCGGACATCGGCCCGTTCGGGGTCATCGCGCTCGTCCTCGTGCTCCTCGCCCAGGTGGCCGCGCTGTCGCAGACCTACGACGACTCGTGGGCGCGGGGCGCGGTGGCGGCGGTGGTCTCCGCGACGGCCGCGCGCCTGGCCCTGACGGTGGCGGCCCGCGCGGGAGTCCCGCCGGCCCGGCCGGAGGGGCTGGGGGCCGCGGTGGCGGGGGTCGTCCCGGTGCGGGGCGCGGTACTGTTGGCCGCCGCCGTGTCGCTGGGCGCGGCCGGGGCGGGGGCGCTCCTCGGGTCGTACGACGTCGTCCGCGCGGTCCTCGCGGTCGCCGCCGCCGTGGGTGTGGCCGAGGTCCTCCTGCGGCACTGCACGCGCCGCTTCGGCGGGGTGACCGGGGACGTGTTCGGAGGGCTGGCGGAGACGGCGGCGACGACAGCCCTGGTGGTCCTGTCGCTGAACTTCTAGCAGGCCTCGCGCCACGCGCCGAGCTCGTACTTCTTCAGCATCGAACTCAGCTTCAGACGCCGGGACTCGGCGCAGAAGCGGCTGGTGGGGAGCTCGTACTCGACGTGCAGGACGGCCTTGTCCGCCGCGATGAACGGCTTCATGTCCCCGCACTCTTCGTACTGCGCGCACTGCTCGTTGACCGCGAAGTCGAAGTCGCCGACCAGTTCCGGGATCTGGTCGAGGTCGTTCTTCAGGCCGACGGACATGCCGCGGTCGTGGGCCAGTTCCGCGATCAGGCGGTTGTAGCGGAGCTGGTCCGCCGCCGTCAGCCGGAAGCCCGTGCGGTTCTTGTAGCCGTCCATGTTGTCCGGCTCCACCGCGTCGAAGCCCTTCTCACGGCACATGTCGAGGCGCTCCGCCATGAGAGGTTCCAGGACGTCCGTGGCGCGGATGTCGAGCCAGCGCTCCCCCTCCCAGCCGTTGCCGCGCCCGATCACCGACTCGGGGAACCTGTCTGCGTCGGGCCGCCAGTCCTCCCACGCGCCCGTGGAGAGGTAGCAGATGACCTTGCGGCCCTTGTCGTGCAGCGAGGACACCACGGCCTTCGACTGGTCGAAGCCGTCGATGTCGTACACCGGGACGTCCACGGACGTGTCGACGCGGCCGGTCAGCTGCCACTGCCAGGCGGTGCCGGGGCTCGGCCGCCAACGGGCGTCGGCCGGAGGGGAGTCGGGAGCGGTCGAGCATCCGGCCACCAGGAGCAGCAGGGCGACGAGCAGGAGAGGGCGCTTCAAGGGGTGGGCTCCAGGGCGTGCGGAACGAGCGGCGGCCGACCCGAGCGTAGGCTCTTCCCGGGTGGTCGCCGACAGGGGTGAAGGCCCCGATCGGGACCCGTGTTCGGACACGAAATAGGGTCGGCCGTCGGGCCCGGTCGACCCACCCGCTCGACCAGAAGCGAACTTCTCATCGGAAGCGAGAACTCACCACCGTGACTGCTCTGACTCTCAGCACCTCCGCGGCGCCCGGCCTGCGGGCCGACGCGATCGTGATCGGTGTCGCCAAGGGCGCGAAGGGCCCGGTCGTGGCTCCGGGCGCCGAATCCGTGGACAAGGCCTACGACGGCAGGCTCGCCGGTGTCCTGGAGACGCTCGGTGCCTCCGGCGCCGAGGGCGAGGTGACGAAGCTGCCCGCGCCCTCCGGCCTCAAGGCCCCGCTCGTGGTGGCGGTCGGCCTGGGCGGCGAGCCCGAGAAGGACTCCTCCTTCGCCCCGGAGGCACTGCGCAAGGCGGCCGGTGTCGCCGCCCGCGCGCTGTCCGGCGCGAAGAAGGCCGCGTTCGCCCTCCCGCTGGCCGACGCCGCCGACCTCGGCGCGGTCGCCGAGGGCGTGCTGCTCGGCGCGTACTCCTTCGACGCCTACAAGGAGAACGGCAAGGACCCCAAGGCGAAGAACGGCAAGGCGCCGCTGGCCGAGGCCGCTCTGCTGGGCGGCAAGCCGCGGGACGCCAAGTACAAGGCCGCGCTCGCCCGGGCCGTCGCGGTCTCCGAGGAGCTCAACCGCGCGCGCGACCTCATCAACATGCCGCCGAACGACCTGAACCCCGAGGCCTTCGCCGCGATCGTGCAGACGGCGGGCAAGGAGCACGGCCTCAAGGTGCAGGTGCTCGACGTGAAGGCCCTGGAGAAGGGCGGCTACGGCGGCATCCTGGGCGTCGGCGCCGGGTCGGCGTCGGGGCCGCGGCTGGTGAAGCTGTCGTACACCTCGTCCAAGGCCAAGAAGCACCTCGCGCTGGTCGGCAAGGGCATCACCTACGACTCGGGCGGCATCTCGCTGAAGCCGGCGGGCCACAACGAGACGATGAAGTGCGACATGAGCGGCGCGGCGGCGGTGTTCGCGGCCGTGGTCTCGGCCGCACGGCTGGGCCTCGAGGTCAACGTGACCGGGTGGCTGGCGCTGGCCGAGAACATGCCGTCGGGGTCCGCGACGCGCCCCGGTGACGTGCTGCGGATGTACAGCGGCAAGACGGTGGAGGTGCTCAACACCGACGCCGAGGGCCGGCTGGTGCTCGCGGACGCCCTGTGGGCGGCCTCGGCGGAGAAGCCGGACGCGATCGTGGACGTGGCGACGCTGACCGGGGCGATGATGCTCGCCCTCGGCAGCCGGACGTTCGGGATCATGGCCAACGACGACGCGTTCCGCACGGCGGTGCACGAGGCCGCCGAGGAGGTCGGGGAGCCCGCGTGGCCCATGCCGCTGCCCGAGCACCTGCGCAAGGGGATGGACTCCCCCACCGCCGACATCGCGAACATGGGTGAGCGGATGGGCGGCGGACTGGTCGCCGGGCTCTTCCTGCGGGAGTTCGTGGGCGAGGGCATCCCGTGGGCGCACCTCGACATCGCGGGGCCGGCGTTCAACGACGGGGGGCCGTTCGGGTACACGCCCAAGGGCGGTACGGGGTCGGCGGTGCGCACGCTGGTGCGGCTCGCCGAGCTGACCGCGTCGGGTGACCTGGGCTGACGGTCACCCAGTAGCTCGGCTCCTGAGGGGCGTGGGCGGCTGCCGGCCCGTCGTGGCTCGTCGCGCAGTTCCCCGCGCCCCTCGCGTGTCTCACCGGGCCCCCTGTCGAAAGTCTCACCGGGGCCTGCCTTCTCATGTGAGCGTGTGGTGTCTCACACCCCGGCCCGGCGTCTCGTTCGGTGCCGACAAGTGCGAAGATGGGGCTCGGCAGGACAGGGCCCCCACACAGGGCCGAAGAAAGAGCGGCCGGACACCAGCCGCCGCCCGGTCACTGGAGACCGGCGTACGGCGCACATGCATGGAGGACGTGACGTGGCGAACGACGCCAGCACCGTTTTCGACCTAGTGATCCTCGGCGGTGGTAGTGGCGGTTACGCCGCGGCCCTGCGCGGGGCGCAGCTGGGGCTTGACGTCGCCCTGATCGAGAAGGACAAGGTCGGCGGTACCTGCCTGCACCGGGGATGCATCCCCACCAAGGCCCTGCTGCACGCGGGCGAGATCGCCGACCAGGCCCGCGAGAGCGAGCAGTTCGGTGTGAAGGCCTCCTTCGAGGGCATCGACATCGCCGGGGTGCACAAGTACAAGGACGGCGTGATCGCCGGCCTCTACAAGGGCCTCCAGGGGCTCGTCGCCTCCCGGAAGGTCCACTACATCGAGGGTGAGGGCCGGCTGTCGTCGCCGACCTCCGTCGATGTCAACGGCCAGCGCGTCCAGGGCCGCCACATCCTGCTCGCGACCGGCTCCGTGCCGAAGTCGCTGCCGGGCCTGGAGATCGACGGCAACCGGATCATCTCCTCCGACCACGCCCTCGTCCTGGACCGCGTGCCGAAGTCCGCGATCATCCTGGGCGGCGGTGTCATCGGCGTCGAGTTCGCCTCCGCGTGGAAGTCCTTCGGTTCCGACGTGACCGTCATCGAGGGCCTCAAGCACCTCGTCCCGGTCGAGGACGAGAACTCCTCCAAGCTTCTGGAGCGCGCGTTCCGCAAGCGCGGGATCAAGTTCAACCTCGGCACCTTCTTCCAGAAGGCCGAGTACACCCAGGACGGCGTCAAGGTCACCCTCGCCGACGGCAAGGAGTTCGAGGCCGAGGTGCTGCTGGTGGCCGTCGGCCGCGGGCCCGTCTCCGCCGGTCTCGGCTACGAGGAGCAGGGCGTCGCGATGGACCGCGGCTACGTCCTGGTCGACGAGTACATGCGCACCAACGTCCCCACCATCTCCGCCGTCGGTGACCTGGTCCCCACGCTCCAGCTCGCGCACGTCGGCTTCGCCGAGGGCATCCTGGTGGCGGAGCGTCTGGCCGGTCTGAAGACCGTTCCGATCGACTACGACGGTGTCCCGCGGGTGACGTACTGCCACCCCGAGGTCGCCTCCGTGGGCATCACCGAGGCCAAGGCCAAGGAGATCTACGGCGCGGACAAGGTCGTCGCTCTGAAGTACAACCTGGCGGGCAACGGCAAGAGCAAGATCCTCAACACCTCGGGCGAGATCAAGCTCGTCCAGGTGAAGGACGGTGCCGTGGTCGGCGTCCACATGGTCGGCGACCGCATGGGCGAGCAGGTCGGCGAGGCCCAGCTGATCTACAACTGGGAAGCGCTGCCGGCCGAGGTCGCCCAGCTCATCCACGCCCACCCGACGCAGAGCGAGGCGCTCGGCGAGGCCCACCTGGCCCTGGCGGGCAAGCCGCTGCACTCGCACGACTGATCCCTCGGTCGAGAAGCGACTCCGTCGCAGCGACGACACAGACTTCCGCAATTCGTTAGGAGCAACCGAAACCATGGCGGTTTCCGTAACCCTTCCGGCGCTCGGCGAGAGCGTCACCGAGGGCACCGTCACCCGCTGGCTGAAGGCCGAGGGTGAGCGCGTAGAGGCCGACGAGCCGCTGCTCGAGGTCTCCACCGACAAGGTCGACACCGAGATCCCCTCCCC
This sequence comes from Streptomyces sp. NPDC006335, assembly GCF_040612795.1. Lineage (NCBI taxonomy): Bacteria > Bacillati > Actinomycetota > Actinomycetes > Kitasatosporales > Streptomycetaceae > Streptomyces > Streptomyces sp. NPDC006335. The sequence goes on from NZ_JBEXQX010000001.1 coordinate 509,406, forward strand.
CGCCGCCGGCGTCCTGGCCTCCATCAAGGTCGCCGAGGACGAGACGGTCGAGGTCGGCGCCGAGCTGGCCGTGATCGACGACGGCACGGGCGCCCCGGCCGCCGAGCAGGCCCCGGCCGCCGAGCCGGTCGCCGAGCCCGCCCCCGAGCCGGCCGCGGCCGCGCCGTCCACCGAGCAGGCCGCCCCGGCGCCCGCTCCCACCGCCGAGGCCGCTTCCGGCGGCGGCAGCGCCGAGGGCACGGACGTCGTCCTGCCCGCGCTCGGCGAGTCCGTCACCGAGGGCACCGTCACCCGGTGGCTGAAGGAGGTCGGCGAGGAGGTCGCGGAGGACGAGCCCCTGCTCGAGGTCTCCACCGACAAGGTCGACACCGAGATCCCGTCGCCCGCCGCCGGTGTGCTGCTGGAGATCGTGGTCGGCGAGGACGAGACCGCCGAGGTCGGCGCCAAGCTCGCCGTCATCGGTGCCCCGGGTGCGGCTCCGGCCGCTGCCCCGGCCCCCGCCGCTCCCGCCCCGGCCCCGGCTGCCGAGGCCCCGGCTCCGGCACCCGCTCCCGCGGCTCCGGCGCCCGCTCCGGCTCCGGCCCCGCAGGCGCCCTCGGCCCCGGCTCCGCAGCAGCAGACGGCTCCGGCTCCCGACCCGGCGCCCTCCGCCCCGGCTCCGGCGCCCGCCCCGGTCACCCCGGCCCCGGCTCCCGCCGCGACCTCCGGTGACGACGGCGCCTACGTGACCCCGCTGGTGCGCAAGCTCGCCGCCGAGAACGGCGTCGACCTGGCCGGCGTCAAGGGCACCGGCGTCGGCGGCCGTATCCGCAAGCAGGACGTCGTCGCCGCCGCCGAGGCCGCGAAGGCCGCCGCCGCTGCTCCGGCTCCGGCCGCTGCCGCCGCCCCGGCCGCCGCCGCGAAGAAGGCTCCGTCGCTGGAGGCCTCTCCGCTGCGTGGCCAGACCGTCAAGATGCCGCGCATCCGCAAGGTCATCGGCGACAACATGGTCAAGGCGCTGCACGAGCAGGCGCAGCTGTCCTCGGTCGTCGAGGTCGACGTCACCCGTCTGATGAAGCTGCGCGCCCGCGCCAAGGACGCGTTCGCGGCCCGTGAGGGCGTCAAGCTCTCCCCGATGCCGTTCTTCGTCAAGGCCGCGGCCCAGGCGCTGAAGGCGCACGCGCCGATCAACGCCAAGATCAACGAGGGCGAAGGCACGATCACCTACTTCGACACCGAGAACATCGGTATCGCGGTGGACTCCGAGAAGGGCCTGATGACCCCGGTCATCAAGCACGCGGGCGACCTCAACATCGCCGGCATCGCCAAGGCCACGGCGGAGCTCGCGGGCAAGGTCCGCGCCAACAAGATCACGCCCGACGAGCTGTCCGGCGCGACCTTCACCATCTCCAACACCGGTTCGCGCGGTGCGCTCTTCGACACGATCATCGTGCCGCCGGGCCAGGTCGCGATCCTCGGCATCGGTGCCACGGTCAAGCGTCCGGCTGTCATCGAGACCGAGGAGGGCACGGTCATCGGCGTCCGCGACATGACCTACCTGACCCTCTCCTACGACCACCGTCTGGTGGACGGCGCCGACGCGGCCCGTTACCTGACCGCGGTCAAGGCGATCCTGGAGGCGGGCGAGTTCGAGGTCGAACTCGGCCTGTAAGGCACGTCGCTCGTACGGTGCCCCCGTCCGGTTTCCGGGCGGGGGCACCGGCGTGTGATCACCGGGGAGTCAGCGTCCGGTCCGACCAGCCCCACAGCTCTTCCACCCACACGTTGGGGACGGACAGCTCGGGCGCGGGCGTGAGGTGCTTGGTGCGGTACGCCTTCAGGACGTCGTAGGTGGCGTCGAGGCAGTCCCGCGAGGTGAGCTTGCCGGTCCTCGGGTCCACGCCGACGAGGAACCCGCGCGCCTCGACCGTACGGATCATGTTCCGGGCCCGCCTCACGTCGTAGGTCGAGGACTTCGTGCAGCGGTAGCGGGTGTACGGGTGCTCCGACGTCCCGGGATAGTGCGCGTCCGTGGACATCTCACCGAGCATGCGGTCGTACGACCCCTCCGCGTGCCAGGCTCCGATGTCGCCGCCCGGCGGGGTGTACAGCTTTCCGCTGGGATTCTCGACGGCGCCGTAGACCCAGCGAGCGGTGCCCGGGACCTTGAAGCCCCAGCCGACGTGCCCGAACCTCTGGGCGCCGTCGGGTTTGACGAACACGCAGGCGGCTCCCCTGCTCACGGCCGCCGCGCCCGCCATCCCCGTGATCGCTGCGGTGCTGGTCGGTGTCGTCTCCGCCGTCGCCCGTGCGGCCGGCTGTCCGCAGCCCGCCACGCCGACGACCGCGCCGATCACGGCCGCCACGGCCAGTCCCCGTCGTCCCCCGATGTGCATGCCGTCCCCCTGTGGTGCGATGGGGCGCCCCGCGTGGGAACCCCCTGACCAACGCGACACACCGGGAAGCCGCGGGGTTCCGTGTCTTGACAGAAGGCGTGCGGCTGGGAGCGTGTAAGCCTCGTCTCACCTGCATGAAAGCGCCCCCGTGCGCCCCTCCCGGACGGGCCCTCGGCCTTATTGTCTTTACGTCAAACGCCCTTAAGGAGCTCTCATGACCGCGCCCGTCGTCCACTCGCTGCGCGAACAGATCCGCGAGCACATCGTGGAGGGGATCGTCAGCGGGCGCTGGCAGCCGGGCGAGCGGATCGTGGAGCGTCGTATCGCGACCGAGCTGGAGGTCAGCCAGACGCCGGTGCGGGAGGCGCTGCGCGAGCTGGAGTCGCTGCGGCTGATCGAGTCCGCGCCGAACAAGGGCGTACGGGTGCGGAACCTGACGGCGGCCGACCTGGAGGAGAGCTACCCGGTCCGGGCCGGTCTGGAGGCGATCGCGGCCGAGCTGGCGGCGGAGAAGCTGGCGCAGGACTGCTCGGCCCTGGAGCCGCACGTCGCCGCGCTGTACGAGGCGGACCGGGACTCCGACGGCACCGGGCAGGTGCGGCACACGGTGGGTTTCCACCGCGAACTGGTGCGGGCGGCCGGCAACTCGGTGCTGCTGCACACCTGGGAGGGCCTGGGCATCGAGGTGTTCACCGCCCTGTCGATCCGCTGGCTGGGGACGGTCCAGCAGTCGTACGCGGAGGAGCACGAGGAGCTGGTCGCCGCCTTCAAGCGCCGGGACCCGCGGATCCCGGAGATCGTGAAGGCGCACGTCCTGGGATGCGCGCCGCGGGCCTGACGCAGTCGAGCACACCCACGCTCACCTGCGAAAACACATCCTGAAGTCGGCACGGCGTGCCTGCCGCGGAGGCACCGAGTGCCGACTTTCTCGTGATCGAGAAGTTTTACCCTGAATGCTTTGATCGATCATCGATCAGGGAGTTAGAGTCGCCGACGGGCTTCTACCGAGGCCCCACTGCCCTGTCCTGCCAAAGACCAAGGGCACCCCCCTTCGACTGAGGAAGGCGGCGACATGACCGACCCCAACGCCATCCAGCCGAGCGAGCTCGACCAGCTCCCCGACCGGGACCCCGAGGAGACCGCCGAATGGCAGGCCTCCCTGGACGCGGTCGCCAAGGCGGCCGGCCCGCACCGTGCCGCGTACCTGATGCGCCGCACGCTGGAGAGGGCGGAGGGCAACGGCATCGCGCTGCCGAAGCTCCTCGAGACGGACTACGTCAACACCATCCCCACCTCCGCCGAGCCGGGCCTGCCCGGTGACCCGGAGATGGAAGCCCGTATCACCGCGTGGAACCGCTGGAACGCGGCCGCGATGGTCACCCGCGGCGCCAAATACGGCGTCGGCGGCCACATCGCCACCTTCGCCTCCGCGGCCTGGCTCTACGAGACCGGCTTCAACCACTTCTTCAAGGGCAAGGAGGCCGACGGGTCCGGCGACCAGCTCTACATCCAGGGCCACGCCTCCCCCGGCATCTACGCCCGCGCCTTCCTCGACGGCCGGCTGACCGAGCACCACCTCGACCACTTCCGCCGCGAGTCGGGCGGCGACGGCCTCCCGTCGTACCCGCACCCCCGCCGCCTGCCCTGGCTGTGGGAGTTCCCGACGGTCTCCATGGGCCTCGGCCCGCTCTCCGCGATCTACCAGGCGCGCTTCAACCGCTACCTGACGGCCCGCGGCATCAAGGACGTCTCCGACTCCCACGTCTGGGCCTTCCTCGGCGACGGCGAGATGGACGAGCCGGAGTCGACCGCGGCACTCGCACTGGCTTCGCGCGAGGGCCTCGACAACCTCACCTTCGTCATCAACTGCAACCTCCAGCGCCTCGACGGCCCGGTCCGCGCGAACTTCAAGATCGTGCAGGAGCTGGAGGCCCAGTTCCGCGGCGCCGGCTGGAACGTCGTCAAGTCCCTGTGGGGCAACGCCTGGGACGAGCTCTTCCAGCTCGACACCACCGGCGCGCTCGTACGACGGCTGCGCGAGGTACCCGACGCGCAGGTGCAGACGTACCAGACGCGGGACGCCGCCTACATCCGCCAGGACTTCTTCGGCAAGGACCCGGCGCTCGTCGAGATGGCGAAACTGCTGTCCGACGACAAGATCCTCGAGTGCTTCCACCTCTCCCGCGGTGGCCACGAGGCGCGCAAGGTGTACGCCGCCTACAAGGCCGCCGTCGAGTTCAAGGGTGCGCCGACCGTGATCCTGGCCCAGACGGTCAAGGGCCACACCCTCGGTGAGGGCTTCGCGTCGAAGAACGCCAACCACCAGATGAAGAAGCTCTCGGTGGACGAGTTCAAGACCATGCGCGACCTCCTCGAACTGCCCATCAAGGACAGCGACTTCGTCGACGGCGTGGTCCCCTACGGCCACCCGGGCGCCGACTCCCCCGAGGTGCGCTACCTCCAGGAGCGCCGCGCGGCCCTCGGCGGACCGGCCCCGGCCCGCCGCGTCCACCCGGTCGCCCCGCTGCCGGCCCCCGCGGAGAAGGCCTTCGCCGCCTTCGACAAGGGCTCCGGTTCGCAGAACGTCGCGACCACGATGGCCTTCGTCCGGCTCATCAAGGACCTGGTCCGCGACAAGGAGACCGGCAAGCGCTGGGTGCCGATCGTCCCCGACGAGGCGCGCACCTTCGGCATGGAGAGCCTCTTCCCGTCCCTCGGGATCTACTCGCCCAAGGGCCAGACGTACGAGCCGGTCGACCGCGACCAGCTCATGTACTACAAGGAGGCCCAGAACGGCCAGATCCTCAACGAGGGGATCACCGAGGCCGGTTCGATGGCCGACTTCATCGCCGCTTCGACGTCGTACGCGACGCACGGCGAGGCGATGATCCCGTTCTACATCTTCTACTCGATGTTCGGCTGGCAGCGCACGGCCGACCAGATGTGGCAGCTCGGCGACCAGCTCGGCCGCGGCTTCCTCGTCGGCGCCACGGCGGGCCGTACGACACTGACGGGCGAGGGCCTCCAGCACGCCGACGGTCACTCGCCGGTGATCGCGGCGACGAACCCGGCGGCGCTGACGTACGACCCGGCGTTCGCCTACGAGGTCGCCACGATCGTGCGCGACGGCATCCGCCGCATGTACGGCGAGGCCGCCCCCGGCGAGGACCAGAACGTCTTCTACTACCTGACGGTCTACAACGAGCCGCTCCCGCAGCCCGCCAAGCCGTCCGCTCCCGGCATCGACGAGGGCATCGTCAAGGGCCTGTACCGCTTCAACACCGCGGAGTCCGCGGGCCTCGCCCCGGCCGCGAACGCCCCCCGCATCCAGCTCCTGGGCTCCGGCACCGCGATCCACTGGGTCCTCAAGGCGCAGCGGATGCTGGCCGAGGAGTGGGGCGTGGCGTCCGACGTGTGGTCCGCGACGTCCTGGTCGGAACTCCGCCGTGACGCGCTGGAGGCCGACGCCGGTCTGCTGCGCGGCGAGGAGCGCATCCCGTACGTCCGCCAGACGCTGCACGGTGCCGAGGGCCCGGTGCTCGCGGTCTCCGACTACATGCGCCAGGTCCCCGACCAGATCGCGCAGTGGGTCGAGCAGGACTGGTCCTCGCTCGGCGCGGACGGCTTCGGCCTCTCCGACACCCGCGAGGGCGCCCGCCGCCACTTCGGCGTCGACGCGGAGTCCGTCGTGGTCGCGGCCCTGGCTCAGCTCGCCCGGCGCGGTGAGGTGAAGGCGACGGCGGTGAAGGAAGCCCGGGAGAAGTACGGGCTGTGAGGGTCTGAGCTTCGGCGCTTCGATTCATTCCGTGAAGGGGTACGGCTGCTGCCGTGCCCCTTCGCTGTCAGTGGGCCCCGGCATCATGGCCGTATGCGTGCTGCCCGGCTCATCAAGATGGTGCTGTTGCTCCAGTCCCGGCCCTCCATGACCGCCGCCGAGCTGGCGCGGGAGCTGGAGGTGTCGGAGCGGACGGTGACCCGGGACGCGCAGGCGCTGTCGGAGGCGGGGGTGCCGGTGTACGCCGACCGGGGGCGGGCCGGGGGGTACCGACTGATCGGCGGGTACCGGACCCGGCTGACCGGCCTGGCCCGCGGCGAGGCCGAGGCGCTGTTCCTGTCCGGTGTGCCGGGGGCGCTGCGTGAGATGGGGCTGGAGGACGCCGCCTCCGCCGCCCGGCTGAAGGTGTCCGCCGCGCTGCTCCCCTCCCTCAGCGACGCCTCCCGTACGGCCGCCCAGCGCTTCCATCTCGACGCGCCCAACTGGTTCACCGAGCCCAAGTCCCCGGACCTGCTGCCCGCAGTCGCCGGCGCGGTGTGGGACGACAGGCCGGTCACCGCGCGCTACCGCGGCCGGGAGGGCGAGGTGGAGCGGGAGCTGGAGCCGCACGGGCTCGTGCTCAAGGCGGGCGTCTGGTACCTGTGCGCGCGGGTCCCGGACGGCGGTTCCTTCCGGGTGTACCGGATCGACCGTTTCACCGCGGTGACGGCTGGCGAGGGCCGTTTCGCGCGCGACGAGGAGTTCGACCTGCCCGGCTTCTGGGAGGAGCAGGCCGAGCGGTTCGCGCGCTCGATCCTGCGCGCCGAGGTCGTCGTACGGCTGTCCGGGGACGGGGTGCGGCGACTTCCGTACGTCGTCGATCCGGCGTCCGCGCGGGAGGCGCTGGCGTCCGCGCGAGCGGCCCACGAGGACGGATGGCTGACCGTGACGCTCCCCGTGGAGTCCGAGGAGGTCGCCCACACGCAGTTGGCGGGGCTCGGTCCGGAGGTGGAAGTGCTGGCTCCGGAGAGTCTGCGGGCGCGGTTCGCCGACGACGCGAGACGGCTGGGCCGCCTGTACGGGACATAACAATCCGCCGCACTCCACGTGCGCCCCACCCCTCCAGGCACGATGCTGGACCCGTGATGGACGAGACGGAGTTCTGGGAGCTGGTGGACGCCACCCGCGAGGCCGCCGAGGGCGACCCGGAGGAACAGGCCGACCTGCTCGTGGACCGGCTGCTCGGGCTGGACCCGGAGATGGTCCTCGACTTCGCCCGTCACTTCGAGGCCCGCTTCAACCGCGCGTACACCTGGGACCTTTGGGGTGCGGCCTGGATCCTGCTGGACGGGGCGAGCGACGACGCCTTCGACTTCTTCCGGTGCTGGCTGATCGGCCAGGGCCGCGAGGTGTACGAGGGCGGTGTGCACGACCCCGACTCGCTCGCCGGCCTGCTGGCCGACTTCGACGAGGAGATCGACGGCGACGGCGAGGAACTGGGCTACGCGGCCGACGAGGCCTACGAGCAGCTCACCGGTACCGTCGCTCCCGATCTGGGCATCCCGCCCGCGCCTTCCGAGCCGTTGGGCGCGCCGGTCGACCTGGAGAGCGACCGGGTGCTGGCGGAGCGGTATCCCAAGCTGTGGGAGCGGTTCCGGGGCTAAGGCCTGGCTTTCGGATCAGCTCGGCGTGGCGGGGTCCGGCACGCACTCCCCCAGCGGGGTGCCCCAGCCGCGTTGTCGTCGGTTGCCGACTCCCCCGCGCTCGAACAGCCTCGCGCGGGAGGGCCCCGTCGCGTCGTCGCCCTCCTCCGCCTTGCAGCCGCAGGCACCAGACCCCGCTCGGCTCGGCCGGAAGGCCCGTCCCTCCAGGCCGTCCTGATCCGCAAGACGGGCCCCGGCCGCCGTGTGCCTCAGGCCGCCGGCGTGGCCCTGCGCCGGGTGGTGTCCGCCGGGATGTACGCCTGCGTCCGGTCGGCCTTCACCGCGTGGTGCATGGGGGCCGCGTTGGCCTGGTCGAGCGCGGAGGCGGTGACGGCGGCCGGGCCGAGGAGCACGGCCGCGACGGCGCAGACGACCGCCCAGGGGCCGCGGGCGGTCCGGATCCAGCCGCCGGCCTTCTCCGTGGCGCTTCTGGTGTTCATGTGACTGCTGTTCATGTCTTCCCCACCTCCAGTCAGTGCGTGTGCCTGACGATAGGGCGGCTGTTTCGGCATGGTCCGTGAGCCGCCTACGAGGAACCTGTGAGGGCTCGGGCTCTTGACCCCTGCCGTCACTCCCGGCGTACCGTGGCCGCCCCGAACAGGAGCACCCCGCCCATGACCGGCCCGTACGTGCGCGAGATCACGCGCGAGGAACATCTCGCCCACCTGCGGCTGCACCCCGACGCGAGCCATCTCCAGATCCCCGAGTGGGCCGGTGTGAAGCCCGACTGGCTGGCGGAGAGCGTCGGCTGGTTCGAGGACGGGACGCTGACCGCGACGGCGCTCGTCCTGTACCGGCCGCTGCCCGGCACCCGGCGCTGTCTCGCCTACCTCCCCGACGGGCCCACGATCGACTGGCTGGGCCCGCGTCCCGAGCGCCTGCTGGATCCCCTGGTCGCCCACCTGGAGAAGCGCGGGGCGTTCTCGGTGCGCATCGGGCCCCCCGTAGTCGTCCGGCACTGGGACGCCGGGACGGTCACGGCGGGCATGGCCGACCCCGAGGTCCACCACGTGCGCGAGCTGCCCGCGACCGGCGTCGACGGGTTCGCGCTGGACGCCGGGGAGCGGCTGCGCGGGCTGGGGTGGCGGCGGTGCGCGGCGGACGAGGACAGCGGCTTCGGCCCGGGGCAGCCGCGGTACGGCTGTCAGATCCCGCTGGCGGGCCGCTCGGTGGACGAACTGCGCGAGGCCCTCGCACCGCACTTCGAACAGGCCCTGCGCACGGCCGAGTCGGCGGGAGTCCGGGTCTCCTGGGGCACGGCCGCCGATCTGCCCGACTTCTACCGCCTCTACACCGCGACCGCCGCCCACGACGGCTTCCGGGCCCGCCCACCCGCCTACTTCCGGCGCATGTGGGAGGCCCTGAACGCCGAGGATCCCGACCGCTTGCGGCTCTATCTCGCCGAGTACGACGGCGAGGTGCTCTCCGCCGCGCTGATGATCAACGTCGGCTCCCGGGTCTGGCACTCCTACGCCGCGTCCGGTCGCCGGGGGCGGGAGGTGCGGCCCAGCAGCGCGCTGCTGTGGCGGATGCTGTGCGACGCGCGGGCGGCCGGGGCCACGACGTACGACCTGCGTTCCGTCACCCCCTCCCTCGGCGAGGGCCGTCTGCTGGGCCGGCTCCGCTTCAAGACGGGTGCGGGGGGCCGGGTCGTGGAGTACCTGGGCGAGTGGGAACGGCCGGTGGGGCTTCAAGGGCGGGTGTTGCAGCGGGCGTTGGGGATGTATCTCGGCCGCAGGTGACCCGGGCGGGGCGGTCGGTGGGTCACGTCCTGCCCTGGAGGCGGGCCGCCCTCTCCCTGATCTCCGGCAGCCGGGCTTCGAGGGCGGCGCCGGGGCAGGTCGTCATGTAGGCGTCGCCGTGGGCCGCGAGGGCGGGGAGCGCGGCGGTGGTGCCGGCTTTGTAGCGGCTGAGGCTGTTGCTGGAGGTGAGCCGGACGGTGGTGCGCGGGTCGATGTCGGCGAGGCCGAGTTTCCAGGCGGCCAGGGCGGCGATCGCGTCGGTCATCGCCCGGGGGACGGGGACTGAGGCGGTGAAGGTACCCAGGGCGGCGATGCCCGCGGTGCGGTGGTTGAAGCCCAGGGTGTGGGCGCCGGTGACGGGACGGTCGACACCGCCCGCACGGCCCTCGTAGATGGTGCCGCAGCGGTCGACGAGGAAGTTGTAGCCGATGTCGTCCCAGTCCCGGGCGCCGGTCTGGCCTGCGGCGAGGTAGCGGATGATGCGGGGCGTGTCCGCGCAGTCGTAGTCGTTGGGCGAGTCGGTGTGGTGCACGAAGACGGCGAGCACCTTGTCGTCGTAGCGCGGGGGCGGCGGGGTACGGGCGGCGGTGTTCCCCTCACCGCCCAGGGCCCACACCGCCCTGGCCACGATGTGCGGCCTGGCCGCGCCCGGCGTCACGGTCACTGTTCCCTCCCGTGCCGCCGCGACGGCCCCGGCAGACCTGCCGTCAACGGCACGCTCCACCCCCTTGACGCACAGCACGAGCCCGACAACGACGGCGAGCCCGGGAAGACAGCCGACCAGTATCCGCCCGGCCCGGGACACCCGCGGGCGGGTCCGGGCCCGGGCTGGGGGTGAGGGGATCGCGGGGCGAGCGGGGGCAGGGGGGCGGACGGGGGCCGTGGGTGGGGAGCTCTGCTCGGCCTCGGCCCCGGCGATCGGTTCGGACAGTTGCTTGTCGCTCAGTGCGGCAGGCTCGGTGAGCCCGGCGGAAGCGGAAGCCCCGGCGGAGGCGGCAGATCCCCCGGAAGGCGTTACCCCGGCTGGGTGGGAGGGGGCTCCGGGGGAGGCGTCGGCGCGGGGCGGGAGGGCGTTCCGGGCAGAGCGGAGGAGCCGGCCCCAGGGGCGGAAGGGACCCCCTAGTCCGGCGGAGACATCACCCCGAGAGAGGCGGGACGGGACCCCAGGCCCGGCAGAGACAGCCCCGTCGGGGCGGGAGGGGGCCATGGGCCCGGGAGGGGTGTCGGGGCCGGCAGGGGCGTCGGGCCCGGCGGGGCGGGACGGGACCCGAGGCCCGGCCGAGACAGCCCCGGCGGGGCGGGAAGGGGCAACGGGCCCGGCAGGGGCGTCGGGGCCGACGGGGGCGCCGGGCCCGGCGGGGCGGGAAGGGGCCACAGTCCCGGCAGGGGTGTCGGGGCCGGCGGGGTGGGACGGGACCACAGGCCCGGCAGAGGCATCAGCCCCGCGGGGCGGGAGGGAGCCCTGGGTCCGGCGGAGGCGTCGGCCCCAGGGTCGGGACCGTGCCCAAGGTCGGGCGGAGACATCAGCCCCGGCGAGGGAGGACGAGACGCCAGACCCGGCGGAGGCATCACCCCCAGCAGCGCGAGACGGGACCCCGGACCCGGCAGAGGCATCACCCCCAGCGGGGCCGGAGGGGGCTGTAGGTCCGCTAACGGCATCAGCTCCGGCGAGGCGAGAGGGGATTCCGGGCCCGGCGGAAGCATCAGCCCCAGCAGCACGGGACGGGACCCCCGACCCAGCAGAGACATCACCCCCAGCAGCGCGAGACGGGACCCCCGACCCAGCAGAGACATCACCCCCAGCAGCGCGAGACGGGACCCCCGACCCAGCAGAGACATCACCCCCAGCAGCACGGGACGGGACCCCCGACCCAGCAGAGACATCACCCCCAGCAGCGCGAGACGGGACCCCCGACCCGGCAGACGCATCGCCCCCAGCGGCAGTGACCCCAAGCTCACCGGATTGCGAAGGGCCGGAAGGCGCCCCGGTTGGGGCAGAGGTCTCTGGCCCGGCAGGGACCGTATGCCCGGCGGACGCCTCCTGCTCGGCGGCGGCAGGACTGGTCGCGTTCGGCCCAGCCGCAGCTCCCTGAGCACCCTCTGCAACGGGAACCGTGGGTCTGGCGGACGCCGACGGGGCGGGGGCGTCGGGGACGTGTGGAGCGCGGGCCGTAGGACCGGCCGGGGGCGGTCGCTTGCGGGGTTTGCGGGGAAGTCGGTGCAGCAGGGCGAGGACTGTTCCGCTCGCGTGGCGTATGCGGGTCGGGCGGCGCCTTCGTATTCCCCGGGCTCTTCGGACACGCATGGTCCCACTGTGGGACGGATCCGCCGCGCCCGCGATGTGTGCTGTGCCACCCGGTGGAACCATCGTCCTGGTCCGCGACGTTTTTCCAGGTGCACGCACGCGTGGCCGGTTCCCTGTGCCACGCGTGCGCGTAGCTGATCACTGGACGCCTCGCCTGCGTACTGAAGGTTCCGAGAGAGAAGGGCGGCTCCGTGGACGTGCTCGACATCCTGCTGTTGCTGGTGATCGCCGCTTATGCGGCCTCCGGCTACCGGCGCGGCCTGGTGGCCGGCTGCGTCTCGTTCGCCGGTTTCGTCGGCGGCGCGGTCGTGGGCGTGTGGGTGCTGCCGTGGATGATGGACCTGGTGACACCGGGGAGCACGGCCGCGACGGTGACCGCGGTGCTGACCGTGCTGGTCCCGGCCGCCGTGGGGCACGAGCTGGCGGGCCGCCTGGCGCTCAGGCTGCGCCGGGAGCTGGACGAGGGACCGCTGAGGGTGGCCGACGGGGTCGGCGGGGCCGTGGCCAACTCCGTGGCGGTGCTGATCGTGGCGTGGGTCGCAGCCAGTGTGCTCGGTGCGTCCTCGTCCCCGCTGGTCACCACGGCCATCCGGGACTCCCGTCTGCTCGGCGCCGTCCAGGACTCCATGCCGGAGACCACGCCGTCCTGGTTCTCCCGGGCCACCTCCGCGCTCACCGAGGCGGGCTTCCCGCAGGTCTTCAACCCGTTCGAGAACGAGTCGACGGCCGAGGTCGCGAAGCCCACCGGAGACAGCGTCACCGCCGCCGCCACCGACGCCGCCAAGCTCAGCACCGTCAAGATCGAGGGCGCTTCCGGCACCCAGGGCCGTGAGGGCAGCGGCTTCGTGTACGCGCCGCAGCACGTGATGACCAACGCCCACGTGGTGGCCGGCATCGACGAGCCCAGCGTCCGGATCGGCGGGGTCGGGCAGGTGTACGAGGCACGCGTGGTGCTGTTCGATCCGGACCGGGACGTGGCCGTGCTGTACGTCCCCGATCTCCGCGCCCCCGTGCTGCGTTTCGACGACGGCGCCTCGCGGGGCGACTCCGCGGTGGTCGCGGGCTATCCGCAGGACGGCGACCTGAATCTCCAGGCGGCCACGGTCGCGGGCCGGGTCAAGGCGACCGGGCAGAACATCTACAACGACGCCACCGTCACCCGCGAGATCTACTCGATCCGCTCGACCGTGCGCCCCGGCAACTCCGGCGGCCCCCTGCTCACCACCTCGGGGAAGGTCTACGGCGTGGTCTTCGCCCGCTCCACCTCCGACGACGAGACGGGGTACGTCCTGACCGCCGCCGAGGTCGCCGGCGACGCCGAGAAGGCGGCGGACGCCACGTCACCGGTGGACACGGGCGAGCTGGTCACGTCTTGACATGCTCCTCGGGTTGAAGCCCGGGATTCCGGCCGTCCTCACCTGTTGCTGTGCTCCTACGCGGCACAGGTTCGGGTGAGGGTTCCGTGGCTTCCTGTTTCTTCGCGCTGCGCCAGAACGGGTTCTGGTCTTACCGGCGCTCCGCAGGCTGATGCCGCCAGTCCGGCGGCCTGTTTGACGTTGATCGCGGCATTGTGGTCACGGTCGTGGACGGTGTTGCAGGCAGGGCAGATCCATTCCCGTACGTGCAGGGGTTTGGGCCCGTCGCGGTGGCCGCAGGTGGAGCACGTCTGGCTGGTGGGCTCGAACCGGCCGATCCTGACGAAGGTCCGTCCGTACCGCTGCGACTTGTACTGCAGCATGGCCACGAACTGCGCCCAGCCCGCGTCGTGGACGCTCTTGGCCAGCCGGGTGCGTGCGAGTCCGGATACCGCCAGGTCCTCCACCGCGACCGCTTGGTTCTCGCGGATCAGCTGGGTGGAGAGTTGGTGATGGAACTCCTTGCGCGCGTCCGTCACGCCCGCGTGGGCGCGGGCGACCTTCAGCCGGGCTTTGGCCCGGTTCTTCGATCCCTTCTGCTTTCGGGACAGCTCCCGCTGGGCTTCTTCAGCTTCTTCTCCGCGCGGCGCAGAAACCGCGGCGAGTCGATCTTCGTGCCGTCGGAGAGGACGGCGAAGTGGGTGAGTCCCAGGTCGATGCCGACGGCGCTGCCAGGCTCCGGCTCATCCCAGCGCGCCCGGTCCGTCGCAGGGTCGGTGTCGATGACGAACGAGGCGAAGTACCGTCCCGCCGCGTCCTGAATCACCGTCACACTGGAGGGCGCGGCGGGCAGGACCCGGGACCACTTCATCTTCACCTCGCCGATCTTCGGCAGGGCCAGCCGCCCCGTCCTCGTGATCTTCCAGCGGGCGTTGGCGGTGAACCGGATCGACTGCCGAGCGTCCTTGCGCGACCTGAAACGCGGAGCACCCACCCGCTTCCCCTTGCGATCGCCTTTGAGAGAGGCGAAGAAGTTCCGGTACGCGGCATCCACATCCCGCAAAGACTGCTGCAGCACCACCGAGGAGACCTCGCCCAGCCAGCAACGCTCAACCGTGTGCCGGGCCTGGGTGATCAGCCGTTTCGACAGCTCGGCCGCGCTCGGGAACGGCAGGCCCGCGGTGCGGGCGTCCTCCCGTGCGCGAACCGCATCGTTGAACACGACCCGCGCACACCCGAACGCCCTGGCCAACGCAGCACGTTGACCGGGCTCCGGGTACAGGCGGAAAGCGTACCGAAGCTGCATTCGGCGATCGTACGAACACACACCACTCGACGTCGCCGGGAACACGTGTTCCTCGCCTAACCCCCTGGGGCCGCAGTGTTCGGCTCCGCCGAAACCACACCGTGACCCTCCACACCGCAATCACGACACTCGCGTCGCCACCGGGTTGAAGCCCGACGCACCGCGAATGAAATTCGGTAGCGCTACACCTTCCCCGATGATGAGAGGCGGTCCCTTTCGTCTTTCCGGAGGTTCCCGTGCCCGTGTTCTTCCTGATCTCGCTGCTCGTGGCGGGGGTCGCGCTCTACCTGGTGGTGCGCCGACGCCGTACGACCGCCGCGGCCGACCAGGTTCTCAGAGACGGCGCCCCATGAGCACGTCGTCCACGTACTCCCCCGCCAGCAGGAACTCCTCCGGCAGCACGCCCTCGACGGCGAAACCCTCGGACTCGTAGAGCCGGCGGGCCGGCGTGTTGTGGCCGAGGACGCGCAGGGTGAGGCGGCGGGCGCCCCGGCGGCGGGCCTCCTCGGTGACCGCGCGGACCAGGGCCCGGCCGACACCGCGCCCACGCGCCCGGGCGCTGACGACGAAGCCCTGGATCTGCCGCACATGGGCGTTCGCGCCGAGCCCGGTCGGGAAACCGAGACGGACGTACCCGAGGATGCGGCGGTCCGCCTCGGCGACCAGACAGTCGTCGGGGAGGTGCCGCTCGTCGAAGAACGGCCGGTAGGGCGGCCCCTGTTCGGGCAGGACCTCGTGCAGGGGCGACCATTCGGCACGGTCGAGACGGGCCAGTTCCTCTTCGTCGTCAGGGAGGGCGAGGCGTATGGACAGCTCGGACATGACCGTCAGCCTACGACCGGGGTACCGGAACCAGACATCGCTCTTACGCACCCACCAGGCAGGATGAAGTCATGCAACGTTCAAGAATCGCGGTGGCCGGGGCCTCCGGACTGATCGGCTCGGCCCTGGTGCGGTCCCTCGCCGCGGACGGGCACGAGGTGGTGCGCCTGGTGCGCCGGGAGCCCCGGGACGGGACCGAGGTGCGCTGGGATCCCGAGGCCGGGCGGGTCGACACGGCCGGGCTCGCAGGGTGCGACGCCGTGGTCAACCTCGCCGGGGCGGGGGTCGGTTCGCGGCGCTGGACCGAGGCGTACAAGAAGCGGATCCACGACAGCCGGGTCAACGGCACGGCCGCCCTCGCCCGGGCCGTCGCCTCCCTGGACGAGCCGCCGAAGGTCTTCGTGAACGGCAGCGCCATGGGCTACTACGGCGAGACCGGTGACCGGGTCGTCGACGAGAGCTCGCCCGCCGGGGAGGGGTTCCTGCCCGAGCTGTGCGTGGAGTGGGAGGGGGCGGCCGCGCCGGCGCAGGAGGCGGGCGTACGGACCGCGTTCACCCGCACCGGCCTGGTGGTCGGCCGCGGTGGCGGGGCCTGGGGCAGGCTGTTCCCGCTGTTCCAGGCCGGGCTCGGCGGGCGGATGGGCGACGGAGGGCAGTACTGGTCGTTCATCGCGCTGCACGACGAGGTCGCCGCGATCCGCCACCTGCTGGAGACCGACGGGCTGTCCGGGCCGTTCAACCTGACCGCCCCGGAGCCCCTGACGAACCGTGAGATCACCGAGGCCATGGGCCGTGTGCTGCACCGGCCGACGCTCTTCGCCGTCCCCGCGCCGGTCCTGCGGGCCGTGCTCGGCGAGATGGCCGGGGACGTGCTCGGCAGCGCGCGGGTGCGGCCGACCCGGCTGCTGGAGTCGGGGTTCACGTTCGCGTTCCCGGACATCGACGGGGCGATCCGGGCGGCGTGAGGCTTCCCCGGCCGTCCGCAGACATCTCTGACGTGACCGTCCGTCACATGGGCGCCGCGCGGCGGCCGTCCGCCACATCGCCGTCTGTGACGACATGCGACCGGTGTGCGACCGTGCCCTGTCGATGCGCGACTGTTCCTGACCGATCACGGCCCTACCCTCGACCCGAACTCGGGTATCCCCGGAGCCTGTTGGGGGCATGACGTCTCCACCGGCCGCGCAACCTCGAGGAGGGGCACGTGCTTGAGCCCGCGTACCAGGCGGACGTCGTGATCGTGGGAGCCGGGGTCGCCGGACTCTCCGCGGCGCATCGGCTGACCAGTCAAGGAGTGACCGTCGCGGTGTTGGAGGCCGCCCCCGGTGTGGGCGGCCGCATGTCGACCGAGAAGGTCGACGGCTTCCGGCTCGACCGGATCGGCCAGTTGCTGTCCACGGCGTATCCCGAACTGCGCCTGACTCCCGGCCTCGACGGGCTCGTACTGCGCCCGTTCGCGCCGGGGGTCCTGCTGCACGGCGACGGACGGCACCACCGGGTGGACGCTCCGGCGGGCGCCCGTAGCGCGAGGGGCGCACTGCGCGCGGTGCGCGCCCTGGCGAGCGCCCCTCGGGGGGTGCCGGGGCCGGGGCTGGTGGCCGCGTCCCGGCGGGCCGCGTTCCGGGTGCTGCCCGGTGCCGGTCAGGGGACCGTGTCCCGGGTTCCCCGCGGGGCCACCCCGCTCGGCGGTGCCGTCGATCAGGCCCGGCTCGGTGCCGCCCTCACCCGGCTCGCCAACGTGCCCGTCGAACGCCTCCTCGCCCGCCCCGAACTGCCCGCCATGCAGGCGCTCACGGCCCGGGGACTGCCCGCGCGCACGATCGACGGCTTCCTGCGCCCGCTGCTCGCCGCGCTGCTGTGCGACCCGGCGCTGACGACGTCCAGCCGGTGCGCCGACCTCGCGCTGCGGGCCTTCGCGGGCGGGCGGCTGTGTGTGCCGGAGGGGGGCGCAGAGACGCTGCCGGAGCTGCTCGCGCGGACGCTGCCGGCCGGGACCGTGCACACGGGGGTGCGGGTCACGTCCGTGGCGACCACCTCGGTGACCACGGCCGGGCACGGCGAGATCCGGTGCCGGGCGGTGCTGCTGGCGACGGACGCGCGGGCCGCGGCGGAGCTGCTGCCGGGGCTGCGGGTGCCGGACTTCCACCCGGTGACGGTGGTCCACCACACCACGGACGACCCGCCCCGCACGGGTTCCGCGCTGCTGCTGGACGCCGACCGGGGCGGCCCGGTGGCCCACACGGCGGTGATCAGCGAGGTCGACCCGAGCCGGGCCCTGGCGGGACGGGCGCTGGTGTCGTCGACGGTCCTGGGCGAGCCCCCGTCGGACCTGGACGCGGCCGTCCGCACCCACCTGTCCCGCCTCTACGGCACGTCGACGCACCGCTGGGAGACCCTCGCGGTCCACCACACCCGGGAGGCGGTCCCGGCCATGCCCGCCCCGCACGACCTGCGCCGCCCGGTCCGCCTGCTGGCCGGCCTGTACGTCTGCGGCGACCACCGGGACACCAGCACGGTGCAGGGGGCACTGCATTCGGCACACCGGGCGACGACGGCAATCCTGAAAGACCTGGGAGCGGCAGGTTCAATGCATCGCGCAGACCCGGCTCCCACAGCCCAGGCAGCTTGACGGCAACCCGCGCCCCCTCAGGGGCGCGGGGAACTGCGCGACAAGCCAGCGACGCATGTCGGGGTCGGCTTACGGCGGTGCGGAGTTACGGCGAGGCGGCTCACCCCAGCGCAGCCACCTTGTCCCGGTAACCCCGAACCGGCGCCGCGTCCTTATAGGGCTCCAACCGCCGCTCGAAGTCCCGCACATACTCCACCGCCCGCACCGACCGCATCTCGGCCGCCTGCCCGGCGGCCTCCGCGGCCAGGGCGCACGCCTGGTCCAACTCCCCCAGCCCCAGCCTCGCAGAGGCCAGCACCACCCGGCAGAACAGCCGGCTCCGCGCGTACGCCGGCGCGCGCAACTGAAGCGAGCGCTCGGCGTGCTGCGCCGCCGCCCGGAACTGCTGCAGATCCCGGTGGCAGTGCCCGAACTCGTCCGCGAGCTGCGCCTCGTCGAAGAACCGTGCCCAGTGCGGCACCTCGTCGCCGGGACGCGCCGCCTCCAGGGCCCGTTCCGCGCGGACCAGTGACGCCGTGCAGGCCCGCACCTCCCCCAGCACTCCGTGCCCGCGCGCCTCGGCCGAGTGCAGCAGCGCCTGCACGACCGGCGGCGCCGTCGTGCCGACACCCTGCTGGGCCACACGCGCGAGCTGGATCGCCTCCCGGCCGTGCCCCAGGTACACGGCCTGCCTGCTCATCGTCACCAGCACGTACGCCCCGTACGCCCGGTCCCCCGCGGCCTGCGCGAGCCGCAGCGCCTGCACGAAGTACCGCTGCGCGAGCCCGTGCGCCGCGATGTCGTACGACGTCCAGCCCGCGAGTCGGGTGAGGTCGGCCGCGGCGGCGAAGAGTCTGCGTCCGGTCGTCTCGCCGTAGGTGCCGCGCAGCATCGGCTCGCACTCGTGCTCCAGGTAGCGGACCAGGGCCTGCCGGGCGTGCCCGCCGCCGTACTGGTCGTCGAGGGTGCGGAAGAGGTCGCCGACCGAGCCGAGGGCCGCGATGTCGCCCCCGGTGACCTTCTGGCCGGGCCCGCGCTCGGCCTGGCCGCGCTGCCGGGGCACCACCGGGCGCCCCTGGGGCGGGACCCGCAGGGGCGGTTCGCCGCGGGCGACCCGGTCGTCGGGGCGGCCGATCAGCCAGTCACGGCTGGGTACGACCAGCCCGGCCGGTGTGAAGGCGATCTTGCGCAGTTCGGCGTGGCTGCCGGAGTCCTTGCGCCACAGGCCGCTGACGATGTCGACGGCCTCCTCGGGACCGGCGGCGAACTCCAGTCCCGCGTAGACGGGCGCGCAGGCGTCGAGGCCGAGGTCCTGCGCGGAGAGCCGGCGTCCGAGCCGGCGGGTGAAGACCTCGGCGATGAGGGCGGGTGTGGTGCCCCGGGGCTGCTGTCCGCGCAGCCAGCGGGTCACGGAGGTCTTGTCGTATCTGAGATCCAGCCCGTGTTCGAGACCGAGCTGGTCCACGCGTCGGGCGAGACCCGCGTTGGAGAACCCCGCTTCTGCGATGAGCGCGGCGAGCTGTCGGTTGGGAGTGCGCTGCGCGGGTCGTTCCGTCATCTGCGGTGCGGTCTCCTGCCTTTCGGGCCGTCACGTGGTCACGTGGTGCCCGGATTGCCTGTGAGCAGCCCTTATGGCCTCTGCGAACGGCGCGAATGTAGCGGAGAGTGAGCAGGCGATCGCACACTTCGACGCTCGTTCATCCGATCGTGTGAGGATTGCCCCCAGGGCTGACGTCCGCGGGCCGGACGTACAGTGGCACAGGCACCCTTCGTGCCTTACGACCTTCTAGGGAGGCGCTTGCCGTGAGTGGGTTGCGGTTCGTCCGCATGGGGTTCGGTGCGGACGCGGTCGAGTACCAGGTGGCCTGGGACGAGCAGCGCCGGGTGCACGCGGCGCGGTTCGAGGACGAGGTCCCCGACACGGTCCTGCTGCTCGAACACCCCCCTGTCTATACGGCGGGCCGGCGCACCGCGGACAACGAACGCCCCCTCGACGGCACTCCCGTCATCGACGTCGACCGCGGCGGCAAGATCACCTGGCACGGGCCGGGCCAGCTGGTGGGCTACCCGATCCAGAAGCTCCCGCGTCCGGTGGACGTGGTGGCGCACGTACGGCGGCTGGAGGAGGCCCTGATCCGCACCTGCGCGGAGTTCGGCCTGGAGACCACCCGGGTCGAGGGCCGCAGCGGCGTCTGGGTGCTCGGCGACCCGGTCGAGCAGCGGCCGTCCCTCGGCGGTCTCTCCCTGGACTTCGACCCCCGGCTGACGGACGAGGAGTTCGACCCGCGCATGAACGGGCCGGAGTACGCCCCCTCCAACGCCGGCCAGCGCCGCGAGGACCGCAAGATCGCGGCGATCGGCATCCGGGTGGCCAAGGGCGTGACGATGCACGGCTTCTCGTTCAACGTGAACCCGGACAACAAGTGGTTCGACCGCATCATCCCCTGCGGCATCCGTGACGCGGGGGTCGCCTCCCTCGCGGACGAACTCGGCCGGGACGTGACCATCGACGAGGTCCTGCCGGTCGTCGAGCGGCACCTGAAGGACGTACTGGAGAACGCGGACCTCAAGCCGAGGGTGATCGAGAAGACACCTGCGGCCTGAGACGGGCAGCGGACTTTCAAATCCACGGGCGTACCCTTGAGCACGCCGAAGAATCAACGCTAGGGAGCCGGTCGTGTCCGCAGTCGCACCCGACGGACGCAAGATGCTGCGCCTGGAGGTCCGCAACGCTCAGACCCCCATCGAGCGCAAGCCCGAGTGGATCAAGACCCGGGCGAAAATGGGTCCCGAGTACACCGCGATGCAGAAGCTCGTGAAGAGCGAGGGTCTGCACACGGTGTGCCAGGAAGCCGGCTGTCCCAACATCTACGAGTGCTGGGAGGACCGCGAGGCGACCTTCCTCATCGGTGGCGACCAGTGCACCCGGCGCTGCGACTTCTGCCAGATCGACACCGGCAAGCCCGAGGCGCTCGACCGTGACGAGCCGCGCCGCGTCGGCGAGTCCGTGGTCACCATGGACCTGAACTACGCCACCATCACCGGCGTCGCCCGCGACGACCTGGAGGACGGCGGCGCCTGGCTGTACGCCGAGACGGTCCGCCAGATCCACGAGCAGACCGCGGGCCGCGAGGCCGGCCGCACCAAGGTCGAGCTGCTCGCCCCCGACTTCAACGCCGTGCCGGAGCTGCTCCAGCAGGTCTTCGAGTCCCGCCCCGAGGTCTTCGCGCACAACGTCGAGACGGTCCCGCGGATCTTCAAGCGCATCCGCCCCGGCTTCCGTTACGAGCGCTCCCTGAAGGTCATCACCGAGGCCCGTGACTTCGGCCTGGTGACCAAGTCCAACCTGATCCTCGGCATGGGCGAGACCCGCGAGGAGGTCAGCGAGGCGCTCCAGCAGCTGCACGACGCGGGCTGCGAGCTCGTCACCATCACGCAGTACCTGCGCCCGTCGGTGCGCCACCACCCCGTGGAGCGCTGGGTCAAGCCGCAGGAGTTCGTGGAGCTGAAGGAGGAGGCCGAGCGGATCGGCTTCTCCGGTGTGATGTCGGGCCCGCTGGTCCGGTCCTCCTATCGGGCGGGCCGGCTCTACCAGATGGCCGTAGAGAAGCGTGGTTCCTACGTCGCCTCGCAGGCCGTCTGAGCGGCTCCTGATGGCACGGAGTGCCACGCCAAACGTGTGAATCCGAGCACAAGCAACTACCGCTCGGTAGTGGCCGATTGACGCGGTCCCGGACATCCCCGCAGATAGGGGGGTCATCGGGGCCGCGTCCGTGTTTTCGGGCGGCGCATCAAGGCTTCATGCGCGTTTGACCGGTCAGTCACGCGCTGGTAACACCATTCAGTGACGCTCGTTGTACACCCTGTGCACCACTCACCAGAGCCGCCATCCCGAGGGGGACCCCCATCATGCAGGCCGCGCCGGTTCGCGCCACCGCCATCCCGTCGTTCTCCACTGCACTGCGTGCCGTCGAGTCGCTGCTCCTGAGCAGCGGTCAGCGCACCGCCCGGCGCAACGCCTGGACCTCCGTCCTGGAGGACCGCCGCCGCGCCAAGGACCGGGTCGAGGCGCAGCGCGTCCTGGACCAGACCTTCACCATCAGCTCCTGAAGCCCGCCTTTCGAGGGGCGGACACTGCCGTCGTCGGCGCCTGCGGGGCCACGTAGACTTCGGGGCATGGCGAGAAGTGACAGTGCGGCGGATGCCGCTAACCCCGGGCGACTGAAGCAGATCGCCCTGACGTACAAGATGACCCGCAAGGCCGACAAGAAGATCGGCCTGGTACTCGCGGGTGTCTTCATCCTCATCCTCGGCGTTTTTCTCGCCATCGGTCTCCTGATCGGCCACCCGGTCTACCTCGGCATCCTGGGCTTCCTGCTCGCCTTCCTCGGGACGGCGATCGTGTTCGGGCGCCGGGCCGAGCGGGCCGCGTTCGGGCAGATGGAGGGCCAGCCGGGTGCCGCCGCGGCCGTTCTGGACAACATCGGCCGGGGCTGGACGACCACCCCCGCGGTGGCGATGAACCGCAGCCAGGACGTGGTGCACCGGGCCGTCGGCAAGGCCGGCATCGTCCTGGTCGCCGAGGGCAACCCGAACCGGGTCAAGGGCCTGCTGGCCGCCGAGAAGAAGAAGATGAACCGCATCGTCGCGGACGTGCCGGTGCACGACATCGTCGTCGGCACGGGCGAGGGCCAGGTCCCCCTCAAGAAGGTGCGGACCACGATGCTCAAGCTGCCGCGGGTGCTGACCGGCCCCCAGGTGACCGCCACCAACGACCGGCTGCGGGCGCTGGGCGACCTGATGAGCAACATGCCGTTGCCGAAGGGCCCGATGCCGAAGGGCATGAAGCTGCCGAAGGGCGGCGGCAAGGCCCGCTGATCTCGCTCCTACGACGATGGGGGCGCCCGGTGTGATGCCGGGCGCCCCCATCGTCGTATCGGATCAACGGTGGTCCGGGGCCGATCAGCAGTCGCTCCGGGCGGGCCGGCCCGCGAAGCGGTCGCCGAGCCACGAGACGACGTCGCCGACGGCCTGGTTGTCGGTGAGCAGATGGTCGCCGGGGTAGATCTTCCAGCCGGTCTTCACTCCGGCCGCGCAGTAGGCGGCGCGGACGGCGTCCTCGGTGGCGGTGGGAATGACCTCGTCGAGGGCGCCGCGGTACTGGAGGACCGGGAAGTCGATCCGGTGGGCCCCGAGGTTCACGCCGAGTTTCTGGGCGTCCAGGACCTGGCCCCAGGTGCGGCCGTCGCTGCCGCGCTGCTGGTAGAGCTGGTCGAGGGTGAGCCCGGCCGTGGTGAAGTCCTTGAGGCTCTTGCCCGCGAGGGCGGTGACGGTGCCGACCAGGCACACGGACTTGGCGGTCTTCACGGCCTCCCGGCCCTGGTCGTTGAGGAGCGGGTCGAGGGGCAGGGCGGGGTAGGCGGCCTGGACGCCGATGGCCGCGTCGGCGAGGAAGCCTGAGAAGGCGCTGCCGTCGAGCCCGGCCGCCACCTGCTTCAGGTCACCGGGGACGCCGCCCGAGGCGTCCCCGACCACGTCGAGCTCGGGTGCGTAGCCCGCCGCCAGCTGGGCCGCCCACAGGCTGGCCGCACCTCCCTCGGAGTAACCCCACAGGCCGACACGGGCCTGCCGGGACAGACCGCTGCCCGGCACGGCGGGGGCGGCGCGGGCGATGTCGAGCAGGGCGTGGCCGGAGTCGGTGCCGGCGACGTAGCGGTGCGTCTGGCCGTCGAGGTAGCCGGGACCGTCGGTGGCGGCGACGGCGTACCCGGCTCTGAGCAGGGCCGCGATGTTGTCGCCCTCGTACTCGTCCTGGTAGGCCCCGGCGAGCTGCTTGGAGAACGCGCACTGGGGGCCGAGGCCGAGGGTGCCGGGGTGGAAGGCTACGACCGGGCGGGTGCCGGGGCCGGTCCAGGGCGCCGTGGGGACCGCGAGGGTCCCGGATACGGCGACGGGACGGCCTTGGTTGTCGGTGGAGCTGTAGAGGACCTTCCAGGCGGACATGGCGATGGTGCCCGGCACCTGGCTCAACGTGACGGAACGGCAGGCCAGCACGGTGCCCGGGGTGGCCGGGGCGGTGGCGGGGGGTGTGTAGATGTCGGCGTCGGCGGCGGTGCAGGCGGCCGCGCGCTCCGCGGCGGGGGCCTGGGAGACCAGGACGCCGCCCAGCAGGGCGGCGGTGGTGAGAGCGGTGACCAGGGCGGATCTCTTCATCGGTCCGGCGCGTCCCTTCGCAACGGGGGAGGTTGCACTGGGTGCCAGACGCTAGGAGCCCGGACCTACCGCCCCATAGTCAGCCGCCGCGCATGTTCACGCCCGCGGCTGTCAGGACACGACAAAGCGGCTCTCAGGACACCACCAGGACGAGGCGCCTCGTCAGATCCGTACCTCGACCGTCTTCGCCAGCCGGTCGTGCAGGCCCCGGCCGTCGCGGTCCCAGATCAGGGCCGGGACGGCGAGGCAGAGCAGGACCGTGCGCAGCAGGGCGCGTGCGGGGCTGACGCGGCCCGTCTCCAGGGCGACCACACGCAGGCCGAACAGACGCTTGCCCGGGGTGAAGCCGATGGTGCCGACGGTGAGGGCTCCCATCAGGAAGAACACCAGCAGGGCCCAGTTCGAGGTCGCGGGATCGCCGTAGCTCTGCGTGATGAGCTGGGATGCAATCAGGACGCTCATCGCCCAGTCCACGGCGAGTGCGCCCAGCCGTCGTCCGGGCCGGGCGATCGACCCCGGTCCCTCCTCCGGCAGGCCGAGCTGCTGTCCGCGGTATCCGAAGTCGACACCGGCATCCTCGGCGGCCGCGCGGGGGCCGGAGAGCCACGATCCGATTGCATCCCTCTTGTCCACGCGTCCACGGTACTGCCAGCGTTTCGGGATACGGACAGGTGGGGCCGGGCCCACGATGTCCGGTTAACTTGTGCGAAACAAATGGGTCACGCCCGAGAAACCACCCGTCCCTAGGGTCGTGGACAGCGTGTGCCACCGCACTGGCCGCACGAACGAACTACCACCCCGGTCCAGGAACGGTCGGGAGTAGGAGGAGCTGGATGTTCCAGAACGCCGACGAGGCCAAGAAGTTCATCGCGGACGAGGACGTCAAGTTCGTCGACGTCCGCTTCTGCGACCTGCCGGGCGTCATGCAGCACTTCACGCTGCCCGTCGAGGCGTTCGACCCGGACGAGGAGCTCGCGTTCGACGGCTCGTCGATCCGCGGCTTCCAGGCCATCCACGAGTCCGACATGGCGCTGCGCGCGGACCTGTCGACCGCCCGGGTCGACCCCTTCCGCCGCGACAAGACGCTGAACATCAACTTCTTCATCCACGACCCGATCACCGGCGAGCAGTACAGCCGTGACCCGCGGAACGTGGCGAAGAAGGCCGAGGCGTACCTCGCGTCGACGGGCATCGCCGACACCGCGTACTTCGGCCCCGAGGCCGAGTTCTACGTCTTCGACTCGGTGCGCTTCGCCACCTCGGCGAACGAGAGCTTCTACCACATCGACTCCGAGGCCGGCGCCTGGAACACCGGCGCGGTCGAGAACAACCGTGGTTACAAGGTCCGCTACAAGGGCGGTTACTTCCCGACTCCGCCGGTCGACCACTTCGCCGACCTGCGTGCGGAGATCTCCCTGCAGCTGGCCGCCTCCGGCCTCCAGGTCGAGCGTCAGCACCACGAGGTGGGCACCGCCGGCCAGGCCGAGATCAACTACAAGTTCAACACGCTGCTCGCCGCGGCCGACGACCTCCAGCTCTTCAAGTACATCGTGAAGAACGTGGCCTGGCGCAACGGCAAGACCGCGACCTTCATGCCGAAGCCGATCTTCGGTGACAACGGCTCGGGCATGCACGTCCACCAGTCCCTGTGGGCCGGCGGCCAGCCCCTCTTCTACGACGAGGCCGGTTACGCGGGCCTGTCGGACACCGCCCGCTACTACATCGGCGGCATCCTCAAGCACGCTCCGTCGCTGCTGGCCTTCACCAACCCGACGGTGAACTCCTACCACCGTCTGGTGCCGGGCTTCGAGGCGCCGATCAACCTGGTGTACTCGCAGCGCAACCGCTCCGCGGCCATGCGTATCCCGATCACGGGCTCCAACCCGAAGGCCAAGCGCGTCGAGTTCCGCGCGCCCGACTCCTCCGGCAACCCGTACCTCGCCTTCTCGGCGCTGCTCCTCGCGGGCCTGGACGGCATCAAGAACAAGATCGAGCCGGCCGAGCCGATCGACAAGGACCTGTACGAGCTGGCTCCCGAGGAGCACGCGAACGTCGCCCAGGTCCCGACCTCCCTCCCGGCGGTCCTCAACTCCCTCGAGGCCGACCACGAGTTCCTCCTCCAGGGCGACGTCTTCACGCCGGACCTGATCGAGACGTGGATCGACTTCAAGCGGACGAACGAGATCGCCCCGCTGCAGCTGCGTCCGCACCCGCACGAGTTCGAGCTGTACTTCGACGTGTGATCGACGCGTAGGCCGTACGGCGGCGCCCTCACTCCTGTTGTCCAGGGGTGGGGGCGCCGTCGTATCGTTTCCTGCACGACTGTTCGACAGGAGACGACGGGGGATGCGGGGATGCCCGAACAGGACGACATGGGGCGGGAGTTCGACATCAAGTGGGCCGACGGGGCCGAGTACAAGGAGCCCTCGGCGCGGGCCCGGATGCTGGCCGCCCGTTGGAAGGAGAACCCGCCGAAGCCGCAGCCGTTCCGTGCCGATCCTGGGCCGAGGGCGCCGCGCCACTCGTCCTGGCGGTCGACGGCGATCGTCCTGGGGACCGTGGCGGTGATCATCCTGCTGCTGGGATACGCCGACTTCCGTCCGTACTAGCGTGCGCGGCAGCGTCTGGAACGGGACGTGGGCAGCGGTGCGCCTCGCGGCGGGGGTCGCCCTGGGGGAAGCCATGCCCGACCCGTCCGACCCGGCTGTCTGGGTCGAGCTGAGCCTTTGCTGGTCCTAGGGCTGATCGGGACCGCTTCATGGGTGGGGACAGGTGCACACTGAACGGTGGGGCGAGTGCCTGACTGCGGGGTGGTGCAGATGCGGAGTCGTTTTCGGAGCGACCGGCGGCTGACCGTGCGGATGACGGTCACGATGTTCCTGCTCGGGCTGCTGTACGTGGCCTTCGTCGCCGTGCTGATCGTGTTGCTGAAGTCCTGGCTGATGGTCGTGGGGCTGATCGCCCTCATGTTCGTGGCGCAGTTCTGGTTCTCCGACAAGATCGCCATGTTCGCGATGCGGGGGCGGGTCGTGGGGCGGGAGGAGTATCCCGAACTGCACGCCGTGGTCGACCGGCTGTGCGCCATCGCGGACATGCCCAAGCCCGTGATCGCGGTGTCCACGATGGACATGCCGAACGCCTTCGCCACCGGGCGGAACCCGGACAACGCCGTGGTGTGTGTGACCACGGGGCTGCTGCGGCGGCTGGAGCCCGCCGAGCTGGAGGGCGTGCTCGCGCACGAGTTGTCGCACGTGGCGCACAAGGACGTCGCCGTGATCACCGTCGCCTCGTTCCTGGGCGTGATCGCCGGGCTGATCGTGCGGTTCGCCTTCTACAGCCAGATCTTCGGGGGGCGGAAGGACCAGAACACCGCCGTGATCTTCGCCGCCGTGATGGGCGTCTCGGCGGCCGTGTACACGCTCAGCTTCCTGCTGATCAGGGCGCTGTCCCGGTACCGGGAGCTGGCGGCGGACCGGGCCGCGGCCCACCTCACCGGCCGTCCCTCGGCCCTCGCCTCCGCGCTCACCAAGGTCTCCGGGGAGCTGGCCCGCATCCCCACCAAGGACCTGCGCACCGCCCAGGCCTTCAACGCCTTCTACTTCACCCCGGCCACCGGCAAGGAGCCCGGCATCGAGCGGATCTTCTCGACCCACCCGTCCCTGGAGCAGCGGCTGGAGCAGCTGGGGCGGATCTCGGCGGAGTTGGGTGAGCCCGTGGAGCCCGGGAAGGCGGGCTGAGGATGGGCTTGCTGGACATCCTGCTCGGGCGCACGAAGCCCGTCGCGCCCGATCTCGACCAGCTCTTCGCGCTGCCGTCGGCGGCCGTCACCCTGGAGGCGGCCGCCTCCCTCACGCCGACTGGACGCGGGGCGGTGTGCTTCGCCACCGTCGAGGGCGCTGCCTTCGAGCAGACGCACCGGGAGGTCCAGGCCCTGCTGGACGCGGACGCCGAACGGGACGGCCCCCCGGTGCGCCTCACCAGGGACGAGTTCGGCTACTCCTGGCTGGTCTCCGAGCGCGCACCTGAGCAGCTCCCCCAGCTCGTCAACGACCTGCACGCGGTGAACAGTTCGATGGAGGTCAACGGCTTCGGGCCGCAACTGCTGTGCTCGCTCGCCGGGTTCCAGGACACCGGGGGCCGTTCGCTCGCTCTGGTCTACCTGTACAAGCGCGGCACCTTCTACCCCTTCGCGCCGCTGCCCGGCGAGGGACAGCGCCGCGACAACGCGCTGGAACTGCGGGTGAAGGCCGCGCTCACGAACGATCTGCGGATCGAGCAGGACCTGAACCGCTGGTTCCCGCTGTGGGGCGCACCCGGTCTCTGAGCCCGGCCTCGCTCCCGCGCAGCCCTAGCCCTTTCTCTCCCGCGCCTGCCGACGGGACTCCAGGGGACGCTCGCGGCGGTAACGGCGGTCCCACTTGGCCTGCTTGTCCCGGCGGGCGCGGTACGCCCGGTAGCTGCCGGGCACGGCCCCCGAACCGGCGCCGGACGAACCGCCCGAGGAGCCGCCCGAAGAGGACGCCGAGGCACCGCCCCGGCCGTACTGCATGTACACGAAGAGCAGGGCTACGGCGACGAGCCACCAGGTGTGGTTCCCGAAGCCCAGGATCACCAGGACGACGGTCCCGGAAAGGACGATGGTGCCCATGACGGGCCTCCGTGTGCGTGGGTGTGGTGTAGAAGACTAGTCCCGGAGCGGCGTGCTGATGCCTGCCCTGCGCGCAGCTTTTCCCCGCACTCTGGAGTTGACGGATGCCCGAGCCCTTCACGCAGGAACACGCCGGTGAGCGCCTTCGCGGCGAGTACGGCGGCCCGAACGACCCTGGTGACCCGAGCGGCCCGAGCGGCTCGACCGACCCGAGCGGCCCTGGCGTCGCCGCGCCCCCGACCGCCGTACTGCTGCACGGAGCCGGCCGCGGCAGCAAGGAGCGACTCCTGCCGCTGCTCGACGAGTTCGTGGCGCACGGCTGTCGCGCGCTCGCCTTCGACTTCTCGGGGCACGGCGAGAGTTCGGGGGAACTGGCCGAGTTGAGCCTGCGGCGCCGGTTCGAGCAGGCGGTCGCCGTGATCGACGCCCGTGTTCCGCAGGACGGGCCGCTGGTGCTGGTCGGGTTCAGCATGAGCGGGCAGACGGTGGCGGACCTCGCCCGGCACTACGGCGAGCGGGTGGTGGCGCTGGGACTGTGCGCGCCCGCCGTGTACGCGGCCGAGGCCTGGGACGTGCCGTTCGGGCACGGAGACGGGGAGTTCAGCGAGATCATCCGGCGGCCGGGGAGCTGGCGGCGGTCGCCGGCACTGGAGGTGCTGCGGGCATACGAGGGCCGGGCGGTGCTCGTCGTACCGGGCACGGACGCGGTGATCCCGCCGGAGGTGACCGAGGCCGTCCAGGAGGCGCTGGCCTGCCGGTCCCAGTTCACACGTCTCGAACTGCCCGCAGCAGATCACCAGTTGGGTCGTCGGCTGCGGGATCACGCGGAGGAGCGGCGGGAGTTGGTCGCCGCCCTGCTCGCCGGCCTGGGCGACCGGGGGTGGACGGCGACACACGGCTGGGTGGCCAAGCAACTCCCCGAGGGCCGTTCGGTCGCCGACTCGGGTTTTCTGTCCGGTGGCTGGAGCTCCCAGATGCGACGGCTCACCCTCGACGACGGCACCGAACTCGTCCTGCGGTCGTTCGTGAAACCCTTCTTCCGGCACCACGCCCCCGGGCTGCTGGGCCGCGAGGCGTCGATCCTGACGCTGCTGGCCGAGACCGACACCGACACCGGAGGCGTTCCGGCTCCGCGGCTCGTCGCCGTCGACGCCACGGCCGAACACTGCGACCATCCCTCGCTGTTGATGTCCCGGCTGCCCGGGCGGGTGCGCGTCGACGAGGAGGATCTCGAACGGCGGCTGGACCTGCTGGCGGAGCAACTCGTGAGGATCCACCGGGTGGTTCCGGTGGAACGGCCGCGCACCTACCAGGCGTGGACCTCGCCGGAGAAGGTGCGAGGAGTGCGGGGCCCGCTGTGGGAACGGGCCGTGGACGTCATCCGCCGGGACCCTGCGCCGTACGAGGGCCGCTTCCTGCACCGGGACTTCCACCCCGGGAACGTGCTGTTCACCGGGGCGGGCGCCGAGCTGCGCATCAGCGGGGTGGTCGACTGGGTGGAGACCTCCTGGGGGCCCGCCGACCTGGACGTCGCCCACTGCTCCACGGCCCTCGCCCTGCTGCACGGACCGGAACACGGCCTCGCCTTCCGGCAGCGGTACGAGGCGCACGGCGGGCAGCGGCTCGCGGACGGACCGGACCACCTGTACTGGCGTCTCCTCGACGCGCTCGCCTACTGCCCCGACGCGGCCAAGCTCGCCGGACCGTGGCGCGAACTCGGACGGACCGAGCTGACCCCGGAGGTGCTGAGCGGGCGCCTGGAGTCCTATGTGCGGGAGTTGCTGAAACGGTACGGGTGACGGGCAACGACAGGCGAGCGGTACGGGTGACCGGCGGCGGGCCGGCGAGGAGCGGGCCCGGGCTCACTCCCCCGGGGCCGCCCTGACGACGCCTGCCGCGATGGCGGCGCACAGGGCCGCGTGGTCGGACGCGGTCCGGGCGGCGGGGGCAGCTGCCGTGCCGGGGCTGTTCATGCGCCCTGCCTTTGCGTCATGTCCGCCTCCGGGCCCCCGTGTGGCCGTCCCTCCTGATCGCAGTGAAGGGCCCGGGTGGGGGGTGCGCATGTGGGGTACGGCGATCGGGTGATGGCAGGCCTGCTGTCGTCCGTGCCGCCATCGTGGCCGGTCGCGCCGTTCCCCGCGCCCTTGAGGGGCGCGTTGTCAGTGGGCTGCGTCAAGATGGGCCCATGGGTGACGGGGAGCGGTACATCGGGGTGAGCGAGCGGCGGGCTCGGCTGGCGTTGCGGCAGCAGTTGGCCGGGACGGCTCGCGTGGGGAGCCCGGAGGAGGTGGCCGACGCTCTGGTCGCGCTGCACGGGAGCGATCCCGCGACCGTCTACCTGGCCATCGGCGCGCGGCTCACGGATCCCGCCCGGACCGTCGCCGAGACCGAGCGGGCGTTGTACGAGGACCGGTCCCTGGTGCGGATGCACGGGATGAGGCACACCGTGTTCGCGTTCCCGACCGGGCTCACGGCGGTCGTGCACGCCTCGACCGGTCTCACGGTCGCCGCGCGGGAACGGGCCAAGCTCCTCGCGGACATGGCGAGGGCCGGTGCCCCGGACGCCGCCTGGCTGAAGGAGGTCGAGGAGTCGGCGCTGGCCGCGCTCGCCCGGCGCGGGCAGGCGACGGCGACGGAGCTCGCCGAGGACGAGCCGCGGCTGCGGGAGCAGTTCGTGTACGCGGCCGGGAAGAGCTACGAGGGCGTCCACACCGTGGCGAGCCGCCTGCTGAAGGTGCTCGGCGTGGAGGGCAAGGTGGTCCGCGGGCGGCCGCTCGGCACCTGGATGTCCTCGCAGTTCCGCTGGGCGGTGGCACCACCGCATCCCGAGCTCGACGCGGCCGGCGCCCAGGCGGAGTTGCTGCGGCGCTGGCTCGCGGTGTGCGGGCCGGCCACGGAGGCGGACCTGAAGTGGTGGACGGGCTGGAAGGTGACCGACGTGCGCCGCGCGCTCACCGCGATCCGCGCGGTGCGGGTGACCGTCGACGAGGGCCCGGCCTACGTCGTCGAGGGGGACGCCGGCCCCGTCGCGGAGCCCGTCGAGCCCTGGGCCGCGCTGCTGCCCGGACTCGATCCGACGGCGATGGGCTGGCAGCAGCGGGACTGGTATCTGGCGCCCGCTCTGCGACCCGCCCTGTTCGACCGCAGCGGCAACGTGGGGCCGACGGTGTGGTGGGACGGGCGGGTGGTGGGCGGTTGGGGGCAGCGCCCGGACGGGGAGATCGTCTGGCGGCTGCTGGACACGGAGGGCGTGGGGCGCGAGGCGGAGGCGGCCATCGCGGTGGAGGCCGCGCGGTTGCGGGAGTGGGTGGGGGCGACACGGGTGCGGCCCCGGTTCCGGACGCCGTTGGAGAAGGAACTGGCCGAACCCGCGGGCTGACCGGACTCCGGGCGCCCCCACGTGGAAGAGGGCGCCCGGTGCCACGGCTTACCGCGCGTAGCGCATCAGCGCCCGCACCATGTGGCACGTGGTGTCCGACGGTGGGTGGACGCCGATCATCTCCGCGGTGTCCCGGATCGTCTCGTTGCGGGCCTGGTTCGGCACGTAGACGCCGGAGTCGAGCAGGGCGATCGCGAGCCGCATCGCCTTCAGGCGGCGGTTGTGGGTGACATACCATTCGCGGGGGCGGCCCGGCGGCAACGGGCGCTTCTCCACGGGGGTGTAGGGCAGGTCGAGCAGCACGGGGTGCTTCGCGGTGGACTGGGTGGGCAACGGCTTCGGCTTCAGTGCGGCAGCGGGCACAGGCATCCTCCTGTCGCGGTAAGGACGGCCGCCGGGACCCCGGCGACGCCCTCGAACACTGGTTTTATTCTACCGCCCGCCACTGACAAAAGCCCCTGGCCACAAGGGCTTTCGGGGGTGCTGTGACGCAGGTGGAAGACGGGTTTTCGCGTACCGTGGGTGCCATGGAGATCTGGATCAATCCGGCCTGTTCGAAGTGCCGCAGCGCGATCAGCCTGCTCGACGCGGAGGGTGCCGAGTACACCGTCCGCCGCTATCTGGAGGACGTCCCGAGCGAGGACGAGATCCGCGAGGTGCTCGACCGGCTCGGCCTCGAACCGTGGGACATCACCCGCACCCAGGAGGCCGCCGCCAAGGAGCTCGGCCTCAAGGAGTGGGCCCGGGACGACACTTCACGCGAGCGCTGGATCGCCGCGCTCGCCGCACACCCCAAGCTCATCCAGCGGCCCATCATCACCGCGGACGACGGCTCGGCGCTGGTCGCCCGCACCGATGACGCCGTACAGGAAGCTCTGTCCAGGAAATAGCGGAGTGTGACGCAGGTTACGTCACCTGACTCCCGCGACCGCTGAGCAACCTCGTTCGGTATCTCGTACATAGCGGCGTACGCTCCCCTAGCTCTCAGGAGGCGCGGATGTCGCGCAGGAGAACGCTCAGTACGAAGAAGAAGGTCGCGCTGCTGGTGAGCGCGGCGGCGGTGGCGGGAGGCGGGGCCTTCGCGATGGCCGGCACCTCGAACGCCTCGCAGAGTCCGCAGACGGCGGCGGAGTCGACGGTCTGCCAGGGCCTCGCCACCGCGCTCGGCAACAACCAGCGGTTCATCGAGGGGCAACGGGCCGCACCCGACGCGCAGTCGGCGGCCCGGATCGCCAACCGGGAAGCGGTGATCGCGCAGATCAATGTGCAGCAGGAAGCGTCCGGTTGCGTGGTCGGGGAGTCGGCTCAGGGCTCCCAGACCGGCGCGGGACAGCCTCCGCAGGCCGCGTCCCCTTCGGCACCCGCCGCCTCCCCGTCGGCACCCGCCGCTTCCCAGGCCCCGCCCGCGGGGAACGCCGCCTCCGGGCAGCAGGTGTGCAACGGCTCGACCGTCACGCTGTCCGGCGAGGCCGGTGCGCCCGCCGCGTCCAGCAACCAGTTCCCGGCCGGCACGAAGCTGAAGGTCACCAACCTGGACAACAACAAGTCCACGACGGTGGAGGTCACTTCGGTCTCCGGGAGCTGTGCCCTGCTCAACAACGCGGCCTTCGAACAGGTGAGGGAGCCCGGCAAGTTCCTCATCCGCCGGGCCCTGATCGAGAAGGTGGGGTGAGGCTATCCGGGACGTTCGCCCAGGAACTCACTGAGACGGCAGGCCAGTTCGGGAGGTGCGGACTGCGGTAGCGCATGGTGGGAGACGCCGGGGACCACGTCGATCTCCGCCCGCGGCAGCAGTTCGCCGGCTTGGGCCGTCACCTCGTACGCGTCGTCATGGGTCCTGCTGTTCGCGGCCACGAGCAGCAGGACCGGCGTGTTCAGGGCGCGCAGCGCGTCCGGGGCCGGGCGCGGACCGGTGACCGGCCGGGCGGCGGGGAAACCGGCGGCGGCCTCCTGGAGGCGCAGCCAGTCGGGGTCCAGGGCGTCCGCTCCCCCGGTCTCCCAGTCCAGGAAGGCGCGGACCCGGGCCGGCGTGGGGCGCAGCAGCATCGGCAGGGCGTGCAGCAGGTACGCCGCCTTGAACCCGGCGAAGCACTGGGTCGGGTCCAGGAGGAACAGGCGGCGCACCCGCTCGGGGGCGCGCAGGGCGTGGTGCAGGGCGATCCAGGCGCCGTAGGAGTGTCCGCCGAAGTCGGCCCGGGTGACGCCGAGTCCGTCGAGGAGGGCGTCGAGCCAGACGGCCAGGTCGGCGACCGTACGGGGGTGACGGTCGGCGGCCGGTGTGCTGCGACCCGGGGCGCCGACCAGGTCGACGGCGAGGACCCGGCGGGTGCGGGCGAGGTGGGCGGCCTGGGCGTACCAGGAAGCGGAGGTCGCTCCGCCGCCGCCCGGCAGCAGGACGAGCGGGGGCGCGTCGGCCGGGCCGCACGCGTTGACGTACGTCGTGCCGAAGGGGGTGGGCACCCGCAACGCCTCCCGGTCGGCGGGCCACTTGGCCATGACCTTGTCGTAGGCGGCCTCGAACGCGTCGTTGTCGTACCTGCCCATCGATCCTCCCGTATTATCTCGATCAGCAAGATACTCGATGAGCGAGACAATACTGGAGGGTTCGCATGCCGTCCCAGGGGCCCGAGATGGAGATCGTCCATCTGCTGCGCGCGGTGACCGTCGAACTCGGCCTGCACAGCGCCCGGTTCGCGCAGCGCAACGCCATGCATCAGACGGACGTGCGCGCCCTGATCGCCCTGATGGACGCCTCCCGCGCGGGCGAGGAGATGACGGCGGGACGGCTCGGCGCGGAGCTCGGGCTCAACTCGGCCGGGACGACCTCGCTGCTGGACCGGCTGGAGCGGGCCGGTCATGTGCGACGGGTGCGGGGGCGGGAGGACCGGCGCAAGGTGGTCGTCGAGGTGGACGAACGGGCGGTGGAGCTGGGACAGGCCTTCTTCGGACCGCTGATCGGGCGGACGGTGGAACTGCTCCAGGGGTACGACGAGCGGGAACGGGCGGCGATCCGGGGGTTCTTGGCGGGGGTGCGGGACGCGGCGGCCGAGCAGGCCTGACCCCCCGCACCGTCCGCCTCCTGTTCCTCAGCCGTGTGCTCCGGCCGCCAGTGCCTTCGCCTCCGTCTCCGGGTCGACGCCGACCACCGGCCGGTCCGGGCGCTGCGGTGCCACCCCGCCGATCTCCCCCATCCAGCGCCAGGTGTCGGCGACCGTCTCGGTGACCGGACGGCAGCGCAGCCCCGCCGCGGCGGCCCGGGAGGTGTCCCCGTCGTGGAGCGTGGTGTGCAGGTCGGTGTCCGGTGGGACCCACACCGGCAGACCGGTCCACGGGGCGATGCCCGCGTCGAGGACGATGTCCGGGTCGGTCCAGCGCAGTTCCGCGTCCGAGCCGGTCACGGCCACACAGGCGTCGAGGAGTTCACCCATGGTGGTGTGGCCCGGTGGGCTCACCAGGTTGTACGGGCCGCTCCTGCCGGTCACATGGGCCTCCAGCACCCACTCCGCCAGGTCCCGGACGTCGACGTACTGGAGGGGCAGGTCCCGTGGCCCCGGCGCGAGGACCGGGCCGCCGCGGGCGATTCGGCCCAGCCACCACGGCAACCGGCCGATGTTCTCGTACGGGCCGAGGATCAGCCCGGCCCGGGCGAGCAGGGAGCGGTCGGTGCCGAAGGCGTCCAGGACGGCGAGTTCACCGCCGCGCTTGTCCCGGGCGTAGTCGGTCTGGTCCGCGTCGGCGAAGGCCCCCTCGACCACCGGGGCCTGCTCGTCGAACCCGGGCGGCTGCGGCCAGGCGTACACCGAGCGACTCGACACGTACGCGTACCGGTCGGCGCGGTCCCGCAGCAGCCGTGCCGTGTCCCGGACCGCGCGGGGCGCCGCCGACCAGGTGTCGACGACGAGGTCCCACTCGCCCCCTTCCGCGAGGGCGGTGAGTCCGTCGGGCGCGGTGCGGTCGCCGTGCAGCGACCGCACCCCGGCCACGGGCGCGTGCCGACCACGGTGGAAGGCGGTCACGTCCCATCCGTGTGCCAGGGCCGCCTCGGCGACGGCCCGGCCGACGAACTCCGTACCGCCCAGCAGAAGAAGTCTCATGCCGGTGACTGTGCCCGCCGGGGCGGCCCGGGGGAACCTCGCTCTGCCGAGGGCAGACGCGGTCTCAACCGCCGGTCGGCGGGGTGTACTTGTAGCCGACCCGCCGTACGGTCTGGATCGCGCCCCGGAACTCCGCGCCCAGCTTGCGGCGCAGCCGGGCGATGTGGACGTCGACGGTACGGCCGTCGCCCACGTGGCCGTAGCCCCAGACCGTGGTGACCAACTGGTCGCGGGTGTGGACCCGGTGGGGGTTCTGCACCAGGTGGGCCAGCAGCTCGAACTCCAGGTAGGTGAGGTCGAGGTCGCGGCCGTTCACCTCGGCGGTGCGCTGCACGGTGTCGATCCGTACGAGAGGGTCGTCGGCGTCCGCGACCGCCGGCTCCTGCGGGAACGGCGGGTGCTGGTCGGCCGGGACGAGCACCAGGTAGCCGATCATCGGGGGCTGGCCCGGAAGGGTGGGCAGGGTGTGCTGGGGGGCGGGCAGCCAGGTGGCGCCCGGCGGGAGGAACTCCGCCATGTACGGGACCTCGTCCGGGCCGACGGCTCGGAGCCGGTGCCGTGCGCCGTTCTCGGACGGGGTGGGGAGGGTGGCGGTGGAAAGGGAACGAGTGGTCGCCATGAGGTCAGCTCTTTCGCGCGAGAGGGTCGTCGGGAGACGTGCGTCCGCGCGCTGGCCGAAGGCCGGGGTGTACGGCTTTAGAGGGCCGGCGCGTTCATCGCGCGACAACACACCCGGTCGAAGTCGTGGTGCTGACGGGAAGGCCAGAAGGGCTCGAGGTCATGGCGACCCGTCGCGCTGCACTTCCGGTAGCTGGCCATGAGCTCATTGAAGCAGACACCGGCCGACAACAGGAGCCTCCTCTCACTGCTCGGACACTTCCTTGGCGTGAAATCGGCGTGGCGTGCCTCAGCCCACCAGGCGTCTGTGCCAAATCAGGGGCCTGACCTCGATCGCCTTGCCCGGATCGCCGTCCCACTGCGTGGACAGACCGGCCGCGCTGAGGGCGTCGACGACCTCGTGGCCGACGGCGGCCGTGGTGTCGGCGGATCCGTCGAAACCGCCGTACAGCAGCGTGAGTCCCTGTCCGGCGGCGGCGCTCTCGGTGCACTGGGTGTGGAAGTACACGAAACCGCGGTCGCCCTCGGCCCGCTCCGCTCCGATCTCGGCGGTGCCGCAGGTACGGCAGCAGGTGAAGTTCTCGCGGGCGGTGACCCCCCGTGTGTTCAGCGCCCGGAAGGCGCGGGTGAGCCGCTCGGGGTCGGTCGTGCCCTCCCAGGTCTCCTGTTCGGCGAGGCGCTCCAGCCAGAGCCGGTCGACGAGCAGGCGGGCCTGGGCCGCGGACACCGGCCGCCTGTCGGCACCGTCACCGGCGTCGGTATCGGTATCGGCGTCGGCGATCCACTCCTCGGCTGACCGGGCGAGTGTCGAGCGGGTGTCGTAGCCGCACCGCAGCTGCTCGCGGACGTGTGCCTCGACCTCCTCGCGCACCTGGTCGGGGAGTTCGGGCACGTCCTCGGGCGGATCGACCTCGACCGGCGTCCAGGCGAACGCCTCGTCCCAGCCCGCCTCCGCGCGGGCCCATCCGACCAGCGCGTCGGCGACGATGTCCGGATGCGTGGGTTCCGTACCGAAGAAGCCGTCGCGGCTCTCCCGGTGCTCCAGCTGGTAGACCCCACCGCTCTCGTGCCACACCTGCGCGAACACGTCCGGGCGGTCGGGGATCCGCTGGAGCACCAGCCAGCGGTCGCCGCTCTCTCCGATGCGGTGCACCAGCTCCCGCAGCTCCTGCTCGCTCACCCCGATAAGCGTGTCGCCGTACTCCGTCTCGGCCTTGACGGCCAGGCCCCCGTCGATCTCCATGTCCCCACCATGCCAGGCGCCACTGACAACGCGCCGAGGGGCGCCCACCGTGGCCGGTGGGCGCCCCTCGGGACCAAGCGGTGGGGATCAGACCTGGCCGGCCTTCTCCAGGGCGGAGCAGCAGGTGTCGACGAGCAGACGCGTCACGACGTACGGGTCGACGTTGGCGTTCGGGCGGCGGTCCTCGATGTAGCCCTTGCCGTCCTTCTCGACCTGCCACGGGATACGGACCGAGGCGCCGCGGTTGGAGACGCCGTAGGAGTACTCGTTCCACGGGGCGGTCTCGTGCAGGCCGGTCAGGCGGTCGTCGATGCCGGCGCCGTAGTTCTTGACGTGGTCGAGCGGCTTGGAGCCCTCGCCAAGCGACTCGGCGGCGGTGATGATCGCGTCGTAGCCCTCGCGCATCGCCTTGGTGGAGAAGTTGGTGTGCGCGCCCGCGCCGTTCCAGTCGCCCTTGACCGGCTTCGGGTCCAGGGTCGCGGCGATGCCGAAGTCCTCGGCGGTGCGGTAGAGCAGCCAGCGGGCCACCCACAGGTGGTCGGAGACCTCCAGCGGGGAGACCGGGCCGACCTGGAACTCCCACTGGCCGGGCATGACCTCGGCGTTGATGCCGGAGATCGCGAGGCCCGCCTTGAGGCAGTTCTCCAGGTGCGCCTCCACGACGTCACGGCCGAAGATCTCGTCGGCGCCGACACCGCAGTAGTAGCCGCCCTGCGGGGCCGGGAAGCCGCCCTTGGGGAAGCCGAGGGGGTAGCCGTCCTTGAAGAACGTGTACTCCTGCTCGATGCCGAAGATCGGCTCCTGGGCGGCGAACTTCTCGGCGACCTCGGCGAGCGCGGCACGGGTGTTGGACTCGTGCGGCGTCATGTCGATGTTGAGGACCTCGCACAGGACGAGGATGTCGTCGCCGCCGCGGATCGGGTCGGGGCAGGAGAAGACCGGCTTGAGGACACGGTCCGAGGAGTGGCCCTCGGCCTGGTTCGTGGAGGACCCGTCGAAGCCCCAGATCGGCAGCTCCGCGCCCTTGGCGTCGTCCGCCAGGATCTTCGTCTTGGAACGGAGCTTGGCCGTCGGCTGGGTGCCGTCGATCCAGATGTACTCAGCCTTGAAGGTCACGGGCCACTTCCTTCGGGGATGTGTCTACGCACTGCGGGTGCTGCGGCGCTGCGGCACTGAAACGCCACCACTTGATGCCCGCGAGCCTGTCAACAGGCGATTTCCCGGTCATTGCTCGAATGTGAACCCCGTGTTACCTGGTGGTGCTGTGGCGCGATTCACGGTGTGAGCGCGGTGAGGGGGTGTACCTGGCGCCACCCCCGGGCCGGGCGGCCAGCCCCAGTGACCCCTGTCTCCCTCTCGACCAGACTGACCGTATGACCATCGAGACGCGGGACGGCAGCAGGAGTACGAGGGTGCGGGCCACGGGGCTCGCGGCCGTGCGGGGGCTCGCACTGGCGCTGGTGACGCTGCCGGGGGCGGTGCTCGGTTTCACGCTGGCCGTGGTGTCGATCGCACTCGTGCCGATCGGCGTCGGGCTGGTCACGACCCCGTGGGTGCTGACGGGGGTGCGGGCCTTCGCGGACTGGCGGCGGGTCCTGGCGGCCGAGTGGGCCGGGGTGCGGATCCCGTCGGCGTACCGGCCGGCACCCGAGAGCGCCAACCCCTGGACGCGCACCTTCGGGATGCTGCGCGACCCGGCGACCTGGCGGGACCTGCGCTGGCTGCCGGTGGACATGACGGCGGGGTTCGTCACCGCCCTGCTGCCGGCCGTGCTCGTCCTCTACCCGCTGGAGGGGCTCGCGATCGCGGCCGGGCTGTGGCGTCCGTTCTCGGAGCTGGACGGCGGCTACTGGTACGGCTTCGTGCACGTCACCGACCAGGCCTCCGCGCTCCTCGCCGGCGCCCTGGGTGTCGCCCTGCTCGCCCTCGCCTCGCTCGCGCCGCGCGTGCTGACCCTCCATTTCCGGCTCACCCGGACCGTACTGGGCGCCGGACAGGGCGAGTTGGCCGAGCGGGTCCGCGTGCTCACCGAGACCCGGCGGGACGCGGTGGACACCTCAGCCGCCGAACTGCGGCGCATCGAGCGGGACCTGCACGACGGGGCGCAGGCCCGCCTGGTCGCCATGGGCATGGACCTCGGCACCATCGAGGTGCTGCTCGACAAGGACCCCGCGCAGGCCAGGCGGCTCCTCGCGCAGGCCCGCCAGTCCTCGGTGGACGCGCTCGCCGAACTGCGCGACCTGGTGCGCGGCATCCATCCGCCGGTGCTGGCGGAGCGCGGACTGGGCGACGCGGTCAGGGCGCTGGCGCTCAGGATGCCGATCCCGACGGAGGTGAGCGTGGACCTCCCGGGCCGTGCGGAGGCCCCCGTGGAGTCCGCCGCCTACTTCGCCGTCAGC
This sequence comes from Streptomyces sp. NPDC006335, assembly GCF_040612795.1. Taxonomy (NCBI): domain Bacteria; kingdom Bacillati; phylum Actinomycetota; class Actinomycetes; order Kitasatosporales; family Streptomycetaceae; genus Streptomyces; species Streptomyces sp. NPDC006335. The sequence continues at coordinate 549,970 of NZ_JBEXQX010000001.1, forward strand.
GAGGCGCTCACCAACGCGGTCAAGCACGCGAACGCCGACCGGATCTGGATCGACCTGCATCACGTGAGGGAAGGGGCCGGCATGCTGCGGATCACCGTCACCGACAACGGCCGCGGCGGCGCGGCGATCGCGGCCGGTTCGGGACTGGCCGGAGTCGAGCGACGACTCGGTACATTCGACGGCGTCCTGGCCGTCAGCTCCCCCGCGGGCGGTCCCACCATGGTGACCATGGAGATCCCTTGCGCGTAGTCCTCGCCGAAGACCTCTTCCTGCTGCGCGACGGCCTCGTACGACTCCTGGAGGCGCACGGTTTCGAGATCGCCGCGGCCGTCGAGAGCGGGCCCGAGCTGACCCGCGCGCTGGCCGAGCTGGAACCGGACATCGCGGTGGTCGACGTACGGCTGCCGCCGACGCACACCGACGAGGGGCTCCAGTGCGCGCTGAACGCCCGCCGGGACAGACCCGGGCTGCCGGTGCTGGTGCTCTCCCAGCACGTGGAGCAGCTCTACGCGCGCGAGCTGCTCGCCGACGGCACCGGCGGGATCGGGTACCTGCTCAAGGACCGGGTGTTCGACGCCGAGCAGTTCGTGGACGCCGTACGGCGGGTCGCGGCGGGCGGCACGGCGATGGACCCGCAGGTGATCCAGCAGTTGCTGACCCGGCGGGCCGCCGACGACCAGCCGCTGGCCCGGATCACGCCCCGCGAGCGGGAGGTGCTCGAACTGATGGCGCAGGGGCGGTCGAACGCGGCGATCGCCGGCAAGCTCGTCGTCACGGAACGGGCGATCGCCAAACACACCGCCAACATCTTCGCCAAACTGGGTCTTGAGGTGTCGGACGACGACAATCGCCGCGTTCTGGCGGTGCTCGCGTTCCTGGACCGGGGCCGGTGAGCAGACCCTCTTTTTCCGTAACTCCCGCTGCTCAGGGGACTGTTGCCGCCCCGAGGACCGGCAAACCTCTGATTTGTTTGTGGGGTGGCTGAACACCCGTGGGGCGCCATGCGTATGGGATGGCGCCGCTTCACTCCTGTCGGGCGCCTCGATAGCCCCGAAAAAGGAAGTCAGAGGAGTTCCATGGGACGCAATACACGTAAACGCCGCTCGTCGATGGCCAACAAGGCCATAGCCGCGTCGGCGGCCCTAGCGCTCGGTGGGGGCGGGCTGATCTGGGCGAACTTCTACGCCTCGGCGCACGAGTCCAACAACAACGGCTGGTCGCAGAACCAGACCAAGGCAGCCGCCGCGCAGGTGGCGACCATCTCGTGCCCCGACGTCGGTCAGAAGCTGACGAACGTGCCTCAGAACGCGCGTCAGGGGGTGGCCACGGAGCTGGCCAACCTGGACAAGCAGATCACCGAGGCCTACGCCAGGCTCGCCTCGACGCGACAGGCCCAGGCGGGTGACCCGGGCTTCGTCCAGAACGCCATCGTCGGTCCCCTGAAGGAGAAGCGGGCGGCCACGATCGACCGGATCCGCATCGACATCCAGCGGGTCGGGGGTCAGTTCAACACCTCGCTCAGCCAGTTGGCCGCCTGCACGACGCAGAACGCGCAGACGAACGCCGGCGGGGCCGGTGGCCAGCAGCAGGGCGGCCAGCAGCAGAACGGTGGCCAGCAGCAGGGTGGTGGCCAGCAGCAGAACGGTGGTCAGCAGCAGGGCGGCGGCCAGCAGAACGGCGGCCAGCAGAACGGCGGCCAGCAGCAGGGCAACGGCGGCCAGGGCGGCAACGGCCCGGTCGCGGCCGACTTCGTGGACATCACCAAGGTCCAGGGCAACGCCCAGCTCGGTGTGGGCCAGAACGGCCTCCCGGCCAACGGCAACTCGGGCTCGCGCGGCACCTTCACCACCAAGTGCGGCACCAACGGGAACGACAACCACAACACGGACAACGTGATCGTCGCCCCGGGTGTCGCCAACGGCGCCCACCACCTGCACGACTACGTCGGCAACCAGAACAACGACGCGTTCGCGAGCGACCAGGAGCTGGCGGGAGCCTCGACCACCTGCCAGAACCAGGGCGACAAGTCCTCGTACTTCTGGCCGGTGCTGCGTCTGCAGAACGGTCAGCAGGACTTCGACCAGAACAACGACGGCGGCGGCAAGGAGGGCAACGTCGGCAAGATCCTCCAGCCGGCCCAGGCCCAGCTGAAGTTCGTCGGCAACAAGAAGGGCAACGTCGTCGCGATGCCGACGGCCCTGCGCATCATCACCGGTGACGCGAAGGCCTTCGTCAACGGCAACGCCAACGCGAACGTGAACTGGAGCTGCACCGGCTTCGAGAACAAGGTGCAGCTCAAGGACAAGTACCCGATCTGCCCGCAGGGCAGCCAGGTGGTGCGCACGACCAACTTCCAGAGCTGCTGGGACGGTCAGAACATCGACAGCGCCAACCACCGCACGCACGTGGCCTTCGTCCAGGCGGACGGCAGCTGCGCCAACGGGTTCAAGGCGATCCCCCAGCTCCAGGTCCGGCTCGTCTACAACGTCCCGGCCCCGAAGCTGCAGAACGGCACGGTCGTCAACCCCTACGCGGTGGACACCTTCCCGGAGAACCTGCACAAGCCGATCACCGACCACAACGACTTCATCAACTTCTTCTCCAAGAACACGATGAACAAGATGGTCAACTGCATCAACACCGGCAAGAACTGCCAGTGACGCACTGAGAAAGCCGGCGGTGAGGATTCCTCACCGCCGGCTTTCGTGTGTCCGCGTCCTCAGTGGGCCGAGTGCGTGGCGCCCATCTTCGAGTGGTCCGTGCCCTCCTCGATGTCCCCGCCGAGCGTCTCGCGCAGCCCGGTCACCGTCTTGGTGGTGTCACCGACGGCGACCCATTTGCGGCCGACCAGGAAGTGACCGCCGTAGTCCTTGGCCCCGTTGATCCACTCGCGCTGACCGCGGTCGGTGGCGAAGGTGGCGAGGATGAACTTGCCGTCGGCGTCCTTGGCCTTCTTGCACACGGCCTGGCGCAGTTCGTCGGCGTCGATCTGGATGTCGGGCGTGCACTTCACCTCGGCGGCCAGGTGCTCCAGGCTGCCGGTGGCCGCCGGCGGCACCGCGGCGGCCTTCGCGTCACCGCCGGATCCGCAGCCCGCCAGCGCCAGCACCGCGGCCGCGCCGGTCAGCGCGAGCATCGGTCGGGTCAACCTCATCTGTTCCTCCGGTCACGGGGGTCACGTCGGACGGGCCCCGGCGGGGGTCCGTCTCCCCCCATACGGCTGTGGAGCGCGGGACGCTCAATTCCTGGTGCCGTCACGGGTACGGCTGTGCGAAAGTGTGCCGGTGAACGACGACTGGGAAAAGCGGGTCGAGGCCGCCTGGGCCACCTTCGACGAGTATCCGGAAGAGCGGGCGGAGGAGTTCCGGGCCGTGATCGACGCGCTGGTGGCCGAGCTGCCGCAGGGCAGTCCGCTCGGTCTCTTCGAGCGGGCCTGCGCCTGGGACTCGACGGGCCACTCCGACAAGGCGGCCCCACTGTACCGGGAGGCGCTCGCGAAGGGGCTCAGCCGGGAAAGCCCGTACAAGGGCCGGCGCGCCAAGATCCAGCTGTCCAGTTCGCTGCGGAACATCGGACAGGCGGAGGAGGGCGTCAAGCTGCTCACACCCGAACTGGACGCCCGCTCCGACGAGTTGGACGACGCGGTACGCGCCACGCTCGCGCTGTGCCTGTCCAGCCTCGGCCGGGACCGCGAGGGCCTCTCACTGGTCCTGGGCGCACTCGCCCCCCATCTCCCGCGCTACCAGCGGTCGATGGCCAACTACGCGCGCGCACTGGTCGACCCGGAGCGCTGACTCACCCGGGCGGCGGTGACCAACTGCCGATTCGCTCGTTCTGCTGAACGTGCAGTCACAGGATGTCGCCCCGCGCCCCGCACCCGGTTCCGGCTCCGCCGAGCCCGTCGTCGATGTCGAGCAGGCCGAGGCCGCGCTCGTCGAGCACTACCCCCGGCTGGTCCGGCTGGCCTATCTGGTACTGCCGCCGGGCCTGGGCCGGGGCCGGCGGGTCCTGACCGCGCACGCCCTCACCCAGCGTGCCCTGCCGCGGGGCCGGACGGCGACGCCCGTGATCCCGGCCCAGTCGGCCGGCCGCGAGGGCGACCCCGGCTACGCCTTCGTCCGCCTCCAGGTGGTGCGCACGGCGCTGGAGGCCGGTCTGCCGCTCAGGCGCAGGGCGTGGCCCAAGCGCGCCCAGCTCCCGCCGCTGCTCCCCCAGGTGTGGGGCCTCAGGCTCTTCCCGCGCTCCGGCGGCGCCGACGAACTCGCCCTGGACCAGCGCCTGTCGGCCATGTCCGGCGCGGCCCGCGCCGCCTACGTCCTGCGCGGCCTGGAGAAGCTGCCCGACGGTGACGTACGTGAGCTGCTGACGGCGGCGGGCGTGGCCGACGTGGACGCGGCGCTCGACGAGGCCGCCGGTGCCGAGGACCGGTACGCCCTCCTCGACTCCCCCGAGTTCGACCCCTGCTCGCTCCAGGCCCGCCCCACCGACCTGATGCGGCGCAGGCAGCACATGAAGGCCGCGCTCGCCGCCGCCGCGGCCGTCGCCGTGTGCGGGGCGCTGCTCGGCATGCCCGGCGACGGCTGGGGCCCCGACGGCGCCGCCGCGCCCCCCTACGCGCAGAACCCCGCCGCCCAGGCCGCCCTGAACCCGGCCCTGCTGCTCAAGGTCCCGGCCGCCGCGTGGGAGTCCTCGGCGCGCACCGACTTCTCCGTGTGGCCCGCGCGCGGCGACCTCACCGGCGACAGCGCCCTGCTGCGCCGCGCCCTCGCCGTCTGGGCCCGCCCCGGCGAGAGCGTCCAGGTCTCCGCGACCCCCGGCACCCCCTCGGGCGGCCCCTCCGGCCCCCCGCAGCTCCTGTACGCCGGGACCGTCGACAACGCGCGCGTGGTGCTCCTCTACGACGGTCTGCGCATCGCCCGCTACGCCGAGCCGCGGGACGGCACCACGGGCGCCGCCCTCGACTTCGCCCGGGTCGACGGCGCGGACCGGGCCGGGGCGAGCGCGGTCGTGCTGGGCCGGGCCGACGGCAACATCCGCTATCTGACGGCCCCTTGGGTGACGAAGGCGGCCGAGCGGGACCTGCTGAAGCCGGGCTCCGGCGCCATGGACCTCCCGCTGACCGGCGGGGCCACCGCGCCGATGGCGGGCCCCGCGCAGAGCGGCGCCTGCACCTCCTGGAACGTGCTCCAGGTGACGGACGCCTCCGGCACCCGGCTGCTGACCGACCTCGGCGAACTGGTCCCGGCCCGCCTCACCACCGGCCGCCCGGGGTCCGTGAAGGACGCGTCCGGAGCGGGGGCGCTGCGCGCCTGGGCGCCGTACGCCTGCTCGCTCGGGGCGATGCGCTCCTCGGGCGTGCGCGAGGTGAACGCCTGGACCTACGCCTCGCAGCAGCTGCCCGACGCGAGCGGCTCGGCGGACTGGGTGTGCACCCGCGCCGAGACCTGGCAGGGCGGCGGGGAGCGGGTGCTGGCCCAGTTCCACACGCCGGGCTCGACGTACGGGGCGGTCGCGGCGAAGGCCGAGAACGTGCCGGCGTGCGGGGCGAAGGATCCGCAGGTGCTGGCCGGGGTGCTGTGGAAGTCGGGGGCCGGCTCCTGGTACCTGCTGGCCGCGGGGAACCGCGGGACGTCGTCGATCAGCGCGACGGGCGGGGTGACCGGTTCCGCCCAGGGCCACCTGCTGGCCGTACGGACGCGGCAGGGGGCCCAGGCCGAGCTGAAGGGGACCCTGGAGGACGGGCGGACGGTCAGCGGGCTCCGGTAGCGCCGCGTCCTGAGTGGCCGACCGGTGCCGGAGATGTGAACACCGCTGGTCGAACCGGCCCGTTCCAGGCCGGATTCGATCGGTAAGGTGTTCGTATGACAACCGGGGTCCGTCGAAGAATGGGAGTCGAGGAACGGCGTCAGCAGTTGATCGGCGTCGCCCTCGAACTGTTCGCCCGCCGCTCGCCCGACGAGGTGTCCATCGACGAGATAGCGTCGGCGGCCGGTATCTCACGACCGCTGGTCTACCACTACTTCCCCGGCAAACTCAGCCTGTACGAGGCCGCGTTGAAGCGGGCGGCCCAGGATCTGGCGAGCCGGTTCGAGGAGCCGCACGAGGGGTCGCTGGGCGGCCGACTGCTGCGGGTGATGCGGCGGTTCTTCGACTTCGTGGACGAACACGGCCCGGGTTTCTCGGCGTTGATGCGCGGCGGCCCGGCGGTCGGCTCGTCGGCGACGAACGCGCTCATCGACTCCGTACGGCAGGTCGCCTACGAGCAGATCCTGTCGCATCTGCGGGTGACGGACCCGCCCGCGCGACTGGAACTGCTCATCCGCTCCTGGATCTCGCTCGTCGAGTCGACGGCCCTGATCTGGCTGGACGGCCGCCGTATCCCGCGTGCCGAACTGGAGATCCAGCTCGTGCACGACTTCGCCGCGCTGGCCGCCGTGAGCGCGGCCTACGACGAGGAGATGACCGCGCTGCTGCGCCACATGCTCAAGGACGAGCCCCACGACGGCCCGTTCACCGACCTGGCGGCCCGGCTGATCACGCTGGCCTCCTAGAGCACGGCCTTGGTGTAGGAGACGTCCAGGTCGCGCACCTCGGCGGAGAGGTGCACGCTGAGGCCGTCCACGGGCCCGACGTGCTTGCGCAGCAGCTCCACGACGGCCTCGGTCAGCTTCGCCTTGGTCTCCTCGGACCGTCCGGCGAGCAGCGCGACCGAGACGTTCACGATCGCGTGGTGCTCCTTCTCGCCGCCGACCGCCTCGTCCTCGGTGCGCAGCACCCGGGTCTTGCACGCCTCGAGCTTCGCGGCCGCCGTCTCGACGACGATCGGGTGCAGCGCCAGGGCGAACTCCTCCCAGTCGACGTGGTCGAGACGCGGGGAGCGTTCGATGGTGATCTGCGGCATGGGCACTCCTGTGCTAGGGCGACACACGTCACCCTAGCCGCAGCGCCAGCATCGCGATGTCGTCCTCCCGGTCGTGGCCGAAGGTGTCCAGGAGGGTGTCGCACAGCGCGTCCAGTCCTGGCAGGGCGCCCGATGAGGCCGCGCGCAGCTGTTCCAGGGAGGCCGTCAGGTCGGTGCCCCGGGTCTCGATGAGACCGTCGGTGACCATGAGGAGCCGGTCGGTGGGTTCGAGGATCAGCTCGGTGGCCGGCGGGTGGGGCAGGCCGACCCCGAGCAGCGGGCCGGCCGCCTCGGCGTAGTCGGCGGTGCCGTTGTCGCGGACGATCAGGGGCGGGATGTGACCGGCGTTGGCGATCCGGGTGCGTCCGGTGCCGGGGTCGATCAGGGCCAGGCAGACGGTGGCCGTGGTGTCGGGGTGGTAGCGCCGCAGGGTCCGGTCCAGGCGCTCGGCCAGCACGGCCGGGTCGCTCTCGTCGACGGCGTAGGCGCGCAGCGCGTGCCGGAGCTCGACCATGACGGTCGCCGCGTCCAGCGAGTGCCCGACGACATCGCCGACCGCGGTCAGCACGCCCTCGTCCACGCGCAGCGCGGCGTAGAAGTCGCCGCCGATCTCGGTCTGCCGGGAGGCGGGGACGTAGCGGACCACGACGTCGATGCCCGGCAGGTCGGGCAGCCGGTGCGGCTGGGGCAGGAAGCTGTGCTGGAGGGTGAGGGCGACGTGCCGCTCGACCTTGTACATGAGCAGCGGCTCGGCGGCCAGCGCGGTGGCCTGCGCGAGCTGGGCCAGCAGGGCCTCGCCCTCCAGACCCACCCTGCGCATCCCGCGCGCGGGCGCGGCCAGGCACACCGGGGCGCGGCCGTCCTGGGTGACGACGAACGCGAGTCGGGCGTCGTGCTCGACACCGGGCCGGAAGAACCCGGCGGGCCACAGCGGCGCCGGCACGGTGGTGAGCTGCACCCCGTCCTGCCCCCGGGTGAGCCGGCGCAGCAGCCCCGCGACGGCCCGGTCGGCGTCCTCGTCGGGCAGCGCCACGCGGATGCGGTCGCGGGACAGACCGCGGTAGAGCTGGTCGTCCTGGTCGAGGACGAAGACCGCGGCGGGGGTGCCGGTGAGCCGTGAGACGCCTTCGGCGGCCGCGTCGGACAGTTCCTGGAGGGTGCGCGCCGACTGGATGGTGACGATGGTCTCGGAGAGCAGGGTGAGCCGTCGTACGAGCGCCCGGTCACCGGCCCGCAGTTGCGCGTTGCGTACGGCGGCCCGGACCACCGCCTCGATCTCCAGGGGCTCGGCGGGCACCTTCAGATAGGCCTCGACACCCGCGTCCAGGCCCTGGCAGAAGTCGGCCGGGGGCGAGGTCGCGGCCGAGAAGTGCACCACGGGCATCCCGGCCGTGTGCGGGCGCTCCTTGAACAGCCGGCACAGGTCGAAGCCGCTCATGTCGGGCAGCCCGACGTCGACGAGCGCCACGTCCGGCAGGGTGCCCTTGAGCAGCCGGGTGTCGAGTTCAGCGAGGGCCTCGCCGCCGGTGGCGACCGGAACGACCCGGTGCCCGGCACGGCTCAGCACGGTGCCCACGGCGTACCGGCTGGCCTCCACGTCGTCCACGACCATCACGGTCGTGCCGGTCAGCTTGCCTTGTGCGTCCATCCGTCACCCCTCCGGGCAACACCGGTGGAGCAGACCGGGGTTCGGGGTCTGCTCCACCAAGGTAATGCGTTGAGCTATGGATGGCGCACGAAAACGGCCACGGTCCGTGCCGGGACGGCGAACGTACCGGAATCCTTCTCGTAGGACGCCCGCTTGACGGTAGAGTCCGCCCCCGCCGCCTGCACGGGGTGCAGCCGGTAGGTGCTTCCGGCGAGGGTGCCGATCCGCTGGTCCTGTGCTGTCGGTGTCGCGTTGAAGACGACGACCAGGTCACCGAGTTCCATCGTGATCACGCCGGGTGTCTCGTCCTTCCCGGACAGCGGGAAGGACAGCCGGGACTGCACCTGGTCCGCCGTGCCGAGCGAGAACGCCTTCTCCGTCGTACGGATCCTCAGCAGGTCCTGGTACGCGGCCGACGCCCCCTGGATCTGCGCGCAGCCGACCTTCACCGAGCCCAGCAGGGGCTTCGCGTACGGCCACTTGGACGCGTTGTCGGCCGCCATGGGCAGTCCGCGGCCGAAGCCGTTGCCGTCCTGGCAGTTCCAGTGGATCGCGTTGAACCAGTCGCCGCTGTCGAAGGAGTTGCGATCCAGGGACTTGGAGCGCAGCAGGTCGGTGCCCGCCTGGGAGAGCGCCGGTCCCTGCGAGAGCGCTGCCGTGGCCATGGCGAGGACCTGCATCCGGGCCCGGTCGGAGGCGCTGGTGTCCGCGGGCAGCTTGTACGTCAGCGCGTCGAACAGCGACTCGTTGTCGTGCGCGTCGGCGTAGGCGAGGGCGTCGCCGGGCGCGTCCGCGTATCCGGCGGGCTGCCCGTTGTAGTCGACCTGGGCGCCGGTGACCTCCTTGCCGGCGGTGTCGGTGAAGCGGTACCGCGCGAGGTTGCCGGACAGACCCACCTTGATGAGGTCCTGGTAGTGCAGGAGGCGGGCCTTCTGCTCCTCGGGAGTGCCGTTGTTCTTGCTGGAGTTGGGGTCGGTGTACAGCCCGGACGCGAAGCCCTGGACGCCGGGGTCCTCGTCGAAGGGGCCGCCGCCGCGTACGGCGTCACGGGCGCGGTCGGAGAAGGTCGCGATCCCGGTGCCGGCCATGTTCTTCTGCGTGGCCTGCACGAAGCGGGCGTCGTCGGCGACCTCGCCGAAGTTCCAGCCCTCGCCGTAGAGGATGATCTTCTTGCCGTCGACGCCGTCCTTCTTGAGGGTCAGTGCGTCGAGGGCCTTGCGGACGGCCAGGATGTTGGCCTTGGGGTGGTGGCCCATGAGGTCGAAGCGGAAACCGTCGACCTTGTACTCCCTGGCCCAGGTGACGATCGAGTCGACGACCAGCTTGCCCATCATGGCGTTCTCGGTGGCCGTGTTGGCGCAGCACGTGCTGTTGGCGACCGAGCCGTCGGCGAGGAGCCGCTGGTAGTAGCCGGGGACGATCCGGTCGAGCACGCTCGTGGACGCCTGTCCGCTCGCCGCGGTGTGGTTGTAGACGACGTCCATGACGACCCTCAGACCGTCGTCGTTGAGGGACCTGACCATCTTCCGGAACTCGACGGTGCGGCCGGTGCCGTCCGGGTCGGTCGCGTACGAGCCCTCCGGGACCGTGTAGTGGTACGGGTCGTAGCCCCAGTTGTAGGCGTCCTTCGCGGCGGTCTTCGCGACGCACTCCTGCTGCCGGTCGGAGTCGGCCGGGTAGGAGGCGAGCTCGCAGTCGGGGGTCGCTTGGTCCTCCCGGCGTTCGGGGATGGTGGCGATGTCGAAGGCGGGAAGGAGGTGCACGTAACTCGTCCCCGACTTCGCGAGCTCGCGCAAGTGCTTCGAGCCGTCGCTGTCCTTGTCGGTGAAGGCCCGGTAGGTGCCACGGTCCTCGGCGGGCACAGTCTTGTCCGCCACCGAGAAGTCCCGGATGTGCAGCTCCTGGATCTCGGCGTCCTTGAGGGGCACGGCCTTCGGCTTGGTGTACGTCGTCCAGCCGCCCGGCGCGAGGGACCTGTCGTCCAGGTCGACGACCAGGCTGCGCTCGGAATCGGTGGTGAGGGCGAGCGAGTAGGGGTCGGTGACCTTGTTGGTCACCACTTTCCCGACGCTGGGCGCCCAGACCTTCACGACGTACCGGTAGGGCTTGCCCTTCCAGGACCCGGGGCCGGTGACGGACCAGACGCCGGTGGTGGAGTCGCGTTTCATGGCGACCGTGGAGCCGCCGAGTTCCAGCTTCACCGACTGCGCGGTCGGAGCCCAGACCGCGAGCGTCGGGCGCCCCTTGTCGAACGTGGGGCCGAGGTCGGCCTTCGTCGCCTTCGGGTACAGGTCGTCGAGCACGCCCGCGATCTGGACGCCCGTCGCCGACAGCACGGCGCCGTTCGCGGCCCGTTGGGAGGCGACGAGCTGGCCGCTGAGGGCTTGGCGGACGCGGTCGCGGTCACGTGGGTCCACGGACCAGGCCGTGTAGTCCTTCAGATGCGGGAACCTCGCCTTCTGGGCGTCGGTGAGGGCGGTCTTGGTGAGCCGCAGCCATCGCTCGTCGTCGCTGGTCAGCGCGCCCCCCTGGACGGCGATCGAGCCGTCGTGGGAGTACAGCAACTGGGTGGAGGCGGCGGCCTCCGAGCCGTTCCAGGCGACCGTGTCCCGGTCGATCCAGACCGCCTTGGAGGTGGTCAGGTCGAGCGCGGCGGCCGACCCGGCGGGCTGCGGGAGCAGGTACTTCTCCTGGCCGTTCAGCAGCCACACCTCGTGGCCGTTCGCCGTGAGGTCCAGGGACTGGTCGGTGGGCAGGTCCTTCTCGTCGCCCCTGTGGATGATGTAACTGAGGCTCGTGGCACCGTCGTTGAGGGGCACCTCGAACACCGCGCCGAAGGCGTCGGTCCGCACCGGCTCCAGCGGCTTCGACCAGTCGGTGGGCTGCGCGGCCCCCGTCCAGACGTGCAGACCCCAGCCGTCGTAGTTCCCGTCGGCGCGGTGGTAGTGGACGACCGCCTTGGTCCTGTCCTGCGCCGGGTAGTCGGGCCGGTCGGTCCGTACGGCGTCCTTGCCCTGCTCGATCCACACCTCGCCGGTCTTGGTGACGTCGATCGTGCGGTCGGTGGAGACGTCCTTGTCGCCGTCCTTGTCGATGACGAGGAAGCCGACGTTCGAGGCACCGGGCTTCAGCTTGACGTAGGCGAAGGCGCCGTAGGCGTCCCGGCCGACGAAGGGGTGGCTGTCGGGCCAGGTGGTGGACTCGCCGTCGGCGAGGTCTCCCCAGGCGTACAGGCCCCAGTCGGCGTAGTCGCCGTCGGTGCGCTTGTAGTGGACGACCGCGTAGTCGCGGGACGAGGCGGTGGGCGTCTCCTCGGCGGGCGGGGTGCCGGTCTCCGAGGAGGCGGTGGCACTGGCCGTGCGGCCGGCCGAGTCGATCACCACCGCCTTGTAGCGCAGGGCGGTTCCGGCCGGTACGTCCTTGGCGATGGTCTGCGTGACCTTGTAGGGGGCGTGGTCGGCGGAGCCCAGCGTGCGCCACTTGCCGTTGCCGACCTGGGCCGCGAAGACGACCCGGTTGAGCTGTCCGCCGTCCACGTCTGCGGTGACCTCGACGGTGCCGGTGGCGCCGGCGGCCGGGGCCTTGAGGGTGAGGGCGGGCTTGGTGGCGGGAGCGGCGAGCCTGCCCGCCGCCTTGAGGACGATCGCGGAGCCGGCGGGGACGGTGACGGTGATCTTCTTGTCGGCGCCGGAGGCCGCCTTCGCGGACGTCCCGTAGATGCCGGAGAACGTCATGTCCGGCGATCCGGTCGCGAACGTCGCCGACTTGGCCTCGCCCGCGTTGTTGAAGGCGACGACGTACTCCTGGCCGCTCCTGGCGTCGGTGCGGGAGAAGGCGTAGACCCCGGCCCCATCGGCCGCGTACCGCTCCTGCTGGACGCCGTCGGTCAGCGCGGGGTTGGCCCTGCGGAGCTCGGCCAGTTCGGCGATCCGCCGGTACAGCGGGGCGCTCGTGTCGTACGCGTCGCTCGCGTGGGTGCGGTCGGTGCCGATCTCGTCGTCGTCGAGGTAGTCGGCCGTCCGGGACGCGAACATCGTCTGGCGGGCGTCCTTGTCGCCGCCCGCGCCCGTGAAGCCCTGCTCGTCGCCGTAGTAGACGACGGGGTTGCCTCGGCTGAGGAACATCAGCTCGTTGGCGAGCTCGTCCTTGGCGAGGAGTTCGGCGTCGGTGGCCTTCGGGTTGTCCTGGTTCAGGAAGTACCCGACGCGGCCCATGTCGTGGTTGCCGAGGAAGGTGACCTGCTCGTAGGCGTTGGCCTTGTCGGTCGTGTACTTGTAGTCGTCACCGAAGACGGAGGCGAGCTTCTGTGCACTGCCACCCTGGGAGGCGTACTGCCGGGCGGCCTCCTGGAAGGGGAAGTCCAGCGTGGCGTCGAGGCGGCCCTGGGTGACGTACGGCGCGGTGACGGCCGTGTCCGCGGAGTACACCTCACCGAACATGAAGAAGTTCTTCCGGCCGTGCTGGGCGGCGTAGGCGTCGAGGGCCGTGGCCCACTGGGTCCAGAACTCCATGTTCACGTGCTTCACGGTGTCGATCCGGAAGCCGTCGATGTCGAAGTCGCGGACCCAGCGCTGGTAGATCCTCTCCATGCCGGAGACGACCTCGGGGCGCTCGGTCCACAGGTCGTCGAGGCCGGAGAAGTCGCCGTAGGTCGTGGACTCGCCGGCGTAGGTCGAGTCGCCGCGGTTGTGGTACATCGTCGGGTCGTTGAGCCAGGAGGGGACCTTGCTCCGCGAAGTGACGGTGGGGGTGCGCGGGAAGGAGTCGGCGTCGACCGCCGGGAACTTCCGGTCACCGGACGCGTAGTCCGCGTCGTCGAAGGGCTCGCCGTCCTTCGTCAGGTACGGGAAGGCGCCCTTGGAAAGGTAGTCGTAGGATTTCTCCTCGTAGTCGACGACGTCGGCGGTGTGGTTGGTGATGACGTCGAAGAAGACCTTCATGCCCTTGGCGTGGGCCTTGGAGATCAGGGTCTCCAGGTCCTTGTTGGTGCCGAAGTGCGGGTCGACCTGGGTGAAGTCCGTGATCCAGTAGCCGTGGTAGCCGGCCGAGGCGTCGGCCCCCGTGCCCTGGACGGGCCGGTTCTTGAAGATCGGGGCCATCCAGATGGAGGTGGTGCCGAGGCCCTTGATGTAGTCGAGCCGCTTGGTCAGGCCCTTGAGGTCGCCGCCCTGGTAGAAGCCCTTGTCGGTGGGGTCGTAGCCGGTGGTGAGGCGGGTGCCGGTGAGACCGCCCCTGTCGTTCTTCGGGTCGCCGTTGGCGAAGCGGTCCGGCAGGACGAAGTAGAACTGCTCACGGGTGTCGTCGTGCCGGGCCGGTTCCGCGGCGAGTTTCGCGTCGGAGGGCGGTGGCGGCGGGGTGTCCGCCCGGGCGGACAGCGGCTGGACGAGCGCCGCGGCCAGCGCGGTGACGGTGACCGCGGCGATCCGTCCGGCGTGTGTGGTGCGGCGCCTCGACGGCACCGGCCATCTCGGTATCACTGACGTGGACTCCTTGCGATGACGGCTCTGTGGGTCCGACCCCGCGTGACCGTATCGCCGCCGTAAGGCTTACAGCAAGAGTCCTGAAACAGACGGAAAGAACTTTCACGAACCGCGGACCGCTCCTAATTGGTGGCCTCAGGAGCGGGCACACGACTACCTTCCCGCGCATGGAGCAGGAACCTCCCTTGGTGCGCGAAGTCCACCCGGAACTGATCGACGAACTGGTCGCCCTCCTGGAAGCGGAGGGGGAACGCGAGTTGGCCATCTGCGTGCGGGACGTCCGGCTGGTCGGCGAGTGCGGCTGCGGGGACGACTTCTGCCAGAGCATCCGGACCGCGGAGCATCCGCAGGGACAGCCGTACGGTCCGGGACATCGCTGTGTGCCGCTGCTGCCTCCGTCGGGCGATCTGATCCTCGACGTCGTGCACGGGCGGATCGTGTACATCGAGATACTCGGACGACCGCCCCTGCGCCGGCGCGAACAGCCGGAACAGGGGCCGTCGGGGGTGGTTCAGCAGCTGGACTTGCCCGCGTAGATCGCCAGCGCCGTGTTGGCGCCGAGGGTGGCGGTGAACTGGCCGTTGGAGCCGACCGTCACGCTCGTGTTGTTCTGCACGTTGCAGTACGTCCCGGCGGGCAGCGAGGTCTGGTAGGTCCGACTCAGGCTGCTCGACTCGTGGTTGATGGCGACGTACCCCTTGGCGCCGCGCCCGAACGCGATCGCGTCGCCCCCGTTGTCCCACCAGTTGGTGACCGGCTCACCGCGGGTCGCGTTGCGGAAGGCGACCATGCGCAGGATCTCCGGCCAGGCGTGCTGGCACTTCCAGCCGTCCTGCCAACAGGCATTGACCGCACCGCTGTTGGGCGGACCGGCGTCCGTGTCGGAGAACTCGTACCCGGAGTTGATGTCGGGAGCGCCGTAGGGCCAGGCGAGCATGAAGACGTGGGCCAGCGTGTAGTTGGCGCCGTCCTTGTAGTTGAGGGTCGATCCGTTGCGCTCGGTGTCGTGGTTGTCGACGAAGACGCCGGCCACCGAGCTGTTCAGGTAGCCCCAGCCCTCGCCGTAGTTCTTCAGGTAGGCGAGGTTCTCGTTGTTGAAGACCCGCTTGAGGTCGTAGGCGTAACGGAACTCCTGGACGTCCCCGTTGCCGGTGTACTCGGTGGGCTGGACGGCCTCCCCGCTGCCGTGGATGACCTCCTGCTTCCAGTACACCGACGGGTTGTTCAGCCGGGACTTGATGTTGGCGAGGTCGGCGCTGTCGATGTGCTTGGCCGCGTCGATGCGGAAGCCGTCGACGCCGAGGGTGAGCAGGTCGTTCATGTACCCGGCGATCGCGCCGCGGACGTACGACTCACCCGTGTCGAGGTCGG
Source organism: Streptomyces sp. NPDC006335 (assembly GCF_040612795.1). Classification (NCBI taxonomy): domain Bacteria; kingdom Bacillati; phylum Actinomycetota; class Actinomycetes; order Kitasatosporales; family Streptomycetaceae; genus Streptomyces; species Streptomyces sp. NPDC006335. The sequence continues at coordinate 565,370 of NZ_JBEXQX010000001.1, forward strand.
CCAGGCCGACCAGCTCGCAGTGCTGGACGTTCCAGCGGTCCTGGTAGTTGGTGACCTGGGACGTGCAGTCGTCGAAGTCGAAGGAGGAGTACAGGCCGGGGTAGTCGTACTTCGTGTACGACGATCCGCCGGTGCCGGTGCCGCTGCCCGCGGCCATGTGGTTGATGACGGTGTCGACGACGACCTTCACCCCGGCCGCGTGGCAGGTGTTCACCATGTACTGGAAGGCACTGCGGTCCCCGAGCCGGCCCGCGATCTTGTAGCTGACCGGCTGGTAGGAGGTCCACCACTGCGAGCCCGGGATGTGCTCGGCGGGCGGGGAGACCTGGACGTAGCCGTATCCGGCGGGGCCGAGGGTTCGGGTGCACTCCTTGGCGACGGAGGCGAAGTTCCACTCGAAGAGGACTGCGGTGACGTCCTTGCCGCCCGGCGGGGCGGCCTGGGCGGCGGTGGGGGTCAGGACGGCGACCGTGGCGGCGAGCACGGTCGCCGCGGCGGTCGTGGTTGCCCTTGCGGACCTTCTCGGTATCACGTGGGGGTTCTCCTTACGTGACGGCCCGGCCTCTTTGCCGGGCGCCGGCGAGAACGTACCGCTGTTGAAATGTTTACAGCAATAGCCGTGAAAGCAACGGCAAGTACTTTCACACTTGCTCGGCGGGCCTGCCCGGCAGGTCGCCGCGACGGCCCTCGCAGGAGTAGACGATCTCCACCGCCCCTCCCGGCAGGGCGCGCTGGCTCAGGAAGGTCAGTCCGGTCTCAGGGCCGAGCGCCGGGGTCAGCTGGGTGCCGCCGCCGAACAGCAGGGGCAGCACGACCAGTTCGAGGCGGTCGAGCGCGCCGAGCGCGTGGAAGGTGCCGATCGTGCGCGGGCCGCCGACGAGGTGGACGTCGCCGCCCCGGTTGGCCGCGCGCAGCTTCTCCAGCAGGCGGACCGGGTCGCTGTCGGTGGTGACGTGGTCCGGGGTGCCGTCCGGGCGGTGCGAGCCGAGGACGAACACGTCGAGGTCGGGCCACGGCCAGCGGCTGTTGGTCAGGGCCGGCTCGAAGGTCGTGCGGCCCATGAGGGCGGCCTCGCAGTCGGCCAGGAACTCCCGGATGCCGTGGCTCTGACCGGGGACGAACGCGGGGTCGGCGGTCAGCGCGGGCCAGCCGCTCGGGGTGGTCACGTAGCCGTCGGCGCTCATGCTCAGGCGGGCGCGGATCTGCATGGTCTCTCCTCGGGTGCGGGGCGCTGTGCGCGCCCTTTCACCCAAGCGTCGAACGCGGATCCCTTCGATCGACACGCCCGACGGAGAAATCACCGGGCCTTCGCGGGGGCCCGGTGATTCCGCTGTGCGCTCAGGCCGTCGTCCACCACACGGTCGTGTCGGCCGGCACCTTCGCGTCCCCGTCGACCTCGGCGACCTCACCGCTGGCGAGCAGCAGGCGGCCGTACGCCGGAGTCGTCACCGATTCGCCACCGGTGTTGGCGACGCAGACGAACTCGCCGCGTCGGAAGGCGAGGACGCCCTCGGGTGCCCGCAGCCACTCGACCGCGTCGCCGGCGCCCAGGTCGGGCTGGGCGCGGCGGACGGCGATCGCCGTGCGGTAGAGCTCCAGGGTGGAGTCGGGGTCGCCGGTCTGCGCCTCCACGCTCAGCTCCGCCCAGTCCGCCGGCTGGGGCAGCCAGCTGCCGCCCGCGCCGAAGCCGTACGACGATCCCTCGCGCGTCCACGGGATCGGCACCCGGCAGCCGTCGCGGAAGCCGTCCTGGCCGGCGCCCCGGAAGTACGCCGGGTCCTGGCGGACCTCGTCGGACAGGTCGACGACGTCCGGGAGGCCGAGCTCCTCGCCCTGGTAGATGTACGCCGATCCGGGCAGCGCCAGCATGAGCAGCGTGGCGGCGCGGGCGCGGCGCAACCCCAGCTCCCGGTCCCCGGCCGTGCGGATCTGGGTGCCGAGGCCGGGCGGGTTGGCGAAGCGGGTGGCGTGGCGGGTGACGTCGTGGTTGGAGAGCACCCAGGTGGCCGGGGCGCCGACCGGGCGCATCGCCTCCAGGGTGCGGTCGATGACCTCGCGCAGTTCCTCGGCGTCCCAGGCGGTGCTCAGGTACTGGAAGTTGAACGCCTGGTGCAGCTCGTCGGGCCGGACGTAGTTCGCGGTGCGTTCGATGGTCGGGGTCCAGGCCTCGGCGACGAAGATGCGTTCGCCGGAGTACTCGTCGAGGATCAGTCGCCACTGGCGGTAGATCTCGTGGACGCCGTCCTGGTCGAAGAACGGCATGACATCGTTGCCCAGCAGCTTCACCTGATCGTGGGATCCCAGGTCGGGAAGGCCTTCCGCCTTCACCAGGCCGTGTGCCACGTCGATGCGGAAGCCGTCCACGCCCATGTCCAGCCAGAAGCGCAGGATGGAGCGGAACTCGTCGCCGACGGCCGGGTGGTCCCAGTTGAAGTCGGGCTGCTCGGGGGCGAAGAGGTGGAGGTACCACTCGCCGTCCTCGACGCGGGTCCAGGCGGGGCCGCCGAAGATGGACTCCCAGTCGTTGGGCGGGAGTTCGCCGTTCTCGCCCTTGCCGGGGCGGAAGTGGTAGCGGTCCCTGAGCGGTGAGCCCGGGCCTTCGGCGACCGCCCGCTTGAACCACTCGTGCTGGTCGGAGGAGTGGTTGGGGACCAGGTCGACGATGATGCGCAGCCCGAGTTCGCGGGCGTCCCGGATCAGCGCGTCGGCGTCCAGGAGGTTGCCGAACATGGGGTCCACGGCCCGGTAGTCGGCGACGTCGTAGCCGGCGTCGGCCTGCGGGGAGGCGTAGAAGGGGCTGAGCCACACGGCGTCCACGCCGAGGTCGCGCAGGTACGGCAGTCGGGTGCGGATGCCCTCCAGGTCACCCATGCCGTCACCGTTGCTGTCGGCGAAGCTGCGCGGATAGACCTGGTAGATCACCGCGTCCCGCCACCAGTCGCTGCGCTTGGCTTCGGCGGAGTGGGGGGCCGGGGCGAGGGCGGAGTGCTGCTGGCTCATGGCGTCCTTGGTACGTAACGGGTTCATCAGGTCAAAGGTATGAGGGTGGCGAGGCGGCCGTGGTCACAGCGGGGTCGGATGGAGACCACGGCCGCCTCGGGTCTTGGGGGTGTGGGGCCCTGCCCCCACAAGGGGCGCGGGGAACTGCGCGACCAGCCACGACGAAAGCCGCAGCCACAGAACGGCCGGTTCTTACCCCTTGGTGCCACCGGCGGTAAGCCCAGTGACAAGGTTCTTCTGCACGAGGTAGAAGAACGCCGACACCGGTATCGCGATCAGCACCGCCGTCGCGGCCATCAGGTTCCGCTGCGCGTCGTGCTCGCTCACGAAGCTCTGCAGCCCCACCGCGAAGGTGTACTTCGTGTCGGACAGCATGAACGTCGAGGCGAACGCGACCTCACCGAACGCGGTGAGGAAGCTGTAGAACGCGGCGACCGCGAGGCCCGGCTTGGCGAGCGGCAGGATCAGCCGCGCGAACGTGCCGAAGGGGGTCAGCCCGTCGACGCGTCCGGCCTCGTCGATCTCGAACGGGATGGTGTCGAAGTAACCCTTCAGCAGCCAGGCACAGTACGGCACCGCCGTCGAGCAGTACACGAGGACGAGTCCGAGGTAGGTGTCGATGAGCTGGAGGTCCGAGAGCATCTGGTACATCGGCACCATGAGGACGGCCACCGGGAACATCTGCGTGACCAGGAGCACCCACATGAACTTGCGGTAGCCCGGAAAGCGCATCCGGGACACCGCGTACCCGGTGGTCGCGGCGATCAGCACGCCGATCACCGTGGTACCGAGCGAGACGATCAGCGAGCTCTTGAGCCAGCTGAAGAACTCGGTGTGCTGGAGGACGAACGAGTAGTTGTCGAGCGTCATCTTCTTCCAGATGCCGCCCGGGTGGAGGTAGTCGTCCTTGTCCGGGCCGAGGGACAGGAAGATCAGCCAGACGATCGGGAACAGCGCGATCAGGCTCGCGACGATCAGGATGCCGTGCGAGGCGAGGGAGCCGGCGAGGCTCTTCTCCCCGCGGCGGCGGATCCGGCCGGGTGCCGGTGCGGGGCCGGCCTGGGACACCGCGGCGGAGGTCTCGACTGTGGTCGTACTCATGGGAGCTCCTGCCTCAGATCGCGAGCTGCTGGTCATTGCGGTTCAGCCAGCGGCGGTAGAAGGAGGTGAAGACGATCAGGATGGCCAGCAGCAGGATGCCGTACGCCGCCGACTGCGCGAAGTCACGCGGCTGCTGTCCGAAGCCCAGGTAGTAGGCCCAGGTGACGAGGATCTGCGCGTCCGGCGCGGTGTTGCCGAACAGCAGGAAGATCACGGCGAACTGGTTGAACGTCCAGATGATGCCGAGCAGGACGACGGTGGAGCTGACGGATCGCAGGCCCGGGAGGGTGACGTAGCGGAACCGCTGCCAGGGGCTCGCGCCGTCCATCTCGGCGGCCTCGTACAGCGAGGCGTCGATGGACTGGAGGCCGCCGAGCAGCGAGACCATCATGAACGGCACTCCGCACCAGGTGTTGACCATGATCGCGGCGAACCGCTGCCAGAAGGTGTCCTCCAGCCAGGCCGGACTCGGCAGGTGCAGGGCGTCCAGCACGGTGTTGATGATGCCGCCGTCGGCGAGCATGAAGCGCCAGCCGAAGACGGTGACGAAGGTCGGCACGGCCCAGGGCAGCACCAGGATCAGCCGGTACAGCGTGCGGCCGCGCAGCTTCTGGTTGAGCAGCAGCGCGAGGCCGAGCCCGATGCAGTAGTGCAGGGCCACGCACACGGCCGTCCAGACGATCGTCCAGATGAAGTGCGACCAGAAGCGGTCGTAGGCCGTGTCGCCCCACAGGATGTCGGCGTAGTTGTCCAGGCCGATGAACTTGTAGGTGGCGTCGATGTGGTTGACGCCGATCGTGCGGGCCGTGTTGAGGCTGTTGGCGTCGGTGAGCGTGAGGTAGACGCCGTAGACCAGGGGGTAGAGCACGAGGACACCGAGGACGATCGCCACCGGGGCGATCATCGCGTAGGCGTACCAGTGCTTCTGGTAGCTGTGCTTCAGGCGTTGGCCCAGCCCGGGCCGCGGCGCGCGGTCACCGCGGCGCTTGCCGGTGGCGCGGTCGATGGCGACTGTCATGTTCGACACCTTCTGGAAGTTCTGCGGCTCTGAGAAGTGGCTGGGCGAGACGGCCCCCCGGTGGGACCGGGCACAGTCCGGTGGCCGCCGGATCTCCCCCCGTGACCGGGAGATCCGGCGGCCGCTCGGCTCACTTGCTGAAGTCCGGCACCAGCTTGGCGATGGCGGTCTCCGCGTTGCTCAGGCCCTTGTCCAGGGACTCCTTGCCTCCGGCGATCTTGATCAGCTCGGTGTCCAGCGGGGTCAGCAGGGAGCTGTACTCCGGCAGGGCCACCCTCGGCCGGGCGGAGGCGAGGACCGTCTGGTAGCCGGCGATGCCCGGGTCGGCCTTGACCTCGGCGGTGTAGGCGTCGTCACGCGTGGGCAGCGTGGAGTTCTTCAGCGCGATCTGCGTCTGGGACTTCGCTGAGGTCATGAAGCCGACGAACTTCTCGGCCGCCTTCTGGTGGGCGGAGTCCGAGCCGGCGTAGATCGAGAGGTTGTGGCCGCCGGTCGGGGCGCCCGCCTTGCCGGTGGAGCCGGCCGGGACGGTGGCGATGCCGAGGTTGGCCTTGTCCTTGAAGGCGGAGCCCTTGTAGAAGTTGGTGATCTCCCACGGGCCCTGGATGATCGCGGCGACCTTGCCGTTGACGAACGCGTCCTGGATGTGGGCGTAGGCGTCGGCGGTGGTGTCGGCCTTGTGCAGGCCCTTGCCGGAGAAGAGGCTCAGCCAGGTGCCGTAGCCCTTCTTGGCGGCGGCCGAGTTGATCGTGATCTTCTTGGCGGAGGCGTCGACGGTGTCGGTGCCCTCGCCGAAGAGGAACGGCTGCGCGTAGTAGGCCGCGGTGGAGCCCCAGTAGCCGTCGACGCCGGTCTTCGACTTGATCGTGGCGGCGGCGGCCTTGAGGTCGTCCCAGGTCTTGGGGGCCTCGACGCCGGCCTTGGCGAAGAGTTCCTTGTTGTAGACCAGGGCGAGGGTGTCGGTGACGAAGGGGACACCGTAGGTCTTGCCGTCGTACTGGGCCTGCTCGATCAGGTTCGGCTTGAACTTGGCCTGCTCGGCCAGGGCCTCGGTGCCGTCGAGCGGCAGGAAGTAGCCCTTCTTGGCGAAGGCGGGGGTCCAGCCGACGTCGGAACGCAGCACGTCCGGGGCGCCGCTCGCGCCGGCCGCGGTGTCGAACTTGTTCTGCGCCTGGTCGAACGGGACGTTGACGTACTTGACCTTGATGTCCTTGTTGGCGGCCTCGAAGTCCTTGATCAGGGCCTGGTACGTCGGCGCCTCGTTGGTGGCGTTGGAGGTGTCCCACCAGGTGATGGTGACCGGACCGTCGGCCTTGTCGCCGCTGTCGCTTCCGCCGCAGGCCGTCGCCGCGAGGGCGAAAGACGCCACCAGCGCGGTGGCCGCTATGCCACGCCGCATGAGTTCTCCTTGAGGGTGAAAGCCCGTGTGGTGCAGGTGCCGGCCCCGTCTGCCGTCCTGCCTGCCGACTGCGCCGTTGCGGCGGCCGGGCGAGTGGGAACGTAACAGCGATGCAAGTCTTGCGAAAGACCTTGCAGAAAAAAAGTGCAAGAGACTGCGGAAGTTACCCCGTCGTGACCCCTTGTCGACCGTCACGAGACCCTTGTTTTACGGGCCTGAGCGGGACGACTACGGGTTGTGCAAGACTCTGCAAGCTCTTGCCATCCCCCTCCCGTACGGGAATCATCCCCTTGTGGGACCAGGGGCGCCGACCAGAACAGAGGGACCGCGATGACGATACGGCCGGTACAGTCCGGTGCCGTGACCACACGGCTAGCCGACATCGCTGTTCAGGCGGGGGTGAGCGAAGCGACCGTCAGCCGCGTCCTCAACGGGAAGCCGGGTGTCGCCGCCACCACCCGCCAGTCCGTGCTGGCCGCGCTCGACGTGCTCGGCTACGAACGCCCGGTGCGGCTGCGGCAGCGCAGCGAGGGTCTGGTGGGCCTGATCACCCCGGAGCTGGAGAACCCCATCTTCCCGGCCCTGGCCCAGGTGATCGGCCAGGCGCTGACCCGGCAGGGCTACACCCCCGTCCTCGCCACCCAGACCCCGGGCGGCTCCACGGAGGACGAGCTGACGGAGATGCTCGTCGACCGGGGCGTGGCCGGCATCATCTTCGTCTCCGGGCTGCACGCGGACACCTCCGCCGACATGCAGCGCTACGAGCAGTTGCGGGCGCAGGGCGTGCCGTTCGTGCTCGTGGACGGTTTCTCGCCGAAGGTGCAGGCGCCGTTCATCTCACCCGACGACCGGGCGGCGATGGCGCTGGCGGTGACCCATCTGGTGTCGCTGGGCCACACCCGGATCGGCCTCGCGCTCGGACCGAAGCGCTTCGTGCCGGTCCAGCGCAAGATCGAGGGCTTCGTGCGCACCATGCAGGACCTGCTGGGGCTGTCCGCGGCGACCGTCGAGGCGGACCTCGTCCAGCACTCGCTGTACACCCTGGAGGGCGGCCAGGCGGCCGCGACGGCCCTCATCGACCGTGACTGCACGGCGGTCGTGTGCGCGAGCGACATGATGGCGCTGGGCGCGATACGGGCGGCCCGGCAGCGGGGCCTGGAGGTGCCGCGGGACGTGTCGGTCGTGGGCTTCGACGACTCCCCGCTGATCGCCTTCACCGACCCGCCGCTCACGACGGTCCGCAAGCCGGTGCCGGCCATGGGACAGGCGGCGGTACGGACCCTGCTGGAGGAGATCGGCGGAACGCCCGCGCCGCACAGCGAGTTCGTGTTCATGCCGGAGCTGGTGGTGCGGGGTTCGACCGCTTCGGCCCCTGGCGACCGGAGTCGTCCGTAGGGCGGAGAAAACGGACGGTCCCCCCTGCGGCGGTAGGAGAACGGGACAGTCTCCCCGTCGTAGGACATGCGGCCCGAACCCGACCGGGGGATGATCGGTGGGGTAAGGCGTCTCTGGCAGACTTTGTGTCTATGGGTGACTCGACCGTGACCAGTCTGGAAGACCGCGGGAATGCGGCCGCTCCGGATTCTCTCACGGCCGCGGACCGGCCGGTTCTGCTGCGTCGGCTGCGCACCCCGCGCCGACCGCGCCTGTGGTTCGAGATCCTGCTGATCGCGGTGAGTTACTGGACGTACTCACTGATCCGCAACGCGGTACCGGAGCAGAAGGCGCAGGCGCTGCGCAACGCCGACTGGATCTGGCGGATGGAGCACCACCTCGGCATCGCGGTCGAGGAGTCCGTCAACCACGCGGTCAACTCGGTGACTTGGCTCGTCGTCGGGATGAACTACTACTACGCGACCCTGCACTTCGTCGTGACGCTGGGCGTCCTGGTCTGGCTCTACCGCAGCCATCCCGGCCGCTACGCGGCGACCCGCCTGGTGCTGTTCGCCACGACGGGTGTGGCACTGGTCGGTTACTACCTGTATCCGCTCGCACCTCCGCGGCTGATGAACGGCGGCGGCTTCGTCGACACCGTCATGGTCCACCAGACCTGGGGCTCGATGGCCTCCGGCGACCTGAAGCACATGTCCAACCAGTACGCCGCGATGCCGTCCATGCACATCGGCTGGTCCCTGTGGTGCGGTCTGACAATCTTCGCGCTGGCGTCGGTGCCGTGGGTGCGCGTCCTGGGCGTCCTCTACCCGGCGGCGACACTCGTGGTCATCGTCGCCACGGCCAACCACTTCTGGCTCGACGCGGTCGGCGGCGTCCTGTGCCTGCTGTTCGGCTTCACGGTGGCACGGCTCTGGTACGGGGCACAGCCGTACGCGTTGCCGAAGGCGGCCCCGGACACCGGGGCCCGGCGCCTGAAGGCCTACGCCCCGTAGAACAGCTCCTCCACCACGCCCCGGGCCCGGCGGGCCGTACGCCGGTAGTCCTCCAGCATGTCCCCCGCGTGACCCGGCCCGTACCCCAGGTACCGCCCCACGGCGGCCAGTTCCCGCGCCTCGGTCGGGAACGTGTCCCCGGCCCTCCCCCGCACCAGCATCACCGCGTTGCGCACCCGGGTCGCGAGCACCCACGCCTCGTCGAGGACCTGGGCGTCGTCCGCGGAGACGAACCCGGCGTCCCGTGCGGCGACCAGGGCCGCGCGGGTACGAGTCGTGCGCAGCCCCGGCACCCGGGCGCCGTGCCGCATCTGGAGCAACTGGACCACCCACTCGACGTCGGACAGACCGCCGGGCCCGAGCTTGGTGTGCAGTTTCGGGTCGGCGCCGCGCGGCATCCGCTCGGACTCCATGCGCGCCTTCAGCCGCCGGATCTCGCGTACGGCGTCGTCGCCGAGACCGCTCGCCGGGTAGCGCAGGGGGTCGATGAGCTCGACGAAACGGCGGCCCAGGTCCTCGTCCCCGGCGACCGGTTCGGCCCGCAGCAGCGCCTGCGCCTCCCAGACGAGCGACCAGCGGCGGTAGTAGGCCGCGTACGAGGTCAGCGTGCGCACCAGCGGCCCGGACTTGCCCTCCGGGCGCAGGTCGGCGTCGATGAGCAGCGGGGGGTCGGCGCTCGGGAGCTGGAGCAGTCGGCGCATCTCGGAGACGACCTTGTTGGCCGCCTCGGAGGCCTCCCGCTCGTCGACGCCCTCGCACGGTTCGTGGACGAAGAGAACATCCGCGTCGGAGCCGTAGCCGAGTTCGTGACCGCCGAAGCGGCCCATGCCGATCACGGCGAACCGGGTCGGCAGGGTGTCGCCCCAGCCGTCCCGGACCACCGCGCGCAGGGTGCCGGCCAGCGTCGCGGCGGTCAGGTCGGACACGGCGGCGCCGACGCGGTCCACCAGGGCGCCCTGGTCCGGTTCGGCGGGCTGGGTCTCGGTGCCGTAGGAGCCGACGATGTCCGCGGCGGCCGTACGGAACAGTTCGCGGCGCCGGACCCCGCGGGCCGCGGTGACCGCCTGGGCGGCCCCGTCGGCGCGCCGGACCGCGGCGAGTATCTCCTGTTCGAGACCGGCGCGCCCGCGCGGGTCGAGCCCGCCGCCGTCGCCGTCCCCGAGCAGCGCCACCGCTTCGGGGGCGCGCATCAGCAGGTCGGGGGCGAGACGGCCGGCGGACAGGACACGCGCGAGGTTCTCGGCGGCGGCGCCCTCGTCCCTGAGCAGCCGCAGGTACCAGGGCGTCTTGCCCAACGCGTCCGACACCTTGCGGAAGTTGAGCAGTCCGGCGTCCGGGTCGGCCGACTCGGCGAACCAACCCAGCAGCACCGGAAGGAGAGTTCGCTGGATGGCGGCCTTGCGGGTGACGCCGGAGGCTAGGGCCTCCAGGTGGCGCAGGGCGGAGGCCGGGTCGGCGTACCCGAGCGCGACCAGCCGCTCCCGTGCCGCCCCGGCGCTCAACCGGATCTCGCCGGGCCCGAGTTGGGCCACGGCGTCCAGCAGCGGCCGGTAGAACAGCTTCTCGTGCAGTCGTCGTACGACGGAGGCGTGCCGCTTCCACTCCCGGTTCAGCTCGGTCACCGGGTCGGCGCGCAGGCCGAGGGAGCGGCCGAGGCGGCGCAGGTCGGCCTCGTCCTCGGGGACGAGGTGGGTGCGGCGCAGCCGGTAGAGCTGGATGCGGTGTTCCATGGAGCGCAGGAAGCGGTAGGCGTCGTCGAGCTGGGCGGCGTCGGCCCGGCCCACGTAGCCGCCGGCGGCGAGGGCCTGGAGGGCGTTGAGGGTGGTGCCGCTGCGCAGCGAGCCGTCCTCGCGGCCGTGCACCAACTGAAGGAGCTGTACGGCGAATTCGACGTCCCTGAGACCGCCGGGGCCGAGCTTGAGCTGCCGGTCGAGCTCGGCGACGGGGATGTTCTCGACGACCCGGCGCCGCATCTTCTGCACGTCGGCGACGAAGTTCTCGCGCTCGGCGGCCTTCCAGACCAGGGGTTCGAGGGCGGCGACGTACTCCTCGCCCAGCTCCAGGTCGCCGGCGACCGGGCGGGCCTTGAGGAGGGCCTGGAACTCCCAGGTCTTGGCCCAGCGCTGGTAGTAGGCGAGGTGGCTGGAGAGGGTGCGCACCAGCGGGCCGTTCCTGCCCTCGGGCCGCAGATTGGCGTCGACGGGCCAGATGGACCCCTCGACGGTGGTCTCGGAGCAGATCCGCATCATGTGCGAGGCCAGCTTGGTGGCGGCGCGCAGGGCCTTGCCCTCGTCGGCCCCGTCGACGGCCTCCCCGACGAAGATGACATCGACGTCGGAGACGTAATTGAGTTCATGTCCCCCGCACTTGCCCATCGCGATCACCGCGAGCCGGCACAGGGCCGCGTCCTCGGGGGCGGCCGCCCGCGCTATGGCGAGCGCGGCGCGCAGGGTCGCGGTGGCGAGGTCGGCGAGCTCGGCGGCGGTCTCGGCGAGGTCGGTGGTGCCGCACACGTCACGGGCGGCGATCGACAGCAGACAGCGCCGGTAGGCGACGCGCAGGGCGACGGGGTCGGTGGCCTCGGCCAGCCCGCGCTCGAACTCCTCGACCCCGGGGTGCAGGTCGCGCGGCTCGTAGGTGACGAGGGCGTGCCAGTCGCCCGGATGCCGGGCCAGGTGCTCGGCGAGCGCCTCGGACGCGCCGAGCACCCCGAGCAGCCGGTCGCGGAACGGCTTCGCCGCTATCACCGTGTCGAGCAGTTCCCGGTCGGGCTGCGCCTCCAGGAGCCGTACGAGACCGAGCAGCGCCAGATCGGGGTCGGCGGTCGCGCCGAGCGCCTCGAGCAGCACCGGGTCGTTGCGTACGGCGCTCAGCTCCGCGCTCTCCAACAGCCGCTCGGCGGCCGACGGATCGGTGAAACCGTGCCGCAGCAGCCGCGTGAAGGTACTGCTCCTGCGCCCCGGCGCAGACGTCATCCCGGCCTCCCGTCCGATCAAGGTCGTATCGACTGAGCCTAACCGGAGAGGTGGGGAGAAGCGCCGGGCTGTGGATGACGTTGCCGTGCCTGCCGCCTCGACGGGGCGCGGAGTGGCAACGGGGGCGGGGGGAGCGTGGGCGTCGGCCGGACCGGCGGTGACGTCGACGCACCTGTGCCCTGACGGACCCGGCGACGGCAGCCGGGATCCCGGGCTCGGGCCGGGACGCCGTCGCCGTGGCCGTCGCCGTCGCCGTCGCCGTCGTCGCGGGACGGATCGTCGTCCTCCCCGCATCCGGGGTACCCCTTGGGCAGACTGGGAGTGTCGAGCCGGACCGCCGCGGTGGCCCGGGTGTTTCCCGAGCCGGAGGCTTCGTGATGACCGAGAAGGAACCCGAGACCCACCTCGATGAGCGCTACAGCGACCCCGGCGCGACGGCGCACGCCTGGGCCGACGCGGAGTCGCTGCTGGCCTCCGCCGAGCTGTTCTGGATCTCGACGGTACGGCCGGACGGGCGCCCGCACGTCACGCCGTTGCCCGCCGTGTGGGCCCATGGGGCGCTGCACTTCTGCACCGGCCCCGAGGAGCGCAAGGCGAAGAACCTCGCGCACAACGCGCACGTGACGCTGACGACCGGCACCAACATCTGGGACAAGGGCTACGACCTGGTGGTGGAGGGCGAGGCGGTGCGGGTCTCGGACGACACGAGGCTGCGCGAGCTGGCCGCCGCGTGGGAGGCCAAGTACGGCGACTTCTGGCGCTTCGAGGTGCGGGACGGCTACTTCCACCACGGTCCGGGACACGCCGTCGTGTATGCGGTGGCGCCGCGCACCGTTTTCGGCTTCGGTAAGGGGCAGCCGTTCAGCCAGACGCGGTGGCGTTTCTGAGAACGGCCCTCTGTACTGACGTCGACAAGGGAGTCACGCCATGGACATGAGCCTCGAAGTGATCCTGCTGCCGGTCACGGACGTGGACCGCGCCAAGGAGTTCTACCGCGACAAGGTCGGTTTCCACGTGGACCTGGACGGCGAGGTGATGGAGGGCGTCCGCATCTGCCAGCTCACCCCGCCCGGCTCGGGCTGTTCCATCGCCCTGGTGGACGGCCTCCAGGTCCCGACGGGCGCCCCGCAGCCCGGGACGTACCACGGCATGCAACTGTGTGTGACGGACGCGAAGGCGGCGTACGAGGAACTCACCGCCCGCGGCCTGGACGTGAGCGAACCGGTCCAGTTCGCCCCGCAGGACGGCGCCACCTTCATGTACTTCAAGGACCCGGACGGCAACGGCTGGGCGATCCAGGAGTACAAGCGCCGGGAGACCGAACCACTGCACCAGGTGCTGGCCCAGCAGGCGGCCCGGTAGCCCCCGTCGTCACAGGGGCGCGGGGACCGTGCGACGGCCCCGCGCCCCTGCGCCGAATCCCTACAGCACCGGCAGGTTCTTCCGCAGCTCGAAGGCCGTGACCTCGCTGCGGTACTCCTCCCACTCGCTCTTCTTGTTGCGCAGGAAGAAGTCGAAGACGTGCTCGCCGAGCGTCTCGGCGACCAGGTCGCTGCGTTCCATCAGGGTGAGGGCCTCGCCCAGGTTCTGGGGCAGGGGTTCGATGCCCATGGCGCGGCGCTCGGCGTTGGACAGGGCCCAGACGTCGTCCTCGGCGCCCGGCGGGAGCTCGTAGCCCTCCTCGACGCCCTTGAGGCCGGCGGCCAGGAGCAGGGCGTAGGCGAGGTAGGGGTTGGCGCCGGAGTCGAGGGAGCGGACCTCGATGCGGGCCGAGCCGGTCTTGCCGGGCTTGTACATCGGGACGCGGACCAGGGCCGAGCGGTTGTTGTGGCCCCAGCAGATGTAGGAGGGGGCCTCGCCGCCGGCGCCGGCGGTGCGCTCGGTGCCGCCCCAGATGCGCTTGTAGGAGTTCACCCACTGGTTGGTGACCGCGGAGATCTCCGCCGCGTGCTTGAGCAGGCCCGCGATGAAGGAGCGGCCGACCTTGGAGAGCTGGTACTCCGAGCCCGACTCGTAGAACGCGTTCCGGTCGCCCTCGAAGAGGGAGAGGTGGGTGTGCATGCCCGAGCCGGGGTGCTCCGAGAACGGCTTCGGCATGAACGTCGCCTGGACGCCCTGCTCCAGCGCCACCTGCTTCATGACCAGGCGGAACGTCATGATGTTGTCGGCCGTGGAGAGCGCGTCGGCGTAGCGCAGGTCGATCTCCTGCTGGCCGGGGGCACCCTCGTGATGGGAGAACTCGACCGAGATGCCCATCGACTCCAGCATGGTGATCGCCTGGCGGCGGAAGTCCATGCCGATGTTCTGGGGGGTGTGGTCGAAGTAGCCGGAGTTGTCGGCCGGGGTCGGCCGTGAGCCGTCCAGCGGGCGGTCCTTCAGGAGGAAGAACTCGATCTCCGGGTGGGTGTAGAACGTGAAGCCCAGGTCGGAGGTGCGGGCCAGGGCGCGCTTGAGGACGTACCGGGGGTCCGCGAAGGACGGGCTGCCGTCCGGCATGAGGATGTCGCAGAACATCCGGGCCGTGCCGGGGGCCTCCGCGCGCCAGGGCAGGACCTGGAAGGTCGACGGGTCGGGCTTGGCGATCATGTCGGACTCGTACACGCGAGCGAATCCCTCGATCGCGGACCCGTCGAAGCCGATGCCCTCGTCGAAGGCCTGTTCCAGCTCCGCCGGGGCCACGGCGACCGACTTGAGGAAGCCCAGCACGTCCGTGAACCACAGGCGTACGAACCGGATGTCGCGCTCCTCCAAGGTCCGGAGCACGAACTCCTGCTGCTTGTCCATCTTCCGCTTCCCCATCCTTGCTGGTCAGGCCGCCTGTCTCCGTGTCCCGCAGGAGGCGGTCGGGCACCTGAGCATCACACCACAACAGCATTTCGTGCGCGTTGCCGACCTTGATCGTCCCGGCGACCCGGGAGTGAACGCCTCACGTCCGGCGGATGTACTGCTCTGCCGCCCATCTTGCCTGCTCGGACTGACATACGTAATGCCCGGCCCTCCCCGTCTCACCCCGCGCCCCGGGTTTCCTGTGGGCTCCCTGCGAGAAGCCGCCCCCGCCCCACTACGATCAGCGGACCGATCGTCACCGTCCGACCCGCCCCTTTCCCCAGAAGGACACACCTCATGGGTTCCGCCAAGAAGAGCACCGCCGCGGCACGCAAGGCGCGCATAGAGGAGATGCGGCGCGCCGAGCAGTCCCGGGAGCGCCGCAACCGGATCCTCACCATCGGCGCCGCCGTGGTCGTCGTCGCCGGTCTGGTCGTCGGCTCCATCGTGCTGGTGCAGTCGCAGTCCGACGACAGCACGGCGGCCGACGGCAAGGGCAAGGGGCACTTCGTCACGGGCTCCGACGGCGTGAAGACCTGGAAGGGCACGCTGGGCCGCAACCACGTCGTCAAGACCGTGAGCTACCCGATGGAGCCCCCGGTCGGCGGCGACCACAACCAGGTCTGGATGAACTGCAACGGCGACGTCTACACCAAGGCGCTCAACAACATGAACGCCGTGCACTCGCTGGAGCACGGCGCGGTCTGGGTGACGTACACCAGCGCGGCCAAGAAGGCCGACGTGGACGCGCTCGCGGCGAAGGTGAAGAAGACGCCGTACACGCTGATGAGCCCGGACGACAAGCAGAAGGACCCGATCATGCTGTCGGCGTGGGGCCACCAGCGGACCGTGACGGGGGCGAAGGACCCGAACGTCGACAAGTTCTTCGAGAAGTTCGTGCAGGGCGAGCAGACGCCCGAGCCGGGCGCGGCGTGCACGGGCGGTCTGGGGCAGTGAGGTTCGCGGGAGTGGCCGTGGCCGTGGCGGGCGTGCTCGTCGCGGCCGGCGCGATCAGCTATGCCGTGGCCGAGGACGGCGGCTCGGACACGCCCTCCGCCGAGTCGGCGGACGCCGGCTTCGCACGGGACATGGCCGTGCACCACCAGCAGGCCGTCGAGATGTCGTACATCGTGCGCGACCGCACCAAGGACGCCGAAGTACGGCGGCTCGCCTACGACATCGCGCAGACGCAGGCCAACCAGCGCGGCATGCTGCTGGGTTGGCTGGACCTGTGGAGCTTGCCCAAGGTGTCGGCCGATCCGCCCATGACGTGGATGGACATGGGTGACATGCCGTCGGCCGGCGAGGGTTCGCTGATGCCGGGCATGGCGACCAACAGCGAGATGAAGAAGCTGGGCACGCTGAACGGCAAGCAGGCCGAGATCTTCTACCTCCAGTTGATGACGGACCATCACCAGGGCGGCATCCACATGGCGAAGGGCTGTGTGGAGAAGTGCACGGTCGGTGTGGAGAAGCGGCTCGCGCAGGGGATGGTCGACGCGCAGCAGTCGGAGATCGACCTGATGGCGGGGATGCTGAAGGAGCGGGGCGCGAAGCCGCGATCATAGAGGGTTAACCCTCGAACGAGCCTTTTTCATTAGGTTAATTGGGCTCCTCTTGGCATGCCCATTCCCCTGGCATGAACGGTTCGTCGCAAGAGTGGCCACACCGTCGGGTGATCACTCGCGACGAACCGCATCTTGGGGGTTCCATGAGATCCAACCGCGCCAAACTCCGCGCCGGAGTGAGCATGGCGGCGACACTGCCGATGCTCGCGGGCGCGCTGGCGCTCGGTATACCCGCGGCCCACGCCGCGGACAATCCGAACCGTGACACGCTGGCCGGGACCAAGCCCGCGTGGGCCACGGCCAAGGCCGACAAGGGCGCCGCCTCCGACAGCGCCCAGGTCTCCGCCCGGGTCTACCTCGCCGGCAAGGACGCCGCCGGCCTCGCCGCCTACGCGAAGTCGGTCTCCGACCCGTCTTCGGCGTCGTACGGCAAGTACCTGAGCGCGAAGCAGGCGCAGGCCCGCTTCGGCGCCACCAAGGCGCAGGTGGCCGCGGTGAAGTCCTGGCTGGAGTCGGCGGGCCTGAAGGTCACCGGGACCACGCAGCACTACGTCTCCGTCACCGGTGACGTGGCCGCCGCCGAGAAGGCCTTCGGGACCCAGCTGCACAACTACACCAAGGGCTCCAAGACCTACCGCGCCCCGGCCAAGGCCGCCTCCGCGCCGGCCGCTCTGGACGGTGCCGTGCTGACCGTCACCGGCCTGGACAACGCGCCGCACAAGGCCAGCAGCAAGGACCAACTGCCGCCGCCGGACGCCGTGTTCAAGAACGCCGGGCCGTTCTCCTCGTACTACGGCTCGAACACCGCGAGCACGCTGCCCGAGGCCTACGGCACGAAGATCCCGTACGCGATCAAGGGCTACACCGGCAAGCAGCTGCGCGCCGCCTACGGCGCGGGCACGTACACGGGCAAGGGGGTGCGTGTCGCCATCACCGACGCCTACGCCTCCCCGACGATCGCCTTCGACGCGGCCACCTACGCGAAGAAGAACGGCGACGCGGCCTACACCAGCAGCCAGCTGAAGCAGGTCCTGCCGAAGAACTACACGAAGACCGAGGAGTGCGGGGCGGCCGGCTGGTACGGCGAGGAGACCCTCGACGTCGAGGCCGTGCACGCGGTCGCGCCGGACGCGAACATCACGTACGTGGGCGCCGCGTCCTGCTACGACGACGATCTGCTCGACTCGCTCAGCAAGGTCGTCGACAACCACCTGGCCGACATCGTCTCCAACTCCTGGGGCGACATCGAGGCCAACCAGACCCCGGACCTCGCGGCCGCCTACGACCAGGTCTTCCAGTTCGGCGCGGTCGAGGGCATCGGCTTCTACTTCTCCTCCGGCGACAACGGCGACGAGGTCGCCAACACCGGTACGAAGCAGGTCGACACCCCGGCCAACTCGGCGTGGGTGACGGCGGTCGGCGGTACCTCGCTGGCCGTCGGCAAGGGCGACAAGTACCTGTGGGAGACCGGCTGGGGCACCGAGAAGGCCACGCTGTCCACGGACGGCAAGAGCTGGACGAACTTCCCCGGCGCGTTCACCTCGGGCGCGGGCGGCGGCACCAGCAAGACGGTCGCCGAGCCCTTCTACCAGAAGGGTGTCGTCCCGAACGCGCTCGCCACGGCCAACAACGCCGCCGGCAACCGCGTGGTCCCGGACATCTCCGCGATCGCCGACCCGAACACCGGTTTCCTGGTGGGGCAGACGCAGACGTTCCCCGACGGCTCGCAGCAGTACAGCGAGTACCGCATCGGCGGCACGTCGCTGGCCTCGCCGGTGATCGCGGCCGTGCAGGCGCTGGCGCAGCAGGCGGCCGGCGGCAAGGCGCTCGGCTTCGCCAACCCGTCGATCTACTCCAAGTACGGGTCCCGCGTGTACCACGACGTCACGGACAACCCCACGGGCTCCGGTCTCGCGGTGGCGCGTGTCGACTTCACCAACAGCTATGACGCCAGCGGCGGTCTGAGCGTCTCGGTCCGCAGCCTCGGCAAGGACAGCTCGCTGTCCGCGGTGAAGGGCTACGACGACGTCACCGGCGTGGGCACGCCCGCGAACGGATACGTGCAGTCCTTCGGCCGGCACTGACCGGACGCGCATCCACAGGGGCCCGGCCCCGAGGGCGACAGCCTTCGGGGCCGGGCCCCGCGCATGTCCCGCCTACCCTCGCGGCATGCGGTCCGCGCGCCCGCGGCGGCCGGTCGCCGCGTGGAGCACGATCCCCACGGCCAGCAGAAGAGCCCCGGCGACCAGGAACGGCACCGGCGTGTACTCCTCGGTGCAGCTCTGCCCGCCGGTCACCGCGTGGCACACCTCCCCCGGGCCGCCCCGGTTCAGGTAGGCGAGGTAGAACAGCGGCAGCGCCGGCCCCGAGACGGCGCCCACGACAGCGCGTGCGGGCCCCGCGCGGAGGAGCAACACCGCGGCCACCGCGGCGGCTACGAGAAGGGCCGCGCCCACCGTCAGGATCGCCGCGAGGCCGATGCCGGCGCACGCTCCCACCAGCAGCCAGGTCAGGAACCAGCCCCATTCCGTCCAACGGGCGGGGCCGTCGGGTGTCTTGCCGCTCACGGCGCTCATGGACGGCAGGATAAGGACCCCGACACCCCAGCCGCCATAGCGTCGCTCTGACGATTACACTGCTCGTGTGGCTGCTCTGAACTTCTGGTCCATCTATCAGCACGGGTTCGCACGCATCGCCGCGTGTACGGGTCACACCGTCATCGCGGACCCGCCCGCCAACGCCGAGGCGGTGCTGCGTCACGCGCGCCGGTGCGGTGAGGAAGGGGTCGCCGTCGCCGTCTTCCCGGAGCTGGGCCTGTGCGGCTACTCCATCGAGGACCTCCTCCTCCAGGACGCGCTGCTCGACGAGGTCGAGACCGCGCTCGCGGACGTGGTCGCCGGATCGGCCGACCTGCTCCCGGTGCTGGTCGTCGGCGCCCCGCTGCGCCACCGCAACCGGGTCTACAACTGCGCGGTGATCGTGCACCGCGGCCGGGTCCTCGGTGTCGTACCGAAGTCGTACCCGCCCAACTACCGTGAGTTCTACGAGCGTCGGCAGATCGGCGACGGCGCGGACGAGCGCGGCGGGACGATCCGCGTGGGCGACTCCCAGGTGCCCTTCGGCGTGGACCTGCTGTTCGAGGCCGCCGACGTCCCCGGTCTCGTGCTGCACGCGGAGATCTGCGAGGACATGTGGGTGCCGGTGCCGCCCAGTGCGGAGGCCGCCCTCGCCGGCGCCACCGTCCTGGTCAACCTCTCCGGCAGCCCGATCACGGTCGGCCGCGCCGAGGACCGCAAGCTGCTGTGCCGCTCGGCGTCCTCGCGCTGTCTCGCCGCGTACGTCTACGCGGCGGCCGGACTCGGCGAGTCGACGACCGACCTGTCCTGGGACGGGCAGGCCATGGTCTACGAGAACGGCGTGCTGCTGGCCGAGACGGAACGTTTCCCGCAGGGCGACGAGTACGCGGTGGCCGACGTGGACCTGGACCTGCTGCGGCAGGAGCGGATGCGGATGGGCACGTTCGACGAGAACCGGCGCACCCATCAGGCCCGCACCGGTGACTTCCGGACGGTGTCGTTCGAACTCGACCCGCCCGCGGGCGACCTGGGCCTCAAGCGCCGTCTGGAGCGCTTCCCGTTCGTGCCGGCCGACGCCGGCCGACTCGCCCAGGACTGCTACGAGGCCTACAACATCCAGGTCGCCGGGTTGCAGCAGCGGCTCGCGGCGATCGGCGGCCCGAAGGTGGTCATCGGTGTCTCCGGCGGCCTGGACTCCACGCACGCGCTGATCGTCGCCGCCCGTGCCATGGACCGTGCCGGGAGGCCGCGCAGCGACATCCTGGCCTGGACCCTGCCCGGCTTCGCCACCAGCGACCACACCAAGGACAACGCCCACCGGCTGATGCGGGCCCTCGGCGTCACCGCGGCCGAGCTGGACATCACGCCGACCGCCCGGCTGATGCTCCAGGAGATGGGCCACCCCTTCGCCTCCGGCGAGCCGGTGTACGACGTCACCTTCGAGAACGTCCAGGCCGGACTGCGCACCGACTACCTGTTCCGGCTGGCCAACCAGCGCGGCGGCATCGTGCTCGGCACCGGTGACCTCTCCGAGCTGGCGCTCGGCTGGTCCACGTACGGCGTGGGCGACCAGATGAGCCACTACAACGTCAACTCGGGCGTGCCGAAGACGCTGATGCAGCATCTGATCCGCTGGGTGATCAGCAGCGGGCAGTTCGACGAGGAGACCGGCGACATCCTCTCCGCGATCCTCGACACCGAGATCAGCCCGGAGCTCGTACCGGGCGAGGAGATGCAGTCCACCGAGTCGAAGATCGGCCCGTACGCGCTGCACGACTTCACGCTCTTCCACGTCCTGCGGTACGGCTTCCGGCCCTCGAAGATCGCCTTCCTGGCCTGGCACGCCTGGCACGACGACAAGCTCGGTGACTGGCCGCCGAACTTCCCGGACGCCAAGCGCGTGACGTACGACCTGCCGGAGATCCGGCGGTGGCTGGAGGTCTTCTGCAAGCGCTTCTTCGCGTTCGCCCAGTTCAAGCGCTCGGCCATGCCGAACGGGCCGAAGGTCTCGGCCGGCGGCTCGCTCTCGCCCCGCGGTGACTGGCGGGCGCCGTCGGACAGTTCGGCGCGGGCGTGGCTGCGGGACCTGGAGCGGTTCGACCAGGACTCGTCCCAAGACTCGTCCGGCTGACCGGGTTCGGACCCGGACGCCGGGGCGGCCGCGCGGGAGGCCTGGCCGCCCCTGTCGTATGCAGTACGACGGACACGGCGGAGGGGACGGAAGGGGCCCTCTCTCAGGCGGTGAGTACGTCCAGCGCGGCGGAGTGCACACCCGGCGCGGCGGCGAGGTAGCTCTCACTCGTCAGTTCCCACGGTGTGCCCTCGAGGTCGGTCACGACGCCGCCGGCCTCCTGGACCAGCAGCACTCCCGCGTGCTCAGTGTTCACCGGCCCGGCCGGGAGGCACCGGCGCGCTTCCCCGCCCCTCGCCCCGCCCCGTCATCTCCGCGTCGAACGTCTCCTGCGCCACCCGCATCGCCTCCGCGTACACGGGCTCCTGGAGCCGCCTCCACATCTCCTCCTCGGGGACGTCCTCGACGTGGGCGACCACCCACCAGATGTTGCCGAAGGGGTCCCTGACACGGCCGCCGCGCTGCCCGAACGCGCTGTCCGACAGAGCCGTGACGGTCCGGGCGCCGGCCGCGAGGGCCCGCGAGAACGTCTCGTCCGCGTCCTCGACGAACACCCTCAGCAGGCTCGGCATCACCGGCCAGTCCGCGCGCCGGTCGAAGGCCAGGACCACCGTGTCGCCGACGCGGATCTCGCCGTGGCCGATCGAGCCGTCCTCGGTGACCACCCTGCTGAGTTCCTCGCCGCCGAACGCCTCGGTGACGAAGTCGAGGAAGGCGCCGGTGTCGTCGGTGACGACCCAGGGCGCCACGGAGGTGTAGCCCGCCGGTGCGGCGCTGGTCTGCTCGGACATGTCGGTCCCCTTCGCGTACGTCGGCTGTCGAAGTGGACACTAGGAGCCCATTAGGCCGGATGCTGTCCTAGATGACGGCGCGGAACGGAGGGCGCCCCGCCGACGGGGGAAGATCGGCGGGGCGCTTGGTGCCACTGTGGCTCTGACGGGCCGTGGGCCCTAGTGGACGGAGTGCTCCTCCAGCGGGAAGGTGCCGCCGAGGACGTCCTCCGCGAACGCCTTCACCGCGCCGGTCATGACCTCGCGCAGGTTGGCGTACTGCTTGACGAACTTCGGGACCCGCCCGCCGGTGAGGCCGAGCATGTCGGTCCAGACGAGGACCTGGGCGTCGGTCTCCGGACCCGCGCCGATGCCGACCGTCGGGATGTGCAGGACCCGGGTGACCTCCGCCGCGAGCTCCGCCGGGACCAGCTCCAGGACGACCGCGAACGCGCCCGCGTCCTGGACGGCCTTCGCGTCGCGCAGCAGCTGCTGGGCCGCCTCCTCGCCGCGGCCCTGGACGCGGTAGCCCATGGAGTTGACGGACTGGGGGGTCAGACCGATGTGGGCCATGACCGGGATGCCGGACTCGACCAGCAGCCGGATCTGCTCGTGGGAGCGCTCGCCGCCCTCCAGCTTGACCGCGCCGACGCCCGCCTCCTTGACCAGCCGGGTCGCCGAGCGCAGCGCCTGCACCGGGCCCTCCTGGTACGAACCGAAGGGCAGGTCGCCGACGATCAGGGCGCGCGAGGTGCCCCGTACGACGGCCGCCGACAGCATGGTCATCTCGTCCATGGTGACGGGCACGGTGGTCTCGTAGCCGAGATGGCAGTTGCCCGCCGAGTCGCCGACGAGCATCACGGGGATGCCGGCCTCGTCGAAGACGGCGGCGGTCGTCGCGTCGTAGGCGGTGAGCATGGGCCACTTCTCGCCGCGTTCCTTGGCGAGGGCGATGTCCCGGACGGTGATGCGTCGCGTGCCCTTCCCCCCGTACAGCGCCTTGCTGCCGTCGGAGGGCTTGGTGTGGGCAGCCGAAAGCTGCGTCATTGCAACGGCTCCTTACGTCATCTCGAGGCGCCCTCACGGCGTCCCCGGATCCCCTCCATGGTGGCACCTCGTGCCAGTCAGGGCCAGGGGTGGTCGGTGTGACCGTTCCGGCACGTAAGGTCTCGGTAAAGACTTACGATACGAGACGGTGCCGTATCGTAATCGGGCTACTCTCGGACGCATGACTACCGCAGCCCCTGACTCCCGGGTACCGGAGGCGGTGCACCGGCGCCGCTGGGCGATCCTCGGCGTACTGATGCTGAGCCTGCTGATCGTGGTGCTCGACAACTCGATCCTGAACGTCGCGATCAAGACGATCTCGACTCCGGCGCCGACCGGCCTGGGCGCCACCCAGAGCGAGCTGGAGTGGGCGATCAACGCCTACACCCTGGTCTTCGCCGGCCTGCTGTTCACCGCGGGCCTGCTCGGCGACCGGCTCGGCCGCAAGAAGGTGCTGCTCGGCGGGCTGTTCGTGTTCGGCGCCGGTTCCGCCCTGGCAGCGTTCTCCGACTCGCCGAACCAGTTGATCGCCTTCCGCGCGCTGATGGGACTCGGCGCGGCGTTCGTCATGCCGGCCACGCTCGCCGTCCTGATGAACGTCTTCGAGCGCGAGGAGCAGCCCAAGGCGATCGGCATCTGGGCGGGCGGCGTCGGACTCGCCATCGCCATCGGACCGATCACCGGCGGGGTGCTCCTCGACCACTTCTGGTGGGGGTCGGTCTTCCTCATCAACGTGCCGATCGTGGTCCTCGCACTCGGACTGATGCTGTGGCTGGTGCCGGACTCCCGCGACCCGAACCCGGGCCGACTCGACCCCGTCGGCGTGGTGCTGTCGGTCATCGGACTGGTCCTGCTCGTCTACGGCATCATCAAGGGCGGTCAGCTCGCCGACTTCACGGACGCGACCGTACTGACCACCATCGGTGCCGGTCTCGCCGTGCTCGTCGCGTTCGTGGTGTTCGAGAAGCGCAGCGACCACCCGTCGATCGACGTCACCTACTTCAAGAACAAGGTGTTCTCGGCCGCGATCGCCGCCATAGGGCTGGTCTTCTTCGCGCTGATGGGCGTGACCTTCTTCTCGGTCTTCTACACCCAGAGCGTGCGCGGCTACTCGCCGCTCCAGACCGGTCTGCTGATGCTGCCCCTGGCCGCCGCGCAGCTCATCTTCGCCCCGCGCGCCCGGCTGGTCGTCGACCGCTTCGGCAACAGGGCGACGACCACCGGCGGCATGCTGCTGATCGCCGCGATGCTGTGTGCGTTCGCCTTCCTGGAGGCGGACACCCCGATCTGGCTCCTCGAAGTGATCTTCTTCCTCATGGGCACCGGCATGGCCCACATCATGACGCCGACCAGTGTCGTGATCATGCAGGCCCTGCCGCGCGAGAAGGCCGGCTCCGCGTCCGCGCTCAGCAACACCTTCCGGCAGGTCGGCGGCGCGCTCGGCATCGCCGTCCTCGGCTCGGTGCTCTCCACGGCCTACCGCAGCGGCATCGAGTCCCACCTCGGCCCGGTTCCGGCAGGCGTACGGCACACCGCGGGCGAGTCCATCGAGGCCACGCTCGGCGTCGCCGCGAAGCTCGGTCCCCGCGGCGACGCCCTGGTCGGCCCGGCCAACGACGCCTTCCTGCACGCCATGCACGTCACCGCGCTGTGGGGAGCGGGCGTGGCCGTGATCGGCGCCGTCGTGGTGGCCCTGTACCTCCCGGGCCGCCCGACGGAACGCCAGCGGGGCGAAGAGGAAAAGGAGTTGATCCCCGCGAGCGAGTGAACGGCGGTCCCGACCCCGCCAGCGAGTGGACCGGCGGTCACGACCACAGGCCGAAGGCGACCGGACAGGACGACCGGGCCGGTAAGGCGGAGGCGGTGGCAGTGGCGGTGGCCGTGACGCAGGGCGAACCCCGGACCGGGAAAGGCCGAAGGCTGCGGCGCCGGGCGGAACCCCCGGGCCGGGGAAGACCGAAGGCAGCGCCGCCGGACAAGACAACCGAACCGGAGAAGACCGAAGGCAGCAGCCCAAAGCGGAACACCCGAGCCAGGGAAGACCGAAGTCGGCAGCCCAAGGCCGAACACCCCGGCCGGGGAAGACCGAAGGCAGCGCCGCCGGACGGCAGGGGCGGCTCCGGCTTCGGGTCGTCAGGTCACCGTCGTCCCGCGCAGGGTGACGGTGGCTTCCGGTCCCCGCCCGGCGGCCGACCGCTCAGGTGGCCGGCAAGGTCGTCGGTCAGATCGACCGGCCGGCCCCCGACCGCACAGGGACCCGGAGTCGAGGAGGTCACGGGAGCGGACAACGGCCGACCCCGCCCTCCTGTACCGCGGTGGAGCAGGGAGAATCAGTTCATCGCACAGAGAGGACCAAGCGACGTGAGCGGCCTCGCGGAGAGTCAGTCCAGGCAGACGGGGGCCGTACGGGGACGGCCCCGCAGTGAGGCCGTGGAGCGGTCCATCATCGAGGCCGTCATCAAGCTGCTGGAGGACGGCGTCCCGCTCGCCGAGCTGTCCATCGAGCGCATCGCCCGGACCGCGGGCGTCGGCAAGGCCACCATCTACCGCCGCTGGAACGGCAAGGAGGAGCTCTTCGTCGACGTCGTGCGCACCGCCGAGCCCCCGGACGCCGAACTGCCGGGCACCTCGATGCGCGACGATCTCGTGGCGCTGCTGGAGCAGTTGAGGCAGCGCGGGCTGATGACCCGTTCGTCGGCGCTGTTGCACAGTGTCTTCGCCCAGATGAAGAGCAGTCCGAAGGTGTGGGACGCCTACCACACGCTCGTCGTCGCGCCCCGGCGCCGCAAACAGGTCGCCATCCTGCGCCGGGGACAGGCCAACGGCGAGCTCCGCACGGACATCGACGTCGAGCTGGTCAACGACCTGTTCATCGGACCCATGCTGTTCCGCACCATCATGCAGCCCAACGCCGCCCTGCCGGAGGGCCTGTCCGAACAGATCGTCGACACCGTCCTCGAAGGCCTACGCCCCGTCAGTTCCTAGTGTGCGCGTTTCGTCACAGAGGGCGCTTTCCCCACCCGGACGGGGAACTCCGGATGGCGACTTGTACGTCATCGCCCCCGTACGGTCGTCATGGGACGACGAGATGGAAGCCGATCATCCCCTAGGGTCGTACGGGGTGTTTGAGGCCCCGCGGCAGCGGGGCGAACGGTGTGCACGGCAGGTAGTGAGGCGACGGTATGGCGCAGCAGGCATACGTGACGGAGACGGCGGACGGCGGCTCGGGATCCGAGCGCCGCAGAGACCGGTTCCGGCGTCTGCTCGGCCGCCCGCTCTCCGGCTGGCGCGGTGACCGCCGGATCTGGCGCCGCGGGATCGTCCTGGCCGCCCTCGCGGTGATCGTCGCCCTCGTGATGCTGCTGCACGCGCAGATCCCGAACGCCGTCGGCAACCTCGGCAGTCTCACCGAGACCTTCCTGCCGTGGCTCGGCCTGTTCGTCCCGGTGCTGCTCCTGCTCGGATTCCTGCGCAGGTCCGCGACCGCCCTGATCGCGGTGGTGCTGCCGGCGGCCGTATGGCTGAACCTCTTCGGCGGGCTGCTCTCCGACAAGTCCGCCACCGGCGGCGACCTCACGGTGGCCACCCACAACGTCAACGCCGACAACGCCGACCCCTCCGGCACCGCCCGGGACGTGGCCGCCTCCGGCGCTGACGTGGTGGCCCTGGAGGAGCTGACGGCGTCGGCGGTGCCGGTGTACGAGGAGGCGCTGGCGTCGACGTACAAGTACCACGCGGTCGAGGGCACCGTCGGGCTGTGGAGCAAGTACCCGCTGACCGGTGTGAAGGCCGTGGACATCAAGCTGGGCTGGACGCGAGCCATGCGCGCCACGGTGACCGCGCCGGACGGCCAGGTCGCGGTCTACGTGGCCCATCTGCCGTCCGTGCGGGTGAAGATGGAGGCCGGCTTCACCGCCCGGCAGCGCGACAAGAGCGCCGACGCGCTGGGTGAGGCCATCGCCGACGACAAGCTCCCCCGCAAGATCCTGCTGGGTGACCTCAACGGCACGATGAACGACCGCGCGCTCAACGCCGTGACCTCCCAGATGCGCTCCACGCAGGGCGCGGCGGGCAGCGGCTTCGGCTTCAGCTGGCCGGCGTCGTTCCCGATGGCACGGATCGACCAGATCATGGTGCAGGGCGTGGAACCGGTGAGTTCGTGGACGCTGCCCGAGACCGGCAGCGACCATCTGCCGGTGGCGGCCAGGGTGAGCCTCGCCACGTCCTCGTAACCCTGGGCGGTCCTTGGAATAGCGGGCCCGGGCGTGTTTGTTCCGTACTTGAACATAACTGGTACGGAACTCGCTCTCCCCTGAAAGGCTCGGCTCTTCATGCCCTTGGCCCTGCTCGCACTGGCCGTCGGCGCTTTTGGTCTCGGCACCACCGAATTCGTGATGATGGGCCTGCTGCCCGACGTCGCGGACGACCTCGGCATCTCGATCCCGACCGCCGGGCATCTGGTCTCGGCGTACGCGCTGGGCGTCGTGATCGGCGCCCCGCTGCTCGCCGCGGTCACCGCCCGGATGTCCCGGCGCAAGGTCCTCATGGGCCTGATGGGACTGTTCGTGGCCGGCAACGCGCTTTCCGCCCTCGCTCCCGACGAGCACTGGCTGCTCGCGGCCCGCTTCCTGAGCGGACTGCCGCACGGCGCCTTCTTCGGGGTGGGCGCGGTCGTCGCCACGAGCATGGTGGCGCCGGAACGCAAGGCCCGCTCGGTGTCCCTGATGTTCCTCGGCCTGACCCTCGCCAACATCGCGGGCGTGCCCGTCGCCACCCTCATGGGCCAGCACCTGGGCTGGCGGGCGACCTTCCTCGGCGTCAGCGCGATCGGGCTGGCGGCGATAGCCTCCCTGGCGCTCCTCATCCCGCACGACCACGCGCACGCCCCGGCCGTGGGCCTGCGCCGCGAGCTGGTCGCGCTGAAGTCGCTGCCCGTCTGGCTGGCGCTCGGCACCACGGTCGCCGGCTTCGGCGCGCTGTTCGCCGCGTACAGCTACATCACGCCGATGCTCACGGACGCGGCCGGTTACGCCGACTCCAGCGTCACGCTGCTGCTCGCCCTGTTCGGCGTGGGCGCGACGGCGGGCAACCTGCTCGGCGGACGGCTCGCCGACCATTCGCTGCGCGGCACCCTGTTCGGCGGTCTGACCTCGCTGGTCGTGGTCCTGGCACTGTTCCCGGCGCTGATGTCCACGCAGTGGAGCGCGGCGGTCGCGGTGGTCCTCCTGGGCACGGCGGCCTTCGTCACCGGCTCCCCGCTCCAGCTGATGGTCATGGAGAAGGCGTCGGCCGCCCCCTCCCTGGCCTCCTCCGCCAACCAGGCCGCCTTCAACCTGGCCAACGCCGGCGGCGCCTGGATCGGCGGCCTGGCCCTCGCCGCGGGCCTCGGCGTGACCTCCCCCGCGGTCACGGGGGCCGCCCTGGCCGTGCTCGGCCTCGGGGTCGCGGCGGTGGCGGCGGTCGTGGACCGGCGGCGCGTGGGCGCACCGGCCGGCCGGGAGCGCGTGGTCGCCTCGCACCTGCCGGACCACGCGGAGGCAGTACGCCACTGAGCGGTCGTACGAGGAGGGGGGCGCCCGGGGGTCACCGGGCGCCCCCCTCCTCATGGGCGCCGGGGGGGTGCCGGGTCCAGTCGTCGGTCGGGTGCGGGTGCGTTGTGGCCGGGCGCGCAGTTCCCCGCGCCCCTGGCGCGTTGCGGTCACCTCCGCCACGACGGGCCGTTCGCTCCGCGGCGCGCCGCGACGGACCTGTAGCCGTCCGGCCAGGGAGGAAACTGTCGGCGACCTGTAGGCCCCTGTCGGCGACCTGTCGGTGGTTTGTCGGCGGGGGCTGACACCGTCCTCGGTATGACGCGAATCGACAAGAACCCCCAGAGCGGGGACTCCGCCGTTTCCGTGCGGGGGCTGGTCAAGCACTACGGCGAGACCAAGGCGCTGGACGGCGTCGACCTGGACGTGCGCGAGGGCACCGTGATGGGTGTGCTCGGGCCGAACGGCGCCGGCAAGACCACTCTCGTACGCATTCTCTCCACTCTCCTGTCCCCCGACGCCGGACAGGCCACCGTCGCCGGCTACGACGCCGTGCGGCAGCCCCGGCAGCTGCGGCGGGTGATCGGACTCACCGGGCAGTACGCCTCGGTGGACGAGAAGCTGCCCGGCTGGGAGAACCTGTACATGATCGGGCGGCTGCTCGACCTGCCCCGCAAGGAGGCCCGCACCCGGGCCGACGAGCTGCTGGAGCGGTTCTCCCTGACGGACGCGGCCAAGCGGCCGGCGAGCACGTACTCGGGCGGTATGCGGCGGCGGCTCGACCTCGCCGCCTCGATGATCGGGCGCCCCCAGGTGCTCTTCCTCGACGAGCCCACCACCGGTCTCGACCCGCGCACCCGCAACGAGGTGTGGGACGAGGTCAAGCGGATGGTCGGAGACGGGGTGACCGTCCTGCTGACCACCCAGTACATGGAGGAGGCCGAACAGCTCGCCTCCGAGCTGACCGTGGTGGACCACGGCAAGGTCATCGCCGACGGCGCCATCGAGGAGCTCAAGGCGAAGGTCGGCGGACGCTCGCTGCGGGTACGGCCCGTGGACCGGCTCCAGCTCCAGCCGCTCGCCGGGTGGATCGACGAACTCGGCATCACCGGGCTCGCCACCTCCACCGTGGACACCGAGAGCGGCACGGTGATCGTCCCGATCCTCAGCGACGAGCAGCTCACCGCCGTGGTCGGCGCGGTCACCGCACGGGGCGTCACCCTCTCCTCCATCACCACCGAACTGCCCAGCCTGGACGAGGTGTTCCTGTCTCTCACCGGCCACCGTGCCAGTGCCCCGCAGGACACCGTCCCCACCGACACCCGCGAGGAGGTCGCCGTATGAGCGCCGCAACCGCCACCATCACGGACGCCGACGCAAGGATTCCGCTGCGCGGCCACCTGCGCCACACCGGCGCCCTCGTCCGCCGCAACCTGCTGTGGATCCGGCAGGACCCGGAGTCGATGTTCGACGCCCTGCTGATGCCGGTCGTCTTCACCCTGCTGTTCGTCTACGTCTTCGGCGGCTCGATCGGTCAGGCCCTGGGCGGCGGGCAGGACGGATACGTCCAGTACGTCATCCCGGGCATGATCGCGATGATGAGCATGACGCTGTCCCAGGGCGTGGGCACCGGCTTCAGCCAGGACTTCAACTCCGGTGTCATGGACCGCTTCCGGTCCCTGCCCATCGGGCGCGGCTCGGTGCTGTTCGCGAAGATCTCCGTGGAACTGCTGCGGATGCTGTTCGCGACCACCGTGCTGATGATCGTCGCCGTCCTGGTCGGGTTCGACATCAACCACTGGGGCGGGCTGTTCGCGGCGGTCGGTCTGTCCGCCGTGTTCGCCTCCTCGATCATGTGGGTGTTCCTCACCCTGGGCGTGATCCTGAAGAACGCGCAGTCCGTGCAGGCGATGGGCTTCCTGGTGCTGTTCCCGCTCCAGTTCGGCTCGTCGATCTTCGCGCCGACGGCCTCGATGCCGGGCTGGCTCCAGCACTTCACCGACTACAACCCGCTGTCCACGCTCGCCGACGCGGCCCGCGGTCTGATGGTCGGCGGCCCGGTCGCGCATGACCTGTGGGTCACGCTCGGCTGGTCGGCGGCGATCACGGCGGTGGCGGCACCGTACGCCATCCACAAGTTCCGTACGAAGAACTGAAGTCAGGCGTCGGTGCGCGTCACACCAGGGCGGCGGCCTCCTTCGGGGAGAGGCCGTCGCCCTCCGCGTACGCCGACTCGTAGGCCGCGTCGCCGAGCACCGCGCGCAGATTCCGCTCGGCCGTGCTCCGGACCGTGCGCTCGACGGTGGTCGGGGCGTGGTCGGCGGGCAGCAGCGCGTCGCCGGCCCTCAGGCAGCGGGCGCCGTCCCGGGCGCGGGCGCCGCCGTCGACCGCGGCGAGGGCGAGCCCGGCGGTGTGCAGGTACATCGTGCGCATATGGGGGGCGATGGTCAGGGCCAGCGGGTCCTCGGACTTCTCCAGCGCCCGGCGGGTCAGCCGCAGGCACTCGTCGTGACAGCCGTCCATGGCCTCCAGCCAGGCTTCCGAGCCGAGGATGAAGGCGTCGAAGATGACGAAGTGGGCGATGCCGAACTGCTGGCGCAGCAGCCGTAGTTGTTCCCGAGCCTCCGGGATGCGGCCGGTCAGTCCGAGTCGGCCGGCCAGGAACATCCGGGCCGCGGGCATGGCCTCGTTGCGGGCGCCCTCCTGGTCGGCGATCACCTCGCGCAGGAGCAGCTCGCCCCGCTCGGCCTCCCCGGTCTCCAGCAGCGCGCTGCCCAGCCGGGCGTTGAGCACGGACCGCTGGGCGCGGGCGCCGAGCTGTTCGGCCCGCTCGATCGCCCGCTCGTAATCGGCCGCGGCCGCCTGCCACTTGCCCTTGCGCTCATGGGCCTCGGCGCGGGCGGAGAGCGCCTCCGCGCTGCCCCACAGATCGCCGAGCCGCTCGTAGATCTCCATGGCCTCCTCGGCGTCCTGGATGGCGTCACCCGCCCAGTCGCTCCGGTTGGCCAGCAGGTTGGCCCGCCACTGGAGGGCCGCGGCGAGCTCCCACTCGTAGCCCGGGGTGGCCCGGCAGGTGTCGACGGTCGCCTTGATGACGTCCCGCAGCCGGTCCATGTCCCCGGTGAGCATGATGGCGAAGAACCAGAGCGAACCCGGCATCCGGCAGGTCTGCGCCATGCCGGGCTCGTAGGTGGCGGCGATGGACCGCAGTTTGGCCTGCGCGTGCTGGTTCTGCCAGGCGTCCAACTCGGTGTCCATGCAGGCCAGATGGACGAGGTGGGCCCCTCGCCTGGCTTCCTCGAGCACTTCGCCGGTCCACGGCGGCGGGGTGTCCGTGCAGCGCTCCCACACCGGTGCGGCGGGGCGGACCGGCTCGGTGAACGGGTCGGGGCCGAGCGCCTGTACCTCGCGGGACCAGTTGCGGGCCTCGATGCGCAGATCGCGCATCTGCCAGTACCAGGCCAACGACAGGACCAGGCACAGCCCTTCCTGCTCGTCCCGGGCGGCGACGGCCCGGCGCAGGGCGGTACGGAGGTTCTCGTACTCGCGCTCCAGGCGCCCGATGGCGGCGAGTTGGTCCGGGCCGCGCAGCAACGGGTCGGTGGCGCGGGCGAGTTCGCGGTAGTGCGTCAGATGCGCGCGCTCGGCGTCGGCGCGTGCGCCGGCCGTCTCGTCGAGGCGTTCACCGGCGTACTCGCCGACGGTCTCCAGGAGCCGGTAGCGCATCTCGCCGTCCCCCGAAGGGGCCGCCACCACGAGGGACTTGTCGACGAGCGAACCGAGCGCGTCCAGCGCTGCGGGACCGCACACGGCCTCGGCGGCGGCCAGGTCGCAGCCGCCGGCGAACACCGAAAGGCGCCGCAGGACGTCCCGTTCCTCCTCGTCGAGCAGGTCCCAGGACCAGTCGACGACGGCCCGCAGGGTCTGCTGGCGGGGCAGGACGGTACGGCTGCCGGAGGTGAGCAAGCGGAAACGGTCGTCGAGCCGGTCGGCGATCTGACGTGGCGTCAACATCCTGAGCCGGGCGGCGGCGAGCTCGATGCCGAGGGGCAGTCCGTCGAGGCGCCGGCAGATCTCGGCGCAGGCCGCCGCGGTCTCCTCGTCGGCGTCGACCCGGAAGCCGGGCCGGGCCGCGGCCCCCCGCTCGGCGAGCAGCCGCAGCGCGACCGGTTCCGGCAGGGGCTCCACGGGGCGCAGCAACTCCCCCGGCACACCGAGCGGTTCACGGCTGGTGGCCAGGACCGTCAGCCCCGGACAGCGCTCCAGGAGCGTCTCCGCGAGCCGGGCGGCCGCGTCGACGACATGCTCGCAGTTGTCCAGGATCAGCAGCATCCTGCGCCGGCCGCAGTGCTCGGCGAGCCGCTCGACGGGGTCGTCGGGCCGCTCGCCTCCAGCGGCCCGCATCGCCTCGGCACCGGCGCCGTACAGCACGGTCTCGCGGGCCCCCACGGCGGTGAGCACGGCCTCGGGCACGGCGTCCGGATCGTCGACCGGCGCGAGCTCGGCCAGCCACACCCCGTCCCGCACCTCGCCCCCCGCCGCCTCGGCGGCCTCCTGGGAGAGCCGGGTCTTCCCGGCCCCGCCCGGGCCGAGCAGCGTGACCAGCCGCGCCGCTGCGAGGTCCCCCCGGATCGCCTCGATGTCAGTTTCCCGGCCGACGAAGGAGGTGAGACGGGCGCGGAGGTTGCCGGGGGGTGAAGGCGCGGTCGTGTGAGCCGAGGCCCCCTCCGGTGAGGGGGCTCGCACGGCCGGGCCGTCCTCGCGCGCGCCGCCGTCGGCCCCGCGAACGGCCTCCCCCGCCGCGGGCCCACGAGTCCCCCGCGCCTCGCGGGACGGCTCCGGCCGCAGCAACTCCCCGTGCAGCGCCCGCAGTTCCGGCCCCGGGTCCGCGCCCAGCCGGTCCGCGAGCAGCTGCCGTACGGACTCGTACGCGGCCAGCGCCTCCGCCGTGCGGCCCGTGTCGCGCAGCGCCCGCAGCCGCAGCGCCTGGAGGGGTTCGTCGAGGGGGTGGGTGTCGCACAGGGCGGTCAGTTCGGGAAGACACTGATCGGCCTGGCCGAGGGCGAGCGCGGCGGTGTGACGGGCGCGCAGGGCGTCCAGTCGGCGGGTCTCGGCGCGGGTCGCCTCGGGCGTACGGTCGGGCAGGTCGGCCAGCGCCGGGCCCCGCCACAGGGCGAGCGCGTCGTCCAGGGCCACGGCCGCCTTCGCGGGGTCGCCGTCGGCCAGCGCCCGCGCCCCGTCACCGGTGAGCCGCTCGAAACGGTGCAGGTCGACGTCGTCCGGCGCGGCGGCGAGCCGGTAGCCGCCGTCCACGGACGCCACGGCGTCCGCGCCGAGCGCCCGTCGGAGCCGCCCCACCAGTGCCTGCACCGCGCCCGTCGCGTCGGCGGGCGGGTCGCCGTCCCACACCTCGTCCACCAGGAGGCTCACCGGGACCGTACGGCCGGGGCGCAGCGCGAGGACGGTCAGCAACGCACGCAGCCGCGCTCCGCCGACGGGGACGGTCGTACCGTCGGGACGGATTGCCTGGGTGGTGCCGAGGATGCGATAGCGCACGGGGTCCATTGTCTCTGCTGGGGTCGGGGCGGGTCACGGGGTTCCGCCCGCGGGGTGTTGGCGGTCGGCGTCGGCGTCGGATGTGCGGGGCCGGCCGGTCGGGCGGCCGCGGGCGGGGCGTGGCCGGTCGCGCGGTTGCCGCGCCCCTGGGGAGTCGCGGTGAGCGCCGGCCCTGCAACCCCAGCCGCGTCACCGCGTGGTCAGGTTGTGCTCAGCTCTGTCAGCAGCTTCGCGAGCGCGTCGGACGGCAGGCCCGCCGTCTCCGCACCGGGCGGTACGCCCCTGATCCTGCGGACGGTGTGCGACAGCCCGGAGTCCGTGTCGGGAACCTCCAGCGTGACCACGACCCCCGCCTCGGACCGCGCGCCCCCGCCGCCGTCGAACCACTTCGGGCAGGCGTCCACGGACCGCAGCGAGCGGCGCCCCGGCACCGGCTCCCAGGTCCGCGAACCCGGCCCCGTCTCGGCGTACTCCTGTGTCACGACCTGCACGCACCGCACCCGGCCTCGGATTTCCGGCAGCCGGCCCCCGTGTGTCTCGACCGTGAGCAGCCCGACGAGTGGAGCGGAGCCCCCCGATGCCGCAACGGTCTCCCCCACCCCGACCACCAGGCCGCTCCCGTCCCGCAGCACCCGACCAGCACCCTGTTCCACCGGTCCGACGAGTTCGGTGAGCTGGTCGCGCCAACCGCCCCCGAGAACATCTCCCGCGTCCTGGAACAGCAGCGGCCACCCCACCTCGTCCCCCACCGAGAACGGCGTACCGCAGCACTCCATCTGCCAGTCCGCGTAGAACACGTGCCAGAGCCCCATGTCCCCACCCTTCCATGGAACCCCCGCCCCACCCCAAGACGTTTTCACCTGTGCCCGGTACCGTCGGGCAGTCTCGCCGCGCGCATGTCCAGTCCAGGGAGCCCCATGACCACCGCCACCACCCGCCACAGCGACCGGCGGATCAGCCCGGTCTTCGTCGGCATCTGCGCCGTGACCGCGGTGACGGGCTGGGCCACCTGGACCGGCTTCTCCGAGCTGCCCGGCGTCGCCGTGTTCCTGTTCGTCACCGGCGCCTGGATCGTCTCCCTGTGCCTGCACGAGTACGCGCACGCCCGCACCGCCCTGCACAGCGGCGACATCACGATCGGCGCGAAGGGCTACCTCACGCTGAATCCGCTGAAGTACACCCACGCCCTGCTCAGCATCGTGCTCCCCGTGATCTTCGTGATCATGGGCGGTATCGGGCTCCCCGGCGGCGCCGTCTTCATCGAGCGCGACCGGATCCGGGGCCGCTGGCGGCACAGCCTGATCTCGGCGGCGGGCCCCCTCACGAACGTCCTGTTCGCGATCGCCTGCGCGGCTCCGTTCTGGCTGGACGCCCTCGACGGCGTCCCCTCGGAGTTCCGCTTCGCGCTGGCCTTCCTCGCCCTGCTCCAGGTCTCGGCCGCGCTCCTGAACTTCCTGCCGGTCCCGGGCCTGGACGGCTACGGCGTCATCGAGCCCTGGCTCTCGTACGGCGTCAAGCGCCAGATCGAGCCCTTCGCGCCCTTCGGCCTGCTGTTCGTGTTCGCCCTGCTGTGGGTGCCGCAGGTCAACAGCGTGTTCTTCGACCTGGTCGACGCGGTCCTGCGCGGACTCCAGGTCGACCCGGGGGAGGCCTCGTTCGGCTGGAGCCTCTACCGCTTCTGGAGCTGAGCGGCCCGGCCACGCTTGAGGTAGTACCAGCACATGTTGGACGAAAGCCCCGCCAGCAGCACCCACACGATCCCGAGCCAGCTGCCCTGCGTGAAGGAGACGACCGCCGCCGCGACGGCGAGGAGGCAGACGGCGAGGGCGTAGAGGGCGAGGCGGGGCATTTCCATGGCTCCTGTCGGGGGGACACTGCTGGGTACCGCTGTGCGGCGACGACCAGTGTCCCCCATCGGCTCCCGTCAGCTCACACGTCCGTGACCCGCAGCCCCGCGTGCGCCTTGTACCGCCGGTTGACCGAGATCAGGTTGGCGACCAGCGCCTCCACCTGGTGGGCGTTGCGCAGCCGGCCCGCGAAGACGCCGCGCATGCCGGGGATGCGGCCGGCCAGCGCCTGCACGATCTCCACGTCGGCCCGCTCCTCGCCGAGCACCATGACGTCGGTGTCGATCTCCTTGACCTGCGGGTCCTGGAGCAGCACGGCCGACAGGTGGTGGAAGGCGGCGGTGACCCGCGAGTCCGGCAGCAGCAGGGCGGCCTGCTCGGCGGCGCTGCCCTCCTCCGGCTTCAGCGCGTAGGCGCCCTTCTTGTCGAAGCCGAGCGGGTTGACGCAGTCGACGACGAGCTTGCCGGTGAGCTCCTCGCGCAGCGAGTCCAGGGTCTTGCCGTGCCCGTCCCACGGCACCGCGACGATCACGATGTCGCTGCGGCGCGCGGTCTCGGCGTTGTCGGCGCCCTCGACCCCGTGCCCGAGTTCGTCGGCGGCGGCCTGTGCGCGGTCGGCGGCCCGCGAGCCGATGATCACCTTCTGCCCGGCGAGGGCGAGCCGGTAGGCGAGGCCCTTGCCCTGCGGCCCGGTCCCGCCGAGCACGCCGACGACGAGCCCGGAGACGTCGGGAAGGTCCCAGGGGTCCTTGGCGGGAGCCTTCTGTGCAGCACTGTCGGTAGAGGTCATGGGGCCGACTTTACGTGCGCCCCGTCCGCCTCGGCCGGTCGGGTGAGCCGCGTCACGGGTACCTCCTGGCGGCCCCCTCGTAGAGCCGTGTCCCTGCCCGGTTCGGGCGAATCCGGGGCGAACCCCGGGTCACGCACGGCCGCTTGCGGCAGGATGCGGCCCCATGGACGCCGTACGGGTCGCGCTGCTGCGCGAAGTGCTCGCCGGGACCGAGTGGTTGGGGGCCACACGACGCTTCGCGGGCGTGCTGCGCGGGTCGGTGGTCTCGCACGGCGGCGGGCTGCTGCTGGTCGGCACGCCGGAGTACGAACCGTGGCACCTGGCGGCCCATCTGGTCGACGAGGCCGCCTGGTCGGGTACGCCGGAGCTGGCCCCCACTCTGGTACGCCACGACGCGCGCCCCTCCGACCCCGCGCACCTGTCGGTCGGACCGGGCCGGCTCGCGGCGGCCCGGCGCGGCGAGACCCTGCTGGTGGTGTCCCCGGACCGACCGGGCGCCCCGTTTCTGGAGCAGGTCCATGACGCCCGGCGGGCCGGTGCGACGGTCCTCTCCCTCGGCCCCGGTGAGGGCGAACTCGCCGCGATGGCCCACGAGTCGCTGGCCGTGCCGGAGGGCACGGACCTCGATCTGGACACCGTGCAGCACCTGGTGAGCGCGGCGGCCGGGGAGAACGCCGTCCCCGTGCCCAGGGGCCGGCGGCGGTTCCGGGACCGGCTGTCGAGGCTGGCCGACGAGCTGACGGCGCCGCCTCCGGCCCGCTGGTGACGGCGAAAAGCAGTTGCCGGACCGGTCTGCCTCACCCGACCATGACCGGTCGTGACCGACGACGCCCCTGAACCCCCTTCCGGCCTGCGCGCGATGCTCCCGGACCTCGCCCCCTGGCGGGCCTCCCGAGATTTCCGGCGGCTGTGGTACTCGGGGCTGATCTCGAACTTCGGCAGTTTCCTCACCTTCGTGGCCCTGCCGGTGCAGCTCAAGGACCTGACGGACTCGGCCGCGGCGGTGGGCGCGATCGGGGCCGTCGAGCTGATCCCGCTCCTCGTCTTCGGCCTGTACGGCGGCGCGCTCGCGGACGCCTGGGACAAGCGGAAGCTGATCCTGTGGACGGAGGTGGGACAGGGCCTGCTGAGCGCGGCCCTGCTGCTCAACGCGCTGCTGCCACACCCCGCCGTCTGGCCGCTGTACGTCGTCGCCGCCCTGTCCTCCGCCCTGGTCTCGGTGCAGCGCCCCGCGCTCGACTCGCTCTGGCCCCGGATCGTGGCCCACGACCACCTCCCGGCGGCGGCCTCGCTGAACTCCTTCCGCTGGACGGTCGGCGGGGTCGCGGGCCCGGCGCTGGCCGGCGTGGTGGTGGCCTACGCGGGCCTCGGCTGGGCGTACGGCGCGGACCTGCTGACCTTCGCCGTCTCCGTCGTCCTCGTCCTGCGGATCGCGGCCTCCCCCGCCTCCCACGAGGCGGCCAAGCCGTCGCTGAAGGCCATCGTGGAGGGCGCGCGGTACGCCTGGAGCCGCAAGGAGCTGCTCGGCACCTACGCCGTCGACCTCGCCGCGATGTTCCTGGCGATGCCGCTGGCCCTGCTGCCGTTCCTCGCGGACGAGCTGGACGCGCGGTGGTCGCTGGGCCTGATGTACGCGAGCGTCCCGCTCGGCGCGCTGCTGGTGAGCCTCACCAGCGGCTGGACGTCCCGGATCCACCGGCACGGCCGGATGGTGGTGCTGTCGGCGGCCCTGTGGGGTCTGGCGATCGCGGCCGCCGGGGTCATGGACGACGTATGGCTGGTGCTGCTGTTCCTGACCGTGGCCGGGGGGTGCGACATGGTCAGCGGGATCTTCCGCGGCACCATGTGGAACCAGACGATCCCGGACGAGCTGCGCGGGCGGCTCGCCGGGATCGAACTGCTGTCGTACTCGGTCGGCCCGACCGTGGGCCAGGTCAGGGCCGGTGGTTTCGCGGCGTGGTGGGGCGTGCGGACGTCGGTCTGGTCGGGCGGCCTGCTGTGTGCGGGCGCCGTGGGCCTGCTGGCCCTGTGCCTGCCGAGGCTGATGTCGTACGACGTCCGGACGAACGAGCACGCGACGCGGCTGCGCGAGCAACGCGCGGCAGCCGCGCCGGCCCCCGTGGAGACGTGATCGACACAGACGTGATCAGCTGTCTTCGCTGCTCGCGGGGGCGTCGTGCCACTTGGGGTCGTTCTCCCACTCGAGGTTGCGCTCGCGGGCCGTCTCCATCGCCTGCTCCGCTTCCTTCCGGCTCGCGTACGGCCCGAAGCGGTCCTTGGCCGGGCACTCGGGCCCTTCCTCGACCTTCTTGTGCTCCAGGCAGTAGTACCACTCGCCCGGTTTGCCGACCGTGCGCTTCTTGAACAAGGGCATGACCTGCTCCTCTCGCCACCGTCATGTTCCCCCATCGCCGCTGGATAGACTCGTCGGCATGTCTGGCCAGTCGCTGCTCGTGCCCGGGGAACTGTCCCCCACCCGTTCCGTGCCCGGAAACATCCGGCGTCCCGAGTACGTCGGCAAGCCCGCGCCGACGCCGTACACCGGCCCGGAGGTGCAGACCCCGGAGACCGTGGAGGCGATGCGGATCGCCGGCCGTATCGCGGCCCGGGCGATGGCGGAGGCGGCGAAGCTGATCGCTCCCGGGGTGACCACGGACGAACTGGACAAGGTGGCGCACGAGTACATGTGCGACCACGGCGCCTACCCGTCGACGCTCGGCTACCGGGGTTTCCCGAAGTCGCTGTGCACGAGCGTCAACGAGGTGATCTGCCACGGCATCCCGGACTCCACCGTGCTGCGGGACGGCGACATCGTCAACCTCGACGTGACGGCGTACATCGGCGGGGTGCACGGCGACAACAACGCGACGTACCTGGTGGGCGACGTCGACGAGGAGAGCCGGCTGCTGGTCGAGCGGACCCGGGAGTCCCTGGACCGCGCGATCAAGGCGGTCAAGCCGGGCCGTCAGATCAACATCATCGGCCGCGTGATCGAGTCGTACGCCAAGCGCTTCGGCTACGGAGTCGTCCGGGACTTCACGGGCCACGGCATCAACTCCTCCTTCCACAGCGGCCTGATCATCCCGCACTACGACAGCCCGCACGCCACGACGGTGATCCAGCCCGGCATGACGTTCACGATCGAGCCGATGCTGACGCTCGGGACGCACGAGTACGACATGTGGGACGACGGCTGGACGGTCGTCACCAAGGACCGCAAGCGGACGGCCCAGTTCGAGCACACGCTGGTGGTGACGGAGACGGGAGCGGAGATCCTCACGCTGCCGTAGCGAACCCGGGACCCGTCCCCTGGGGCGTTGGAGACCGGGGTCGAGAAGCCGGCGTCCGACCCGGTGGCGGGCCCCTTCGTCCGGCCCGAGCTGTTCCGGCTGCGGGCACTGGAGCGGGACCTGGCGCACCTGAGGGGACCCGAGTGGCGGGCGCACCTGTCCGCGCTCCCGGCCACGCGGGCGTACGCGGACCGGGTGCGCGCCTGCGCGGAGTCCTGGCCGGCCGGATACATCGCGCACCACTACACGCGCTACCTGGGCGACCTCTCCGGCGGCCAGATCATCCGCGACAGGGCGGAGAGGACCTGGGGCTTCGAGAAGAAGGGCGACGGCGTGCGCTTCTCCGTCTTCGAGGAGATCCCCAACCCCGCCGCGTTCAAGCGGAGTTACCGGGAGCTGCTGGACGCGGTGCGCGCGGACGACCTGGAGCGGCAGCGGATCGTCGCGGAGTGCAGGCGGGCGTTCGCGCTGAACACCGCGGTGTTCCGGGCCCTGGGTGAGGAGTTCCCGCTGTCGGCGTGAGCCTCAGCGCTCCAGGAAGACCCGACCGCCGATCTCCACCCAGTCCCCCGGCTGAGGGGCGGTGAGGATCTGGGAGCCGGCGCCCTGGACGATGTTCAGGGCACGTCCGAGTGCGGCGGTGAGCTGGATCGCCGCGGCGCCGGTCGCCTCGTCCTCCTCGACTCCGTCACCCCGGCCGGGAAAGCCACGGGCCCTGATCCGCCCGGCGGCCTCGTCCTCCCACGCCCAGGCGTAGATCCACTCCCCCGGCGCCGGGACGGCCAGATCGTCCACCTCGGCGGCGGTGCCGTACTGGCGGAACGTCCGCGGTGCCGCCCACTCGGCCCGCGCCTCGATCCAACTGAACTCCCCGTCGAGCCGGGTACCGACGACTCCGGCGGGCGTGACGAGCTCGGGCACGTCGAGCAGCCAGGCGGCCCCGACGCACGGGTATCCGGCGAAGGCCAGCCGCGTGGAGGGGGTGTAGATGTCGATGACGCCCCGCTCGGGATCGTCGACGAACACGGTCTCGCTGAACCCGAGTTTCGCGGCGAACGCCTGTCGTTCGTCCCGGTCCGGCAGCACGGACCCCTCACGGACGACTCCCAGCTCATTGCCGTAGCCGCCGTTCGGCGCACAGAAGACGCGCAGCACGTCGTAGTCAGTCACGGGGGAATTGAAGCATCCGCGAGGAAGCGCCACGGAATCCGCGGGGCGGCTGCCGACGATCACCGGGCCGGTGTGGGTTCAGGGCGGCGAGTTGGCCGGGGCCCGCCGGGTCGGGGCCGTGGAACGTACGGCCCCCGCGGATCGTGGCCGCGGTGCGCATCGGGCGTCGACGGGGTGTACGGGGGCGATGCATCGGGGCGGTCCAGTCGATCTCTCGGGCGGGACGGCTCGGGACGTGGACGCTGCCGACGGTAGCCATCGGCGTCGCCGGGCCCGGGGTGGACCGGCGCGGCGTTGTCCGTGTACGCGATGACCGGGCCGGGTTGCCTCCGGCCGGACGGGGCGGGCGCCTGGGCCGGTTGCCGTGCGCGCCGACGGCGGCGACCGTGCCGTAGCCGACGCCATGGCCGCCGCCGAGGCGACCCCCTTCGCCGCCGGCGAGCGTGCGCCCCTGCCGCCGCGCTACGGGTCTGCCGGGAAGGGCGCACGCCGGTGACGCGGTGGTCGTGGTGTCGCACGGTGTCGGGCTGGCAGCCGCCCGCGCGCGCCGGGTCGCGATCCTGTGCGCCGGTGGTGTCCATGCCGAAGGTCCGCGGGCGGGATCCTCGGCGGCGGGCCGCCCTCACAGGTCCATGACCAGCCGATCGAAGCGCCGCCACACCCCCGCACCGGCGCCCCGCTCGCGCCCCCGAACGGAACCTTTGAACTTCCCTTGACCCTCCCTTGGTGTCTGTTTTGAGCCATCACGCGGTATCACTCAGGTAAGCCTCAGATAAGTTAGGCCAGCCTCACCAATATATGTGACACCCGTCACGTGATGTTCAAGCCAGCACCAGGAGCCCGCATGCGAGCCGCCAGACTGTCCGTCGTCACCGCCACCGCCGTGGCGGCCCTGACCGCCGTCACGGGCTGCACGGAGAAGGGAAGCTCCGGCGACAGCGAGCGCGTGATCGACGTGACCGCCACGGACAGCAAGTGCGAGGTCTCCAAGAAGGAGTTCCCGGCCGGCCACGTGGAGCTCGCGATCGAGAACAAGGGCTCCAAGGTCACCGAGGTCTACGTCCTGTTCCCGGACGACCGGATCGTCACCGAACGGGAGAACATCGGCCCCGGCACCAAGCAGAAGGTCACCGCCGAGGTGAAGGCCGGCACCTACACGATCGCCTGCAAGCCCGGCATGAAGGGCGACGGCATCCGCCAGGAGGTCAAGGCCACCGGCGGGACCGCGGCCAAGCGCGACCCGCGGCTGGACGCGGCCGTCGCCGCGTACCGCAAGTACGCGCAGGAGCAGGCCGACGCGACCCTGCCGCTGGCGAAGACCTTCGCCGCCGCGGTCAAGGCCGGTGACCTGGAGGCCGCCAAGAAGGCCTACGCCCCCTCCCGCATCGGCTGGGAGCGCACCGAGCCGGTCGCGGAGTCCTTCGGCGACATCGACCCGAAGGTCGACGTCCGGGCCGACGGCCTGGAGGACGGCCAGAAGTGGACCGGCTGGCACCGCCTGGAGAAGTCCCTCTGGCAGGACAAGAAGATCACCGCCGAGGACAAGACCCTCGCCGACCAGCTCATCACCGACCTCACCGACTGGCAGAACCGCGTCGGCAAGGCGGACATCACCCCGACCTCCATGGCCAACGGCGGCAAGGAGCTCCTCGACGAGGTCGCCACCGGCAAGGTCACCGGCGAGGAGGAGCGCTACTCGCACACCGACCTCGTCGACTTCAAGGCCAACGTCGAGGGCGCCGAGAAGTCGTACGAGCTGCTGAAGCCGGTCGCCAAGGAGAACGACGCGGCCCTGGTCACCGAGCTCGACAAGCAGTTCGCGGCGCTGAACACGCTGCTCGACAAGTACCGCGCGGACAAGACGTCGTACGACTTCACCTCCTACGACAAGGTCGGCGACGCCGATCGCAAGAAGCTGTCGGACGGTGTGAACGCGCTCGCGGAGCCGCTGTCCAAGCTCGCCGCCGCCGTCGTCACCAAGTCCTCCTGAGGCCGGGGCCATGACGGACGCAGCACAAGCCTCGACTCCCTCGCGGCGCGCGCTCATCGGCTGGGGCGGGGCCGGGCTCGCGCTCGGTGCCGCCGCGGCCGGTGGCGCGGTCGCGATGACCCGCACCGGGGACGACATCACGCCGACCGCCGCCGACGCGGGTGCCGCCGTGGAGTTCCACGGCGCCCACCAGGCCGGCATCGCCACGCCCGTGCAGGACCGGCTGCACTTCGCCGCGTTCGACGTGACGACCGACGACCGGGCCGAGTTCGTGCGGATGCTCAAGGACTGGACGGCGGCGGCCCGGCGGATGACCGCGGGCAAGGCGGTCGGGGAGGGGGCGTACGGCGGTCTCGCCGAGGCGCCGCCGGACGACACCGGGGAGGCGCTGGGGCTGAAGCCGTCACGGCTGACGCTCACGATCGGCTTCGGCCCGTCCCTGTTCGAGAAGTTCGACCTGGCCGACCGGCGTCCCGAGGCGCTCGTCGACCTCCCCCAGTTCGCCGGGGACAACCTCGACAAGAACCGCAGCGGCGGCGACCTGTGCGTCCAGGCCTGCGCGGACGACCCGC
The DNA here is from genome assembly GCF_040612795.1 of Streptomyces sp. NPDC006335. Classification (NCBI taxonomy): domain Bacteria; kingdom Bacillati; phylum Actinomycetota; class Actinomycetes; order Kitasatosporales; family Streptomycetaceae; genus Streptomyces; species Streptomyces sp. NPDC006335. The sequence goes on from NZ_JBEXQX010000001.1 coordinate 608,911, forward strand.
AGGTCGCCGTGCACGCGATCCGCAACCTGGCTCGGATCGGCTTCGGCAAGGTCGTCATCAAGTGGTCCCAGCTCGGCTTCGGCAAGACGTCCTCGACCACGCCCGACGCGCAGACCCCGCGCAACCTCATGGGCTTCAAGGACGGCACCCGCAACATCGCGGGCACGGAGACGGACCGCCTGGAGAAGTTCGTGTGGGCGGACGGCAAGGACGCGGACTGGATGGCCGGCGGCTCCTACCTCGTCGCCCGCCGCATCCGCATGCACATCGAGACCTGGGACCGCACCTCGCTCCAGGAGCAGGAGGACATCTTCGGCCGGGACAAGGGCGAGGGCGCCCCGGTCGGCAAGGCGAAGGAGCGCGACAAGCCGTTCCTGCCGGCGATGAAGCCCGACGCGCACGTCCGGCTCGCGCACCCCGACTCCAACGGCGGGGCGACGATCCTGCGCCGCGGCTACTCCTTCACCGACGGCACGGACGGTCTCGGCCGGCTGGACGCGGGGCTGTTCTTCCTCGCGTACCAGAAGGACGTCCGCGAGGGCTTCATCCGGATCCAGCGCCATCTGTCGACCGACGCGCTCAACGAGTACATCCAGCACGTGGGTTCAGCGGTCTTCGCCGTCCCGCCGGGCGTCCGTGACAAGGACGACTGGTGGGGCAGCACGCTGTTCTCCGAGGAGGCGTAGCCCGTGTTCTCCAACTACCTGATCGGTCTGCGCGAGGGCCTGGAAGCCAGCCTGGTCGTCTGCATCCTCATCGCCTACCTGGTGAAGACGGACCGCCGGGACGCCCTGAAGCCCATCTGGATCGGCATCGGCGTCGCGGTGGCGCTCGCCCTGGGGTTCGGGTGCGCGCTCGAGTTCGGCTCGCAGGAGCTGACGTTCGAGGCGCAGGAGGCGCTCGGCGGTTCACTGTCGGTCATCGCGGTCGGCCTGGTGACGTGGATGGTCTTCTGGATGCGGCGCACCGCCCGGCACCTGAAGTCCGAGCTGCACGGCAAGCTGGACGCCGCTCTCCGGATGGGCACGGGCGCCCTGGTCGCCACCGCGTTCCTGGCCGTCGGCCGGGAGGGCCTGGAGACCTCCCTGTTCGTGTGGACCTCCGTGCACGCGGCCGGTGACGGCACCCCCCGCCCGCTGATCGGGGCGGCCCTGGGCATCCTCACGGCAGTCGTCCTGGGCTGGCTGTTCTACCGCGGCGCCCTGCGCATCAACCTGGCCAGGTTCTTCACCTGGACCGGCGGCATGCTGGTCGTGGTGGCCGCGGGCGTGCTGGCGTACGGCTTCCACGACCTCCAGGAGGCGAACTGGCTGCCGGGCCTGACCGACCGGGCCTTCGACATCAGCGACACCATCCCGCCGGACAGCTGGTACGGCACGCTCCTGAAGGGCGTGTTCAACTTCCAGCCGGACCCGACCGTCCTTCAGGTCACGGTGTGGCTGCTGTACTTGATCCCGACGCTCGCGCTCTTCCTCGCCCCGGTAGGGTTCGCCTCCGGGAAGGGGAAGGTGAAGGCACCTGATGAGCAGGGATCGCGGCCCTCGAAGGCTCCGCAGGCTTGACCGGAGCGCACTGATAGCAGCCTCCGTGACCGCTTTGTCGTTGACGGCGAGCGGATGCGTGGTGGTGCACGGCGAGCGGGAGGTGCTTCCCGCGACCACGAAGGCGGAGGCCGCCAAGGCGCTCCAGCAGTTCACGGACGCGTACAACGCGGCGGACAAGGCCTACGACAGCTCGCTGGACTCCGCCCATGTCACCGGCGCGCTCGGGGCCATCGACGCGGCGCGGCTGAAGGCCGGCAAGGTCAACAGCCCGAGCGGCAACGCCTCGCACACTCCGCTGAAGCTGTCGGACGTGACGTACACCATCCCGAAGAAGGCGGGCTGGCCGCGCTGGTTCGTCGCCGACGCGGCCGGCAACAAGGGCGGCACCGCGCGCTGGCTGCTGGTGTTCACCCGCGACGGCATGGACGAGCCGTTCCAGGTGGCCTATCTGACGCTGGTGGCCGAGGGCAAGGTGCCGGAGTTCAAGAAGGACGCGGACGGCTGGGCCGAGGCCGTCCCGGCGGACTCGACCGGCCTGGCCGCCCAGCCCGGGGACCTGAGCAAGACGTACACGAACTATCTGAAGAACGGCGGGGACGTCTTCGCGGACGGCACGCACACCAGCGGGTGGCGGGCGGAGCGGGCGAAGAGCGCCATCAGGCCGGGGCTGGCCACCCAGTACATCGACGCGCCGCTCTCGAACGACGCCTACGCGCCGCTGGCGTTGCGCACCCAGGACGGCGGGGCGCTGGTGTTCTTCGCCACGCACCACTACGTGAAGGAGACCGCCCACTCCGGTACGTCGGTCCCCAATCCCGGTGACGCCGTGCTCGCGCTGACGACCGGTGAGATCAAGCAGTCGCTGATGATGGAGTTCGTGTCCAACGAGGTGGCGATCGATCCGGCGAAGAGCGCGGGCGACCAGCGGGTCGACGTGATCGGGCGGATCCAGGGACTGACGTCCGCGCAGGGCTCGTAGGCGCCCGGCCGCGGACGGTCCGCTACCGGCGCAGGGGCCAGGCCGCGTTCGTGTGGTCCGGCTCCTCGCCCACGTGGCGGGCACAGACGTCGGTGAGGACCTCGAGGAGGCTCAACGGGTCGGGCAGCGGGTGTTCGAGGCCGCGGACCCAGTGCACGGCCTGGTCGCCGGGCAGTCGGGCGGGCGGTACGAGGACGTAGGAGCCGCGGCAGTGCCAGCGCAGGCCGGGGTGTTCGTCCGCCGTCTCGGGGTGGCAGTCCAGTTCGCACGGCCACCACTCGTCCTCGTCCTCGGGGGTGCCGCGGGTGAGGGTGAAGAAGAGGAGCCGCCCGTCGTCGCTCTCGGCGACCGGGCCGACCTCGATGCCGGAGGCCAGGAGCCGCTCCAGGGCCTCCCGGCCGGCCTCCAGGGGGACGTCGAGGACGTCGTGGACCATGCCGGTCGCGGTGATGAAGTTGGCCTGCGGCTGGTTCCGGGCCCAGCGCTCGATCTGGGCGCGGTCGGTGGTCGACTGGGTCTGCCAGGCGAAGGACACGGGGTGCCGGGCGGGCGTGGGACAGCCGACCCGGTCGCAGGAACACCGGTATCCGGGGGCGGGGTGCGCGGCGGGCGCCAGCGGCAGCCCTGCCTCGGCGGCGGCCAGCAGCAGGGCCTCACGACCGCCTTCGTCCGCGGCGGCGGCCTCCTTGGGCCTGCGTCCGCGCAGCCACTGGGAGAGTTTGCCCTGCAGACCGGTCCGGCCCTCCGACTCCGCGCTCATCTACCACCCTCGCCTCGCTGTCGTGCGGAACAGCATGCCTCATGGTCCCACCTTCCGATGCTCCGGGGGGCCCTGAGTGGATATGAGGGGTTGGGGAACAATGCCCGTCGGCCTGCGTGTCGACCGTGCCCGTCGGCCGCGTACGGCTCAGCGGGGTGCGATGCCGTGGAGGGCGTAGTCGACGAGGGTGTCGGTGTAGTCGTAGCTGATCGGGCCGGTGTACTGGAGCCAGCGCTGGGCGAGGGGCGAGACCCACAGTTCGAGGGCGATGCGCGGGTCGATCTCGGGGCGCACCTGGCCGGCCTCCTGGGCGGCGCGCACCCGGTCGACGTAGAGCTGGAGCGAGGGTTCGAGGAGTTTGGTCATGAAGGCCCGGCCGACCTCCTCGTTGACGACGCCCTCGGCGGCCAGGGCGCGGGAGGGGGCCTCGAAGCGGGGGTCCTTGAGCTGATCCACGGTGAGCCGCAGGACGGCCTTGAGGTCGGCGGCGAGGTCACCGGTGTCCGGGATGGCGTACGCCGCCTCGGGGTCGGCTTCCCGTGCGGCCTGCTCGCTCAGGTCGAGGAACGCCTCCATCAGCACCTCCGCCTTCGACGACCACCAGCGGTAGATCGTCTGCTTGCCGACACCTGCGCGGGCGGCGATCCCCTCGATCGTGGTCCTGGGGTAGCCGACCTCGGCGACGAGGTCGAGGGCGGCGTCGTAGATGGCGCGGCGGGACCTCTCGCTGCGACGGGTGGTGTCGGGGGCGGGCTGCTTGGAGTTCTGGGTGGCCATGGGGCGAACCTACCAGGTTGACAAGACGGTGCGTCTCGCCGGAGAGTGGAGGGGTCGAGCGAGACGATACGTCTCGTCAAGTTAAGAAGTGAGCGAAGGAGACGGTCATGGCACGAGGTGGATCGGGCGGCATGCTCGGAGTCGGCGGGACCCGCAGCAACATCGGCCGCAAGGCGCTGCGCGGCGGCGACCGCGACAACCGGATCGGCGGCACGCGGGACCCGCAGGCCCACAAGCGCGAGCTGCTGCGCAAGCTCCAGGAGAAGCGAGAGGGGGGAAGTGAGAAGCGGGAGGCGGACGCGGCAGGCGGAGCCGGGACGTGACCGGAGCCGCCGCCGGTCGGATCCAGTGATCCTCTCTAGCGATCCTCCGGGGGCCAGCCGTCGCCCCACGACGCGTCCCTGGCCGCCTTGTACAGGTCGCCGTGCCGCTTGGTGACCGTGCGGCGGCTCAGCCGTTCGTCGGGCTCGCAGAGGTCGAGGAGGACCTGGCCCTTGCGGATCTGGGGGCGGCGGATCACCCGGGAGGCCGCCGGGGTGGCGGGGAGGCGGGTCGCGGCGACGTAGCTGAACTTCTCGTCCTCGTACGGCAGTGAGCCGCCCTTGACCCGTCGGTGGAGCGAGGAGCGGCTGACCCTTGCCGAGAAGTGGCACCAGTCCTCGCCGGGGGCGATCGGGCAGGCGGCGCTGTGCGGGCAGGGCGCGGCGACGCGGAAACCGGCGGTGACGAGACGGTCGCGGGCCTCGATGACGCGGGCGTACCCGGCGGGTGTCCCGGCCTCGACGATCACGACCGCCCGCGCGGACGCCGCAGCGGTGTCCACGAGGGCGGTGCGGTCGGCGGGGGTGAGTTCGTTGAGGACGTACGAGACGGTGAGCAGGTCCGTCGCCGGCAGAGCGAGGTCCTCGCCGATCCTGGCGCGCTGCCAGCGGGCGCCCTTGAGGGCCGGGTTGGCGGCGGCGATCTCGCGGCCCAGGGCGAGCGCGGGGTCGGACCAGTCGAGGACGGTGACCGCCCGGTCGCCCGGCCAGGTGGCGGTGACGGCCCAGGTCGCGGCGCCGGTGCCGCCGCCGACGTCGGTGTGGTCGGCGGGGGTCCAGTCCGGGACGGCCTCGGCGAAGGCCTCCAGCGCCGCGCGGACCGCCTCGAACGTGGCGGGCATGCGGTAGGCGGCGTAGGCGGCCACGTCCGCGCGGTCGCGCAGGATGGGGGCGTCGGTGGGGGTGGTTCCGCGGTAGTTGGCGATCAGGCGGTCCACCGCCCGGCCGGCCTGCTTCGGGGGGAGGCCGTCGAGGAGGGTCGCGAGAGCGGTACGGAGGGTCTCGGACGGGGGTGCGGGGGCGGTCACCCGGTGATTCTAGGGGCGGGGGGTGTGGGGGCGGTCACCCGGTGATTCCAGGGGCGGGGGGCGCGGGGCCCGTCACACGGTGGCTCCAGGCACGCGCGGCGCGGGGGCAGCCACCCGGCGACTCCAGGCACGGGCCGCGCGGGGGCAGCCACCCGGCGACTCCAGGCACGGGCCGCGCGGGGGCAGCCACCCGGCGACTCCAGGCAGGCGCGGTGTGGGGGCAGCCACCCGGTGACTCCAGGCGCGGGGGTGCGGGGGCGGTCACCCGGTGACTCCAGGGGCGGGGGGGTATGGGGGCGGTCACCCCGCGATTCCAGGCACGGGCGGCGCGGGGGCAACCACCCGGCGACTCCAGGCACGGGCCGCGCGGGGCCGGCCACCCGGTAATTCCGGGGGCGGGCGGCGCGGGGCCGGGCCCGGTGCCTCCAGGGGCGGAAGGTGTTGGGGCGGGTCTCGCCTGTGTCCTTGCCGCTGCCTCCCCGCCCGTTCTGAAAGAACTCACGCTCCCCGCACCGCCCGCGCCACCCGCGTGGCCACCGCCGCCCTCGGGCGGTTGTCCGGTGGGCGTCTCCTCGGGTGCACCGTGTTGGCCAGCAGCACCACGAACGTGTCGGTCGCCGGGTCCATGACCAGGGACGTGCCCGTGAACCCTGTGTGGCCGGCCGCTCCCCGCCCCGCCAGCTCCCCCATGAACCACTTCTGGTCGATGGCGAACCCCAGCCCGGGCGGGGTCAGCAGCAGCTCCACGAAGTCCGGGCCGAGGATGCGGGCGGGGCCGTACGCGCCGCCCGCCAGCAGGGCCCGGCAGAAGACCGCGAGGTCGCGCGCGGTCGAGAAGAGGCCCGCGTGGCCCGCCACCCCGCCCAGCGCCCACGCGTTCTCGTCGTGGACCACCCCCCGCAGCATCCCGCGGTCCGCCTTGGCCCACGGCCGACGCTGGTCCTCCGTGGCCGCCGCCCCCGGGCAGGGACCGAAACGGGTGGACGTCATCCCGAGGGGGCGGGTGATGCCGTCGTGGACGAGGACGTCGAGGGGGCGGCCGGTGATGCGTTCGAGGACCTGCTGGAGGAGAAGCGGGTTGAGGTCGGAGTACGTGTAGGTGCCGGGGACCCCGATGGGCGGCTCGGCGCGCAGCAGGTTCAGGCGGTCCTCGTCGTCGTCGCAGTCGTGGAGAGGCAGTTCCGGGCGCAGTCCCGAGGTGTGGGTGAGCAGTTCGCGGACGGTGATGCCGTGGGTCACGGCCGCCGTGAAGTCGGGCAGGTACGCGCCCACCCGGGCGTCGATGCCCAGCGTGCCGCGCTCGATCTGCTGCACCGCCGCCACGGCCGTGAACAGCTTGGTGAGGGACGCCAGGTCGAAGGGGGTGTCCACGCGGACGGGGACGCGCGCCGCCACGGGCAGCTCCACGCCCGCGTCGGCCTCGGGGTCGTAGGACGCGTAGCGGACGGCCCAGCCCGACGCCTCCTCCACGGCGATCACCGGGCCGCGCCCGGCGACCAGGACGGCGCCGGGGGCCCAGGGGCGCTCGCCGGTGGTGAGGGCGTGGAACTCCCGGACGAGGTGCCGGAGCTCCTCGGGGTCGAGTCCGGCCCGTTCCGGTGTGTCGGTGCGCAGTCTCGGTGCGCTCAGCTCCCTGCTCCCTCCGCGGTCGCACGCTTGTTCCAAGGACGGCACATTGCCATGAAACACACGAGCGCTACCAGTGCGGCCGCCAGCTGGACGACCGCCATCGGGACCGCCGTGTGCTCTCCGGCCATCCCGACCAGCGGGGAGGCGACCGCGCCGATGAGGAAGGAGGACGTGCCGAGCAGCGCGGACGCGGACCCGGCGGAGTGCTTGGTGCGCAGCAGGGCGAGGGACTGGGCGTTGGGCAGGGTGACGCCCATCGCGGACATCAGGACGAAGAGGCCGGCGGCGACGGGGAACAGGCCCACCTCGCCGAAGACGCCGGCCGTCATCAGCAGCAGGGCCGCGGCCGCCGCCGTCACGACGAGCAGGCCCACGCCCAGGACCCGGTCCAGGCCGACCCGGCCCACCAGCACCTTGCCGTTGATCTGGCCGACCACGACCAGGCCGACCGAGTTCACGCCGAACAGCAGGCTGAACGTCTGCGGGGAGGCGCCGTAGATCTCCTGGACCACGAACGGGGACGCCGAGATATAGGCGAACAGCGCGGCGAAGGCGAAGCCGCCGGTGAGCATGTAGCCGGTGAACGGCAGGTCGGCGAGGAGGCGGCGCATGGAGTGCAGGGCGTCGACGACACCGCCGGTGTGCCGCTCGGCCACCGGGAGGGTCTCGGGCAGCCTCGCCCACACCAGGGCGGCGAGCAGCGCCCCGATGACCGTCAGGACCACGAACACGCCCCGCCAGTCCGTCACCCGCAGGATCTGCCCGCCGATCAGCGGCGCCACGATGGGCGCGACCCCGCCGATCAGCATGAGGGTGGAGAAGAACCGGGCCATCGCGACCCCGTCGTACAGGTCCCGGACCACCGCCCGGGCGATCACTATGCCCGCCGCGCCCGCGAGACCCTGCACCAGCCGGAAGCCGACCAGGAACTCCACGGTCGGCGCGAGGGCGCACAGCGCGGTGGCGACGACGTAGACGAGGAGGCCGGCGAGCAGCGGGCGCCTGCGGCCCCAGCGGTCGCTCATCGGGCCGACCACCAGTTGCCCGAGCGCCATGCCGAGCAGACAGGCGGTGAGGGTGAGCTGGACGGTGGCGGCGGGCGCGCTCAGGGAGTCGGTCACCTCCGGCAGCGACGGCAGGTACATGTCCATCGCGAGCGGGGGCGTGGCGGTGAGCCCACCGAGGAGCAGGGTGACGAGCAGGCCGGTGCGGCGCACGGCCGCGGCCGGTCGTTCCGTGTCCGGTACGTCCACCCTCTCGACATGCCCCCGCTGCTCAAGGTGCCCCTGCTCGGGCATGTGCCCCTCCCTCTCCACGTGATCCGACACCTATGCTCTCAGCTCGTACAGGGTGGCGAGGGTCAGGTGAGCGAGGGTGGAGCCCGGAATGACGGAGCAGAGCGTGCGCTGGGGGATTCTGGCGACGGGCGGGATCGCGGCGGCGTTCACCGCGGACCTGGTGGATCTGCCGGACGCGGAGGTGGTGGCGGTGGCCTCCCGTTCCGAGGCCTCGGCGAAGGCGTTCGCGGAACGGTTCGGGATCGAGCGGGCGTACGGCGACTGGGGCGCCCTCGCCGAGGACGCGGACATCGATGTCGTGTACGTCGCCACCCCGCACGCGGCGCATCGCGCGGCCGCCGGGCTGTGCCTGACCGCCGGCCGCAACGTCCTGTGCGAGAAGGCGTTCACGCTGAACACGCGGGAGGCCGAGGAGCTGGTCACGCTCGCGAGGGACCATGACCGCTTCCTCATGGAGGCCATGTGGATGTACTGCAACCCGCTGGTCCGGCGGCTCAAGGCCCTCGTCGACGACGGCGCGATCGGCGAGGTGCGCACGGTGCAGGCCGACTTCGGGCTCGCCGGTCCCTTCCCGCCCTCGCACCGGCTGCGGGACCCGGCGCAGGGCGGGGGCGCGCTGCTCGACCTCGGGGTGTACCCGGTGTCGTTCGCGCATCTGCTGCTCGGGGAGCCCTCCGACGTCACGGCGAAGGCGGTGCTCTCCGAGGAGGGCGTCGACCTCCAGACGGGCGCGCTGCTCTCCTGGGACAGCGGGGCGCTCGCCTCCCTGCACTGCTCGCTGACCGGCGGCACGGCCACGATCGCCTCGGTCACCGGCTCGCTGGGCCGGATCGACATCCCGAACGGCTTCTTCCACCCGGACCGTTTCGTCCTGCACCGGGACGGCCGGGACCCGGAGGAGTTCGTCGCCGACCCGGCCGACGGCCCCCGCAACAGCCTCAAGCACGAGGCCCGCGAGGTGATGCGCGCGCTCCGGGCCGGCGAGACCGAGTCCCCCCTGGTCCCCCTGGAGGGCACCCTCGCCGTGATGCGCACCCTGGACGCGGTACGGGACCGGATCGGGGTGCGCTACCCGGGTGAGCAGGCCGAGAGGGCGGGCGCGGTGGCGTCGGTCTGAGAGACCCGGGGGTCGGCGGCGGCTTGAGCCGGGGACGGGGGGCGAGCCTGCGACGCGAGGCCGGGAGGGGGGCGGCCCTACGACGAGAGTCGGCGGACGACCCGCAGCAGAGACCGGCGGCGGCCCGGGACAGGGCAGGCGCGGCACCTGCGACCTGGTGCCCGCACTGGTCCGGTCGCGCGCCTTTGGTCGGCGCCCTCGCCGCTACGCCCCTCACACCCACAGCACCGCTGCCTGGAGCCTGCTGCGGTCGTGGCAGGGACCGGAGGCGGCGCCGGACAGCGGCCGGCGTGCACCTACGGCAAAGACCGGAGGCGCCGCCCGCGGGAGCGACCAGTAGGCGCCCGCGGCAGCGACCCGGCGGACCGGCGAGCGCCCTGGGCACGGACCGGCGGCGGCCTGAGACGGGAGCCGGTGAGCAACCTGCGGCAGCGCCCGGCGGCGGACAGGCTCAGCGACCGACAAGGCCGTACGGCGGACCCGCGCTTCCGTATCGCGGAGGCTCACCTACGCTGCGGCTGCATGGACACCAAGAACGTGAAGTGCGCCGTGGTGACGGGCGCGGGCTCCGGGATCGGTCGCGCGGTCGCCGTGGAACTGCTGCGGACGGGCTGGTCGGTGACGCTGGCCGGGCGGCGGACCGGGGCGCTGGAGGAGACGGCGGCCCTCGTGCCGGGCGCCGCTCTCGCCGTACGGACGGACGTCTCGCTCCCCGACGACGTGACCGCGCTGTTCGCCGCCGCCGTGGAGCGGTTCGGGCGGGTGGACCTGCTGTTCAACAACGCCGGGACCTTCGGGCCCGGCGGGGTGCCGGTGGAGGAGCTGCCGTACGACGCGTGGCGGCACGTGGTGGACACCAACCTCAACGGGGCGTTCCTGTGCGCGCAGGCGGCGTACCGGCAGATGAAGGAGCAGGATCCGCAGGGCGGCCGGATCATCAACAACGGCTCGATCTCGGCGCACACACCCCGGCCGCACTCCGTCGCCTACACCGCGACCAAGCACGCCCTCACCGGACTCACCAAGTCGCTGTCGCTGGACGGGCGGCCGTACGGCATCGCGGTCGGGCAGATCGACATCGGGAACGCGGCGACCGACATGACCGCGGGCATGCGGGCCGGAGTTCTGCAGGCCAACGGCGAGGTCGTGCCGGAACCCGTGATGGACGTGGCCGACGTGGCGCGCACGGTGCGGCACATGGCGGAGCTGCCGTTGGAGGCGAACGTGCAGTTCGCGACCGTACTGGCGACCGCGATGCCGTATGTGGGGCGTGGCTGAGCAGTCGATTTCCACAAGCGGAATTTGTTATTCCACCCCCTCCACGACTGATCGACGGCTTATGCTCATCACACGTCTCCACAAGAGCTTCACACTTGGGGAGCGGCGTTCCGTAGACCTCATCCGAGGGGGGAGCGCGGCGGCCGTCGATGGGCCGGGTGGGGGTGGATCTCGCGTGGGACCGCGAGGTACGCACCGGTCCGTGGACGGCCGCCGCGCACATTCTCAGCTCGCGCACATCGCTTCCCAGCCGGCGCACATCACTTCCTCACGGCCCCGCAATCCTTCGTCCCTACCTTGAGGGCGCGCCCACAGCGGGCGCCAAGAACCTTCGAGGAACGGGATGTTTGGCATCTATCTCAAGCGCGAGCTGGGCCGGCGCAAGAAGACGGCCCTGGTCATCGCTCTGGGTCTGGCGCTCGGTATCGCGCTGGTCATCACCGTCAACTCGGTGTCGGCCGGTATGACCCAGGCTCAGGACAAGGTCCTGAAGTCGCTGTACGGCCTCGGCACCGACATGACCGTCACCAAGGCCAGGTCGGCGCCCACGTCCGGAAGTTCGGGCAGACCGAACTTCCAGTTCGACGCGAAATCCGACGACAGCGACGACACGCAGAGTTCCGACCGCGTGATGACCCAGGGCGGTCAGGCCCTGGCGGCAAGCGTGGTCACGAAGGTCTCCCGGCAGAGCGGCGTGGCGAGCGCGGTGGGCGCGCTGACCCTGAACGTCACCAAGGTCGACGGCTCCTTCACCCAGGGCAAGGCCCAGTCGCAGAGCGGCGGTTCCTCCTCCCAGGGTTCCTCCTCCCAGGGCGAGGGCCGCCCCGGCGGCAACGGCGACAGCACCGCCGCTCCCCAGGTCCAGGGCGGCGGCGCCGACTTCGACGTGAACTCCTACTCCGTCGCCGGCGTCGACGTCACCGACCAGACGCTCGGCCCGCTGGCCGGCTCGAAGATCACCACCGGCAAGACCTTCACCGCCGCGCAGACGAACGCGAAGGTCGCGGTCGTCAGCAAGTCGTACGCCAAGGAGAACTCCCTCAAGGTCGGGGGAACCCTGAAGATCTCCGGCACCACGTACACGGTCATCGGCATCGCGACGCCCGACAGCAGCGAGTCCACCACCGACGTCTACCTGCCGCTCAAGCAGGCCCAGACACTGGCCGACGCCAAGAACCAGGTCACCACGATCTACGTCAAGGCGACCGACTCCCAGCAGATCGGCTCCGTCAAGGCGGCCATCCAGAAGAACATCTCCGGTACGACCGTCACGACCTCCGCCGACCTCGCGGAGACCGTCTCCGGCTCGCTGTCCACCGCCTCCGACCTCGCGACCAGCGTCGGCAAGTGGCTCTCCGTCGCCGTACTCGTCGCCGCCTTCCTGGTGGCCGCGCTGCTGACCTCCTCGGCGGTCTCGCGCCGGGTCCGCGAGTTCGGCACCCTGAAGGCGCTCGGCTGGCCGAGCCGCCGGGTCACCCGGCAGGTCGTCGGCGAATCCATCGTGAACGGCCTGCTCGGCGGCGCCCTCGGCATCGGCCTGGGCCTCGCGGCCGCGTACACGGTGACCGCGATCAGCCCCAAGCTGACCGCGCAGCTCGGCAGCACCGGGGGCGGTGGCGGTGGCAGCGGTATGGGCGGCGGCCCGGGCGGCGGTGGCGGTCCGGGTCAGCAGTCGGCGCGGAACACCATGGAGATCGCGCTGTCCGCGCCGGTCTCGATGACCACCATCGCGCTCGCGGTGGGCCTCGCGGTCACCGGCGGGTTGATCGCCGGGGCGATGGGAGGGTGGCGGGCCTCCCGGATGCGCCCTGCCGACGCCTTGCGCAGCGTGTCCTGACCCTGCCCGAGAGCCGGGGCCCGCTTCCACTCCGCTGAGCGGAGCCAGCTTTCAATCCCCCGAGCCGGGCCCGCTTCACTCCCCCGAGCTTGGGCCGCTCCCACTCCCCCCGAGCCGGGCCCGCTTCCCATGCCCCGAGCGGACCCAGCTTCCACTCCCCCGAGCGGGCCCAGCTTCCACTCCCCCGAGCGGAGCCAGCTCCCACTGCCCTGAGCTGGGCCCGCTTCCAATCCCCCGAGCCGGGGCCGCTCCCACTCCCCGCCCAGTCAGGGTCGGAGCGGGCCCCACCCCGCACTTCCTCTCCCCTACGGAGCTCACATGTACAGACTCACGGGTGTCACCAAGCGCTACACACGCGGCAAGGAGACGGTCGAGGCGCTGCGTGGCGTCGACCTGACCATCGAGGACGGCGACCAGCTCGTCATCCAGGGCCCCACGGGCGGCGGCAAGTCCACGCTGCTCCAGATGATCGGCGGACTGGACCGCCCCACCGAGGGCAGCGTCGAACTGGACGGCGTCGACCTCGCGAGGATCAGCGAGGCCAAGCTGACCCGGCTGCGGGCGGAGAAGATCGGCATCATCTTCCAGTCGTTCAACCTCATCCCGACGCTGACGGCGCAGGAGAACGTGGAGACGGCCCTCGTGCCGCTCGGCGTGAAGCCGGCCGAGCGGCGCGAGCGGGCGGCGGAGGCACTCAGGTCCGTCGGCCTCGGCGAACGGCTCACCCACGCCCCTGCCGAACTGTCCGGTGGGCAGCAGCAGCGGGTGGCCATCGCGCGGGCGCTGGTCAAGAAGCCGAAGGTACTGCTCGCCGACGAACCCACCGGCAACCTGGACGAGTCGATGCGCGACGACATCATGGCGTTGCTGGAAGGGCTGTGGCACGAGTACGGGCTGACGTTCATCATGGTCACGCATGACTCGTCGATCGCCCGCCGGGCACCCCGCCTCGCCACCATCAAGGCGGGACAGATCACGCTGACCGAGCAGTCGTTGGCTCAGGGTTAGGCGTCGTCCCCGACGGGGGCGCTCACCGTTCCAGGATGCGGTTGATCTCGGTGACCTGGTCCGCGGTGAGCAGCCCCTTCTCCATCGCGCTCGCGTTCTGCTCCGCCTGGGCCACGGAACGGAAGCCCGGGATCGGGACCGTCCGCGGGCTGCGGGCCCAGATCCAGGCCAACGCGCCCTGGGCGAGCGTACGGCCGTCGCTCGTCAGGATCTCCTTGAGCGCGTCGATCCTCGCCAGCCATTCCGGGTCGGCCTCCGCTCCGTCGCCGAAGCCCTGGAGCCAGGCCGGGGGCTTGCTGCGGATGTCCCCGGCGTCCTGGGGCCCTTGCCGCTTGCCCGCGAGCAACCCCATGGCCAGGGGACTGCGGTTGATGCTGGCGAGTCCCAACTCCGCGCACAGGGACAGCATTTCGGGAGCGTCCTGCATCACGTTCAGCGCGTGCTGTACGGCCGCGCAGTGCTCCCCCTCGGCGAAGACCGCGGCGCGGGCCGGGTCGTCGGTGCTCCAGGCGTAGGCCCGTATGAGCCCCTCGTTCACGAACTCCTCGCAGAGGTCCCGGAGTTCGGCCGCAGGCGTCGGGTCCAGGTCGGACAGGTGGAGCTGGTAGAGGTCGACGTGGTCGGTGCCGAGGCGTTCCAGGGAGGCGGTGAGGGCGCGGCGGGCGTATTCGGGCGTGTGGTCGGACCCGGTGAGGGTGCGGGTCTCCTCGTCGAAGACGTTGCCCCACTTGGTGGCGAGGACGATGTCGTCGCGCCGCTTGCCCAGCGCCCGGCCCAGTACCCGCTCGCTGTGCCCGGCGCCGTAGGTGTCCGCCGTGTCGAAGAAGGTGATGCCCAGGTCGAGGGCGCGCCGGACGGCCCGTACGGACTCCTCGTCGTCGACCTTGCCCCAGCCGAGCGGCTGCCCGTCGGTGTCCTGCCATTCGCCGCCGATCGCCCAGCAGCCGAAGCCGAGCGCGCTGACCTCGATGCCGGAGCGGCCGAGAGTGCGTGTGATCTCCATGCCCCGGAACGTTAGGAGTTGGAGTGCACACGAAGGCAAGGGGCCGTAGGGGATTTCTACGCCTGCCCGGTCTCGAAGCGGGAGATCCTGCCGTCCTCCTCGACGGTGAAGTGCCAGCGGGTGCGCATCTCGCCCCAGGTGTCGTTGCGGTAGTGGGCGAGGAGGGAACGGCCGCCGTTGGACTCGTTGTCGACGTCGAGATGGCCGTTGGAGGAGAAGATCTCGCGGTCGATCCACTCGTCGAGGTCACGATCGCTGCCGTCGTCGGCCATGGTCGCCCCGGGCGTGAGCAGGGCCAGGAGTGCTTCGCGGTCATGGGCGTTGACGGCGGAGACGAAGGCACGGACGGCCGGGTCGCTGAGTCTGGCGGTCTGAATCGTCATGCCGGTCAGACTCACACCGCTCACCCGGGCCCGCCACCCGGCCCCGCCACCCGAACGGCCGCCCGAGTGTTCCGGCCAGGTGTGAGCGGTGCGACGGTGGAAACGCGAGGGGGGTCCCGTTCCACTTCTTGTGCTGGGAGTCATCGTGACCGCTTACGACCGACGCGATCTGGGCCTGCTGCTGCTCCGGCTGGGAACCGGGGGTGTACTGGCCGCCCACGGCGCGCAGAAACTGCTCGGCTGGTTCGGCGGCGGTGGCCTCGAGGGCACCGGCCAGTTCATGGAGTCCGTCGGCTACGCGCCGGGCAAGGCGAGCGCCACGGCGGCCGGCCTGGCGGAGGCGGGCGGCGGCACCCTCCTGGCACTGGGTCTGGCGACCCCGGCGGCGGGTGCGGCGGCGGCCGGCGCGATGGCCGGAGCGTCCGCGGTGCACACGCCCAACGGCTTCTTCAACACGGGCGGCGGCTACGAGTACGCGGCCACACTGGGCCTCACCGCGGCGGGCCTCGCGGTGACGGGCCCGGGCCGCCTCTCCCTGGACCACGCCCTCGGCCACACGGTGAACCGCGGCTGGATGGTGCCGACGGCCCTCGGAGTGACAGCGCTGGCGACGACGCTGATCGTGGGGGCGCGGAATCGGCGGCTGCGGGAGAAGGAGGGCGGGGACGACGACGGACAGGTGTCGCTGTTCGAGGAGGAAGAGGCGTTGTTCGGGGAGTAGGGGGGCGGAAGGGGGCCGGGGCGGCGCCGGGCTCCTGGCGGGATGAGCCCTCGTGGGATCGGGCACCTGGCGGGATGAGCCCTCGTGGGATCCGGCCCTCGTAGGTGCGGCGCCCGGCACCCAGCGGCACGAGTCGTCGCATGGTGCGGCACCCCACTCCCGACGGCACCAACCTCGCGCGGCGCGACGGCCCCACTGCGGGCGGCACGAACCCTCACGCAGTACGGCACCCGACTCCCGCCCCGACGAGCCCGGGGCCGGCCCCCGGAGTGCGTGCGCCACCCTCCAGCGGAACACACCCCTCGGGTTGGGCACCGACCCCCGACGTCACAAGCTCCCTCGGCCGACCCGCAGGCACCCATGCCAAGCTGCTCCGCATGAGTGACCAGCGCACACCCCCCTCCCCGGACCTCTGTGACCGCGACGACCGCGATGTTCGGGACGACCGCGATGTTCGGGACGACCTCTGGAAGTCCGTCGACGCCCTGTGGGCCTGGCTGGAGACGGATCAGCCGGTGAGCGGCCGCGAGGGCCTCCTCCTGCGCATGCTGAAACTCTCCGAGGAGGTCGGCGAGGTCTCCGAGGCGGTGATCGGGGCGATCGGCCAGAATCCGCGCAAGGGCGTCAGCCACACCTGGGAGGACGTGCAGGGCGAGCTGTGCGACGTGGTGATCACGGCGCTGGTGGCGCTGCGCACGCTGACGCCGGACACGCGTGAGGTGTTCCACCGCCATCTGGCTCGGGTGACGGAGCGTTCGCTGGGACGCGGGGCCCTCTGACGCGCCCCTGTGATCTGGGCCGAACGGGGTCACCCGCTCGGCCTACGCCCCCAGGCCCCCGCACCCCACTCCTCCGACGATGAACCGGACGACGGCACCGGTCGGAGGAGCCCCATGAACGACACCCCCGCCCCCTTCACGGAACAGGACTACGCGGCCCGTATGACGAGGGCGGCCAGGGACGCTTCCGAGACCGGCCTGGCGGGACTGCTCATCACCCCCGGCCCCGACCTGGTCCGGCTGTGCGGCTACCGCCCCACCGCGACGACGGAACGCCTGACCCTCCTCGTCCTCACCCCCGGCTCCGAACCCCGCCTGCTGGTCCCGTCCCTGGAACGCCCCGACGCGGAGGCGGCCCCCGGCGCGGACGCCGTCCGCGTCTCCGACTGGCGCGACGGCCAGGACCCGTACGCGGCAGCCACCGGCCTCCTCCTCCCCAACGGCCGCTACGGCGTCTCCGACACCACGTGGGCCCTCCACCTCCTCGGCCTCCAGGAGGCCCTGCCGCTCACGACCTACCGCCCCCTGTCCCTGGCGCTCCCCCTCCTGCACGCGGTGAAGGACGACCATGAGGTGGCCCGCCTCGCAGCGGCGGCAGCGGCGGCGGACGCGGCGTACGAGGAGATCCTGACCGCACGTTTCACCGGCCGCACCGAATCAGAAGTGGCCGCCGACCTGGCCCACCTGCTGCGCGAACACGGCCACAGCGAGGTCTTCACGACGGTGGCGTCCGGCCGCAACACCGCGAACCCCCACCACAGAACGGGCGAACGCACCCTCAAAAAGGGCGACTCGGTGATCCTGACCTTCGGCGGCCTGAAGAACGACTACAGCTCGCACATGACCCGCACGATCCACATCGGCGAACCGACACCGGAGGAACAAACACTCCACAACACCGTCCGCACGGCCCAACAGACGGCCGTCGCATCGACAGCCCCCGGCTTGACCTGCCAGGAGATCCACCGCAGAGCACGCCGGGTGATCGAGGACGCGGGCTACGGCGAGCACACCCCCGACCACACCGGCCACGGCATCGGAATCACCCCACACGAGCCGCCACACATCACCGAGCCCGAGGAGACATTCATCGTCCCCGGCATGTGCTTCTCGATCGACCTGGGCGTGTATCTGCCGGGACGGTTCGGGGTGGCGGTGGGCGATGTCGTGGCGTGCACGCGCGACGGAGGACGACGCCTGAACTCGGCCGCACACGGGCTGACGATCGTGGAGTGACCGAGAACCGGTACTCCGAACTACGCGACGACGGCACCACGTGTGCCCCCCTCGACCGAGCCATCAGCAGCTCCCGGCCGCGTCAACAGCGGCCGTATCCTCTGCGAGCGACCTGATCCAACGAGCGCACCCGTATCTGGAGCCGGACACAGAATGCACCCCACTCCTCAGGAACAACCGCCGCCGCAGGCCCGATACACGTTCGTGGTCAAGGCGAACAACCCCGTACCCGCGGGCCCTCAGCATGATGTCGAGATGAGCTCGACGATCCAGTTGACGGGTGCTCAGGGTGAGGCCACCCCGGTGGCGGAGGTCTTCGAGCGACGGACGACGAAGCAGTGGAGGATCCACGGCGGAGGCGGCGGTGGGCTGATGTGCTCGTTCCAGCCGACCGCCCCGGACACCCACGACGTGTACGACGTGCACGCCGCCGACGGCACCCCGTTGGCCCGCATAACGCGCCGCGCGGGCCGCTTCCTCCCCTGGCCTCGCCGTGTCCGGTGGGCCGTACAACTTACTGGCACGCCACGGACCTTCACAGGGAAGGTCGGGAGCGGATACACCTGGATGCTGTACGCCCTGAGCTCTCCGGTCTGGCTGCTCTTCTTCCTCTTCATGCTGGTCTACTCACTGTTCGAGGGCGACACGAGCGACACCAGCCTCGACGGCCCGACCCGCACACGCTGGCGCACGACCGGATCCGGCACACCTTTGGACTACCGAGGAATCAACAAGGTCTACCACTACGACCCCCAGCACCTGGACGCCCGCGTCGCTTACGCCCAGGCGGTGCTCCACGCATGGGAGCGGGTGCGCTGATCCAGGTCCGGCGAGGACACGGTCAGACCCCGTTTGACGATGCCTTCGAAGGTGCCTTGCTCTACTGCGGCTCGTGACAGCGTCGGCGCTCGCCGGTCGTCACTGCCGAGACAGGACCCGGGTGTTGAGGCCTGAAAGGACCGCATCCTCCTCCGTCCCCTCCACATGATCGATACGCTCACTTAGGATGATGACCACCATCTCAGCGGCCCGACGGGCTTCCTGATCCGCCTGCGTGGCGGACATCGGAGGACATGCCCCCACCCGCACGAGTCTTCTTCGTGCTGCCTGGGGGCATTTTCTTGCTGTTCCGTGAGTCCGCGGCGTCCGTGGCCGCCCGCATCCTCGAAGGGTCGCTGGCGCTGCATCTGACCGAGAACTTCCGTCACCAGCACGGCCGGAGGCCCGCACAGGCGGAGATACGGTCCTGGGAACGCAGCCTCCCCGCCCTCGTCAACGCGCTCATCGAGGCCGGACTCGACGAGGTGGAGGTCCTCGTCGAGTACAGCCTGCCCCTGACCAGCAAGCGCGCGGACGCCGTACTCGCCGGTGTGCACCCGACGACGGGCGAGCCGTCGTACGTCGTCGTGGAACTCAAGCAGTGGAGCGCGGCCTATCCGGAGGAGGACGAGCCGCTGCTGTGCCGGATCGACGCGTACGCGCAGCCCGTCCTCCACCCGATCGAGCAGGTACGGGGCTACTGCGAGTATCTGCGGTCCTTCAACGGTGCGTTGGAGCGGATGCCCAACTCGCTGGCCGGCGTGGCGTTCCTGCACAACGCGACCGAGTTCCAGATCGCGGGGCTGAGAAACGTCGAGGAGAACCAGTACGGCCGTATGTACACCGGGGAACAGCGCGGTGCCTTCCTCGACTTCCTGCGTTCGCGGCTCGCCGCGAAGCCCGGCGCACACGTGGCCGACGTACTGCTCGACGCCAAGGTACGGCCGTCGAAGCAGCTGATGTCGGTAGCGGCAGCCGAGATCCGCGACCGCGAGCAGTTCGTGCTCATCGCCGAGCAGCGGGTCGCGTACGAGAAGGTGATGTCCGCCGTCCGCAAGGCCAAGCGCGGCAACCACAAGCAGGTGATCGTGGTGACCGGCGGTCCCGGATCCGGAAAGAGCGTCATCGCGCTGTCGGTCCTGGGTGAGCTGTACCGCCGCGGAGTACCCGCGCTGCACGCGACCGGATCCGCGTCGTTCACCAAGACGATGCGCAGGGTCGCGGGTCACAAGAAACGTGAAGTGCAGCAGCTGTTCATGTACTTCAACAGCTTCATGGACGCCGAGCCCAACGACCTCGACGTGCTGATCTGCGACGAGGCCCACCGTCTGCGGAAGACCTCCGCCAACCGCTACACCAAGGCGGCACTGCGCACCGGCCGCCCCCAGGTGGCGGAACTGATCGACGCGGCCCGGGTCCCCGTGTTCCTGCTCGACCAGCACCAAGTGGTGCGACCCGGTGAGATGGGGACCAGGCAGGAGATCGAACGAGCCGCCGCCGCAGAGGGCCTCGACTGCACGGTGGTGGAACTGGACGGCCAGTTCAGGTGCGGCGGGAGCGACGCGTACGAGAAGTGGGTCATCGACCTGCTCGGCCTCGACGGCGGCACGCCCAGCCAGTGGGAGCCCGACGGCAAGCTGCAACTACTGACCGCCGAGACCCCGCAGGAGCTGGAGGATTTCCTCGTCGCACGCCGCGAGGAGGGCTATGGCGCCCGCATGTCGGCCGGCTACTGCTGGAAGTGGACCACGAAGATCACCTCGGACATGACGACCCTTCCCGAAGACGTCGTGATCGGCCAATGGTCCCGCCCCTGGAACCTCTACGGCGACCGATCAGCCCTCGGCGCACCACCCGCCCCTCTCTGGGCCACCGACCCGGCGGGCTTCGGCCAGGTCGGCTGCGTCTACACGGCGCAGGGTTTCGAGTACGACTGGTCCGGCGTGATCATCGGCCCCGACCTGGTCTGGCGAACGGACCGTTGGGTCGTGGACCGCTCGGCGTCGAAGGACCCGTCCTTCACGAAGGCCACGCCGGACGACGACGTCGACCGCCTGATCCGCAACACGTACAAGGTGCTCCTGACCCGGGGAATGGTCGGGACAATCCTCTACTCGACGGACGCGGAGACCCGCGAGAAACTGCGGTCGCTTATTCATCCGGTGTCTCGGGCCGAGGTGCCGGAACTCGTGTACGGGCGCCGCTCAGCGATGTGACCGTAGAGTGATCAGTAGTCGGATGCGGCCCGACGGGCTTCCCCTAGGACATGCCCCCACCCGCACGAGTTTCTCGTGCTTTGGGGGATGTCCTCATGCTCCTGCTGCAGTTACCTGCGGTGGACCTTCTCAGACTTGATCAGCGGCGGCTGCTGCTCTCCCATCTGGCCGCGCGCTGGCTGTCGTTCAAGAAGAGAGAAGTCAGCGACGGGGAGAAGGCTGCCTGGAAGGAAAGCCTTATACAACTCGCCACCGACCTGGTGAGTGCGGGCCGTGGCGATGTACGGATGCTCGTGGAATGCGAACCCGAGGGCGCTGACGCACCGGTGGATGTCGTGTTGGTGGGCCGGCACCCGGAAACGGACCGGGAATCAGTCCTCCTCGTGGAACTCAAACGGTGGAGTTCGGTCTCGCGCAGCGCCAAGAGACCCGAACGAGTCGACGTGCCCGGCTACGCGAGCCCAAAGCCACACCCCAGCGACCAACTCCAAGCCACCTATGACTTCTTCACCGGCGACGAGGGCCCGCTCAAGGGCATGCAGATCGAGTATGCAGGCCTCTCCTACCTACACAACGCCCACGACTCCGATGTGGCCCCCTTGTTCTCCGCCCGCACCTCCACGGGACCACACGCGTTGACCATCACGGCCGACACACGCGCCAGTCTCCTCGACGAACTGCGAGAACGCTTCGCCGAGAACGGAAGTGCCTCTGCGGCGGAGCGGGTGCTGCAGCGGCTGGCCATCCGGACCACACCGCTTCTCAACGCGATGATGTCGTCACGGGGCGAAGACACCGTGTTCACCCTGCGAGGTGAGCAGCGTCGCGTCTTCCGAGACATCCGCCTGGCCGTTGAGCGTCTTCCAACGGACGAAGAACGCGCCGTCTTCATCGTGGAGGGCGGAGCCGGGAGCGGCAAGAGCGCGATCGGCCTGGAACTGCTGCAACACTTCTCAGCCGCAGGACAAAGCGTCAAGTACGCCAGCGGCTCCCGTGCGTTCGACGCTGCGATGAAGAGGCACGTCGGCTACGGCGACGGAGAGTTCCAGGACAGATTCGCCTTC
This sequence comes from Streptomyces sp. NPDC006335, assembly GCF_040612795.1. Lineage (NCBI taxonomy): Bacteria > Bacillati > Actinomycetota > Actinomycetes > Kitasatosporales > Streptomycetaceae > Streptomyces > Streptomyces sp. NPDC006335. The sequence continues at coordinate 630,707 of NZ_JBEXQX010000001.1, forward strand.
TTCAGCAGCTTCATCACGCCGCCTCAGCCGCCGTTGGATCTGCTCATCTGCGACGAAGCGCACCGCCTACGCGCGCGCTCGACGTCCCGCTACCTGCCAAAGGAACAGTGGGGGAAGCAACCGCAGGTGGATGATCTCCTTGATGCCGCCCGCGTGACCGTCTTCCTGCTGGATGGAAGCCAAGTTGTACGTCCCGACGAGGTGGGGACGGCGGACCTGATCCGGGTAGCCGCGGAGAGCCGTCACACCACGCCCAGGATGTACGAGCTCCACAAGCAGTTCCGCTGCGGAGGCAGCGACCGCTATCGCGACTGGGTCCACGATCTGCTCGGCATCTCCAATCGAGAGCCGGACACTTGGATACCCGACGGCCTGATGCACGTTGAGGTGGCGGACAGCCCCGAGGAGCTGGAGCGGATCATCCTGGAGGAGAGTGAGGCGGGAGCGAGCGCGCGTATGGTCGCGGGTTTCTGCTGGCCGTGGACGCCTCTGCGTAAGGACAAGACGCTTGAGTCAGACGTGCGTATCGGGGACTGGCATCGCCCGTGGAACGTCAAGGGAGACAAATCCGGTGCGAACGACGCACCGCCGGCCAAGCTCTGGGGGGTACGACGCGGGGGCGTCGGCCAGATCGGCTGCGTTTACAGCGCGCAGGGGCTGGAGTGGGACTGGTGCGGCGTGATCATTGGCGACGACATGGTCTGGCGCGGGGACCACTGGGAGTACCGGCGCGCGGCATTGACCCGCGACAAGGAACGCGGGGTATGGCGGGTGCGGACGCCGGGTTCGGCGGACGAGAAAATCCGGTCCAGGAACAACGAGCGGTTCGACGAATGCGTGCGCAACGCCTATCACGTGCTGATGACCCGAGCCAGTCGCGCGACGGTGCTGTATTCGACGGATACCGAAACTCAGGCCTATCTGAAGAAAATGGTCGGTCCTGTCGAGGACGACGGTCTCCGCCCCACGTGGGACAGGCTGCCGCCGGAAGCACGCGGCGTCCGGCTTCCGTCGGTGCCGAAGGGCAAACACACGATAAAGAAGCGTTCGAAGGCCGGTTCTCAGGGTCTGCAGCTGAGCTTCGAATCTCTGATCTGAGAGTCAGGTTCAGTGGTGGGGTCCGAGGACCCCACCACCCTGCGGCTACAGGCCGCAGACCCGTGCCGCCGTCTGCACCGCGCTCCACAGCGCCTTGGCCACGAGGCCGGCGGCGATACGGAGCGCGAGCTCGCGGTGCCACGCGCGCTGCGTCTGTGCGTTCTTGTCGGAGGCGATGCTCATGCAACAGCCCTTCTACAAAGCCGCGAGGTAGCCCCCCGCCAAGGCGGTAGAACGGGTCCTGCCCTACCGGGCGGTCCACACCACCGAAGTGGCGTCCACAAGGGATGCGCTCCACTGCCGAGCCTGTGCAGTTCCGACCGCACCTTCCGAAGAAGAGACACGGCGCGAAGCAACAGTAGCCGAACTCCGTTGATCTCGCTGAGGTTTGAAGCCCAGCGACGCGGTCGGAGCGTATACGAACACGGTCCCAGTCGTGGCAGGGCTTCTGGTAGACCTGGTACGCCTGATCGTGTGGTTGCGGCCGACTCGGCACAAGCCGAGGAAGCTTCGTATGAGTCACTGGTGGAAACGGAGGACGCTCCCCTCACACAGCCAAGTCGACACGCCTCCCTCGTCCTCGCCCATCCGCGATTCGGCAAGAAGGCCGCGATAACCGCTACAGGCAGAAACGGATTGGCGGAGCAAGGGGAAGTACACTACCTGCGCAACGACTTCCTGATCACCACCACCAACAAACAGGTCAACTTTCTTCAACACATCATGTCGTTGATGAAAATTAATGGGCGGGCAGCAGTCATCGTCCCCGACAACGTATTGTTCGAGATCGGCACTTATTCGACGCTGCGCCGTCGCCTGCTCGATTATTTCGACCTGCACACGATTCTGCGACTGCCTACTGGAATCTTCTACGCGGCCGATATAAAGACTAATGTCCTCTTCTTCGACAAGAGAACCCGCATCGGAGGAAAGCCCAACACCTCAAAACTCTGGGTCTACGACTTGCGAACTGGTCTAGAGTTTTCCCTCAAGCAGAAACCACTGCAACAAGCTGATTTGGTCGAGTTCCTCGAAGCGTATCTACCGGGAAACCCGCAGGCGGACAGGGTCGAGACGGAGCGCTTCAGGTGTTTCTCCTACGACGAACTGATCGCCCGTGACCATCTCAATCTGGACATCACCTGGGCGGCAGACCCGAACCTTGATGCCAGCCAAGCGCCCCTCCCCTGAGGTGATCGCCAGGGAGATCGTCGAGAACCTGGAGGCCGCTCTGAACCAGTTTGCTGCCGTCGCCGATGAACTGGGCAGCGGCTCCTTGTCTCAGACGGACATGCAGGAATAACCATTCCTGTTCTGCAACTTGGCCGATGCCAGACAAACGGGAGCAGCCATTCGTACGGTGCAGACCGGAGCGAGGCGGGCAGCTGGGACTCCATAGCCAAGCCCCCTATCGGTCGCTCCGGCCTCGAAAATCAGTCCGATCCGAGGCTGTAGCGACTACGCCCGCACAGCGCTCTGTGGTACTCGACGCACTCTTCGTCGATGACGTGCTCGGGGTGGCGCTTCAGTGGGCTGATCAGTTCCCCGTCTCTGCTTCGCCGCACGTTCCAGTCCTCGGCGATGAAGAGGAAGAGCCTGTCGAACTGGACATGATGGTTGGGGCAGAGGCACAAGAGGTTGGACAGTTTGTCCGGTCCATCGTGCGGGGCTCCGATCCCTTGGATGTGCGCGGCCTCGCTGTAGTGACCGAAGCGTGTCTCCAGCCGCACTCCGCATACCTGGCAGCCGTGCTGGTAGAGCAGCTTGATCTCCTCGACGAGGCGCAGGTCTCGATCGGGGCGCGACGAGTTCACCGGTCGACGCGTTCCGCGCCCCGCGGCCTCATCCGTTCCCTCTCGGTCCTCGGCCTCCTCGCCTGCGTTCCCACTGGCATGGGCGTACCCAGCCAGGCCGAGGCGCGTCAGCAGAGCCCCCTGGTCGACGTCCTGGAAGTAGGTGGTGCAGAGCAGGCCGATCGCTTCGGCACGGGTGAGCGGCTGCTTCAGCAGCTTCGCCACCTCTGGCCGAAGCCCTGCCGCGATGTCGGACTCAGCCGAGGCCGTCGCCAATGCCGCGTCGAGCCCTTCGCCGCCTGTGCCTTCCACCTCCCACAGTCCGCTGCTGCGCAGGTGCCGAAACGGGTTCTCAGGTGCAGCCCCGATGCTGGAACCGCCGAACTCCAGGAGAAGTGGACCGATCTCGGTCTTGAAGTCGTGCCATGGCACAAGGCGGCTCTGCCCCGATACGAGGCGGCTGATGGACCACAACAGCGTCAGTGCTCCGTGGTGCGTACGTGACTCCTCCGGCACACTGGCTTCCAAGGTCCCGAGAGCGCGAAGGAGCTCCTCGCGGCCCAGCTTCACCGCCGCCGCCACAGCAGCTTCTCCGCTCGTGGGTTGGCCTACGGGGGTTGCGTTCCCGCCCACCAGCGTGTCCAGCAGCCCCAGATGACGCCGCCGCTCCGCAGCCCGCACCAGTCTGAGGTAGCGCACCTCCTTCCCCACGGCCAGCGCGGTCAGGATGGGGGCCGCGGGGATCTTGAACTCCACGACATCGCCCAGAGCCATGATGTGTTCCCAGGTCCGCCCGTCCTTCTGCTCCCCCCATACCGCTCTGGCCAAGTCGGGGTTGCGGATCAGCCCCAGAACGCGGGCTTTGGCGATGAACTCCTTCTCGGCGTAGAACAACACCTCGTCGCCGACCTTCCGTTCCCGCAGTGCGGTTCCTTTGGGATGGCGTTCCGTCTTGAGAGGCGTTGCCCCCCACAGCCGGGCCAGCCCGTCCGGGAAGTGTCGCTTGAGTTCTTCCGCATCCTCCCCCAGGACGTGCTCGTAGTCCGCGAGCCGGATGCCGTTACGTATCGAGCGGTCGAAGTTCCTGGGCCCCCGCACATCGGGCCCGCCCCTGGGCTGCAGCAGCCACTGCACCGAGGCATCGGCTTCCCCGGCGAGGTCCGTACCATCCCGATTGTCCGTTACCGCGCCAGCCTCGAAGATCGGGCGATCACCATGCTCATTCCCCATGGTGATCAGATTTTCATACTAACGATGGCTATCTGTCAGCGACTTGGCCCAGCAGTCACAAGCGGCTCCGCTGAAGAGGCGGCCGAGCACTCCCGTACCTGAGGTTGATCACCGAAGTGAGCCAGCACCGTCCGTACCTCAACCGCTACGATCTGAGCGGGGTATTTTGCTGCCTGAGCAGCAGCAATCGACACAGAGCGACACGAAGCGGGGATGGCACATGCGGGACGGCCGGTGGACCGCGGTCACCGACTCCGAGTTCCAGCATGAACACCGGGGCCTGGAGGCCATCCGCGAGAAGCTCCCGGACAACGACCCGTGGCGGGCCTGGTCGAACTTCACCTTCACCGCCCACACCGGCCATGTCCGGGAAGTGGACCTCCTTGTCATCGCCCCGGGCGGCGTCCACCTGATCGAGCTGAAGGACTGGCACGGCTCCGTCGAGTCCCGCAACGGCACCTGGCTGCAGACACAGCCCAGCGGCCGGCAGATCCCCCACGGCAATCCGCTGCACCTGGCCAACAAGAAGGCCAAGGAGCTGGCCGCGCTGCTGCAGCAGAACGGCGAGAAGGTGTGGGTCTCGGAAGCCGTCTGCTTCACCGACTCCTCGCTGCGCAATCGCCTGCCCGCCCACGACCGCAACGGCGTTTTCACTGTCCACCAGCTCGCCGAGATGCTGAAGGAGTCACCGAAGGACGAGTACCGCCGGATCGACGCCGCGCGGTCGCGCCGGATCAAGGCGGCGCTGGAGCGCATCGGCATCGCCCGAAGCGACGCCGAGTACAAGGTCGGCCCGTATCTGCTCAGCCGGAAGGCGTTCGACTCGGGCCCGACCTGGGCCGACTACCTGGCCCAGCACAGTGAGCTGCCCGAGGCCGCCCGCGTCCGTGTCTATCTGCGCGAGCGCGGCTCCGACGCCGAACTGCGGGCCTCCGTCGAGCGTGCCGCACGCCGCGAGGCCGCTGTGCTGCGCCACTTCCGGCACCCCGGTGTCGTCCAGCTCAAGCAGTACGACCCGTCCGGGCACTCGGCGGGCCCCGCGCTGATCTTCGACTTCGATCCGCGGACCCTGCGCCTGGACGAGTACCTGATCCAGTACGGCGCGAAGCTGGACATCCTCAGCCGGATGGCGCTGGTGCGGCAGCTCGCCGAGACGGTGCGTTCGGCGCACGGCCGACGGATCTTCCACCGCACCCTGGCCGCCCGCGCGGTCCACGTCATCCCACGCGGCCGTACCCGCCGTGGCGACACCGAGAGCGAAACCGGCGCCTGGTCCAGCCCGCACCTGCAGATCTCGGACTGGCAGGTCGCCGTCCAGCGCAGCTCCGAGCACGGCGTGACCGGCAACGGCGAGCGCTTCGCCCCCACGACCTTCTCGCGAGCGGGCGCGCATCTCGCCGAGGGCGCGGACCCGTACCTGGCCCCGGAGTTGACCGCGCTCAGGCCCGACCCGGTCGCCTTGGACGTGTACGGACTCGGCGTGCTGACCTATCTACTCGCCACCGGCAGGCCCCCGGCCGCCAGCCAGGCCGAACTGGTGGCCCGCTACGAGGCGGGCGAGGGCCTGCGCCCCAGCTCCCTGGTGGACGGCCTCTCCCCCTACATCGACGAGCTGGTCCAGGCGGCCACCGCCTACGACGTCTCCGCCCGGCTGTCGTCGGTGGACGACTTCCTGGAGATGCTGGAGGTCGTCGAGGCGGACCTGACGGAACCTCCGTCGGCCGAGACCCCGCGCCCGGCCGAGCCCGAGAAGGACCCCCTGGACGCGGTCGCGGGCGATGTGCTGGCGGGCCGCTGGGAAGTCAGGCGTCGCCTCGGTACGGGCTCCACGAGCCGCGCGTTCCTGGTGCGGGACCTGACCGCGGGCCCGGACGTGCGCTTCTCGAAGTCCCTCGCGGTGCTGAAGGTCGCTACGTCGGACAGCCGCGGCGAAGTACTCCGCCGCGAGGCCGAGGTGCTGGGCCGGCTCCGCCCCGACTCCCGCGTGATCCGGCTGGTCGAGCCGGAGCCGCAGCGCATCGGCCCCCGCACGGTCCTGGTCATGGAGTACGTCGGCGACGAGCGCGACGAGAGCGGCGAGCTGTCCGCACCGGGTACGAAGCGTCGGCGCCGCGAGGAGACGGTCGCGCGGCAGCTTCGTGAGTTCGGCCGCCTGTCCGTGGACCAACTCGAGGCGTACGGCGACTACCTGTTCGGCGCGGTGGACTTCCTCGAGGGCGAGGGCGTGTGGCACCGCGACATCAAGCCGGACAACATCGCCATCCGTATCCGCCCGAACCGCACCCGCGAACTCGTGCTGATCGACTTCTCGCTCGCGGGCTACCCCGTGAACGAGACCGCGGCGGGCACCGACGGCTACCTGGACCCGTTCATCGGCACACTCACCGACCGCTCGGTCTACGACGCACACGCCGAGCTATACGCCCTGGCCGTCACCCTGCACGAAATGGCGTCCCGGGAGCTCCCGGTGTGGGGCGACGGCAAGGTCTCGCCGCGCCAGACCGACCCGGAGAAGGAACCGCACCCAAGGATCGCCGCCGACGCCTTCGACCCGGCGGTACGGGACGGCCTGGTCGCGTTCTTCCAGAAGGCCCTGCACCGGGACGCCTCCCAGCGCTTCCCCGACCTCAAGCCGATGCGGGACGCCTGGAAGAAGATCTTCCTCGCGATGGACGAGACGAAGCCCTCGTCCCGCCGCCCGTCACGCCACGCGGCGCCACCCGCGCAGGGCGAGGCGGCACAGCACACCCCGGATGCTGCCATCCCGGAGGCCGAGGAGGAGAGCGCCGAGCAGCAGCGCGAGCGGCTGGCGGAGCGCGTCGACCGGGGCACCCTGATCTCGTCGTCCGGCCTGAGCCCGGCCGCGGAGTCGTTCGTGTACGGCCTCGGCGTCAACACCGTCGGCGAGTTGCTCGACTACAGCCAGCGCCAGCTGGTCAACGCCCCCGGTCTCGGTGCCAAGACCCGCAAGGAGGTCTTGAACCGCATCAAGCAGTGGCGGCTCAAGCTCGCGGAAAAGCCCGCCGCGCCGCTCACTCCCGAGGGCCGCAAGGCCGCGAAGGAGGAGCTGTCGGCCGCCGAGGCCGCGGCGGCGGACGCGGTGGCGGCGAACGGCGGCGCCGGCGCGCATTCGCTCCCTGAGCGCGCGCTGCGCAGCGTCAGCCTCGACACGCTCGCCACGGTCTTCGTACCGCCGCTGCGCAAGGACAGCTCGAACCACAACGAGTGCGAGATGGTACGGCTGCTGCTGCGCCTGCCCAACGAGCAGGGCGTACTCCCGTCGGAGGTCGGGGTCTGGCCGACGCAGACGGACGTCGCGCACGCACTCGGGCTGTCGCGGGGCCGTATCCCGCAGATGCTGAAGAACCAGCGCACCCGCTGGAAGAAGCACCCGGCGGTCCGGGCGCTGCGCGCCGAAGTCCTGGACCTGCTGCACGACCTGGGCCGGGTCGCCTCCGCCGCGGAGATCGCGGACGCGCTGACCGTACGGCGCGGTACCCAGCTCCAAGAGCGCGAGCAGCGGCGGGCACTGGCCCTGGCCGCCGTGCGGGCTGTGGTGGAGGTCGAACAACTCGTGCCGGATGAGGCGGAGTTCCAGCACGCTCCAAACCGCGACGCGGCCGACGAGAGCATGGGCGCAGGCCTGCTGGCGCTGGAGGTGGGCGCGGACGACGCCCCAGACACTCCGTCCGCGCCGGGCCTGCTCCACTACGCCCAGCGGCTTGGCCGTGTCGCCGACGACATGTCGAAACTCGACACCCTGCCGACGGCGGCGACCGTGGTGGCCGAGCTGGGCACCGTACCACCGCCGAGTGCGGCGGTTCAGTGGGACGACCGGCGGATGGTGGAGATAGCGGTGGCCGCCTCTCGTCATGCCGCCGCGACACCCCGCCTGGAGATCTATCCGCGCAAGCTGCCGCTGGTGCGCGCCCTGCGCCTCACCCAGGCCGGCCTGGTACCGCTCATCCCTGGGATGGCGGAGGCGGACCAGCCGGGCCTGACGGCCGACGACGTCCACGAGCGGGTACGGGCCCGCTTCCCGGAGCTGCTGAACGAACGCGGCGGCCGTGCATTGCCTACGGGCGGTCGGCTGACGAAGGCCCTGAAGGACGCCGGTTTCGACCTGGTGCTGTCGACGCGTAAGAGCACAGGAACGCTGCGCTACCTGCCGAGCAGCGCGGACGGAGCCTCCGCCTATCTGTCGTCGGATGCCCGACGGCAGCCGACTGGCACCGTCTCCGCGCACCGTTACTCCGACGACCCGGAGCTCGCGGCGGCGGGTACGGCCGAGGACCGGTTGAAGGCGTCGGCGCGGCGGGACGGATTCCGTGTGCTGACGGTGCCGACGGAGTGGGCACGGGACGCGATCGACGAGCTCGGGCGGCAGGACTTCGCCGGCGGGGCCGTCGTGGTGTCGGTGGCCGAGCTGTTCGTCCAGGCCCTGCACGAGTTGGTCGACCCTCGGCCGAAGCCCACCTGGGAGACGATCCTGCGTGCGGATGTGGCGAGGGCCGGGACGCCGGGGGCGATGAAGTTCGCCGAGTACGCGGGAACGGCGTGGGGCCTGGTGGAGCCTCGGATCGGGGAGCTGCTGGGACCGGGGGGCGTGGGTTCTGGGAGCGGGGCCGAGATCGGGGTGGCGGCTCCGTTGCTGCTGACGGACGGCGGGGTCTTCGCCCGGTACGACGCGATGGGCGTCCTGGAGCGGCTGGCCGAGCGGTCACGGGGTGGCGGACGCGCACTGTGGCTGCTGTGCCCACAGAGCGACCCGGCCCGGCCGCCGCGGCTGGGGACGGTGGCGGTGCCGTACCAGTCGGGGCTCGGTGAGTGGATCGTACTGAACGAGTTCTGGGTGCAGAACGCTCATCGGGCGAAGCCGGAGGGTGCCGTGGCCGCCGGCCCGCGGGGATGATGCGTTGAGCGCGAGTGCCGCATGCCGAGCCGCTCGCGTGTGGGTGGGGATGACGACAGGAGACGTGACCAAGTGATCGACCGCAAGTCCAAGGCACTGCTGACGGACCTGATCAAGCAGGTGAAGGCGGTCGAGGTCGACCTCGGCCAGCAGGTACGGGACGGCGAGACCGTCCTGAAGCCGCTGCGCACGGAGTACGGCAAGCTACAGAAGGCCGATCCCAAGGGGAGCCCCAAGTGGGAGGTCTGGCTGGAGGAGCGGCTGGGCGAGCTGCCGGAGGAGCGGGCTGAGCGAGTACGGGCGGCAGAGGCGGTCGCGGGGCGGCTGAAGGCCGAGTATGACCTGGCGTTCAAGCTCGGTCGTACGGGGGCGACTTGGAGCGCGTGGCTGGACGAGCGGATCACGCAGGTCGCGGTGGCGTGGGTGCTGGGCACGGTGTTCGTACGGTTCTGCGAGGACAACCTGCTGATCCCGGAGCCGTACCTCACGGGCCCGGATGCCGAGCGGCGGGATCTGGCGGAGGCGCGGTACCGGCAGTACGTCGAGGAGGAGCAGGACCCGACGTACCGGGGGTGGCTGGAGCGGGCTTTCGCGGAGCTGGGCTCCGGGCAGGCCGGCAAGTTGCTGTTCGACAGGCGGCGCAATCCGCTGTATCAGATCCCGGTCTCGCACGACGGGGCGCGGGCGCTGGTGGAGTTCTGGCGGGAGCGGCGGGCGGACGGGGAGCTGGTTCATGACTTCACCGACCCCCTGAGCAAGGACGGCGCGAAGGGGTGGGACACGCGGTTCCTTGGCGATCTGTACCAGTGGTTGTCAGAAGCCGCTCGGAAGACGTACGCACTGCTGCAGACCCCAGAGTTCGTGGAGGAGTTCATCCTCAGCCGGACCATGGATCCGGTCGTGCGCGAGCTGGGCGGGCGGTTCGGCGAGCTGAAGATGATCGACCCCACGTGCGGGTCGGGGCACTTTGTGCTCGGTGCGTTCCGGAGGATGGTGCGGCTTTGGGCGGAGCGGGAGCGTGGGCGGGATGTGCATGAGCGGGTGCGGAATGCGTTGAATTCCGTGCACGGAGTGGATATCAATCCGTTCGCGGTGGCTATTGCGCGCTTCCGGTTGCTAATTGCAGCGATGGCTGCGGCAGGGGTGCCGACGCTGGAGGAGGCCGGGCGGTACGACTGGCCGATTCATCTCGCTGTGGGTGATTCTCTCATTAAGGCGCGACAGCTTGAACTGACCTTGATTGGCGAGGAGTCGGGAGATCCGCTCGCGGAGTTCACGTACGCCACGGAGGACGTTCAGGACTATCCAAGGATCCTGGAGCAGGGCCGGTATGACGTGGTGGTGGGAAATCCTCCCTACATCACGGTCAAGGACAAGAAGCTAAATGCGCTGTATCGTGAATTGTACGCGTCCTGTGCGGGGACGTATGCATTGTCCGTTCCGTTCGCTGAGCGATTCTTCCAGCTGGCGAAGGTAGGGGAACCCGGTGGCCGCGGGTACGGGATGGTCGGCCAGATTACGGCGAACTCCTTCATGAAGCGCGAGTTCGGTAAAAAGCTAATCGAAGAATATTTCGGACACAAAGTGGAACTGACGGAGGTAATTGACACTTCCGGAGCGTTCATTCCCCATCACGGAACACCGACCGTCATCCTCACCGGAAGACGACGATCTGGAAGCGGCCGCTCGGAAACAATCCGTACGGTCCGTACCGTCCAGGGGGAGCCCAAAGTACCCGACGTCCCCGAAGAGGGCCACGTTTGGAAATCAATCACCGAGCTCATCGACAATCCAGGGACCACAAACAAGTGGATCTCGGTGGACGATTTGGACCGTGTCCGATTTTTCGGGAAACACCCGTGGATGCTAGCCAACGGCGGCCTCGAAATGATTGAGCACCTCAAAGGGAGCGGGGTTCGACGCCTGAGAGATGCGATTAATCCGCCAATCGGGCGAGCCGTACGAGTCGGAGCGGATGAAGCGTACCTACGCCCACTCCGAGCGACCTACAGAACTACAGCAGACAGACAGGGCCTGCGTCCCTTCATGACGGGAGACGCCGTTCGCGACTGGCGCGCCGATCCTCACGAAGCGATCTGGTTCCCTTACGGCAGCGATCTGAATAAGGCAGACCTACAGAGCGAACTATGGCCCATGCGCCGACTGCTGGCGGCGCGCAGCACCTTCCAAGGCGACATGGCGGCAGCCGGGCTGCAGTGGTGGGAGTACATGCAATATACGGCCTCGGCCTACAGTACGCCACTATCCCTCACTTTCGCCTTCGTCTCTTCACAGAATCACTTCGCCCTAGACCGGGGCGGCAAGGTGTTTAATCGCCACGCTCCAGTGATCAAGCTTTCAGAGAATGCGAGCGAGGAGGATCATCTAGAGCTACTAGGGCTACTAAACAGCTCTAGCGCCGCATTCTGGCTTAAGCAGGTTAGCCAGTCCAAGGGCAATGGTGGAGTCGGCGGCGGCATCTCTGACGAACTCTGGGAACATCGATTCGAGTTCACCGGATCCAGCCTTGAGGATTTCCCACTTCCGTCAGCATATCCCACTCACCTTTCTGCACGCCTCGATGAGACCGCCCAAGATCTCGCGAGCGCGAGCCCCTTTGCTCTCTTCGAAACCAAAGTTCCCACACAGCGTTCCCTCCGGGAGGCTCGCGACCGGTGGGAGCATCTCCTGGGACGCATGATCGCCCTGCAAGAAGAACTGGACTGGCAGGTCTACTCCCTCTACAACCTGCACTCCGAAGACCTCCGCGCTCCCGAGGCCGGGGTTCCCGAACTAGCCCTCGGTGAGCGTGCGTTCGAGATCGTGCTCGCTCGGCGGGTGCAGAAGGGTGAGGCATCCGACGAGTGGTTCAAGCGGCATGGGTCCACCCCCATCACCACGCTCCCCGATCACTGGTCAGACGAGTACAAGGCCACCGTCCAGAAGCGCATCGACGTCATCGAGTCTTCCCGCGCCATCGGCATGGTCGAGCGCCCCGAATACAAGCGCCGGTGGGCAACCGAAGGGTGGGACGCGCTCCAGGAGAAGGCCCTGCGCTCCTGGCTTCTCGACCGCATCGAGAACCGAGAACTCTGGTTCCAGGACGGCCAGCCGACGATCCTCCCCCTTGCCCAGCTCACCTCCGCTCTCTCCCTCGACGCGGACTTCGTCTCCGTCGTTGAGTTGTATGCACCCCGCAAGGAGCTGGCGACCGTCGTCGCGGATCTCCTCGCCAACGAGCATGTCCCCTTCCTCGCCGCCCTGCGCTACAAGCCCACCGGGCTGAGGAAGCGCGCCGACTGGGAGCACGTCTGGGATCTCCAGCGTCAGGAAGACGCCGCTCAGGACGAACCCGCCAAGCGGAAAATCCGCGACTCCATCCCCGTGCCGCCGAAGTACACATCGGCCGACTTCCTCAAGCCGTCCTACTGGCGTGCCCGCGGGAAGCTGGACGTGCCGAAGGAGCGGTTCATCTCCTACGCCACCGGCACGATCTCCGGCACTCCGGACCTGTTCGGCTGGGCGGGCTGGGACCACCGGGAGCAGGCCCAGGCCCTCAGTACGTACTTCACGAACCACGACGAGCTGTCCGACGAGCAGATGACCCCGCTCCTCGCCGGCCTCCTCGAACTGCAACCCTGGCTGACCCAGTGGCACGACGAGTTCGACCCCCTGTACGGCGGCTCCCCCGCGGCCTTCTTCGCGGGTTACCGGGCGACCAAGCAGGGTGAACACGGTCTGACCGACGACGACCTGCGCGCGTGGCGTCCCGGGAAGCCGACCAAGGGCTGATCACCCCGGCGTGCCCTGCCCTCTCTCCCGCGTGGAGGGCACGCCAACGTCCCGCATGGTCGACGGTTCTGCCGCGTGTACCCGTAGCGCCGGGCCCTCGTCCAGTCCAAGCACAACGGCGCGTCCACCAGCCGCGTACGACTCAGTGCGAACCGTACGGACAGTGCGCCACTCACCCCACACGCGCACTAGCTGGCCAGGCCGCACCATGACAGCCGCGACCTCCCGCCCGTCGGGTTCAGCCACGATGTCCGGCGCTTTCAGCTCCGCCCACACGGTCTTCCCGATCCCGCCCGCGCGCTCCTCAACTCCCCAGCGGTGAGCCAGCGTCTCCACGAGCAACAGCCCGCGTCCGCCGGTCTCCTCGTCACCGGGCGTCCGCACTTCGGGCCTGCCCGAGCCCGCGTCGCTGACTTCCAGCCGCAGCAGGCCGTCCTCTAGGGATCGTGCGATCCGTACGCCCACCTGCCGATCACTCGGCACCCGTACGCGCAGCGCGTTAGTCACCAGCTCCGAGAGCACCAACTCCGCCGACTCCAGGACATCTTGGCCCACGCCCCAACTGCCGAGCACAGCATGTAACGCCGCCCGAGATCTCGGCACACTTCGACGGCAACGGGACAGCCGGAAGGTGACTTCGTTCGTGCCCAGGCTCCCTGCCATGACGCCCCCTGAGGGTCGATAGCTGTTGATCAAGTTGCCGCGCTGCGGCGCCGCTTACGGACGATCCATTCACAGCGTTCTGGAGCATATAGATCGGCGCAATATTGCACGGAGCCTGATGACCCTGTTTCACTCTTTCGAGTAAGCGCCACGCCCTGCAGCTCTGGCCTCTGGTAGGAGTCACACATGCCTACTGTCAAACCGTCCACCGTGCTCGGACGCCAACTCGGCGATGAACTCCGCAAGTTCCGCGAGTCGGCAGGCGTGTCCATGGCCGAAGCAGCCGAGGTGCTCGACTGCACCAAAGGGAAGATCAGCCGCATGGAGAACGGGCACGTCCCCGTTCGCGCCCCGGATTTGAACGCGCTGATGCATGCCTATCGAGTCGAGGACCCAGAGACGCGCAGCCGCCTTGGCGCCATGGCACAGCGGGCCAACCGACGCCGCCGCGACGGATGGTGGCATAAGTACGATTCCGTTCTGGGTGATTCGTACCGCGACCAGATCGAACTGGAGGCCATCTGCGACAGCGTCCGAACATACGAGGTGCAACTGGTCCCAGGACTTCTCCAGACCGCCGAGTACGGCCGCGCAGTGACAGTCGCCTCTCGTGCCTGGAAGACGCCTGAGGAGATCGATCAGTTCGTCCAGGTACGGCTCGCCCGGCAGCAACGACTCATCGACGAGGACCCGATGTCACTCTGGGCGGTGCTGGCGGAAGGAGTCCTTCGTCAGCACGTGGGTGGCCCCGCAGTGATGCGGGCGCAACTGGAGCACCTTGCCACGATGGCGGAGCACCCCAACATCACCGTCCAGGTACTCCCGTTCTCGCGCGGTGCGCACTCGGGTATGTTCGGCCCGTACCTGCTGCTGAGCTTTCCGCAGGTGACATCGCTCGACCTCGTATTGACGGAGACCCCGACCGGCAACATCTGGATGGAGCGCGAACCAGAGGTCGCGTACTACCGCACCCTCTTCGATGACGCCCGCACCACAGCGCTGCCCCCGGCGGAATCACTCACGCTGATCCGCCGCATCGCCAAGGAGTACGGACCATGAGCCAGGGCCATCACATAGAGCCGGTGCTCGCGGAAGCGGCATGGCGCGCCAGCAGCTACAGCGGCGGGCAAGGCAACTGCGTCGAGATCGCCGACAACTTCCCCACCCTCATACCGGTCCGCGACAGCAAGCACCCCGTCGGCCCCGTGATCACTGTCACCCCCGACGCCTGGCGCACCTTCATCAACCACCTCGCCTGAGCCGACCACCCTCAAGGCCGGCCCGCACTGCACTGCCTGCCGGTCAACCCGCACACCATCACTCACGGCAACATCTCTGCTACTCACATTCTTCATACTATGGTTAACTTGAGTATGTTCAGCTTGAGCAAACTCGAAGGGTGACCCATGCCAGGCTTCGTAGGCCGCACATCCGAGCTGGCCACCCTGAACCACCACCTCTCCTGGGTCCGCGACGGCCGCGGCGACCAACGCGGTCGGGCCCTGCTGCTCCGCGGTCGGCGTCGGGTCGGGAAGTCGCGGCTCGTCGACCTCTTCTGTGAGCGCGCCCAGGTGCCCTACGTCGTCCACCAGGCCACCCGAGGCGAGGACGCCCACCGGGAACGGGCCCGCTTCCTCGACGAGGTCCGGCACTCCGCACTGCCCGACACCGCCCTCCTCACCGGCGTCACCACCGTCGCCGAATGGGACACCGCCCTGCGCCAGCTCGCAGCGGTCCTCCCGGACGACTCCCCCAGCATCGTCGTACTCGACGAGCTGCCCTGGATGCTCGAAGGCGACGCGGTTCTGGAAGGCACCCTGCAGACCGTGTGGGACCGGGTGCTGAGCCGGAAGCCCGTGCTGCTCATCCTCATCGGCAGCGATCTGGCGATGATGGAGCAGCTCTCCGCCTACGGTCGCCCCTTCCATCAGCGGGGGGTCGAGATGGTCCTCGCCCCCCTCTCCCCGTCCGAAGTCATGGCAATGACCGGGCTCCCCGCCGCCGACGCCTTCGACGCCCATCTGATCACCGGCGGCCTGCCCCTCATCTGCCAGGAGTGGCGGGAGGGCGAGAGCCGCACCGGCTTCCTCTCCCGCGCCCTCGACGATCCCACCTCCCCCCTCCTCGTGTCCGCCGAGCGGGCACTGGCCGCCGAGTTCCCGACCGCTCTCCAGGCCAGGCACGTGCTCTCCGTGATCGGCAGTGGTGAGCGGACCTTCGGGACGATCGCCGCGAGAGCAGGGGCCGCTGATCGGCCGCTCCCTCCCGGCTCGCTCAACCCGGCCCTGCGCACCCTCGCGGACAAGCGACTCATCGCCGTCGACACCCCGCTCTCCACACACCCCGGAGACCGCGACCGCCGCTACCGCGTCGCTGATCCCTACCTGCGTTTCTGGCTCGCCTTCCTGGAGCAGGGGATCCCGGAGATCGAGCGCGGACGCGGCCGGATCGTGGCAGAGGCGGTCGAGCGCGGTTGGACCTCGTGGCGCGGGCGGGCGATCGAACCCGTCGTACGGGAGTCCCTGGCCCGGCTGCTGCCCGACGATACCTGGCCGCGGGTGAGAGAAGTGGGCGGCTGGTGGCCCCGTACCAACAACCCCGAGGTCGACCTCGTCGGGGCAGACCGGTATCCGGCGCGCGAGATCGGGTTCGTGGGCTCGATCAAGTGGCACGAGCGCGGACCCTTCGACCGTCGGGCCCTGGCCGCGCTGGCCCGGGACGCCCTTGCCGTACCCGGCGCCGACGAGGACACTCCGCTGGTCGCGGTGTCCCGCTCCGGGTTCACGGTGGACGGGCCGGCGGCGACGTACGGACCCGAGCAGTTGATGGAGGGCTGGGGCTCCGCTGCGTGACCTCCCTCCCCCATGTCATACGCGGCCGATACGATCGAAGACCGTCCCCACTTGTGTGAACAGTGGTGGACGGTACTTCCGGGGCAGCATGCGGTGCTGAGCATCACTCGTCGTCCCGGTGACGGGGGACGCGCCGCGCTGCCCGGTGGACGTTGACGTAGTACACGGAAAACAGGAGACGCGAGACAGAGATGGCCCCGACCGCCGCAACGGCCCCCCTCCTCCGCGATGTCATCGACATCAAGACGTCCATCTCCACGTCGGACTTCGTCCTGAAGCTGGCCGAGGCCGTCACCGAGGAGGGCGCCGAGCGGGCGCTGCGGGACTACGTCGTCACCGAGCGTCTCCTCGAAAACTTCGACGAGGCGCTGAGTCTGATCAAGACCGCGCTGGACGGACAGACGTCGAAGGCCGCCTATCTGCACGGCTCGTTCGGTTCCGGTAAGTCGCACTTCATGGCCGTGCTGCACGCCCTGCTGCGGGGCGACGCGGCCGCCCGTGCCCGGACCGATTTCGATCCGGTGCTGTCCAAGCACGAGTGGCTGAGCACCGACGGGAAGAAGTTCCTGCTCGTGCCGTACCACATGCTCGGGGCCAAGTCCCTGGAGCAGCGGGTGCTCGGCGGGTACGTCAGCCACGTCAAGGCCCTGCATTCCGATGCGCCTACTCCGCAGGTGTACCGGACCGACTCCCTCTTCGCGGACATCCGCGCGCTGAGGGATCGTATGGGCGACGACAAGTTCATCGAAGGCCTCGCCGGGGCCACCGCCGACGGGGACACCGCGGATGCCGGTGACGAGTGGGGCGACTCCTTCGTCTGGAGTCCGGCACTCCTCGACACCGCCCTCGCCGCCGAGGAACTGGACGGCGCCGAGGTCAACCTCAACCTGGTCAACCCGACCACCCCGGCCGAGCTGCGGGCCAAGCTGGTGCATGACGCGAGCACCAGTTGGTTCCCGGGCTTCGCGAAGAACGCTGCCGAGGACGAGCACGGATTCATCTCGCTCGACGCCGGCCTCGCCGTCATCGCCGAGCATGCGAAGTCGCTGAAGTACGACGGGCTGATCCTGTTCATGGACGAGCTGATCCTCTGGCTCGCCAACCGCATTCACGACCAGAAGTTCGTCTCCCGTGAAGCCGACAAGATCACCAACTTCGTGGAGGGCGCCGACTCCCGCCGTGCCATCCCGATCGTGTCGTTCATCGCGCGGCAGCGGGATCTGCGGGAGCTGGTCGGCCAGGAGGTGTCCGGAGCGGCCGAGACCGCGATCCAGGACAGCCTGAACCTGGCTTCCGGGCGCTTCGACAAGATCACGCTGGAGGATCGCAACCTCCCGCAGATCGCCCATGCGCGTCTCCTGAGGCCCAAGGACGCGGAGGCCGCCGCCAAGCTCGACGCGGCCTTCGCCAAGATCAAGCGGGTCGGACCGCAGGTGTGGGACGTGCTGTTGGGCTCCGACGAGGGGACGACCGGCGCCGACGAGGCGTCGTTCCGGCTGACGTATCCCTTCTCGCCTTCGTTCATGGACACCCTGGTCCACATCTCCTCGGCGCTGCAGCGCTCCCGTACCGGTCTGAAGCTGATGGGCCAGCTGCTGGCGGACCATCGTGACGACGCGACGCTGGAGCAGCTCATCCCCCTGGGTGACCTCTACCCGGTCATCGCGGACGGCGGCGACCGACCGTTCGTCGACAGCCTGAAGGTGGAGTTCCAGGCCGCGGACAAGCTGTACCGCACCAAGCTGCGGCCCTATCTCCTGGCGATGTACGACGTCACCGAGGAGGACATCGAGCGCTACCGCCACCGCCGTGAGACCGTCACCGACCAGGGGCTCGTCCAGCGGTGCAAGGCGTTCGTGGGCGACGACCGGCTGATGTGCACGCTTCTGCTGTCCGCACTGGCACCCAGCGTGCCCGCGCTGCGGGACCTGACGATCCGGCGGCTCGCGTCCCTCAACCACGGCTCGGTCATCTCCCCCATCCCGGGGGCGGAGGTCGGCGCGATCCAGTCGAAGGTCGACGAGTGGGCGGCGCGCTTCGCGGAGATCAAGCCCACCGGCACCAAGGCCAACCCGGGCGTACGGCTGGAACTGGCCGGCGTGGACGTGGACTCCGTCCTCGCCAACGCCAAAGTCAACGACAACCGCTCCAACCGCCGCTCTCTGGCCAAGCGACTCCTCGCCGAAGAGCTGGGCATCGATCTCCAGGAACGGCTCACCGCAGACGAGTTGAAGTTCGTGTGGCGGGGTTCGAACCGCACGGTGGAGGTCATCTTCGGCAACATCGCCGACCACGACGACCTGCAGGACCACGACTTCGCGCCCAGCCAGGACGGGCTGTGGCGGATGATCATCGATCTGCCGTACGACGAGGGCGAGTACGGGCCGCGCGAGGACGCCAACCGCATGGCCGAGCTCCGTCGGCTTCCCGGCAACCGGCCACGGACCGTGGGGTGGATTCCCACGCATCTGTCCACCGGCCGCTTCCAGGACTTCCAGCGGCTGGTCGTCATCCACTACGCGCTCGCCGACCAGCGGCGCTTCGACACCAGCTACGCCCAGCACCTGAACGCCGACAACCGGGCCCGCGCCAAGGCGCTGCTCGAAGACCAGCGCGAGACGCTCACCAAGACGGTGAAGGCGGCGTTCAAGCAGGCCTACGGTCTGGCGGCCAAGAAGCCCGGCGATGTCAACCCGGACTTCAACGAGCATCTGGAGCCGCTGCCCGACGTGCCGGATCTGCGCGTCTCCATCGGCCAGTCCCTGCACGACGCGGCCCGGCACGTGGCGGGCAAACTGCTGGCCCACCAGTTCCCGGCCCACCCGGACTTCGACCCCGACGGCACGGGCAGCGTCGTCAAACTCGCCGACGCGCGAACCGTCTTCGGGCACATCCGCGCCGCCGCGGAAGCCGGGGACCGGCAGGCCGAGATCCCGGCCAAGGAGCGTGCGCTCATGCGGCGCATCGCCGCGCCGCTGGGGCTCGGCCAGCAGAAGGAGGCGTACTTCCGGCTCTCGACCCGCTGGCCGGAGCACTTCGCCCTCCAGGCGCGCGGCGAGGCCGGTCCCGGTGATCTGAGCGTCGTCCAGCTTGCCGAGTGGATCGACCGTCCCGACACGATGGGCCTGGAGCCGTTCCTCGCCAACCTCGTCATCGCGTCGTACGCGGAGATGGACGACCGGGTCTGGGTAAGGGGCGGTGCGCTGCTCGACCCCTCGCCCGAACTCTCGGCGATCAGGCCTCAGGACGCGCTGCGTTCCCAGCCGCTACCGGAGGAACACGTCTGGGAGGAGGCGGGACGCCGCTACTGGGAGATCTTCGGTGAGGAGCCGCCCAGACTGCGCCGGGGCCGGATGGTCGGGCAGTTCGCCCGGCGGATCACGGAGCGGGCTCGCACGTACCAGCCGCACGCGGCCGATCTGGTGGCGCAGTTGGAGAAGCACGCGACGCTGCTCGGCCTGGACGGGAGCGACGAGTCCGGCCGACTGGCGATCGCCCGCCGGGCCCGGGACCTGCTGGACGAACTGCGCGGGCTGGATCAGGGTGCGCCCGGCGGTTCAGCCGCGGCCAAGCAGGTCATCTCCGCATTCGCCGGCTTCGATCTCGGTGACGTGCCGACGAGCCGCTTCGGTGCGTCGATCAAGCAGGCCGAGGCCGTCGCGGCTGCCTTGGCCACCGCGGCTTGGGACATGCTCAAGCTCTCACCCAACTACGGGCCGCAGGGCGAGGCGGTGCTGGAGGAGCTGCGCGGCGCGGCGCGTGTCGACCAGCGCACCAAGGACCTCAAGGATGCGCTGCTCGAGGCACGGCGGTCCATCGTCGCCGTCATCGAGCGCAGCCAGGCACACACCGCCGACCCGCGTAGGGCCTACGCAACGCCCACGCCGACCGAACCGCTCACAAAGCCCGACTCGATCAGTCTGAGCACCGACACCGGCCAACCGCCCGTGCCCTCCACCCACCCTGAGACCGAGGGCGGACGACGTGCAGGACGCCGCTCGGGCGGGGGCCGGACCACGGCCTCCCGTGCGCTGACCGAGTTGAGGGCCGAACTGGCCGAGCTGGCGGCCGCCGAGCCGGACGTGGAGATCGAGATCAGCTGGCGGGTCGTGGAATGAGCGAAAGGCAGCGGGCGAAGAAGGTGTGGGACCAGTGAGTACGGCGACCGTGACCACCACCAGCGCGGTGCCGCTCAAGCCCGCGACCATCACCCAGTACCTGGCATCGCAGCCCGGCCTCAAGCCGGACAAGCGCAGGGTCGTGCTGCTACGGGCCGCGCCCATCTGGGACGGCCCGGACGAGCTGCTGTGGGGTGAGCAGCGGCGGGCGACGGTCGCGGCGGCGCCCTCTCCCCTCGGCGTGTACGAGCTGCTCCTCGCGCACCAGAAGCCGTCGGCCACCGGGCCCGACGTGCTGGTGGTACTCACCGACCGCGAGGAGGCGGAGCTCGGGCCCGACCTGTTGGCCAAGGTGCACCGGCAGCGGGTCAACGCCGTCGACACCTGGGACGTCGTACGGGAGGCGTTCGGCGCGAGCGCCTCCGACCACCGGCTGTTCGAGGAGAACTGGGCTGCCGAGGCACTGCTCGACGCCGCTCCGCCGCATGGTGGATGGCCGAAGCTGGCGGGCGGTCCGCTGTCGCGGAGCAAGGCGCTGACCGCGCTCGCCATGCGCAGGCTGGGGATCGGCCGCTACGATCCGGACGCCGAAACCTCCCGTTCCACGGCGGGAGTCCGTGACGAACTGGACATCCACACCCTGCTGCGATGGTCCCTCGTGCCTGGCGGCCCCGAACGGCTCCTGGCCCTGCGGGCGCCGGAGCGAGCCGGACTCGTGCAGTTCCTCGGCGAAGAGGAGCAGGCCGGGCGCGCGGGGCAGGCTCTCCTCGCCCTCGTGACGGCGGAACACGGGCCGGACGCCGTCGCGTTCGGGCTGGTCTGCGCCGCGCTGTGGGGCCACGCCGACGCCGTGGCCGACGCGGCGGACTACCGGGCTCGGGGGCGGGCCGAGCGCTGGTTCGGAGAGCAGCCGCCCGCACAGGGTGAGCACTTGGACGCCCTCGCGGCAGCCTTCGGCCGGTCCTGCGAGGAGTTCGTCTCCGCCCTGCTGCTGACGGGACGGTCGGACAGCGACGAGGAGGCGGCGGAGGCCCGGCGGCTGACCGGCTCCGTGCTCGACCGGGCGGCTGCCCTTGCGCGCCAGTTCGGGGCGGAACGGGCCGCAGGGACGAGTCCCGTGCTGGCAGCGGGGCTCGAAGCACGCCTCACCGCTGCCGGCGAGGCGCTGTTGAGCGGCTCCCCCGAACGGATCCCGCCCGCGGTGACGGCTCTCAGTCGGCACCGGCTCGCCCGGGATCCCGACTACAACGTCCGTATCGAGCGGGTGCGCATGGCGCAGCGACTGGCACGTTGGCTCTCGACCGACCCGCCGGTCGAGACCGACACGGTGGCGAATGCCATCGCCCGTCACGTCACCGAGACGGGCTGGGTGGACCGGGCACTGGAGTACATCGAGTCCGGGGGCGATCCCGATCCGACGCTCCGGTCCGCGTACGACGCTCTGTGCGGTTCGGCCCGCGACCGTCGGCGCGAAATCGACCGGCACTTCGCCCAGGTGCTCGCCGTCAGGACGGCGAGCGACCGTGGTCCCGGCAGGATGCTGGCCGTGGAGACGTTCCTCCCCGAAGTCGTCGCCCCTGTGGTGACGGCTGGAGAGCGGAGAGTGCTGCTCCTCGTGCTCGACGGAATGAGCGCCGCCATCGCCGCCGAGCTCGCCGAGCAACTGCGCGAACACTGGGTCGAGTACGACCCGCTGCCCGGAACGAAGGACGCCCCGCAGCGCCGCGCGATGGCAGCCGCGCTCCCCACCGTCACGGCCGCGTCGCGGACCTCTCTCTTCGCCGCGCGGCTGATGAAGGGCACCCAGGCCGACGAGAAGAGACTGGTTCCCGCTCACCGCTTCTGGGGCGGGGAAAACGTGGCGGTCTTCCACAAGGACGATCTGCGCGCCGAAAGCAGTGGAGAGCCGTTCGGGCCCGAACTGCACGACGCGCTCGTCGGCGACCGTACGCATGTGGCAGTGGTCCTCAACACCGTGGACGACCGGTTGGCCTCCGAACAGAAACTCGGCGACGGTGCGTGGCGGCTGTCCGACATAGGGGGGCTGCGGGCGCTTCTTCGATCTGCCGCGGACCAGGGCCGAGCAATGATCATCACTAGCGACCACGGCCACGTCATCGACCGGCGCGCGGCGCGGGTGGACGCCGATGACGTGCGGTCCGCGAGGCACCGAGCCCCCGGAGGTCCACTCGTCGAGCAGGAAGTCGTGCTGACAGGCCCTCGGGTTCTCGATCCGGAACCAGGGAGCGAGATCGTGGCTCTCTGGGACGCCGACACCCGCTACACGTCCCGCAAGGCCGGCTATCACGGCGGCGCGTCCCTGGCCGAGTTCGCCATCCCGGTGCTGGCCTTCCTGCCTTTCGGGGCGAAGCCGCCGAGTGGCTGGCGGGAGCTGGGGAACCAGCAGCCGAGCTGGTGGTCGCTGATCGCGGGAGCGCAAGACCAGGCGCCACAGGCTCACACCGCCGCGGTCCCGGCACCCGAACCGAAGAGGCCAATCAAGAGGACCAAGAACGAGGCAGAACTCGCCCGAAGCCACGAGGCGCTGTTCGACATGGCGCTGGTCCCCGCGGAACCCGAGAGCGGTGCCCTGCTCTCCGCGGCCCCCGTGTCCCTGAACGACGCGATGGTCGAGGCACTCCTGGAGTCCGAGGTCTTCGCGGCACAAGTTCAGCTGCTCGCCCGTAAACCGGACCTCGCTCGAGTGGAAAAGGCCGTACGCGCTCTGCTCGACGCGGGCGGCACCCTGCCGGTGACCGCTCTGGCCCAGCGCATCGGGCTGCCCGCGAACCGGCCGGCCGACGGCTTCGCGGCTGTACTACGGCAGTTGCTCAACCACGACGGCATCCAAGTGCTGGAGACCCTGCCGGACGGACGGACCCTGCGGTTGCACACGGGACTGCTGCGGGACCAGTTCGAGCTGAGCTGACCGAGAAGGGCGAAGTCGGCCCCGGTGTGCCGGGGCCGACTTCACCGTGCGTCAGGTGATCTGGCGCAGCAGTCCGACGAACTGGCGCAGTTCTTCGCTCCGTTGCGGAGTCAACGGCTCCGGATCGAAATGTGCGATGTGATTGCGGATGTCGCGCACCCGGTCGAGCTGGCGTACGAACTGGACGCGGTCCACGCCGGTCCAGCCAAGGGTCTGCCAGTTCTGATCGGCCGCAGCGCACAGCGCTTCCTTGCGCTGGCCCTGTTTGTTGCGTTGGTCGCCATCCAGCAGCATCACGTACTGTCCGAACATGAGGTCCGCGATCTTGCCGGTCTTCTGGTCGTTGCGTTGAACTCCTCGAATGGCCTCTTCACCCAGCTTGGCGCCGAGGCACTTGCGCAACCGGAACTCGATCTCCCCGACCACGAAGAACGGCCAGGCTGTGACGTCGAAACGCTGGGTGATGTCCGCCGCTGTGACGATGCCGCTGATCTGTCCGCTGCTCGCCCTGACCAATACGTAACCGTGCTGGCAGATGGCCGGGAGCACAGAGAAGAAGTCGTCATACGCATGGACGACCGGCGGGTCCTCCACGATCGCGTTGGCGAGGGCGGCCTCTTCCCCCATGGCGTACACCTTGGTGACCGAACGCCAGGTGACCACGCCAATCACCTTGTACTGACCCTCCAGGACCGGGACCTGGGAGTAGTTGTGCGTGTGCATGATGTACGTCGCCTGGGTGAGTGCCTCAGCAGCCGTGACCGAGGCAACCCCGGCATGCGCACAGGGCAGGTCGCCGATCCGCAGCGGATGCTGCGGCATAGCTCCTGGCAGGAGGCCCGCCTCGTCCTCATCGTCCTCGCCTGCGGGCTCGTCGGCGGCTGACTCCCTGGCCACGATGAGGACCTCGGACCGACTGCCGCATGTAGCGAAATACGGGACGGTCGACAGGCTGACATCCTTGAGGATTCGCTCGATGTGCAGAATTGCCTGATCGTTCCGAAAGCGGGTGTTGAAAAGGGCCAGCAGGTCGACGAGTGGGATGCGCTGGCCTTTGAGTGCCAGCAGTTCGTCGTCCGAAGGTGTCCGGAGCACGACCAGGTCACCCGACCTTCGTGTCGCGGAAGACGGTGCGCTTGCCCATGGCCGACATGACCAACTCGAGCAGTTGCTTGGACCTGCTCTCGTAGAACTGCTCGAAATCGCCCGAGTGCAGGGCGGCCGGGTCGATGAGATGGGTGCCGATGACGTCGTCGAACCACTCGGGGCGCATCCCCGACTCGAGCGCGAGCGTCTTGAGGTAGCCGGCGGGTGATCCCGTCATACTCTTGCTGGCCCGGAGCGACAGAGGCGTCTTGTTGATGATCGAATTCGCCCTGTTGCTGTAAGATCGGCTGTGCTTGTCGATCCAGGCCTTGGGGAAGATCTGGCGCACTTCGACGCTGTACTCGGCCAGGCGAGCCGCGTTCAGTGGCGCCTCGGTGAAGTACCAGTCCACCGCTCCCTGCTTGACCAGGAGAGCGTAAACCCCCTTGTACGCAGCGCTGTTGCGGGTGCTGAGGGTGTCGAGCCGGTCGTCCAGGAAGGCTGCCTCGGCAATGGTGTCGGGGACAACCTCCGTATTGCCCTGAAGCCGTTCGATGAGCTGCTCCACGTCGCGGGTGAAGCGGCTCTCCGTCGAACCGCCGTACATTTCCCCGAGCACACCGCACCAGTACCACTGAGTGAGCAGTTCGTCGGCCTCCACGGTCTCGGTCTGCTCGCCCAGGATCGTCCGTACGGCGGCCAATGGTACGAGCTGGGTGCGATACGGCAGATCGGGGGCACGCACGATGCATTGCTGCTCCAGGAAGGCCCCGACCCACTCGAAGGCTTCCGCCACGCGCGGAGCCAGTCGGCTGAAGTCGGTGAGCGGCAGTTCCAGCAGGTCACGGCGCTTGCACGAAACGGCGGCACGTGGCTCCTGACGCTTGCGCTCCCAGGTTCGGACGAGCGCCACGGCCTGCAGGAAGTCACTGCTGCTGAGCCCGTCCTCGACGCCGGCCTCCATGCGTCCGAACACCGGGTATGACGACGTGAGGCCCTTCTTGATCTCCAACCAAACGTCGGGGAGTTTGTAGTAGTCGCCGTGCTCGGCCACGTACTGCTGATTGCCCGCGTAGGTAGCCGTCAACAGCTCAAAGACGTTGAGCGGCACTCCACCGGTGTTCACCCGCTCGAACACGGCACAGACCGCATCCATGGTCGTGGAGGCAGCAAGCTTGATCATCGGGACCTGGAACGACTGCATGCGGTTGAGCACGTGCATCTGGAACTGTCCCCAGTGCGCCCAGTTCGTGACGTCGACCTTCACATACTCCTGGTGCCAGGCGTTCACTCGCTCTGTGTCGAAGACGAAGTGGAGGGGAAAGTAGCCGGCCGCGCACTCACCTTCGACGGTGCTCAGGTCGATGAGGTCCCTGCGGTTGAAGCCGGTCTTGAGGATCTTGTCCTCGGGCACGGACACGATGGCGTCGTCACGTTCGGCCGGTGGCCCGATGGCCTTGGCGATGTCGACGTAGTACCAGCGCCTCAGCTCCTTGCCCCGAGCGTCCACCGTCTCCACCGGGCGATCCCGGTGCAGGGCCTGGAAGAGGGAGGTCAGCCGCTGCTGGCCGTCGAGCAGCAACAGATCGGGCACCCGGCCTTCCGCGTCCTCGGCACCCTTGAGTGTCCGGGTGCGGAACAGTGAGGTGCCGTTGGTCTGCAGCGCCATCACCACCCCAAGCGGATAGTCGAGTGTCACCGTAGCGATGAGTGCCCTGATGCGCTCGTCGTCCCACTTCCACTCACGTTGGAAGTCGGGGAGCTGTAAGGCGCCGGAAGCGACGTCCGCCAAGGCGTCACTGAGTTTCAGACTGTCGAGTGCCACGCTGTGTCTTTCCGTCTGGGACCGAACGCTGCGTCACCGCCTCATTACGACGGTGAACATGCCATTGCATCAACGGGGTTGGCGACAGTCAAGGCATTCACCGAGACCGCTGCCACAGGCCGGCTCAAGCGATCCCGGTCCAGCTCTCGACCCGTCCGTGCCGCAGTCCGACGCGGTGGAGTGTCGTCCGTTTTCGTCCTGCGCCTCTGTGGCCTCAGGCCGATGGGAGACTGTCTGGGTGAGTACAGACAGCCCTGGTCGAAACGGACCCGTCAGTGCTGCCCGCCGCCGAGACGTGATCGATGCGCTGCGCCGGGGAGCAGTTCCTGAGAGCGGGCTCGATCTGCTGGCCACTGGCCTGGATCGCTTCCAGAGTGCACTGGACGCCGAGCTCGACGCCGTGGCGTCGGGCGCGTCGGTGTTCAAGGCCGTACGCGGCGAGTACGGGTCGGGCAAGACCTTCTTCGCCCGGTGGCTTGGGGAGCGGGCCAAGCGGCGCAACTTTGCCGTCGCCGAGATCCAGGTCTCGGAGACCGAGACTCCGCTGCACAAGCTGGAGACCGTCTACCGCCGCCTTACCGAGCGGCTGGCGACGCCCGGATTTCCCCCGAGCGCGCTCCGGCCGGTCGTGGACGCCTGGTTCTACGCCCTTGAGGAGGACGCCCTCGCCGAGGGCGCGTCCGAGGATGACCTCCCCGCACAGGTGGAGCGGTTGATGACCGCACGACTCACCGAGGTGTCCCGGCACGCTCCGTCGTTCGCGACGGCCCTGCGCGGTTACCGTGCGGCCCTCGAGTCGGGAGACGAGGCCACGGCCTCCGCCGTCATGGCGTGGCTGGGCGGACAACCGCATGTGGCCGCGGCGGCCCGCAGGTCAGCCGGGGTACGCGGTGACCTCGACCACTTCGGCGCCCTTGGGTTTCTGCAGGGGCTGCTCACCGTGCTGCGGGACTCCGGGCACACAGGACTGTTCGTCGTGCTGGACGAGGTGGAAACCCTGCAACGGGTTCGGTCCGACGCCCGTGACAAGGCATTGAACGCACTGCGTCAGCTCATCGACGAGGTGCACTCCGGACGCTTCCCCGGCCTCTATCTGCTGATCACCGGCACGCCGGCGTTCTACGACGGCCACCAGGGCGTGCAGCGTCTGGCTCCGCTGGCCCAGCGGCTGGCCACTGACTTCACAACCGACCCGCGCTTCGACAACCCACGTGCCGTGCAGCTCAGGCTGCCGGGCTTCACCCTGGACTCGCTGATCGGCCTGGGGCTGACCATCCGGGATCTGTATGCGTCCGGGTCTTCGGCGGCTGAGCGGGTCAAGGAACTCACAGACGACGTATACGTCGCCGACCTGGCCAGAGCCGTCGGCGGGGCACTGGGGGGCAAGGTGGGGGTGGCGCCTCGTCTGTTCCTCAAGAAGCTCGTCGGCGAAGTCCTCGACCGTGTGGACCAGTTCGAGGACTTCGACCCCCGCAAGCATTACGCGCTTACGGTGAACGCCTCGGAACTGACCGAGGTCGAGCGCAACGCCGCGGCAGTGGGCGGCGCTGATGATGTCGAACTGGACCTACCGTGAACGACGTGGCGCCCGACCCGATGGACCTGCTTCACCCGGGGTTGGTCCACCACGTCGTGAACACCCTGGGCTGGCCTCGCCTGCGAACCCTCCAAGAGGAGGCGATCACCCCTCTGACAGACGGGGCGGACGCCGTACTGATCGCCCCCACCGCAGGTGGGAAGACCGAGGCCGCGTGCTTCCCTTTGCTCTCGCGGATGGCGCAGGAGAAATGGGACGGCACCTCAGTCCTTTACGTATGTCCGCTGAAGGCGCTGCTCAACAACCTGCTGCCGCGGCTGGAGACGTACACCTCGTGGCTCGGGCGCACAGCCGCGCTCTGGCACGGCGATGTCACGCAGTCTCGCCGCAAGCGCATCCTGCGTGAGCGGCCGGATGTGCTGCTGACCACTCCCGAGTCTCTAGAGGCCATGCTGGTCAGCGCCAACGTCGACCACCGGGCGTTCTTCTCCGGGCTGCGGGCGATCGTCGTCGACGAGGTGCATGCTTTCGCGGGCGACGACCGTGGGTGGCATCTACTGGCCGTGCTGGAACGGCTGGAGCGGGTGGCCGGGCGTCCGCTGCAGCGGGTCGGCCTTTCCGCGACTGTGGGTAACCCTGACGAGCTACTCACCTGGTTGCAGGGAGCCAGAGCCGGGCGGCGCACGGCGCGGGTTGTCGCCCCGCATCTGAAGGAGAAGGTCCAGAAACTGCCCCCACCCGGGGAGGTCCAGCTCGACTATGTGGGGTCCTTGGCCAATGCCGCGACGGTGATCGCGGCGTTGCACCGGGGCGAGAAGCGTCTGGTCTTCTGCGAATCACGCAAGCAGGTTGAGGAACTCGGCGCGTCGTTGCGCGCAAAGGGCTTGACCACTTTCCTTTCGCACGCGTCGCTGTCCGCAGACGAGCGGCGGCGGGCGGAGGAAGCCTTCGCGGAGGCTCGCGACTGCGTGATCGTCTCCACCAGCACCCTGGAACTGGGCATCGATGTCGGCGACCTCGACCGGGTCGTCCAGATCGATGCACCAAGCACCGTGGCCTCGTTTCTACAGCGACTGGGCCGCACCGGTCGACGCCCCGGATCCAGCCGCAACTGCCTGTTCCTCGCCACCGACGATTCGGGCCTCCTGTCCGCGGCGGCACTGCTACTGCTCTGGTCCCGCGGCTGGGTAGAGCCGGTCATCGCTCCTCCGGAGCCCCGGCACATCGCCGCGCAACAGGTGCTGGCGCTCTGCCTCCAGGAGCACCAGGTTGGTGACCGGCTGTGGCAGGAATGGTGGGGAGGCCTGGGTCCGTTCGGCCCTTCCGCCGAGCCGATCGTTCGCCACCTGGTCGAGGAGGGCTACCTGGACCGGGACAGCGAACTGCTGTTCATCGGCCCTGAGGCCGAAAAGCGGTTCGGCTACCGGCACTTCATGGACCTCACAGCGGTTTTCACCGCCGCCCCGGAGTTCACCGTGCTGTCCGGCCGCACCGAGATCGGCACCACAGATCCCGTGCTGCTCACGGACGAGGTCGTCGGCCCTCGCCGACTTCTGCTCGCCGGCCGCAGTTGGCAGGTGACGTACATCGACTGGTCGCGCCGCCGCTGCTTCGTCGAGCCGGTGGAGAGTGGTGGGCGGGCACGCTGGGGTGGTATCGGCCTGATCCGCACCGCGTCCTACGAGCTGACACGGGCGGCGCGCGACATCCTGCTCGGTGCTACCCCGCCTGTCAGGCTCACCCGCCGTGCCCAAAGCGCCCTCGCTCGCGTGCGTGATGAGAGCGCCGAGCTGGTGTACCCCGACGGCACCGTCATCATGCGCGGAGGCCACGACACGAATGTGCGGTGGTGGACGTGGGCGGGCTATCGCACCAACGCCACCCTGGCCGCAACCCTCTCCAGCATCGCCGACCCTCTGCAGCGTCCTACGGACACCTACGTCCGACTGCGCGAGGACATCACCCCCCAAGAATGGAGAAAGGCCACAGCGCACGCCGCCGACCACTTGTGCCTCCCGGCAGTGGATCCCCGTGCGCTGGCAGGACTGAAGTTCAGCGTGGCTCTTCCGCCGCGCCTCGCCGAGGCGACACTGGCAGCCCGGCTTGCCGACCTGGACGGTGCCACCGCTTTGCTCCGCGAGACCGTCAGGTTCACGACCAGATGATGGAAAGCATGTACACGCGTGAAGGTCGTCAGCATGGACGAGCCAAACGTAGCCGCAGGCAGCCGCTACTTGCGCGCGATCGAATACCCCAGGCAGAAAGCCGGAAATCCTGCCGCAGGGAAAGGGCACCAACCACGTCGAAGGCACAGCCAGCAGACGAGTCGGGCTGTACGCCGGGTTCTGTCGCCCGGTCGCCTCGCGGCGGCCGGGGAGACGGCCATCCATCTAGGGCCGATGTTGCCATCGACCTCGTGCGGTCTACCCGGGGACTCGGGCGGGCAGCCCTCGAACGTCCCCGCAGGAGCACCGAGGCGCTCCCTTTTGACCTTGCTCCGGGTGGGGTTTACCTAGCTGCTCAGGTCGCCCTGGGCACTGGTGGTCTCTTACACCACCGTTTCACCCTTACCCGGTGCCGAAGCGCCGGGCGGTCTGTTTTCTGTGGCACTTTCCCGCGGGTCACCCCGGGTGGCCGTTAGCCATCACCCTGCCCTGTGGAGCCCGGACGTTCCTCGGGAAGGCCCCTGAGGGACTTCACGCGGCCGTCCGCCCGGCTCGTCTGCCGTGGGGACCATGTTACCGGGGACTCGGTGCAGGATGGTTCGGCGGTCATGCGAACCGGGCCCGCCGTGGCCAGTACCGAGCCCGCCAGAATCAGGGTGAAGGCCACGACGATGGTCGCCGTCAGCGGCTCGGACAGGAAGATCGCGCCCGCTGCCACCGCTACCGCCGGATTGACGTACGTGAACACCGTCGCCCTCGTCGGACCGGCCTCCTTGATCAGCTCCAGGAAGGCCACGAAGGCGACCGCGGTGCAGACCACGCCCAGGGTGGCCAGCGCGGCCAGGACCGAGGGGGAGGGCATCGCCGACGGCCAGGTCATGGCCGCCGCCGGGGCGTAGACCAGGGCCGCGAGGGCCAGGCAGGGGGCGATGAGCTGGAGGGTCGGGACAGCTTTGAGGTAGCGCGCGGCGATCAACGGGGCCGTTGCGTAGCCGATCACCGTTATCAGCACCTCGGCCAGGGAGCGGGCGTCGCCGCCGGTCAGGTGCGGGACCGTGAGGACTCCTACGCCGGCCAGGCCCAGGCCGAGCCCGATGACGCGCCGCACTCCCAGGCTCTCCGTTTCGCCGAAGAAGCGGGCCAGGGCCACTCCCACGATCGGGACGCCCGCGATCAGCAGGCCCGCTGTCGAGCTGGACAGGTGGCGTTCCGCGTCGGTCAGGGTCCACCAGGGGCCGATGATCTCGATGCACGCGAAGGCCAGCATCGGGTGCCAGTGGGTGCGAACGGTGGCGGGCAGGCCGCCCTGGCGGATCGCGAAGGGCAGGAGCAGGGCCGCGCCCAGCGCGCAGCGCGTGAACACCACCATCGACGGGGACAGCGGGGCGTCCACCGCCACCTTGATCAGCAGGTAGGGGATGCCCCAGACCACTCCCATCAGGGAGAACAGAAACCAGCCGCGTGCAGTCATGCGGCCATGCTCGCCACGTCAGCGGCGGCCGTCTTGAACGCTGTTGCGGTACGCCGCCGGGGTGACCCCGAGGACCCGCCGGAACCAGCGGGTCAGGTGCGCCTGGTCGGCGAAGCCCACCAGGCCCGCGACCTCGGCCGGCCTGAGTCCGGATTCCAGTAGTCCGCGGGCCCGGTGTACCCGGTACTGCGCCAGCCAGGCGTACGGGGGTATCCCCACCGTCGTACGGAAGGCTCGGAGGAGTTGGTAGCGGGACAGGCCCAGAGCGGTGGCCAGTTCGGCGAGGGAGGGGGGCTCCAGGAGGTCGTCGGCCAGGCGGTCCCGTACCGCGTGGGCGGTGTGGGCGGCGCCCGGCACGGTGTCGTTCGTCGCGCGGGCCGTGGAGTGTCGGCGGGTGAGGGCCGTCAGCAGCCACGGGAGGCGGGACTCCGTCTCCAACGGGTCCGGGCAGGCGCTCAGTTCGGTGTGGGCGCGGGCGAGGGCGGTGGCGAGTTCGGGGTCGTCGAGGAGGGGTTCGCGGAAGTACGGGAGGCCGCCGCCAAGCGTGCCTTCGGCGAGGAGAGAAGGGTCGGGGTACAGGGCGCGGTAGGCGTAACCGCCGTCGGCGGCTGCGGGGCGGCCTGTGTGCATTTCGCCTGGGGCCAGGACGACGATGGAACCCGGGCCCGGGCGGAGGTGGTCGCCCCGGTAGTCGATGACCTCGGAGCCGGCGACGCAGATGCCGATGCTGAACTGCTCGTGGGTGTGCGAGGCGTAGACGTGGCGGTCGAAGCGGGCGGTCAGGAGGTCCAGCGGGGGGCCGCAGCGGCCCAGCCGTGTTCTCGTCCACAGTGCCTGTTCCGCCACGGTCCGTCCCCCTGTCCGTCTTGCTCAGAGGGTGCAACGCCGTGGCGGTCAGAGAAAGTCCGCGGTCTCCAGGTCGAAGGAGAAGGGGTCGGGCAGAGTGAGCGGCTTGCCGAAGGGGCGGGTGCAGTGTTCCCGGTAGTCGTCCTTCTCCGGGTCGCTGAACAGCGTGACCGACGACGTCTCTCGGTCGACGAGCAGGTAGAGAGGGATGCCGCCGCGGGCGTAGCAACGCCTTTTGGCCTCGCGGTCCGCCTTGGGCTTGGTGGACGTCACCTCCAGGACCATGACGACTCCGTCGCAGGGCATCCAGCAGTCGGCGCCGCGATAGAGGCGCAGTCCCTCGGGGGCGAACGTTCCGTCCGGGATCACGTGGTCCCTCGGACAGCCGCCTCCGCTTTTCAGCTTCAGCCCCTTGTTCCCGGAGAACTGCATGTCGGTCCCCGAGCGCCTGTACACCTGGCCCACGATCAGCCCGATGCAGTCCTCGTGATCCCCGTCCGGCGGCGGCGTCACAACGATCTCCCCCTCGATCAGCTCCGCCCGGAAACCCTCCGGCGTGTCCAGGGCGAGGAAGCCCTCCAGCAGGACCTCTTCCTGCGTGAGCGACTCGTGGGCCATGGCAGTCATGTCACGCCCCTCCTTCTGTCGCTCGCCAGACTGGGACATCGGAAGATCACCTGTCCGAGAGATCGGGAACCGTTCCTTCGATCGTGGCACACGACCATGAGCGACGTCAGTCGACGAGCCCACTGCCGCGATGAGGCAAGAACTCAAGCAGGCACGAAGCGCACCTTCGACGTCTCCGGATCGGACGCGACGACCCTCACCCGCATCCGCTCCCCCAGCGACAGCCCCTCCCCGTCGATCCGGCCGAGGACCGCCGGGGACTCCAACTGCACGGTGCCCACGTCCGGTCGGTGCTCCTCCAGCTCCACCACGCAGCCGTCGAACACCTCCCCCACCCGGTCCTTCAACAGCGCCGCTTCGACGAGGTCGACGCACGCCCGTTCGGCCTTCGCGGCGAGCCGGCCGCCCTCGGACATCTCGCGGGGCAGCGCCTCGAAAGCGGCGAGCACCCACTCCGGCACCGGCTCCCCCGCCACCGCCGCCAGGCAGATCTCCGACGCGTACCGGTCGACCAGGCGCCGCAGTGGGGCAGTGCAGTGGGCGTAGGGGGCGGCCACCGCCGCGTGGGTGGTGAGGGGCGGCAGGGCGCCGTCCCGGAAGACCGTGTAACCCGCGCCCCGCAACAGCGTCGTGCACTCCTGGAGGAACGCCGCGTGGGACGGGACCCCCGTGTCCAGGGAACGGATCAGCGCCGCGTACGAGACATGGTGCGGCCAGTCGATGTGCAGGGCGGTGGCGGTCCGGCGGAGGCGACCCACCGCGCCGTCCGGGGCGGCGGGGAGCGTGCGGAGCACCCCCGTGCCGTACGCGAGCATCAGGTCGGCGGCCGCCATACCCGTGAGCAGGGAGATCTGGGCGTTCCAGCCGTCGGCGGGCAGCGGGGCGCGGTACGTCAGTTGGTAGGAGCCGTCCCGTTCGACGATCTCCTGCTCCGGGACCCGCAACGAGATACCGCCCCGCTCGACCTCGAGCCGTTCCCGCAGCTCGCCGACGACGCGGAGCAGGGCCAGCGGCTCCTCCGCCGTACCCGAGTCGATCGTCCGCTGGACGCCCTCGTAGTCGAGCCTGGCCCGGCTGCGGACCAGCGCGCGGCGGACCTCGGCGGCGGTCGTACGGCCTTCCGCGTCCAGGTCGATCGTCCACAGCGCGGCCGGGCGGACCTGGTCCGGGAGGAGGCTCGCGGCGCCCTCGCTCAGCAGCGACGGGTGCAGGGGGACCCTGGTGTCCGGGAAGTACAGGGTCAGCACGCGCCGGTGCGTCTCCGCGTCCAGCGCCGATCCGGGTACGACGAAGGCGGCGACGTCGGCGATGGCGTAGCGGAGGCGGTAGCCGGTGCCCCGCCGGGAGAGGTGCATCGCCTGGTCGAGGTCGAGGGAGCCGGGTGGGTCGATGGTGAAGAGGGGGATGTCCGTGGCGTCCTGACAGGCCTCCAGCGGAGGCATCCGATCCGCCTCCGCCGTCACCTCGGGCGGGAAGTCCGCGGGCACGCCGAGTTCGGTGCGCAGGGCGGCGAAGGCGGCCCGTAGGGGGACGTCGGTCACACGTATGCGGCGGCGGGGCATACAGCGAGGGTATGCAGATCGGGGCCCGTACGCTGTCCGGAGCTCAACAGAAGGAGATGTTCCGTGCTGGTCCTGCTGCCGCCCTCCGAAGGCAAGGCGTCCTCCGGTCGTGGTGCCCCGCTGAAGCTGGAGTCGCTGTCGCTGCCGGGGCTCAACGAGAGCCGGGAGGCCGTCCTCGACGCGCTCGTCGAGCTGTGCGCCGCCGACGAGGAGAAGGCGCGCGAGGTACTGGGGCTCAGCGAGGGGCTGCGGGGCGAGGTCGCCAAGAACGTCGAGCTGAGGACGGCCGGGGCGCGGCCGGCCGGGGAGATCTACACGGGTGTGCTCTACGACGCCCTCGACCTGGCGTCCCTCGACGCGGCCGCGAAGAGGCGGGCCGCCCGCTCACTGCTCGTGTTCTCCGGCCTGTGGGGCGCTGTCCGGGTGACCGACCGGATTCCGTCGTACCGGTGCTCGATGGGGGTGAAGCTGCCCGGGCTCGGGGCGCTGGGCGGGCACTGGCGTGCGCCGATGGCCTCCGTCCTCACCGAGGCCGCCGGGGACGGGCTCGTGCTCGATCTGCGGTCCTCCGCCTACGCGGCCGCGTGGAAGCCGAAGGGCGAGGTCGCGGGGCGGACGGCGACGGTACGGGTGCTGCACGCGCCGACCCGGAAGGTCGTCAGCCACTTCAACAAGGCGACGAAGGGGCGGATGGTGCGCAGCCTGTTGGCGGCGGGCGTCTCCCCGAAGGGGCCGGCCGAGCTGGTGGAGGCGCTGCGGGAGCTCGGGTACGTGGTGGAGGCGTCGGCGCCCGCGAAGGCGGGGCAGGCGTGGGCCCTGGACGTGCTGGTGGACGAGATCCACTAACCGATACCTGATGGCATTGCAGAGGGCGCAACGGCCTTTGCGTACAGTGCAGCGCTTCGGCAGGATGGCGCCATGGCCTCCTCCTCCCCTGCCTCCCCTGCCTCGCTGCTCGACCTCGCGCCCGTCGTCCCCGTCGTCGTGCTCCAGGACGTCTCGGACGCCGTACCGCTCGCGCGTGCCCTGGTCGCCGGGGGGCTGGCCGCGATCGAGGTGACGCTGCGGACGCCCGTCGCGCTGGACGCGATCCAGGCGATCACGGAGGAGGTGCCGGACGCGGTGGTGGGTGCGGGGACCGTCATCACGCCGGAGCAGGTGCACGACTCGGTGGCCGCCGGCGCGCGCTTCCTCGTCAGCCCGGGCTGGACGGACGTACTCCTGGAGGCGATGCGGGGGTCCGGGGTGCCGTTCCTGCCGGGGGTTTCGACGGCCTCGGAGGTCGTGGCGCTGCTGGAGCGGGGGGTGCGGGAGATGAAGTTCTTCCCGGCGGAGGCAGCCGGGGGGACGGCCTATCTGAAGTCGCTCTCCGGGCCGTTGCCGCAGGCGCGGTTCTGTCCGACGGGAGGGATCGGGGCCGGGAACGCCCCCGAGTACCTGTCCCTCCCCAACGTCGGCTGCGTGGGCGGGACTTGGATGCTGCCCGCGGACGCGGTGGCGTCGCGGGACTGGGGGCGGGTCGAGTCGCTGGCCCGCGAGGCGTCCCGCCTGGGACGGCTACGGCCGCAAGTGTGACGTGTCGTTGAGGAGCCGCACGCTCGCGTTGCCGTCGGCGTAGTACGCGACCGCCGACAGGGAGGCCGCCGAGAGTTCCATGCGGAACAGGGACTCCGGCGGGGCGCCGAGGGCGAGGCGTACGAACGTCTTGATCGGGGTGACGTGGGTGACGAGCAGGACCGTGCGGCCCGCGTACGCCGCCACGAGCTTGTCCCTGGTCGCGGCGATCCGGGTCGCCGTGGCCGCGAAGCTCTCGCCGCCGCCGGTGGGTTCGGCCTCCGGGTCGGACAGCCAGGTGTTCAGGTCGTCCGGGTAGCGCTCGCGCACCTCGCCGAAGGTGAGGCCCTCCCAGGCGCCGAAGTCGGTCTCGATCAGACCGTCCTCGACGGTGACCTCGATGCCGAGGCGCTCCGCTACGGCGGCGGCGGTCTGCCTGGTCCGGGTCAGGGGCGAGGCGAGGATGTGCTGGATCGTGCCCCGCTCGGCCAGGGCTTCGGCGGCCCTCCTGGCCTGTTCCCTGCCGATGTCGGACAGGGAAGGATCGGTACCGCCGCTTCCCGAGAACCGCTTCTGGGGGGTCAGCGGCGTCTCGCCGTGCCGCAGGAGCACGAAGGTGGCCGGAACGCCCATGTCCGCCGGGGCCCAGCCGGGACTGGCCACGGCCTTGGCGGCACGTACGTCGGCCTCGACCTTGGTGGAAGTCACGCCAGAGGCACTCTCGGCGGAGGACAGCTTCCGGACCGAACTCGCGGAACCCCCCGAGTCCATCGCCTCGTTCGCCAGCCGGTCCGCGCGCTTGTTCTGTTCGCGCGGGATCCACTCGTACGTGACCTGACCCGGCGCGAACACCCGCCCCGCCTCCAGGGCGAGCGGCTTCATGTCGGGGTGCTTGATCTTCCAGCGGCCCGACATCTGTTCCACGACGAGCTTGGAGTCCATGCGGACGTGGACGCGGGCCGAGGGGTCCAGGTCATGCGCGGCGCGCAGGCCCGCCAGCAGCCCCCGGTACTCGGCGACGTTGTTGGTGACGACGCCGAGGTACTCGTAGGTCTCGACCAGCGTCTGTCCCGTCGCCGCGTCCAGCACGACCGAGCCGTAGCCGGCCGGCCCGGGGTTGCCCCGCGAGCCGCCGTCGGCCTCGACGATGAACTCCCGCACGCCGCAAGCTCCTTACAGGCCGGACTCGGACGTGCGCACCAGGATGCGCCGGCAGTTCTCGCAGCGCACCACGGTGTCGGGCGCGGCCGCGCGGATCTCGTTGATGTCGGTGATGGCGAGTTCCTGGCGGCAGCCCTGGCACGTGCGCTGGTACAGCTTGGCCGCGCCGATGCCGCCCTGCTGCTCGCGGAGCTTGTCGTAGAGCTTGAGCAGGTCGGCGGGGACGGCGGCGGAGATGACCTCGCGCTCCTTGGTCACCGAGGCGATCTCGCTGTCGAGGGTCTCGAAGGCCGCGTCACGGCGCGCGGTGGCGTCCTCGATCTTCGACTGGACGGAGGCGACGCGTTCGGTCAGCTCGGCGACCCGCTCCTGCGCGGACTCCAGGCGCTCCATGACCTCCAGGACGACGTCCTCCAGGTCGCCCTGGCGCTTGGCGAGGGAGGTGATCTCGCGCTGGAGGTTCTCCAGGTCCTTGGGCGAGGACACGGCGCCGGAGTCCAGGCGCTGCTGGTCGCGGGCGGCGCGCTGGCGCACCTGGTCCACGTCCTGCTCGGCCTTGGTCTGCTCGCGGGCGGTGTCGCTCTCCTCGGTCTGGGCGGCCACGAGCAGGTCGCGCAGCTGGGTGGCGTCCTTGGTGAGCGACTCGATCTCGGCGTGCTCGGGCAGCGACCGGCGCTTGTGGGCGAGCTGCTGGAGGCGGACGTCGAGGTCCTGGACTTCGAGGAGTCGGATCTGGTCGGCGGGCGCGGCGTTCAGTTGGGGGCTCCAGGTGAAGGGGAGTGGCTGGTCCAGGGGTCGGTGACCGTCTTGGAGACGTGCACGCGCAGGTTCCAGCCGTGGCGGTCGGAGATCTCGTCGAGCTGGGCGGCGGCCAGCTCGCACCAGGGCCACTCGGTGGCCCAGTGCGCCGCGTCGAGCAGCGCGAGGGGACTGTGGGCGCGGGCCTCTGAGACCGGGTGGTGGCGCAGGTCCGCGGTGAGGAAGGCGTCGACGCCGGCCGCGCGGACCTGGTCGAAGAGGCTGTCGCCGGAGCCGCCGCTGACGGCGACCGTGCGGACGGTGGCCTCGGGGTCGCCGGCGACACGGATGCCCTGGGCGGTGGCCGGCAGGCGTTCGGCGGCTCGCGCGGCGAGCTCGCGGACGGTCGTCGGGGGGTCCAGCTCGCACACCCGGCCCAGGCCGCGGCGCCCTTCCGGGTCCGTCGGGTCCGGCACCAGCGGCCGTACGACACGGAGGTCGAGCGCGCCCGCGAGCGCGTCCGAGACGCCCGGGTCGGCGGTGTCCGCGTTGGTGTGGGCCACGTGCAGCGCGATGTCGTTCTTGATGAGGGTGTGGACGACCCGGCCCTTGAAGTGCGAGGCCGCCACGGTCGTCGTACCGCGCAGGTAGAGGGGGTGGTGGGTGACCAGCAGGTCCGCGCCCAGCCCCACCGCCTCGTCGACGATCTCCTGGACCGGGTCGACGGCGAAGAGGACCCGCGTGACCTCCTGGTCGGGTTCGCCCACGACGGTGCCGACCGCGTCCCAGGACTCGGCCCGCTCGGCGGGCCACAGGTTCTCCAGTGCGGCGATGACTTCAGACAGACGGGGCACGGGGAAAGGCTACCTGCCTGGTCTGTCCCGCTGAACCCGCGCTGCCCACGGCCGTCCCGCTCAGCACAGTCGCCCCGGTTTCCTCAGGCGAATCGTTCCTGGGCCACCCCTTTGTGTGAAGCGGAAGCCCGCCCGTCCCACGCCTGTGCGTGCGAAAACTAGTTTCGTCGCCGGAGGTGACCGGACGATGACGGCCTGTGCCATCGAACCCGCGGCGGCGAACGAGGGGAACGGGGTGAACGGGGACGGGGACACATCGCGGACGGCGGGCGCTGTCGCCGAGGATGGGGAGACGCCTCGGACGGAGCGCGCGATCGCCGCAGCCGGGCAGACGCCTCGGACGGAGTGCGTGATCACCGTCGACGGCTCGTACGCGGCCCGTCTCGCCCGGGCCGGCGACTCCTGGTTCCCGGAGCGCTGGACCCTGGACGGCCCCGAGCCCTACGCCGTGCCACTGCCCGGCAACCAGCCCGAGGAGCCCGGCACCGAGGTTCAGCCGATGGGCGACGGGCGGGTGCTGATCAGGCGGTTCACGGACGGTCGGCACGCCTTCTCGCTGCTCTACCCGACCGGCCCGCGGACCGGCGAGCTGCCGCTGGGCGCGGTGGAGTGCCCGGAGGAGGGGACGGTCCTGAGGCTGCTGCCGCCGGCGCCGGGCGGGGAGAAGGCGTACGCCCTCGCCGTGGGCCCGCGCTCCAGCGCCGTGTGGCTGGTGGCGGGGGGCGCCTTCGGGCCCGAGCACCTCGCGGAGGTCCCGGGGCGCTGCTCGGGCGGGGTGTGGCTGGACCGGGCCGGGCGGATGCTGGCCCTGGACCGGGAGACGGGCGGGCGGACCAAGGCGGTCGTGGTCGATCTGGAGCGGGGTGGGGAGGTGTCGCCGCTGCTCCAGATCGCCGACGGCAGCGACGACCGGCTGCTGCTGGCCGACCCGGACAGCGGGCTGCTGCTGATCTCCTCGGACGCGCCGTCGCCGGGGTGTGCGCGGCTGGGCTGGGGGGTGCTGGGCAGCACGCTGCCGGTGCGTTTCCCGGAGTGTCTGCGGGTGCCGGTCCCCCAGTCCGGGCTCCGCTCGACCGGGGGCGCCCCCCTCGCCGTGACGCCGTTCGCGATCCAGCCGGGGCAGGTGCTGATGCCGGAGAGCTGCGGGGTGGCACTGCGCGTCGACGGTCCGGCGGGCAGTTGGGTGGGCGTGTGGCGGCCCGCCGCCCGGCAGGTCCAGCATCTTCCGGCGCCCGAGGGGTGGCTGGCGGGTGCCGGGCTGTGGACCGAGGACGGGGAGCTGCTCCTGCCGTACGCCACGGCGGACACACCGTGCGGGGTGGCGCGGTGGGCGGCCTCGGCCGCGGCGAACGGGGCCCCCGCCGGGGAAGCGGAGGGCCCGGGGGGAGCGGGGGGAACGGGGGAAGCGGGGGGAACGGGGGAAGCGGGGGGAACAGGGGGAACGGGGGCGGGGGACGCGGGCCCGGAGGATTCGGAGGGCGTCGGCGCCACGGTCGCGCGGTCGCCCGAACCGGGTCCTCCGGAGCCTGTCGTGGCACGTCCTGTGCCCTTGCAGCAAGCCCCGTTGGGCAATCTTGTAACGAAGTAGTGCCGGTTGGTCCGGCCGCCTGGATTCGCCCCGTGGTGTGCCGGTTAAACTCCCCCCGCTGTAAGAAAGATCATGTTGACGGGGTGAATTACTTCCATGAGCGACGCCAGCACGAACCAGTCGACTGCCGACGTCCAGGAGTCCACGGGCCACGGTAAGCACCGGGGTCCGGTCTCGGTCCAGGACAGCGACACGGCCCCGCGCGGCCGTCACCGCAAGTCGGTCGAGCAGACCGAGGCCGCGGCCTGAGGGCAGACGGCGACACACGGCCCGCTCCTTGCAGTTCCGGGGAGCGGGCCGTTGCGTGTCTGCTCCCTGTTCCGCATCCGTGCCGGCTCTTCTACTCCCGTCTGAGCCCCAGCACTTCGGCCGCCGCAAAGGTCTCCCCCGTCGGCCGCCGCGCGTAGTGCGGGGTGAGCAGCGCGTCCAGTTCGTCGTAGGTGAACGTGTCCTGCTTGCTGTCGAACTTGGCCTGCACCCGCGGCCGTTCGACGATGACAACCATCCCTCCGTGTACGACGAGAAGCTGGCCGTTGACTCGCTCGGCGGCCGGGGAGGCCAAGTAGCCGACGAGCGGGGCGACGTGTTCGGGGGCGAGGGGGTCGAGCCCCGACTCGGGCTGCTCGAAGCCCGCTTGCGAGAACACGTCCTCGGTCATCCGGGTACGGGCACGCGGGCAGATCGCGTTGGCGGTGACGCCGTACCTGGCGAGCGCGAGGGCCGTCGAGGTGGTCAGTCCGACGATCCCGCCCTTGGCGGCCGCGTAGTTGGGCTGCCCGGCGGACCCGGCGAGGAACGCCTCCGAGGAGGTGTTCACGATCCGGCCGTACACCGGCCCGCCCGCCGCCTTGGACCGCTCGCGCCAGTGCGCGGACGCGAACCGGGTGGTGTTGAAGTGGCCCTTGAGGTGGACGCGGATCACCGCGTCCCACTCGCCCTCGGTCATGGAGAAGACCATGCGGTCGCGCAGGATGCCCGCGTTGTTGACGAGGATGTCGAGCTTGCCGAACTCGGTGATCGCCAACTCGACCAGTTCTGCGGCCTGTTGGTGGTCGGCCACGTCCCCGGTGTGGGCGACGGCCTGTCCGCCCGCGGTCCGGATCTCGTCGGCGACCTGCTCGGCGGGGCCGGCGGAGGCCTCGCCGGAACCGTCCCGGCCGGGCTGCCCGAAGTCGTTGACGACGACGGCGGCGCCGAGCCGGGCCAGCTCCAGTGCCTCGGCCCGGCCAAGTCCCCGGCCGGCGCCGGTGACGATCGCCGCGAGCCCCTCCAGTGGCTGTGGCACGGTCATCGCGGCCCTCAGATCTCGATGCAGGTACGGAGCGAGGTTCCCGTGCGCATCTGGTCGAGCGCCTCGTTGATCTCGCTCAGCGACACCCGGTGGGTGATCAGGCCGTCCAGGTCGACGCGGCCGGCCCGCCACAGGGCGATGGTCCGCTCGTAGGAGCGCAGCACGTCCCCGCCGCCGTACATGGACGGCAGGATGCGTTTCTCGTCGAAGAACAGCTCGAACATGTTGAGCTGGAGGAAGTCGTCCATGGCGCCCGCCCCGACGACGACGAGGGTGCCGCCGCGCCGGGTGGTCTCGTACGCGGTGCGGGCGGTCGTGGATCTGCCGACGACCTCGAAGACGTAGTCGAAGCCCTCACCCGCGGTCACCTGCTGCTTGGCGTCGGCGAGTTCGTCCGGGGAGACGGCCCGGGTGGCGCCGAACCTCAGGGCGGCCTCGCGGCGGGAGGCGACCGGGTCGACGGCGACGATCTCGGCGGCGCCCTTGAGGCGGGCTCCCTGGATCGCGGAGATGCCGACACCTCCGCAGCCGATGACGGCGACCGACGAACCGGCTTCCACGTCCGCAGTGTTGAGCGCGGCCCCGAGTCCGGTGGTGACCCCGCAGCCGATCAGGGCAGCGATGTCGAAGGGCACGTCGTCGGGTATCGGCACCGCGCAGCCCGCGTCGACGACGACCTCCTCGGTGAAGGTGCCGGTGCCCGCGAAGCCGAAGACATCTCCTCCGGGGCGTCGGAAGTTGGGGGTGCCCGCGTTCATGAAGCCTGCCAGGCACAGCTCGGTCTGGCCGCGCTTGCAGGCGGGGCAGACTCCGCAGGCGGGCAGCCAGCAGACGACCACCCGGTCGCCGGCCTTCAAGTGGGTGACGCCTTCGCCTACTTCGAGGATCTCGCCCGCGCCCTCGTGTCCGGGCACGAAGGGCGCCGGCTGCGGGAGGACCCCGCCCATCGCGGACAGGTCCGAGTGGCACAGCCCCGTGGCCCGCACCCTGATCCTGACCCTGCCGGGGCCGAACCCCACCGCCTCGACGTCGTCGAGGACTTCGAGCTTTTCCTGGCCGATCTCGTGCAGTACGGCTGCGCGCATGTGCGGGCTCCCCTCGTACGGCGTGCTGGGTTCAGGAGTGTTCTCAGGCGTGTTCGACGATGGTGTCGGCGAGGACGGGCGCGTCGTCGCGCTCCACGGCACCGACGGCGACCCGGGTGGACTCCGGTGTGTGCCACATCCGGATCCGCAGGGTCTCCCCCGGGTACACGACCCCGGCGAACCGGGTGACGTACGACCGCACCCGGGTCACGTCCCCGCCGAGCAGGGTGTCGACGACCGCCTTGAGCGTGATGCCGTAGGTGCACAGGCCGTGCAGGATGGGCCGTTCGAACCCGGCGACCTTGGCGAACTCGGGGTCGGCGTGCAGCGGGTTCCAGTCGCCGGAGAGGCGGTACAGCAGGGCCTGGTCCTCACGGATGGGGCGCTCCACGGTCCGGTCGGGCTCGCCGGCGGGTGGTTCCAGGCGGGCGGAGGGTCCCCGGTCGCCGCCCCAGCCGCCCTCTCCGCGTACGAAGATCT
The DNA here is from genome assembly GCF_040612795.1 of Streptomyces sp. NPDC006335. Lineage (NCBI taxonomy): Bacteria > Bacillati > Actinomycetota > Actinomycetes > Kitasatosporales > Streptomycetaceae > Streptomyces > Streptomyces sp. NPDC006335. The sequence continues at coordinate 673,964 of NZ_JBEXQX010000001.1, forward strand.
GGGCGTCGTTGGTCCACAACGGGCCTTCGTCGTCCGCGACTTCGGTCCGCATGACCAGGACGGCCGCCTTGCCCTTGTCGTACACGGCGGCGATGCGGTGGGTGGCGGTCGCGGTGCCCTGGGCGGGGAGCGGGCGGTGGATGACCAGTGACTGGCCGCCGTGCAGGACCTTGGCGAGATCGACGTCGATGCCGGGCATGGACAGCCCGCTGATCACTCCCGGCGATCCCGAGCCCGCGACCGTGGCGAAGCTCGGCAGGACGTGCAGCCGGGACTCCAGGGTGTAGCGCAGTTCGTCGGGGTCGGTGGCGGGGCTCTGTTTGTCGGGACGTGAGCCCGCCCCGATGCCGAGGTGGTAGAGCTGGACGTCCTTGGAGTTCCAGGAGATCTCGCCGATCCGGGGTTCGGCGGCGAGGGCCTGGGCTGCGTCGATGGGCATACGGCTCCTGACAGGGGCTCGGTCAAGACCTCGGTACGGCCGTCCGCACCGTCGGCCGCACCGAGGTCGTCGCGGGCCGATCTAGAACGCGTTCCAGTCCGGCGCCCTCTGTATAGCCGAGCCCAACGTACTTGTGAAGGCTCCTGACGGTGTGTCAGGTGGGCCGGTTCCCCGTGGTCCCGGCACCCGTGACATTTGTCCTGCCGGATTCCGTACAAGCGCATCTGCCGGGCGGGCGGGGCGGACTCGTAGCGTCGTCAGTGCGAGTCGGTCCCTACGCCGGCCCGTCGTACCGGCGGAACGCCGGGAACCTCTGAGCGGAGGAACGGTCATGTCCTGGTCGCGCGAGCTCTGGTGCCGTGTGGACGAGATCCGCAGGGGGGTCCACGCGGCGCGTGAGCACCAGCGGTACTACCAGGCGAACAAGCAGCGCCTCAAGGCCGAATACAGGGCCGCGCAGCGGGCCGGGGAAGTCCACACACAGGCGGGACTGGGCAGCGGGTTCGGGCTGCTGCCATGGCTGCTGATGGGGATGGGCGCCTTCTCCAACCTCTTCCAGGGCGAGACCACCGACCCCTGGGTCGGCGGCCTCGGGCTGCTCACCTTCAACTCGCTCTACATCTATGTCACCTTCCGCGCCTTCCGCAAGGAGACCCGGGAGGCGACCTCCACGCGCGTGGCGCTGGCGCTGATGGGGCTGGTGACCTGCGGTCTGGCGATGGGGTACGGGGGCAACTGGCTGTTGTTCTTCCCCCTGTTGGGGCTCGCGACGGGCGCGGTCGTGCGGCTGCCGCATCTGCGGTGGGTGGGTACGGTCGTGACCGTGGTCGCCGGCGCGGCCTCCGTCCTCCGCGACGGCTGGGGCGGACTCGACACCGCGTACGCCACGTGGATCTCCACGATGGTGACGGCCGCGATCATGTCCCTCTCGGAAGCGGTACGGCAGTTGCGGCAGGCTCGCGAGGAACTGGCCCGGCGCGCGGTCGAGGAGGAGCGGCTGCGGTTCTCCCGCGATCTGCACGACCTGCTCGGGCACACGCTGTCGGTGATCGTGGTGAAGTCGGAGGCGGCCCGACGCCTCGCCCCACGCCACCTGGACGCGGCGCTCGCGCAGGTCCTCGACATCGAGTCGGTCGGCCGCCAGGCGCTCACCGAGATCCGCGAGGCGGTGACCGGCTACCGCGAGGGCAGCCTCAGCACGGACCTCGACCGGGCCACCTCCGCGCTGCGCGCCGCGGGCATCGAACCCGTCGTCCACCGCTCCGGTCACCCGCTCGCCGCCCAGACCGAGGCCCTGCTGGGCTGGGTGGTCCGCGAGGCGGTGACCAACGTGGTCCGGCACAGCGGGGCGAACCACTGCGAGATCTCCGTGCGGGCCTCGGCGGAACGGGTGATGCTGCGCGTCTGGGACGACGGCCGGGGCAGATCGGCGCAGGCGCGCCTTCCCTGGACTGGGGGTCGGGGGGCGACCGTGGAGACGCGCCCTGCTGGGACTGGCGGCCCGGGGGCGGTCGTGGGAACGCACCCACCTGGGACCGATAGTCGGGTAACACCCCTGGAAACGCACCCACCTGGGACCGACGGCCGGGAAACGGCCACGGAGACGCAGCCCCTCAGAGCCGACGACCGGGCAACGGCCGTGAAGTCGCACCCTCACGGAACCGACGGTCGGGGAACGGCCCGGGAGATCCACCCCCCTGGGACCGACGGCCGGGGAACAGCCACGGAGACGCAGCCCCTCAGAGCCGACGACCCGGCAACGGCCGTGAAGTCGCACCCTCACGGAACCGACGGCCGGGGAACGGCCCGGGAGATCCACCCCCCTGGGACCGACGGCCGGGGAACAGCCACGGAGACGCAGCCCCTCAGGGCCGACGACCGGGCAACGGCCGTGAAGTCGCACCCTCACGGAACCGACGGTCGGGGAACGGCCAAGGAGACGCACCCGCACGGAACCGACGACGACGGAACAGCGACGGACGCGCACCCTCCCGCCACCAACACCCGCAGAACAGCCACGGACACGCCCCCTCCCCCCACCGACACCCACAGACCGGCCGCAGACACGCCCCCTCCCACAACCCACCGCGCGGAACCGGCGACACTGACCGTCACCGGCCCGGCGTGGGTCGGGAACGTGCCGGGCATCGGCGGTACCGGTCTCAAGGGGCTCGCGGAGCGGCTGGCCGCGGGCGGGGGATGGTTGGAAGCCGGCCCGGGGCCACGGGGCGGATTCGTGGTGCGGGCCGAGTTGCCGGTCGAGTCGGTGGAAGCGGTGCGGTCCGACGGGACGGCGGGGGTCGAGGACGGGCCCCTGATCGGTGAGACGGCCCGGTGACGGCCGCCGGACCGGGCCGTCCGCTCCACCGTCCAGGCCTCCCCCCACCGGCACTCCTCGATCGCCCTGCACACTGTCCAGTTCTCAAGGTTCGAGCGCGTCTGCGCAGCGGACTCACACCTCCACCGCCCACGGCCCCCCGCCCTACGCTTGGGACGTGAACGAGATGCCCCGGGATCACCGGCCCGCCCGCTCCATCCGTGTGCTGCTCGCCGAGGACCAGGGGATGATGCGGGGGGCGCTCGCGCTGTTGCTCGGGATGGAACCGGACATCGAGGTGGTGGCCCAGGTCGCGGCGGGGGACGCGATCGTGGAGGCGGCGCTCACGCACCGCCCCGACGTGGCGCTGCTCGACATCGAGCTGCCGGGGATGAGCGGGCTGGACGCCGCCGCCGAACTGCGCGACCAGGCGCCGGACTGCCGGGTGTTGATCCTGACCACCTTCGCGAGACCCGGTTACCTGCGCCGGGCCATGGAGGCGGGTGCCGCCGGCTTCCTCGTCAAGGACGGTCCCGTCGAGGAGTTGGCCGCCTCGATCCGCCGGGTGCTGACCGGGGAGACCGTGATCGACCCCGCCCTCGCCGCGGCCGCCCTCGGCGCCGGCCCGAACCCTCTCACCGCCCGTGAGTGCGACGTCCTCAGGGCGTCCACGGACGGCGCGACGGTGGCCGACATCGCCGGCAGGCTCCACCTCTCCGAGTCCACCGTCCGCAACTACCTGTCCTCCGCCATCGGCAAGACCCGCACCCGCAACCGGATGGAGGCGGTAAGGGCGGCCCGGCAGCAGGGGTGGCTGTGAGCCCGGCCGCTCCCTACCCGACCACCTCCGCCGTCTTGTACCGCGTGCCCTTCGGCGCCAGGCACACGAACCAGTCGTAGGGGGAGCCCTCGGCCCGGCGGATCGCCTCGACGTCACTGCCGGTGCCGGAACCGGCCCGCTCCAGCACGGTCGCCGTCCCGTCGGTCCATGCGCAGTTGACGCGCTGGGCGGTCTTGGCGACGTAGCCGATCACGAGACGGACGTCCTTGGTGTCGCCGGGTTCGAGGGGGAGGGAGCCGGACATGAGGTCCGTGCCGGACATGGTGTCCGACTCGGGGACCGTGTTCTCCATGACCTTCCTCGACTCGCCTCCGTGGTCGAGGTGCACGAAGTACGCGATCTTGCCCACCAGGTCCGAGGCCCCGCGGACGTCGGGCGGGTACTCGCCGTACGCCCGCATCGCGTTCATCGTGGCCCGGGCCTCCGCGGTGTCGACCGGCGCCTGCCACGTGTCGAGGGTGACCCGCCACTCCTCGCCGTTCTCCGCGCCCGTGGCCAGTGTGGTCCGGTTGACGGGCTCGAACACGTGGGGCGTCCCGGTGGCCGGTGGCCGGGTGGCCACCGCTCCCCCGCCGCCCCCACCCGGCAGCCCGGCCACCGCGAGCGTCGCCGAGGACCCGGCGAGGACCAGTGCCGTGGCCGCGGCCACCGCCCAACGGCGGGCCCGGCGCCTGCGGCCACCGCGGAGCACCGCCTCGTAGGGGGCTATGCCGATCTCGACCTCGTCGGCGGCGTCGGCCAGCAGGAGGGCGATGTCGCTGTCACTCATGTCGTGGCTCTTCTCCCGGTCCGCGCTCATCACTTCCGCCCTCCCTGGGTCACCATGTCGGCCAGCGCGGGTATGGCGCGAAGTTTCGCGATCCCCTTGGCCGCGTTGCTCTTCACCGAGCCGACCGAGCAGCCCATCGCCTCGGCCGTCTGGGTCTCGGTGAGGTCCTCCCAGTACCGCAGGACCACCGCCTCCCGCTGCCGCGGCGGAAGTTGGGCCAGCGCCGTCAGCAGGGCGCTGCGGTCGTCGGCCTGGGCGATGCGGTCACCGGTGTCGGCGATCTCGCGCACCAGTCCCGAGTCGTCCCCCCGCGCCAGGAACTCCCTGAGCCTCCTGCGGTGCCTGCGCGCGTGCGCGTTGATCATCACGCGCCGTACGTACGCCTCCGGGTCGTCCGCCGAGCCGACCCTGCGCCAGGCCACAAAGGCCTGTTCGAGGGTCGTCTGGACCAGGTCCTCCGCGGCGTGCTGCTCCCCCGTGAGGAGAAATGCCGTCCGCATCAGCCGCGGCCAACGGCCGATGACAAAGCTCTGGAACTCCTCGTCCCGAGCCTGTTTCCGATCCCCCATGGGCACCTCCTAGATGTCTGAAGGAGTCCATGAGCGGGTCAAACCGTTGCCTCACCGGACGGAGGACTTCACCGGCGCCGCGCGAGACGCTCAGGTCACGGAGACCTTCCGCGGGAGCCACACCAGCATCAGCGCCACTGCGCACAGCAGCACCCCCGTCCCCACCCGGAACGCCAGCGCGTACCCCTCCGTCAGCGCCTCCGGCGAATCCGCGCCCCCCGTCCGGGCCGCCGCCAGCGTCGACAGGACCGCGAGTCCCAGCGAGCCGCCCATCGTGCGCGAGGTGTTGACCAGCCCCGACACCAGTCCGGCCTCTCCCGGCGCCGCCCCCGAGGTGGCCAGCGAGGCGAGCGGGGTCGAGGCCAGGCCCGCACCGAGCATCATCAGGATCCCGGGACCCATGATCGAGGTGACGTAGCCGCCGTCCGCGGTCATCGTCGACTGCCAGCCGTAGCCGGCCAGCGCGACGAGCGTCCCCAGGGCCGCCACCCGGCGCGCCCCGAGCCGGTGCATGAGGCGGGGCGCGAGCTTGGAGCCGAGCACGATCGCCAGGGAGCTCGGCAGGATGGCGAGTCCGGCTTCGAGCGGGGAGTAGGTGAGGACGTTCTGGGCGTAGAGCGTGATGAAGTACCACGTGCAGAACAGGGCGAAGCCGCTCAGGAACATCGCCGCGTTCGCCGACGCCGCCGCCCGCACCCTGAGCAGTCCGAGCGGCATCAGCGGGGCGGCCGTACGGGATTCGACGAGCAGGAACGCGCAGATCAGCACCAGTGAGGCCGCCAGCGGGACCAGCGTGGCGGCGGCCGTCCACCCCTCGGCCTCGGTCTGCGAGATGCCGTACGCCAGCACCGCCAGTCCCGCCGTGACCAGGACCGCTCCCGGCAGGTCGAGGCGCCGCCCGTCCCCTCTGCGGCTCTCGGTCAGCCACAGCAGCGAGCCCAGCAGGACCACCGCGCCGACCGGCACGTTGATCAGGAGCACCCAGCGCCAGGACAGGGTGTCCACGAGGAGTCCGCCGAAGAAGCCGCCCGCCGCGCCGCCGCCCGCTCCGACGGCCGTCCAGGTGGCGATGGCCCGGGCCCGCGCGGGCCCCTCGGGGACGGCCGACGTGACGATCGTCAGGGTCGCGGGGGCCAGCACCGCCGCGCCGAGGCCCTGCACGGCACGGGCGGCCAGCAGTTCGCCGCCCTGCTGGGCCAGGCCGCCGGCCAGCGAGGCCACCGTGAACAGTCCGAGGCCGACCAGGAACATCCGCTTGCGGCCGTAGAGGTCACCGGCCCGGCCGCCGAGGAGCATGAACCCGGCGAAGGCGATGGAGTAGGCGTTCACGACCCACTGAAGTCCGGATGCGCTCATGCCCAGGTCGGCGCGCATGGAGGGCAGCGCCACGTTGACGACGGACACGTCGAGGACGACCAGGAACTGGCCCGCGCACGCCAGCGTCACCACCAGCCAGGCGGGGGTACCGAGCGGGGACGGCGTCTGCGGGCGACTTCAGCGGCTTCCAGCATGGCTGTCATGGTCTCAATCGGGCTCCGCTTCCCCAAGAGAATATAAAGAAATCGTTAGTACGCCGAAGCATCGGAATAGTTGCCCATGCATACGTAGTTCAAGCCACACGTAACCAGAGTCCACGTCCCACACAGCCCGATCTCCGGGCCCGGAGGCCTCCCTCACATGACGCACACGCCGACCGACCAGCCCACCCGGAGAGCGTCCGGCGCTGTCGTCCCGGTGCTCGCCTTCGCGGGCATCGTGGTCGCGGTGATGCAGACCCTGCTCGTCCCGGTCATCAAGGACCTGCCGCAACTGCTGGACACCGCCCCCAGCAACGCCACCTGGGTCCTGACGTCCACCCTGCTCTCGGGCGCCGTCGCCACCCCGATCATGGGCCGCCTCGGCGACCTGTACGGCAAGCGCCGCATGCTCATTCTCAGCCTCGCGGTGATGGTCGTCGGCGCCCTCATCAGCGCCCTCACCAGCGACCTGCTCACGATGATCGCCGGCCGCACCCTCCAGGGCTTCGCCATGGGCGCGATCCCCCTCGGCATCGGCCTGATGCGCGACATGCTGCCCCGCGAGAAGCTCGGCTCGGCCATGGCCCTGATGAGCTCCTCGATCGGCGTCGGCGGCGGACTCGCCCTCCCCCTCGCCGCCCTGATCGCCCAGCACGCCGACTGGCACGCCCTCTTCTACGGCGCCGCGGGCCTCGGCGCCCTCGCCATCGCCCTCACCCTCCTCGTCGTACCGGAGTCCCCGGCGCGCGCCGAGGGCACCTTCGACGTGCTGGGCGCGATCGGCCTCTCCACCGGTCTCGTCCTCTTCCTCCTCCCCATCACCAAGGGCAGCGACTGGGGCTGGACCTCCGGCACCACGCTCGGCCTGTTCGCCGCCTCCGCGGTCGTCCTCGTCCTGTGGGGCGTCATGGAGCTGCGGGTGAAGGCCCCCCTGGTCGACCTGCGCACCACGGCCCGCCCGGCGGTCCTCTTCACCAACCTGGCGTCGATCATGGTGGGTGTCTCCTTCTACGTCGTCTCGCTCGTCCTGCCCCAGCTCCTCCAGCTCCCGAAGGCCACCGGCTACGGCCTCGGCCAGTCGATGGTCGTCGCCGGCCTCCTGGTCGCCCCGCTGGGCCTGACGATGATGTTCACGGCGCCGGTGTACGCCCGCCTCTCCGCCAAGTACGGCCCCAAGGTCACCCTGATCCTCGGCATGCTGATCATCGCGATCGGCTACGGCGCCGGCCTCGGCCTGATGAGCGCGGCCTGGCAGAGCCTCGTGATCGCGGTCGTCCTGGGCGCGGGCATCGGTCTCGCGTACTCCTCCCTTCCCGCGCTGATCGTCGGGGCGGTCCCGGCATCGGAGACGGGCGCGGCGAACGGGCTCAACACGCTGATGCGCTCCATCGGTACGTCCGTGTCGAGCGCCGTGATCGGGATGGTGCTCGCGAACACGGCGAACGACGTCGGGGGCGTCGCCGTACCGACCATGCACGGCTTCCGGGTCTCCTTCCTCATCGCGACCGGCGCGGTGGCCGTCGGGCTGCTGATGGCGCTGTTCCTGCCGAAGCCGAACCGTGCGCCGCAGCTTCGGGCGAGCAGCGAGGAGGAGGCGAACCTGGAACGCGCCGAGCAGGTTCTCCGGGCCTTCCGGGGCCGTGTTCTCGACGCGACCGGGGCTCCGGTCGCCCGGGCCAAGGTGACGCTGATCGACCGGCGGGGCCGGCAGGCGGGAGCGACGCTCTCCGACGACGACGGCACGTACGTACTCGGGGTGCCGAGCGGGGGCGCGTACGTGCTCGCCGCACGGGCCGCCGGCCACGGCCCCCTGGCCTCTTCCGCCACCCACGCGGGCGACGAGCGCGCGATCGCCCTCGACCTGGCCCTGCCGGGCGAGACGGTCACCGCCTGACCGACGACCGCCAGCGGAACCACACCCCCGCCCGACACCGAGGGCGGGGGTGTGTCGTCCCGTGGCGCACCAAGACCGTAGGCCCGGCACGGGAGGCACTCACCGCTCGGACCCGCGCTGGGCGCGACCGTGAGACAGACCAGGCCGGCCAGGACACGCGGCCGCCCGGCGAACGGCCATCGCCACCTGCCCCGTAGGGCTTCGGACACCCACACCCCACACCCGCTTCCCCGCCCCCGCACCCCCCGTCCCGCTGCGAGCGAGCGTGCGGCAGCATGGGGCGTCCGGCGTCTGCCCGCCCGCACGACCGATCCGTACGACCGAGAGGAACCCCCATGGCCGCGGCTCCCAAGCCCGAGATTCTCGCCGCCTTCGAGGCCGCGAAGGGGTTCATGCCCCTGGGCGAGGGGCTGGCCCTCTACGCGGCCGCCCTGGAGGCCGGGCGGCTCGGGCTGCCGCTGCTGGAGGTCGGTACCTACTGCGGCCGGTCCGCGATCCTGCTCGGGGACGCGGCCCGCGAAGCCGGCGTGGTCGCGCTCACCGTCGACCACCACCGGGGCAGCGAGGAGCAGCAGCCTGGGTGGGAGTACCACGACCCGGAGACCGTGGATCCCGAGCTCGGGGTGATGGACACGCTGCCCACCTTCCGCAGGACCCTGTACCGGGCCGGGCTGGAGGAGCACGTGGTCGCCCTCGTCGGGCGGTCGCCGCAGCTCGCGAAGGTCTGGGGCTCCCCGCTCGGCCTGGTCTTCGTCGACGGCGGCCACACCGACGAGCACGCGAACGCCGACTACGAGGGCTGGGCCCCGCACGTGGCCGAGGGCGGGCTCCTCGTCATCCACGACGTGTTCCCGGAGCCGGAGGACGAGTTCACCGGGCAGGCGCCGTACCGGATCTACCTCCGGGCCCTCGCCTCCGGTGACTTCACCGAGGTCTCCGCGACCGACTCGCTGCGGGTGCTGCGGCGGACGCGGGCGGCGACCGGGGAGCAGGGTTAGAGTCGCAGACGTGTCGTACGCAGGCCCTGAATTCGAAGCCCCCCGGCCCCGCCGCCCCCGGCGCCGTCCACTGACCGTCGTACTCGCCGTGCTCGTGCCGGGCGCGCTGCTCGGGTGGCTGGTGTACGAGGGGGTGAGCGGGGCGGCCGACGGCAACGGGACGGCGGGCGCGGCGAGTCCGCGGGCGAGTGCTCCGCCCACCGCCTCCTCCACCACCGCCGAGGACAAGAAGCCGCTCGCCTCGCTCCGGGGCAAGGTCGTCGTCATCGACCCCGGGCACAACCTCACCAACTTCCGGCACCCGGCCGAGATCAACCGCAAGGTCGACATCGGCACGAACCGCAAGGAGTGCGACACGACGGGGACGTCCACCAACGCCGGTTACGCGGAGGCAAAGTTCACCCTCGACGTCGCCCACCGGCTGCGCACCCTGCTGGAACGCAAGGGCGCGACGGTGAAACTGACGCAGGACGGCGACCGGCCCTACGGCCCCTGTGTCGACGAGCGCGCCAGGATCGGCAACAGCGCGAAGGCCGACGCGGTCGTGTCGATCCACGCGGACGGCGCGGGCCCCGGGCAGCGCGGCTACCACGTGATCCTCCCGGGCCGGGTCCACAAGGGCATCGCCGACACCCGCCGGATCGTCGCCCCCTCCGCCGAACTCGGCGAGCTCGTCGCGCACGACTTCGGCCGCGCGACGGGCACCGCCCCCTCCAACTACATCGGCGACGGCACCGGCCTGGACACCCGCACCGACCTCGGCGGCCTCAACCTGTCAAAGGTTCCCAAGGTGTTCATCGAATGCGGCAACATGCGCGACAGCAAGGACGCGGCGCTCCTGACGAGCCCGGCCTGGCGACAGAAGGCCGCGCGAGGAATCTCTGAGGGAATCGTGAGTTTCCTGCGCGGGTGACGGTCAGCGCGTGGATCCCGTCGTACGCTCCGCCCCGCCGGACGATAGGGTCTACCGACGACGAGACGACCTACGAAGGACTTGAAGTGAATATCCGCTCCCTCACTCGAGGCGACGGCGTGGTGATCGGTGCAGCGGTGTTGCTGTTCATCGCGTCGTTCCTCGATCTGTACTCGGTCGACGGAGCCCCCGACGACGCCGACCTCCCCAGCGCCTGGGCGAGCGGCCCGGTCGTGATGGGGGTCGTCCTGGCGGGCATCATCGGCGCCGCCCTCGTCGTCCTGTCGCGCGGTCTGCCGCAGCTTCCGAAGGTGGCGGGGCTGGACCTGGGCCAAGTGGGCACGGCGTTCACGGTCTTCGCCGCCTGGAGCGCGCTCGGGAACGTCTTCGACCCGCTGAGCGCCGCGGACTACGGCTCCAGCTCGGACACCGTCAGCGCCGGCATCGGCCTGATCCTCGCTCTCGTCGCCACCCTGGTCATGGCCGCGGCCGCCGTCGCCACCCCCCTCGTGCCCGCCCTCCAGGCCGGTCTCGTCCCGGCCCCCAAGCCGCCCCAGCCGCAGCCCTACGGCGCCCAGCCGCCCGGTGGTTACGGCTACCCGGGCGCCCAGCAGCAGGGCCAGCCGGGTCAGCAGGGACAGCCCTACGGCGGTCAGCCGCAGCCGGGCCAGCCGTTCGGCACGCAGCCCCAGCCGCAGGCACCGGCCCCGCAGCCGCCGGCCGCGGAGTTCTCGCCGTTCTGGTTCGCCGTGCCGGTGCCGCGTCCGCTGTTCGCGGAGGACGGTTCGCCGACGCCGATCGCCGAACTCGCCCCGGGCACCTGGTACCTGGCGGTCGAGCAGCGCGGTCCGGGTCTGGTGGCCCAGACGCAGGACGGCCGTCGTGGTGTGCTCCAGGACACGAGCGGCATCCAGCGCGGCTGAGCCCTTCGAGGTCGTAGGACGGCCCCTCGCCCCTTCCGGGCGGGGGGCCGTTGCCGTACATTCGCGAGCGGCCACCAAGGAGTTGACGAACCGTCAGGAGGCCTTGTGCGACTCGGTCTTGCGCTCGGCTACTGGGGCCGCGGCCCCTCCCCCGACCATGTGCCGCTGGCCCAGGAGGCGGAGCGGCTCGGCTACCACTCGGTGTGGACGGCCGAGTCATGGGGGTCGGACGTGTTCACCCCGCTCACCTGGATCGCGGCACGGACATCAACGATCAGGCTGGGTACGGCGGTTGCGCAGATGGCCGCCCGCTCACCCACCACGACCGCCATGCACGCCCTCACCCTGGACCATCTCTCCGGCGGGCGGGTCATGCTCGGCCTCGGGCTGTCCGGGCCGCAGGTCGTCGAGGGCTGGTACGGCCGTCCGTTCCCCAAGTCGCCGCTGACCGCGACCCGGGAGTACGTCGACGTCGTACGGCAGGTGCTGAGGCGGGAGGCGCCGGTCGCGCTGGACGGCCGTTTCCACTCCCACCCCTACCGGGGGCCGGACGGCACCGGGCTCGGCAAGGCGCTCAAGCCGATCACCCATCCCCTGCGCGCCGATCTGCCGATCCTCCTGGGCGCCGAGGGCCCGAAGAACATCGCCCAGACGACCCGGATCGCCGACGGCTGGCTGCCGTTGTACTGGTCGCCGAACCGGCCCGAGGTCTACGAGGCCTCGCTCGCCGAGGCTCCGGAGGGCTTCCTCGTCGCCCCCATGGCGCAGGTGCGGGTCTGCGACGACGTGGCCGAGGGGCTGCTGCCGGTCAAGACGATGCTCGGCTTCTACATCGGCGGAATGGGCCACGCGGCCCGGAACTTCCACGCCGACCTGATGGCCCGCATGGGGTACGAGGAGCAGGCGCGCCGGATCCAGCGATTGTTCCTCGAAGGCCGTCGCGAGGAGGCGGTGCTCGCCGTGCCGGACGCGTTCGCCGACGAGATCTCCCTGGTCGGCCCGCGCCAACGCATCGCCGAGCGGCTGGAGTCGTGGCGCAAGGGGCCGGTGACGGACCTGCTGGCGCTGGCCCCGGACCGTCAGTCGCTGCGGGTGCTGGCGGAGCTCAACGCGTGAGGCCAGGTTTCACCGGAGAATTCGCGGCCATTCGAACAACATGTCCACTCATACGCGCCGTGGTGCCAACTCAGCCGGGACGGTCATAGCGGTCGTCGCCGACATCATGGCCCTCATCCTGGGCCTGTGGATCCTGATGTACCTGCTGGACGCCAACCGTGCGAACGACTTCGTGCAGTTCATCCACGATGCCGCTCGCTGGCTCGCCGGCTGGTCCTACGACCTGTTCACGTTCGACGAGGCCTGGGCCCGAGTAGTGGCCGGCTACGGCCTCGCAGCGGTGGTCTACCTGTTCGTGGGCCACGCCATCGCCAACCGGGCCCATCGCCACTGAGCCCTCCGCCGGGGGTGCCGTGATCGTCTGCGGCGCCCTCGTGGCTGGTCGCGCGGTTCCCCGCGCCCCTTCAGGGCGCTACCGGACCCCGCGATCTCAGGCGCAGCAGTCCGGGTCCAGCCCGACCGGCAGACGGTCCCCGCTGAACACCGCGCACGTGGCCTCATGACCGCCCAGCGCGGCGACGGCGAGCAGCAGTGACCCCGCGGTCCACGTGGTCAGCTCCCGCGGCCACACCGCGCCGTCCTCGAACACGTACCCGGTCCAGTACAACCCGCTGTCCGCGTCCCGCAGATGCTGGATCGACTGGAGGATCTCCAGGGCGCGGTCGGACTCGCCCGTGACCCACAGGGCCAGCGCGAGTTCGGCCGACTCCCCGCCCGTCACCCACGGGTTGGGGACGACGCAGCGCACCCCCAGGCCGGGCACGACGAAGCGCTCCCAGCCTTCCTCGATACGGGACTTGGCCTCCGCCCCGGTCAACGCCCCGCCCAGGACCGGGTAGTACCAGTCCATGGAGTAGCGGTCCTTGTCGAGGAAGCGCTCCGGGTGCCGGCGGATCGCGTGCCGCAGCGCGCCGACCGCCAACTCCCAGTCGGGCTGGGCCTCCTCACGCTGTTCGGCGATCGCGAGCGCGCACCGCAGCGCGTGGTGGATGGAGGAGGACCCGGTGAGCAGCCCGTCGGTGACGGGCCTGCCGTCGTCCTCCCGCTTCCACCCGATCTGCCCGCCCGGCTGCTGGAGCCCCAGGACGAACTCCATCGCGGCGTACACCGTCGGCCACATCCGGTCGAGGAACGTGTCGTCGCCGGTGGAGAGGTAGTGGTGCCACACTCCTACGGCTATGTAGGCGACGAAGTTGGTCTCGCGCCCGCGGTCGGTGACCTCCGCGAAGTGCCCGTCCTGGTACGCGGCGTACCAGGAACCGTCCTCGTTCTGGTGCCGTGCGAGCCACTCGTAGGCCCGCTCGGCCGCCTCGTGCTCGCCCGCCGCGTCCAGGGCCATGGCGGCCTCGGTGTGGTCCCACGGGTCGAGGTGGTGCCCGCGGAACCACGGGATCGCCCCGTCCTCCCGCTGCACGGCCAGGATCCCGGCGACGGTCGCGGCGGCCTGTTCGGCGGTCAACACCCCGGGCAGGACCAGGTGTTCGGTACGCGGAGTCGTCACCGCGCGTCCACGGCCGGCAGGTGCGGCTTGGTCGCGTACGCCACGAAGCTCTTGCCGATCAGGGGGTTCAGGGCCTGCTCGGCGACCCGCGTCGCCAGCGGCTTCTTCATGATGTCCCAGACCAGGAGCTTGTGGTACGCCTTCACCGGCAGCGCCTTGTCGTTGTCGACGCCGAACGCGCACTTCAGCCACCAGTACGGGGAGTGCAGGGCGTGCGCGTGGTGGGTGCCGTACGGCTTGAGGCCGGCCTCGCGGATCTTCGCGAGGAGTTCGTCCGCCTTGTAGATGCGGATGTGGCCGCCCTCGACCTCGTGGTAGGCGTCGGACAGGGCCCAGCAGACCTTCTCGGGGCCGTAGCGCGGGACGGTGACGGCGATCCGGCCGCCGGGCTTCAACACCCGGACCATCTCGGCGAGTACGCCCTTGTCGTCGGGGATGTGCTCCATCACCTCGGAGATGATCACGACGTCGAAGGACTCGTCGGGGAAGGGGAGGGCCAGCGCGTCGCCCTCCATGGCCGTCGCGGTGGCGCCCTCGGGGGCCTCCCCGGCCTCCTTCATCGCCGCGAACCACTTGGCGACCTCGCGGATTTCGTCGGCGTTCTGGTCCAGGGCCACGACCTGCGCGCCGCGCCGGTAGCACTCGAAGGCGTGCCGGCCGGCCCCGCAGCCGAGGTCCAGGACGCGGTCGCCCGGCGCGAGCGGGAACCTGGAGAAGTCGACGGTCAGCACGTGGCCCTGCTTTCGGGATAGACACCGGTGTCACTGGGGGAGGCTGCGGGGGCAGCGGTGGTCGATGAGGCGGACACGGCCGCGCTGTTCGAGGGCGTCGCCGGGTCGGCGGTGTCGCCCGCCTCGCCACCCTCCCCGGCCCCGGCTTCCGCTCCGCGCCGCACGGCCTCCGCGGCCCGGCTGCGGTCCGGAACCGCGGCACGACCGTGTTCGAGATCCGCCGAACCGGCCGGGACGTCCTCCGGGCCACCGTCACCCGGGACCACCGAGCGATCGGGATCCGCAACCGCCGAGCGGACCGGGACGGCCGCCGAGCCGCCGTCGCCAACGCCGTCCGGGGCCACCGAGCGGGACGTGGCCGGCGCAGGGCGGGACGGGCCCGGCGTCAGGCGGGACGTGGCCGGTGTCGGGCGGGGTGTCGTGGTGGTGGCCATGGCCTCTCGGTATCTGGTCACCGTTCCCTCGGCGGCGCGAGCCCAGGTGAAGTGGGCGAGGACTCGTTCGCGTCCCGCCGCCCCGAGCCGTGCCCGCAGGTCCGGGTCGCCCAGCAGTCGGCTCAGCGCCACCGCCAGTGCGCCGGAGTCGCCCGGCGGTACCGCGAGGCAGGTCTCGCCGTCACGGCCGGCGACCTCGGGGATCGCGCCGCCCGTCGTGGCGACCAGCGGGGTTCCCGTCGCCATCGCTTCGGCGGCCGGCAGGGAGAAGCCCTCGTAGAGCGACGGCACGCAGGCGACCTCCGCCGAGCGGACCAGGTCGACGAGTTCGGCGTCCGAGATGCCCTTGACGAAGTCGACGGCGCCTTCGAGGCCGTAGCGCTCGATCGCGGCGGCGACCGGGCCCTCCGTGGGCCGCTTGCCCACGACGACCACGTGCGCCCCGGGGTGTTCCGTGCGCACCTTCGCCAGTGCCTCGACGAGGAAGACCAGGCCCTTGAGGGGGACGTCCGCGCTGGAGGTCGTGACGATCCGGCCCGGGACCACGCGCACCGACGGATCCGGCGAGAACTGGTCGGTGTCGGCGCCGATGTGGACGACGTGGACACGGTCGTCGCGCACGCCGAGGTGGTCGACGATCTCCTGGCGGGAGGTGCCGGAGACGGTGAGGACCGACGGGAGGCGCCGGGCCACCCGCTTCTGCATGCGGGTGAAGGCGTACCAGCGGCGCTTGGACAGCCGCTGCTGCCAGCCCTCGGCCGCGTCCAGCTCCAACTGCCGGTCCACGGTGATGGGGTGGTGGATGGTGGTCACCAGCGGTGCGCCGACGTCGCCCAGCAGGCCGTAGCCGAGGGTCTGGTTGTCGTGGACCACGTCGAACTCACCGCTGCGGGCCCGGAGATGGCGTCGGGCCCGCAGGGAGAAGGTGAGCGGCTCGGGGAAGCCGCCGGTCCACATCGTGGCGACTTCCAGGGCGTCGATCCAGTCGCGGAACTCGTCGCGCCGCGGGGTGCGGAAGGGGTCCGGGGAGCGGTACAGGTCCAGGCTCGGCAGCTCGGTCAGGCTCAGCCCGTCGTAGCCCGGGTCGAGGACCGGGTAGGGCTGGGAGCCGATGACCTCGACGCGGTGGCCGAGGCGGGCCAACTCGCGCGAGAGGTGCCGTACGTAGACGCCCTGGCCGCCGCAGAACGGGTTCCCTTTGTAGGTGAGGAGCGCGATACGGAGCGGTCGCTCGCCGTCGGCGGCCGGGTCCACCGAGGGCCCGGCCTGACTGGCCTCAGCGGTCACTCTGGGCCCCCTTCTGCCTGCACTGTCCCGCGAGATTACGACGAGACGGTAATCTAGAACAAGTTTCAGACTTGATCGTTCAGGAGGCTCTGAATCTACCGGCAGGTAGGAGTCCTGTGAGCGGTGGATCAGGTGATTCACGCCACGAACGCCGCGACCACGCCATGGCCCGGCACCCTGCCATGCTGTGTGATCGTGAGCCCTCACGGACTGTCACGGAACCCAAGGTGGACAAGGTGGCCAAGCCGGCCGGAGTGGAAGCCAGTACCGCACGATCCGACGCGCCACCGCTGACCGAGCGGCAGGAGGCACGGCGCCGCCGCATCCTGCACGCGAGCGCGCAGCTCGCGAGCCGCGGCGGGTTCGACGCGGTGCAGATGCGGGAGGTCGCGGAGTCCTCGCAGGTGGCGCTCGGCACCCTCTACCGGTACTTCCCCTCCAAGATCCACCTGCTGGTCGCCACCATGCAGGACCAGTTGGAGCACATGCACGGCACGCTCCGGAAGAAGCCGCCGCAGGGCGAGACGGCGGCCGAGCGGGTCGCGGAGACCCTGATGCGGGCCTTCCGCGCCCTCCAGCGCGAACCGCACCTGGCCGACGCGATGGTCCGCGCGCTGACCTTCGCGGACCGCAGCGTGAGCCCGGAGGTCGACCAGGTCTCCCACCAGACCACGCTGATCATCCTGGACGCCATGGGCCTTCAGGACCCGACGCCCGAACAGCTCTCCGCGGTCCGCGTCATCGAGCACACCTGGCACTCGGCCCTGATCACCTGGCTCTCGGGGCGCGCCTCCATCGCCCAGGTGAAGATAGACATCGAGACGGTGTGCCGGCTGATCGACCTCACGGAACCCCGTACCTGACCGAACCCGGTGCCCGTCCGGCGCTAGCCGACGGTCGCGAGCCCGCTCCAGCTGCGGCCGATCGCCGTCTCCCCGGCCCACCGCTCCAGCAGCCGCCGGGCCTCCTCCTCGGGGGCGGCGAGGGAGACCTGCTGCGCGCCCGCCTCGACGGACCGCTCCTGTTCGTGGCTGCCCTCGCTGCAGCAGGCGCACAGCATGCGGACGCTGCTCGCGGGCTCGGCGCCGAAGCCGTGGTCGGCGAACAGCTCGACGAGCGCCCGCAGGTCGTCCTTCTCGCCCGCGGCCACCGTGACCTCCAGGGTGGGCAGTTCGGACGCCTCGAAGAGCAGGAGTTCGTCGAAGACGGCGTAGGCCGTTCCGTCGACGACCCGCTCGCCCTTCGGTTCGCCGTCGTGGACGACGATCTCGCCGTAGCGCCGACCGCCCGTGACGGGCACGCTGACGACCCGGCCGCGGGTGGGGCACAGCCGCTCGATCCAGACGACCTCGCGCTCGCCGCCGGTGTCGAGGCGCACACAGGCGTGTCCGAAGCCGTCGTCGATCGGCCCCTCGCCCGCCGGGAGTTCGATGCCGAAGCCGGCCCAGGCGTCCCTGGCGGTCGCCCAGTCGCGCTGGATCGTGGCCGCGATGCCGAGGTTCCAGTACGCCGGGTCGCCCTCGCCGCGCGGGGAGCGTGCGGCGGCCTCCCGGCCCAGCTCGTAGGCCTTGGCCCAGTTCCGCAGGAACTTGTGGGCGAGCGCGGCGTCGTACCACCACACCGCGCTCACCTTCAGGTCCGGGAAGTGCGCGAGCACCCGCTCGTACAGTTCGGCGGCGCGCAGCCACTCCTCCGCGTCCCAGGCGGCACGCGCCTGCTCGATCAGCTCTCTGGCCTCGGACTTCCGCACGCCCACCCCTTCGGTCCCGATGACGACCGCAGGAGCGTACGCCCACGCGTGAACGACCTACGAGACGGGTTCCCTTCGCCGGCATGGTCCGGATCAGGTCCTGGGGTCGCCGTCGAGCCTTCCCGCTGCTCTCCGGCCTCTCAGCCCGACCGTCGACGTCGGCCCCGGCGGAAACCTTCGCGTCTCGCCTGAGTCGGCTACTCCGGTCGGACTCCCTCACTCGTCTCGTAGGCCTGAGTCCAGAATAGAACGCGCGTCCGGGAATAAAACCCCCTAAACCATGATTTTTTGAGCTCTACTCCTCGGGGCTCCATTCCTCCGAGCTCTACTCCTCCGGCGGGAACACCGGCTCCCCGCTCCCCAGCAGGGTGATCACGATGGCCTCCACCGGGCAGTTCTCGGCCGCCGCCAGGACCTTCTCGTTGGCGTCGGTCTCCGGGCCGGCGGGGTGCGACTGGCGGGCGGTGTCCAGGCGGAAGCCGTCGGGGGCGGTGTGGACGCACTGGGCGGAGCCGATGCACAGGGAGCGGTCGACCTCGACGTGCCAGCGGTCCACCGCCCCCGTGCCCGCGTTCGCCCGCGCGGGAGACACCTCCATCCGCTCACGCCTCCCAGCCGGCCGGCAGATGGATCATCTTGTGCTCCAGGTACTCGCCGTAGCCCTCGGGACCGAACTCCCGCCCCAGGCCGGAGTTCTTGTAGCCGCCGAAGGGGCCGAGCATGTCGAGGCTGAAGGTGTTGACGGAGTAGGTGCCGGTGCGGACCTGGCGGGCCACCTCGATGCCGTGCTCGACGTCGGCCGTCCACACGCTGCCGGAGAGGCCGTAGTCGGAGTCGTTGGCGATCTTCACGGCCTCGGACTCGTCGCCGTAGGGCAGGAGGCAGATCACCGGGCCGAAGATCTCCTCCCGGGCGATCCGCATCGAGTTGTCGACGTCCCCGAAGAGCGTGGGTTCGACGTACCAGCCGCGGTCCAGGCCGGCCGGGCGTCCGCCGCCGG
The DNA here is from genome assembly GCF_040612795.1 of Streptomyces sp. NPDC006335. Classification (NCBI taxonomy): domain Bacteria; kingdom Bacillati; phylum Actinomycetota; class Actinomycetes; order Kitasatosporales; family Streptomycetaceae; genus Streptomyces; species Streptomyces sp. NPDC006335. The sequence goes on from NZ_JBEXQX010000001.1 coordinate 692,963, forward strand.
TGAGGATCTTGGCGCCCTCCTCCTGGCCGATCCTGATGTAGTCGAGGTTGCGGCGCTGCTGGCGTTCGGCCACCAGGGGGCCGACCTGGGTGGCCGGGTCGAGCGGGTCGCCGACGACCAGCGCGCTCGCGGCGGCCGCGAAGGCCTCGGCGAACTCGTCGTAGCGGGAGCGGGGCAGCAGGATGCGGCTCTGGGCCACACAGGCCTGTCCGTTGTTCATCCAGGCCGACGGGACGATCCCGGCGACGGCCGCCTCGACGTCCGCGTCCGGGAGGACGACCGCGGCCGACTTCCCGCCCAACTCCAGTGTCACGCGCGTGAGGTTGCGGGCGGCGACCTCCATCACGCGCTTGCCCGCGCCCACCGAGCCGGTGAAGGAGACCTTGTCGACGCCCGGGTGCCCGACCAGGTACTCGCTGACCTCGCGGTCGGCCGGGAGGATGGACAGCACACCCTCGGGGAGCCCGGCCTCCTTGGTGATCTCGGCCAGGATGTAGGCGTCCAGCGGTGACTCGGGCGACGGCTTGAGCACCACCGTGCAGCCGGTGAGCAGGGCGGGCGCGAGCTTGGCGGCGGCGACGAACTGCGGGACGTTCCAAGGGACTACGGCGGCCACGACCCCGACCGGCTCGCGGCGCACGAGGATGCGGCCGAGGACTCCGTCGCGCTGCTCCTCGTACGTGAAGTTCCGTGCGACGGTGATCGCGGAGTCCCAGACCATCATCGCGCCGAGGGCCTGCGCGAGGACGCTCCAGGAGTACGGGGAGCCGTTCTCGGAGGAGATCACGCGGGCGATCTCCTCGTGCCGTACCGCGATGGCGTCCTTGATCCTGGTGACGACCTCGATGCGCTCGTCGAGCGTCATCCGCGGCCAGGGCCCCTCGTCGAAGGCGGTGCGGGCGGCGGCGACCGCCGCGTCCACGTCCGCGCGTGAGGCGTGCGGCACCCGTCCGATGACCTCCTCGGTGTGCGGGGAGATCACCTCGATGACGTCCTTGCCCAGGGGGTCGGTCAACTCCCCGCCGATGAACAGCTGTCCGTGTTCCACGAGCTCGGTCATGGCGACTGCCTCCCCGGGGCGGCTACTGACGATCCATCAGATACGGAACTGATACCAGTTCCACTCCGAGGAGTCCACGGGCCGCACACCACGGCTGTTGGTGACCTCGGGCTACCGTCGAAACCCGTTCTAGTTATAGTGGCGGGGACCCGGTGATTGGGGAGCTCATGGCGCAGGTGTACGACCACGGCGGCGGTGTCCGGTCCGTCCAGGTGCCCATCCCCGACAACCCCCTCGGCCACACGCTCGTGTACGTCGTCGACACCGACCGGGGACCGGTGCTGGTCGACACCGGCTGGGACGACCCGGCCTCCTGGGACACCCTCGCCGAGGGGCTCACCGCGTGCGGGACCGACGTCGGCGAGATCCACGGCGTGGTCATCACCCACCACCACCCCGACCACCACGGACTGTCCGGCAGAGTGCGGGAGACCTCCGGCGCCTGGATCGCGATGCACGCGGCGGACTCCGCGATCGTGCGGCGCACACGGGAGACCAGGGCCGAGCGCTGGTTCGCCTACATGACGGCCAAGCTGGAGGCCGCGGGCGCCCCCGAGGGCCACGTGGCCCCCCTGCGCACCGCCCGTCGCCGCCAACTCCCGGGCTTCTCCCCCGCGTTGCCCGACCGCGAGATCGTCCCCGGCGAACTCCTCGACCTCCCCGGACGCAGACTCCGCGCGATCTGGACCCCGGGACACACCCCCGGCCATGTCTGCCTGCACCTGGAGGAGGAGCACCCGGCTCGGCTCCCGGGCCACGGGCGGCTGTTCTCCGGCGACCACCTGCTCCCCGAGATCACCCCGCACATCGGCCTGTACGAGGACCCCGACGACGCCACCGTCACCGACCCCCTCGGCGACTACCTCGACTCCCTGGAACGCGTCGGCCGGCTCGCCCCCGCCGAGGTGCTCCCCGCCCACCAGCACGTCTTCACCGACGCGGACGCCCGGGTGCGGGAGCTGCTCGCCCACCACGAGGAACGCCTCAGCGACCTGCGCTCCCTGCTCGCCGAGCCCCTCACCCCCTGGCAGCTCGCCGAGCGCATGGAGTGGAACCGGCCCTGGGAGCAGATCCCCTACGGCTCACGGAACATCGCGGTCTCGGAGGCCGAGGCGCATCTGCGGCGGCTGGTGAAGCTGGGGCGGGCGGAGGCGGTGACGGGGAGCGATCCGGTGAGGTACGTGGCCGTCTGAGGGCACACAGGGGGCTCTCAGGCGCTTCCCTACGGGCGAGTACAGTAGCCAGGTCGTATCACACCCGTACGGGGGGAAGCCGGTGGAATTCCGGCGCTGACCCTCCCCCAGTGCCTTAAGGGCCTGGGAGGTGCCCCCACCGTGATCCGCCCGCTCGGCGGTGAGCCGGACTGCCCCGTACGGCTCGTGACCGGCTCGCGCGCACCGGCAACCGGCCGGTGTGCGGCACCGTCGAGGTACACGGAGCCGAGCCGCCCGGGGGTCCTCCCGTGCTGCCCGGCTCTCCGCTGGGAGACCGATCATGAACGTCCGCCGCAGCGCCGCGGTCCTGGCCGCCACCGTCGTGATCGGCACGGCCGTGCCTGCCGCAGCCGCCTCGCCGTCCCCGTCGCCGTCGTCCCCCTCCGGGTTGTACGGCAGCACGGATCCCACGTACGACGGGGTCTGGCGGCAGTCCCTCGCCCTGATCGCGCTGCACCGGGTGGACGTGGAGCCCGCCGCCGCGGCCGTCGACTGGCTGGCGGGGCAGCAGTGCGCCGACGGCGCGTTCCCGGCCTACCGCGCCGACCCGGCCACGGCCTGCGACGCGAAGACCGCGGTCGACACCAACAGCACGGCCGCCGCCGTCCAGGCCCTGGCGGCGGTCGGCGGGCACGACAGCGCGGTCGGCAAGGCGGTGGCCTGGTTGAAGTCCGTCCAGAACAAGGACGGCGGCTGGGGCTACACCCCCGGCGGGGCCAGCGACGCCAACTCGACCTCCGTGGTGGTCGGCGCTCTCAACGCCTCGGGCGCCTACATCTCGCGGATCGGCAGGTACGGCAAGTCGCCCTACGACGCCCTGCTGAAGCTGTCCCTGCCGTGCGCCGACGGAGGTGCGTTCGCCTACCAGCCGGACAAGAAGGGCAAGCTCACGGCCAACGCGGACGCGACCGCGGCGGCCGTGGTCGGCATGCTGGGCACGGGCATGCTCACCGTGCGGGCCGGTGACGCGAAGAAGGCGGTCTGCGCCGACGCCTCCACGCCCACCTGGCAGCGGGCCTCCGCCAACGGGGCCGCCTACCTCGCGAAGGCCGTCGCGAAGGACGGTCACCTGACCTCCGCCCTCCCCGGCTCCGAGAACCAGCCCGACTACGGCAACACGGCCGACGCGGTGGTGGCGCTGGCCGCACAGGGCGGGACGGCGGCGGCCGCGGGTCCGCTGCGCTGGCTGGAGCGCAACTCCGCGAAGTGGGCCGAGCAGAGCGGCCCGGCGGCCTACGCCCAGCTCATCCTCGCCGCGAAGACGGGCGGCGCCGACCCGCACGACTTCGGCGGCACGGACCTGGTGAAGCGGCTGACCGCGACGGGACCGGCGCCGAAGGCGACCTCGGCACCGGCCGCCGAGTCGCAGGACGACTCCGGCACGTCCGTGTGGTGGGTGGTCGGCGCGGGTCTCGCCGCCGGAGCGGGCATCGGCTTCCTGCTGAGCGGCCGCAACAAGAGGAAGCAGCCGTGACGGCCCGCCGGGCGGTCCTGCTCTCCCTCCTGACCGGGCTCCTCCTGGCCACTGTGAGCCCCGCCCACGCCACCGGCTACCGCTACTGGTCCTTCTGGGACCGCACCGGCACGACCTGGACGTACGCCACCCAGGGCCCCTCCACCTCGGTCCCCTCCGACGGCGACGTCCAGGGATTCCGCTTCGCGGTGAGTGAGGACTCCTCGGACGCGAACGCACCGCGCGGTGCGGCGTCGTTCGCGACGATCTGCGCGAACACCCCGGCACGGGAGGGCCGTAAGCGAGTGGCCCTGGTCCTCGACTTCGGAACGCCGTCGGACGCCCCGTCCGGGGAGAAGCCCCCGTCCCGCCGCACCGCGTGCGCGTCGGTCCCCTCGGACGCGACCACGGCCGAGTCCCTGGCCACGGTGGCCAAGCCGCTCCGCTACAGCACGAACGCCCTGCTGTGCGCGATCGGGGGGTATCCCGAGACGGGGTGCGGGGAGCAGGTGACGCGGCGGAAGGGGGCCGGCCAGGTGGAGAGCGAGTCGGACGAGGGCCCGGCCGTGGGATTGCTGGCGGGGGCGGCGGGAATCGCCGTGCTGGGAGCGGCGGCGGTGTGGCAGGCGAGGCGGCGCAGGGATGCCGCGTAGCTCACCCGCCCGGCCTCCCCTGCACCCCGGCGCCTGGTGGCTGTGGTCCCTCTCCCTCGGGATCGCGGCCACCCGCACCACCAACCCCCTCCTCCTCCTGCTCCTCGTCGTCGTCTCCGCCCATGTGGTGGCGAGCTGCCGCCACCCCTCCCCCTGGTCCCGCTCGTACACCGCGTTCCTCAAGCTCGCCCTGGCCGTCCTCCTGGTCCGGCTCCTCTTCACGATCGTCCTCGGCTCGCCCGTCCCGGGCACCCACGTCCTGGTCACGCTCCCCGAACTCCCACTCCCCGACTGGGCCCAGGGCATCCGCCTGGGCGGCCGGGTCACCGCGGAGTCCCTCGTCTTCGCCCTCTACGACGGCCTGAAACTGGCCACCCTCCTCATCTGCGTGGGCGCGGCGAACACCCTCGCCAACCCCCACCGTCTCCTCAAGTCCCTGCCCGGCGCCCTCTACGAACTCGGTGTCGCGGTGGTCGTGGCCCTGACCTTCGCCCCGCATCTCATCGCCGACGTCCAACGCCTGCGCGCCGCCCGCCGCCTCCGAGGCCGCCCGGACTCCGGCCTGCGCGGCCTCCTCCAGATCGGACTCCCGGTCCTGGAGGGCGCGTTGGAACGCTCGGTCGCCCTCGCCGCCGCGATGGACGCCCGCGGCTACGGCCGTACGGCCGAGGTCCCGCCCGGGGTACGCCGTACGACCACCGCGCTCACCCTCGGCGGCCTGCTCGGCGTCTGCGCGGGAACGTACGGACTGCTCACCGCCGAGGGCGGCACGTACGGCATCCCCGTGCTCCTCGCCGGTGTCACCGCCGCCCTAGCGGGGCTGCGTCTGGGCGGCCGCCGCACCCCGCGCACCCGTTACCGGCCGGACCGCTGGACCGCCCGGTCCCTCCTGGTCGCCGGTTCCGGCGTGGCCGTGGCGGCGGGGATGTTCCTCGCGAGCGCCGGCGACCCGGCCGCGCTGCACCCCGGGGTGATCCCGCTCGTCGCCCCCGCTCTCCCCCTGCTGCCCGCCGCGGCGATCCTTCTCGGCCTCCTGCCGGCCTTCCTCGCCCCCGCCCCCGCCCCCAAGGAGCAGCCGTCGTGATCCGCTTCGAGGATGTCTCCGTGACGTACGACGGAGCGGCCGAACCCGCCGTCCAGGGCGTCGACTTCGAGGTGCCGGAGGGTGAACTCGTGCTGCTCGTGGGCCCGTCGGGGGTCGGCAAGTCCACGATCCTCGGGTCGGTCAGCGGGCTCGTCCCGCACTTCACCGGCGGCACCCTGCGCGGCCGGGTCACGGTGGCCGGCCGCGACACCCGCACCCACAAACCGCGCGAACTGGCCGACGTGGTCGGCACGGTGGGCCAGGACCCGCTGTCCCACTTCGTGACGGACACCGTGGAGGACGAACTCGCGTACGGCATGGAGTCGTTGGGCCTGCCGCCGACGGTGATGCGCCGCCGGGTGGAGGAGACCCTGGACCTGCTGGGGCTGGCTCCTCTGCGCGACCGCCCCCTGGCCACCCTCTCCGGCGGCCAGCAGCAGCGGGTGGCGATCGGGTCGGTCCTCACCCCGCACCCCCGGGTCCTGGTCCTGGACGAACCGACCTCGGCCCTGGACCCCGCGGCGGCGGAGGAGGTCCTGGCCGTCCTCCAGCGCCTGGTCCACGACCTCGGCACCACGATCCTCATGGCCGAGCACCGCCTGGAACGCGTCATCCAGTACGCCGACCAGGTCGCCCTCCTCCCGGCCCCGGGCACCCCGCCGTGCCTGGGCACCCCGGCCGAGATGATGGCCGTGTCCCCGGTGTACCCACCGGTGGTGGACCTGGGCCGCCTGGCGGGCTGGACCCCGCTGCCACTGACGGTGCGGGACGCACGGCGCAGGGCGGGAGACCTGCGGGACCGACTGGCCGGACGTGCGCCGACAGCCGACGCACCCGCGCCCGCCGACGGCGGGCCCGCCCCGCAGGGGCCACTGAACCTCGCCGACGTCACCGCCCTCTCCGTCCGCCGCGCCCACGTCCAGGCCCTGCGCCACATCGACCTGACCATCCGTCCCGGCGAGACCGTCGCCCTCATGGGCCGCAACGGCGCCGGAAAGTCCACCCTCCTCAACACCCTCGTGGGACTCGTCGCTCCGAGCACCGGCGCGGTCCGGGTGGGCGGCGCCCCGCCCCACCGCACCCCGCCCCGGGACCTCGTCCGCCGGGTCGGTCTCGTCCCGCAGGAACCCCGGGACCTCCTCTACGCCGACACGGTCGCCGCCGAATGCCGGGCCGCCGACAAGGACGCCGACGCGGCACCCGGCACCTGCCGCGCCCTCGTGACCGACCTGCTTCCGGGAGTGGCCGACGACACCCACCCCCGGGACCTCTCCGAGGGCCAGCGCCTCGCCCTCGCCCTCGCCGTGGTCCTGACCGCCCGCCCACCCCTCCTGCTCCTGGACGAACCGACCCGCGGACTGGACTACGCGGCCAAGTCCCGCCTGGTCGCCGTGCTGAAGGACCTCGCCGCCACCGGCCACGCGATCATGCTGGCCACCCATGACGTGGAGCTCGCCGCCGAGCTCGCCCACCGGGTGATCCTGCTGGCCGAGGGCGAGGTGATCGCCGACGGCCCGGCGACGGACGTCATCACGTCCTCCCCTTCCTTCGCCCCGCAGGTCAGCAAGATCCTCGCCCCGCAGCGGTGGCTCACGGTCGCCGAGGTGCGGAGGGCCCTGTCATGACCCGGCCCCCCGGCACACCTCGCCCCTCCGGGGCCGTCCGTCTCGGCCCCCGTTCCGTCCTCGCCCTCGCCCTGGTCAGCGCGGTGGGTGTCGTCGCCTTCGGCTGGCCCTTCCTCGCCCCGCCCACCTCCCAGGTCGGCACCCACGCACAGGACGCACCCTGGCTCTTCGCCGGACTGCTCGTCCTCCTCGTGGCGGTGGTCGCCGCCGCGCTCGCGGAGTCGGGGCTCGGCCCCAAGGCGGTGGCGATGCTCGGCGTGCTCGCCGCGACCGGCGCCGCGCTCAGGCCGATCGGCGCCGGCACCGCCGGTATCGAGCCGATGTTCTTCCTGATGGTGCTCAGCGGCCGGGTCCTCGGCCCCGGTTTCGGCTTCGCGCTCGGCAACGTCACGATGTTCGCGTCCGCCCTGCTCACCGGCGGGGTGGGTCCGTGGATGCCGTTCCAGATGCTGGCGATGGGGTGGTTCACGATGGGGGCGGGTCTGCTGCCGGTGCCGGCCCGGGCGCGCGGCCGGACGGAGGTCGGGCTGCTGGCCGCCTACGGCTTCTGCGCCGCCTTCGCCTACGGCACCGCCATGAACATGGCCGGCTGGCCCTTCATGGGCGCCCTGGCCTCGGACATCGCCTTCGACCCGCACGCCGGTGTGCCCGCCAACCTGGCCCGGTTCGTCGCGTACTGCCTGGCCACCTCCCTCGGCTGGGACCTCGGCCGGGCCCTGGTCACCGTCGTCCTGACGCTCACCCTGGGTCCGGCCCTCCTCAGGGGGCTGCGCCGGGCCACCCGCCGGGCGGCCTTCGAGGCCCAGGTCACATTCGAGGCGTCGGGGCGGTGAAGCGCCCCACATGACCCAGCTCACCTACTAAGGGGAACAGTAGGAATATTTCCGACATAACACCCTTCCCGCACCCCCTCCGACCTGCGCTTTGAGAGCCGGGTCACACGGACGACCTTTCCCGGCGATTCGACCACAACTAGTAAAAGGGGTCATTGCGGGCGCCTTCCGAGCCTGTTTCTGTGGACGACGTCGCACGGCGCCGACAAGCCCACGGGCCTCGGCGCCGACGCATGTCCCCCGGGACCGCGAGCGACACCCCCGTCCCCGAAGAAAAGGTTCCCCGTGTCGGTCTCCCGCATCGCCCGCCGCATCGCTTCCCCGAAGAAGGCCATCACCACCGCCGCGATGGCCGCCGCCACCGCCGGCCTGGTCCTGACCGCGGCGCCGGCCCAGGCGGCCACCACCAACTCGCCCGCCCAGGCCAAGGCCATCGCGCACCAGATGATCCCGAACGCCGCGCAGTACGCCGCGTTCAGCAAGATCGTCGAGCACGAGAGCGGCTGGGACGTCGACGCCACGAACTCCTCCTCCGGCGCCTACGGCCTGGTCCAGGCGCTGCCCGGCTCCAAGATGGCCTCCGCCGGTTCCGACTGGAAGACCAACGCGAAGACCCAGATCAAGTGGGGTCTCGACTACATGAACTCCCGCTACGGCAGCCCGACCGGCGCCTGGGCCTTCTGGCAGGCCAACGGCTGGTACTGAGCCGCCGACCCACCGCGCGCCTCACCGCCGTACGCCGTCGAAGAACCGCACGACCTGGGGGGCCGACACCAGGACCGAACCGAAGTGGTCCACGCCCCCCTGATCGACCACCCGCACCCTCGCTCCCTGACCTGCGAGGGTGCGGGCGCATGTCCGGGTGTTGCCGATCGGCACGTCGGTGTCGCCGGCGCCGGCGTACAGCCGCACCGGCACGTCGGGCTTCCAGTCGCAGGTGTGGTCGGCGGCGCGCATCGCGTCCAGCACGGCGCCGGACGGGTGCCGCAGACGCTCGTGGAAGGCGGGGGTGAGCAGCCGTTCCACCGAGGGCGCGAGTGACCTGACGACGTCCTCCTGCTCGTGGCTCCCGTCGAGCAGGCGCTCGACCCGGCTCGCGTACGGCGCGCGAAAGGCCTCGGCGGGGTCCTTGTAGAGGGGGTGCAGGCGGTTCTGGGCGACAGCCAGTACGCGATGTAGAGGACGCCGCTGGTGTCGTTGACCCGGCCGTCGAACAGCGCGGGCATCTCCTGGCCCTCCAGGTCGTACGGGCCGCTGACCGGTGCGAGGGCCCTCAGCCGGAAGTGCCGGTCGGCGCCTGCCTCCAGGGCCTTGCCGAGCGCCATCGCGACCTGGCCGCCCTGTGAGAAGCCCGTCGCGTACACCTCACCGGTCAGCGGGCGGCCGAGCCGTTCCGCGGCCGTCCGCGCGGCACGCAGCATGTCGACGGAGGCGGTCACGGACGAGGCGGTGTCCATGTACGGATGCGGGCCCGGTCCCTTGCCCAGTCCGAGGTAGTCGGGGGCGGCGACCGCGCGGCCCGCGGAGGCGTTGACGTACGACGGCACCCGCCCGAAGTCCTCGCTCGCCGAGGGCGCGTAGTCGCGGTCGACCATCGTGCCGTGGGTGTCGGAGACCAGACCGAGGCGGTGGGCGCCGCCGTCGGGAAGCGTCAGCAGTCCGGTCGCGGTGGTGGGGGCGCCGTACGGGTCGACGGTCCGGTAGGTCAGCCGGTACGCCCGTACGCCGTACCGCACCACGTCGGTGTCGACGCCCCACCCCGTCAGGAACGACCTGACCTGCCCGGCGTCCCGGTCCGCGACCGGCGTGACGGCGACCAGGTCCCCGCGCCGTGTCTGATGCGTGTGCTCGCCGCCGGCCGCCGCCACCGGGGCGGCGGCGAGCCCGGTGAGCCCCGTGAGCCCGGTGAGCCCCGTGAGCCCGGCGAGCAGCAGGGCCGCCGCTCCGGCGAGCCCCCTGCGCGTGCGCCGACTCGCCCGTGTTCCCTGGGATGTGCGCGTCTTGTCACTCATGTACTCGACGCTAGGGACGCGCGGGTCACCCCGGCATCCGAGAGTCCCCCGCATCCGTGGTGGACTTGGGTGCACCCCGACCGTCCGGCCCTCCGGAGACCCGATGAGCGAACAGACCGGCACCGACACCCGTGCGGCCGGCGATCCCGAGGCGCGCGGGCTGCGCCTGGTGCTCGTGCTGCTGGTGCTCACGGTGGTCAGCGGACTGATCGACGCCGTCAGCTACCTCGGCCTCGAACACGTCTTCACCGCGAACATGACCGGCAACGTGGTCGTGCTCGGGTTCGCGGCGGCCGGGGCGCCCGGCTTCTCGGTGGAACACACGCTGACCTCGCTGGGGGCGTTCGTGGTGGGCGCGATCGCGGGCGGCCGGGTCGCCGTGTGGCTCGGCTCCGGCTCCCGCCGCACCTGGGCCCGGCTCACGCTCGCCGCCGAGGCCGCACTGCTGGGGGTATCGGCCGCCGTCGCCTTCGCCGCGCCCGGCGCCACGGCCACCGCCTATACCCTCATCGCCGTCACCGCGTTCGCCATGGGGCTGCGCAACGCCACGGTCCGCAAGCTCGGCGTCCCTGACCTGACGACGACCGTGCTGACCATGACGTTGACCGGTCTCGCCGCCGACTCCCGGGCCGGCGGCGGCCCCGGCACCCGCTCCCCCCGCCGTACGGCGTCCGTGGTCGCGATGGTCGCCGGGGCCGCGCTGGGCGCGTGGCTGGTGCTCCACCACGGCCTCGGCATCCCGCTCGCGATCGCGGCGGGCCTGGTGGCCCTGCTGGCGCTGACCGCCTCGGGCCGCGAGTGACCCTGTTCGAGGGCTACTTGGCGAGGAAGGCCAGCAGCGCCGCGTTGACCTCCTCCGCGTAGGTCCACAGCAGGCCGTGCGGCGCGCCCTCGATCTCGACGTACTCGGCGGACGGCAGCAGCGCGTGGAAGGGCCGGCCGGTCGAGTCGATCGGCAGGATGCGGTCGCCGGTGCCGTGCACGATCAGCGCCGGTACGTCGATCTTCGCCACGTCGGCCCGGAAGTCGGTGATCCAGGTCGGCACGCAGGCCACCGCGGCGTGCGCGGACGAACCGGCCGCCACGTTCCAGCTGTTGCGCAGCGCGTCCTCGCTGATGCGGCTGCCCAGCGTCTCGTCCAGGTTGTAGAAGTCCTGGTAGAAGGCGCCGAAGTAGGCGTACCGGTCCTTGGTGACGGCCTCCAGGATGCCGTCGAACACGGCCTGGTCGACGCCCGCCGGGTTGTCGTCGGTCTTCAGCAGGAAGGGCTCCAGCGAGGCCAGGAAGACGGCCTTGGCGACCCGTCGCGAGCCGTAGGTGCCCAGGTAGCGGCCCACTTCGCCGGTGCCCATCGAGAAGCCGACCAGGACCGCGTCCGTGAGGTCGAGGCTGGTGAGCACCTTGTCGAGGTCGGCGGCGAAGGTGTCGTAGTCGTAGCCGGTGGTGGGCTGCGAGGAGCGGCCGAACCCGCGGCGGTCGTAGGTGATGACCCGGTGGCCGGCCTCCAGCAGCGCGGGGAGCTGCTTCTCCCAGGAGTGGCCGTCGAGGGGGTAGCCGTGGATCAGCACGACGGGCTGTCCGGTGCCGTGGTCCTCGTAGTAGAGCTCGATCGGCGCGCTGTTCTCTTCGCCAACGGTGATGTACGGCATGTCGGTTCGTCCTCTTCGTAGGGAGCCTCCAGCCCACCAGGGACGGGCGGTGACCACCAGGCAGAAGTACCGGCGGAAGTACGGCGGAGGCACGGACGGCTGACGGGCGGCGAGGCACGGACGGCGGGAGTGCGGGGGAAGTGCGGAGAAGGTGCGGCGAAAGCAGGAAGCGCTTGTTCTAATTGTCGTGATGACCAGTCATGATCCTGAAGTACCGCAACCCGGTGTTCCGCACGGCGGCACCGCCTTCGGCGGGATGCTGCGGTCCCTGCGCCGGGCCGCCCGGCTGACCCTGGAGGACCTGTCCGAGGCGTCCGGGGTGAGCGTGCGCGCGCTCGGTGACCTGGAGCGCGGGCGCAGCCGGGGGCCGCAGCGCCGTACGGTCGACGCGCTCGCCGCCGCCCTCCGGCTCGACACCGAGCAGCGCGAGCGCCTCCAGCGGCTCGCCGACGCCGGACGGGAACGCGGGGGGCCGCCGGCCTCGCCGTATCTCCTGCGGACCGTCCCGGACTTCACCGGCCGGAAGCAGGAACTGGCGGACCTGGAGGCGCTCGCCACCGGCACGCGCACGCGTGCGGCGGTGCTGTTCGGGCCGGGCGGACAGGGCAAGACGACCCTGGCGGCGGAAGCGGTACGGCGGCTGGGCGGCACTTTCCCGGACGGGAGCGTCTGCGTCCAACTGCACGGCATGAGCGACTCCCCGCTGCCGGCCGCCGAGGCGCTGGTCCTCCTGCTGACGGCCCTGGGTCACCCCGCGGACCGGATCCCGGCCGATCCCGTCGCCCGCGAGGCCCTCTATCGGGCGGCGCTCGCCGGTCGGCGGGCGCTGGTGGTCCTCGACGACGCGGCCGACGAGAGCCAGACCAGACCGCTGCTGCCGGACGCCGAGGGCAGTTTCGTGCTGGTCACCAGCAGGCGTCCGCTGGCCGGTCTCGAAGCTGTCCGGCGGATCAGGCTCGGCGGCCTCAGCGGCGGGGAGTCGACCAGGCTCCTTGAGCGGATCCTCGGCGCCCCGCGCACCGACGGTCAGTCCGAGGCGATCACCCGGCTGACCGAGCTGTGCGGCCACCTTCCGCTGGCCCTGCGCATCGTCGGCAATCGGCTCTCCAGCCGCCCGCGGTGGACCCCGGCCCGACTGGTCGACCAACTCGCCGACGAGGAAAGCAGGTTGAGCGGCCTGGTCGCGGGCGACCTCGCCGTACGCAGCGCCCTGACCCTCTCGTACGGCCAACTGACCCCGCCGCACCAGCTGTTGCTGCGGCGCCTCTCCCTGGTGCCCGGCCACGACACCGGCCCCGACCTCGCCGCCGTACTGACCGGGGAGGACCCGCTCACCACCGAGGACTCCCTCGACCTGCTGGTCGACCGGGGCCTGCTGGAGGAGACCACACCGGGCCGGTACGCCCTGCACGATCTCGTACGGCTCTTCGCGCGCGAGCGGCTCCGGTACGAGGAGGAGGCGACCCTCCCGGTCCAACTCCGCATGGCGGACTGGCTGTTGCGGTCGGCCTCGGCTGCGGGCCGCCGGTTCGAGGCGCCCGGCGCGCCGGAGCCCTGGCCGGGCGAACCCGAGGCCTTCACTCCGGGGTCCGCCGACGAGGCGGAGCAGTGGCTGACCGTCGAACGATCCAACTGGGCTTCGGCCCTGCCCGTGTTGGCCGAGGCGGGTCGGCACACGGAGATCCTGCACGCCTCGCGCACCCTGTACTGGTTCTCCGACCGCTGGAGCCAGTGGCCGGAGTGGCGGACCCTGTTCTCCCACGGCGCCCGGGCCGCGGCCGCCCTCGGGGACCGCGCGGCCGAGGCCCACCAGCTCAACTGTCTCGCCTGGGCCCACTCGGTCGGCGCCTTCCGGTACGCGGAGGCCGAGCAACTCGCCTATCAGGCACTGGAGTTGGCGACCGAGACCGACGACCTCGAACAGCAGGCCTGGGCGTGGTCGTACATCAGCGGGGCCTGCGGAGGTCTGCACCGGCACGCGGAGGCCGCGGAGGCGGCCGCCACGGCCACCCGGCTCTTCGAGGCGACCGGTGACTTCGCGGGCAGGGCCGTCTCCCAAAGGGTCCTCGGCACCGCGCTGCGGGAGTCAGGGCGGGCCGAGGAGGCGCTGGCCCTGCACCGTCACCTGCTCGGCACCCACACCGGGGACGTACCCGACCTGGACGAGCTCCTCGCGGCCATCCTCCGCTACGAGATCGCCACCGACCTGCTGGCCCTGGAACGCTGGCCCGAAGCGGTGGACACCTTCCGGACCGTCGGCTCCCCCTCCGCCCACGGCAGCACCGACAACCGCCTCCAGGCCCGAACCCTCGTCGGCCTCGCCACAGCCCTGGAACGCTCCGGCGACCCCACCGAGGCCCGCGAGCACTACACCCGGGCCCGCTCCCTGGCCACGGTGATCGGCGACATGACAACCGCGACGGAGGCGGCAGCGGGCTTGGAACGCCTCGGATAGCCCGACAGGACACGCGGTCGGGCACGCAGCCAGGACACCCGGCCGGGTCGCCGCCGACGCCGACGCCGACGGGTCGGCCTCCGCACCTGGCGGACACGTTCGTCCTACGAGGCGACGGTGATCACCCCCGGCCACCCAGCGGGGCTTGTGGATGCTGCGCGTCGAAGGCCACGTCGCCGTCCCGGGCGAGCGGCATGAACCGGCGCCGTCCGTGACTCCAGGACCCCGGCGGGACCGATCCTCCCGATCGCCCCCGCCGCCTTCACCACCTCCCCCGACCGGACGCCTACAACCGCTGGATGATCGTCCCCGTGGCCAGCGCCCCGCCCGCGCACATCGTGATCAGCGCGAACTCCTTGTCCGCGCGCTCCAGTTCATGCAGGGCCGTCGTGATGAGCCGGGCCCCGGTCGCCCCCACCGGGTGCCCGAGCGCGATCGCGCCGCCGTTGACGTTGACCTTCTCCAGGTCCTGGTCGAAGACCTGGGCCCAGCTGAGCACCACGGACGCGAAGGCCTCGTTGATCTCGACGAGGTCGATGTCCCTCAGGGACATGCCCGCCTTGCCGAGCACCGCGCGGGTCGCGTCGATCGGTCCGTCGAGGTGGAAGTGCGGGTCGGCGCCGACCAGCGCCTGTGCCACGATCCGGGCCCGCGGCTTCAGTTTCAGCGCCCGCGCCATCCGCTTCGACGCCCACATGATCGCCGCGGCACCGTCGCTGATCTGGGACGAGTTGCCCGCCGTGTGGATCGCCGTCGGCATGACGGGCTTCAGGCCGGCCAGCGCCTCCATCGAGGTGTCCCGCAGCCCCTCGTCCCGGTCGACGAGCCGCCACATGCCCTGCCCGGCCCGCTGCTCCTCCTCCGTCGTCGGCACCTGCACCGCGAACGTCTCCCGCTTGAAGCGTTCCTCGGCCCAGGCGACGGCCGCCCGCTCCTGGGAGATCAGACCGAGCGAGTCGACGTTCTCGCGGGTCAGCCCCCGGTGCCGGGCGATGCGCTCCGCCGCCTCGAACTGGTTGGGCAGGTCCACGTTCCACTCGTCGGGGAACGGCTTCCCCGGCCCGTGCTTCGATCCCGACCCCAGCGGCACCCGGGACATCGCCTCGACACCGCAGCTGATGCCGACGTCGATGACCCCGGCCGCGACCATGTTGGCGACCATGTGGGAGGCCTGCTGCGAGGAGCCGCACTGGCAGTCGACGGTCGTCGCCGCCGTCTCGTAGGGCAGCCCGACGGTCAGCCAGGCCGTGCGCGCGGGGTTCATGGACTGCTCGCCGGCGTGGGTGACCGTGCCGCCGACGATCTGTTCCACCGCGTCGGCGGGGATGCCGGCGCGGCCGAGGAGCTCACGGTAGGTCTCGCCCAGCAGATAGGCGGGATGCAGATTGGCGAGCGCGCCCCCGCGCCTGCCGATGGGAGTGCGGACGGCTTCGACGATCACGGGTTCGGCGGCCATGGGTGCGGGTCCTCTCCTCCGAACGGATCCCTGGAACTCCGAAAACGCTGGAACTAGTACGTGTTCTAGTTGGCGCGCTGATTGCAGTCTGCTGACGATTCATCCACCACCGCAAGGGTCTTGCAGGCAATTGGGGTCACCGCACCCCTTGCCTCTTGTAGAACCCGTTACTACCTTCACGGCAGCTCTGTTCCTGATGGGCCGTCAGATAGCTGTCGAACGGCTGGAGTGAGTTGCCGATGTCGTGTCCAGCGCTTCCCGACGGGTTCGACTTCACCGACCCCGACCTGCTGCAAAGCCGCGTACCGCTGCCGGAGTTCGCCGCACTGCGCCGGGCCGAACCGGTGCGCTGGATCCCCCAGCCGGGCAATCTCGCCGGCTTCCAGGACGAGGGGTACTGGGCGGTCACCCGGCACGCGGACGTCAAGTACGTCTCCACCCACCCGGAGATCTTCTCGTCGTACCTCAACACGGCGATCATCCGCTTCAACGAACGCATCGAGCGTGACGCGATCGACGCCCAGCGCCTGATCCTGCTCAACATGGACCCGCCCGAGCACACCAGGGTCCGCGGGATCGTCCAACGGGTGTTCACCCCCCGGGCCATCCGCGCCCTGGAGCAACGCCTGCGCGACCGCGCCCACGCGATCGTCGAGACCGCGCGCGCCCTGCCCGGCGAGTCCTTCGACTTCGTCACCCAGGTCGCCTGCGAACTGCCCCTCCAGGCCATCGCCGAGCTCATCGGCATCCCGCAGGACGACCGCGCGAAGATCTTCGACTGGTCCAACAAGATGATCGCGTACGACGACCCGGAGTACGCGATCAGCGAGCAGGTGGGCCAGGAGTCGGCCATGGAGGTCATCGCCTACGCGATGAACATGGCGGCCGACCGCAAGCAGTGCCCGGCCAAGGACATCGTCACGACCTTGGTGGCCGCGGAGGACGAGGGCAACCTGAACTCCGACGAGTTCGGCTTCTTCGTGCTGATGCTGGCGGTCGCGGGCAACGAGACGACCCGCAACGCCATCACGCACGGTATGCACGCCTTCCTCACCCACCCCGATCAGTGGGAGCTGTACAAGGCCGAGCGCCCCTCCACGGCGGCGGAGGAGATCGTCCGCTGGGCCACGCCCGTGAACGCCTTCCAGCGCACGGCCACCCAGGACACGGAACTCGGCGGCAAGCAGATCAGGAAGGGCGACCGGGTGGGCATCTTCTACGCCGCCGCCAACCACGACCCCGAGGTCTTCGAGAACCCGGACGTCTTCGACATCACCCGCGATCCCAACCCCCACCTCGGCTTCGGCGGCGGAGGCCCGCACTACTGCCTGGGCAAGTCCCTCGCGGTCCTGGAGATCGACCTGATCTTCAACGCCATCGCCGACGCGATGCCGAACCTCCGCGCGGTCGGCGACCCGCGCCGCCTGCGCTCGGCGTGGATCAACGGCGTCAAGGAGCTTCAGGTGACGCTCGGTTGAGCTCTTTCAGGGGCGCGGTGCCGGGTCCCTTCTCGCCGGCGCCCGCTCCTCGTCGGCCTCCGCCACCCCGGCGACCGTCCGGCCCCGCGGCCCCTGGAACAGATACGACAACCCGAACCCACCGGCGACGACGACCGCACCCCCCACCGCGTCGAGCACCCAGTGGTTGCCGGTGGCGACGATCGCCGAGACGGTGAAGAAGGGGTGCAGCAGCCCCAGCCCCTTCATCCACCACTTCGGCGCGATGACCGCGATGACGACCCCGCACCACAACGACCACCCGAAGTGCAGCGAGGGCATCGCCGCGTACTGGTTGGTCAGCGCGGTCAGGGTGCCGTAGTCCGGTTTCGAGAAGTCCTGCACCCCGTGCACGGTGTCGATGACCCCCAGCGCCGGCATCAGACGCGGCGGGGCGAGCGGATAGAGCCAGAACCCGACGAGGGCCAGCAGGGTCGTGAACCCGAGCGAGGCGCGGGCCCACCGGTAGTCCACCGGCCGCCGCCAGTACAGAACGGCCAGCACGCTCAGCGGGACCACGAAGTGGAAGGACGTGTAGTAGAAGTCGAAGAAGTCCCGCAGCCGGCCGACCTCGACGACCGCGTGGTTGGCCCAGTGCTCGATGTCGATGTGCAGCATGCGTTCCAGATCGAGGATCTGCTGACCGTGCTTCTCGGCGGTGGCCCGCCCCGCCGAGTTGCTGCCGCCGGTCGCCGCGAGTCTGACCTGCTGGTAGGCGGCGTACGTGACCCGGAGCAGCAGCAGTTCGAGGAGCAGGTTCGGCCGCGTCAGCGCCCGCCGCAGGAACGGCAGCAGCGGCACGTGCCGGAACCGGGTGGGCGACTGGGCGGCGTACTCCGTGGGGATCGGCGTGCGGTAGTGCGGCGAGGTGCGGGACAGGAAGGGGATCACCGTGGCGGCGGCGAGCGCGGCCAGCAGCACCATGTTGTCGCGCAGGGTGTACAGCGCCGAGATGTGCGGCAGCAGCATCGTCGCCGGCAGGGTCATCACCACGACGACGGCGACCGGCCACACATACCGGTCGGAGGCCCGCTTGCCGACCCGCCCGACGACCGCGAGCAGCACCCACAGCAGTTGGTGCTGCCAGGCGGTCGGCGAGACGGCGATCGCCGCGCAGCCGGTGATCGCGACGGCGAGCAGGAGCTGACCGTCGCGGGCGTAGCGCACGGCCCGCCGCAGGCCCAGGGCGGCGACGACCGCGCCGAGCGCCAGGAAGAGCGAGATCTCCAGCGGCCCCGCCATGCCCAGGCGCAGTAGCAGTCCGTGCAGGGACTGGTTGGAGAGGTCGTCGGCGGGGCCCCCGAGGCCGGTGCCGGCGATGTGGTGCACCCAGTAGGTGTACGAGTCGTGCGGCAGCGCGGCCCAGGCGAGCGCGGTGCCGGCGGCGAAGGTCGCGGCCGTGGTGAGAGCGCCCCGGCGGCGGCCGGTGAACCAGAGCAGGACCGCGAAGAGCAGGACCGTGGGCTGGAGTGCGGCGGCGAGCCCGATGAGCAGTCCGCCGGCCCGTTCACCCCGTACGGCGAAGCAGGCGACGAGGACCAGCAGGACCGGGATGATGCTGGTCTGCCCGAGGTGGAGCGTGTTGCGCACGGGCAGCGACAGCATGAGGAGGCTGATCGCGACCGGCGCGGCGAGCAGGGCGGTGCGGCGGCCGACCGGCTGGGGCAGGGCGCGGGCGGCGACGAGACCGAGGGCGACGACCAGGAGCAGGGTGCCGAAGGTCCAGCCCCAGCCGAGGGCCTGTTCGGCGGCGCGGGTGAGCGGCTTCAGGACGAGTCCCCCGAACGGGGTACCGGTGAACTGCGTCGAGTCGTACAGCGAACCCTTCACATGCAGGACGCCGTCCGGGCCGACCCAGGTCTCCAGGTCCGTCAGCCGCTCGCCTCTGGGGGTACGGAGGACGACGGCGACCTCTCGTACGGCGAGGACGGCCGCCACCAGCCACAGGGCGAGCCTGGCCGCGAGCAGCCGCGCCTGGGCTTCGGGGGTCCCACTGTGCTCCGCATTCGCCACGCCGTGTCGGCCTCTCGTCCCGTTCGTGCCATGCGCCCTGGAGGAAGGACGCAGGCGACCCCGGCTTCACCTGACGTCCGTCTCGTTTTGTCCGAATGACGATAGTCCGCGGTGCGGGCGGCGGCGCGGCTCGGCGCGAGATGGATCACACGCGCTCCGGGAAGGCGCGTCCCTGACCAGGCACGGGGTACCTGCATATGGCACGTTTATGTACCCTGCGCGACCGGACGCGGACGGGACGTGAGCCCGGCAAGTCCGCCTATGGTCGTTTTTTGCCCTTGTCCCCGTCGAAAGGCAGGCGAGCGAAGTTTTGCCGAGTGCCCCCGCTCTCCCCCACCCTGTCCGCACCCCCGACACCCCCGACACCGCCGAGGCCGTCGCCGTCGACCCGGCCCTCGTGAAGCGTGCCGTGAAGGCCGCCGCGCTGGGCAACGCCATGGAGTGGTTCGACTTCGGTGTCTACAGCTACATCGCCGTCACCCTCGGCAAGGTCTTCTTCCCCTCCGGCAACCCGACCGCGCAGCTCCTGTCCACGTTCGGCGCCTTCGCCGCGGCCTTCCTGGTCCGCCCGCTCGGTGGCCTGGTCTTCGGCCCGCTGGGCGACCGCGTGGGCCGCCAGAAGGTCCTCGCCGTGACCATGATCATGATGGCGGCCGGCACCTTCGCCATCGGCCTGATCCCGTCGTACGCCACGATCGGCGTCGGCGCCCCGCTGCTGCTCCTGGCCGCTCGCCTGGTCCAGGGCTTCTCCACCGGCGGCGAGTACGCGGGCGCGTCCACCTTCATCGCCGAGTACTCCCCCGACAAGAAGCGCGGCTTCCTCGGCAGCTGGCTGGAGTTCGGCACGCTGGCCGGTTACATCGCCGGCGCGGGCCTGGTCACGCTGATGACGGCCCTGCTGTCCACCGAGGACCTGATGTCCTGGGGCTGGCGCATCCCGTTCCTGATCGCGGGCCCGATGGGTGTCATCGGCCTGTACCTGCGGCTGCGCCTGGAGGAGACACCGGCGTTCGCGGCCGAGACCGAGAAGGCCGAGTCGAGCCGCCCGAAGATCCCGCTGCGCGAGATGATCACCGGCCAGTGGCGGGCGCTGCTGCTGTGCGTGGGCCTGGTCCTGGTCTTCAACGTCACCGACTACATGCTGCTGTCGTACATGCCGAGCTATCTGACCAGCGAGCTCAAGTACGACGAGACGCACGGTCTGCTGGTCGTCCTCGCCGTGATGGCGCTGATGATGGTCGTCCAACCCTTCGCGGGCGCCCTGAGCGACCGGGTCGGCCGCCGTCCGGTGATCGCCGCGGGCTGCGCGGGCTTCCTGTTCCTGTCGGTACCGGCCCTGCTGCTGATCCGCCAGGGCAGCCTGTTCGCGATCGCGCTCGGCATGGGCGCGCTGGGCCTGCTCCTGGTCTGCTTCACGGCGGCGATGCCGTCCGCCCTTCCGGCCCTCTTCCCGACCCGGGTGCGCTACAGCTCCCTGTCGGTCGGCTTCAACGTCTCGGTGTCCCTCTTCGGCGGCACGACCCCGCTGGTGGTGACCGCGCTGATCGGCGCGACCGGGAACATGATGATGCCCGCCTACTACATGATGGCCGCCGCCGTGATCGGCGGTGTGGCGGTGTGGTTCATGACGGAGTCGGCGGGCCGGCCGCTGCCGGGCTCGCCCCCGCAGAAGTAAATCCCCTGACACGAGGTGGGAGCGCGACTATATTCATTAGCGCAACTAGTTAGCTGCTCTAACTAGACATATGAAAGGCACAGGTGCATGAGCGAGTCGCAGCTCTGGGACGACGTCGACGACTACTTCACCGCCCACCTCGCGCCCGAGGACGAAGTGCTCCAGGCGGCCTTGCGTGACAGCGAGGCCGCCGATCTGCCACAGATCGCGATCACCGCACCACAGGGCAAGTTCCTTCAGCTCCTCGCCCAGATCCAGGGCGCCCGCACGGTCCTGGAGCTCGGCACGCTCGGCGGCTACAGCACCATCTGGCTGGCCCGCGCCCTGCCCGCCGACGGCCGCCTGGTATCGCTGGAGCACAACCCGAAGTACGCCGAGGTCGCGAACCGCAACATCGCCCGCGCGGGTCTCGACAAGGTCGTCGAGGTACGCGTCGGCCCCGCCCTGGAGTCCCTCCCCCGGCTGGCCGACGAGAACCCGCCCCCCTTCGACCTGGTCTTCATCGACGCCGACAAGGCCAACAACCCGCACTACGTGGAGTGGGCGCTCAAGCTCACCAGCGCGGGCAGCCTGATCGTGGTCGACAACGTCGTGCGGGGCGGCCGGGTGGCCGACCCCGACAACCCCGCCCCCGACGTCCAGGGCACCCGGACCGCACTCGAACTGATCGGCCGGCATCCGAGGTTGAGCGCCACGGCGATCCAGACGGTGGGCAGCAAGGGCTACGACGGCTTCGCGCTGGCGCGCGTGCTGCCGTGACCCGGCGCACTCACACCTCGTGGTAGAAGCCGACGTTGACGCTGCGCGGGGCGGTGCGGTCGCGGATGACGATCTCGCCGTTGCCGCCCCGGGGCAGCGTCACGGAGCCGCCGTAGACGAGCGGCTGCGCGTAGGCCCCGGCCACCAGTTGCACCTCGGACGAGGGATCGGCTTGCGAGCCCTGGAGCCAGGTCACCTGCCAGACGCCCTCGGGCCCGCACAGGAACTCCAGGTGCACCCGGGAGACGAACAGCCAGTCGTCGGGGGTCGCGAGCCGGCACACGGACTTGTCCCGGCCCACACGCAGCACGGTGCCCGGGTCACTGGGCGCCTCGGCCATCTGCATCCCGGCCGTGGCACCCTCCTCCGCCGCGGTGACGACGGCCATGGTGAGTTCGAGCACGTGCGCTCCTCCTGAAGGATCCTTGCGCGGCAACCACGTCGGCTCACCGCCGCCGCATGATAAATCGCCCGGCACGGCGGTGTCCGGCACAAGGCATCCGAAGACCGGCCTGCCACCCGACTTCGGGCGACAGGCCGGTCGTACGTACGGACGACTCGTCAGCTGTGCAGCAGCCGCTCCGTCAGCTCGCGGTAGTCCCGCAGCGCCAGCCGGAGTTGCTCGGTGTCACCGGCGCTCACGGCCTTGTCCCGGCCGCTGTCGCCGGTCTGCCAGGAGTTGCGCAGGGTGCGCCGGCGCTCCTTCACCGCGTCGGCGAAGCGGGCGGCGACCTCCTCCAGGACGTGGTCGGCCTCCTCGACGGCGGACCGGGGTTCGTCCACGAACCCGGCGACGGCGTGCTGGAGCCGCGTGCTGAGCTTGTCGCACTCCTCGTGCGGCAGCAGCCGGGCCTCGTGACCGCCGTGGCCGTCGTGATCCTGGCGGCCCAGGCGGCCTTCGCGACCGGAGGCTCCGCCCCCCACACCCGTTCCGACACCGCCGACGGTGTCGGAACCGGCGTCCCGCCCCCGCTCGGTCTCGCGGCCCGGGCCGGACGCCTTGCCACGGTCGACCACGGTGTCACCGCCGAAGCCGCCCTCGTCACCGACCCCGCCACCGCGCCGCTCACCGCCGGGCGTGCCCGCGGGACGCCCCGTCGGGTCCAGGTCCGGCGCCTCGGACTCGGTGGGAGTCACCAGCGGACTGTGCGAACCCGCGGGGTCGTTGTCCGTGCCCCTGCCGGTCGTCCTTCCCTCACCCCGGGCGCCGTCGGCACCGGGCCTGTTCACGGCATCCGTCATGTCACTCAACTCCCCTTCGCGTGACGCCTGTTGAATGCCCACGGCAGGTGTCCCCGGCTGTCGTGTCGACCGTCGCGGGGCTGACCCGCGCGCGCGTGGGTGGGTGTACGGGACTCCTCGCGGCTGCGCGGCGGGCCGACGAGGTCCTCGAAGAGGGCCCGCGCCTCGACCATGGCGGCGCGCATGTCCTCCGTGTCCGTCCGGCCGTCGCCGTCCTGCCGGGCGTTCGAGCGGGCACTCGCCACCGTGTGCACCCGCCGGTAGCCGTGCACGTGGTGCGCGTGGTGCACGGACAGCGCGTCGAACTGTTCGTCGTACTGGCCGCCGCCCGGGAAGCCCCGGGCCTCGGCGAGCTCGGCGAGCAGCCGGTCGGCCTCGGCGACGGCTTCCCTGGGGGAGTCGACGAAGCGTTCCTGGGCGGCCGTCCAGCGGTCCTCGTACCGCTGGCGCTCCGCCGGTTCGAGTGGCTGCTCGCGCAGGGATCCGTGCCGCTCGACGCGCTCGGCGAGTTCGCGCTCGGCGGCCTTCTCGTCCCCGTCGTGCCGGGCCACGGTACGGTCGTATTCGGGCCCGAAGCGTCGCTTCAGGCCCCGGCCGTGCTGCGCGCCCCGGCCACGCAGGGTCAGGACGGCCGCCACTACGAGGACGGCCGCCACGATCACGATCAGAGCGATGATCAGGCCTGTTGACATGTCTGCCGGGTTGCCCTGAACGTTTTGTTCAAACCGTCTCTACATATGTGTACGCGGCAATCAGGCCACGACCTGCACCCTTCCTCCCGCCGGCACCGTCACAGTCGGGTCGTGGACCCTTCGTGCGGCTGTTCGCGGTCGGACCCGCACAGCTCGTCGTTCAGGTCCTTCACCAGCTGGGCGAGGTCGGTGGGACGGTCGGGGCCCCACCAGTCCCCCAGCAGCTCCCCCAGCGACGCCTCCCGTGCCGCCGCGAGCCGCGTCGCGACCTCTCGCCCCGGTTCGGTGAGCAGCAGGTCGAGGCCCCGCCGGGACGCCAGTCCCCGCTCTTCCACCTGCCGTGCCGCCGCGATGATCGCGCCCAGGGGCACCGACGTGCGCTCGGCGAGCAGGGCCGGCTCCACCCACCCGTACTTCCGCATCCGCAGCACCAGCCAGCTCGACGCGGGCAGCAGGTCGTACCCGGCCCGCGCGGTGATCTCGCGGTAGATCTCCCGCCGCCCCTCCCGGGTCCCGAGCACCGACAGCGCCCGGCACACCTCGTCGTACGACGACCGTTCCACGGGGTTGCTGGCCAGCGTCTCGGTGACGTCGGGCGCGGTGACCGACCCGCGCAGCCGGTCCTCCTTGAGGAACCACGCGAGCACGAACCCGAGGAACGCGACGGGCGCGGCGTAGAGGAAGACGTCGGTGATCGAGGAGGCGTACGCGTGCAGCGCCTCGGACCTGAGCGAGCCCGGCAGTTCCGCGAGGCCCCGGGAGTCGGCCTCGATCCCGGACACCGAGACCCCGGGCGGCAGTTGGGCCCCGCGCAGGGCTTCGGCCAGTTTGTCGCCGAGCCGGTTCGCGAAGACCGTGCCGAAGATGGCGACGCCGAAGGACGCCCCGATGGACCGGAAGAAGGTCGCGCCGGACGTGGCGACGCCGAGATCCTCGTAGGAGACGGCGTTCTGCACGATCAGCACCAGCACCTGCATGACCAGCCCGAGCCCCAGCCCGAACACGCAGAAGTAGAGGCTCATCACCCAGGTGGAACTGCTCTCGTCGAGCCGGTGCAGGAGCAGCAGCCCGAGCGTGGTGACCGCGGTCCCGGCCACCGGGAACACCTTCCAGCGCCCTGTACGGCTGACGATCTGCCCGGACACGGTGGAGGACAGCAGCAGGCCGAACACCATGGGCAGCATGTGCACCCCGGACATGGTCGGCGAGACGCCCTGCACCACCTGGAGGAAGGTGGGCAGATAGGTCATGGCGCCGAACATCGCGAACCCGACGATGAAGCTGATGACGGCGGACAGGGTGAAGGTCCGCACCCGGAAGAGCTTCAACGGCAACACGGGCTCGGCGGCCCGCCGTTCGACCGCGACGAAGGCGAACGCCAGCACCACGCCCAGCACCGCGAGGCCGACGATCTGAGGCGATCCCCACCCCCAGGTGTTGCCGCCCAGCGAGGCCACCAGGACCAGACACGTGGCGACGGCCGCGATGAGGAAGGTCCCCAGGTAGTCGATGACATGCTTCGTCGACTTGCGCGGGATCCGCAGCACCACGGCGATCACGGCGAGCGCGACCACGCCGACCGGAAGATTGACATAGAACACCCACCGCCAGCTCAGGTGCTCGGTGAACAGCCCGCCCAGCAGCGGCCCGAGCACACTCGTCGCCCCGAACACCGCCCCGAACAGCCCCTGGTAGCGCCCGCGTTCACGTGGTGGGACGAGATCGCCGACGATCGCCATCGAGAGCACCATCAACCCGCCGCCACCCAGCCCCTGAAGGGCGCGGAAGGCGATGAGCTGGGTCATGTCCTGGGACATGCCGCACAACGCCGAGCCGATCAGGAAGATCACGATCGCGGTCTGGAACAGCCGCTTGCGCCCGTACTGGTCACCGAGCTTGCCCCACAGCGGTGTCGCCGCCGTGGAGGCCAGCAGATACGCGGTGACGACCCAGGACAGATGGTCCATGCCACCGAGGTCGCTGACGATGGTGGGCAGCGCCGTGGACACGATCGTCTGGTCCAGCGCGGCGAGCAGCATGCCGAGCAGCAGGGCCCCGATCGAGACAAGGACGTTGCCGGACACATGGTGTTCTCGCGTGTCTCGCACATCCTCCGTCATACCGTGCGCGTCCGCGGCCATGAAGACCTCCCGAGGCTCTCGTTACTTCTCCATCGTGGTCGGTGTGACCGTTTACGGCCTGTTGAGTCCTGTTGGAAGCCGATATTCCGGGGGCTTCCGAAGGGCGGCTGTGGAGGGGTTCTGCATAATCTCTGGAGTTTGTGAGGGGAGGGACGAACACATGGCGGAGTCGAACGGCCATCTGTGCCCGGAGTGCGGGGCACCGAGAAAGACGGACAACACCCCGTTGTGCGGGTGCACCCGGCGCGCGTCGGACGCGCTGCGGGACGCGCGCACGGCGGAGGCGGCCGCGGCGGAGGACTTCGATCCGCTGCGCATACGGCCGTACGTGGAGCTGGACGACGAGACCGCGCCGGTGCCGCGGGTGCCCGCACCGGACGCCACGATGCCGCTGCGCGCGCCGGCGCCGCGGTCGAGCGCCCCGAGTCCCACCGATCTGAGCCTGTTCGAGCCGGAGCAGGACCGCTCCGCCCGCGGCCCGGACCCGCGCCCGCGCCGCACCCGTCGCCGTACCGTCCTCCTCGCCTCGACCGGGGCGGTGGTGGCCGTGGTCGCGGCGGCCGGTTTAGCCAGTGGGCTGTTCGCCTATGAGCCGCCGTCGCGGGACGAGGCGGGACCGCAGGACGTACGGCCGGCCGTCCCGGACGTGACGAAGACCGTGCCGTCGGCGTCCCCGGCCACGGCCACACCGTCGGTACGGCCGTCGTCGGCGCCCCCGTCCGCGACCGCGAGCGCGAGCCCTTCGGTCTCCCCGTCCCCGTCGAGGTCCAGCGCCTCCCCCGGCCCTTCCCTCTCGACCGCGCCCCCGGCGACCCCGGCGACCCCGACGGCCTCCGCCGCTACGAAGCCGGCGGCCGGGGCCGACTCGGCGCAGGAGGCGGCTCCGCCCGTGCTGCGGCGGGGGTCCGACGGCCCGGAGGTTGTCGAGCTCGAACTGCGGCTCACCCAGGTCGGCCTGTACGGCCGCAAGCCCTCCGGCCACTACAACGAGGGGGTCGAGGACGCGGTCGCCATGTACCAGTGGCAGCGGGGGCTCCAGGGCACGGAACGCGGGGTGTACGACCAGCTGACCCGAGAGCGACTGGAGTCGGAGACCAGAGAGCCGTAGGAAACGCTCCACGCCACCAGCGCCCCGCCCTCGGCCAGGCCGGATGTGCGCGAGGCCGGGACCGCACACACCCAGCCGGACGGTGACCGCG
Source organism: Streptomyces sp. NPDC006335 (assembly GCF_040612795.1). NCBI lineage: Bacteria > Bacillati > Actinomycetota > Actinomycetes > Kitasatosporales > Streptomycetaceae > Streptomyces > Streptomyces sp. NPDC006335. The sequence continues at coordinate 719,674 of NZ_JBEXQX010000001.1, forward strand.
TCCGCTCCGCCGGACCGCTCCACCGGGCCCGCTGCGGCGGGGCGCAGCCGGACGCTCCCGATAGGGCGGTGACGTGGGATGCGCCCCGACCCCACGCACCCCGAAGGGCCGCTAGCCCACGTGCAGCCTGATCGTGCCGTCCTCCAGGGCCTCCACCCGCACCTGCGTGAGGTCCCGCACCACCACGTCCGGCCCGTGCAGGCCGGCCCTCGGGCCGACCCCCACCACCCGCATGCCCGCCGCCTTCCCGGCCGCGATCCCCGCCCCCGAGTCCTCGAAGACCACGCACTCGGCGGGCGCCACACCCAGCTCGGCGGCCCCCTTGAGGAACCCCTCGGGATCCGGCTTGCTCGCCCCCACGGACTCGGCGGTCACGCGGACACCGGGCAGCTCCAGTCCCGCGGCCGCCATCCGGGCCGTGGACAGCGGGACGTCGGCCGAGGTCACCAGCGCGTGCGGCAGCCCCCGCAGGGACGCCAGGAACTCCGGCGCCCCCGGTATCGCGACCACCCCGTCCATGTCCGCGGTCTCCTCGGCGAGCATGCGCGCGTTGTCCGCGAGGTTCTGCTCCATGGGACGGTCGGGCAGCAGGACCGCCATCGACGCGTGCCCCTGGCGGCCGTGGACCACCTTCATGACCTCGTCGCCGTCCAGCCCGTGCCGGTCGGCCCAGCGGCGCCAGATGCGTTCCACCACGGCGTCGGAGTTGACGAGGGTGCCGTCCATGTCGAGCAGGAGGGCGCGGGCGGTGAGCACGGTGGGGGCGGCGGTGGCCGTCATCGGCAGCTCCAAGACGCGGGACGTGGGGCTTCGGAGGTGTCTCCCCCGCACCCCCCGGAGGAACAAGGCGGCCCCGCCCGCCGGTCAGGGAAAACGGGCGGAGGCCACTTTGTTTCTCCACGGTACAAAATCGGGCCGGTTCCCGCCACCACCCCCCGCGGACCGCCCGGAACAGTTCACCCGCCGTTCAGCTCAGCCGGCCACGGCCTCCCACAGGCTCCACAGCCCGAGCGCCAGCATCAGCAGCGCCGCGACCTTGGTGATCAGCTTCAGCGGGACCCGCTTCATCAGGGCCTTTCCGCCGACGATGCCGAGGCCGGCCACCGCCCACAGCGCGAGCACCGCGCCGAGACCGACGGAGAGCGGGTCGTCGTAGCGGGCCGCGAGGTTGGCCGTCATGATCTGGGTCAGGTCACCGAACTCGGCGACCAGGATGAGCATGAACCCGGCCCCGGCGACCTTCCAGAAGGACTGGTCCTCGGGCTTGCGGATCTCCTCGTCGCCGTCGTCCTTCTTCAGCAGCAGGACGGCCGCGCCGCCGAGGAAGAGCACGCCCGTCAGCGCCTGCACGATCTGCTGCGGCAGCAGGGTGAGCACACTGCCTGCCGCGACGGCGAGCGCGACATGGAGCGCGAAGGCCGCGGCGACGCCGGCGAAGACGTAGGAGGCGCGGTAGCGGGTGCCCAGGACGAGCCCGGCGAGCGCGGTCTTGTCGGGCAGTTCGGCGAGGAAGACGACGCCGAAGACGACGGCCGTCACGGTGAAGCTGATCAAGGGTCCTCAATCGGTCGGGGGCTGCCCCACCGAGAGTGTTCCTGCGAAACGACGCCTCGGCACGGCAGCACACAGTCAGTGCACTACTGGCCGAAGGTCTCGCTGGCCGGTCCCTGAAGAACCTGCCTCCGGGCGCCGGCTCAGACGAGCTGAGCAGTATGTCGACGGTCCGGCGAAGAGCTACTCCCCTTCAACTGCGGTCAAGTCTACGTGATCGTTTCGCCGTAAACCTTGTCGTGTCATGTCCACGTCACTAACTTCTCACCGAACGCACATCTCCCCGCAACACGGAGCCGCGAGCATTCGATCGCTCGCTCTCCAACGCCCCCGCCCCCCAAGGGAGTTCGCATGCCGAAGTTCTACGCGCGTCGACGGCTCAGCATACTCGGCGCGCTCACCGCGCTCATAGCCTCCGTCGCGGTCCTCAACGGCCCGACCGCCTCCGCCGCCCTCCCCACCCCGGTCAGCGCGGCCACCGCCCGCACCTACCTCGCCTCGCTCACCGTGGCGACCGAGAACCGCACCGGCTACAGCCGGGACCTGTTCCCGACCTGGATCACCATCAGCGGCACCTGCAACACGCGCGAGTACATCCTCAAGCGGGACGGCTCGAACGTCGTCACCGACTCCGCCTGCGCCGCCACCAGCGGCAGCTGGTACTCCCCGTACGACGGCGCCACCTGGACCGCCGCCTCCGACGTCGACATCGACCACCTGGTCCCGCTCGCCGAGGCCTGGGACTCCGGCGCGAGCGCCTGGACCACGGCCCGGCGCCAGTCCTTCGCCAACGACGTCACCCGCCCGCAGCTCCTCGCGGTGACCGACAACGTGAACCAGTCCAAGGGCGACCAGGACCCGGCCACCTGGATGCCGTCGCTCACCTCGTACCGCTGCACCTACGTGCGCGCCTGGGTCCAGGTGAAGTACTACTACGGCCTCTCCGTCGACTCCGCCGAGAAGAGCGCGCTCACGAACTACCTCGCCAACTGCTGACGATTCCATGACCGGAATCTCCCCGCGGGCCTCCGTCGTTCCGTACCGTACGGGGCGACGGAGGAGGATCACGTGACGGATCTGCGGGTCGGACCACTGCTCAGGTACGTCGACGGCTCGTCCGCGACCGTGTGGGTCGAGACGAGCCGTCCGTGCACCGCCGAGGTGCGCTGCTCGGACGGCACCGGCGGCGAGGCCCCCACCTTCCAGATCGCGGGGCACTACTACGCCCTCGTCCCGGTCGACGGCCTCTCCCCCGGCACGGAGCGGTCGTACGAGGTGTTCCTGGACGGCACACGCGTGTGGCCGCTGCCGGACTCGCCGTTCCCGCCGTCGGTGATCCACACGCCCACCGAGGAGGCGCCCGTCCGGGTCGCCTTCGGCTCCTGCCGCTGGGCCGCGCCCCCGGAGGGCGAGAAGGACCCCGTGGGACCCGACGCCCTGGACACCCTCGCGGCCCGTGTCGCCGCCGAGCCGGAGGGCGAGCGGCCGGACGTCCTCCTGCTCCTGGGCGACCAGGTCTACGCCGACGAGACCTCCCCGGCCACGCAGAGCTGGCTGGCCGCCCGCCGCGATCTGAGCGACCCGCCGGGCGCCCAGGTGGCGGACTACGAGGAGTACACCCACCTCTACTACGAGTCCTGGCTCGACCCCGAGGTGCGCTGGCTGCTGTCCACCGTGCCCAGTTGCATGATCTTCGACGACCACGACGTCATCGACGACTGGAACACCTCCGCCTCCTGGGTCGAGGACATGCGCACCCTCACCTGGTGGCGGGAACGACTGCTGAGCGGGCTGATGTCGTACTGGGTCTACCAGCACCTGGGCAACCTCCCCCCGTCCGAACTGGCCGCGGACCCCCTCTACGCCGCCGTCCGCCGATCCCCCGACGGCACCGACGAGTTGCGCGCCTTCGCCTGCCGGGCCGAGGCCGACGCGGCCTCCGTGCGCTGGAGCTACCGGCGCGACTTCGGCCGGGTGCGGCTGGTCATGGTCGACTCCCGCGCGGCCCGCGTCCTCGACGAGGACAACCGTTCGATGCTGGACCCCGGCGAGGCGGAGTGGCTGCGTGAGCAGGTGCTGGAGGACCGCTCCTCCTACGACCACCTCCTGATCGGCACCTCGCTGCCCTGGCTGCTGCCGCACCTGGTGCACGACGCCGAGGCGTGGGACGCAGCGCTGTGCCGGGGGGAGCGCGGGGCGCGCTGGGCCCGGTTCGGGGAGAACCTGCGGCGCAAGGCGGACCTGGAGCACTGGGCGGCGTTCCCCGCTTCCTTCGCGGCGCTGGCGGATCTGATCGCCGAGGTGGGTACGGGTCCCGAGGCGCCGGCGACGGTGCTGGTGCTGTCGGGGGACGTGCACCACGCGTACGTGGCCGAGCCGAAGTGGCGCACCGGCGGCCCGGACGCCCGCGTCCTCCAGCTCACCTGCTCGCCCGTCCACAACTCCGTGCCCGGCTACATCCGGTTCGGATTCCGCTTCGGCTGGAGCGCGACGGCGCGGGCGCTCGGGCGGGCGCTCGCCCGGCACGGAGGCTGTGCGCGGCCGCCGGTGTCCTGGCGGCACACCGGCGGCCCCTGGTTCGGCAACCAGCTCATGACCCTGACGATGAACGGCCGTTCGGCGCGACTGCGACTGGACCACGCCCGGGATTCGGGTGAGGGCCGGACGCACCTGGTGACGGTCTCGGAGTCCGACCTCACCGGGGGCACCGGCCGCAAGTCGTCCCCGCTTGCCCGGCGCGATATTTGACACACCGTCAAGCGGAGCTGCTTGCAAGGTAGTTGCGACACCAAGCCGTGCCCGGAGCAGGTGGAGATTCGGACACACTTTCGGGCGATGGCACGAAGGTCGAGAGTCGCTCCACGTGCGGCTGCGGGTGAAACGGAAGAGGTGGAAGAGGTAAACCAATGGCTAAATGTTGAACTTGCAAGCATTGATCAGGCGCACCTAGCGTGGAGGGCCCGACCCGGTCCCATCCCCCTGGGCGACCCCCTGTGGGACCGACCCGACCGAAGGAGTCCCCCACCATGACCGGACGCCTGAACAGCGCCCAGCCATACGTCCTCGGCCTGTATCGCATCGTCGTCGGCCTGCTCTTCCTCTGCCACGGCGCCGCCTCCCTCTTCGGCGTCCTCGGCGGTGCCGCGGGCACCGACGGCGGCACCCTCGAAGCGGGCACCTGGCCGGGCTGGTACGCGGCCGTGATCCAACTCGTGTGCGGCAGCCTCGTCCTGCTCGGCCTGGGCACGCGCGCGGCCGCGTTACTCGCCTCGGGATCCATGGCGTACGCGTACTTCAAGGTCCACCAGCCGATGGCCCTGTGGCCCATGGAGAACGGCGGCGAGGCCGCGGCCATGTTCAGCTGGGCCTTCCTGCTGCTGGTCTTCACCGGGTCCGGCGCGTTCGGCCTGGACCGGCTGTTCGCGAAGCGCTCGGCGGACGAACGAAAGCCGGCGGCGGAGCCGGTGGCCGTCTGAGGCGAGCCCGTGCGGTGCCCTCCCCCGCGTCTTGGGGGAGGGCACCGCACGAGGCAGCCGGGTGAACATGCCGCGCCCATCTCATGAGCCCCCCGTGAATCTCCTGTCACTGCCCACGCGTACGCTGTATGGCTGTCTACGGGGGAATCACGGGGAGTCGCGGTGTTGGAGAGCCTGGGGTCACTGACCGGCAGTCCATGGATCTACGCCATGGTCGCGCTGTCGGTGCTCCTTGACGTGTTCGTGCCGTTGCTGCCCAGCGGGGTGCTGGTCATCACGGCCGCGACGGCCGCGGCCGCGGGCAGCGCGGCGACCGGGCGGGTGCCCGATGTGATGGCCCTGATCCTCTGCGCGACGACCGCCTCCGTGCTGGGCGACCTGGCGGCGTACCGCCTCGCCTTCCGCGGCGGTGAGCGCCTCGACCGCGCGATCGCCCGCTCACGTCGGCTCACCACCGCGCAGGAACGTCTCGGCGACGCGCTCGCCGCGGGCGGTGGGGCCCTGGTGGTCCTCGCCCGATTCGCTCCCGCCGGCCGCTCGGTGGTCTCCCTCCTGGCCGGCACCGCCCACCGCCGGGCCCGTGACTTCCTCCCCTGGTCCGCCCTCGCGGGCCTCTCCTGGGCGGCCTACAGCGTGGCCCTCGGCTACTTCGGCGCGCACTGGCTAGGGGCGACCTGGCTGGCGACGGGGGTGTCGGTGGCGGCGCTGTTCGGAGCGGGGGCGGCGGCGGCCTACGTGATGCGGCCACGCCCCGAACAGGCCGGGGCAGCACGCTGACGGCGTCGGCCACGGCAGGGCGTCCGTGGGCTGTGGGTCGGCGGAGCCGGCCGTGGGTCGATACGGCTGCGCCCCAGGTCAAGCCTTCGGCGGCACCCGCCCGACGGTAGCGGGGCCTCGGCGGCGGAGCCGTACGCCGATACGGCTCCTCAGCCCCAGGCAAGTCAAGCCGCGACGCCAGAGCGTACGTCGGCCGGGAGCCGGTGAAGCCTGCAACGGCACGGAGCCGCGCCGCCAGGCAGGTCCAGCTGCGGCCGGGGCACGTTCCTGCCCGCCACCGCAGGGCGTACCTCACCTCGGAGACAGTGGAGCGGCGCGACGGCACGGCCCCGCGACCAGGCAGGTCAAGCCACGGGGCACGCACGCACCCGCACGCGACAGCAGAGCGCACGTCGACCAGGAGCCTGTGGAACCTGCAACGGCACGGCCCCGCCGCCTCCACGCAAGTCCAGCTGCGGCCGGGGCACGTTCCAGCCCGCCACCGCAGGGCGTACCTCACCTCGGACACAGTGGAGCGGCGCGACGGCACGGCCCCGCGACCAGGCAGGTCAAGCCGCGGGGCACGCACGCACCCGCACGCGACAGCAGAGCGCACGTCGGCCGGGAGCAGGACGGTGAGCGGGGTCCGCCCCGGACGGCCCCGCGCGGGGTATGCGGTCAGCTCGCCTCGCGGCGTGCGGCTCCGCGGACTTCCAGGCCCGCGAGCAACTCCGCCGTCGCCTCCGCGATCACCTCCACGGCCCGTTCGAAGACCTCCCGGTTGTGGGCGGCGGGGGCCCGGAAGCCCGACACCTTGCGCACGTACTGGAGCGCGGCGGCCCGGATCTCCTCCTCCGTCGCCTCCTCGGGCAACACAGGCGGACGAAGCGTCTTGATACTGCGGCACATACCGACAGTCTCCCTCCCCGAGCGGATCGGTGCTTCCGTCCGCCCGTTCCGAATGCCATGATCCTCGCCGAGGCGGCCACCGACCCCGGGGCCGACCGACGAGAGGAACAACTCGACATGGCGCACGACTCCGCGCACCGGAAACTCACCGTGGCAATCCTGGGTCCCGGCGGCACCGGCGGCCTCCTCGCCGCCCTCCTGGCCCGCGCCGGACACCGGGTGATCTGCCTGGCCGGCGACGACACGGCAACCACCCTGCGCACAGCCGGTGTCGAGGTCCGCAGCGGCACCTTCGGCGACTTCACGACCCCCGTCGAGGCCGACACCGAACTGCGCGAACCGGTCGACGCCTGCGTGATCGCCGTCAAGCACACCTCCCTGCACTCGGCCCTCGACCGCGTCCCGCCTGCCACCCTGGGCGACGGCCTGGTCGTCCCCCTCCTGAACGGCGTCGAGCACCCGGCGACCCTGCGCGCCCGCTACCGCCCGGACCGGGTCGCCCCCGCGGTGATCCGCGTCGAGTCGACGAGGGTCGCACCGGGCGTCATCGAGCACGGCAGCCCCTTCGCCGAGCTCGACCTGACCGGCGACGGCGTCCCCCGAGAGCGGCTCGACGCACTGGCCTCCGTCCTGACCGCGGCCGGCCCCACGACCCGTGTCCTGGACGACGAGACGGCCGCCCTGTGGGCCAAGATGTCCTTCCTCGCTCCCTTCGCCCTCCTCACCACGCTGTACGCCCTCCCCCTCGGCGAGGTGCGCACCCGCCACCGCGCCGAGCTGACCGCCCTGGTCGAGGAGACCGCCGCGGTCAGCGCGGCCTGCGGCGGCCCGGCCGATGCCGCCCAGGCCCTCGCCCGCTACGACGCCTTCCCGCCCGGCATGAAGTCCTCGATGCAGCGCGACGCGGAGGCGGGCCGGCCCCTCGAACTGGACGCGATCGGCGGGGCGTTGCTGCGCGCGGCCGACCGGCACGGGGTGAAGGTGCCCTGCGCGACCCGGGTGGTAGGGGAGTTGGCGGACGCCGACGACTGACGGTCCGCCCGGACCGCCGCCGCCCAGCCCGGCACGCGTTCTCAGCGGCCGTCCTCTCCCGTCAGGTCGTACCGCCAGTCGTTCGACGTGAGCCAGTGCCCCTTCGGGTACTCGAACTCGGCCTCCCCGAGCAGCGTGAAGCCGGCCCGGCGGCAGACGCCGTTCGACGCGGCGTGCTCCACGCTCGGGAACGCGTGCAGATACCGGTGGACGCCGGCGGCCCGTGCCTCCTCCACGACGGCACGGGCCGCCTGCGCGGCCAGTCCCCGTCCCTGGAACTCCGGCAGGATCCCCCACCCGGTCTCCCATATCAGGGAGTCCCGCCACTCACGCTCCCAGAACCCCACCGAGCCGACGGTCTCGCCGCCGTCCGCGAGCGTGACGCGGTACATCCGCCCCGACGACAGCTCGACGTACCGCCGATGCCGTGCGACGAGCTTCTCCTCGGTCTCCGGCCCGCCCACATGGTGGGTCATCTCCGGGCTGTTGGTCCGCTCCAACAGCCAGAAGTCGCCCTCCGCCCAAGGCACCAGCCGCACCGGCCGCACCTGCTCCGTATCCATGTCAGCCACCCTAGGCGCCGGGTCTGACAACGCCCCCGACCTGTGGATTTGCCGACCCGGCAAAAGATCTCGCCTCACCCGGCCGCCACCCCGCAGGATCGACGTAACCCGCAATCCGGGACCGCCATCCGTAACAAGCAACCCGTGACCCGCACCCCGTGACCCGTACGTACGGAGGACACATGCCGCACCTCACGCACCGCCTGGTCCCCGGTCCCGCCGGCCGGATCCACCTCGTGGAACAGGGCACCGGGCCCCTCGTCCTGCTGCTGCACGGCTTCCCGGAGTCCTGGTACTCGTGGCGCCACCAGCTGCCGGTGCTGGCCGCGGCCGGATACCGCGCGGTCGCCGTGGACGTGCGCGGATACGGCCGCTCCTCGAAGCCGGAGGCGGTGGCGGCGTACCGGATGACCGAGCTGGTGGAGGACAACGCGGCCGTGGTCGAGGCGCTCGGCGAGCGTTCCGCGGTGGTCGTCGGGCACGACTGGGGTGCGACGATCGCCGCGCACTCGGCGCTGCTCAGGCCGGACGTCTTCCCCGCGGTCGCCCTGCTGAGCGTGCCGTACACCCCGCCCGGCGGCCCCCGCCCCAGCGAGGTCTTCGCGGGGATCGGCGGGGAGGAGGAGTTCTACGTCTCCTACTTCCAGGAGCCGGGCCGGGCCGAGCGGGAGATCGAGCCGGACGTGCGCGGCTGGCTGGCCGGTTTCTACGCCGCGCTCTCCGCCGACACCATGCCCACGCCCGACGCCGGCCTCGTGCCCGCCGATCCCCACTTCGTCGCACCGGGCGGGCGACTGCGCGACCGCTTCCCCGCCGACCGCCTCCCGGCCTGGCTCACCGAGGACGATCTCGACGTCTACGCCGGGGAGTTCGAGCGGACAGGACTGACCGGCGCCCTGAACCGGTACCGCGCGATGGACCGGGACTGGAAGGACCTCGCCGCCTACGCGGGAGCGCCGATCCGCCAGCCGTCCCTCTTCCTGGGCGGCACCCTGGACGCCTCCACCACCTGGCTGTCCGACGCCATCGACGCCTTCCCCACCACCCTGCCCGGTCTGCACGCCGCCCACCTCCTCGACGGCTGCGGCCACTGGATCCAGCAGGAGCGTCCCGAGGAGGTCGGCCGTCACCTGACCGACTGGCTGGGATCGGTCGTGAGCGGGCGGTAGCGCACGTTCACCGCGGCCGTGCCGTCGCCGTCGCCATGGCGTTCGAGACGGACGGGTGCGCCGCCGGGTCGGTCGAACAGCCGGATCCCGTCGCCCAGCAGGACGGGCGCGATGTGGAGGTCGATCTCGTCGATGAGCCCGCGTTCCAGGAGCTGTCGGCCGATGGAGGGCGAGAAGACCTCCACGTTCTTGCCGCCGGCGGCTTCCAGGGCGATCCGGACGGCGTCGGCGACGTCGCAGTTCAGGAAGGTCACGCCGGCGGCGGGTCGCGCGTCCTCGGGGTGGTGCGTGAGGACGAACAGCGGCCCCTGCCACGCGCCGCCGTAGATGGTGCCGGCGTCGGGAAAGGCGTCCCAGCCGTCCCGGCCGCCCAGCACGGCCCCGGTCGTCGCGGCGTACTCCTCGACGAGGCCCGGCCGGAACGAGAACCCCGTCATCCAGTCCATCGTGTGTCCGGGGCCCGCCACGAACCCGTCCAACGACATGGTGAAGTGCCAGAGCACCTTGCCGGCGGCGATCTGCGGCTCCATGTCCACCGCCGACACGGTGGGCGCGTTCTGGGACTTCTCCATGGCTGTTCCCTTTCCCGGGGTGGGCGCTCCTGTTCTCGGTGAAGACCTGCCGCGCCCCCAGAAGTCATCGCCGGGGCCACCGAGGCACGGCCCGGCCCACCTGCCACCCCCGCAGGACCCGCCCGAGGCGCGGCGGCGACGACCGTGACGGGCCCGGCAATGACGGGCACGCCAGTGACGGCGGCGACGACGGTGATCACCGTGCCCCGCCGGTGCCCCCGCCCCCGCCAGACCGGCCCCGCCCCCACACCGTCATCGCCCCGCCACCGCACAGCCTCGCCACCCCACGACCTCACCCCACGGCCTCACCCCACGCGCAGCAACAGCCGTGACAGGGCTGGCGGTTGGACACCCCGCCCCGGGCCACTCCCCCCCCACACACAGCCGTCACCGAACCACCGTGGCGCGGTCCTGTCGCCCCGACGGCCTCGCCCGACGCGCGGCCACCGCCATGACGGCGACCGCGGTGAGCACCATGACCGCGCCGACGTACAGCGGAGCCCTGTAGCCCAGGCCCGCCGTGATCGCGAGGCCGCCGGCCCAGGCGCCCAGCGCGTTGCCGATGTTGGACGCGGACACGTTGGCGCCGGCCGCCAGGGCCGCTCCGCGCGCGTAGTCGGTGACGCGGGTGATCAGGCCGGGGACGCCGGCGAACCCGAACACCCCCATCAGGAACACCAGCACCACCGACGCCGTCGCGCTGCCGGCGAGCAGCCCGAACACGGCCAGGGTGACGGTGAGTCCCGAGAGGGCGAGCACCAGCGCACGGTCGCGGTCGTGGTCGGCGGCCCGCCCGCCGAGCAGATTGCCGACGACCAGGCCGACGCCGTACACCATGAGCAGCCAGGCGACGTCCGCCGAGGAGAACCCGCCGACCTCGGTGAACGTGTACGCGATATAGCTGAACGCGCCGAACATCCCGCCGTAGCCGAGCGCGGTGGCCGCCAGGGTCAGCCAGACCTGCCCGGACCGGAACGCGCCGACCTGGGCGCGCAGGGCCGTGGGCGGCGCCGGTCCCGTCCCCGGGGCCCCTCCGGCGCGGCTCGGCACGCACGCGATGATTCCCGCGAGCGCGAGCAGTCCGACCGCGGTGACCGCCCAGAACGCGGCCCGCCAGCCCCAGCGCTCCCCCACCAGCGCGCCGAACGGCACGCCGAGCACGTTCGCGACCGTCAGCCCGGCGAACATGACGGCCACCGCGCGGGACGTGCGTTCCGGGGCGACCAGGCCGCGCGCGACCAGGGAGCCGATGCCGAAGAAGGAGCCGTGGCACAGCGCCGCGACGATCCGCCCGAGCAGCATCACCGGGTAGCTGGGGGCGATCGCGGACAGCAGGTTGCCGAGGACGAACAGGACCAGCAGGCCGACCAGGACGTGTTTGCGGGGCAGCCGCGCGGTCGCCGCCGTCAGGACGATCGCACCGATCGCGACGCTCACGGCGTATCCGGAGATCAGCCGGCCCGCCGCCGCCTCGGACACCGCGAAACTCGACGCCACCTGCGGCAGCAGCCCCGCGATCAGGAACTCGGTCAGCCCGATGCCGAACCCGCCGACGGCCAGCGCGAGCAGCCCGCCTGGCGTCCGCCGCCGCTCGATCGCCGGGCTATGCACGACAATCCTCGAGATCCGCGCTCATGGACCGACCCTCGCGTCCCGGCCGCGGACGGGTCCATGGACAAAGAAGCGACGACACTTGGACGAAAGCGGGGCCGATGTTCACGGTCGGGGAACGGGACCGCCTGCGGGAGCGGCTGCTCGCGCGGGCCGAGGCCGACGACAGCGTGGTGGGCGCCGCCTTCACGGGCTCGTACGCCGTGGACGACCAGGACCGCTGGTCGGACACCGACCTGGTCCTGGCCGTCCGCGGCGCCCTCGCACCGACCCTGGAACGGTGGACCGGCTGGCTCTACGACGATCTCGGCGCCCGGCACCACTGGGACCTGCCCGTCGGGGCCGCCGTCGTCCGCGTGTTCCTTCTGCCGGGCTGGCTGGAGATCGACCTGACCTTCACGCCGGAGGGCGAGTTCGGCCCGCGCGGCCCGCAATGGCGGACGGTCTTCGGCACGCCCCGTCCCCTCGAACCCTTCGCTCCGCCGGACGCCGACACCCTGATCGGTCTCCTGTGGCATCACGCCCTCCACGCGCGCGTGTGCGTCGAGCGCGCCCGCCGGTGGCAGGCCGAGCACTGGATCAGTGCCCTGCGCGACCACGTCATCGCCCTGGCCTGTCTGCGACTCGGTCACCCCGCCGCGTACGCGAAGGGCGCCCATCTGCTCCCCGCCGACCTCTCGACCGCGCTGGAGGCGACTCTCGTCCGTTCGCTCGACGCCGCGGAACTCCTTCGCGCCCTGAGTGCCACGGTCGGCGTCGTCACGGCCGAGCTCGAGCGCTTCCGGCCGGGGCTCGCCGCCCGTCTGGCCCCGATGCTCGCGGAGCTGACGTTCACGCCACCGGGAGAATGCCGTTGAGATGGAGGCGTCGGTGGGCAAGGCTCCTCGCCATGGAGTTCTTCTGCTACCACCGTGACCGGCCCGGATCCCTGCCCCTGCGCGAGGAGCTGACGGAAGCGCACTGGTCGTACATGGACGGCTACGAGGCCGAACTCATCGCCCGCGGGCCGACGTTCGCCCCCGACGGCGAGACCCCCACCGGGAGCGTGCACATCGTCGACCTGCCCGATCCCGCCGCGGCGCGCGCGTTCGCGTTCGACGAGCCCAACTACCAGGCGGGCGCCTACCGGGACGTGCTGCTGCGCCGCTGGCGCAACCTGCTGGGCCGCACCATGTGGGACTTCCCCGGCGGCCGGAGCGGCGGCGACCGGTACCTGGTGCTCGGTCTCGGCACGGGAGAGGCCGTCGACCTCGCCGTACCGCCGGGGAAGGACGACCTGATCGCCTACGGCCCCCTCCTGTCGGACGACGCCACCGCCTGGCTGGGCACGGCGGCCCTGGTCCGCGCCCCGGACCCGGACCGGGCGCGGGCCGTGCTGACCGCGGACCGGTACGCGGCGGTGGAGGTCCACGAGTGGGAGTTCGGCGGACGGCGCTGACAACCCGGTTCTCGGGGCAACCGCACAGGGACCAGCCGTACGACCTAGGAGCGTCCACGCCATGGGTACCGCCGTCCGCGTCCCGCAGACCCGGGACATGATCGGGGACGAGCTCTCCGGAGACGAGGCGTTCACCGCGCTGCGCCACTACGGCGGCCTGCGGCTGCTGACCGACTCCTTCGCGCGGTTCCGGTACGCCGACGGCTTCACCAACGCCCGGGCCCTCGCCTTCCAGGTGGTGCTCGGTCTCGTCCCGTGCACCGTGGCGCTGGTCGGCCTGGCCACGTCGGTGCACACGGAAGGGGTGGGCCGGATCATCGAGCTCACGCTCGGCCGGATCGTGCCGGGGGCGAGCGCCGACATCGTGAAGGACGCCTTCGACGGAACGCGCCGCACCGCGCACGGCAGTGTCTGGAGCACGCTCGCCCTGTGGCTCGGTCTGGGCTTCGCCCTGCTGAACCTCGCCTCGGCCATGGGCCAGATCGAGCGCGGCGCGAACCGGATCTACGGCATCGAACGCGACCGTCCCTTCCCGCGCAAGTACGCGCGCGGGATCGTGCTCGCGCTCGCCGCCGGCCTCCCCCTGGTGCTGGGCTTCGTCACGCTGGTCGCCGGGGAGGCCGTGGGCGACGCGGTGGCCGAGTCCACGGGCCTGGAGGGCGGCGGGCCGCGCTGGTGGGGCGTGCTGGACCTGCCGGTCGGGCTCGCGCTGGCCTGGGTGGCCTCCGCCGTGATCTTCCGCTGGTCACCGCGCCGGGTGCAGCCCGGTTACACCTGGCTGGCGTTCGGCTCGGCGGTACACCTGCTGCTGTGGGTGTCGGCCACCTGGCTGCTCGCGCTGTACGTCGAGGAGAGCGGTGCCTTCGGCGCCGTGTACGGGCCGCTCACGGCCTTCATCGCCCTGCTCCTGTGGGCGAACCTCACCGCCGTCGCGCTCTTCCTCGGCATCGCGTTCGCCGCCCAACTGGAAGCGGCCCGCGCGGGCATCGAGTCAGCCGTACACCCGGATCCGGGGCCGGGGGTGTGAGACCGGGGGTGACGGGGTCCGGGCCGAGTGAGTCAGCCGTGCGCGGCAGTTTCCCGGTCGGGCGTGTGAATCCGGGGGTGTGGTCTCCCGACCGGATGAGTGAGCCGGGCTCGACGATTCCCGGCCCGGCTGCAAAACCAGCGGCGACGCCGTCCCGTCGGGTGAGCCGGCAGGGCGTGGCAGCCTCCCGCCCGCACCCCCGGCGCGCCGACCGGGACGCCCTTCCGGCGTCGGGCACGGCGTGCGCATCAGGGGACGGCGGTCTCCCGGCCGGGTGAGTGAGCCTGGGTGGCAGTCTCCTGGCCCGGGGTGTGAGACCGGGGCGACGGGTTCCGGTCGGGTGTGCGAGGCCAGACGCGACGGCCTCCCGGCCGGGTGAGCGAGACCGGAGGCGACGGTCTCACGTCCGCCCGTGCGAGACCGACACGACAGTCCCCGACCCAGCACGCGACACCCGACACGCCCCGCCCCAGCGCGCGAGACCCGCCACGACCGACACGACAGCTCCCGACCCGGCGTGCGAGACCGGGCGCGGCGCCCTCTCGACCCACGTGCGGGAAACCAGGGGCGACGATCCCCCGGTCAGCTCTGTGCGGCTGCGGTGACCGTCGCGGGGTCCACGCCGGTCAGTTCGACGATGCGGTGCGGTGGCACACCGGCGGCCAGCGCGCGTCCGATCAGCCCGTCCCGGCCGTCCGCGCAGTCGCGGTAGGCGAGCAGCTCCTCCTCGACCCCGGCGAGCGACTCGGGTGCCAGGTGGTGGCGGACCCGGGTCAGTTCCTCGTCGCTCAGCGGCACGGGCAGCCGTTCGGCGCCCTCGGGCACGGCGGCGGTCTCCTCAGGGGGCAGCAGCCGCAGATGCGGTGAGGTCGGCGTGGTTCCCTGGGCGTCCAGCCACGCGCGGACCGCGGGGGTCTCCATGCAGGCGAGCTCGCCGACGGCGGCGGGGGCCACACCGAGTCGCGCGGACGCGTCGTCGAGCAGGAACAGGTAGGCGTCGTCGGTCATCCTCGGCTCCTTCTCACCAGGGGCGGATCGACCTCCCATTACCCCGCCTCGCCCGGCTAATGTTCGGGTTCGGCGAGTGACCGAAGAGGAGCGAGGACATGCCCGGTCTTCCGAGCGCGCGTTGACGTCGTAGGCCGTGACCGAGGGTCCGGCCTGTCATCGCGTGCCGCCCCCGACGGTGTGGCACCGCAGCCTTCGATCCGAGGATCTCCGTGCCGACTCCTTCCTCCGCCGTGTCCGATTCCGGTCGCCCCGCCCCGCCGAGCCTGTGGCGGGACCGCGACTTCCGTAGCCTCTGGGTGGGCCAGACGGCCTCCCAACTCGGCGAGCACACAAGCCTGTTGGTGCTGCCGCTCTTCGCCGTCCTGACCCTCCACGCGGGTGCCGGCCAGTTGGGCGTCCTGCGAGCGGTCGGCCAGGCGCCGATCCTGTTGCTGTCGCTCTTCGTCGGCGCGTGGGTGGACGGATGGCGGACCCGCACGGTGATGGTGCTGGCGGACGCCGGCCGGACCCTGGCCCTGGGCGCGGCCGCCCTGGCCGGGCTCCTCGGCGGGCTCGGCCTGCCCGCGCTGTTCGTGGTCGTCTTCGCCGTCGGCGTCCTGTCCGTGTTCTTCGACGTCGCCTACCAGTCGTCCCTCGTGCGGCTGGTGGGACGCGATCAGTTGGTGCGGGGCAACAGCGCCCTGGAGGGCAGCCGGTCCGCGGCTCAGATCGGTGGTCCCGCCCTCGGCGGTGCGCTGGTGTCCTGGCTGTCGGCGCCGATCGCCGCGGCGGCGGGCGCGCTCTTCTTCGCGCTGTCGTTCCTGTCGATCCGCAGGATCCGTCGCCGCGAGTCGCTCCCGGAGCGCTCGGGACGTCCCTCTCACATAGGGCGGCGGATCGCGGAGGGCCTCCGTTTCGTCGTACGCGACACCTCGTTGCGGACGGTGTGCCTCGCCTCGGCGGCCTTCCAGTTCTCCTTCGCCGCGCTGATGGCCGTCTATCTGCTCTTCCTGCCGCGTGAACTGCATCTGTCCGGCACCGTCGTCGGGCTGTCGCTCGCGGCGGCGGGGCCGGGCGCGCTCCTGGGCTCGCTGCTCGCCGCCCGACTGCCGGGCCGGTTCGGTCACGGCGTGGTGCTGGTGTCGGCGGCGGCGCTGGGCGACGGCGCGTTCCTGTGGGTGCCCGCGCTGCACGGCTCGTCCGCGGTGACGGTCGCCGCGCTCCTCGCCGTGGGCTTCGTGTTCGGGGCGGGCGGGCAGTTGGTGAACGTCACGGTCATGGCCGTCCGGCAGGCGGTGACCCCGGACGGGATGCAGGGCCGCGCGGCCGCCACGATCACGTTCGTCGGCATGGGCCTGACCCCGCTCGGCTCCCTCCTCGGCGGGTACCTCGCGCAGGAGTGGGGGCTGCGCGCCAGCCTGCTGGTGACGGCGGCGGCCATGCTTGTGTCGCCGGCCCTGATGGTCCTGTCCCCGCTCGCCCGCCTGGGACGGACGCTTCCGGCAAGCGCGGGCTGAACCGGCCTCGCGACCGGCTGACCGCCGCCCGTTCGCCTGAGTGCCGCCCGTTCGCATGAACCTCCCGAAGCCACTCGCCACCCAAAATCGAACAGGCGTAGCATTGCGTCGTGGCTGAGACCTATGACTTTCCGAGTGACCTCCTCGCCGGTCAGGAGGAGCTGCATCAGGTCCGGGCCGAGCTGTCGGCCCTGCTCAAGCGGCTCCCCTGGTCGGTCGCACCGCTGGACGGCTTCAGCGACGACAACGGCTGGCGGAAGGTGGAGCGCCCCGCCTCTCCCGGCTGGACGCCCGATGAACAGGCCGAGGTGGAGAAGCTCCGGCGGCGCGAGCACGAACTCGCGGTGTTCGTCACCACCCACCGCTTCTGGACGGAAGTGGAGGCACCGGCCCGCGTGGACGCCCGGACCGGGCTGAAGCACGCGTCCCGCAAGCAGGAGGCGAGCTGAACGACGAAGGACCCCGGCCGAGTTCGGCCGGGGTCCTTCTCGATGTGGGCGCGGACGGTTTCGAACCGCCGACATCCTGCTTGTAAGGCAGGCGCTCTACCCCTGAGCTACGCACCCGAGAGACGAGTCGACAGCCTACCTTGCCCGGGACCCTGTCCTGCAAACCCTTACCCAGGGGCCCGAGGAAGTCAGGGTGGATACGGGGGAAAACCCCACCCCCGATCCGGGAGCGGCCCGGATCCCCCGCCGGACCCCCGCTCCCTAGGGTCGAAGCAGAGTCGCGGAGTGCCCGCGACCGCCCGCCCAGGGTGGATCAGGGGGAGATCGTCATGGTCCGTTCAGTTCCCGCACGTGCCGCCGCCGCGGCCGGGGTCGTCGCGCTCGTCGTCGCGGGGGCCACCGCCTGCGGTGCCTCCGCCGGGGACGACAAGACCCCCGACCACAGGTCCTTCGCCCTCCAGGGGCGCACCCTGACCGTCGACTCCGACGACTCGGCGCTGGAGATCGTCGCCGCCGACGGGAACAAGTCGGGCACGGTCGAGGTCACCCGCTGGTTCCAGGGGACCGTCGCCATCGGCAAGGACCCCGAGGTGACCTGGTCGATGAAGGACGACCGGCTGGTGCTGCGGATGAAGTGCAGCGGTGTGGTGGCCGACTGCGCGGCGAAGCACCGCATCGAGGTGCCGCGGGACATCGCCGTGAAGGTCGAGGACGGTGACGGCAGCGTGCGCGCCACCGGGTTCACCCGCCCGCTGAGCATCAGCACCGGGGACGGGTCCGTGCGGGTCACCGACTCCAGCGGGCCGCTGGAGCTGCGCACCGGCGACGGGTCGGTGCGCGCACAGGTCACCTCCCGCCGGGTCACCGCCCGCACCGGCGACGGCTCGCTCCACCTCGAACTCGGCGCCGTACCGGACCGGGTGGAGACCCGCAGCGGCGACGGCTCGGTGACCGTCGAGCTGCCGAGGGCCGCCTACCGCGTGGACACCAAGACCGGCGACGGAGGGGTCGACGTGTCCGTGCCCCGGTCCGACTCCAGCGACCACTTCGTGTCCGCCCAGAGCGGAGACGGGAAGGTCACGGTGCGAACCGCGAACTGACCGGCCCGTGTGTTCGTCCATTACCGGTGGGAGAATGACACCGGGCACCGCCAGGACGGACCACAGCACGGGAGAGGGATGTGACGGCGACACCATCGCGGCCGTACTCGTCGGCGTCGGTGCCGCGCGCACACCGTCAGGCACTCAGGGACACCCTCGCTCTCGTCGGCCTGCCGCTGCTGGCCGCGCTGGCGCTGCCGGCCGCGTTCGCCGGCGGCGGCACCCGGCGCTGGTTCGGCGGGCGCGCGGAGAGCCAGCGGGCCGAGGCGCAGGCCGCGAAGGACGCCGCCGCGGCCGCGTTCTACGAACTGGACACCGCCCAGCGGGATCTGCGGATCTCGATAGAGACGATCACGGCCGTCGACGACTCTCCCGCGGCCCGGCGGGCGGTCGCCGACTTCCAGGCGATCAGCGGGCGGATCGACACGGCCAGTCAGCGCTACATCGAGGCCGTCGACGCCCATGACCTCGACCGGGACGACCTGGAGGCCGCGGTCGCCGCCCAGGCGCGCACCGAGCTCACCCGGGCCAAGGACGAGCTCGGCGACGTCAAGAAGGAGCTGGACCGTTTCGGCGAGAGCCTCGGCCCGCTGCTGGGCAAGGCGGAGACCCAGCTCGCCCGCCTCGCCCCGGCCGTGGAGCGGGCCCGGCAGGGGCTGCTGGCCGCCTCCAACGCCCTGGACGCCGTACGGGAGTCGGGGCTGAGGGCGGACGACCTCGCCGCCCGGCTCGCCGCCCTCGGGTCCGAGCTGACCAAGCTCAACCAGGGCGCCGGGCAGCACGGCGTACCGCAGACGCTGGAGCGGGCCGAGCGGGTCGCCCGGGAGGCCGAGTCGATCCGGGTGGAGGCCGAGCGGTTGCCGGAGCGGGCCGCCGAG
Source organism: Streptomyces sp. NPDC006335 (assembly GCF_040612795.1). Taxonomy (NCBI): domain Bacteria; kingdom Bacillati; phylum Actinomycetota; class Actinomycetes; order Kitasatosporales; family Streptomycetaceae; genus Streptomyces; species Streptomyces sp. NPDC006335. The sequence goes on from NZ_JBEXQX010000001.1 coordinate 738,712, forward strand.
ATCGACCACCGGCTGGTCTCGCTGCGCACCCGCGCCGAGGCCCTCACCACGCGCGCGGGCCAGGTCGACCCGGTCCTCAGCGAACTGCGCCGCCGGTTCACCGCCGCTTGCTGGCAGGACCTCCAGCACGTCCCGGACCAGGCCGCGGAGAACGTCCGGCAGGCCGAGCGGAAGCTCCGTGAGGCCCGGGCCGCCCGCGACGAACAGCGCTGGCCGGACGCGACCGCCCTGCTCTCCACGGTCCGCGCGCTGCTCAACGCCACCGACGAGTCCGTCTCCGCCGCCGGTGACCGGCTGCGTCGGCTGAACGCCGTGCAGAAGGACCCCCAGCAGGAGATCGACCGCACCCGCTTCGCCATCCGCGACGCCCAGCGCCTCGCCATGACCGGCCGCACCACCCCCGATCCGCGGCACGCACGCCCCTTGGACGACTCGGTGGCCCGCCTGGACCGGGCGATCGCCGGCCTGGAGGGCCGCCACCCCGACTACTGGCACTTCCTCACCGAGACGGAAGCGGTACGGCAGTCGGTGGCCCGGGTGGTCTCGCAGATCCGCGAGGAGCGCGGCGGCGCGCACTGACGGGTGCTCGCCACGCGCTCACGAGCGGGAGATTGAATCTCGCACGAACTAGACAAATCACCCTTTTTTGCATAGATCGCCCCAATGCGGTGACATGGATGAAGACCCGCATATCTCTCGCAAAGGAGATGGTGGTATGTCTTCCACCGAGTTCCAGCTCGAGGACCTGACCGAGGTCCCCGGCACCGACGTCGAAGCGGCTCTCGACCCCGTCGAGGCCGACGGCTACTACCGCGACAGCCGCCAGTGCGCGGCGCTTGCTCTGACGTCCTCGTCGAGCAACCTCCTGCTGTCGCCTCCGACGCCACGGCCGAAGAAGGGCTGACGGGAGAATCCGAATGGAGCAGTCAGGCACTTCGACCCGCCTCGCGGGCGCGGTGCAGGGCCTCACGTCGGAACTGGTCTCCGCTCTTCGGAGCGGAGACCGCTTCCGGCTCGCAGGCACGGTCGCCGAGGGGCACGGACCCGCGACGACCGCCGACCCGTCCCTCGCCGCCGTACGGGTGGTGGGCGCCGATGCCGTCCTGCCGAGCGTCCTGCTGCGCTGTCCGCCCCCCGAACCCGCCGATCTCACGGTGTTCGGCAAGGCCGTGCACGCCTACCCGCCCTCCGCCGAAGCCCCTCCCACCTCGGTGTGGAGCCACTGGGCCATGAGGCGGGCGCTCCTGCGGCTGGACGCCTCCCTCGACGGCGCGTGGGACGACGCCGAGCCCGGCACGGACTGGCTCGACGACGCGCCGTGGCAGTTCCTGACCCACCAACTCGCTGTGCTCGCCCCGCTGGCGCTGCCCGGCGAGGACTGCGCGGTGGCCCGGGTGGCACGCCACCGCCCGGTCGACGTCGCCCGGGGATTCGTCCGGGCGGTCCGCCGCCGCGACTGGCTCCAGGCGGCCGGGGCGGGACGCTGGCTGGTCCTCCTCGACGACGTGCCGCGGACACTGGGCCTGGACACCGGGCTGGAGTTCGTGGCCCAGATGGGCGGCACGGACGCCCGGGTCGCGTTGCAGGTCGAGGCCGCCCAACGGATGCGGACCGGAGTGCTGGTGTGACGGCGCCCGAGGTACCGGCGGCGCGCGAGATCCGGCACCTGGGCGAGTCCGCGCTGTCCTGGGTGTGCGCCCACCGCGACGGTTTCGCGCTCGGCGACGACGCGCTCGCCGAGCACGGCAACGTGAACACCACCTGGAAGCCCCTCGGTGAGCTGGCCCAGGTGTGCGTCTGTGTACGACGGCACACCGATCCGGCCGACCCGCTCCATGTGATGGCCTCCGACCTGCTGGCGTTCGCGTGGCAGCAGACCGGACGTGGCGCCCTCTTCACGGAGTTGCAGCGCCTGGAACCCTTCGCGACGTATCCGTTGGAGGTGTACGCGGCGTTCGCGTCGGCGGGCCTGCGCCACGCCGACTACGAGCACGCCACCGCGACGGTGGCCCGTACCCGCGGCTGGCACGTGACGGAGCAGGAACCGAACCGGCGCATGAGCGTCCTCAACTCCGAGCGCCGCAGCGGCATCGCGCAGCACGGGGACATGCGGCGGGCCCTGGACCGCACCTGGCTCGCCGGCCTGCCGGAGCCGTGGACGTTCGAGCTGGCCGCCGGCTACACGCTGACCCATGTGATCTTCCATCTCACCGACTGGGGCCTGACCCCGCAGGCCGTGCCCCCGCCGCTCGCGGCCTACCTGCGGCACTGGCTCGCGCCCTGGCTCGACACCTGCCTGGAGGACGAGCAGTGGGACCTGAGCTGCGAACTGCTGGCCGTGGCGAGCAGTCTGCCCGGCCCGCCGGAACGCGCCCTGTTCCAGGAGGCGTGGGCGAGGCTCGCCCCGGCCCAGGACGACTCCGGTGCCGTCCCCGAGGTCGGCGGGCGAGGCAGCCGTACGACCGCTCCCGCCTTCCTCGACTGTTACCACTCGACGCTGATGACGGCCTTCGCCGCCGTGCTGACCGTCGACCGGCTGCGTGAGGCGGCCGGGGACGACGAGGCGGCGGACGGGGTGGACGGCGGACAAGGAGTGCCGGGATGAACCACACACGTCTCATCCACCAGGTCGGGGTCGGCGCCCTGGAGTGGCTGCACACCCACCGCGACGGTTTCCGGCTGGAGTTGGACGTCGACCCGGAGGTCGGCTTCCTGGAGCGTTTCAAACCGGTCGGTGAACTGGCGCTCATCTGCAAGGTGTTGTTCCGCGAGGGCGTTGCCGGGTCCCGGCAGACCACGCTGGCACGGCAGTTGATCGACCACGCCTGGTGCCACACGCTGGACGGCGGTCGGATGCTGGTGCGCGGCCAGCACACCGAGCCCATCTCGCCCATCCCCTTCGAGGTGTACCTGCCGTTCAAGGAGCTGGGCTACAGCAGCCCCGAGGCCGAGCGGGCCTTCCGGCTCAACCAGCGGCTGGACAGCTTCGCCGCCCTGGAGATGTCACCGGTCCGCCGTCTCGGCTTGTCCGCCTTCCAGCGCCGCTTCGGCCTGCCGCCCCGCCCGCCGGAAGCCGACCTCGTCGGCGCGACCTGGCTGGGGCGCTCCCCCGAACCCTGGACGGTGGAGGGGCACATCGCCTACGACATCACCCACACCGTCTTCCACCTCACCGACTGGGGCGAGAACCCGGACGGTCTGCCGGCCGAGGTCGCCGACTACCTCGCGACCTGGCTGCCGGTCTGGCTGGACGACTGGCTGGACCTGCGACGCTGGGACCTGCTGGGTGAACTGCTCGTCGTGGACGCCTGTCTGCCCCGGCCCACCTTCGACGAGCGGGCGTGGGAGGGCTTCGCCGCCGCCCAGCAGCCCGACGGGGCGATGCCCGCCGTGCGCAGCATGCCGCAGGGCGAACCCGACGAGGTGTTCGACGTCGTCTACCACCCGACGCTGGTCGCCGCCTTCGCCTCCGTGCTGGCCATGTCCCGCGCCCTGACGCGACTGGCGCACACCCCGTCATGACGGCCGGCGCACGAGCGGCGCGTCCCGCTCCCTGGCCGGGCGACCCGCTCGACTTCGCCGACGTCACGTCGGAGGACGTGCCCCTCGACGACGAGGCGACACGGCGGCGGCTCGACGAGGCGGTCGCCGCCGTGGACGCGCCCGACGTCGTCTTCGCCCTGTCCCGGCACGGTCGCCGCACCGTGCGCGCCGGAGGCACCGCGCCGCCCCCGCTCGTCCCCCGTGAGCAGGCGCGCTACGAAATGGGGTCGGCCTCCAAGACGTTCACCGGACTGCTGCTGGCCCACCTGACCGACACGGGCCTGCTGTCCGCGGGCGAGCCGGCCGCCGCCCTGCTCGACCCGGCCCGGCGGCCCGGCGAGCACCCCGTCACCCTCGCCCACCTGATCACCCACACCGCCGGTCTGCCCGCCCTGCCCGCCGACTTCTTCGCCAGGGCGCTGCCGGCGTGGCGTACCAACCCCTACGCCCGCTATCCCGCCGAGCGCGTGGTCGACGCCTTCCTGCGCCACCGTCAGCGCCACCGCCCCGGCACCCGCTGGCACTACTCCAACTTCGGTGTCGCCGTCCTCGGTCACGCCCTGGCGGCGGCGACCGCCACCCCGTGGGACGACCTGCTCACCGGTCATGTGCTGGAGCCGCTCGGGCTGAGCGGCGCCACCCTCGGTCCCGGCGGCCCGGACACCGACGCCACCGGGCACCGCAAGGACGGCACGACGCCCGTGCCCCCGCTGGTCGTCGGCGGCTTCCAGGCGGCCGGCGCCGTCCGGGCCACCCCGTACGACCTGCTCACGTTCCTGGAAGCGCACCTGGATCCGTCGGGGCGGCCCCTGGCCGGTGCGCTGCGCGCGGTGCGCCGGCCTGTGCTCCGGCGCGGTGCCGGGCACCGGCATGTGCACACGGTGGCCTGGTTCCAGCACCCGACGGAGCGCGGACCGATGTACTTCCACGGCGGGGCGACCCTCGGTCAGCAGGCCTTCCTGGGCTTCCGGCCCGACATCGGTACGGCGCTGGCCGCCGTGTGCACCCGCCGCTTCCGCGTCCGCGACGCCTTCGTGCCGACGGCGTACGCCCTGCTGGCCGAGTTGTAGCGGGACCGGGCCCGCACGACGGCACGGCGCGGGGGCAGAGTCCAAGACCCTGCCCCCGCCGCGCTGTCACCGCGTCCTCACACGCGCTGCCACAGCCCCGGAGCGAGGGCGGGCTGCCACGCGGCCTGCGCCTGATGGGGCTGGAGGCACTCGTACGACACGCCGTCCTGGGTCACGCGCGCCCCGACCTCGTACACCCGGCCCGCGGCCCAGGAACCCTCCTGGCCGTCCTCGGGGGCGGGGGTGCCGCTCTCGCTGGTGCTGGTCCGCAGGGTGAGGCCGTAGGCGCTGAGGATCGGGTTGATCGGCTGGTAGAAGGTGGTGCCGCCGCTCGTGCAGTCGCCGGAGCCGCCGGACGTGACGCCCTGGGCCTGGGTTCCCGAGATGTACGAGCCGCCGGAGTCACCCGGCTCCGCGCACACCGTCGTACGGGTCACGCCGTCGACGGTGCCCTCGGCGTAGTCGACGCTGGTGTCGTGCTGCTCGATCGTGCCGCAGTGCCAGCCCGTGGTGGAACCGGACCGGCACACCGCGGCACCCGTGAGGGCCTGCACCGAGCCGGCGGTCTGCACGTCCTCGCCGTCGCCCTTGACGGCGGGCGTCGCGGTCCAGTCACTGTTGACGCCCACCCAGGACATGTCCTGCCCGGGGAAGACGGACGCCTGGAAAGTGCCCTGGGCGACCTGGTTGAACCCGGTGGTCCTCGCCCCCGCCTTCCCGCAGTGGCCGGCCGTGGCGAAGCCCTGCTGGTCGCCCTTGGTGACGCCGAATCCCACGGAACAGCGGGCCGTGTCGTCGATGTAGAAGGCGTCGCCGCCCCGGATGTCGTACAGGGCACGCGGCTGGTCGGCCGACACCTTGACGTCCACGAGCGCGCTGTCGACACCGGCGGCCTCGACGAGCTTGTCGGCGGCGGCGCGGCTCGTCGCCTGTACCGTCACCCGGTTGGTCCGTACGTCGATGTAGCGGACCGGTGTGTCGAGGGCCTTGCCGGTCACCGCACGGTCCAGCTTCGTCTTGGCCGTCCTCAGGTCCGCCAGCGGGGTCTTGACGACCACGGCCCGTGCTCCGCCGGCCTCGATGGCCGGGCCGTCCGCGACCTCGGTGCTCGCGACGGTCAGGTCGGCGGAGGTGGCGCCGCTCACCCACGCTCCCGCGAAGCGCTTGCCCAGCGCGTTCTGGAGCCGGCCGGCGCGCGTGCCCGCCTCGGCCTCGTTCACCAGGCGCGTCCTGGCCTGCGCCGCGGTCAGGCCCAGATCACGCTGGAGGGCCCGCAGGACCACCGGTGAGGGGCTGTTCGCGCCGAGCGTCTCGGCGGCGGAGGGGGCCGGGGCCGGCGCGGGGGGCTCGACGGCGGCGGCCGCGGGCAGCCCCGTGAGCACGAGTGCGCCGAGCACCGTCAACGCGGCACAACCGGCTGAAACGTGTCTGTGGGCCATCAGGCGTCTCCTCGGGTGGGGGTACATGAGGTCTCGAATCCCTAGGTTTTGCCGAAAAGCGCTCAGAAGATGTCCGTCTCCCGCGCGTTCCGCGCATCGGACGACAACAAGGGGCCGCCCGGCCGAGCACGGGATGCCGACGGGCCGGCCGACCGGATACCGGTGCCCGGCCGCCGGTCACGCGGGGGTGAGACCCGGCTTGCCGGCCTGCGTCACGTAGGACGCGGCGGTCGCGATCGGCGCGCCCGGCGTCGTCACGGCGGACACGGTCCTGAAGTCGGCCCGCGCCTGCTGCCGGTCGAGGGTGACTCGCACATAACCGCGGCGCCCGTTGTAGAACTTCAGATGCGGATTGGCCTTGAGGTACGTGTCCCAGGTGGCGGGCTTCTCGGCACCGTCCCGTCCGCTCGCGACCGACGTGGCGGTGAACTCCGTGCCCAGGGTCGGGGAGGCCGGGTCGTCGAAGTCGTCCTTGATGTCGAAGGCGTACGCGGCGTGCAGGTCCCCGGTCATCACCACCAGGTTCTCGACCCCGGCCGACTTCGCGCCGTCGAGGATCCTGCGGCGCGAGGCCCGGTAGCCGTCCCAGGCGTCCATGGACATCTGGGGCTCCGCGGTGAGGTCGAGCTTGCGCTGGGAGAAGCAGACCTGTTGCGGCATCACGTTCCACAGGGCCTGCGAGGCGCGCCAGCCCTCGATCAGCCAGCTCTCCTGCTCCGCCCCGGTGATGGTGCGCGCCGGGTCGTCCTGGAGGGGGCCGCCGGTGTGCTTGGTGTCCGCGTACACCTGGTCGGAGCGGTACTGGCGGGTGTCGAGGACGTCGAACTGGGCGAGTGTGCCCCACTGGAGCCGCCGGTAGAGCCGGGCGTCGGGGCCGCTGGGCAGCTGTGCGGCGCGCAGCGGCTGGTTCTCCCAGTAGGCCCGGTAGGCGGCGGCCCGGCGCAGCAGGAACTCCTCCGGCGGATCGTCGTTCTCGCTGACGGCGCCCGCGTAGTTGTTCTCGGTCTCGTGGTCGTCCCAGGTGACGACGAAGGGGTGCGTGGCGTGGACCGCCATGAGGTCCGGGTCGCTCTTGTAGAGCGCGTAGCGCAGCCGGTAGTCCTCCAGGGTCGTGGTCTCGCGGTTGAAGAGGCCGGGCAGCTTCCGGTCGGTGTAGGCGCGGTGGCCGCCCGCGGAGTTCACGGCGTACTCGTACAGGTAGTCGCCGAGGTGGAGGACCACGTCGACGTCGTCCTGGGAGAGATGGCGGTGCGCCGTGTAGTACCCGTCGAAGTAGGCCTGGCAGGAGACGGCGGCGTAGGTGAGCGACGCGGCGGCGGCGGTGGTGAGCGGTGCCGTGCGGGTACGGCCCGTCCCGCTGATCCAGGTGCCGGTCTTGAACCGGTAGTAGTAGACGCGGTCGGGCTCCAGGCCGTCGACGTCGACGTGCAGGGTGTGGTGGTACTCCGGGTAGGCGACGGCGGTGCCGCTGCGGACGGGCGTGGCGAAGCTCTCGTCGGAGGCCAGCTCCCACTGGACGACGACGTACTGCTGCGGCAGACCGCCGTCGGGCTCGAACGGGGCGGGGGCGAGCCGGGTCCACAGCAGTACGGAGTCGGGCAGCGGGTCCCCGGAGGCGACGCCGAGCGTGAAGGGATCACTGTCGATGCGCGCCGCGTCGAGTTCGCGGGAGCCTGCCGCACCCCGGGCGGGCAGGTGGGTGCCGAAGGCGAGGGCGGCGGCCGCCGCGGTGACCGTGAGAAACCGCCGCCGGCCCAAGTGCCGTGCGGCGGCGCGCAGTTCGGGGTGGTGTCGCGAAGCCAAGGGGGCTCCTCCCGCGGTTGATCGCCGGCAGAGAACCCCCGCATGCTAACCAGACAATGATCAGATTTCGGACATGCCTGTCGGAGTGCCGGTTAACCTGTGCTCATGCCTCGCTACGAATACCGCTGCCGCACCTGCGGAGACACCTTCGAACTCAGCCGCCCCATGGCCGAGTCCGCCGCCCCCGCCGACTGCCCGGCCGGCCACGACGACACGGTGAAGCTGCTGTCGACGGTGGCGGTGGGCGGCTCGGCGTCCGCGTCAGCCCCCGCGCCCCAGGCGGGCGGCGGCGGTGGAGGCGGCTGCTGCGGCGGAGGCTGCTGCGGCTGACCGCCGCACGAAAGCCCCTCCGGACAACCGCTTCAGGCTGCCTTCAGGTCCGCGTGCCTAGCGTGGGCCCATGTCAGCCATCGCGTGGGTCAACGGCCTCATGGACACCCTGGGCGCCCCCGGCGCCGGGGTGGCCATCGCCCTGGAGAACCTCTTCCCGCCGATCCCGAGCGAGGCGATCCTGCCGCTCGCGGGTTTCGCGGCGAGCACCGGCCGGATGAGCCTGGTCGCTGTGCTGCTGTGGACGACGGCGGGCTCGGTGATCGGCGCCCTCGCGCTCTACGGCGTCGGCGCGCTCCTCGGCCGGGACCGCACGGTGGCGCTCGCGGCCCGGCTGCCTCTGGTGAAGGTCTCGGACATCGAGCGGACCGAGGCCTGGTTCCTGCGGCACGGCACCAAGGCGGTCTTCTTCGGCCGGATGATCCCGGTCTTCCGCAGCCTCGTCTCGGTCCCGGCCGGTGTCGAACGCATGCCGCTGCCGGTGTTCCTGGCGCTGACCACTCTCGGCAGCGCCCTGTGGAACACGGCGTTCGTCCTCGCGGGTCACGCCCTGGGCGCCAACTGGACCCAGGTCACCGATGTCGTGTCCGCGTACTCGAAGGTCGTCCTCGGGGCCGCCGCGCTCGCGGTCGTGGCGTTCGTCGCCGTACGACTGCTGCGGCGGCCCTCGTCTACTGAGGCGTCCGAGCCGTCCTGAGCAGCTCCCGCAGGATCCGCTCCCCCGCCAGCACGCCCCGCTCCGGCAGCGCGCTGATCGCCGGAGCGGTCCAGTTCTCGTCCGCGAGCTCACCGTGTCCCGGCCGCCAGCCCCGGTCGGCCGCGAGGAGCAGGTCGGCGTCGAGCAGGGAGTCGCCCGCGGCCAGCGTCAGGGCGGACCCGGTACGCCGGGCCACCTCGCGCACGGCCGCGCTCTTGGTGAGCGGCTTCGGGACGGCGTAGATCTTGCGGCCCTGGAGGGAGACGGTCCAGCCGCGGGCCTCGGCCCACACCGCGAGCTCCTTCACCCACTCCTCGGGCAGCAGTTCGCGCTCGACGACGAGGTAGGCGAAGAGATCCTCGGCGATGCGGTGCTTGCGCAGCCACAGGGGATCGGCCGTCGCCTGGAGGTGCGCGCTGATCTCGACCAGCGGGGCGCACTCGTCGGCGAGGCGGGCCATGACCCGGGCGTGCCAGTCCAGGTCGGTGACACCGTCGACCAGCAGGTGGCCGCCGTTGGCGCAGATCGCGTAGGCGGGCGGCGGGCCGGGCAGGTTGATGCGCTGGTACTGCTTGCGGGTGCGGGTCGTCGTCGGCACGAAGACCGCCGCGTCCCCGAGCTCGCAGAGCAGTCCGGCCGCGGTCTCCGTCATGTACGACAGCGGCCTGCTCTCGTGCACCTCGACGCAGAGCAGCCGGGGCGCCCGCGCGTCCGGCATGGTCAGCGCGAGGGCGGCGGCGGAGTAGATGAGCGTGCGGTCGAGGTCGCTCGCGACCAGCACCGGAGCCTGGGCCGGCATCAGAGGGACACCGCCTTGCCGTCGGCACCCGTCGCGCCCCGCGTGTACTTGGGGTGGATCAACCCCACGCAGGTGTACGGGAGTTCCGCGACCTCTTCCACCGGGACACCTCTCTGTTCGGCCAACAGGCGTACGTGGGCCAGGTCCGCGCCCGCGCCCGCCCTGGCCAGGATCTTCCAGGGCACCCGGCGCAGCAGCACCCGGGTGGTCTCGCCGACACCCGGCTTGACGAGGTTGACGTCGTGGATGCCGTACTCCTCACTGATGCGTTCGACGGCGGCCCAGCCCTCCCAGGTGGGCTCGCGGTCCCCGGCCAGCAGTTCCTTCACGGTGGCGTCAACGGCGTCCACCACCTCGGGGAAACGGGCGGCGACGGCGTCCAGGAAGTCCACCGATACGTCCGCGCCCGCGAGTTCGCGGTAGAACTTCGCGCCGTGGAAGTCGTCCGGGCCGACCAGGTCCGCGCGCAGGACCGTACGCGAAATGAGGCCGGACACGGTGGAGTTGAGGCAGGCGGAGGGAATGAGGAAGTCCTCGCGGGTACCGTACGTCCGCACGCACGAGCCCGGGTCGGCCAGTACGGCGATCTCCGGGTCGAAGCCCGCCGGGCCGCCCTCGGCCTCGAACTTCCGTACCGCTTCCGTCAGTTCGCGGGTGATCGCGCCCTTGCCGGTCCAGCCGTCGACGAAGACGACGTCGGCGGGGTCGTGGTGTTCGGCCAGCCAGCGCAGGGCGTTGGCGTCGATGCCGCGGCCGCGGACGATCGAGACGGCGTAGTGCGGCAGTTCGAGGCCGTGGCGGAACTGGGCCCAGCGGCGCATCAGGACGCCCACGGGGGTGCCGGCGCGGGCCAGGGAGACGAGGACGGGCCGGGGCGAGCGCTCCTGGAGCACGATCTCCGTGACGGCGCCGACGGCCTGGGCGAGCCTCGCGGAGGACTCCGCGAGCGCCGTCCGGAACAGCTCCTGGTACTGGTCGCTCGGCTGGTACTCCATCGGCAGCGACTCGGCGTAGTGCGCGCCGCCGCTCTGGATGGCCTCCTCGCGCTCCTCGGTCGGCGCCTCCAGCGTGACGTCCGAGAGGTCCTGGAGCAGCCAGCCGACCTCCTCGGGGGCGTACGAGGAGAAGGCGGGGCCGCGGAGGGGCTCGGGGAGCATGGAGGGCCTTTCGGGGGTGTGGCTGGGGATCACCGCGAGGACCGTCTGCCGGGTGTGGGCGGCCAACTGGGCCAGGAGGCCGTCCGGTGCGTGGAGTTCGGGGGTGTCGGCGGCGGAGTCGACGACCGCGATCACCGCGTCGAAGTCGGCTCCGGCGACGTTGTACGCGTAGCGGTCGCCGGGTCCGTCGGCCGGGTTGTCGTGGGCCGGGAAGGTGAGACGGGTGCGGATCGCGTAGCCCGGGTCGTCCACGGCCAGGACGGGTGAGCGGGTGGTGGTGGAGTAGGTGACCGCTACGCCCTGGGCGACCTGTTCGAGTTCGCGGGCGAGTCGCAGGGGGGCGTACATCAGCTCCTCGAAGCCGAGGACGTGCACGCGGCGCGCGTCTCGCGGGAGGGCTTCCGCCAGGCGGGCGGCCATCGCGGGGAGTTCGCGTTCCAGGCGTATTCGGTGTGCCGGGGTGAAGCCGTGGCGGCCGCCGTCGGGGAGGCCTCGGGGCCACAACAGGTCCACACGGTTGAGTGCCGGGTGCGGGTGTGTGGGGGCTGGTCGCGCAGTTCCCCGCGCCCCTGAGTGGGCTTCCTCGAACCTCGTTACAAGGTCCTGCCCTTTCTTCAACACCCCCTCCGGCAGCTTCACGGTCCCCGATGCCGCCGCCACCAGGTCCACCCTCGCGTCGATCTCGCGCGCGAAGGCGTCCAACCGCCCCGCGTCCGCCTCCGAGCGCATGTCCACCAGGGCGACCACCACGTACCGGTCACGCGGATACCGCGCGTGCAGGTCCCTGATCGTGTTCAGGATGGTATTGCCCGTCGAGAACTCGTCGTCGACCAGCACCAGGGGGCCGTCGCCGGCCAGGAGCTCGGGGTCCTCCGGGAGGAGGAGGTGGGACGTGGCGTGGGAGTGGGCCTCCTCGAAGCCGCCCGCGGGGGCCACGCCGGGGACCGGGCGGCGGGTGGAGTGGAGGTAGGGGGCGAGGGCGACGCCGTCGGCGACGGAGTGGCCGAGGCCCGTCGCGGTCTCCGCGTAGCCGAGGACGACCGCGCGGGCCGCCTCCTCGTCGCCGAGCAGGTCGCGGACCCTGCGGCCGAGGGTGAAGCCGTGGCCGTAGACCACCGACGGCGACTGCGGGACGTGCTTGCCCAGCACGTTGGAGACCAGCAGATGGGCCCGCTTGGGGTTGCGGCGCAGGGCCAGTCCCAGCAGGTCGGTCAGCCGGTCGTCGCCCACGAGTTCGACGCCGAGCCGGTCGGCGACCCACGTCCCCGACCAGACCCCGCCCGGTGTCCCGTCGTTCACTGCCTTGTTCATGCGTCCCTTGGTGTTCACGGATGGTCAGCCGGAGATTCCGGCGGCGAGCAGCTCCACGAAGCCGATGTCCTCGTTGGCCACCCCGAAGACCTCGGCGCGCAGCAGGGTGCGCTCGGCCCAGGCGCGGTGCGGCTTCACTTCGTTCATCTTGTTCGTGTACTGCGACCTCAGCACCCCGCCGCCCCCGCGCTCGGGCCGCAGGATGTCCTGCGCGTCGCTGAACTCCTCGTGGCTGACCACGGACAGCGCGTGCACGGGCAGCACGTGGGAGGGGTGGATGCAGGTCTTGCCGAGCAGGCCGTTGGCCTGGTCGAGGGTGATCTCGCGCAGCAGGCCGTCCATGGCGTGCTCGATGAGCGCCTCGCGCAGTTCCTCGGCCTGGCCCTCCAGGAAGGGGCTGCGGCGCAGCTGCGGCTTGAACATGCGCTCCTGGACCCGGAAGTACTCCCAGACCGGTCCGGTCACGGTGAACCCGGTGCCGTCGGCGCGGCCCAGCATGTTCACCACGTCGGCGATCACGGAGGCGACGATCTGGACGTCCCAGGCGGTCATGTCGGGGGCGCGGCGCAGGCCGTAGGAGGAGCAGAAGTCGGTGACGCCGAGGCGCAGCGCCAGGACCCGCTCGCGGTACTTGTCGACCGCGCGGGCGATGCCCTCCAGGGTCTCCACGCGCGTCTCGCGGTAGAGCAGCTCCGGCGACTCCAGGACCGGCATGGCGAACAGCCGGTGACCGCTCGCGGCCTCGGCGCCGGAGAGGGCCTCCAGGAAGGGGATCCCGCGCTCCTCGGTGAACTTCGGCAGTACGAATCCGGCCAGCAGCCGGACGGCGGGGCCGAGCCGTCGGACGAGATCGGGGATCTGCTCGGGGGCGCGGACCCGGATGAAGAGCAGCGGGGGGTCCACCTGGCGTTCCGCGAGGTCGGTGAACTGCCGGACGAGGTTCTCCTCACCCTCGGCGACGTCCTCGTCACCGATCGAGTCTTCCAGGCACAGCACCATCGAGACCACGCCGCGTCCGGTCTGCTTGACGATGTCGTCGGCGAGCCGCGGCCGCGTGGCCGGACTGTAGAGCGTGGCGCCCAGGGCCGCGGAGAGCAGCCGGGCCGGGGAGTCCGAGGTGAACTCGCAGGGCTCCTGGTGGAAGAGGCGCTGACGCACCTCAGGGGCGATGTGCCCGAAATGACGCATATGACTCCCCCGTGGTAGCTGTGTCGCCCGTGAAGGGTTCACAGGTGGCCGGTAATAGTACGTAGGTACCCATGTCCGAGGTTCCCACCGGGCATGAATTTCAGGTAACGCAGACAAACACGACCATGTCGACACCGCTACGACATGAACCGGTATCCCGAACCCCCGCGTTGTCGTGACCAGGACCGAGAGGGCAGGATGACCGCATGACGCACGCCATGCTGAAGGGGTCGAACGTCCCGCTGGAAGCCACCACGGTACGCGCCGTGCTGCGCTGGGCTCCCGGGCAGGGGGTCCCGGCCGTCGACGCCTCGGCGCTCCTCCTCGGCCCCGACGGTCGTGTGCGATCCGACGAGGACTTCGTCTTCTACAACCAGCCCCGGCACCCCTCCGGGAAGGTCTGGCTCCTCGGCAAGAAGCGCCTCGCCGAGGGTCCCACCGACACGATCCAGACAGATCTCGCCGGTGTCGAGCCCGAGGTCAGCCAGATTCTCCTGGTCGCGTCGGTGGACGACACGTCGGTGGACGACGCCACGTTCGGCCGCGTCCAGGGCCTGTGCATCCTGCTGTACGACGCCTCGGTCGCCGACGGCGAGCCGCTGGTCTCCTTCGACATCAAGCCGGAGACGGGCCAGGAGACGGCCCTGATCTGCGGGGAGCTGTACCGCCGCGGCGAGGGCTGGAAGTTCCGCGCCCTGGGCGAGGGCTATGTGGAGGGCCTCCAGGGGCTGGCCACCGACTACGGCATCGTGGTGGACGAGTCCGACTCCGCGCAGACCCCGCCGCAGCCGGAGCCCACGTCGTTCCCGCTGCCCCCGGAACAGCCGGCGGCCCAGTCGGCCACCTCGGTCCCCACCCAGCCCGCCTACGGCTACCCCCAGTCCCCGACCCCGGCGACGGCCCCCGTGGTCGCGGCGTCGGGCTACGGCTACCCGCCCCCGGTGCCCCCGGTCCCGGCGGCGGCGGAGTTCCGGATGCCTCCGCAGGGCCCCCAGTTCATCGGACGGTAGCGGCGCTCACCGGTCCGCCTTCGCCTTGTAGCCCCGGCCCCACTGAAGCCCCCACCCGTACAGGCGGTCCAGCTCCCCCTGGAACCCGTACACGAACTGCACCTCGCGCCGTACGACGAGCTCACCCTTGACGTTCTCGATCATCACCACGGCGCACGAGCGGGCCTGCGGGTGCCGCTCGTCGAGGCCTATCTCGATCCGCGGCCCGTTGCTCGGATACAGCGTGACGATCGCGTGCGTACGGTCGAACGCCGGTGTCTGGTCGTAGATGTACACGAAGACCAGCAGCCGCTTGATCTGGTCCCGGTGGTCGAGGTTGACGTACATCGTCTCGCCGGACGCCGAGCCGAACCGGTCGTCCCCGCTGAGCTTCACGTACGGCGGGGCGTTGACGTCCCCCAGCAGCCCGCCGAGGGGCTGTACGACCCCCTTCGTGCCGTCGGCCAGCTCGTACAGGCACCCGAGGTCGAGGTCGACGTTGACCATGCTCTGGCTGTGCCCGAGGACCTCCGGGGGCTTGAGCGCCTTGAAGGGGTGGCGCAGCAGCGACTCCCGCTGCGAGCCCCCGATGTCGGAGGTCCGCATCCGCCAGGTCAGGTTGATGCGGAGGTTCCCGGTCGCCGCGCCCTGTTTGGTGAGCGAGACCCGGTTGTGCCGCTTGGTCAGTTCTATCGCGTTGCTGGCCGCGCTGCCCGAGTCGAAGTCGACCTCGCGGCCGCCCCGGAGTCCGTCCAAGAAGCCCATTCCCGCCCCCATGTTCACTTTGGAGAAAACCGGCGGGGCGGCCGGAGGCCGGCCGCCCCGCTCAGAGCGTTCCTCACCAGGGAGGGTGTCACACCCCGGACGAGACCTCAGTCTTGTCGTCCGAGCCCGCGGCTTTTCCCTCCGCGGCCGCGAGCGCCTTGTTGCGGCGCACGGAGGACCAGAAGGACCAGCCGATCAGAAGGACACCGACCATGCCGGTGATGAGCTCGTGGATCTCGTACTGGATGGTGACCATGAGGATCACGGCCAGGGCGCCGATCGCGTAGTGCGCGCCGTGCTCCAGGTAGACGTAGTCGTCGAGGGTGCCCTGGCGGACCAGGTACACGGTCAGCGACCGGACGTACATCGCGCCGATACCGAGGCCCAGCGCCATCAGGACGATGTCGTTGGTGATGGCGAACGCGCCGATCACACCGTCGAAGGAGAAGGAGGCGTCGAGGACCTCCAGGTAGAGGAACATGAAGAACGCGGCCTGGCCCGCCAGTTTGACGGCCGACTTGGGCTTGCCCTCGCGCTCGGCCCTCTCCTCCTCGTCGTGCTCGCGTTCCTCCTCCTCTTCGAGCTTGTCCTCGAAGTAGCCGGAGAGACCGCCCACGATCATGTAGGTGATCAGGCCCGCGATACCGGAGATCAGGACGGTCTGCGCCTTGTCGACATGCGCGCCGCCGTGCTGGTGGGCGTGGGTGGCGAAGGTGAACGCGGTGACCAGCAGGACGATCAGGGCGATGCAGACCGACAGCATGTCGACCTTGCCGAGCTTGGCCAGCGGCCGCTCCAGCCAGGCCAGCCACTTGATGTCCCGGTCCTCGAAGATGAAGTCCAGGAAGATCATCAGCAGGAACATGCCACCGAAGGCGGCGATCGCCGGGTGCGCGTCGGTGACCAGCTCCTGGTAGTGGTCCTTGTTGTTGAGCGCGAGGTCGACCGCCTCGATGGGCCCCATCTTGGCGCTGATCGCGACGATCACCACGGGGAAGACCAGCCGCATGCCGAAGACGGCGATCAGGACACCGATCGTGAGGAAGATCTTCTGCCAGAAGGCATTCATCTTCTTCAGGATTCCGGCGTTGACCACCGCGTTGTCGAACGACAGGGAGATCTCGAGGATGGAGAGGATCGCCACGACCCCGAAGCCCTCCCACCCCCCGTAGAGGACCGCAGCGACCAGGCCGAGCGCGGTGACCGCGAACGACCAGCCGAAGGTTTTGAGAACCACTGGCTACCCAATCCGTACGTGTACGGGGGACCCCCGTGCCGCACTCGGCTTTACGAAACTTTGAAGCGAAGTGTAGTCGGGCACCCTCGAAGCCCTACCCTGCCCCGGCTTTTGCTCATATCGCGTTATGAGACGTTGACCCCGAAGTCGAGTGCGATGCCCCTGAGGCCCGACGCGTACCCCTGTCCGACCGCCCTGAACTTCCACTCGCCCTGGTAGCGGTAGAGCTCGCCGAAGATCATCGCGGTCTCGGTGGAGGCGTCCTCGGAGAGGTCGTAGCGGGCCAGTTCCTGGCCGTCGGCCTGGTTGACCACGCGGATGAAGGCGTTGCTGACCTGGCCGAAGGTCTGGCCGCGGTTGTCGGCGTCATGGATCGACACCGGGAAGACGATCTTGTCGCAGCCGCCGGGCACCTTGGAGAGGTCGACCAGGATCGACTCGTCGTCGCCCTCGCCCTCACCGGTGAGGTTGTCGCCGGTGTGCTCCACCGAGCCGTCCGGGCTCTTGAGCTGGTTGTAGAAGACGAAGTATTCGTCACCCAGGACCCGCCCGTTGCTGCACATCAGGGCGCTGGCGTCGAGGTCGAAGTCGGCTCCGGTGGTGGAGCGCGCGTCCCAGCCGAGTCCGACCATCACCTGGGTGAGGTTGGGGGCGGCCTTGGACAGGGAGACGTTCCCTCCCTTGGCGAGCGTGACGCCCATGTGCTGTTCCCTCCCCGAGAGTGTGCTTCTGTGCTGTTCTTGCACGTCCGGCGCCGCACGCAAACGGTGCGGCGCCGGACGAAGAGCCGTTCGGGTCGGTCCGAGGGCCTGCCCGGCGGGACAGGTCCTAGACGTTGACGCCGAAGTCCTGGGCGATACCGCGCAGGCCCGAGGCGTAGCCCTGGCCGATGGCGCGGAACTTCCACTCCGCGCCGTTGCGGTAGAGCTCGCCGAAGACCATGGCGGTCTCGGTGGACGCGTCCTCGGAGAGGTCGTAGCGGGCGATCTCGGCGCCGCCGGCCTGGTTCACGACGCGGATGAACGCGTTGCGCACCTGGCCGAAGGACTGCTGGCGGTTCTCGGCGTCGTAGATCGAGACCGGGAAGACGATCTTGTCGACGTCGGCCGGGACGTTGGCCAGGTCGACCTTGATCTGCTCGTCGTCGCCCTCGCCCTCACCGGTGAGGTTGTCGCCGGTGTGCTCGACCGAGCCGTCCGCGCTCTTGAGGTTGTTGAAGAAGACGAAGTTCGCGTCACTGGCGACCTTGCCGGCCGCGTTCAGCAGCAGCGCGCTGGCGTCCAGGTCGAAGTCGGTGCCGGTCGTGGTGCGGACGTCCCACCCCAGACCGACGATGACCGCGGTCAGGCCGGGGGCCTCCTTGGTCAGCGATACGTTGCCGCCCTTGCTGAGGCTGACTCCCACGAGTCCTCCATAGGTTCGCTGTTTCGATGCTGCCGGATCAACGATTCGATCCTAGTGACGGGTTCCCGCAGCACGCAGTCCCTGGAGGCGAACAATCACAGGGTGTCGAGCGCCTTCACGTACTCGTTGAGGTCGCGGGCGTCCGGCAGGGCGTTGACGACGGTCCAGCGGACCACACCCTCCTTGTCGATGACGAAGGTGCCGCGCACCGCGCAGCCCTTGTCCTCGGCGAAGACGCCGTAGGCGCGGGAGACCTCGCCGTGCGGCCAGAAGTCGCTGAGCAGTGGGTACTCCAGGCCCTCCTGCTCGGCGAAGACGCGCAGGGTGTGGATGGAGTCGTTGGAGACGGCGAGCAGCTGGGTGTCGCGGTCCACGAAGGCGGGGAGGTTGTCACGCAGCTCGCACAGCTCACCCGTGCACACGCCGGTGAAGGCGAAGGGGTAGAAGAGCAGCACGACGTTCTTGCCGCCACGGAAGTCGGACAGCCTCACGGTCCGGCCGTGGTTGTCCTTGAGCTCGAAGTCGGGGGCCTTTTCGCCGACCTGGATCGCCATCGCGCGGATGTCCCTTCGGGAGCTGTTCGAGTGACGCGTCCACCCTACGCAGCGATCTCCGCGGAAAAGCGGACGGGCCGGTCGCGCCGGCCCGTCCGGTCCTACAGGGCTACTTCTTGGACTTGGCCGCCTTGGGCGTCACCAGCCGGCTGCCACTCCAGTCCTTGCCCACACTGACGCTCTTGGAGGCGGACAGGCCTGCCGTCGTCGCGGCTTCGGAGATGTCACTCGGCTCCACGTAGCCGTCCCGGCCGGTCTTCGGCGTCAGCAACAGGATCGAGCCGCCCTCCTCGATGTACGTGGTGGCGTCCACCAGCACATCGGTCAGGTCACCGTCCTCGTCCCGGAACCAGAGCACCACGGCATCGGCGACGTCGTCGTAGTCCTCGTCCACAAGGTCGCTGCCGATGACTTGCTCGATGGCCTCGCGGAGTTCCTGGTCTACGTCGTCGTCGTAGCCGATCTCCTGGACCACCTGTTCGGGCTGGAACCCCAGCCTCACGGCAGGGCTCGTCTCCGCGTGGTCCGCGGTCGCGCTCACGGGTTGCCTCCTGATCATGTCTTGATGATTGTCTCAGCCACGCGCGTGCGCGAAGCATTGGCCGTAGTCCACACGGGCGGGGCGGATCGCGCAAGTACCCGGCGTTTCAGACCGCCGAAACGGTGACGTTCCGGAACGTGTCACCCCAACTCCAGGCACATCATCGCGCTCACGTCGTGACGCATGCCACACCCTTCTGCCCTCTTTGCGTGTTTGGGAACCATACCCGGGTGCGGGACCACGGGTTACCCCGGAGTAGAGATGACGTTTGGCCCCCCGAGGTACACGATGGGGAGCGGTGCAGACATACAGAAATACGGCCCTCTGACAGGTAAGGAACAGCGTGGCTTCCGGATCCGATCGCAACCCGATCATCATTGGCGGCCTTCCGAGTCAGGTTCCTGACTTCGATCCCGAGGAAACCCAGGAGTGGCTCGACTCGCTCGACGCCGCCGTGGACGAGCGCGGCCGGCAGCGGGCCCGCTATCTCATGCTGCGGCTCATCGAGCGGGCCCGCGAGAAGCGCGTGGCCGTGCCCGAGATGCGCAGCACGGACTACGTGAACACCATCCCGACCGGGGCTGAGCCGTTCTTCCCGGGCAACGAGGAGATCGAGCGCAAGATCCTGAACGCCACCCGGTGGAACGCGGCCGTGATGGTCTCGCGCGCCCAGCGTCCCGGGATCGGCGTCGGCGGCCACATCGCCACCTTCGCCTCCTCCGCGTCCCTCTACGACGTCGGCTTCAACCACTTCTTCCGCGGCAAGGACGAGGGCGACGGCGGCGACCAGGTCTTCTTCCAGGGCCACGCCTCCCCGGGCATCTACGCGCGCGCGTTCCTGCTCGACCGCCTCAGCGAGGACAACCTCGACGCGTTCCGCCAGGAGAAGTCGAAGGCGCCGCACGGACTGTCCTCGTACCCCCACCCGCGCCTCATGCCGGACTTCTGGGAATTCCCGACCGTGTCGATGGGCCTCGGCCCGATCGGCGCGATCTACCAGGCCCGGATGAACCGCTACATGCACGCGCGCGGGATCGCGGACACCAGCAAGTCGCATGTGTGGGCGTTCCTCGGCGACGGCGAG
Organism: Streptomyces sp. NPDC006335; assembly: GCF_040612795.1. Lineage (NCBI taxonomy): Bacteria > Bacillati > Actinomycetota > Actinomycetes > Kitasatosporales > Streptomycetaceae > Streptomyces > Streptomyces sp. NPDC006335. The sequence goes on from NZ_JBEXQX010000001.1 coordinate 758,623, forward strand.
ATGGACGAGCCCGAGTCGCTCGGCCAGCTGACCATCGCCGCGCGCGAGGGCCTGGACAACCTGACCTTCGTCGTCAACTGCAACCTCCAGCGCCTCGACGGGCCGGTGCGGGGCAACGGCAAGGTCATCCAGGAGCTGGAGTCGGTGTTCCGGGGCGCCGGCTGGAACGTCATCAAGCTGATCTGGGACCGCACCTGGGACCCGCTGCTCGCGCAGGACCGCGACGGCATCCTCGTCAACCGGATGAACACCACTCCGGACGGACAGTTCCAGACCTACGCCACCGAGTCCGGCGCGTACATCCGCGACCACTTCTTCGGCGACGACCAGCGGCTGCGCGCCATGGTCGAGGGCATGACCGACGACCAGATCCTGCACCTGGGCCGTGGCGGTCACGACCACAGGAAGATCTACGCGGCCTTCAAGGCGGCCGTGGAGCACACCGGCCAGCCGACGGTCATCCTCGCCAAGACCGTCAAGGGCTGGACGCTGGGCCCCAACTTCGAGGGCCGCAACGCCACGCACCAGATGAAGAAGCTGACGGTCGACGACCTCAAGGGCTTCCGCGACCGGCTGCACCTGCCGATCTCCGACAAGGAGCTGGAGTCGGGCGCGCCGCCCTACTACCACCCGGGTCGGGACTCGGAGGAGATCCAGTACATGCACGACCGCCGGCTGGGTCTCGGCGGGTACGTCCCGACCCGTGTCGTGCGCGCCAAGCCGCTCGCCCTGCCGGACGACAAGACGTACGTGACCGTGAAGAAGGGTTCGGGCCAGCAGTCGATCGCCACCACCATGGCTTTCGTGCGACTGCTCAAGGACCTCATGCGGGACAAGGAACTCGGGCGTCGCTTCGTACTGATCGCGCCGGACGAGTACCGCACCTTCGGCATGGACTCGTTCTTCCCGAGTGCGAAGATCTACAACCCGCTCGGCCAGCAGTACGAGTCGGTCGACCGGGAGCTGCTGCTCGCGTACAAGGAGTCGCCGACCGGTCAGATGCTGCACGACGGCATCTCGGAGGCGGGCTGCACGGCGTCGCTGATCGCCGCGGGTTCGGCGTACGCCACGCACGGCGAGCCGCTGATCCCGGTCTACGTCTTCTACTCGATGTTCGGTTTCCAGCGCACCGGCGACCAGTTCTGGCAGATGTCGGACCAACTCGCGCGCGGTTTCGTCCTCGGCGCGACCGCGGGCCGTACGACCCTGACCGGTGAGGGGCTCCAGCACGCGGACGGCCACTCGCAGTTGCTCGCCTCGACCAACCCGGGCTGTGTGGCGTACGACCCGGCGTTCGGGTTCGAGATCGCGCACATCGTGCAGGACGGTCTGCGCCGGATGTACGGGCCGGACAGTGAGGACGTCTTCTACTACCTCACCGTCTACAACGAGCCCATCCAGCACCCGGCCGAGCCCGAGAACGTCGACGTGGACGGCATCCTCAAGGGCGTCCACCGCTTCTCCGAGGGCACCTCGGGGTCGATCCCGGCGCAGATCATGGCGTCCGGTGTGGCCGTGCCATGGGCGGTCGAGGCGCAGAAGATCCTCGCCGAGGAGTGGAACGTCAAGGCGGACGTCTGGTCGGCGACCTCCTGGAACGAACTGCGGCGCGAGGCCGTGGCCTGCGAGGAGTACAACCTGCTGCACCCGGAGGAGGAGCAGCGGGTGCCGTACGTGACGCGGAAGCTGACCGGCGCGCAGGGTCCGTTCGTGGCCGTGTCCGACTGGATGCGGGCGGTTCCCGACCAGATCGCGCGGTGGGTGCCGGGCACGTACCAGTCGCTGGGCGCCGACGGGTTCGGCTTCGCGGACACCCGGGGGGCGGCGCGGCGGTTCTTCCACATCGACGCGCAGTCGATCGTGGTGGGCGTGCTGACGGAGCTGGCGCGGGAGGGCAAGGTGGACCGTTCGGTGCTGAAGCAGGCCATCGACCGGTACCAGTTGCTGGATGTTGCCGCCGCTGATCCTGGTGCGGCCGGCGGAGACGCGTAGTCCCCCGCACCCCTGAAGGGTGGTGAGGCCTGACGGCCCACCACCCTTCACCTTTTCTTTACGATGCGGGCATGAAAGAACTGTCGGCGCAGGTCCGTTGGGAGCAGCACACCCAGCGGCCCCTTCTGGCGCTCGCGGTGCTGTTCGCCGTCGCCTATGCCGTGCCGATCGTGGACACCTCGGCGGGGCATTCCCTGACGGCGGCGTGCACGGTGGTCGAGTGGGTGGTGTGGGCGGTGTTCGCCGTCGACTACCTCATGCGCCTGTCGCTCTCGCAGGACCGCCGCGGGTTCGTACGGCAGCACTGGATGGACCTGTGCGCCGTCGTGCTGCCCCTCATACAGCCCCTGCGACTGCTGCGGCTCGTCTCCACGCTGCTGCTGGTGGGACGGCGGGCGCGGATGGCCTCGCAGATCAGGGTGACGACGTACGTCGGCGGGGCGGTCGTCGGGCTGCTGATGTTCGGCTCGCTGGCCGTGCTCTCGGTGGAGCGGGACTCCCCGAACGGGAACATCCGGACGCTGGGTGACGCGGTGTGGTGGTCCTTCACCACCATGACGACCGTGGGCTACGGCGACCACGCCCCGACCACCGGCCTGGGCCGCATGATCGCGGTCGGGCTGATGCTGTCCGGCATCGCCCTGCTCGGTGTGGTGACCGCGAACATCGCCGCCTGGTTCATCGAGCGCTTCGAGAAGGACGATGTGGAGGAACGCCAGCAGACAGAGGCGATCCAGGCCCTGACGGAGGAGGTACGGGCCCTGCGGGCGGAGGTGGCGGCCCTACGGAGGACGTCCGTCGGGGGCTGAGGTGCTCCCGGCCGGGTCCGAGCCCGCCGACGGATGACCGGAACCCCGGCCGCCCAAGACATGAGCGGCCCCTGGGGCAGAACAACCCGCCGCCCAGATGTCCGTCGGGGCTGACGGCGGAGGCTCCACCGGGCACGAGCGCGACTCAGACGATCCCCGCCGGGGGCCGAGCCCGCCGACGGATGACCGGAGCCCCGGCCGGCCGCGACATGAGCGGACCGCCGGGGTAGGACAACCCGCTCCTCGGCGTGGCCACAGCGCCCCACACACCCACGCAGCACATCCAGGGCCCGCCCTGCGGAAGACGTCCGTCGGGGCTGACGGCGGGGACTGCGGCGGGCACGAAACCGGCTCAGGGGCCGAGCCCGACGATGGATGACCGGATCCCGGCCCACCCAGAACTTGAGCGGACCCAAGCAGAACAACCCCCTGCCAGGCGCGGCCACAGCAGTCCACACACCCACGGAGGACATCCAGGGGGCGGCCCTGCGCAAGACATCCGTCGGCGCAGACGCCGGAGACTCCGCCTGGCACGAGACCGGCTCAGGGGGGCCGAGCACGACGATGGATGACCGGATCCCCGGCAGAGCAGCCCGCTGCCTGAGGTGGCCACGGCGATCCCCGCGCCCACGGAGGACATCCCCGGGGCCGGCCCCCGGCGGAAGGCATCCGTCAGGGCTGACGGCGGAGGCTCTGCCGGGCACGAGGGCGGCTCAGGCGGTCCCCGCCGGCAGACGACCGGACGGCGGCCCACCCAGGACATGAGCGGGCCCCCGGTCGTCCCACCGGGGGCCCTTCCCTCACGCGCCCCGGGTCAGTACAACCCGCTGCCCGGGGTGGCCGCTCCGACGAGCCAGATGATCGCCAGGAGCGTGTCGATGGCGCCCAGTACGAAGGCGACCAGAGCGGGCCAGGCACGGTTGCCGCCCGACCAGGTGCGGCCCATGGCGAGCCAACCGCAGACGATCGCGACGGGGCCCAGGATGATGCCCAGTACGAAGAAGCCCGCGATCGCGCAGATGACTCCGATGATTCCGAGCGTCGCGCGGTCCGGCCCGGTCCGTGACCACGTCCGGCCATGTGATCGGGGGTATTTGCGCGTTCCGTGTCCGAAGCCCGCCATCATCAACTCCCTGACACCCTTGGTTGGTTGGGTTCGTCTCGGGTTCAACGATGCGAGTACCCCGGTCCCCGGGGTTAATCCTCCGGCCTTGCGGCGCGCCGCCCCCCTCCGGCAGCGCGCCGCAGCGCCGTCCGCCCTCCGCGGCGTACGAGCTTGCCGTGCGGAGGGCTTGACTAACTGTGACCTGCGGCGCGTACCGGGTGCGAGAAATCTTTAGCCTCTTCACCCTGATAGGGGAAGAACGCTGAAGTCCCGTCAGATGTGGCCCACGCCCGCGCCCGCCTCCGCGTTCTCACCGCGCTTGGTGAGCAGGGCGACGAGCACGGCGAACGCGGCGACGCCCGCGGCGACCAGCGACGCGAGGCTCATCCCGGAGATGAAGGTGTCGTGGGCGACGTCGGTGATCTTCGTGACGATCTCCGGCGGGGTGCCCTTCGCGACCGGCGCGACGCCGACCTGCACCGCCTCCGACGCCTGGTCGAGCTGGGCCGGCGTCAGCGCCGGCAGACCCGCGTCCTTCCAGTTGCCCGGGAGGTCGCCGTCCACCTTCGAGGCCATCACGGCGCCGAGGACGGCCGTACCGAGGCTGCCGCCGATCTGCATCGCGGCCTGCTGGAGACCGCCCGCCACACCGGAGAGCTCCATGGGCGCGTTGCCCACGATGACCTCGGTGGCGCCGACCATGACCGGAGCGAGGCCGAGGCCGAGCAGGGCGAACCAGAGGGACATCAGCGCGCTGCCGGTGTCCGTCTCGAGCGTGGACATGCCGTACATGGCGATCGCGGTGGCCGCCATGCCGCCGGCCAGCGGGATCCGCGGGCCGAGCTTGGTGATCAGCGCGCCCGCGAGCGGGGAGCCGACGATCATCATGCCGGTGAGCGGGAGCAGGTGCAGGCCGGCGTCGATCGGGCTCATGCCGTGCACGTTCTGGAGGTAGAAGGTCACGAAGAACAGGCCGCCCATGAACGCGATCGCCATGAGCACCATGAGGACCACACCCGCCGACAGCGCCACCGAGCGGAACAGCCCGAGCGGGATCAGCGGCTCCTTGACCTTCGTCTCCCAGACGGCGAACAGCGCGAAGCCCACCACGGACGCGACGATGAAGGTCCACGTCAGTCCATCGCCCCAGCCCCAGGTCGGCGCCTTGATGAGCGCCCACACCAGGCAGAACATGGCGGCGGACAGCAGGGCTATGCCCAGGAGGTCGAAGGAGCGCGGGGCGTTCTCGGCGCGGTGGTCGAGGAGGATCAGCACGCCGAGGACGAGGGCGAGGACACCCACCGGCACGTTGATGAAGAACACCGACTGCCAGTTGACGTGCTCGACGAGGACACCGCCGAGGATCGGGCCGCCGGCGGTGGAGGCGCCGATGACCATGCCCCAGATGCCGATGGCCATGTTGAGCTTCTCGGCCGGGAAGGTGGCCCGCAGCAGACCGAGCGCGGCCGGCATCAGCAGGGCGCCGAACAGACCCTGCAGGACCCGGAAGGCGACGACCGCGGCGATGCTGCTGGACAGTCCGATGGCACCCGAGGCGGCGGCGAACCCGACGACACCGATCAGGAAGGTCTGGCGGTGGCCGAAGCGGTCACCGAGCTTGCCCGCGGTGATCAGGGCGACGGCCAGCGCGAGGAAGTAGCCGTTGGTGATCCACTGGACGTCCGCGAAGCTCGCCTTGAGGTCGGCCTGGATGGCCGGGTTGGCGATGGCCACGATGGTGCCGTCGAGGGCCACCATCATGACGCCGACGGCCACGGTCAGGAGGGTGAGCCAGGGGTGGCCGCGCAGTCCCGAGGCAGGTGGCTGATCCGACGGGGACCGTGATGCCCTGTCCCCCGGTCCCGTCGTGTCGATGGTGGTCTGACTAGTCATGTGTTCGAGGCTAGTGACAGTCACTGACAATTGACAAACCGATTCACAAGTCGGTAACTGACACCAATGGAAACTCTGCGCGAACGCAAGAAACAGCGCACCCGAGAGGCACTGCTGAGGGTCGCGATCGAGCTCTTCACCACCCGGGGCTACGAGCAGACGACCGTCGACGACATCGCCGACGCCGTCGGGGTCTCGCAGCGCACCTTCTTCCGCTACTTCGCCGGCAAGGAGGACGCGGCCCTCGCGCTCGACGAGATGACGGTGGCGCACTTCGTCGACGCCGTACGCGCGCGTCCGGCGCACGAACCCCCGCTGGAGGCGCTGCGCCAGGCCGTCCTTCAGGGGTGGGACACCCTGCACGAGGTGGTCGAGTCGGTCGTGTCGGTGGAGCGGTTCCTGCGCATGTACCGGGTGATCGAGTCGACGCCCGTGCTGCTCGCCGCGCATCTGCGGCGCTCCATGGAGTCCGAGGAGGTCCTCGCGCGCGTGCTCGCCGAACGCGAGGGGCTCGATCCGGAGACCGACCCGCGGCCGCGGCTGACGGTGGCCGCCTTCGGCGCGGTGATGCGGGTGACGGAGCGCCAGTGGCTGGCGGAGGGGAACTTCAGCCTGGCGGCCATGCGGGAGCTGACCGTCTCTCACCTCGAACTGCTGGGGCCGGCCCTGGCGGGCAAATGGCCCCCCTACACCAAACTGTGATCCCCGTCACTGGATTAACCCGAGACCGTCCCGTTCTCCTAGTGTGTCCTTTCAGTGACTTCCTTCGACACCTCCCCGCAACTCAACGTCTGGCGCGCACTGCTCGCGCTGGCCGTGGTGTTCGTGATGCTGGCGACCACCGGCTGGACCGCCCTGCGCAACCAGCGGGAGGCCACCCCGCTCCAGGCCTCGCTCGAGTCCTGGTCGCACGGCCGCCTCCACGGACACCGGCTGCCGGACCCGGACACCGCTCCCGCCCAGCTCACCCGGTTCTTCGCCGCTCTCACCTCCCAGGAGCGGGTCCGTCTCGCCCAGCGCTACCCGCTCGCGGTCGGCAACATGAACGGCGCCCCCGTCGGGCTGCGCTACCAGGCCAACCGCCTCGCGCTCCTCCAGGCCCGTGCCGTGGAGCGCACGCGCATGCACGACCCGCGGCTCACGCCGGCCGGTCAGCAGGAGGCGGGCCGCCGTATGCACCGCTTCGAGTCGCTGACCGCCCCAGAGCGCCACATCCTCGCCTTCGACCCCGACGGCTCCGGCCGGGTCGCCGAGGTCTTCGGCGATCTCGGCACGGCGGAGCGGATCTCGGTCGTCGTGCCCGGCGTCGACACCGACGTGCTCACCTTCCAGCGCACCAACCGCAGCTACTCCGCGCCGGTCGGCATGGCCCAGTCCCTCTACCGGGCCGAGCGCGAGGCGGGCCCGTCCACGCGTACGGCGGTGATCGCCTGGGCCGACTACACCGCACCCGCCGGCCTCGGCATCGACTCGGCCACCGCGATGCGCGCCGAGACCGGCGCCGTCCGGCTGAACGCGCTGGTGCGCGCGCTGCCCGGCGCCTCCCCCGTCTCCCTGTTCTGCCACAGCTACGGCTCCGTGGTGTGCGGGGTGGCCGCCCACGCGCTGCCCGACCGGGTGGCCGACATCGCGGTGGCCGGCAGCCCCGGGATGCGGGTCACCGACGCCTCCCACCTGCGCACCACCGCGCACGTGTGGGCGATGCGGGACGCCGACGACTGGATCCAGGACGTGCCGTACCTGGAGGTGGGCGGGCTCGGCCACGGTGCCGACCCGGTGTCCTCCGCGTTCGGCGCGCGCGTGCTGTCCGCGCGGGGTGCGGACGGTCACGCCGGTTACTTCGAGCCCGGAACGGAGAGCCTGCTCAACTTCGCCGAGATCGGCATTGGCGCGTACCGCTCGGTGCACTGCGCCCACGAGGACGAAGCCTGCCGCGCCGGTTTGTCCGGCACGGCCACGGCCGGACGCGCGTAGAGACCGCAGGAACAGCGGTCTGCGCGAGGAGGGGACGAAGGAGCTCGTGCCGCATACGATGACCCGCATGGGTGACGTACTGGCCGGATTTCATGCCGCCTGGGAGTTCGAGTCCGACTCCGTGCTCATCCGCTACGAACGGGGGATTCGCACACCGAAGCTCTTCCAGGCACTGGGAGAACGACGGATCCCCCTGGAGGCGATCTCCGGGGTGACGCTGACTCCCGGCAAGCGGGGCACGGTGGTGTTGCACGCCGAGCCGCGACCGGGGGCGGACCCGCTCATGGAGGCGGCGGCGGGGCAGCTCAAGGAGGGGTGCGATCCGTACCGGCTGGTGCTGCCGGCCGACAAGGAGACGCTCGCCGAGTACTACGCGGACGAGCTGCGCGCGCTGCTGAAAGAGGACGACGAGCAGGCGGAACGTTTCCTGGTCGCGGCGCCCGAGGTGCCGTTGCAGTTCAAGGCGTACGACGGGAAGGCGTCCTTCGACGGCCGTACCGTGAACTTCCGCTGGTTCTGGACGGGAGCGTCCTCGGCGAAGTGGAAGGCCGGCGACCAGAGCTTTCCGGTGTCCGAGCTGACGGGTGTCGAGTGGCGGTCACCGGAGGTCTTCGAGGGGCATCTGCGTCTGCTGCGCGGGGAGCCGGGGCCGGTGCAGGCGGACCAGGATCCGGCGGCGGTGGTGTTCGGGCTCGGCTACGGACCCGTCCACGAGTCGTTGCCGTTCGCGGCGGCGGTCCTCGCTGCCGTACGGCAACGGGGGCCGGCGGCAGCGGTCCCGGCGGCGAACGTGCCGCGCCGGGACCCTGCGGATATCGCCGAACGGATTCGCCATCTGGGAGAGCTGCATCAGGCCGGGCTGGTCACCGATGAGGAGTTCTCCGTGAAGAAGGCGGAGTTGCTGGCGGAGCTGTGACCTACTCCCGGCCCGCCGACGAGAACCGCATGTCCGCGTAACGGTCGCCCGCCACCTGGCCGGCTATCGGCTCAAGGAGATCCAGTTCCTCCTTCGTGAGCTCGATCCGTGTCGCCGCCGCGTTCTCTTCCACCCTGGTCGGCTTGCGGGTGCCCGGGATCGGGACGACCGGGAGGTCGTGGACCGTCGTCTGCTGCTGGACCCAGGCCAGGGCGATCTGGCCCGTGGACGCGCTGTGGGCCGAGGCGACCTGGCGGATCGGCTCCAGCAGGGCCGCGTTCGCCGTGGCGTTGTCGCCGGTGAAGCGGGGCTGCTGGCGGCGGAAGTCGTCGGCGGTGAGGTCCTTGTCGGCGTTGGTGAAGGACCCGGTGAGGAAGCCGCGGCCGAGCGGGGAGTACGGGACGAGGGTGACGCCCAGTTCGCGGGCGGCCGGCACCACCTGGGCCTCGATGTCCCGGCTGAACAGGGACCACTCCGACTGGACGGCGGCGATGGGGTGGACGGCCTGCGCCGCGCGCAGCTCCCCCGCGGTGACCTCGCTCAGGCCGAGGTGCTTGACCTTGCCCTCGCGCACCAGCTCGGCCATGACGGCGACGGTCTCCTCGATCGGCACGTTCACATCGCGCCGGTGCATGTAGTAGAGGTCGATCTCGTCGACGTCCAGGCGCTTGAGGCTCGCCTCGACCGCCTCGCGGATGTACGGCGGGTCGTTGCGGATGATCCGCCGGGTCGGGTCGTCCGGGGGGATCGCCAGGGCGAACTTGGTGGCGATCACGACCTCGTCGCGGTGGGCCTTGAAGAACGGGGACAGGAACTTCTCGTTCTCCCCGTTGCCGTAGGCGTCCGCCGTGTCGTAGAGCGTGACGCCGAGTTCCAGGGCCCGCTCCAGGGTGGCCCGGGACTCCTTCGCGTCCACGGGGCCGTACGCGAAGCTCATGCCCATGCAGCCGAGTCCCTGGACACCGACCTCGGGGCCGCTCCCGCCCAGTCGTGCGGTGGGGATCCTGCTGTCGGTCATCCTGCCTTCTCCTTGTCCCAGTCGGCGCGGTCGGCCTCGGCGTAGAAACTGATCTTGTGGTCGAGCACGGCGAGGGTGTCCTGGAGCTCCGCGATCCGGGCCAGCACGTCCCGGCGGGTCGCCTCCAGCAGCTTGAAACGGTCGCCGAAGGTCTGCTCGCCCTCCCGCACCAGCTCCGCGTACCGGACCATGTCGGCGACCGGCATGCCGGTGAGCCGGAGCTTGCCGACGAAGGCGAGCCAGTCGAGGTCGCGGTTGCTGTAGCGGCGCTGGCCGGTGTGCGAGCGGTCGATGTGCGGCATCAGGCCGATGCGCTCGTACCAGCGCAGGGTGTGCGCGGTCAGGCCGGTGAAGGCGACGACCTCGCTGATCGTGTAGCTGTCCTGGCCGTTGGGGCGCCGGTGCGGGTGCGGCGGGGCGGCACAGCTGTCGGTCCTGGTACTCGTGGTCTCCATCACCGTCATGACCTCAACGCTATGGCCTTGGAGTGCACTCCAAGCAAGCGGAACCGGTAAGAAATCCACAGGACGACACACGGATCCTATGACTAGCGTGCGGGGCATGAGTCTCGTACGCCGGGCCGCCCCGGAGGACGCCGAGGAAGTACTGCGGCTGCGTCAGGTCATGATCGACGCCCTGCCCGGCGGGGACGCCTCCACGGCGTGGCACACGGAGGCGCTGCCGTCGCTGCGGAGGAAGTTGGGCGAGGCCGACGGAGACTTCGCGGCCTTCGTCGTCGACCACCCGGACCGGCCGGGGGCGCTGGCCGCGCTGGTGGTCGGGACGGTCGACTACCGGATCGGGAAGGCGGCCAACCCGCGGGGGCTGGCCGGGTACGTGTTCAGCGTCGCCACCGACCCGGACGCACGCCGGCGCGGGTACGCGCGCGCGTGCATGGACGAACTGCTGGCGTGGTTCCGCGAGCGGGGCGCGGGGCAGGTCATGCTGACCGCGTCCCCGGAGGCAGAGCCGCTCTACGCCTCCCTCGGCTTCGCCCCCAAGCCGGACCCCACGATGATGCTGACCCTGTGAGCCGCTTACGCTCGACGGCATGTCCTTGCAGAGCCTCGCGCTGATCGAGAACTGGCCGGTTCCCACCGCTGCGGCGGGGGTGGTGCGCGCCGACGGCACCGTCCTCGGCACCCACGGTCCGACGGGCCACCGCTTCCCGCTGGCCTCGGTCACCAAGCCGCTCGCCGCGTACGCCGTCCTCGTCGCGTACGAGGAGGGGGCGATCGAACTCGACGAGCCGGCCGGGCCGAACGGATCGACGGTGCGGCACCTGCTCGCGCACACCTCGGGGCTGGCCTTCGACGAACACCGGGCGACCGCTTCTCCCGGCGAGCGGCGGCTGTACTCGAACGCGGGCTTCGAGCAGCTCGGCGACCATGTGGCCAAGGCGACGGACATCCCGTTCGCGGAGTACCTGCGCCAGGCGGTCCTGGAGCCGCTGGGCATGACGTCGACGTCCCTGGAGGGCTCCCCCGCGAAGGACGGGGTGTCGACGGTCGGGGATCTTCTCCGGTTCGCGGCGGAGGTGCAGGCGCCACGGCTGCTGGACCCGCGTACGGTCGCGGCGGCGATGACCGTCCAGTACCCGGGCACGAAGGGCGTCCTGCCCGGCTACGGCCACCAGAACCCCAACGACTGGGGCCTCGGCTTCGAGATCCGCGACTCCAAGTCCCCGCACTGGACGGGCTCCTCGTCCTCGCCGCGCACCTTCGGGCACTTCGGCCAGTCCGGCACGTTCCTGTGGATCGACCCGGACGCGGGGGCGGCCTGTGTGGCGCTGACGGACCGCGCGTTCGGGCCGTGGGCGGTCGAGGCGTGGCCCGCGTTCACCGACGCGGTCCTCGCCGGCCTCTAGGACATCTCCCACACCAGCAGTTCGGCCGGGGTCATCGCCACCACGTCCAGCTCCTTGGCGTCGGTGACCCGGGCCGCGTCCCCGGCCCCCAACTCCTCGCCGTCCAGCCGTACTTCGCCCCGCACGACATGGACGTACAGGTGGCGCCCGTCCGGCACCGCCGTCCGCTCCCCCGCGCCCAGCCGCCGCACGTGGAGCATCGCGCCCGCCTCCGGGACGGCGTACGGCGTCGAGTCGGCGATCCCGCGGACGATCTCGTACGACGGCTCACCGCCGGGCTCCAGGGGGGCCAGCCAGGTCTGCACGAAGGTCAGCGGGGTCCCGGCGTCGTTGCGCTCGACGTGCCGGACGCCCGCGGCGGCGCTCAGCCGCTGGACGTCACCGGGCCGTACGACCGTCTCGTGCCCGGTGGAGTCCCGGTGCGTCAGCTCGCCCTCGACCACCCACGTCACGATCTCGGTGTGGCTGTGCGGATGCTCGTCGAACCCGGCCCCGGGCACGAGCCGCTCCTCGTTGCAGGCGATCAGCGCGCCGAACCGGAGGTTGTCGGGATCGTAGTGCGGCCCGAACGAGAAGGCGTGCCACGACTCGATCCCGGCCCCGGGATCCCCGCCTGGATAGCGCTCCGCGGCGCGCCGTACGTCCGTCACGGGACCACGGTAGTGCCAGGGTGGGCCGCCGGTGGGGCCTCGGTCGGTACCCGGCGGCGCGCACTGACGTCCGGATAAGGCAGTCTTGTCCCCGTGCCCGAACCCGAACACCGCAAGTCCGATCCCGCCGCGCCCCGCCCCCACGCTCACGCCGCGACCCTGAAGCGGCTGGAGAAGTCGTCCGGGTCTCTCGCGCAGCAGGCCATCGCGCGCATGGACGAGACGCTGCCGTGGTACCGGGCGATGCCCCCGGAGAACCGTTCCTGGATCGGGCTGGTCGCCCAGGCCGGTATCGCGGCCTTCACCGAGTGGTTCCGGCAGCCGGACGCCCCGCAGGCCATCTCCACCGACGTGTTCGGGACCGCTCCCCGCGAGCTGACCCGGGCCATCACCCTGCGGCAGACGGTCGAGATGGTGCGGACGACCATCGAGGTCATGGAGTCGGCCATCGACGAGGTCGCCGCTCCCGGTGACGAGAGCGTGCTGCGGGAAGCGCTGCTCGTGTACGCACGTGAGATCGCCTTCGCCACCGCCCAGGTCTACGCCCAGGCCGCCGAGGCACGCGGTGCCTGGGACGCCCGGCTGGAGTCCCTGGTCGTCAACGCCGTGCTCAGCGGGGAGGCCGACGAGGGAGCCGTGAGCAGGGCGGCGGCTCTCGGATGGAACGCTCCCGAGCATGTGTGCGTCATCCTCGGGGCCGCTCCCGACGGCGACTCGGAGCTGACCGTCGAGGCCATCCGGCGGGCCGCCCGGCACGCCAAGCTCCAGGTGCTGACCGGGGTGCTCGGGGCCCGGCTCGTCGTGATCGCGGGCGGCAGCGACAACCCGCTCGCGGTGGCCAAGTCGCTGATCGGGCCCTACGCGGCCGGACCCGTGGTCGCCGGGCCCGTCGTACCCGATCTGCTGGCCGCGACCCGGTCCGCGCAGGCGGCCGCCGCCGGGCTCAAGGCGTGTTCCGCCTGGCAGGACGCCCCGCGCCCGGTGCTGGCGGACGACCTGCTTCCGGAACGCGCGATGGCCGGCGACCCCGGTGCGCGCGAGCAGTTGGTGGAGGAGATCTACAGACCGCTGGAGGAGGCCGGATCCGCGCTCCTGGAGACGCTCTCCGTCTACCTCGAACAGGCGTCCAGTCTGGAGGGCGCGGCCCGGATGCTCTTCGTGCATCCCAACACCGTGCGCTACCGGCTTCGACGTGTGACTGACGTCACCGGCTGGTCACCCTCCGATGTGCGTTCCGCATTCACCTTGCGGATCGCGCTCATCCTGGGGCGTCTGGCCGACGGAGATCCCCAGCCCTAGGCTTTTGTCGGGGGTCCACAAAACCCCCTCTCGTTCTTCGTCCCTGTCCCCACGGGCGGCTTGGGCCGCCTCCAAGAGAGAGTGTGAGAGTGCTCGTACTCGTCGCTCCCGGCCAGGGCGCCCAGACGCCCGGCTTCCTGACCCCCTGGCTCGAACTCCCCGGTGCCGCGGACCGCGTCGCCGCGTGGTCCGACGCCATCGGACTGGACCTCGCCCACTACGGCACACAGGCCGACGCGGACGCCATCCGCGACACCTCGGTGGCCCAGCCGCTGCTGGTCGCGGCCGGAATCCTGTCCGCCTCGGCACTCGGTGACATCGCCACGACCGCCCCCGGCGCGGTGGCCGGGCACAGCGTCGGCGAGATCACCGCGGCCGCCTTCGCGGGCGTCCTGGACGACACCGCCGCCCTCACCCTCGTACGCAAGCGGGGTCTGGCCATGGCCGACGCCGCCGCGATCACCGAGACCGGCATGTCGGCGCTGCTCGGCGGTGACCCCGAGGTCTCCGTCGCGCACCTGGAGAAGCTGGGCCTGACCCCGGCGAACGTCAACGGCGCCGGACAGATCGTCGCCGCGGGCACGCTGGAGCAGCTCGCCGTCCTGAACGACGACAAGCCCGAGGGCGTCCGCAAGGTCGTCCCGCTCAAGGTGGCCGGCGCCTTCCACACGCACCACATGGCCCCCGCGGTCGACGCGCTGGCCAAGGCCGCCGCCGATCTGACGCCGGCCGACCCGACCGTCACGTACGTCTCGAACAAGGACGGGCAGGCCGTCGCCACCGGGGCCGAGGTGCTGGAGCGGCTCGTCGGCCAGGTCGCCAACCCGGTCCGCTGGGACCTGTGCATGGAGACCTTCAAGGAGCTCGGCGCCACCGCGTTCATCGAGGTCTCCCCCGGCGGCACGCTGGTCGGCCTCGCCAAGCGCGCGCTGCCCGGCGTCAAGACGCTGGCCCTGAAGACCCCGGACGACCTCGACGCTGCTCGCGAGCTCATCGCCGAGCACAGTGCCTGAGAAGGAGCACGAGAGCATGTCGAAGATCAAGCCCAGCAAGGGCGCCCCGTACGCGCGCATCCTCGGTGTCGGCGGTTACCGCCCGACCCGGGTCGTGCCGAACGAGGTGATCCTCGAGACGATCGACTCGTCCGACGAGTGGATCCGCTCGCGCTCCGGCATCCAGACCCGGCACTGGGCGAACGCCGAGGAGACCGTCGCCGCGATGTCGATCGAGGCGTCCGGCAAGGCGATCGCCGACGCCGGGATCTCCGCCGAGCAGATCGGCGGCGTGATCGTCTCGACCGTCTCGCACTTCAAGCAGACCCCGGCCGTGGCGACGGAGATCGCCGACAAGCTGGGCACGGACAAGGCCGCCGCCTTCGACATCTCGGCGGGCTGCGCGGGCTTCGGCTACGGCCTCACCCTCGCCAAGGGCATGATCGTCGAGGGCTCGGCGGAGTACGTCCTCGTCATCGGCGTGGAGCGGCTGTCCGACCTGACCGACCTGGAGGACCGTGCCACGGCCTTCCTGTTCGGCGACGGTGCCGGCGCGGTCGTCGTGGGTCCCTCCAAGGAGCCCGCGATCGGACCCACCGTCTGGGGCTCCGAGGGCGACAAGTCCGAGACCATCAAGCAGACCGTGGCGTGGACCGAGTACGACTCCACGGGCAAGTTCCCCGCGATCACGCAGGAGGGCCAGGCGGTCTTCCGCTGGGCCGTGTTCGAGATGGCGAAGGTCGCCCAGCAGGCGCTGGACGCGGCCGGGATCGCCCCGGCCGACCTGGACGTCTTCATTCCGCACCAGGCCAACGAGCGGATCATCGACTCGATGGTGAAGACGCTGAAGCTGCCGGAGCACGTCACGGTCGCGCGGGACGTACGCACCACAGGCAACACCTCGGCCGCCTCGATCCCGCTCGCGATGGAGCGGCTCCTGGCGACCGGCGAGGCGAAGAGCGGCGACACCGCGCTCGTCATCGGATTCGGGGCGGGTCTCGTCTACGCCGCCACTGTCGTTACCCTCCCCTAGGCACTCCGTGCCGGATCAACCGGTCCGGGACGGGAAGCACTGCCAACCCTCTGATAAAGAAAACGAAGGAGCGCCACCATGGCCGCCACTCAGGAAGAGATCGTCGCCGGTCTCGCCGACATCGTGAACGAGATCGCCGGCATCCCGGTTGAGGACGTCCAGCTGGACAAGTCCTTCACCGACGACCTGGACGTCGACTCGCTCTCCATGGTCGAGGTCGTCGTCGCCGCCGAAGAGCGCTTCGACGTCAAGATCCCGGACGACGACGTCAAGAACCTCAAGACGGTCGGCGACGCCACCGACTACATCCTCAAGCACCAGGCCTGAGTCCCTGCTCGGGTCGGACGCTGACCGGCCCCGCCACCCGGCGGTGGCGCCGCTTAATCCTCGTAACGTTGGAGAAAGAGTTCCCGTGAGCCCGACCAATCGCACCGTGGTCGTCACCGGTATCGGCGCAACCACACCGCTGGGTGGCGACGCAGCCTCTACCTGGGAGGGTCTGGTCGCCGGCAAGTCCGGCGTCAAGCCCCTGGAGCAGGAGTGGGCCGCCGACCAGGCGGTCCGTATCGCCGCGCAGATCGCGGTCGAACCGACCGAGGTCATTCCCCGTCCGCAGGCCCGCCGCCTCGACCGCTCGGCGCAGTTCGCGCTGGTCGCGGCCAAGGAGGCGTGGGCCGACGCCGGTTTCGAGGGCAAGGCCGGTGAGGACGGCTCGGTCGGCGCGGTCGACCCCGACCGTCTCGGCGCCGTCATCGCCTCCGGCATCGGCGGTGTGACGACCCTGCTCGACCAGTACGACGTGCTCAAGGAGAAGGGCGTCCGCCGCGTCTCCCCGCACACCGTGCCGATGCTGATGCCGAACGGCCCCTCGGCCAACGTGGGTCTGCTCGTCGGCGCCCGCGCGGGTGTGCACACCCCGGTCTCCGCCTGCGCGTCGGGCGCCGAGGCCATCGGCTACGCCATCGAGATGATCCGGACCGGCCGCGCCGACGTGGTCGTCGCCGGTGGTACGGAGGCGGCGATCCACCCGCTGCCCATCGCCGCGTTCGGCAACATGATGGCGATGTCCAAGAACAACGAGGACCCCGAGGGCGCCTCGCGTCCCTACGACGTGGCCCGGGACGGGTTCGTCCTCGGCGAGGGTGCCGGTGTCGTCGTCCTGGAGTCCGCCGAGCACGCCGCCAAGCGCGGTGCGCGGGTGTACGCCGAGGCGGTCGGGCAGGGCATCTCCGCCGACGCGCACGACATCGTGCAGCCGGAGCCGGAGGGCCGCGGCATCTCGCACGCCCTCCAGCACCTGCTGGACAGCACCGACCTGGACCCGGCGGAGATCGTGCACGTCAACGCGCACGCCACGTCGACCCCGGCCGGTGACATCGCCGAGCTCAAGGCGCTGCGCAAGGTCTTCGGCGACGACACCGACCACATCGCCGTGTCCGCCACCAAGTCGATGACCGGTCACCTGCTCGGTGGCGCGGGCGGCGTGGAGACGGTCGCGACCGTCCTCGCCCTGTACCACCGGGTGGCTCCGCCGACCATCAACGTCGAGAACCTCGACCCGGAGGCGGAGGCCAACGCCGACGTCGTCCGCGGCGAGGCGCGCAAGCTGCCCGTGGAGGGCCGTATCGCCGCGCTGAACGACTCGTTCGGGTTCGGCGGGCACAACGTCGTACTGGCGTTCCGTACGGTCTGAGAATCGTCTGTACGCAACTGAAGGGCCCCCACCGGCCGGTGGGGGCCCTTCAGCATGGGTGCGCGGGAATCAGACGACCTGGTGCAGCCAGCGGACCGGGGCGCCCTCGCCGGCGTACCGGAACGGCTCCAGCTCGTCGTCCCAGGGCTTGCCGAGGAGCTTGGCGAGCTCGGCCTCCAGGTCCGTCTCGCCGCGCTGCGAGCGGGTCAGGGCCGCGCGCAGGCGGTCCTCCGGGATCAGGATGTCGCCGTGGATGCCGGTGACGGCGTGGAAGATGCCGAGCTCGGGGGTGCAGCTGTAGCGCTCGCCCTCCGCGGTGGGGCAGGGCTCGGCCGTGACCTCGAAGCGCAGCAGGTGCCAGCCTCTGAGGGCCGAGGCGAGCTTGGACGCGGTGCCGACCTCGCCCTTCCAGGAGAACTCCGAGCGCCAGGTGCCCGGCGCGGCCGGCTGCCGGATCCAGTCGAGGTTGACGCGTGTGCCGAGCACCCCGGCGACGGCCCACTCGACGTGCGGGCACAGCGCGCGCGGCGCGGAGTGCACGTACAGAACTCCACGTGTCGTCACCGGGACCTCCGGGCAGAGCGGGACAAGTCTTGCTGGCTGGCATGGCGGCGATGGCGGGCAGCCACGTTGATGGCGAGGCTACCGTGCGGCGGCGCAAGGAGTGTGACGTACCGTCGGTCCCGGTGCCCCGAAACGCCCGCCATTCACCCGGCAGGACGCTAGTACGGGTACCGATCGTTCCCTCGGGGCCACCGGGAACTCCCGTGCGTTGTCATGAGAGGACCACCATTTCACGAGGGGAACACCACGGATGCGGAAGCAGGGCCACCGCTCGCGGGCCGTCGTCGCCGTTCTGACGGCGGCTGTTTTGGGTGTCGCCGGCTGTGACGCCGTGGGCGGTGACTCGGCGGGGCCGAGCCGGGAGGCCAAGCCCTCGCCGAAGCCGACCCCGGCGTGGGACAGCAGCCCGGCGTCGATCGCCGCCGTCGGCGACTCCATCACCCGCGGCTTCGACGCCTGCGGGATCCTCAAGGACTGCCCCGACGTGTCCTGGGCCACCGGCGCCAGCACCCAGGTCGACTCGCTGGCCGTACGGCTGCTGGGGCGGACGAAGGCGGCCGAGCGGAGCTGGAACTACGCGGTGTCCGGGTCGCGGATGGCCGATCTGCCGGCGCAGATGGCGCAGGCGGCCTCGCGCACACCGGCGCTGGTCACCGTGATGGTCGGTGCCAACGACGCCTGCCGGGACTCCACGGCGGCGATGACGTCGGTGTCCGACTTCCGGGCCGGCTTCGAGGACGCGCTCGCCGTGCTGCGGAAGACGGCGCCCAAGGCGCAGGTGTACGTGGCGAGCGTGCCGAACCTCAAGCGGCTGTGGTCCCAGGGCCGCACCAACCCGATGGGCAAGCAGGTGTGGAAGCTGGGCGTGTGCCCGTCGATGCTGGCCGACGCGGACGCCCTGGACGCGGCGGCGACCGAGCGGCGGGACACCGTGCAGGAGCGGGTGGAGGCCTACAACTCCGTACTGAAGGAGGTGTGCGCCCGGGACGAGCGGTGCCGGTACGACGGGGGCGCGGTGTACGACTACCGGTTCGGCACCGACCAGCTCAGCCACTGGGACTGGTTCCATCCGAGCGTGAACGGACAGGCGCGGCTGGCGGAGATCGCTTACCGCAAGGTCAGGTCCGTGTCCTAAAGTTCCGCACATGAACGAACTCTTCGCCACGCTTCCCGACGGCACACCGGTGCACCGCTGGACCCTGGAGCGCGCGGGTGTGCGCGTGCGGATCCTGTCGTACGGCGGGATCGTGCAGTCGGTCGAGGTCCCGGACCGGGACGGGCGGGCGGCGGACGTGGTGCTGGGCTTCGCCGGGCTGGACGGGTACCTGGAGCACTCCGGTCCGTATCTCGGCGCCTTGATCGGGCGGTACGCGAACCGGATCGCGGGCGGCCGCTTCGAGCTGGACGGGGTGACGTACCCCCTCGCGGCCAACAACGCGCCCAACTCCCTGCACGGCGGCGAGAACGGCTTCGACAAGCGGGTGTGGGACATGGAGCCCGCCGGTGCGCACGGGGTGCGGCTGAGCCGGGTCAGCCCGCACGGCGAGGAGGGCTTTCCGGGGCGCCTGGAGGTCTCGGGGACGTACAGCCTGGACGAGTCGGGTGCGCTGCGGATCTCGTACGAGGCGGTCACCGACGCGCCGACCCTGGTGAACCTGACCAACCACAGCTACTTCAACCTGGCCGGGTCCGGGTCCGGGAACGCGGGCGGGCACGAACTGCGTATCGACGCCTCGCGGTTCACACCGGTCGACGCGGACCTTATCCCGACCGGGGTGGCGGAGGTCGCGGACACCCGGTTCGACTTCCGTCGGCCGCGCAAGGTCGGCTCCGGCTACGACCACAACTTCGTGCTCGACAAGGGGATCACCGAACAGGCCGTCGAGGTCGCCGAGTTGTACGACCCCGCGTCCGGACGCGTGCTGACGGTGGCGACGACCGAGCCGGGGCTCCAGCTCTACACCGGGGACCATCTGAGCGGGCCCTTCGCGCCCGGCGACGGCATCGCGCTGGAGACCCAGCACTTCCCCGACTCCCCGAACCGCCCGGAGTTCCCGAGCACGGTGCTGCGGCCCGGTGAGGTGTACCGGTCGGAGACGGTGTACGGCTTCGGCACGCGCTGAGTACGCACGAGCCCCGGCCCAGGGGTCAGGTCCCGGGCCGGGGCTGCTGGTGAGGGGGGTCTGCCCCCTGCGATCAGACGTTAATCGTCACGGTGATCCGGCGGTCCCCGATCGAGCGCCCCACCTGGATTTCGTACGAACCCTTCACATGCGACCACGACGAGGTCTTCTCGTCCCAGATCTGGAAGGCCCGGGGCGGGATCTCCACGGTGACCTCGACGCTCTCGCCGGGGCCGGCCTCGGCTCCCGCGAATCCGGCGAGCCGGCGGGCCGGGCGTTCGCTGTCGGGCTCGGCGGGCGCCAGGTAGACCTGGACGACCTCGCGGCCGGCGCGGGCGCCGGAGTTGCGCAGCCGGACCCGGACGGTGGTGCCCCGGACCTCGGCGGACTCGTAGGTCCAGTCGGTGTAGCCGAGGCCGTGGCCGAAGGGGTAGGCGGGGGTGCGGTGCTCCTTCTCCCAGGCGGCGTAGCCGATGAACACGCCCTCGGAGTAAGGCAGTTCGCCGTTCTCCGGTGCGACCCGGGTGACCGGGGCGTCGGCCAGGGCTCCCCAGGTGGTGGGGAGGCGGCCGCCGGGTTCGTGGGCGCCGGTCAGCACGTCGGCGAGGGCGGCGCCGCCCTCCTGGCCCGGGAACCAGCCGAGCAGGATCGCGGCGACGTCCTCGCGCCAGGGCAGCTCCACCGGGGAGCCGGAGTTGACGACCACGACGGTGTTCGGGTTGGCGGCGGCGACCGCGCGGACCAGCTCGTCCTGGCGGCCCGGGAGCGTGAGGTCCCGGCGGTCGTAGCCCTCGGACTCGACGCGCTCGGTGGTGGCGACCACGACGACGGCCGTGTCGGCGTTCCGGGCCGCCTCGACGGCCTCGGCGATCAGCTCGTCGGCGTCGCGCCGCGGGTCCTGGTGGGCGAGGGTGAAGACGATGGCCTTCATCGGGACGCCCTCGGGGAGGGCCGCCATGACGTGGGTCAGGGAGACCTCGACCGGTTCGCCGGCGGCCAGGTGGACCTCGGCGCGGGGCTCGGGGGCGCCGAAAAAGGTGATGAAGGGGTCGTCCTTGTCGGCGCGCTGGACGTCGTCGTAGTACGTCGTGCCGTCGACGACCAACCGGAAGGCGCCGAGTCCCTTGATGCCGAAGGTGTGCGTGCCGGTCTCGCGCGGGGTGAACGTGCCGGTCAGCTCGACGGTGTGGAGCCGGTCGTGGGTGACGCCCTCGGGGAGGTCCGAACCCATCCACTGGATCTGGCCGTTGGGGGCGGACGCCGTGCCGATGACGTTCCCGGCCGCGTCCCGGCAGACCGCGGTGAGGGTGAACCCCTTGTCGGCGACGGCGAGTTCGGTGTGGGGGTCGGCGCCGACGGTGTAGGTCAGGGTGCCCTCGGGCAGGGCGGCGGTGAGGCCGTCGAGCGGGGAGACGACGCGGTCCGGGAAGACGGTGGCGGAGCCGCCGCCGAGCACCCGGGCGTCCCGGGCGGCGGCGCCGACGAGGGCGACCGTGCCCGCCTTCAGCGGCAACACCCCCTGGTTGCGGACCAGGACGAAGGCGCGACGGGCTATCTCGCGGGCCAGCGCGATGCCGTCGACGGGGTCCGGGAGGTCGGTGACGACGGGTTCGGCGCCGTCCAGGACGCCGACGCGGGCGGCGAGCCGCAGCACATTGCGTACGGCGGTGTCGACCGTGCTCTCCTCGACCTCGCCGTCCCTGACCGCCCGGGCGAGGGCTTCGCCGTAGACGGTCGTCGGGCCGGGCATGGCGATGTCGAGGCCGCCCTCGATGGCACCCTTGGTGGAGCGGGCGGCCGTCCAGTCGGAGACGTTGCAGCCGTCGAAGCCCCATTCGCCGCGCAGGACTTCGTTGACGAGGTGGTGGTGCTCGGTCATCGTCGTGCCGTTGACCGTGTTGTAGGCGGTCATCACGCCCCACGGACGGGCGTGCTCGACGATGTGCTCGAAGGGCGCCAAGTACAGCTCGCGCAGGGCGCGTTCGGAAACCAGGTTGTTCACCGTGAAGCGGTCGGTCTCGGCGTCGTTGGCGACGAAGTGCTTGACGGTGGTGCCGACACCGCCCTCCTGCACGCCGGTGACGTACCCGGCGCCGATCCGCCCGGTCAGGTACGGGTCCTCGCTGTAGGCCTCGAAGTGACGGCCGCCGAGCGGGGAGCGGTGGAGGTTGACGGTGGGGGCGAGCAGGACGTGGACGCCCTTGCGGCGGGCCTCCTGGGCGAGGAGGACGCCGGCCCTGCGGGCGAGTTCCGGGTCCCAGGTGGCGGCGAGCGCGGTCGGGGAGGGCAGGGCGATCGACGGGTCGTCGGCGCTCCAGCGCACGCCCCGGACGCCGATCGGGCCGTCGGACATGACGAGGGAGTCCAGGCCGATCTCGGGGAGCGCGGGCAGGGTCCACATGTCCTGGCCGGCCAGGAGCCTCGCCTTGGCGTCGAGGTCGAGCGCGGCCAGTGCCGTCTCGACGGCCGCCTCGCGGGCCCGGTCGGCGGGGGTGGTGCCCTCGGGTGCCGCCATGGGGGTTCCTCCTCGTTGAAGTCCGTGGACGTCTCCCATCCTGCCTCGGCGGCCCGCGGAGCAATCGGGACCGCGGCCGTCAATGAAGAGTCACTGGCTCCAGGCCGCGGCGAGCGTCTTGCTGAGCGCGCACACGCACGCGAAGGCCAGCGCCCAGACATGCTGCCCGGCGGCGTACAGCAGCACGACACCCGCCCCGAACCAGAGCACCTCGAAGGCGACCCGGGCGGCGCCGTGGAGCTTGAACCGCGCCCTCGGGGAGCCGAACAGACCCCACGCCCAGCCGAGAGCGACCACTCCGGCGAGGGCGGCCAGCGGGGCGGCGTCGGAGCCGCTGCGGTAGGCGTAGTACCAGACGGATCCCAGGACGCAGAGTTCCATCAGGAAGATGACGCCCAGGTTCACGGCCTTCGCTGCCTTCATGGGCCGCAGTATCACCCGCCGGCCGGCACCGCCGCCACGACTTCGATCTCGATCCGCGCCTCGGGCCGGAAGAGCCGCGGCACCTCGAAGGTCATGCTGGTGGGCGGGGTGCCGGTGAGGAACTCCCGTCGTACGGCGCCGTACTGCTCCAGCTCCGAGATGTCCGTGAGGTAGGTGCGGATGTTGATGACATGGGCCAGGCTCGCCCCGTGCGCCGCCAGCAGCGCGGCCAGGGTCTCGAAGACGCCCCGGGACTGCTCGGCGAGCGTGGCGCCCTCGGCGATCTGGCCGGAGACGAACAACAGGGCGCTGCCGTCGGCCTGTTCGACGCGGGCGACCTGGGAGTAGTAGGGGCTCAGGGGCTGGGGCGCGCCGGCGGGGTTGTCCAGGGTGATCTGCATGCCGTCGACGCTAGGTGTGCCCTTGCGATGCGACAAGCGAATGTCCAGCATGGCTGCCATGCCGAACCCGCATCGCACGGAGCCGCCTCCCGATCTCGCCACCGTCTGGCTGCGGGTCTTCCTGGAGGTCGCCCGGCACGAGTCGTTCACGGTGGCCGCGCACACGCTGGGCTGGACCCAG
Source organism: Streptomyces sp. NPDC006335 (assembly GCF_040612795.1). Lineage (NCBI taxonomy): Bacteria > Bacillati > Actinomycetota > Actinomycetes > Kitasatosporales > Streptomycetaceae > Streptomyces > Streptomyces sp. NPDC006335. The sequence continues at coordinate 782,071 of NZ_JBEXQX010000001.1, forward strand.
TCCGCGGTGTCCCGGCAGATCTCCTCGCTGGAGGGGGCGTTGGGCGGGGCGCCGCTGTTCGACCGGCTGCCGCGGGGCGTGCGCCTGACGGAGGCGGGGCGGGTGCTCGTGCCGTACGCGCAGACCGTCACCGGGGCGCTGCACGCGGCTGCGCGGGAGCTGGCGGCGCTGCGAGAACTGGCGGGCGGGCGGCTGCGGTTCGGGGCGTTCCCGACCGCGGACGCGGCCCTGGTCCCGCACGCCCTCGGTGTCTTCCGCGCCCGTCATCCGGGCGTGCGGGTCTCCCGCGAGGAGGGGCTCACCCCGTCGTTGCTGGACCGGCTCACCGAGGGGCGGCTGGATCTCGCGGTCGTCTCCACGACGGGTGGGGCGCCGCTGTCGGCGTACGAACTGCGCCATCTGCTCGACGAGTCGCTGTACGTCGCCGTCCCGGCCGGGCATCCGCTGGTGGCCGAGGGCGGCGGGCCGGTGCGGCTCGGGCGGCTCGCGGACGCCGACTGGATCTCCGGGAGCGCGCGCGCCGAGGGGACGCTCCTAGACGCGGCCCTGCGGCAGGGCTTCCGGCCGCGGATCGCGCATGTCGTCGGCGAGTGGACCGCCAAGCAGGGGTACGTCGCCGCCGGGCTCGGTGTGACGCTGGTCCCGGCGCTCGCCGCGGGGTCCGTACGGCCGGACGTCGTGCTGCTCCCGGTGCTCGACGAGAGGGCTCCGGCGCGGGCGGTGTACGCGGCGACACCGCGGGGGCGGTCGCCCTCTCCGGCCGTGGAGGCGTTCGTCGGGGCGCTGCGGGAGGCGGCGGGGCGGATCCCCCGGACGTCACTCCCCATGGCGTAGACCACTGCGCTCACGCGATACTGCCGTGGTCCGGCACCACTCGCGCCCCACAGCGACGGAAGGACCTGAACTCCCTTGACCTCCCTACGTGTTCGGATCGGCATCCTCGGACTGGCCCTGCTGGCGGGGCCCACGGTCTCCACGAGCCCGGCGGCGGCCACGGCCGCACCCTCGCCCACGGTGGAGGAACGGCGGCTCGACCAGGCCGTGCCGCGGGAGATCCTCGAACGGTCCGGTTTCGACGCCGTGCCGCCGCGTTTCACGCGGGCGCTCGGGTCGGCGCGCTCCTACACGGAGGCCCGCAGGGTCGTCGCACGGCAGGGGGCGACGCTGTGGAAGCGGGCCGTCGACCGGGCGCAGGGGCGGGGGCCGGCCGGTGGGGACCTGAGCCGGGACGACGACCGGCCCCTGTACTGGGCGCGGTTGGGGATGACGCGCGCGGTGCGGACCTGGGAGCCGCGGTTCGGGCTGTCCGAGACGCAACGGGCGGCCCTGCTGGACGAGTTGGAGCGGACCTCGCGGGGGCAGACGGCCGTGCGGTACCCGGCGGGCGGGCGGCTGAAGCGGGTGCTCGTGACCGGGTTCGACCCGTTCACGCTGGACCGGGACATACGGATCTCGAATCCGTCCGGGGCCAGTGCGCTGGCGCTCGACGGGACGGTGATCGAGACCGCTGACGGGCCGGCCCGGGTGGAGACCGTGGTGTTCCCGGTGCGGTGGCAGGACTTCACGGACGGGACGGTGGAGCGGGCGCTGCGGCCGTATCTGAAGCGGGTGGACCTCTTCACCACCGTGAGCCAGGGGCGGGTGGGCCGGTTCGACGTCGAGCGGACCAACGGGGCCTGGCGGGGCGGGTTCGCGGACAACGACAACGTCGGGGTGACGGGGACGGTCCCGGTGTCCGAGCCGGCCTCGCAGCCGCAGTGGACGACCACGACGCTGCCGTACAAGGCCATCGTGGACGCGGACACCGGGCGCTTTCCCGTCTACGACAACACGAGCGTGACCGAGATCCCGGCGGGCGGGACGCAGCCGGTCGTGCGTCCGGACGGGCCGACCCTGGGGTCCACGGCGAGGGCGGGCGGCGGCGGGGACTACCTGTCCAACGAGATCGCGTACCGGGCCACGCTGCTGCGGGACCGACTGGGGCTGCACGATGTGCTGCCGGGCGGTCATGTGCACACGCCGGTGCTGCAGTTCGGGACGGGGAACACGGATCCGGCGACGGGGACGGTGACCGATCCGGAGTTCGTGCGCAACCGGCTCGACATCATCGCGCAGGTGCGGGCGATCGTCTCGGTGGCGGTGGGGGCGTAGGGGGTCCGAGGGGCCCGGCTACATACCGGCGCCCGGAACAGGCCACTTCAGGAAGGTCGCTGTCTCGGTGAAGTCCAGCCGGCGGTAGAAGTCGACGGCTCTGCGCGTCGGCACGGTGACCTCCGTGTCGCCCGCCCGCCGTGCACGGTCCTGCACCTCGCGGACGAGCCGGGAGCCTGTGCCGTGGCCGCGCAGGGGTGCGTCCACGGCGAGTTCCAGGAGTTCGAGGACGGTGCCGCCGGCGAACAGGGTCGGCATCCGGGCCGCGTAGGCGTAGCCGACCACTTGTGTCCCCCGCTCGGCGACCAGGAATTCGGCCCGGTGCTCGGCGGCGGCCCGAAGGACCTCGGGGAAGGTGACGGCCTCGTAGCGGGCTCGGTCGGGGCGGTAGGTGGTCGCGAAGTCACGCAGGAGCCGGAACACGGCGTTCGCGTCCGTGCGTGTCGCAGGGCGGACCGTCGGCTCAGCTGCCGAGCTCACCGGGGACCGTCCGCTCGTCGGACTCCTCGTCCCGGTCGCCGTCCCGCGTCTCCTCCCCCAGCAGTTCCCGTGCCATCAGCGTGGCTCCCGCCACCGCCCCCGGCATCAGGAACACCGCGACGAAGGGGACCAGGAAGGACAGGCCGAGGGGGGTGCCGAAGCCCCAGACGAGGGTCTTGCGGGAGCGCAGGAGGGCCAGGCGGGCGCGGAGGTCCACACCCCGCCGCTGGAGGGCCACCGCGGTGAGTTCCTCGGTGAGGAAGAAGCCGGTCACGAAGAAGCCGATCACCGGGACCACGGTCTGACCGACGACGGGGACGAAGCCCAGGGCGAAGAGCAGGACCGCCCACAGCAGGGCCCGGACCACGATGCGCAGGCTGTCCCTCGCCGAGATCCACAGTTCGCGCCAGAGCGGCAGACCGGACTCGGGGGCCGTGCCGTCCGGGGAGACGTCCCGGTCGACCTTCTCGGAGAGGTTCTCGTAGAACGGCTGGCCGATGAGGAGGGTGACCGCCGTGAAGGTGAGCACCGCGAGGAGGAGGGCCAGCGCGAACAGGACGGCGGTGAGGAACCCGCGGAACAGGCCCTGCCAGGGGCTGGACCAGTCGTCGGCGAAGGGAGTCGCCCAGGACACCGCGTCCTCGCCCCAGTTCGCCAGGGCCACCAGCGCCGCCACGTACAGCACCAGGGTGATCAGGCCCGGGATCAGCCCGAAGCCGTACTGCTTGCCGTGCCGGGCCACCCACCGCTGGCCCTTCAGGAGATAGTGGAAACCCGCCCCGAGATCACGCATGTCCCGCAGCCTATCGGGTGCCCCACGAGCCGCTGATACGGCCGCATGCCCGGTCCGGGCACCCGAGTTGCGCCATCCGGGGCATCCGCGCCACGAACTCCCTCTTGTTGAGGTTGAGTCGAACAGGTACATCTCGCCGTACCGATCTCAGGAAGCCCCGGAGGAGGTACGCGTGCACACCACGAGAACCGTTCCTGCGAGACCCGTCCTGCTCATCGCCCTCACCGGCTCGCTGCTGCTCACCCCGACCGGCGCGAGCGCGGACCCCGAGCCCCCCACCCGCGAGCGCGCCCACGACCAGGGCCTGGCCCGGGCCCCGGAGAGCGCCGCCCGGCGCTCGCTCACCGCCCCCGTCACCGGCTTCACCGACACGAGCCGCGGCTATCCCCGCCGGCAGGTCCTCACGCCCGACCCCGAGAACCCCTCCGACCGGTCCGTCAAGCTCGGCCTCACGCCGTACCACGCGATCGCGCCAAGGCTCAACGCCCTGCAACGGCTGGGCGACCGGGTGAGCGTGGAGGTCGCCGGGCGTTCGGCGGGCGGGCACCGGCTCTACCTCGTCACCGTGACCGCGCCGGAGACCACCGCCGAGACCCGTGCCCAGGAGCGGATGCGCGAGCTCATCGAGAACGCGCCCGCCACCGCCGCCAAGTCCCGTGAGATCAAGGCGCGTTACAAGGCGCCGGTGTTCTTCAACAACAACATCCACGGCAACGAGTGGGAGGGCACGGACGCCTCCCTGAGGATCGTCGAGCGACTCGCGACGGCCGGGGACAAGCGCACGAAGGACCTGCTCGCCCACTCCCGGCTGTACTTCAACATCACCGCCAACCCCGACGGCCGTATCGCCGGCACCCGGGCCAACGCCAACGGCTTCGATCTGAACCGGGACTTCGTGACCGCCTCGCAGCCCGAGACGCGGGCGATGCGGCAGATCGAGATCGACAAGCAGCCGGCCGTCATGCTCGACCTGCACGGCTACGTCAACGGCACGCTGATCGAGCCCACCACTCCCCCGCACGGCGAGAACTACGAGTACGACCTCTTTCTGAAGAACACCTACGCCAACGCGCTCGGCATGGAGTCCGCGGTCAACGGCCTCGGTTACACGCCCGCGAAGGACGGTGTCGAGCCGGCGCAGATCCCCTTCCGGGACCAGGAGGAGGGCTGGGACGACTGGCCGCCGATCTTCACCCCGCAGTACGCGGCCTTCCACGGCACGGTCGCCGCGCACACCGTGGAGATCCCGCTGGCCGTCAACAACTCCCTGTACGACAGCCTGCCCGTGGCGGAACTGCGGCGGCGGTCCGCGATCAACACGGCGGTGGCCGGGGCGGCCATCACGGCGACGCTCGACTTCGTGCGGGAGCGGCGGACCTCGCTGATCGACGACCAGATCGAGGTGTTCCGGCGCGGGACGGCGGGGGCCGCCCAGGTGCCGGTGTCCGAGGAGACGGTCCCCGGGGTGCCGGGCATCGGGCCCGAGGACGTGTACACCACCAGGTTCCCGCGCGCCTACGTGATCCCGTCGGGCTCGACGGCGGCCGCCCGTCTCGTCGACCACCTGCTCGCCAACGACGTCCGCGTCGACCGCGCCGGCCGTGAGCTGCGGCTCGGCGGACGTACGTACCCGAAGGGCACGTACGTGGTCGACATGCGCCAGCCGAAGCGGGGCTTGGCGAACGCGCTGCTCGCGGACGGCCGGGACATCAGCGACAAGGTCTCGGTGATGTACGACATCTCGGGCTGGAGCCTGGGCCGGCTGTGGGGCGCGACGGTCACCCCGGTGCCGTCCGGGAGCCTGGCCGGTGCGCCGCTGAGGCCCGTCCGGGCCGCCGCGCGGGTCGGTTCCGTCGCCCCGCGCGGCGACCTGCGGCTGCGGCTGACCGACCCGCGGGAGATCGCGGCGCTCAACTCGCTGCTCCGGCAGGGTGTTTCGGTACGGCGGGCCGCCGACGGCAGTGCGATCGTGCCCGCGTCGGCGCGTGCCCTCGCCGTCGAGGCCGCTCGCACCTTCGACGTGGTCTTCGACGCGACGAGGCAGAAGGGCACGGCCGGACTGCGCCGCACCCGCGTGGCCGCCGCCGTGACCCCCGGCGAGCTGTTCGCGCTGCGGGAGATGAACTTCGAGGTCACCCCGGTCTCGACGGCCGTCCTGAACGCCGGTTTCGACTGGTCGTCGGTGGACGTGCTGTTCGTGTCGGCGGGGCTGGACCGTGACGCCCTCACCAGTCGTGCCCGTACGGCCCTGGACGCCTTCCTGGGCGCCGGGCACGGACTCGTGGGACGCGGGGTCGTCGGGGCCGGGCTGAGCGCTGACACGGGGCTGCTGGCCGCTAAGGCGGTGGAGGGCAACGGGGACGCCAACGGCGTGGTGCGCGTGGTGAATGCGGGACCGGTGACGGCCGGGGCCCCGGGCTCCCCCGACCACGGGTTCGTCTACGCGCCGGTCTGGTTCACCGACCTCGGGCCGGGGGTGCGCGTCGAGCAGGCGTACGCCGCCGGGAACCCGCTGGTCTCCGGGCACTGGCGGCCCCTGCCGGACGGTTCCGGCGGTCCCGCCGCCGCGGCCGGGCAGGCCTCGGTCGTCAGCGGCCCGCAAGCCGTCCTGTTCGGCACCGAGCCACTCTTCCGGGATCATCCCAAGGGGGAGTTCGCCCAGGTCGGACGGGCGTTGTTCACCATGGCACGCGCGAGCAGCGGCTGAAGTTGAGGAGAGCGGATGACGCAGGAGATCCACGGCACCGTCGCGAACGGCTTCGAGGCGGTGCGCGAGGAGTTCGCCGCCTTCGTGGCGGGCGAACGGCCCGACTACGAGGGGCAGTTGAGCGCGTATGTGCACGGCAGGCAGGTCGTCGACCTGTGGGCCGGCGAGGGTGCCGGACCGGACTGCCTGTACGGCGTGTTCTCGTCGACCAAGGGTGCCGCCCATCTGGTGGTCGCACTCCTCGTCCAGGAGGGCACGCTGGAGCTGGACCGCAAAGTGACCTACTACTGGCCGGAGTTCGCCGCCGAGGGCAAGGGCCAGCTGACCCTGCGGGAACTGCTGGCGCACCGGGCCGGGGTGGTGGGACTGGACTCCGGGTTCACCGCGCAGGAGCTGGCGGACGACCGGGCGGTGGCGGAACGCCTCGCGGACCAGAAGCCGTTCTGGCGTCCCGGCACGGCCTTCGGCTACCACGCGCTCGTGATCGGCGCCCTCACCGGCGAGATCGTCCGGCGGGCCACCGGACGGACGCTCCAGGAGGTCTACGAGGAGCGGATACGGGCGCCGTACGGGCTGGACTTCCACCTGGGGCTGCCCGAGGCCCTGGAGCCCCGTTACCGCTCCGTGCAGCCGATGGCCCCGACGGCCACGCAGCAGGCCCAGCTGGACGCGACGCATACCGGTCCGCACACCCTGGCCGCGATCGCGTTCAACCAGCAGGTGCCGGACCCGGGCGACCTGGTGGGCTACGCCAACTCCCGTGCCGTACGGGCGAAGGGCCCGGCGTCGGCGGGCGGGGTGGCCGCCGCGCGCGGGCTGGCCGGGATGTACGCGGCGGCGATCAGCGAAGTCGCCGACCGGCCGCCCCTGTTGAAGCCGGACACCATCGCGGAGGTGGGCCAGATCCACTCCGTGGGCTACGACCTGGTGGCCCGCGCCCACAAGTCCTACGGCCTGGGCTTCCAGGCCACGGCCGACATGTGGCACCCGTTCCTCGGAGCCGGTTCCTTCGGCCACAGCGGCGCGGGCGGCTCGCAGGCCTTCGCCGACCCGCGCAGCGGACTGGCCTACGGCTACACCCGGCGCCGGATGGCGTTCCCGGGCGGGGCGGCGCCGGAGAACGAGCGGTTCGTGCGGGCCGTGCATCAAGCCGCCTTGACGGCATGACGGAACGGAGGCGGCACCCCACGTCCAGGGGTGCCGCCTCCGCCCGTACGACCGACGGACTCCGTCAGACGAGCGTCACGGAGATGTTCCCGTGGGTCGCCTTCGAGTACGGGCAGACCTGGTGGGCCTTCTCGAGGAGGGCCTTCGCGGTCTGCGTGTCGACGTTCGGGATGGTCGCCGAGATCTCGACGATCAGTCCGAAACCGTCGGTGTTCTTGCCGATGCCGACCTTCGCGGTGACCGTCGAGCCGGAGATGTCGGCCTTCTCCTGGCGGGCGACGACGCCGAGGGCGCCCTGGAAGCAGGCGCTGTACCCGGCGGCGAAGAGCTGCTCCGGGTTGGTGCCCCTGCCGCTGCCGCCCATCTGCTCGGGCGGGTTGACGACCACGTCGAGCCTGCCGTCGTCGGTGGCGACACGGCCGTCGCGACCGTTCTCGGCGGTGGCGACGGCCGTGTAGAGGACATCGGTCTGCTGGATGGACATGCGGTTGTCTTCCTCTCGGTCCACCGCGACTCGCGCCCACGATCGCGGCGGAATTCGGAAAGAAGTTACCGCATGCCGGAAATCCAGGACAGGGTCAGAGCTTGACGATCATCTTTCCGGTGTTGTCGCCGCGCAGGACCCCGAGGAACGCCTCCAGGTTGTTCTCGATGCCCTCGACGACCGTCTCGCGGTACTTGAGCTGCCCGGACGCCACCCACGGGCCGACCTCGGAGACGAACTCCGGCTGGAGGTCGTAGTGGTCGCCCACGAGGAAGCCCTCGATGCGGCCGCGGGTCTGGATCAGACGGGCGAGGTTGCGCGGGCCGGGGGCGGCCTCGGTGTTGTTGTAGACGGAGATCATGCCGCAGACCGCGATCCGTCCGCCCTGGTTGAGCGAGCCGATGGCGGCCTCCAGGTGGTCACCGCCGACGTTGTCGAAGTAGACGTCGACACCGTCCGGGGCAGCCTCCCGCAGCTGGTCGCTGACCTTGCCGTTCTTGTAGTTGAAGGCCGCGTCGAAGCCGTACTCCTCGACGAGCAGCTTGACCTTGTCGTCCGAGCCCGCCGAGCCGATGACCCGGGAGGCGCCCTTGAGCTTGGCGATCTGGCCGACCTGGCTGCCGACGGCACCCGCGGCGCCGGAGACGAAGACCGAGTCGCCCTCCTTGAAGGAGGCGACACGCAGGAGGCCGGCGTAGGCGGTGAGGCCGGTCATGCCGAGGACACCGAGGTACGTCGACAGGGGGGCGGCGTCCGCGTCGACCTTGACGGCGTGCTTCACGTCCATGGCCGCGTACTCGCGCCAGCCGAAGAAGTGCAGGACGTGGTCGCCCACGGCGATGCCCTCGGCGTTGGACTCCACGACCTCGCCGACCGCGCCGCCCTGCATGACCTTGCCGAGCTCGAAGGGCGCGGTGTACGACTTCGCGGCGCTCATGCGGCCGCGCATGTACGGGTCGACGGAGAGGTACTTGTTGCGGACCAGCACCTGGCCCGCACCGGGGGTCGGGACCTCGGCTTCGACCAGGGCGAAGTCCTCGGGCTTCGGCCAGCCGACCGGGCGGGAGACGAGGTGCCATTCGCGGTTGATCATGATGCCTTCGACCTTTCCATTTACTTCAGTACCTGAAACAACCATGCCTCTGAATATTTCAGGTTGTCAAGTAAAGGGGTACCCTGGAGCCCATGCCCACTCCTCACAAGACCCGGCCCGACGCGCTCACCATGGAAGTGGTGGAGCTCATCGGGGACGTGGTGGCCCGCTTCCACTCGGACTACGAGGACGCGGCCGCGGAGCACGCCCTCACCGGGGCGCAGGCGCGGCTGCTGAGTCTGCTGTCCCTGGAGCCGCTGCCCATGCGCAAACTGGCCCAGAAACTGAAGTGCGAGCCGTCGAACGTCACCGGGATAGTGGACCGGTTGGAGACCCGCGGGCTGGTGGAACGGCGCCCCGACCCGGCGGACCGGCGGGTCAAGGTGGCGGTGGCCACGGAGGCGGGCCTTCACGTGGCCCGGGACCTGCGCGAGGGGTTGCGGTTCGCCCGGGAGCCGCTGGCGGGGCTGTCCCACGACGAGCGGGAGTCACTGCGGGATCTGTTGCGACGGATGCGGGACGCGTAGGGGCCGTGGAGCAGTCACGCCCGTCCGGCTGCCGCGCCTTCGCCTCGCATGAGCGGAGGCGTCACGTGCACCACCACAGGAAGCGGTCGCACTCCGACGGGGACGGGTCCGGGCTCGGGGCCGCGGTGGTGGGGGTGGCCGTGGGGGCCGAGCCGCCGCTCGTGGACGTGGGCGTGGCGGTGGGGGTCGGCGCGCCGGGGGGCCCGGTGGTCGCCGACTGGGTGTCGGGGCTTCTGCTCGCGTCGGCGTCCTCGCTCTTGGACGCGGAGGGCGACGGGGACGCGGAGGTCGACGGGGAAGGCGAGTCCGAGGGAGCGCCTCCCGCGGTGCCGGCGTCCTTCGACGCCGACTCGCTCGCCTTCGGGGAGGTGTCGTCCTCGGCCGAATCCCCGTCCGCGGCGGCCGGCTTGGGGGAGGATCCCGGGGCGTCCATGCCCAGCTCCGCGAGGCTCAGACCGCCGGCCGCGAGCACGAAGCCGGCGGCGATCAGCAGGGTCCTGCGGCGACGTCGACGGTGGGCCGCCGCTTTTCGATCACGACGACTGGCTCCGCCGGCGGTGGGGTCGTCGGGGTCCTCCTCGTCGTACTCGCCGTACTCGTCGGCGTGGGTGTTCCCGGGTTGCGCGGAGGGAGCGGGGCCCTCGGCACTCTCCGCACTCCGGCCACGCGCGCGCCGCCGCGAGGCCCGGCCACCGGTCGGCTCCGCCGCGCCCTCGGCCACGCCGTCACTCACGGCGGCCCCGACGTCGGCATCCGAGCCGGTGTCGGTCCCGGTCGAGCCGTAGCCCGCCCCGGCCTCCGCCGACCGGCCGCCTGCGGGATCGCCCGCGGGGGAGGCGGCACCACGACCGTCCCCGCCGTACAGGGTGGGGCCGCGCCCGTCTCCGTCGTACGACGTGACCTCGTCGCCACCCCCGCCGTACTGAGAAGTGGTCCCCGTGACATACGCCCCGGCCATCCCCTGACCGCCGTACACAGCCGTCCCGCCCGCGTACGCGTCCCCCGCGAGGGAAGGGCCGCCGTACTGCTCCTCGGCTCCGTACGCCGCGTACACCGGGGTCGTTGAAGGCTCCTGCGGCTGAGCCTGGGCCGGTACGCGGGGGGCGTACGCGCGTAGCTCTTCGATCGACGTGCCGCAGCCCGGGCAGGCGAGGGCGCCGTTGAGGTGCCGTCGGCACGGGAGGCAGAAGTCCATGACGCGGGAAGATTAAGTTCCCAAGCGGCAGCGTTCCTAGAGACAGCTGTGAAGGTTGTGTGGGGAACCGGCCGTTCCGGTGCGGTGGTCGAGGATGTTCCACTCCCATCGCATCGAAACCGACATCGCCGGTTCCCCGTCGGCTCAGGTTTTCTTACGGGCCGTCATCACACGCTGGATCAGGATGAACGCGCAGAGCAGCACCCCGGTGGCGATCTTCGTCCACCAGGAGCTGAGCGTGCCCTCGAACTGGATGATGCTCTTGATCAGGCCGAGGACGAGGACGCCGAAGAGGGTGCCCAGGACGTAGCCGGAGCCGCCCGTCAGCAGGGTGCCGCCGATGACCACCGCGGCGATCGCGTCGAGTTCCATGCCCACGGCGTGCAGCGGGTCACCGGACTGGATGTAGAGCATGAAGAGCAGGCCGGCCAGCGCCGAGCAGAAGCCGCTCATCGTGTAGACCGCGATCTTCGTGCCGCCCAGCGGGAGGCCCATCAGCAGGGCCGACTGCTCGTTGCCGCCGATGGCGTAGACCCGGCGTCCGAAGCGGGTGTAGTGCAGGACGTAGAAGGCCGCGGCCAGGACGACCAGGGCCACGACGGCGCCGATCGACAACTCCCCCACGCCCAGCGGCACTCGCGTCTGGGCGAGGCTGCTCACGTCGGAGTCGTCGATGGCGATCGACTCCTTGCTGATGACCAGACACAGGCCCCGGAAGAGGAAGAGACCGGCGAGCGTCACGATGAACGGCTGGATCTCGAAGTTGTGGATCACATAGCCCATGAGGAAGCCGCCGAACGCTCCCACGGCCAGGGATATCGGGATCACCAGGAGCAGCGGCAGGCCCACGTCCTGCACCAGCCACGCCGTGAGCATCGTCGTGAAGCCGATCACCGAGCCCACCGACAGGTCGATGCCGCCGGACATGATGACGAAGGTGGCCCCGACGGCGGCGACCAGCAGATAGCCGTTGTCGATGAACAGGTTGAGGAACACCTGCGAGTCGCCGAAGCCGTAGTTCTGGTAGCGGCTCAGGCCCGCGATGTACATCACGAGGAACAGCGCGGCCGTGACCAGGACGGGCAGCCGTCGGTCGCCGAGCAGACGGGCGGACCTGGACGTCGTACGACGCTCCGGCGCGCCCGGTGTCGCGGGAGTCCTGGTGGTCGTACTCATCACGACACCTCCATCTTGGGAGCGGGGCCGGCGGGCTCGGCGACCGCGGCGGGCGCTGCCGGGCCCGCCGCCTTCGCGCGGGCGCCGAAGACCTTGGCGCGGAACTTCGGGGACTGGAGCAGGCACACGACGATGACGACGGCTGCCTTGAAGACCAGGTTGGTCTGGGTGGGAACGCCGATGGTGTAGATCGTCGTCGTGAGGGTCTGGATGACCAGGGCGCCGATGACCGTGCCGCCGATGGAGAAGCGTCCGCCGAGCAGCGAGGTGCCGCCGATGACGACGGCGAGGATCGCGTCGAGCTCGATCCACAGGCCGGCGTTGTTGCCGTCCGCCGCCGAGGTGTTGGAGCTGATCATCAGGCCCGCGATGCCCGCGCACACCGCGCAGAACACGTACACCATGATCTTGATGCGCATCGACCGGATGCCCACCAGGCGGCTGGCCTCGGCGTTGCCGCCCACCGACTCGACGAGCAGACCGAGGGCCGTGCGGCGGGTCAGCAGGACGGTGACGGCCACGACCGCGGCCACCACGAAGATGGAGAAGGGCAGCGTCAGCCAGTAGCCGCCACCGATGAGCTTGTAGGGCTCGCTGTTGATGGTGATGATCTGGCCGTCGGTGATCAGCTGGGCGACACCGCGCCCTGCGACCATGATGATGAGGGTCGCGATGATGGGCTGGATGCCCATCCTGGCGACGAGGAAGCCGTTCCACAGACCGCAGACCACCGCCGCGATCAGGCCGAGGCCCATCGCGAGCAGCACCGCGGACAGGGCGCCCTGGTCGGCCTGGTCGCTGATGTACGAACAGGTCAGGGCCCCGGTGATGGCGACCACGGCGCCGACCGAGAGGTCGATGCCGCCGGTGGCGATGACCAGGGTCATGCCGACCGCCACCAGGATCAGGGGCGAGCCGAACAGCACGATCGAGACGAGGCTGCCGTAGAGGTGGCCGTTCGTCATGTGGATCGCGAAGAAGTCGGGCGTGAAGGGGACGTTGACGAGCAGCAGGGCCACCAGGACCGCGACCGGCCAGAACAGGTGATGACGCGTCAGCGCTCGCCAGCGGGAGGTGGTGGTCACTGGTGTTCTCCGCTCGCGATGGTCTCGAGGATCTTGCTGGGGGTGATCTCGGGCCCGTTGGTGAGCTGTGCCACCAGCTTGCGGTCGCGCAGCACCCCGATGGTGTGGCTGAGGCGGAGGACCTCCTCCAGCTCGGCCGCGATGTAGAGCACGGACATGCCGTCCTCGGAGAGGGAGACCACCAGCTTCTGGATCTCCGTCTTGGCACCGATGTCGATGCCGCGCGTCGGCTCGTCCAGGATCAGCAGCTTGGGCTGGGTGATCAGCCAGCGGGCGAGAAGCACCTTCTGCTGGTTTCCGCCGCTCAACTGGCCGACCCTGGCCTCCGGGTTGGCGGGGCGGATGTCCAGCGCCTTGATGTACTTGGCGACGAGTTCGTCGCGCTGTGCGGTGGGGATGGGCCGGGTCCAGCCGCGGGCCGCCTGGAGGGCGAGGATGATGTTCTCACGGACCGTCAGATCCGGGACCAGGCCCTCGGTCTTGCGGTTCTCCGAGCAGAACGCGACCCCGGCGCCGATGGCGTCGTTCGGGGCGTTCATGGAGACCTGTTTGCCGCCGATGGTCATCGTGCCGCTGTCCGGCTGGTCGGCGCCGAAGAGCAGCCGGGCCAGTTCGGTGCGGCCGGAGCCGAGCAGGCCCGCCAGGCCGACGACCTCGCCCTTCTTGATGTCCAGGTCGAAGGGGGCGATGCCACCGGTCCGGCCGAGCCCCTCCGCCTTCATCAGCGACTCGCCCACGTCCGCGCGGAGCTGGTGGTCGTGGAGCTCCTCCAGCTGGTCCAGGGCCTTGCCGATCATCAGCTCGATCAGCCCGACCTGGTCGAGGTCGCGGACCATGTGCTCGCCCACCAGGGTGCCGTTGCGCAGCACGGTCATGCGGTCGCAGATCTCGTAGATCTGGTCGAGGAAGTGGGAGACGAAGAGGATCGCCACGCCCTCGTCCCTCAACTGCCGCATCAGGCGGAACAGTTCGAGGACCTCGTCGCGGTCGAGGCTGGAGGTCGGCTCGTCCAGGACCAGGACCTTGGTGCCGGAGCCCTCGCCGTCGCTGTCACCGGTGCCCACCGACCGTACGATCGCGACCAGTTGCTGCACCGCGAGGGGGTACGAGGACAGCGGCGCGGTGACGTCGATGTCGAGGCCGAGGCGGTCGACGAGCTCCGCCGCCTCCTTGCGCATGCGCTTCCACTGGATGCGGCCCGCGCGGGTGGGCTCACGTCCGATGAAGATGTTCTCCGCCACCGACAGGTTGGGGCAGAGGTTGACCTCCTGGTAGACCGTGCTGATGCCGGCCTGCTGCGCCTGCAGCGGGCTGCCGATGTGCACGGCCTCGCCGTCGAGGGTGATGGTGCCGCCGTCCAGGGTGTAGACCCCGGTCAGCACCTTGATCAGAGTGGACTTCCCTGCCCCGTTCTCGCCCATCAGGGCGTGGATCTCGCCGGGGAAGAGCCGGAAGTCGACGCCCGACAGAGCCCTTACCCCCGGAAACTCCTTGACTATGCCCGTCATCTCCAGGACGGGCTGCGGCTCTGCCATGGCAGCGCTCCTCATGGACTCGTCGAATCTCGTTCACGGCCCGCGGGGAGCCTCCTTGAGCCGAGGTGTGCTCGGCCTGCCGGAGGCTCCCTGCCGGTGAGTGCGGTCGGTCGGTACCGCGGTGCCGCGGTGGGTCGGTACGCGCGGTAACTCAGTGCGCGCGGTGGCTAACTACGCGAGGTGGCTCAGTACTTGCGGCTGGGGAGCGCGGCCTTGGCCTGGTCCTGCATGAAGTCGCCCTCCTTGGTCTTGATCCAGCGCTCGACCGACTCGCCGTTCTTGACCTTCTTCACGACGTCCATCAGCTGGGGGCCGAGCAGCGGGTTGCACTCGACGATGGCGTTGATCTTGCCCTCGGACATGGCCACGAAGCCGTCCTTCACGCCGTCGATCGAGACGATCAGGATGTCCTTGCCGGGCTTCTTGCCCGCCGCCTCGATGGACTGGATGGCGCCGATGGCCATGTCGTCGTTGTGCGCGAAGAGCACGTTGACGTCCGGGTTGGACTGGAGGAAGGCGGCCATGACCTGCTTGCCGCCGGCGCGGGTGAAGTCACCGGTCTGGCTGACGACGATCTTCCAGTCGTCCGCGTGGTCCGCGTCCATGACCTCCTTGAAGCCCTTGGCGCGCTCGATGGCGGGGGCGGCACCGGTGGTGCCCTCCAGCTGGGCGATCTTCACGGGGCCCTTGTGACCGGCCTTCGTCAGGACCTTCTCCAGGATCTTGGCGGCGCGGCGGCCCTCGTCGGTGAAGTCGGAGCCGACCAGGGTGACGTACAGGGACTCGTCGGAGGTCTCGACGGAGCGGTCAGTGAGGACCACCGGGATCTTCGCGGCCTTGGCCTCCTTGAGCACCGCGTCCCAGCCGGTGACGACGACCGGGGAGAAGGCGATGACGTCCACCTTCTGCGCGATGTAGCTGCGGATGGCGGAGATCTGGTTCTCCTGCTTCTGCTGGGCGTCGGAGAACTTCAGGTTGTAACCCGCCTCCTTGGCCGCGGACTTCACCGAGTCGGTGTTGGCGCTGCGCCAGCCGCTCTCGGAGCCGACCTGGGAGAAGCCCAGGGTGATCGTCTTGCTGCCGCCGGAGGAGGTGCTGGAGCCCCCGTCCTCCTTGGCACAGGCCGCCAGGGTGCCCGCCGCCGCCACGCCGATCGCCGCAGTGAGGAAGTTCCTTCTGTTGAGCATGTTTCTTCTCCTTTGAAGAGCCAGGATCGATCGCACGGCGTCCAGCCTGTCGATCATTATTCGAAATATCGGTCACACTGGTGTGCGAATGTTGCTGATTGGCGCCGATGTGTGCCGCTCGGTGCCTCGTCAGTCGGGTGCGGTGCTGGCCCGGACGACGAGGTGGGGTTCGATGGCCACTCCGGGCGGTCCGGAGGGCTCCCGACCCTCGATGAGATCCAGCAGCAGGTCGATGCTCCGCTTGCCCACCGTCGCGAAGTCCTGCCGGACGGTGGTGAGCGGTGGAGCGAAGAACTCCGATTCCGGGATGTCGTCGAAGCCCACCACCGCGACGTCCTGAGGAGTGCGTACGCCCGCCTCACGCAGCGCCCGCAACACCCCCAGTGCCATCTGGTCGTTGGCGACGAAGACGGCGGTCAGTCCACGGCCCACCCAGCCGGCCAGTTCCTGGCCCGCACGATAGCCCGACAGCGGACTCCAGTCCCCCCGCAGCGGCATCGGCGGCTCGACGCCCGCCGCTTCGAGGGTCGCTCGCCAGCCGGCGGCCCGGTCGGCCGCCTCCTGCCAGTCCTCGGGCCCGGCGAGATGCCAGACCGTGCGGTGGCCGGCGGCCAGCAGATGACGAGTGGCCAGCCGCCCGCCCAGCCACTGGTCCACGTTGACGCTGGGGATCTCCGCGCCGGACCCGGTCCCCACGGCCACCACCGGGAAGGGACGACGGAGTTCGGCGAGGGCCTCGACCGCCGACCGCTGCGGAGCGAGGGCGATCACCCCTTCCACCCCGCCCTCGCTGAGGTGGTCCAGGGCCTCGGAGAGGGTCTCCACGGCGAGCCTGCGCAGACTGACCGTCGAGACGGTGTACCCCTTGGCGCGCGCCGCCTCCTCGAGCGCGAACAGCGTGCTGGCCGGTCCATAGAGGGTGGTGTTGGAGGCGACCACACCCAGGGTCCGGGTGCGCCGGGTCGCCAGGGCCCGCGCCGAGGAGT
Source organism: Streptomyces sp. NPDC006335 (assembly GCF_040612795.1). Lineage (NCBI taxonomy): Bacteria > Bacillati > Actinomycetota > Actinomycetes > Kitasatosporales > Streptomycetaceae > Streptomyces > Streptomyces sp. NPDC006335. The sequence goes on from NZ_JBEXQX010000001.1 coordinate 798,637, forward strand.
TGCGGCGATAGCCCATCTCCTCGATCGCACGCAGCACCTTGGCACGTGTCTCGTCCCGCACATTGGGGTGATCCCCCAGTACGCGGGAGACGGTCTGGTGGGACACCCCGGCCAGGCGTGCCACGTCGGCCATGGTGGGCGGCCGAAGCTGTACGTGGTCCACGGTCGCACCTCCTTGGCGATCGCTTGCCGACAAGTCCTGTGGGGTGGGCGGACGATACCGCGCCGTCCGGGTCACGCGGGGGTTCCGGACAGCCCCGTGAGGTCGACCGGTAAGGCGGCTGGGGGCGGTTCCGACACGACGCTCGTACCTCCCTGGATGCCGGTGGGCATCGATCGATGAATGCGGACGTCATTGTGAGCGCTAACAATTCGCGGCGGTCAAGAGGGCTGCAACGGGAAGTGTCGTTACGGTTGAGTAACGCGACTAGCTGCGGGTGTTCGGCAAGGGGGCGGTTTCGCACGGCTGCGCACCGCCGATGTGCGGCCATGTGGGCGCCCCATGGAAACCGTTACTCGTTCGACCACCCGACCCATTGACACCCCGACCGCCTCGTCCTTACGGTCGTGCCAGCATTTCGAACGTGAGCCGAAATTTCGAACAAGCTCAGAGAGTCTAGGGAGTAGCTGACGTGCGCATCACGGGAATCAGCACGCACGTGGTCGGGACGCCGTGGCGGAACCTGACCTACGTCCAGGTGCACACCGACGAGGGGATCACCGGAGTCGGCGAGACCCGCATGCTGGGCCACACCGACGCCCTGCTCGGCTATCTGCACGAGGCGAAGACCAACCACATTCTCGGGTCGGACCCGTTCGCTGTCGAGGACCTCGTCAAGCGGATGAAGTACGGCGACTACGGCCGGGCCGGCGAGATCGTGATGTCCGGCATCGCCGTCATCGAGATGGCCTGCTGGGACATCAAGGGCAAGGCCCTCGGCGTGCCGGTCTGGCAGCTGCTGGGCGGCAAGGTGACCGACAAGGTCAAGGCCTACGCCAACGGCTGGTACACCACCGAGCGGACCCCGGAGGCCTACCACAAGGCCGCCCGGGGGGTCATGGAGCGCGGCTACAAGGCGCTCAAGATCGACCCCTTCGGCACCGGTCACTTCGAGCTCGACCACGAGCAGAGCCTGTACGCCGTCTCGCTCATCGAGGCCGTCCGTGACGCCATCGGGCCGGACGCCGAGCTGATGCTGGAGATGCACGGCCGGTTCTCCCCCGCCACGGCCGTCCGCCTGGCCAAGGACCTCGCGCCCTTCAAGCCCGCCTGGCTCGAGGAGCCGGTGCCGCCGGAGAACCTGAAGGCGCTGGAGAAGGTCGCCGCCAAGGTGGACATGCCGGTCGCCACGGGTGAGCGGATCCACGACCGCATCGAGTTCCGCGAGCTCTTCGAGAGCCAGGCCGTGGACATCATCCAGCCCGACGTCGGCCACATCGGCGGCATCTGGGAGACCCGGAAGCTGGCCGCGACCGCCGAGACCCACTACATGCTGGTGGCGCCCCACAACGTGGGCGGGCCGGTCCTGACCGCCGCCTCCCTCCAGGTCGGCTTCACCGCTCCGAACTTCAAGATCCTGGAGCACTTCAACGACTTCGCCGACGCGGAGATCAAGAAGGTCGTCAAGGGCGCCCCGCAGGTCGTGGACGGCTACTTCCACCTCTCCGACGCCCCCGGCCTCGGTGTCGAGCTGGACGTCGACGCCGCCGCCGAGTTCCCGCAGCAGCAGGCCCGGTTCGACCTGTGGGCCGAGGGCTGGGAGCAGCGCAAGCCGAAGAGCGCCACGAAGTGAGGACCGCGGTCGTCATCGAGGCGCCCGGCGAGCACCAACTCGTCGAGCACACCCCTCGTGAGCCCGCCGCGGGCGAGGCGCTGGTCCGCGTCCACGCCGTCGGCATCTGCGGCAGCGACCGCGAGGTGTACCAGGGCAACCGGCCCGAGGGATACGTCCGCTACCCGCTCACGCCCGGCCACGAGTGGTCCGGCACGGTCGAGGCGGTGGGCTCCGGGGTTCCGGTGTCGCTCCTCGGCCGCAAGGTGGTGGGCGAGGGCTTCCGGAACTGCCAGGTCTGCGACCGCTGCCACGCGGGCGAGACCACGCTGTGCACGGCCGGCTACGAGGAGACGGGCTTCACCCAGCCCGGCGCCATGGCCGCCACGCTCACCCTGCCGGCCCGGCTGCTGCACGCCCTCCCGGACGACGCCGACCTGACGGCGGCCGCACTCCTGGAGCCCGCCGCCTGCATCGCCGCCGCCGCTCTCAAGGCGAACGCGCGGCCCGGCGAGCGGGTCGCCGTCGTGGGGACGGGGACGCTCGGGATGTTCGCCGTCCAGCTCCTGAAGGCGGGTTCCCCGGCGGAGCTGCTGGTGGTGGGCACCCGTCCGGACCGTGCGGAGCTCTCGAGGACCTTCGGCGCCACCGACTTCCGCACCCGGGACCAGGAGCTGCCGGACGACTTCGACGTCGTCATCGAGACCGCCGGGTCGGCGTCGGCCGCCAACACCGCCGCCTCGCTGCTCAGACGCGGTGGCCGGCTCGTCCTCACCGGCATCCCGGCCCCGGGCGCCGACGGACTGGACCCGACCGACCTCGTCGTACGGCAGCTGGAGGTGCACACCGTGTTCGGGGCGCCGCCGGACGCCTGGGCGCACACGGTGCGGGTCTTCGGGGCCGGGCTGCTCGATCCGCTGCCGCTCGTCACCCACGAGTTGCCGCTGGACGAGTTCCCCCAGGCCATCGAGTTGGTGGGGTCTGGCGATCCGAAGGTCGGGAAGGTCCTCCTGAGGCCATGACACACCACTGAGCCGTGCGCCGGTACGGGGTACCTGACGACTTCGTACCGGCGTACATCCACAGCCTTGCGCACCCAGAGCCGCGAATGTCGTCCGAAATACCGAACACGAAGGACAGCTTGTGACCGAGACCACCGCCAGCGCGGCCCGACGACCCGGCGAGCGGGCACTCGCCGCACTGGGCCTGAACGCGCCCGCCCTCGACCCCTCCGACGCGTCCCCGCACACCTTCCCCGGTGGCGGGCGCTGGCGCACCGAAGTGCCCTCCGTGGAGGGCCCCGAGGCCCTCGGCGTGGTCCTCAAGGAGTCCTCGCGGCTCGACGTGCCGATCCACCGGATCAGCCAGGGCTCGGGCGTGTGGATGCTCACCGACGCCGAGATCACCGAGATGGTGGAGGCGACCGCCGAGCGTGACATCGAGCTCTGCCTGTTCACCGGCCCCCGCGGCACCTGGGACATCGGCGGCTCCACCCGCACCGACTCCAGAGGCGGCGGGCTGCGCGCCCGGGGGCACGACGCGGTCGCCGGCTGCGTCGAGGACGCCGTCCGCGCCACCGAGCTGGGTGTGAAGTGCCTCCTCGTCGCCGACGAGGGTGTGCTGTGGACGCTGCACCGGGCGCGGGCCGCCGGGATCATCCCGGCCGACACCACGCTGAAGGTGTCGGCGCTGATCGGGCCGGTGAACCCGGCCGCGTACGCCGTGTACGAGAACCTCGGCGGCGACTCGATCAACGTGCCCAGCGATCTGACGCTCGATCACCTCACCGAGATCCGGCGGGTGTCGGCCGCCCCGATGGACATGTACATCGAGGCCCCCGACGATCTCGGCGGCTATGTGCGGATGTACGAGGTCGCCGAACTGATCCGGCGCGGCGCCCCGCTCTACCTGAAGTTCGGCCTGTCGAAGGCTCCGGGGATCTACCCGTACGGGAACCACATGCGCGATCTCACCCTGTCCACCGCCAAGGAGAGGGTGCGGCGCGGACGGCTCGCACTGGACCTGCTCGCACGGCACGGGGCGGACGGCGACATGGCGCCGCTCGGCTCCCGGCTGCCGGGCGCGCTGAAGCGATTCGAAACACCTGCATAACGTTCCGGACAACGCCCCTTCACAAAACCCGACGCAGTCGCACAGACTCCGACACAACCCAGCCTTTCCCGGTCGCTCCCCCACACCGCCTCCAGGCACCCGTACCGCCGGACCGCACCGGGCCTCCCGACATCAAGGATGATGATCATGCGTACTCGCCGAGCCGCACTCACCGCCATAGCCGGCGCCGCCTCGCTCGCCCTCACCCTCACCGCCTGCGGCCAGGACAGCAAGGGCGGCAGCGAGGAGAAGGCCGGCAGCGCCAAGGGCGGCACGATCGGCATCGCGATGCCGACCAAGTCCTCCGAGCGCTGGATCGCCGACGGCAACAACGTCGTCAAGAACCTCCAGTCCAAGGGCTACAAGACCAAGCTGGTCTACGGCGAGGACGACCCCGACCAGCAGGTCTCGCAGATCGAGAACCTGATCACGCAGGGCGTCAAGGGCCTGATCGTCGCGGCCATCGACAACAAGTCGCTGAACAACGTGCTCCAGCAGGCCAAGGACGCCAAGATCCCGGTCATCGCCTACGACCGCCTGATCCTCGGCACGCCGAACGTCGACTACTACGCGTCGTTCGACAACACCAAGGTCGGCGAGCTCCAGGCCAGCTACATCGTCGACAAGCTGGGTCTGAAGAGCGGCAAGGGCCCCTTCAACATCGAGCTCTTCGCCGGCTCCAACGACGACAACAACACCAAGTACTTCTTCGGCGGCGCGATGAGCGTGCTTCAGCCGTACATCGACAGCAAGAAGCTCGTCGTCAAGTCCGGCCAGACCAAGATCAACCAGGTCACCACGCTGCGCTGGGACGGCGCCACCGCGCAGAAGCGCATGGAGGACATCCTCACCTCGACGTACGGCAGCGGAAAGGTCGACGCGGTCCTGTCGCCGTACGACGGCATCTCCATCGGCATCCTCGCCGCGCTGAAGTCGGACGGCTACGGCAAGGGCAGCAAGCCGCTCCCGGTCATCACCGGTCAGGACGCGGAGCTCGCCTCGGTGAAGTCGATCATCGCGGGCCAGCAGACGCAGACCGTCTACAAGGACACCCGCAAGCTGGCCGAGGTCGCCTCCACCATGGTGGACGACGTCCTCAACGGCAAGAAGCCCGAGGTCAACGACACCAAGACGTACGACAACGGTTCCAAGGTCGTCCCCGCCTACCTGCTCCAGCCGGTGAGCGTCGACAAGACGAACTACACCAAGGAACTGGTCGACACCGGCTACTACAAGGCCAGCGAGCTCAACTAGTCAGCCCTGTCGGCACATTCCTCTGATTGAAAGGCACGACCATGGCGGGACCCGTCCTGGAAATGCGCTCGATCGTCAAGACCTTTCCCGGCGTCAAAGCGCTGTCGGACGTCACACTGACCGTCCGTCAAGGCGAGGTCCATGCCATCTGCGGTGAGAACGGCGCCGGGAAGTCCACCTTGATGAAGGTGCTCTCCGGCGTCCATCCGCACGGCACGTACGAGGGCGACATCCTCTTCGAGGGAGAGGTCGTCCAGTTCAAGGACATCCGGGCGAGCGAACAGCACGGCATCGTGATCATCCACCAGGAGCTGGCCCTGGTGCCGTTCCTGTCGATCGCGGAGAACATCTTCCTCGGCAACGAGCACGCCTCCGGCGGGTTCATCAACTGGAACGAGACGCTGAAGCACGCCACCGAGCTGCTGCGCCGGGTGGGTCTGAGCGACCACCCGGAGACCCGGATCGCCGACATCGGCGTGGGCAAGCAGCAGCTGGTGGAGATCGCGAAGGCGCTCTCCAAGAAGGTGAAGCTGCTCATCCTCGACGAGCCGACCGCGGCTCTGAACGACGAGGACAGCGGCAAACTCCTGGATCTCATCCTGGAGTTGAAGAAGCAGGGCATCACCTCGATCATCATCTCCCACAAGCTCAACGAGATCCGCCGGGTCGCCGACTCGGTCACGATCATCCGCGACGGGAAGTCGATCGAGACCCTGGACGTGAAGGCCCCGGAGACCACCGAGGACCGGATCATCTCGGGCATGGTCGGCCGCGACCTGGACCACCGCTTCCCGGACCGCACCCCGTACGAGGGCGAGAAGGACGCGGCCCCGGCGCTGGAGATCCGCAACTGGACCGTCCACCACCCGATCGACCAGCAGCGCAAGGTCGTCGACGACGTGTCGATCCATGTGCGGCGCGGGGAGATCGTCGGCATCGCGGGCCTGATGGGCGCGGGACGCACCGAGCTCGCGATGAGCGTGTTCGGGCGCACCTACGGCCGGCACGCGGGCGGCCAGGTCTTCAAGGACGGCAAGGAGATCCGTACGAAGACCGTCCCGGAGGCGGTTCAGCACGGCATCGCGTACGTCACCGAGGACCGCAAGCACTACGGCCTCAACCTCATCGACAACATCAACCGCAACATCTCGCTGACCGCCCTGGACAAGGTCACCAAGCGCGGTGTGGTCGACGAGCACGAGGAGCGGAAGGTCGCCGAGCGCTTCCGCAAGTCGATGAACATCAAGGCGCCGACCGTCTTCGAGACGGTGGGCCGGTTGTCCGGCGGCAACCAGCAGAAGGTCGTCCTCAGCAAGTGGATCTTCGCGGGTCCCGAGGTGCTGATCCTGGACGAGCCCACGCGCGGTATCGACGTGGGCGCCAAGTACGAGATCTACACGGTCATCGACCAGCTGGCAGCCGAGGGCAAGGCGGTCGTCTTCATCTCCTCCGAGCTGCCGGAGCTGCTCGGTATGTGCGACCGCATCTACACCATGGCCGCCGGGCGGCTCACGGGTGAGGTTCCGCGGGCCGAGGCCACGCAGGAAGTGCTGATGCGCCAGATGACGAAGGACAAAGAGGTAACGCGATGAGCACCGATGTGACGAAGGTTCCGGCCGCGGCGCCGCCGGGCAAGGGCGGGGGGTCGTCCTCCGACGGGGGCCTGCTCCAGCTGATGCTGAACGGGCTGCGCCGCAACATGCGGCAGTACGGCATGCTGATCGCGCTCGGCCTGATCGTCGCGCTGTTCGCGGTGTGGACCGACGGTGACCTGCTGCTGCCGCGCAACGTCTCCAACCTGGTGCTCCAGAACAGCTACATCCTGATCCTCGCGATCGGCATGATGCTGGTGATCATCGCGGGCCACATCGATCTGTCGGTCGGTTCACTGACCGCGTTCGTGGGCGCCTTCGCGGCCGTGCTGACGGTCCAGCACGACGTGGCGTGGCCGATCGCGCTGGTGCTCACCCTGGTGGTGGGCGCGGTCGCGGGCTCGGTCCAGGGCTATCTGATCGCGTATCTCGGCATACCGTCGTTCATCGTCACCCTGGCGGGCATGCTGCTCTTCCGCGGTCTGACGGAGATCCTCCTTGAGGGCCAGACCCTCGGCCCGTTCCCGGACGGTCTGCAGAAGCTCGGCAACGGCTTCCTGCCCGAGGTCGGCCCGGAGACCAACTACCACAACCTCACGCTGCTCCTCGGCTTCGCGCTGCTGGCCTTCGTGATCTACCAGGAGGTCCGCGACCGCAAGCGCCAGCAGGAGTTCGCGCTGGACGTGCTGCCGAGGAACGCCTTCCTGCTCAAGCTCGTCGCGATCGCCGCCGCGGTCCTCGCGGTCACGATGCTGCTCGCCAGCTACCAGGGCGCGCCGATCATCCTGCTCGTCCTCGGTGTGCTGGTGGTCGGCTACGGCTACGTCATGCGCAACGCGGTCTTCGGCCGGCACATCTACGCGATCGGCGGCAACCTGCCGGCCGCGAAGCTGTCCGGCGTCAAGGACAAGAAGGTCACCTTCCTCGTCTTCCTGAACATGGGCGTGCTCGCGGCCCTGGCGGGTCTGGTGGTCGCGGCCCGTCTGAACGCGGCCTCCCCGAAGGCGGGTCTGAGCTTCGAACTCGAGGCGATCGCCTCGTCGTTCATCGGTGGCGCGTCCATGAGCGGCGGTGTGGGTACCGTCCTCGGCGCGATCATCGGTGGTCTCGTCCTCGGTGTGCTGAACAACGGCATGAACCTCCTCAGCGTCGGCACCGACTGGCAGCAGGTCATCAAGGGCCTGGCCCTGTTGGCGGCGGTCGGCTTCGACGTGTGGAACAAGCGCAGGGTCGGTTCGTAGACCGGGACGACCGGATCGGGCCCCGCCGGAAGGCGGGGCCCTTCCCATGGGAGGAGGAAAAGACCGGTGAAGACGCTCTTCGGCACGCTCGCCGACGGGACCGAGATCCACCGCTGGTCGCTGGAGAACGGCGGCACCCGGCTGAAGGTCCTGTCCTACGGCGGGATCGTGCAGTCCCTGGAGGTCCCCGACCGGGACGGCCGGTACGCGAACGTCTGCCTCGGCTTCGACCGCGCAGAGGACTACGTCGCCGCCAGCCCGTACTTCGGCGCGCTGATCGGCCGGTACGGCAACCGCGTCGCCCAGGGCCGGTTCACCCTGGACGGCGAGAGCCACCAGCTCTCCGTCAACGACGGGGTCAACAGCCTGCACGGCGGCACGCAGGGCTTCGACAAGCGAGTCTGGGACGTCGAGCCGTTCACCGAGGGCTCGGACGTCGGCCTGCACCTGTCCCGCACGTCCGTCGACGGCGAGATGGGCTACCCGGGCACCCTTGAGGTGAAGGTGACGTACACCCTCACCGAGCACGGCGACTGGCGGATCGACTACGAGGCCACCACCGACCGGGCCACCGTGGTCAACCTGACCAACCACGTGTACTGGAACCTCGGCGGCGAGGGCACCGGCACGATCGAGGACCACGAGCTGAGCATCGCCGCCTCCCGCTACACGCCCACCGACTCGGGGCTGATCCCCACCGGTGAGCAGGTGGAGGTCGCGGGCACCCCCTTCGACTTCCGCGAGGGCAAGCGGATCGGCCGGGACATCCGGGCCGGCCACGAGCAGCAGGTCTTCGCCAAGGGCTACGACCACAACTGGGTCCTCGACAAGGGCGTCACGGACGAGCCCGAGCACGTGGCGACCCTGCGCGACCCGTCGTCCGGCCGCACGCTGAGGATCTCCACCGTCGAGCCGGGTCTGCAGTTCTACTCGGGCAACTTCCTCGACGGCACCCTCACCGGCACCGGCGGCCGCACCTACCGCCAGGGCGACGCCCTGTGCCTGGAGACGCAGCACTTCCCGGACTCGCCGAACCACCCGTCGTTCCCCTCGACGGTGCTGCGTCCGGGCCAGACATACCGGACCACGACGATTCACTCGTTCGGCGTCTGACCTGGTGAGATGACGAGTTCGGGCCCCGGGTTCCCGAACTCACACTTCTTTCACACCCGTTGAACAGCGCCACTCAGGCGTCCGTATGTAAGGGCGGCCCGTGCTCCCCCGCGCGGGCCACCCCATGACGACGGACCCGGTCGTCCCCACCGGGTCCGCCCCATACGGAGGTTCGATGGCCGACAACGTCACCTCGTTGTTCCGCAGCACGGCTGCGCACAGCCCGTCCATGGCGGCGCTGGCGCGCGAAGGCGGAGACGGGACCGGCCCGGTGGACTTCTGTATCCCCTGCAATCCCTACTTCCCCACTCCGGCGATGATGGACACCATGGCCGCGCGGCTGAAGGACATCATCACCTACTACCCCAGCAGCGCCGACACGATCACCGCCGAGCTGTGCAACCTGCTCCAACTGCCGCCGCAGGCCGTGGCGATGGGCAACGGCTCGACCGAACTGATCACCTGGATCGACCACCTGCTGGTCCGCGAGTCCCTCGCCGTCCCGGTCCCCACCTTCGGGCGCTGGACCGACCAACCGATGGAGACCGGCAAGCGGGTCGACATGTTCCCGCTCCAGGAGTCCAGCGGATTCGCCCTGGACCTCGCGCAGTACGCCGAGTTCATACGCACCCGGGGCACGCGGGTCGCGGTCATCTGCAACCCGAACAACCCCGACGGCGGCTTCCTCCACAAGCACGCGCTCGTGCAGTTCATGGACGCCATGGCCGACTTGGACCTCATCGTCATCGACGAGTCGTTCCTGGAGTTCGCGGACGCCGAGCAGGAGCCGTCGGTGGTCCAGGAGGCGATGATCCGGCCGAACGTCATCGTCCTGCGCAGCCTCGGCAAGAACTTCGGCCTGCACGGCATCCGCTTCGGCTACATGGTCGCCAACCCCTCCCTCGCGGGCCGGGTCCGCTCGATGCTGCCGAAGTGGAACCTCAACGCCTTCGCCGAGTACGTGGTGTTCATGCTCAAGGAGCACGGCGCCGAGTACGCGCAGAGCCTCCACCAGGTCCGCCGGGACCGCCTCGACATGGCGAGCCAGCTCGCCGCGCTGCCCGGCCTGACCGTCTACCCCTCGCAGGGGAACTTCCTCTTCGTGCGCCTGCCCGTGGGCGCCGAGGGCACCGTGGTCCGGGACCGGATGCTCACCGAGCACCGGATCCTCGTCCGCGAGTGCGGCAACAAGATCGGTTCTTCCAGCCGCTTCCTGCGGCTCGTGGTGCGCCCCCAGGTGGACGTGCGTCGCCTGGTGTCCGGCCTGGAACAGGTGCTCTACGGGACCAGGAGGGGAGCCGCCGTGCCCGAGCTCGCTCAAGGGACCGGCTACAGCTCGGGTACGGCGGCAGTGGACCGCCTGGTCGGCCAGACCAACGGCGCGGGCATGCAGGACCTCGCCGCGATGGCCGTCGGCGGTGGCGGGATGGGCGGTGGCATCGGCATGCCGATGCCGGTCGCCCAGCCGGTGGCGGTGGCCGCGGCGGCGCCCATGGGGACGGCTGCCGCGATGGGGACGGGCCCTTCCGCGGGGACGGCCGCTGCCATGGGGACCGGCCCTTCCATGGGCGCGGGCTCTTCCATGGGCGCGGGCTCTTCCATGGGCGCGGGCTCTTCCATGGGGGCGGGGATGCCGATGCCGGCCCAGATGCCGGCGCCGGCCCCGATGACTCCCCCTGCTCCGATGACCGCCCCCGCCCCGGTGCCGGCGCCGGCTCCTCCGGCTCCGGCGCCCTTCGCGCCGCCGAGCGGGCCGACTCCGCCGGGGGTGCCGGCCCGTGGTGGGCTCACCGCCGCGCAGGTGCGGGGGATGACCGCGCCGGCGCCGGGGGCTCCGCAGGAGCTGTCCCAGGCGCCGGCCACCGGCTGGCCCAACGCTCAGAGCTGGCCCAACGCGGCGGGGATGGGCCAGGCCGGCTGAGGCGCTTCGGCTACACCGGGTTCAGCCTCCACTGCTGGCAGGTGTTGGACAGCCAGGACCACTGGCGTACGTCCGCCGCGTCGGCCGTCGAGCAGTCCGCCACGTCGGCCACCTTGCCCGTGGCCTGGTTGACGATCCGCACGTAGCCGCTGTCGGTCACCAGGAACCTGAACCGCTGGCAGGTGTTGTCGAGCCAGGCCCACTGGCGCAGGTCGGCACCGTCGGCGGAGGAGCAGTCGGCGGTGTCGAGGACCTTTCCGCTGGCCACGTTGACCAGTCGGCTGGTGTCGTCGCCCCGGTCCTCGACACGCCAGCGCTGGTTGCTGCCGCCGTTGCAGGTGTACTGCTGGACGTTGGCACCGTCGGAAACCGAACTCCCTGCCACCTCAAGGCACTTGCCGCTGTTGCGGTTCGTGAGGGTGTACGTCGTCGAGGCGGCCGACGGCTCTCCGGACGGGCCGGTCATGCTCGCCCCGAGCCGGACCGGCGTACCGAGGTTCGGGGTGCCGTCGGAGTTCCAGGTGAACTTCTGGGCCCTGGTCGTCCGGCCGTTGTCGCAGCCGTCTGACGCCGAGTCGTTGGCGTGGTACACGATCCAGTTCTCGGTGCCGTCGGGCGAGGTGAAGAAGCCGTTGTGGCCCGGGCCGTAGACGCCGGCGGAGTCGTTGCGCTGGAAGACCGGCGTGGACTTCTTCGTCCAGGAGGATGCCGAGAGCGGGTCGGAGCCGGTGAGGGTGAGCTGGCCGAGCTTGTAGTCGGGGGTCCAGCAGCCGCTCGCCGAGTAGATCAGGAAGGTCTTGCCGCCCCGCTGGAGGATCTCCGGGCCCTCGTTGACCGAACCGCCCGACTTCTCCCAGGAGTTGGTGGGCGTGGAGATGGTCGAGAAGCCGGTGGCGAGGGTGTACGGGTTGGACAGGCGGGCCGCCACGAGGTTCTGGGTGCCGCCGCTGGCGCTGCCGAACAGATAGAGCTGACCGTTGATCGTCGCGACGGTCGGGTCCAGCATCCAGCCGGAGTTGAGCTGGTTCTTGTAGGTGTACGGCCCCAGGGGGTCGGACCCGGCGCTCTCCAGCACATGCGTCCGCTGGGTCGGGTTGTAGTCGGAGACGTTCTGTCCGGCGACGTAGTACAGGTACCAGCGGCCGTTGATGAAGTGGATCTCGGGTGCCCAGATGTTGCAGCAGCGCGAGGCGGCGTCCCCGGTCCACACCTGCACACTCGGCGCGGTGGCGAGACCGGCGAGGGTGGCCGACTTGCGCATGGTGATGACATTGGTCCAACTCGTCGTCACCAGGTAGTAGTTGCCGTTGTAGTAGGAGATCCATGGGTCGGCGCCCTTCTGGGCCTTGACCGGGTTCGAGAACGAGGCCGCGCTCGCGGAGGACTGTCCCAGCCCGAGGGCGAGGAGCAGCGCGGCCAGCAGGATCAGTAGGCGACGGGCCATCCGCTGCTCCAGTTCAGGAGGTTGATGCCGAGCTTGGGCGTGCCGTTGTCGTTGCCGTCGTAGTAGTGGTAGACGATCAGGTCGCCGTCGGAGTCGTTCATGATCGACTGACCGCCGGGGCCGATGTACCGGCCGTGCGACTCCAGGACCGGGGTGCCGCCGTTGTTCATCATCGAGACGCCGTTCTTGTCGACGTACGGCCCGGTGACGCTGGTGGCGCGGCCGACCTTGACCTTGTAGGTCGAACTGGTGCCGGCGCAGCAGGTGTCGTAGGACGCGAAGAGGTAGTAGTAGCCGTTCCGCTTCACGATGTACGGCGCCTCGACGGCCTTGGTCCCGGTGGGGCGGGAGGCGATCGAGTACCGGGTGGTGTTGGTGGAGAGCTGCTTGCCGGTGGACGGGTTGATCTGGATCATCTTCAGGCCGGTCCACCAACTTCCGAAGGACAGCCACCACTTGCCGTCGCCGTCGACGAACAGGTTCGGGTCGATGGCGTTGTAGTCGCTGGAGGTGGTGGAGGTGTACACGGTGCCCTGGTCGCTCCAGGAGCCGGGCAGGCCGGTGCTCGAAGTCGCCAGGCCTATCGCGGACTTGTTGGAGCCGAAGGTCGAGACGGCGTAGTACATCAGGTACTTGCCGCCCTGGTAGGAGATGTCGGGCGCCCATGCCTCGGTGGCGTACGACGACCACCAGCCCGGCTTGGTGGAGAAGGCGTCGCCGCCGGCCGTGAACGCGGTCCGGTCGGTGGAGGTGCGGTAGCCGAGGCCGCCGCCGGTGCCGTACAGCAGGTAACGGCCCGCCGACGTACGGATCATCGTCGGGTCGTGGATGACGGTGGCACCGGTGACGGTCCCGGGGTTGGGGTAGGCGGAGGCCGTGCCCGGGATCAGGGCCAGCAGGAAGGCCACGGGGACGGCCAGGAGTGAGGTGCGGCGCACGGTGACGCTCCTTTGCAGGATGCGAGTGGGGGGATGTTCGACATGCCGATCACCGATCAGAGCTTCGGACGGGACCGTAGAATCGAACCCCTTGCGCGTCAATGCTTCGCGCACGCCTCAGTGGTGGTCACTGGTGGTGCGTGTGCTGCGACTCGGTACGGCTTGGTATGGCTCAGTCGGCGAGACCGGCCCGTCGCAGCAGCTTCAGCCAGTCGTCGTACTCGACCAGTTCGTCGTCGACCAGGGCGAGCCGCCGGTACTCGGCGGGCGTGGCCAGCCGCTCCAGGAAGAACGCCTCAATGGTCGGCGCCAGTTGGTCGAAGCGATCCGCGTCGACCCAGTCCGCGCCTTCCTCCAGGGCACCGAGGACGCCGCCGCCCGCGCGGTCGACGAACACGGCCGCCTGGTTGATCAGACCGACACAGAAGAGCTTCTCCGGGGACAACGGCAGTGGGGAGTCGACCACCGGCTCGCAGTAGAACTGATGCCCCTCGGCCTCCGCCAGGCCGAAGAGCTGCACGGACGGTCCGCAGCTCGCGCCGTCCAGGATCCGGCAGAAGTCCAGGAACTCCCGGGGCACCCCGTCGGCCTCCGCGGCGGCCGCCGTCTCCCCGTCGATCGTCCCGCCGAGCGTGAAGCTCAGTACGTCCGGGGTCTCCGCCAGCGCCATCCGCAGGGCGTCCACCGTCTCGATCAGGCGGGACGGTCCATGGGGTCCTTGGCTCGCGCTGGTCATCTGGCCACCACTTGATGTCGATGTCACGGGATTGCCGTTCGGCGGGCTTCACCTTACGGGCGGCCTCGCCGGCCTCTTCGACGAACTCGAGGATCGCCGCTTGACCTTGACGCAACGGCAGGGTTTCTACTGGCGGCATGCGAATCGGAGAGGTCGCCGCGCTCGTAGGGCTCACCACCCGGGCGATCCGGCACTACCACCATGTCGGGCTGCTTCCGGAACCGCAGCGGCGCCCCAACGGCTACCGGGCCTACAGCGTCCGCGACGCCGTCCTGCTCGCCCGGGTGCGCCGGCTCACCGAACTCGGCCTCAGCCTCGATGAAGTGCGCGACGCCCTCGCCGACGACGGCGGGCGCGAACTGACCGAGATATTGGAAGAACTCGACGCCGACCTGGCCCGCCAGGAAGCCGACATCAGGGAGCGTCGCTGCCGGCTCGGCGCCCTGCTCGCCGAGCCGCCCGGCGCGACCGGGCCCGTCTCACCCGCCCTCGCCGCGCTGCTGGCACAGGCCCCCCGAACCGACTCGCCGAGCGCGGCCAAGGACCGCGAGTACGTCACGCTGCTGGACGGCATCGGCACCGGTGACCAAGAGATTTTCGCGCTGCTCGGAACGCTGATCGCCGATCCCGCGGTCGTCGCACTGTACGAGCGCCTTGACGCGCTCGCCGAAGCCCCCACCGACGATCCGCGGATCGCACCCCTGGCAGCTGACCTGACGGCAGCCGTCCCCGAGGAGTTGTTCGCCGCGATCCCCGAGGAGGGGGTGGTCGTGACCGGGTTCAAGGAGGCGCTGCTCGCCGAGTACACCCCGGCGCAGGCGGAAGTCGTGGGCCGGCTCATGGCGGCCTTCGTGGAGAAGGGGCGGGGATGAGCGACCGGCCAAGGGTCATACGGGCGGCGCGGATCGCGGTAGCCGCCGTACTGCCGGGGGAACTGGCCCTGGCAACCTGCCTGGTGGCCGGGGTCCGGCCGCCCGCGTGGGCGCTGGCGGGCGCCGAGGCGCTGGTGCTCGCGGTGCTGCTCCTGGAAGCCTGGGTGCTGCACTCTCTGTACGTCGCCGCGCGCGCCCGCGGCGCGGACCGCCGGGCGGCACTGCGAGCTGCCGTACGGGAGGCGGTGCCGGTGACGGTCCGCCGCCTGGTCCTGCACGAGCTGCGCGCCCTCGCCTCCCTGGGGCGGTGGGTCCGGCGCCGCACACACGGGGTGCGCCCCGGGGACCTCGCTGCCGCGTACACCGGGCCCCAGACCGCGATGATGTACGGGCTGCTCTTCGTGATGGTGATCGAGACAGTGGGCCTGGCCTTCCTCGTCCCATGGCCGGCGGCCCACCGGGTGATCCTGGTACTCGACCTGTACGGCGTCGTCCTCGTGCTGGCCCTGCACGCCGCCTGCGTCACCCGGCCGCACGTGGTGGGCCCCGACGGTTCTGTGCGCATCCGCTACGGAGCCCTCTTCGACCTCGCCGTACCGCCGGACGCGGTCGCCTCGGTCCGGGTCGACCGGCGCTGTCCGGAGGGCAGTCTGATCACCCTCTCCGAGGACGGGGTCCTCGACCTGATCGTGGGCAGCCAGACCTCGGTGACCCTGGAGCTGAACCGGCCACTCCCCTTCACCCGCCCGCTCGGCGCGACGGAAGTGGCCCACACCATCCGTTTCCATGCCGATGACCCGGGCGCGCTGGTCAGCGCGCTCCGTCAGCCCGCCTGAGTGAGGAACGCTTCGTCAGGAGGCGAGTGCGTCCCGCATCGTCTTTGCGGTGACCGCCGGGTCGTATCCCTCCGGAACGCCGTCGACGAGGATGATGTCGCCCTCGATGTGCCGCGAGCGCAGTGGTGCGATCTCCTGGTACGCGGCGGAGTCCCACCAGGCCCGCGCCTCGGCGATCCCGGGAAACCCGATCACCACGACGTGCCCGGGCCAGCCGCCCTCCCTCACTTCGTGCTGCGCGCCATGCACGAGGAAGCAGCCTCCGTACGGTGCGAAGGTGGCGGTGATGCGCTCGATGTACTCGGCGATCTCGGGATGCGGCGTGGCTTCCCGCAGGTGGGCGATGGCGTAGGCGGTCATGGTGTCCTCCCGGTCGGTAGGGCTCCGTACGCCGACGAGCCTGGCACGCGGGGCGAACCGGGGTCGATTACTCGCGAGGTAAGCGGGCCGGTCACCCGGGGATCTCGGGGTCCGGGCGTCCGAGAACATCGGCGAGAGGAGCACCGGTCCGCACCGCCGCGTTTCGCCGCGCTCGCAGCTGAGCCTTGGTGCGCGGACGGAACTCGGACTCACGCCCCTCGTGACGCAGACCGGCGACCAGGACAGCCGCCACCACGCTCCAGCCCTTGACGCCCCGCTGCCGTGGAGCACGGGCGACCGGCGAACCGGTTTCCGAGGTACGTCTCCCAGGTCGCGGTGGGCGCCGGCACGGCCGCCGACCGACCTGAGCCCCGCTCGCCGCGCGGCACCGCACACCAGGGCGTCAGCTGTCCCTCGACCCCGCCCTCCTGGCCAGCGCCAGCCACCGCGGCAGATCCACCTCCGCACGGACCGTCTTGCCCGGCGGCGGCTCCCGGTCCAGCACCTCCCAGCGGTCGGCGAGGGCGTCGACGAGAAGGAGACCGCGGCCGCCGTCGTCCAGGGGACCTGATGGTCGTACGGCGGGCACGGGCTCGGCGCGCGTGTCGGTGACCTCGACGCGCACACTGCCGGGGACGAGGGAGAGCCGCAGCTCGAAGTCACGCCCCGGCACCCGGCCGTGCGTCACCGCGTTCGCGGCGAGTTCGGCGACGATCACCGCGACGGTGTCGGCGGCCGGGGCGTCGTGCGGGATACCCCAGTCGTGCAGCTGGTTCAGGGCGAGGTGCCGGGCGAGGCGGGCACCTCTCGGGGTCGCACTGAGTCGCTGGGTGAACATACGTACGGTGACCGGGGGTTGGGGGGCGGAAGGTGCTGTCATGGGCCCAATCTGGCGCCCCCGGGGCCGACTTCTCCAGGTCGACACCACGTACGCCGAGGCAGAGTACGCGGTCACGGGCTGGACAGTACGCGTGACGGACCGTGACCATGGGCGCGGGAGGTGACCGACTGTGGTCGATGGTGGCGGTGAGCCGGAGTCGTCGGACAGCATGCGGACGTTCGGGGCGGTGCTGCAAGCCCTGCGGGAGCACTCGGGGTTGAGCCGGGAGGAGTTCGGCGACCTGGTGGGCTTCTCCAAGCACACGGTGGCGAGCGTGGAGCTGGGGCGCCGGATGCCGGATCTGGTGCTGGTGGAGCGGGGGGAGGAGGCCACGGGGAACACCGGGGCGTTGCGGAAGTCGTTTCCCAAGCTGGCTCGACAGCCGGGGTTGGCGGCGTGGTTTCGCAGGTGGGCGGGCCTGGAGCAGCTGGCGATCACCTTGTACACGTACGAATGCCGCATGATCCCTGGGCTGTTGCAGACGGAGGCATACGCACGAACCCTGTTCGCCAGTCAGTTGCCGCCGCTGGACGACGCACAGATCGAAGAGCGGTGGACCGCCAGGACGGAGCGCCAGAAGCTGCTGCGCGAGCGACCGAACACCGCGTTCAGCTTCATCCTGGAGGAACAACTGCTTCTGCGACGCACAGGAGGAGTCGACGTCACCTGTGCACTCATCAATCACGTACTGGAGATCGGAGAGTTGCGGAACGTCGAGATCCAGATCATGCCGCTGTCGCGCGGCGCACACGCCGGGATCGCGGGCCCCATGCAGTTGCTGGAGACTCCTGAGAACCAGTGGTTCGCCTACAACGAAGGCCAGCGTGCCGGGCTGCTGGTCACGGACCCGAAAGAGATCAGCGTCCTCCAGAAGCGGTATGCCAGGATGCGTTCACAGGCTCTCTCCCTCGAAGACTCCGTGAGCCTGCTGGAACGGATCCGAGGAGCGCTATGAGCAACGACGAACTGTGCTGGTTCAAGTCGAGCTACAGCAGCAGCGGTGACGGCGACTGCGTAGAGATCGCCCTCACCCCCACCACCATCCACATCCGCGACTCCAAGAACCCCGAGGGCCCCCACCTCACCACCACCCCCACTCCCTGGACCGACTTCCTCACCCACCTCACGAAGTGAGCGCGCCGCCCTCCGGCTCACGCAGGCCGACGCAGTCGAAGGCCCAGAACACATCCGAGTACACGAACGTCCCCGTCATCCACGGCTCGTGGGCGGACAACCGGGCCACCTGGAACGCGGGTTCAGGGATGCGAAGTGACGGCGAACGGAAGCCCAGCGCGTCGGCACGCTCGAAGCCGCGGGTGCCGTAGTAGTGGGGCGAGCCCTCCAGGAACACCAACGGCACACCCTGACTGTCGGCCGCGGCGAGGGCGTACGCGATGAGCCGGGTGCCGATGCCCTGACGCTGGAACTCCGGGACCACGCCCAGCGGTGACAGCGTCAGGACGTCCACGATCCGGCGCGGGGCGTCCAGGCGCGCGGCGCTCAGCAGGACGTGCCCGACGACCCGGTCGTCGACGGCGGCGACGAAGGACATCGGCGCCACCGCGGCTTCCGCGACGCGCAGTGCCTCCACGAGTGCGGGAACCGGCTCGCTGTCACCGAAGGCGCGCGTGTGGACCTCGCGCACGTCCCGGTGATCGTCAGCGGTCTCCTCCCGGATCACCGGCCCGGCGCCGGTGGAAGCGGGCAGGAAGCCATCGGGCACCTCGTGTGACGTCATGGCCGCGAGCGTAGGTCCGGCGACGACCCGCGCGCGAGGCAATTGCGTGCTCGACGGACACCCCGCGTCCAGCCCTACGACCGTACAGCCGTACGACAGAGCGGCGCGCGGCCCCGCAGTGGCCGTCGGTTTCAGCCGTCCTACGGCCCTGCGGGGCCCCGGGTCAGCCGGAGGCGACCGCCGGACCGAAGTCCGCCTCCAGCCGCTCCCGCCACCCAGCGTCCGCCAGTCCCGCCCCCACCAGCACGTCCCGCCAGTCCTCCTTGGCCAGTTGGACGGCGTCCAGGAGCCGGTCCACCCGGCCCTGTCCGCACAGCAGCGTCGCGGCGGCGATCCGTTCCTTGTCCTCCTGGTCGCCCCGGTCGGTCAGGTGGTTGACCAGCTCGGTGAGGAGATCGCCCACCACCTCGCCCTCCCGGCCGGGGAAGTCCTCCGCGATGCGCCGTTCGACCCGCACGGTAAGCCCCATTTACCCTCCTTGTCGGCATACGCCCCGATACGGTACCGCGTCCACCCCGTCCGACACCGCAACCTGTCTCGCAGGAAACTTGACGGCCCCTCACTTTGCCGAACTGACAGCCCACCAACAGCAAACCCTTTTACGGTGCCGTGCTCATGACAGACACCCCCATGAACGAGACCCCCACAGCCGACACCCCCACAGCCGACGCCCCCGCGAACGGCGCCCTCACCCGCCGCACCGTCCTGGTCGCGACGGGCGCCACCGCCGCCACGCTCGCGGTCGGCGCCGTCGCCTCGCGGACGAAGGACACCACCGACACCACCGACACGACCCCCGTGGCCGCCGCGGCGGTCTGCACCCTCACCAGGGAGATGACCGAAGGCCCCTACTACCTCGACGGCCAGTACGTCCGCTCCGACATCACCGAGGGCAAGACCGGCTTCCCGCTCAAGCTCACCCTCACCGTGGTCGACGACGACACCTGCGCCACCATCAGCAACGCCCTCGTCGAGATCTGGCACTGCGACGCGCTCGGCGAGTACTCCGGCTACGTCGGCAACAACGGCCACGACGAACCCGACAGCGGCACCTTCCTGCGCGGCGGTGTCCTGACCGACTCCAAGGGCGTCGCCGCCATCACCACGGTCTACCCGGGCTGGTACATCGGCCGCTGCGTGCACATCCACGTGAAGGTGCACGTGAACGTCACCCTCACCCCGGACGGCTCCTTCACCGGCGGCACCGAACTCCACACCGGCCAGCTCTTCTTCGACGAGAAGATCACCGCCAAGGTCGGCGCGCTCTCGCCGTACTCGGCCAACACGGTCCGCCGCACCACCCTCGCCCAGGACGGGATCTACGACGACGGCGGCGCCGCGTCCGGGCTCCTGACCCTGACCGCCCTGGGCAGCAGCCCCTCGGCCGGCTACTCCGGCACCCTGACCCTCGGCGTCGAACGCTGATCACGCGTCGCCCGCCGCTCACAGGAGCGGCGGGCGACACCCGTTCACTTACCCGGGCACTCCTTCCACGCCATGTGGTACACGGTGCTGATGTCGCCGTCGGTCGAGTCCATCGTCATGAAGCTGACCTTGGACGGCGAGGAGGTACCCGCGCTGACGCGGATCTCGGTGTTGATGTTGAAGTTGCGCTGCACGCCACAGGGGGCCCAGACCAGTTGGGCCCAGTCGGTGGTGTCCGTCGCCTGCCAGTTGTCGTTGTAGGCACCGGTGAAGGGGTGGGTCTTGGCGGCCGTCTGCGAGGAGCCCTGGAAGTAGTACGAGGCTCTCTGCACGGCGCTCGCACCTGGCTGGAGCGAGGCGAAGCCCCGGTAGTCCGCTTCGGCGATGGCGTAGGTGAAGCCCGACGGGACATGGACGATCAGGTTGAGCTGGCAGTTCTTGCGGAACGCGGTGGGGTCGGAGCTGCCGCCGACCTGGGCGAGGTAGTCGCTGTAGGTCACGGTGAACGCGGTGTTGTCCTCGGAGACCGCGACGGCCGCCGTGCCCGCGGGACAGCCGGAGCCGTTCACCGTGGCGACGTTGATGACGATCTTGTCCGGGGGCGGGTCGACGAACCCGCCGGACGGGTTGTGCGCGGGTATCGCCGCGGTGACGAGGGCGGCGACGGCGCCACCCAGAAGAAGTCCACTTGCCATGGGGGGTCTCTCCTCTGCGCTGACATGTTGAAGCGTGGAGAACCTGTGTGGTTTCTGTGAAGCACCGCGGCGATCGAATCGTAGGGAGCACCCTGGGGCACCGCCAGGGCGAACTCCAGCCATTCGACGGATGGCCGAACTCGCCTTACATCAAAGGAAGTTGAATCGGGGATCAGGGGTTCTCCCACGCCGCCGGCTCTGCCGCGAGCCGCCGTACCGGCTCAGGGAGCGCGTCGCCCGCGATGTCGGCGATGGTGACGCCCTCCAGGATCTTGCGGACGTTGGCCCGCAGGGCGATCCACAGCGGCAGCAGCGGCTGTGCGGAACCCGTGTACTCCAGACCGGTGGGACGCTCGCCGCGCACCGACACGATCGGACCGTCGACCGCGCGGATGACGTCCGCGACCGTGATGGCCGAGGCCTCCCGCGCGAGCCGGTAACCGCCGCCCCCGCCCCGCCTGCTGTCGACGATCCCACCGCGCCGGAGATCGCCGAGAATCCCCTCCAGGAACTTGTGCGGAATGTCCTGGACCGCGGCGATGGCCTCGGCCTTCACCGGCTCCGTGTCCTGCCTCACGGCAAGCTCCAGCACCGCCCGTACCGCGTAGTCCGCCCGTGCAGAGATCCTCATACGACAATTGTGCGGCGTTCGGGCAGAGACAATGGCCACGCCACAATAGGCACACCACTCACACCCACGGACGGACTGGCGCTAGCGCGGCACGACCAGGAGGCGCTCCCTTGGAGCTGAGCAGACGTACATTCAGCGCCCTCGCCGGCACCACGGCGCTCGGCTTCGCGCTGAGCGGCAGCGGTGGGGAGACCACCCGGGCCTACGCCTCCCACAGCGTGCCCACCGGGCCCGCGCCCGGCGCGCCCGCCGCCGACCGGGCGCGCCACGAGGTCGGCTACGACAAGTACTCGCTGCTGGTCGACGGCCGGCGCCTGGTGCTGTGGTCCGGCGAGATGCACCCCTTCCGGCTGCCGAGCCCGTCGCTGTGGCGGGACGTCCTGCAGAAGATGCGCGCCCACGGCTTCAACGCGGTGAGCGTGTACGTGGCCTGGAACTACCACTCCCCCGGCCCCGGCCAGTACGACTTCACCGGCGTCCGCGACCTCGACCTGTTCCTGCGCACGGCCACCGAGACCGGCCTGTACGTGATCCTGCGCCCGGGCCCGTACATCAACGCCGAGGTCGACGGCGGCGGCTTCCCGGGCTGGCTCACGGCGACCCCGGGCCGGGCCCGCACCTCCGACCCGGCCTATCTGTCGTACGTCGACGAATGGCTGACCGAGGTCGACTCCATCGCCGTCCGGCACCTGTTCACCAAGGGCACCGGCACGGTCCTGCTCTACCAGATCGAGAACGAGTACGACGCCTTCGTCGACGAGCCCCTCGGCCGCGACTACATGTCCCACCTGTACAAGAAGGTGCGCGCCGACGGGATCGACGTCCCGCTGTTCCACAACGACAAGGGCAGGAACGGCTACTGGACCCCGGGCTCCTTCAACACCGGGGGCGAGGAGCATGGTTGGCTCTACGGCTTCGACGGTTATCCTGCGCCGTCCGAAGTGCCGCCCGACTGGGGGGACTTCGGTGTGGGCGGGCTGAAGGGCGGGGCCACGGCCAGTCCCCGGACGCCCGGGTTCGTCCCGGAGTTCGGCGGGGGCTGGTTCGACCCGTGGGGCGGGGCCACCTTCGACGGCAAGGGGTACGCCGAGGCGCGGTACACCCGGGACGCGGCCTACGAGCGGCGCTTCCAGCTCACCAACCTCGCCAACGGCATCACCGTGCACAACGTCTACATGACCTTCGGCGGCACCTCGTGGGGCTGGCTGCCCGCACCGCAGGTCTACACGTCGTACGACTACGGGGCGGCGATCGACGAGGCCCGTCGGCTGACGCCGAAGCTCGCTCCCCAGCACCAGCTCGGCCATCTCCTGCGGACCGTGCCGGACTTCGCCAAGCTGGACCGGGCGGACGCGGTGCGGGCCGCCGACGAGCGGCTGAAGGTGTACCACCTGACCAACCCGGACACCGGCTCCCATGTGTACGTGGTGCGCAACGACACCGACGCGCCGATCACCACCACGATCCCGGACGCCGGGATCGACGTGGCGTTCACCGTGGCCGCGCACGACGCCCGACTGCTCACCGCGGGACTCCGGTTGGGCGGGCGCACGCTCAAGTTCGCCACCGCGCAGCCCATGATGTGCCAGAAGGTCGGCCGGACGGACGTGGCCGTGTTCACGGCCCCGCACGGCGAGATGGCACAGGTCCTGCTGGAGTGCCCGGAGGAGCCCCTGGTCACCCGGGGTGACGCGGAACCCGCGTGGAACTACGACCTCGGCGTCCTCAGGATCACCGTGCCGATGGGCGTCGGCGGCCCGGCCCGGGTGCGGATCGAGGGCGGCGGCAGCGACACCCCGCTGCTGCTGATCTTCGCCGACGACCCCGGCTCCCTGCGGCTGTTCCCGGTGGACACCCCGACCGGACCGGTCCTGGTGTACGGGCCCTCGCTGGTGCGTGAGGTCACCCTGGACGGCGCCACCGTCCATCTGACCGGCGACACCGTCGAGGGCACGGGCATGGAGGTGTGGGGACCGCGCGGCATGGCCCGGATCACCTGGAACGGCCGCCCGCTGCGCACCTCGGCCACCCCCATGGGCAGTCTGCGCGCCGACATGCCGGCCACGCCCGGACAGCTGCCGATCCCCGCCGTGGGCGAGGTGCGGCTGCCCGCGCTGGGTGGCTGGCGGCGCCGTACCGAGAACTTCGAGGCCCTCCCGGACTACGACGACTCCGGCTGGACCCGGGCCGACCGCACGCACTCGTACAGCGTCACCCCGGTCCCGAAGGGGCAGCCGGTCCTGTTCGCCGACGACTACGGCTTCCACTACGGCGACGTCTGGTACCGGGGGCGCCTGACGGGTGCGGAGGACCTGGAGTCGGTGTCCCTGTCCTACAGCACGGGCACGCAGGGGCTGCTGATGGCGTGGCTGGACGGCGAGCCGCTGGGAACGCACCGCATGCCGGTACCGGACAAGTCCACGGCTCGCAAGGGGACGTGGACGGCGACGGCCACCTTCGACGTGCCGCCGCCCGCCGGGCACGCGCCCCGGGTCCTGTCCGTCCTCGTGCGGCGGATGGCGCACGACATGGACGGCGGGTCCGCCGACTCCCACAAGGCGGCCCGGGGGTTGACGTCGGTCACCTTCAAGGGCGGCTCCCCGAAGGCAAGTTGGCGTATCCAGGGCGGGACGGCGCCCGATCCGGTGCGCGGGCCGCTCAACAACGGCGGGCTGTACGGGGAGCGCAAGGGCTGGCATCTGCCGGGATTCACCGAAGAGCACTGGGAGGACACGGAGTTGCCGCGTGCCGACCGGCGCCAGGGGGTCACCTGGTACCGGACGACGTTCCGGCTCGCCGTGGACGCCGGCATCGACGCCTCGGTCGGCCTCACCCTCGACGACGACCCGGAGCGCGCCTACCGCGTCCAGATCTTCCTCAACGGCTGGAACATGGGCCAGTACGTCAACGACGTGGGCCCGCAGCACACCTTCGTCCTGCCGAACGGCATCCTGCGCACCCGGGGGGTCAACACCCTTGCCCTGGCGGTGCTTTCGGACGGTACGACGGAGTCGGGCCCGAAGGAGGTACGGCTGACGTCGCTGGGGGCCTCGGCCGGAGGAGTGCCGGTGGCACCGGTGGACTCCCCCGGCCGCTGATCCGCCTAGGCCAGCCGGATCACGTTCCAGGACAGCGGCTCCAGTACGGCGGTGAGGGTGCCGTCCTTGAGCACGGTGCCCTCGGCCGCGTGCGGGGCGACCCGGTCG
The DNA here is from genome assembly GCF_040612795.1 of Streptomyces sp. NPDC006335. Taxonomy (NCBI): domain Bacteria; kingdom Bacillati; phylum Actinomycetota; class Actinomycetes; order Kitasatosporales; family Streptomycetaceae; genus Streptomyces; species Streptomyces sp. NPDC006335. Next base: position 823,403 of record NZ_JBEXQX010000001.1, read on the forward strand.
GGGGCGTCCAGGGTGTTGCGGGCGTCAGGGTCGGCGTCGGCGAGGACGCTGTGCTCGACGACCTCCGTCAGGCCGAGGCCGCTCAGGGCGACTTCGAGCGGCAGCGGCTCGCTCTGTCCGCGGTTGACGGCGAAGACGGTGACCGACCCGTCCTCGGCGCGGACCGCGGTGGCGTGCAGGAGGTCCGTCTCGCCGAACTTCCTCGTCTCGTACGTCGGTGAGTCGACCCGGACGTCGAGGACCTCGCCGCGGCCGTACCGGGAGGCCTGGGCGAACGGGAAGAACGTCGTCTGGCGCCAGGCCGGGCCGCCGGGCTCGGTCATGATCGGGGCGATCACGTTGACGAGCTGGGCGAGACAGGCGACGGTGACGCGGTCGGCGTGCCGCAGCAGGGCGATGAGGAGCGAACCGAAGACCACGGCGTCCAGGACGCTGTAGTTGTCCTCCAGCAGGCGCGGGGCCTCGGGCCAGTCGTCCCGCTCGAACTCCTTGGCGCGCTTCTCCCACTCGGGCAGGTACCAGACGTTCCACTCGTCGAAGGAGAGGTTGATCTTCTTCTTCGACTTGAGCTTCGCGCCCACGTGGTCGGCGGTCGCGACAACGTTGGCTATGAACGACTCCATGTCGACGGCCGAGGCGAGGAAGGAGTCGATGTCACCGTCCTCGGGCCAGTAGTAGGCGTGCAGGGAGACGTAGTCGACGAGGTCGTACGTCTCCTCCAGGACCGTCGCCTCCCACTCGGCGAAGGTCGGCATGGACTGGCTGGAGGAGCCGCAGGCGACGAGTTCGACGCCGGGATCGATCTGGCGCATGGCCCTGGCCGTCTCCGCGGCGATCCGGCCGTACTCCTCGGCCGTCTTGTGGCCGGTCTGCCAGGGGCCGTCCATCTCGTTGCCCAGGCACCAGAGCTTGATGCCGAAGGGGTCCTTGTCGCCGTGGGCGACCCGGAGGTCCGACAGGGCGGTGCCCTCGGCGTGGTTGGCGTACTCCTGGAGTTCGAGGGCTTCGGCGACGCCCCTCGTGCCGAGGTTCACGGCCATCATGGGCTCGGCCTGGGGGCCGACCTTGCGGAGGAAGTCGATGTACTCCGAGAGGCCGAAACGGTTGGTCTCGGTGGAGTGCCAGGCGAGGTCCAGGCGGCGCGGGCGGTCCTCGACGGGGCCGACGGAGTCCTCCCACTTGTAGCCCGAGACGAAGTTGCCGCCGGGGTAGCGCAGGGCGGTGACACCGAGTTCGCGCACGAGTTCCAGGACGTCCTGGCGCAGGCCCTTGTCGTCCGCGGTGGGGTGGTCCGGTTCGAAGATGCCCGTGTAGACGCAGCGGCCGAGGTGCTCGACGAAGGAGCCGAACAGGCGGGGGTTCACTTCGCCGACGGTGAAGGCGGGGTCGAGGGTGAAGCGGGCGGTGGGCTTGCTCATGGAAACCTTTCAGGAACGGAGTTGCTGGACGACCGGCCAGTCACGCACCCAACCGAGCCTGTTCAGACCCAGCTTCGGCGTGCCGTCGTCCTCTGCGTCGTAGTAGTGGTAGGCCAGCCAGTCCTGGCCACGGGTGCGGAAGACCGACTCGCCTCCCGTGCCGATGTACCTCCCGTGTCCTGCCAGCAGCAGGTCTCCGCCGCCCTCCAGCAGCGGCTTGCCCGTGCTGTCGACGTACGGGCCCGTGACCGTCGTGGATCTACCCACCCTGATCTTGTACGTGGAGTTCACTCCCGCACAACAGGCGTCGTAGGACGCGAAGAGGTAGTAGAAGCGGCCGTGCTTCACGAGGGACGGGCCCTCGACGGCGTACGGGGCGTCGGGGCGGGTGGCGAGGTGCTGGACGGTGGCGCCCGGTCGGGCCTTGCCCGTTTTCTGGTCCAGCTCGACCATGCGGATACCGGTCCAGTACGAGCCGAAGGACATCCACAGCCTGCCGTCCGCGCGGATGATCGCCGGGTCGATGGCGTTCCAGGAGTCGGTGGTCTCGGAGGAGAAGACCTTGCCGCGGTCGGTCCAGGTGCCGGGGAGACCGGACGGGGAGGTGGCCACGCCGATCGCGGAGTGGTTGGTGCCCCAGGACGAGACGGCGTAGTAGAGCCAGTACCTGCCCGCGCGGTAGGAGATGTCGGGCGCCCAGGGGTCCCCGGTGTCGTTGTACTCGTACCACCACGCCGGCGGTTCGGCGAAGGCGTTGCCCGCGTCGGTCCAGTGCCGGAGATCCTTGGACAGCCGGGCCCCGATCACACCGCCGGTCGAATAGGCCGCGTACCCACCGGACTTGAGCTGGATGACGGTCGGATCATGGATGATCTGCTGCCCGCTGATCGGGAGGGGGTCGGGGTAGGTGGTGTCCGCCTGTGCCGTGCCCGGCAGGAGGACGATGAGGGCGGCGGCCAGAACGCTGACAAGTCTGAGGGACTTCAACTACGGCTCCCTGCGTGGGTGTCGGCTCGTGGGGGGCGGGTGGTGCGGGGTCCGAACTCCGGGGGCGGGCCTCGTCGGAGGCCGAATGTGGTCGGTGTGTCGACAGCGGGCGGGGTCCGACCCCGGTGACGGGCCGCGAAGGCCGGATGCCGTCGGTGTCGCGGGACCGGGAGAGATGCGATCCGGGGACGGACCCACTCGAACTGGACGCGGCCGACATGGCGAAGCTGTCGGTGCCAGGCCCACGCGGGCCGGACGCACCGACGTGACAAAGCCGAGCGAGGTCCGATCCCGGGGCCACGCCCACCACACCGGGCGACGTGCGACCCCGGCGCCAGGCCACGGAGGCCAAAGCCCGCCCACGTGACGACACCAGGCGAATCCGACCCCTGCGACCGACCCACAGCCCAATCCCGCCGACGCGACGAAACCAGACGAAGCCCGAGCCCAGGGGCCGAGCTCGGAGCCACGCCCACGACACCAGGCGACGTCCGACCCGGTGCCAGGCCACGGAGGCCAAATGCCCGCCCACGTGACGACACCAGGCAAAGTTCGCCCCCGGGACCCGAGCCCGGAGCCACGCCCACGACACCGGGCGACGTCCGACCCCGGCACCAGGCCACGGAACCCAAATGCCCGCCCAGGTGACGACACCGGGCAAAGTTCGCCCCCGGGACCCGACCCCAGAGCCACGCCCACGACACCAGGCGGCGTCCGACCCCGGCACCAGGCCACGGAGGCCAAATGCCCGCCGACGCGACGAAGCCAGGCGAGGTCCGAGCCCAGGGGCCGAGCTCGGAGCCACGCCCACGTGGACCGGACACAACCGATGTGACAACACCGGGCGAAGTCCGACCCCGGTGCCAGGCCCACGCGGACCGGATGCCTCCGACGTGACAACGGCGGGCAAGGGTCGGCGACCGACGGGGGCCGCATTCCGCACCGGGCCCCCGGTGGTCGTCGACGAGCGACCGCCCGCCCCCGGGTTCACGACCACCGGGTCACTGCCCGGCCAGGCCCGTGTGGGCCACGCCCGCCACGATCTGGCGTTGGAAGAAGACGAACACGATGATCAGCGGCAGGCCCGCCATGAGGCCGCCGGCCATGAGCTGGGCCCACTGGATGCCGTAGGAGTTCATGACGGTCGCGATGCCGTTCGGCATGGTCATCAGGTCGGGGTTGTTGGTCACCATGTAGGGCCACAGGAAGTTGTTCCAGGAGGCGATGAAGGTGAAGATGCCGACCGCCGCCAGGGAGGGACGGGCCAGCGGGACCACGATCGTGAAGAAGACCCGCCAGCGGCCCGCGCCGTCGATGAACGCGGCCTCCTCCAACTCGCGCGGCACGCCCTGGAAGAACTTGTAGAGGATGTAGACCATCGCGGCCGGCGCGCACTGGGGAAGGATCATGCCCCAGTACGTGTCGACCATCCCCATCTGCTGGACCGTGGTGAAGAGCGGGACGCCGAGGACGGCCGGGGAGATCATCAGGCCGGACATGACGATGCCCATCAGGACGTTCTTGCCGCGGAACTCCGTGCGGGCGAAGCCGTATCCGGCGAGGGCGCTGACCGTCAGCACGACGGAGGTGACGCAGATCGACACCACGAGGGAGTTGATGAACCAGTTGGTGATGTTGCCGGTCTCCCACAGCGCCTTCCACGCCTGGCCCGTCCAGACCTCCGGCAGCCAGTGCGGCGGGATCTCGGCCGCCTCCGCCTCGGACTTGAGCGAGGTGAACAGCGCGGCCGCGATCGGTGCGACGAAGACGGCGGAGACGGCCACCCCGAGGAGCGTGAGGACGATCTGGCTGGGTGTCCAGGGCCTGCGGGTCCGATTGCGGGTCCCCTTGCGGACCGGTACGGCGGTGGTGGTCATCGGCCGCTCTCCTCACGGTTGCGCAGCAGCCACATCCGCGCCAGGGCGACGACTGCGATGATCACGAAGAAGATGATGGACATCGCGGAGGCGTAGCCCACGCGGTAGCTGGTGAAGCCCTGTTCGAGGGTGTACTGGACGAAGGAGCGGGTGCTGAGCTCCGGCCCCGGCGAGAAGTCCATCATCACGACTGCCTGGTCGAAGAGTTGGAGTGAGGCGAGGATCTGGAGCGCGATCACCAGCCCGGTGATGTTGCGCAGCATCGGCAGCGTGATGTGGACCATGCGGTGCCAGGCGTTCGCGCCGTCCAGCTTCGCGGCCTCGTAGAGGTGGTCGGGGATGCCCTGCAAAGCGGCGAGGTAGAGCAGGAAGCTGAAGCCGACGGTCCACCACAGGGTCTCGATGACGATGGCGAGCATCGCGTACGACTTGTCGGTCAGCCAGGGCGTGTCGAGCCCGAAGGTCTCGTTGATCAGGCCGATGCCCTGGGTGAACAGCCACTGGAACATGTTGGCGGCGACCGTCGAGGGCAGCAGGAACGGCACGAAGAAGCACAGCCGCCACAGCCACTTCCCGCGCTCGATGTTGTGGGCCAGCATCGCCAGCAGGAAGGCGAGGACCGTGATGCACGGCACGACCAGCAGCGTGAAGTACGCACTGTGGCCGAGCGCGTCCCACATCGCCTGGTCGTGCAGGGCCTCGCGGTAGTTGTCGAGGCCGACGAAACTCGCGCCGTCGCCGGAGATGTTGGCGTCCGTGAAGCTGAGGTAGACACCGCGCAGCAGCGGCCAGATCACGAACAGCGCGAAGAGCGCCAGGAACGGGGCGACGAACCAACCCCCGTGCTGGAAGCCCTGTTTGCGGCGGACGGTCGCCGTCGCGGTCGCGGTCCTGGCGCGTGCGCCCGTGAGAACGGTCTGAGCGCTGGTCGTCATGCGACCGCACCTCCCTGCGCGGCGGTCCTGCCGTCCATCGGGTTCTTCGAGGCGAGGAGCTTGGTGAGGTGTTTCTTCATCGTCTGTGCCACGGACGCCGGCTTGGCGGAGCCCATGGTCGAGGAGACGACGACCGGGCCGAGGTCCTGGGCGAGCACGCCGGTGGAGCCCGCGAACCACACCTTCGGCTCGGTGGCCTGGTGGTCCATGGCGCTGACGTACTCGTTCTGGGGGGTGAGCTTCTTGTACGCCTCGGTGGAGAGCGTCGGTGTGTAGGCGGGGATGTGACCGCCGGCCGCCCACTGGAGGGCGTGCGTGACGACGTACGCGGCGAGTTCGTGGGCGCCCTCGTTGGTGGCGCCGCCGCGGCCTGCCTGGTGGGGCAGGACGAAGGCGTGCGACTCGGCGTGGGTGGCCTGCTTGCCGAAGACGGGCGGCAGCGGGGTCGCGCCGTAGTCGAGCTTGGCGCCGGAGAAGACCGGCACGGACCAGTTGCCCTCCCAGGTGAAGGGGGCGCCGTTGATGAACTGTTCGCCGGTGGGGGCGCCGGGGATGACGTACCCGTCGGTGACGTGCCGGCGGAGGAACTCCAGGACCTGCGTGGCCTTGTCGGGGTCGAAGAGGACCTCGGTGTTGTCGGCGTTGAACCACCGGCCGCCGAGCTGGGTGTAGAAGGCGACGAAGAACCACCACTGGAAGTTCTGGTCGTTGGTCCACAGGCCGATCGTCTGGAGGCCCTTCTTCTGGGCTGCCTTGGCCTTCTTCAGGACGTCGAACCACTCGTCGGTGGAGGTGACCGGGATCATCCGGCCGTCGTCGCCGAGCAGGTCGGCCTTCTTCAGCACGTCCTTGCGGTAGAAGCAGAGCTGGACGTGGATGTCGAGCGGGAGGGCGTAGAGCTTGCCGTCGATGACGCCGCGTTTCCACAGCGCGGGGTTGTAGTCCTGCTCCCGTACGCCGTACTTGGCGAGGAGGTCGACGTCCCACGGGTCGAGGAGGCGGCCGGGTGAGAAGCCGGTGACCCGGCCCATGTGCATGACGCCGAGGTCGGGGGCGCGGTTGCCCGCGGCGGCCATGGCGAGCTTGGTGTAGAAGGGGTTGCCCCACTGGAGGGTGGAGTCCTTGACGTCGATGTCCGGGTGGGCCTTTCGGAAGGCGTCCAGCATCGCGATCATGTTGGCGCCGTCGCCGCCGCTGAAGAGGTTCCAGTAGCGCACCCGGGTGTCCGCGCCGGAGGCGAGCGCGTCGGCCCCGGTGCCGAGGGCCGCGAAGCCGAACCCGGCGGCGACCGTCAGTCCGCCGGCCGCGGTGAGAAGTTGCCTGCGGCTCAGGTCAGGTCGTCCCATTCCCTGCCCCATCTGTTCGAGATCTCGAATTGCGCCCGTAACTTCGAACGCGACCGTAGGCAGGAAGCGCTTTCTAGTCAATGGGTCACGCAGCAAAACCGAGCCCCGGTCCACCGGTCGAACAGCGGACGCGGACCCGGCCGACGGATCGCGTGACGGGGGCAGTTCGGGGCGCGTAGTCTCGAACAGCCCGTCCTACGGCGGCGGGGGAGAGTTCAGGGGGTGGGATGGACATCGCGGGCGCGCGCAGGAGTGCGGCCCGGATCGCCTCGGCGCTACGGCGCACCCGTGCGACCCCGGCCATGCGCGATCTGGTCTCCGCCCTCACCGACGCGGTCCGGGCCAGACCCCGCCCCCCGGCCGACGTGCCCGAGCTGTGCCGGGTGCTGTGCCAGGAGATGAGCGCGCGCCGCGGCGGCCGGCCCCTCGACCTGCGGTTCGAGCGGTTCCCCGAAGAGATCGCGGTGACCGGGCTGTGGGTGGAGTTCGAGGACTTCGACCTCGTCATCGTCGAGGAACGGGCCGAGGAGATGCAGCAACTGGTCATCCTGGGGCATGAGTTGTGGCACCTGCACGCGGGCCACTCCCACCATCACGCGGCCGCGGCGGACGCGCTCGCCGGACGGCCCGGCTGGGACTCCGTCGCCCTGACCGTCGCCGCCCGCAACGGCTCCCGGGAGGCGGACGAGGCCGAGGCGGACGACTTCGGGCACCGGCTGGCGGCCGCCTTCCGGCCCTACGCGACCGGAGGGGGCGGCGCCGCTCCCGACCCCGTCCAGCGGTCCCTCGGCTACCGCCGGTCCGGAGGCAGGACGCTGTGACACGCCTCCCCCTGGCCGAAGGCGCCGGTGGGTTCTTCACCGGGCTGTACGTCTCCTTCTGGCTGCCCGCCGTGGTCCTGACCGCGGCACTGGTGATCAAGCTGCCCAGCATCCTCAAGCTGTGGCGGGACCCGTTGCTGCGGGCCGTGGGCGGCCTGCTGCTGTTCGCCTGCGCGGTGTTCGTCTTCGCGGCACCCGGCACCATCGCCTGGACCAACCGCGTCACCGGCGTGCCCAACATCGCGGCCCCCTGGGTGTACTCCCTGCTCACCGCGCTGTCCGCGTCCTGGCTGCTGCTGGTCGTGCACTGGCGCAACGGCCACACCGACCGCCGGGAACAGACGCGGCGCGCGACCCGCTGGGTGGTCTCGGTCTACGCGGGCGTGGTCGTCGCGCTGTGGGTGCTGTTCGCGCTCGCCGACGTCCCCGTGGAGCAGATCCGGGACCTGGACACCTACTACGCCACCACCCCCTTCATGCGCGAGGAGATCCTGCTCTACCTGGTCGCGCACGCCGTGGCCTGCTCGATCACGACCCGGCTCGTGTGGAACTGGATCCGGACCGACGGCCTCGACGGCTGGCTGCGCTGGGGCCTGCGGTTCCTGGGCATCGGCTACGCGACGAACCTGCTCTTCGGCGCGGCCAAGCTCACCGCCGTGGTGGCCCGCTGGACCGGCCACGACCTGGACTGGCTGAACACCAACATCGCGCCCTCGGCCGCCTGTATCGCCGCCACCTTCGTCGCGATCGGCTTCATCGTCCCGCACGCCGGGCAGTACCTTCAGGACCGCTGGCTGGTGCGCCGCCGCCACCGGAACCTGAAGCCGCTCGCCCGGTTGCTGCGGACCGTCGCCGGCGGCCGCGAACCGCTCGCGCTGCGGGCCACCGCCGAGATGCGCCTGATCCGCCGCGAGACCTACATCCGCGACGCGCTGCTGTACCTGTCCCGCTTCCTCGACGAGGACCTGCGCCGCCGGGCCTACGGCGCCGCCCTGGCCCTCGGCCACGAGCGCGGCCGGGCACAGGAACTGGCCGCCGCGGTGATGATCGTGGACGCCGTCGAGACCCGCGGGCGCGCTCCGGACGGCGACGGCCGGTGCGAGGCCGACACCACTTACCTGCTTCAGGAGATCCAGGCCGTGTCCGAAGCCCTGGGCCGCCCCGACGAGATCTCGGCGGTCCGTGTCCGCGCGGCCGTCCCGACAGAGAGCGTCTCCGCGCATGACTGAACCCCCCTCCCCCGCCAGAGTCGCTGTCGTCCTCGGGGGATCCCACACCGGCATGCTCGCGGCCCGTGCCCTGGCCGGCCCCGCCGACCGGGTCGTCGTCGTGGAGCGCGACGAACTGCCCGTGGCGCCCGCGCCCCGCAAGGGGCTCCCGCAGGCCCGGCACGCCCACATGCTCTGGTCGGGCGGGGTCCGGGCGATGGAGCAACTGCTGCCGGGCATCACCGGTGCGCTCCTGGAGGTCGGGGCGCGCCGGGCCCCGGTCACCACGGACATGGTCGTCCTCTCGCCGCACGGCTGGTTCCGGCGCTGGCCCGAGTCGCACCACGTGATCCTGGCGAGCCGCGACCTGCTGGACGCCACGGTGCGGGCCCGGGTCCTGGCCGACGACCGGATCGAGCTGCTCGCGGGCACGGAGGTACGGGGACTCACGGGCGACGCGCGGGCGGTCACCGGGGTCCGGGTGCGGGACCGGGACGGCCGGGAACGGACCGTCGAGGCCGGCCTGGTCGTGGACGCCACCGGCCGGGGCTCTGGAGCGCCCCGCTGGCTCGCCGGCCTCGGGCTGCCGGCGCCGGAGCGGCGCGAGATCGACTCCGGCCTCGCGTACGCCAGCCGGCTCTACCTCGCGCCCGAGCAGGCCCGCGACGGCTTCCCGGTGGTCAACGTGCAGTCCGACCCGCGGGACGGCGGCCCCGGCCGGGCGGGCTTCCTGCTGCCCATCGAGGACGGCCGCTGGATCGTCACCCTCAACGGCACCCGCGGCGGTGAACCGGGTTCCGCCGCGGACGCCTTCCTGCCGTTCGCCCGCGAGAAACTGCGGCACCCGCTCATCGGCGACCTGATCGCCCGCGCCGAGCCGCTGTCCGACGTCGCCGTCACCCGTGCGACCGTCAACCGCCGTCACTTCTACGAGCGGATGCCGGCCTGGCCGGAGCACTTCGCTGTCCTCGGCGACGCGGTCGCGGCGTACAACCCGCTCTACGGGCACGGACTGGCCGTGGGAGCGCAGAGCGCGCTGCTGCTACGGGATCTGACGGAGCGTCACGGCTTCGGCTCGTCCGGTCTGTCCCGCCGTATCCAGAAAGCGGTCGCCCGGCCCGTGGGGGCGGCCTGGGATCTGGCCGGCGGACAGGACGTCCTCTACCCGGGGGCGACGCCGGAGGGGCCGACCCGGCGGGACCGGCTCGTGGCCGCGTACGTGTCCCGGCTCATGCGCACGGCCACAGGGAACGGACGCGTCGCCCGCCGGGTGACGGACGTGACATCACTGGAGCGGCGGGCGGAGGTGCTGCTGGGGCCGCCCGTCCTGCTGGCGGCGCTGGCCGGGCCGTTGAAGCCACCGTTGACCGCGCCGCCGCTGACCGCAGAGGAGTTGAAGAGGGCGGGGCTTCAGTAGTCAGCCGGCGAACGCCGTCTGCGGCAGGCCCTTCCCCGCTCCGGGCACCACCAGCAGCGAACCCGCCACCGGATGCGGGGCCGTGAGCCCCACGCGAGCCGTCGTGACGTACAGGTCGGTGAGGTCCGGGCCGCCGAACGCGCACGCGGTGACGCGCGGGGTCGGGAGGGTGATCACCCGGTCCAGCTCGCCGTCCGGCGTGTACCGGCGTACCGCGCCGCCGTCCCACAGCGCGACCCACACGCACCCCTCGGCGTCGACCGTGAGGCCGTCGGGGAACCCGGCACCGTCCTCGACGGCGACGAAGGTCCGGCGGCCCAGGACCCGCCCGTCCTCGTGGTCGAAGACGTCGACGCGCCGCGTCGGCGAGTCGATGTAGTACATGAGTCGGCCGTCCGGGCTCCAGCCGGTGCCGTTGCTGACGGCCACGTCGTCGAGGACGGTGTGGTGGGTCCCGTCACCGGTGACGCGGGACAGGGTGCCGCCGCCCGGGGCCTCGTCGTAGCGCATGGTGCCGGCCCACAGGGAGCCGTCGGGTGCGACGGCGGCGTCGTTGGCCCGGCGGCCGGGGACGGGTTCGCGGTGCAGCCAGCGGAAGGTGCCGTCGGGGTCCAGCAGGGCCACGCCGTCCCGCAGGTTGAGGACGAGTCCGCCGCCCACGCGCGGCTTGACGGCACCGATGTGCTGGTCGAGGACGCGGACCGTGCGGTGGCCGGAGACCGGGTCGTAGCCGTGCAGCCGGGCGCCGAGGATGTCGATCCACAGCAGCCGCTCGCCGTCCCAGGTGGGGCCTTCGCCGAGGGTGGCCTCGGCGCGGACGGCGACCTCGTACGTCGTGACGGGGCTCATCCCACGCTCCGGTGGCCGAGGCGCTCGGACAGCTCGGCGGCACCCTTGGCGGCGAGCTGCTCCAGCTCGCCGCGGCGGTCGTCGCTCCAGCGGATCATCGGCACGGAGATGGAGAGCGCGGCGACGACCTGCCCGGTGCGGTCGCGGACCGGGGCGGCCACGCAGGAGACGTCCGGGTTGGACTCGCGGTTCTCGACGGCGACCCCGCGCTGCCGGATCTCGTCGAGGGCCTCGCGCAGGGCGGCGGGGTCGGTGATGCTGTTGGGCGTCATACCGACCAGCGGGGTGTCGCTGGGGATGCGGGAGGCGAGCTGCGGCTCGGGAAGGGAGGCGAGGAGCATCTTGCCGACGGAGGTGCAGTGCGCGGGCAGGCGCCGGCCGGCGGCCGACACCATCCGTACCGCGTGCGTCGAGTCGACCTTGGCGATGTAGATGACGTCGGTGCCCTCCAGGATCGCCACGTGCACGGTCTCGTCACAGGTCTCGGCGACGGACCGGGCCACCTGGAGGCCCTCGGCGGCGAGGTCGAGCTGCTCGGCGTACCGGCTGCCGAGCTGGTAGGGCCGCACCCCGAGCCGGTAGCGTCCCGGTTGGCCGGGGACCTGGACGATGTACGACCGGGCGGCGAGAGTGGTCACCAGCTCGTGCACGGTGGTGCGCGGCAGCTGGAGCTTGCGCACGATGTCGGGGGCGGAGAGAGTCCCGTCTCCGTCGAGGAAGAGCTCGAGAATGTCGAGAGCCCGGGTCACCGCAGGTACGAGGCGTCCCACAACCGGCCCCCTCCCTTTGTGTCTAAGGCGTCTGCGTTCGAAATTTCAACAGACGATCGGCATGACGAACACAGGCTAGCGACAGCCGGTTTCCCCGGGCAATGGGCAGAAGACCCCCGAACTCCCCGTCCGGCCTGTTTCCGCAGGAAGGGCGCGGGTGCGGGCTACCGGTACTACTGTGCTCGTGTGCGACACGTCACACTGCGTGGCGTGTTCTGGGGGATGTGATCCAGGGGGGATCTCGTGCGCGAAATGACCAAGGGGTCGAACACTGCCCTGTCGGCCCTGAGTGAGAACACCGGATCGGTGATCGTGAGCCTCGGCTGGAGCAGCCCCGCCGGGGACGGCGACGCCGATGTGTCCGTCTTACTTCTGGGTCCGGACGGCAAGGTCCGCAGCGACGCGGACTTCTACTTCTACAACAACCCCGTGGCGGCCGACGGAAGCGTGCAGCTTCTGGACAAGACACCCACGGAGGACGGGAACGAAGACCGGATCGGCTTCGACCTGACCGCGGTCCCGCCCGAGGTCGACCGCATGGTGGTGGCCGCGAGCCGCTACGAGGGCGCCCACTTCGGCGAACTGGACGACCTCCGTGTCACCCTCTCCGACGCGGTCGGCGAAACCCTGCTCCGCTTCACCGTCGGCGACGCCGGAACGGTGAGCGCGATCATCTTCGGCGAGTTGTACCGGCGCGGCGACGACTGGAAGTTCCGCGCTGTCGGCCAGGGGTACGACTCGGGACTGGCGGGGTTGGCGACTGACTTCGGGGTCGACATCGACGACGATGCGGAGACTGCCGTCGAGACCGTGGACGACACGGCGGCCGCGGTCGCTCCCCAGCCCGGTGACGACGCGCGGCCCGTCGCCGTGCCGGCGGGCGCGGTTCCGGAGCCGGATCCGCCGGCCGCACTGGATGCCGTTCCGGCTCCCCGCCGGTCCGCCGACGAAGCCGGGCCACGCACGACGGCCGCCCGGCCGCGCACCGCCAAGAAGAAGGCCGCGCTGCCCGGTACGCCGCCGAAGTCACTCGCGGAGAACGACTCCTGGAGGCCCGCCAGGCTCTTCCCGGTCTCCGCGCTCAAGAGCGATCGGGACCGGGAGATGCGCGCGACCTCGGTCCTGCTGTCGGTGATGACCCAGGTTCCGCGGTTCGGCAGGCGGCTCACCGCCGCGTTCGGGGCACCGTCCGGCCGCATGGAGACGTTCACCGAGGTCTCCCTGCCGCACGGCGACACACCCCGCCGCCCCGACGGAGTGATCCGCATCGAGCGGGCCGGAAAACTGTGGACGGCGCTCGTCGAGACGAAGACCAACGGCAATCCCCTCAAGGCCGACCAGGTGCAGGCCTACATGGATATCGCCGCCCGACGTGGCTACGAGGCCGTGATCACGCTGTCGAACGACGTGGCGCTGGAGGGCAGCCCCCTGGTCGACGTCAAGATCGACCGGCGCCGCAAGCACCAGGTGGCGCTGTGGCACCTCTCGTGGGCCGAAGTGGCCCATCAGGCACAGTTGCTGATCCGGCACGAGGGCGTCGGGAACGCGGCACGGACCTGGCTGCTCCAGGAGCTGCTGCACTACCTCCAGCACGAGAACTCCGGTTGCCACGGCTTCCAGAACATGGGCTCGGCCTGGGTACCGGTGCGCAACGGCATCAGCGACGAGACCCTGTGCCAGGGCGACCCGCGTGCCCTCGAAGTGGTGGAGAGCTGGGAGCGGCTCGTCCGCCAGGTGTGCCTCAGGCTCGGTGGCGAGCTCGGGCAGAAGGTGCTGCCCGCCCAGCGCGCCAGGCGTGGCACCGATCCCGAGGCGCGCCGGGCGCAGCTCGCCGACCGGCTCTGCGTGGAAGGCAGACTCCTGGCGGAACTCCGCGTCGAGCAGGCGCCCGGCCTGCTCACCATCGGAGCCGATCTGCGCACCGGAAGGCTGCGCACGTCCATCGAGATCCCCGCGCCCGAGCAGGGCTATCCCCTGACCTGGGCCAAGCGTCTGGTCCGCCGCCTCGCCGAGGCACCGGCGGACCTGCACGTCGAGACCCTGGTGGAGGGCCAGGCGGGAGGCCCCCGAGGGACGCTGGAGCGGCTTCGCCCCGAGCCGGCGGACATGCTGCCGAAGGGCGGCGCGGCCATCACCGGTTTCCGTCTGTCCCTCTTCAAGAACATGGGGAGCAGCCGCGGTAACGCCGAGTCCAGCTTCATCCGCAGCGTCGACGACGCCGTGCACCGCTTCTACTCCACGGTGATGGTCCACCTCGACGGCCCCGCGCCTCGGCGGACAGGGGTGCGGGAGCGGGCCAAGGTGTGAACGCCGGGCGCCGCGATCCGTCGCTCACGCCAGCTCCCCCCGCAACCGCCGCGCACGCAGCACCAGCTCCAGTTCGAAGCGGCGGTCCGGGTCGTCGATCTCGTCGCCCCACAGTTCCCGGATCTGGCGGAGGCGGTAGCGGACGGTCTGGGGGTGGACGCCGAGGCGGGCCGCCACCTCCGGGGCCCCGCCGCGGGTCTCCAGCCAGGCGAGGAGGGTTTCCGCGAGGCGGCGGCCGTGGGTGGGGCCGCAGTGGCGCAGGGGGGCCAGACAGCGCCGGGCCAGGTCGTCGATCAGTTCCTCCGGCTGGAGCAGGACCAGGGCCTCGGTGTGTTCGGTGCAGTACAGCACCTCCCCGGCGGGGAGCAGCTCGCGTTCCATCAGGCGTACGGCGGCCTCGGCCCAGCGCAGGGACTTGGCCGCGTCGGTGAGGGGGACCGGGGGGCCGATCGCGCCGGCCCAGCCGGTCAGGGCCCGGTGCAGGAGTTCGGGGCGGCCCGCCGCGTCCGGTTCCGGAACGACCATGCGGGGCTGTTCGTAGTCCATGTCCAGCAGGACGCCCTGGCCCACCGCTGGGGGCACCGCCTCACGGGCCGGGCGCAGGAGGACGCCGACCGCCACCTTCTGCGGGAGCGGCCAGCCGATACGGGCCGCGCGTTCCGTCAGCGCGTCCGCGGGGTCGCCCCGGTGGCGTTCGGCCAGCAGTAACTCCATCAGGCGGCGCTGGAGGCGCAGCCGCTCTCCGGCCTGGCGGGCCGCCGCTTCCGCGTAGCCGCGGACCGACTGGTCGACCAGGCCGTCCAGGTACTCGTAGCCCGCGTCCACCAGCTCGTACATCGCGGGCGGCGGGATCTCGACGCGCTGGCCGATGTCGGCGAAACGGCGCCAGGCCAGGCGTACGCCCATGCGGTAGATCGCCTGGAGCGAGTCGAGGCTGCGGCCGTTCAGGCCCTCGCCCCTGCCGAACTCCTGGAAGACGCCCGGGGGGACCGTCGGGCGGCCCTCCGCCGTCTCCAGGTGCTGGACGAAGACCTCGATCGCGCGGCGGATGCCGACCAGGGCCATCGGTTCGCCGGACTCGTCGAGGACGACCGGCAGATGGGGGTACTCGCGGCGGATCTCGCGCAGGATCTCCTCCGCGAGGGCCGGCGCCTCGGACATCGCGATGGCCGCGAAGCGCCGGACCTGGAGGCGGGGGACGTCGTGCCAGGCCGAGCGGGCGTTCACAGTTGCCGGTCGGGCGGCCACGGGTCAACTCCCCTGGTCCGTCTGCTCGTAGGTGATCAAGGGGGTGTTGGGCTGCTCGGGCGTCGCCTCCAGCAGCGCGACGATGCCAAGGGCGGCACCGAGGGCGAGCAATGCGGCGGCCACGACGGTCAGTGCGGCGGCGAGCAGTCTGGACATCGCAGGGGCAGCCTCTCTCGAGCGGCTCGGTCCGGTGTCCCACCCCAGCATCCAAGCCCGGTACCCACCCTGCCTGCCGACCCAGTGTCGACAGGACATTGACAATCCGTCAAGTCATTGACACCCCGTGTCAGAACGCCTTACGGTCTCCGGCCCATAGAGCGGCCCGAACTCCGTCATCTCACGCCCCAGGAGTGTCCGGATGCGCCGTACAGCCTCTCCAATCTCCCTGATTCTGCTGGGACTCGGCACGTTTTTGCTGGTACTGGCGCCGTTGCTCGCGTGGTACGTGGCACCGCGAGCGGCCGTGAATCCGATCGACATCGACCAGACCGCCGTCTACCGCGGGACGGGCAGCGTCTTCGACACCGAGGAACTGGAGACAGTTCCCGGGCAGCGGATCACCGTCACCCAGCGGGTGCGCGCCGACGTCGAGGACAGCGAGCGCAGCGGCCGGGCCGCGGTGTGGGACGTGACCACCACCGTCGACACCGACAAGTCGCTGCCGGCCTCCGACCCGCACGACGCGCTGGAGTTCGTCCCGCACCGCTGGGTGATGGACCGCAAGACGACCAAGCCGGTGCACTGCTGCGGCGAGAAGCCGTACATCGAGGGCGAGGCCTATCTGAAATTCCCCTTCGACGTGCAGCGACGTTCCTACCAGTGGTGGGACAACTCCCTGGGATCGACGGTGACGTTGCGTTACCAGGGTACGAAGAAGGTTCAGGGGTACACGGGTTACCGGTTCACCGGCACGGTCGCCCCGGCGAAGGTCGGGACGCGGCTCGTGCCGGGCACGATCGTGGGCGAACCCGGCCGGCCGCAGGTGCTGGCCGAGGAGTGGTACTCCAACCACGGCATCGAGCTGGTCGTCGACCAGCGCACCGGCCGGGTCGTCTACGCACAGGTGGGCCCGAAGCGCACCCTGCGGGCACCCGGCGCGAAGAAGGACGCCGTGGTCCTGCTGGACAGCCGGCGGATCGCGTTCACCACCGCGACCCAGAAGGAGGCCGTGCGGCTGGCCAAGCGGGACAGCGGCCAACTGCGAGCGGTGGGTGAGACGTTGCCGATCGGGGCGGCTGTGGCCGGATTCGTGCTGGCTGCCGTGGGGGGCGTTTTGGTGGTACGGGGACGCAGGCGCCCCGAGTCCACCGATATGAGCGGTACGCCCCAGCCCGTCCTCACGATGTGACTGGACGTCAGCTCTAATAAGCCCGGAAATTGTCACGTACGTGAGTAGCCACGGCGTTCGGGTGGGCGAAAACTGTGCCACCCCACCCGAGCACAACCCGTCCACACCCCCCTCCTAGGAAACGCTCAGTCCCCCCACAACCAGCCGGAAAACAACGCTGAGTTCCGCACCCTGAGACGAGTTGGAGCACCCATGCCCCAGCACGTGCCCCACCCGCTGCGCACGTCTTTCCAGGCGTCGCAGTGGCAACCTTCATCGCACGACCCGCACCACCCCTCGGTGCTCCCCCCACCCCCGCGCCGAATCGTTTTTCTCGCCCATCGTGACCTCGACAACCCGGCCGCCGGCGGCTCCGAGCTGCTCGTCGACCGGCTCGCCGACGGACTGACCCGGCTCGGCCACCAGGTGACCCTGCTGTGCGGCGGCCCGGCCTCCTACCGGGACTACCGCGTGGTGTCGGCGGGCGGCGAGTTCGGCCACTACCTGCGTGCCCGTACGGCCTTCGCCCGCCAGGTCGGCGAGACCGACCTGCTGGTCGAGGTCTGCAACGGCATGCCGTACCTCGCGCCCCTGTGGCACCACGGACCCACCCTGTGCCTGGTCAACCATGTGCACACCGACCTGTGGAAGATGCGGTTCGGCGGGCCCCTGGCCCCCGCGGCCCGGATCGGCCGAAGACTCGAACACTGGGCGCTTGCCGGTGCGGCGGCCCGGCACCGGAGTCTGCTGGTCGCCGTGTCCCCGTCGACGGCTCATGCCCTGCGGGCGATCGGCGTGGAGCGGGACCGCATCCGGGTCGTGCACAACGGCGTCGAGGAGCCGGAGCCGCTGGTGCGCCGCTCGCCGGAACCGCTCTTCGTGGCCGTGGGCCGGCTCGTCGAGTACAAGCGGATCGATCTGCTGCTGAGACTGTGGGAGCGGGTGCGGCCGGTCACCGGTGGCCGGCTGGTGATAGTCGGCGACGGCCCCGAGCGGTCCCGCCTGGCACAACTCGCCGGTCCCGGCGTGGAGTTCACCGGCCACGTCTCCGAGGCGGAGAAGCACCGGCTGCTGTGCGAGGCGTGGTTGCTGCTCCACCCCTCCGCCGTGGAGGGCTGGGGGCTGGTCGTCACCGAGGCCGCGACCCGCGAGACGCCGACGATCGCCTTCGACGTGCCCGGGCTGCGGGACTCCGTCGTGGACGGGGAGACCGGGGTGCTCGCGCGGGGCGAGTCCTCGTTCGCCGCCGCCTGGTGCACGCTGGCCCTGTCGGGACACCGCCGTGAGCTGATGGGCAAGGCCGCGCGGGACCGCGCGGCCCGGTATCGCTGGCACCGGACCGTCAGACAGTTCCGGGCTGTTGCCGCCGAGGCGGTGAGGGGCTGGGGGCCGTGACGGGGCCTCGGGTGCGTCGTGGCTTGTCGCGCAGTTCCCCGCGCCCCTCAAAACCAAAGGACCCCTCGTTTCGACGTTCCCTCACCCTTTTCCGGGCCTTCATGCACGAGCAGGACGACCCCGAGTCCTGCTACGCGCTGCTCGCCCGCGACGCCGTGGACCAGGTCGAGGCCTACGACGGTCCCGTCGCCGGACGTACGGTCGTGGACGTCGGCGGCGGCAGCGGGTACTTCACCGAGGAGTTCCGGCGGCGCGGCGCCGACGCGTTCCTCTTCGAGCCGGACGCCCGTGAGCTGGGGGAGAAACCGCCCGACGCCACCGTGATCGCCGACGGCTACCTGCTCCCCCTGCGGGACGCGGCCGCCGACGTCACGTTCTCCTCCAACGTCCTGGAGCACGTGGCGGATCCGGAGATCTTCCTCAGCGAGCTCGTCCGGGTCACCCGACCCGGTGGGCTCATCTACGTGTCGTTCACCAACTGGCTGTCCCCGTGGGGCGGTCACGAGTGGGCGCCCTGGCACTACCTGGGTGCCGAGCGGGCCCGCGCCCGCTACCGGCGCCGTACCGGAAAGGCCGCCAAGCACACCCTCGGCGAGAACCTGTTCGCCGTGCACATCGGCCCGACCCTGCGGCAGGTGCGCGCCCGCGACGACGTCACGGTCGTCTCGGCGCGCTCCCGCTACTGGCCCTTCCTCGCGGAGACCGTCGTACGGGCTCCCGGCATCCGCGAGGTCGCCACCTGGAACCTCCTCCTCATCCTCCGGCGGTGTCCACCATGACGACGTCCACGGTCCAGGCCCCTCCACCGGCAGCCGTCCCCACCACCGCGACCATGTCGGGCCCCCCGGAGGGCCCGCGGTCGCGGAGCTGGCTGCTGGGCTTCTGGGCCGTGGTCTTCGTGCTGTTCCTGGCGGTGCACCCGGGTCGGCAGACCTTCGACACCAAGCTGGGTGTCACCACGGACCCCGGGCGGTTCCTCGCCGACCTCGGGCAGCTCTGGCACGACCAGGGCTCCTTCGGCGGCATCCAGGACCAGTACGTCGGCTATCTCTGGCCGATGCTGCCGTTCTACTGGCTCGGCCACGCCCTCCAGTTGCCGGTGTGGCTGGTGGAGCGGTTGTGGCTGTCGCTGATCGTGTCGGTCGCCTTCTGGGGTGCGCTGCGGCTGGCCGAGCGGCTGCGGATCGGCACCGGGGCGTCCCGGCTGCTCGCCGCCGTCGCGTACGCGCTGTGGCCGACCTTCACCATCGTCGTCGGCTCGACCTCCGCGGCCGCGCTGCCCGGCGCCTTCCTGCCGTGGGTGCTGCTGCCCCTGACGAACGAGCGGTACGACGCCCGGATCGCCGCCCTGCGCTCCGCGCTGATCATCCCCTTCATGGGCGGGGTGAACGCGGCCTCCACGCTGGCCTGTCTGCTCCCCGTCGGGCTGTACCTCCTGTCCCGGCCGCCCGGACCACGGCAGCGCAAGCTGATCGCCTGGTGGGTGCCGGGCGTGATCCTCGCGACGGCCTGGTGGGTGATCCCGCTGCTGCTGCTCGGCCTCTACGGCGAGAACTTCCTGCCGTACGTGGAGAGCGCGCGCACCACGACCGAGACGATGTCGGCCACGGAGGCCCTGCGCGGGGCCGGGAACTGGGTCGCCTATCTGCATCTGGGTGAGGCGTGGCTGCCGGCCGGATGGACCGTGGCCACCTCGGTGATCGTGATCCTGTGCTCGGCGTTCGCCGCCGGGCTCGGTCTGGCAGGCCTGGCGCGGCGGGACATGCCGGAGCGCCGGTGGCTGGTGCTGACCGCGCTGACGGCCGTCCTGGTGCTGCTCGCGGGGTACGGCGGCGCGTTCGGCGCCCCCTTCCACGGGGTGGTGCGGGACTGGCTGAACGGCGGTCTCGCCCCCTTCCGCAACATCTACAAGTTCCAGCCGGGGCTGGCGCTCGCCCTGGTCCTTGGCCTCGCCCATCTGGTGGGCACGGCCGCCGAGCCGCGCGGGGCGAGAGAGATCAGGGGCCGCCGGTACGCCCCGCTGGTCGCGGCCGTCCTGATCCTCCCCGGACTGATGTGGCCGTACCTCAACGGCTCCATCCTGAACCCGGGTTCCTTCCAGCAGCTGCCCAAGTACTGGCACACCACGGCCGACTGGCTGGACAAGTACTCCCCCGACTCGCGCGCCCTCGTCGTCCCCGCGACCGCGCACGGCATCTACACCTGGGGCTCCCCAATCGACCAGCCCCTCGACGTCCTCGCCGAGTCCCGTTGGGCGCAACGCGACTACGTCCCCTTCGGCACCCCCGGCAACCGGCGCATGACGGACGCGGTCGAGCAGGCGCTGATGACCGGCGGCGAGATCCCGGGACTGGCCGACTACCTCAGCCGGGCCGGGGTCTACTACGTCGTCGTCCGCAACGACCTCGACCCCGACCAGATCGGCACCGTGTCGTCCTCGGTCGTCAAGCGGGCCCTCGAACAGTCCGGCTACGAGCGGGTGACGGGCCTCGGGCCGCTCATGACGGGCGGGAGGATCGCGAACGACACCCCGCTCCAGATCGAGGGGCTGTACCCGAGGCAGCGGGCGGTGGAGATCTACCGTCCGGCGAGCGAGGACGTGCCGCGGCCCGGACAGGCCGGCCTGCTGCCGGTCGCCGACACCGCCCAGATGTCCGGCGGACCCGAGTCACTGCTGCCGCTCGCCACCGAACTGCGGGGCAGGGCCACGGTGTTGACCGGTGACAACCACCCCGGGCTCGGCACCCCGCCGCTCCAGATCGTCGGCGACGGGCTGCGGCGCGCGGACACCCGCTTCGGGCTCGTCAACGCGAACACCTCGTACACGTACACCGAGGACGAGCG
Source organism: Streptomyces sp. NPDC006335 (assembly GCF_040612795.1). Classification (NCBI taxonomy): domain Bacteria; kingdom Bacillati; phylum Actinomycetota; class Actinomycetes; order Kitasatosporales; family Streptomycetaceae; genus Streptomyces; species Streptomyces sp. NPDC006335. The sequence continues at coordinate 844,152 of NZ_JBEXQX010000001.1, forward strand.
CAACGCCTCCGGGGCCGCCCAGGACGCCGGTGAGAAGCCGCACCAGATCCTGCCGACGACGGGCCAGGCGCACCAGACGGTGGCGGAACTGCGCGGCGCCCGCTCGGTGACGGCGTCCTCGTACGGCAACTGGCTCTTCCACCTGCCGCAGTTCGACCCGGTCAACGCCTTCGACGGCAACCCGGACACCGCCTGGGCGGAGGGTGTCGCGGGCTCGCCGGACGGGCAGTGGCTGCGGATCGGCCTCTCGGATCCCGCGTACGACATGCCCTCGTCGTTCAAGGTCACGCCGTTGCCGCAGGAGAGCGTGCGGTCGGCGGCGACCAAGGTGCGGGTGGAGACGGAGCGGGGGTCGCGGACCAGCTTCCTGCGGGCCGACGGGTCGACGCAGAGCGTCAAGGCACCGCCCGGGGCGACGAGTTGGATGAAGCTCACCATCGTCGACTCGGTCGCGCGGCGGACCGGGCTCGCCGGGGCCGGGTTCTCCGAGATCGACCTGCCGGACGTGCAGGTGACCCGGCTGCTGCGGCTGCCGACCGACGCCGACCGCGCGGACTCCGACGCCGAGGTCGTCTCCCTGCACCGGGTCCCCGACCCGGCCGGGATCTCCCCGACCGGCACGGAGGCCGGCCTGCACCGCCGCTTCACCACGGAGGCGCAGGGAACGTACGCGGTGAAGGCGAGCGCGGTGCCGGTGAGCGGGGAGGAGCTCGACAGGCTGCTGTACGAGGTCGCCCCCGACCAGCGCAACCGCATCACCGCGACCGCCGACTCCACGGCGACCCTCGGTACCGGCCTGTCCGCCCGCAACCTCACCGACGGTGACCTCACGACGGCCTGGATCGCGGGCGACCGCCCCACGATCCACCTGAGCTGGAACGGCAAGCAGCCCATCTCCGAGGTGGTGCTGGCACCCGCGGGCGGCCTCTCCACCCGGCCCACCGAGGTCGACATCACCTCGCCCGACGGCGCGACGGTCGCCGGGGTCGACGAGAACGGCGCGGTGCGCTTCCCCGCGATCACCACCGACCGCCTCGACATCACGATCACCAAGACGGCCCCGCTGGTCCTGCACAACCCGGTCGCCGACGAGGACCTCCAGCTCCCCGTGGGCCTCACGGAGGCCTACCTCCCGGCCCTCGACCAGTACCGGACCCCGCAGCCGAAGCCCACCCGGACGTTCTCCCTGCCGTGCGGGAAGGGCCCGGTGCTGGCGGTCGACGGGAAGCTCTACCAGACGGGCGTGTCGGGCCGGATCCGCGACCTGACCGACCGCCGCCAACTGACGGTGACGCTCTGCCAGTCGGGCCGCTCGGACGCCGAGTTGTCGCTCGCCTCCGGTGAGCACGTCGTCGAGGGCGGGGACGCCGGGCCGCTCGCCCTGACCGACATCACCCTGACCCGCGGCACGATCGCCGAACCCACCGCGCTCACGAGGGAGTTGCGGATCCGGGACTGGCTGGGCGATCAGCGCGAGGTGACCGTGGGGTCGGGCGCCGCCTCGTACCTGACGACGTACGAGAACTACAACGACGGCTGGAAGGCCACGCTGAACGGCGAGTCCCTCTCCCCGCTACGACTCGACGGCTGGCAGCAGGGCTGGCGCGTCCCGGCGGGGGCGGGCGGCACCGTGAAGCTGTCGTACGAGCCCGCCACGACGTACGACGGCGCGCTGATCGGCAGCGCGGTCGCGCTGGCGGTGCTGGTGGGCCTGGTGCTGTGGCGCAGGCGCTCCCCGAACCCCGACGAGCCGCAGCCGGTGCCTCCGGCGCCGGGCGTGTGGCTCGGGGTGGTGGCGCTCACGCTGATCGGTGTGGTGATCGCCGGGTGGTTGGCGCTGCTGGTCCCGGTACTGGCCCTGCTCGCGTACCGACGGCATGACCTCCTGGTCCCGATCGCGTTCGTGGCCCTGGCCGGGGCGGGAATCGCCGCGGCGGTGGGCGCGGGCGAGCCGGTGGGCGCCGGGGACGGCGCCTTCGGACACGCGGCCCAACTGCTGGCGCTGATCGGGTTGTTCGCGGCGCTGGTGAGCGTCCGGGAGCCAAAGGCACCTCCCGGGTCCGAGGCACCCACCCAGCAACTCCCGCCGGTCCAGCCGGAAAAGGGAAGGGGCGAACCGGCATGACGCCTCCCGCACGGATCCCGTTCCCGGTCGTCGACGAGGTGTCCCGCCACTGCCTCCAGGAGGAGGAACCGGAGACGGTCCACATCGAGGTGCACCTGCCGGGCCGGCTGGATCAGGCGCGCTTGCGGAAGGCGTTCCTGGAGGCCCTGCACCGGCACCCCCGGATCCTGATGCGGGAGGCCCGGGGGAGCTGGTACCGGCGCCGCTACGAGTGGGAACTGACGGCGGAACCGGATGTGGAGGTGGTGAGCTTTCCGGAACCGGGTCCGAACGCATTACGGGACGCGAGAACGAGGGCACTGGTCGAGGCACCCCCACTGTCACTGTCCCCACCGATCCGACTGGAGGTGGTGGAGGGAGCGGGCCCAGCAGAAGGCAGCGAGGCGACAGACAGAGTCGGCCTGCACCCACCCGCCCGGGGGCGCGGGGAACTGCGCGACAAGCCCCCACTCGCCCGCACCCGAAACACGACCGTCCTCTTCCTCACCATCAACCACACAGCCCTGGACGGCCCGGCCTGCCTCCGCATCCTCGCCACAGCCGCAGAGATCTACGGCGGCAAGGACAACTCCCCCGCCCCAGCCCCCACCCGCGCACCCGAACCCCCCGCACCGCCGGAGGACACCCCCTCCAACTGGACCCGCCCAGCCCGCGTAGCACCCGGCACCCCGGAGGACTCCCCCGGCAACGGCCTCCTCGTCACCGAACTCCCCCTCCCCCACCGCCCCAAGGGCTCCCCCTACACGGTCAACGACCAGCTCATGATCACCACCGCCCTGACGATCGCCCACTGGAACAGGGAACACGGAGAAACCCCCCGCCCCCTGCGCATCACGATGCCCGTGGACGACCGCCCCAGGGACATGACCATGCCCATAGGAAACGGCACCCGACTGGTGGAAGTCCCGTTCGCCCCGAGTGAGTTGGCGCAGGCGCCGAAAGACATGCCCGACCTCCTGCGCCGCACCGCCCGACGAACCCGCGCCCTCAAATCCCTCAGCCGTCCCCAACTCGGCCACGGCGCGGGACTCCTCACCGCCCCCGTCACCCCGGTGACCTGGCGCGCGGCACTCACCAGAGGTCTCCGCAGAGCCGCCGCCCCCTGGACCTCCACCACCCTCCTCAGCAACATCGGCCGCGTCCCGTACCCGCTGGACTTCGGCGAGGAGGCCGGCCGCGCGCACGCCGTGTGGTTCTCGGCGCCCGCGAGGATGCCCCGCGGCCTCACCGTCACGACCGCCTCGACCGCGGGCCGGCTGCACCTCGCCCTGCGCTGGTCGCGGGCCCTGCTCGGGCACGGCGACGGCGCCCATCTGCGGGACCTGTTCGAGCACTATCTGCACACCACGGAGGTGGCCCCGTGAACACCACCGCGCCCCCGCGCCGCGGCGGCCTCAGGGACTTCTACGAGGATCCGGCCGTCCCGGTCGCCTCCGGCACGCCCCGCTCCCTGCGCCAGGCCCGCATGCTGGCCGCGGCGCTCGGAGCCCCGGGAGAAACCGGGCGCACCGTCCTCGACATCGGCTGCGGCGACGGCACTGCGGCCGCCACCGCCGCCCCGCTCCTCACCGGCCACCGGATCGTCGGCGTCGACTGGTCCCAGGACGCCCTCAAGCGCGCCCGCGCCAGGCTGCCGTACGCCGTCCGGGGTGAACTGACCGGCGCCGGACTGCCGTTCAGGGACGGTTCCGTCGACGCCGTGCTGTTCAGCGAGGTCGTCGAGCATCTGGTCGACCCGGACTCGGCGCTGGACGAGATCCGCCGCATCCTGCGCCCCGGAGGCCATCTCATGCTGTCCACCCCCAACCTGGCCGCCTGGTACAACCGCGGACTGCTGCTGGCCGGTGTCCAGCCGGTGTTCTCGGAGGTGAGTCTGCGGGCGATCCACGGCCGGCCGGGCCGGGAGGTCGTGGGGCATCTGCGGCTGTACACGGCGCGTGCTCTGCGGGAGTTCGTGGCGGCGGCCGGCTTCGACGTCGTACGGCTGGAGGGGGCGCCCTTCCACGGTGTGCCGCGTCCGCTGCGCGCACTGGACCGGCTGGCGTGTGCCAGACCCTCGCTCGCGTCGATCCTGCTGCTGCACGCGCGTAAGACCTAGGGGGCGTGGACCATGTGGTGGGGAGTGGCGGCGGCCCTGTTGGCGAACACCCTGTACAGCGTGGGATTCGTGCTGGAGAAACGGGCGCTCACCGCCCTGCCGGAGGTGACGATCCGGCAACCGGCGCGTCTGCTGGGGCTGGTGATCAGAAGCCCGCTGTGGATCGGCGGCTCGCTCTCCCTGGCGGCCGGGTTCGCGGCGCAGCTCGCGGTCTACCGGACCCTGCCGATCGCGGCGGCGCAGGGCATCTTCGTCTCCGGTCTGGTCCTGCTGGTGCTGCTGTCCGCGCGACTGCTGGGCGAGGAGACCACCGGGCGGGAGCGGTACGCGCTGGGTGCCATCCTCGCCGCGCTCCTCATGGTCGTGCTGTCCCTGAAGGAGGGCTCGGACCGGGTCAGCCGGGACGCCCCGTACCAGCTCATCCTGCTGGTGTGCGTGCCGTCGCTGGCGGCGGGCGTGTGGCTGTACGGATCCGCCGAGCGGCGCACGAGACACCGGCACCGCATGCCGACGACCGGCGTCGAGTACGGCGTGGCGGTGGGCCTGCTGTACGGGGTCAGCTCGCTGGCGATCAAGGGAGTGTCGAGCTATCTGACCTCAACTGGTCTCGGCAGCGCGGTGGTTGAGCTGTTGGGCTCCCCGTATCCGTATCTCCTGTTGTTCACCGGGGCGTTCGGCCTGGTGATGTCGCAGGCGGCGCTCCAGCGCTGCCGAGCGTCGCTGATCGTGCCGGTGTGCACGACGGTGACCTGTCTGTACACCGCGGTGCTCGGCACGCTCTCGTTCGGCGAGTCGCTGCCCCACGACCCGTTGCGGCTCGCGCTGCGCCTCGCCGGCACGGTGCTCGCCGTGGCCGTACTGCTGAGCATGCCCAAGCATGATCCGGCGCCCCAACCCGCCGTCGGCACCAAGGAGTTGACGCCACCATGAACCCCGACGACCCGCTGCTGCGGATCCTGGCGTGCCCGCTCGACAAGGGCCCCCTGCACCTCGTACCGCCGGACGAGGCCCTCTACAACCCCCGGCTGCACCGCCGTTACCCGATCGTCGACGGCATCCCGCAGTTGCTGCCGGACTCCGGTGAGCAGGTGACGGACGACCAGCACGAGGACCTCCTGCGCCGCTGTACCGGGGGTTCCCCCCAGACCCCCGGGACGACCCCATGACCGGGCCGACGCGCACCTGGGCGGCGAGAGTGGCGCCCCTTCTGCCCACCCGCCTCGTCGCGGCGGCCGCGCGGGCGGTGTACCCGCGTTTCGAGCCGGAGCTGGCGCGGCTGGCCGAACTGTGTCCCGCGGACTGCCGGACGGCGGTGGACGTGGGCGGCTGGTACGGGCCGTGGACGCGGCGGCTGGCGGGGCGGGCGCGGCAGGTGGTGACCGTCGAGCCGGTGCCCCATCTGGCCCGGCTGCTGACCTCGGCGGCCCCGGCGAACGTCCAGGTGGTCCAGGCCGCCGCCGCGGACCGCCCGGGCACCGCCCGGCTCTGGCTGCCGCCCGGCGACGAGGGCGACCGCGGGGTGTCCTCGCTGGTCCGGCGGGACATCCACGGCCGGGCCCTGGACGTCCGCTGCGTCACGCTGGACGAACTGGACCTGAAGGACGTCGGCTTCATCAAGATCGACGTGGACGGGAGCGAGCTGGCGGTGCTGCGCGGGGCGACGGGAATCCTCGCGCGCGACCGGCCCGCGCTCTTCGTCGAACTGGAGTCCCGGATCCAGCCGATCACGCCGGTCGTCACCTACCTCGCCCTCCTCGGCTACGCCGGCTGGGTGCTGCCCCGCTCCACCTGGGTCCCGCTGTCCGGGTTCCCCCTGGAGGCCCACCAGGAGACCGCCTCGTACGTCGTCAGCCAGGGTCTGCTCCGCCGGGTCCTGCCCTTCCTCAGCCGCCCCCGGTACATCAACTCGGTGCTCTTCCTCCCCGACGGCCGCCGCCCCGGTGTCAGTGCCGTGGGAGACGATGGGGACCATGCCCTCCGGAAAGCCCCCGGCTAGCCCCTTCACGGTCCACGACTTCCAACTGGTCCTGCTGCGCCGCATGGCCGACCACAATCCCGGCCCGGTGGAGGACGCCCGGCGTGCGCTGGGCGCGTCGATCGCGGACATGCGGGAGGCCAACAAGCGCTGGCAGGCGATGGTCCGCTCCCCGCGGGCCCGCGCCGCCGCGTCCCGGTACCGCTCGGTCCTCGGCGCCCCGGAGACCGTCCTGACCCGCACGGTGGGCGACCTGGAGTGCGAGGCCCTGCTCTGGCCCGTCCCGCTCTGGCCGGACCTCCGCTTCGAGGTCCTCCTGTCCCCCACCGGGGCGGTCTGGAACGAGTGGCTGATCCGCGCGCCGGGGACCGAAGGGCCCTCCCTGCGCACCCTCGCCGACCTCACCCCCTGGTCGTGCACGGTCGACGAGGCGGCCCGGGCCTTCCCCCCGGCCCGCCCCCTGGAGGGCACGGCCCCCACCCGCTGGGGCCTGGCGTTCACGGCCCCGGACGAGAAGGGCGTACGGCGCGAGGTGGTGGCCGAGTTCACCTGGGGCCTGTTGCAGCGGCTGACCGTGCGCTGACCGCCCCGGGGGGTACGTCAGGCCTTCCGGCGGCGCGTCCCCACCAGCGTGGCCAGGTCCTCGGCCAGGGGAAGCTCCACCGTGTCCAGGGCGGGGTGCTCCAGCCAGCGCAGGCGAGGACGGTCCACGTGACCGTCGTGCCGGGGCGGCCAGTGGGACGCCGGGGTGAAGTCGTCGACCACGATCCTGCCGCCCGGGGTGAGGAGACGGGTCGGGTCGGCCGGGGTGTCGCCGGGGGTCTTGCCGGTGCCGCCGCCGTCGAGGACGAGGAGGTCGTAAGGGCCGTAGTCCGCGATGCGGTGCCAGTCGCCGAGGAGGATCCGCACGTCGGACCGGTCGGCGAACACCTCGGCGGCGACACGGGCCCGCTCGGGGTCACGCTCGACGCTGACGAGCCGTACCCCTTCCCGCGCTCCCGAGGCCAGCCACGCCAGACCCACCCCGCAGCCCGTGCCGGTCTCCCCGACACGGCCCCGGGCCCCGCCCGCCAGGGCGTGCAGCAGACGGCCCTGTTCGGGGCGGCAGGAGTGGGGGAAGCCGTGGTCGCGGGCCGCGGCCAGGGCCCGCTCGACGAGCGGGGGGAGGTGGGGTTCCCTGTCGTACGCGTCGGTTCCGGACATCGACATGCCCGTCATCATGCGGGAGGCCGGGCCGCCGTCTCCACCACGTCGGCCACCACGCAACTGATGTTGTCCGGGCCGCCCGCGGTGTTCGCCGCCTCGACCAGGGTGTGCACGGCCGTGTCGGGGGCGGGGGCGGCGGTGAGCAGGTCGCGGATGGCCGGGTCGGGGACTACGGCGCAGAGGCCGTCGGAGCACAGCAGATAGCGGTCGCCGGGCTCCGCGTCGTGCAGTCGCAGATCCGGGGTGCCGGTCGTGAGGGCCTTGAGGAGCAGGGCCCGCTGGGGGTGGGTGACGGCCTCCTCCGCGGTCAGCCGGCCCTCGTCGACCAGTGACTGGACCACGGTGTGGTCGTGGGTGATGCGGAAGAGGGCGCCGCCGCGCAGCAGGTAGGCGCGCGAGTCGCCGATGTGGACGAGGGCGAGCCGGGAGCCGGTCCAGAGCAGGGCGGTCAGGGTGGTGCCGTTCTCGTCGGTGCCCGCGGCCACGTCCCGTACCGCCTCGCTCGCCCCGTGCACGGCGTCCTCCAGCACGTTGAGGACGTTCCCGGCCGGGAGTTCGGCGCGGTCCAGGAATCGGAGGGCCGCCACGGCCGCGCTGCTGGCGGGGGCGCCCGCCGGGCCGTAGCCGTCGGCGACCGCGAGGAGGCGGGCGCCCGCGTAGGCCGTGTCCTGGTTGGCGGGGCGCACCCGGCCGGGATCGGAGTGGGCGCAGTAGCGCAGTTCGAGCATGGTGGTGTCCTTCCTCGGTGCGGCCGTCAGCTCGTCGACGAGGAACGCGGCGAGGTCCCGCCGTACGGCCGTCTCCGCCTCGACCCCCGCCCAGTACGCGCGGATCTCGCCGGCGGCGGCAGCGGGCGGGAGTGCGCACACGGTCCGGATGCGGGCCAGCGGCATGTCCAGCCGCCGCAGCCAGGCCACCAGCCGGGCCTGTTCGAGCTGGTCCGGGGTGTAGTAGCGGTAGCCCGTGTCCGCGTCGACGCGTGCCGGACGCAGCAGCTCCAGCTCGTCGTAGAGCCGCAGCGCCTTCGGCGACAGACGGCACGCCCGGGCGAAGGCGCCGATCGTCAGCCACTCCATGGGGTCTCCTCCGTTCCTCACCTGGATGGTGGGGTTTCACCGAGGGGGAAGGTAAAGCGGTTGCCGCGGTTGCGTCCGCCGTGGTTAGCCTGCCGGTCGAGCCGTATGGGAAAGGAACCCGCCGTGCCCCGAGTCGCCCTCGTCACCTACGACCCCCGGCCCGAGCCCAGCAAGGACGCCGACCTGCCCGTGCTGGTGGCGGCGCTGCGCGCGGCCGGGGCCGACGCGCAGGCCGTCTGCTGGGACGACGGTGACGTCGACTGGGCCGGCTACGACCTGGCCGTCATCCGCTCGACCTGGGACTACAGCTGGCGGGCGGCCGAGTTCGTGGCGTGGGCGGAGCGCTGCGGCAAGCTGACGCGGCTCGCCAATCCGGCGGAGGTCGTGCGCTGGAACACCGACAAGCGGTACCTCGGGGAGCTCGCGGAGGCGGGGGTGCCGGTGGTGCCGACCCGCTATCTCGCGCCCGGCGACCCGGCCGACCTGCCCAGCGACCACGAGTACGTCGTCAAGCCCACGTCCGGGGCGGGCGCGCGCTATGCCGCTCGGTACACGCCCGAGCGGCAGGAGAGTGCCGTACGGCATCTGGAGCGCATGCACGCCGAGGGGCTGACCGCGATGGTGCAGCCGTACATGCGGGGCATCGACACGGGCGGGGAGCGGGCGTTGCAGTTCTTCGGGGGCGGGCTGCTGCACGCCAGCCGCAAGAAGGCCGTCCTCGCTCCGGACACCGCCTTCGACGCGGCCAAGGTCGCCCATCCGGACCTGGAGCCCTGGACGCCGACCCTGGCCGAACTCGCCGTCGCCGAGCGCGCCCTGGCCGCCGTACCGGGCGCCCCGGAGCTGCTGTACGCGCGCGTGGACCTCGTCGACGGGGAGGACGGGCGGCCGCGGGTGATGGAACTGGAGCTGGTCGAGCCGAACCTCTTCCTGTTCCTGCACCCGGGGTCATTGGGCCCTGTGGTGGAGGCGGTGCTGGCGGCCGCCGGGCGGTAGGCGGTCCGGGGTTCGGGTAGGACGGACAGGCGACCACAGGACAGGAGTCGAAGCGTGACCTCTCTCTTCCCGGCCCTCAGGGGCGCCCCGGCGGACCGTCCCGCCCTGCGGTTCGGCGACCGCTCCCTCACCTACGCGCGACTCGCCGCCGCGACCGGCGCCCTGGCGGCCCGTCTCGCGGGGTACGACCGGGTGGCCGTCTGGGCGACACCGGAACTGGAGACCGCGGTGGCCGTGGTGGCTGCGCTGGAGGCCGGTGTCGCGGCGGTACCGCTCAACCCGAAGTCCGGCGAGAAGGAGCTCGGGCACATCCTGAGCGACAGCGCCCCGGCCCTGCTTCTCACCACTCCCGGCGCCGAACTCCCGCCCGGCCTCGCCGACTTGGAGCGCGTCGACGTCGATGTGCACGCCACCGGCGGCCCCGCCCCCGACACGCTGGCGCGGGACGGCGACCCCGCTCTGGTCGTCTACACCTCCGGCACCACCGGTCCCCCGAAGGGCGCCGTGCTCCCCCGCCGGGCCGTCGCCGCCACGCTGGACGCCCTCGCCGACGCCTGGCAGTGGACCTCGGACGACGTCCTCGTGCACGGCCTGCCCCTCTTCCATGTGCACGGCCTGGTCCTCGGCATCCTCGGCCCGCTCCGCCGCGGCGGCTCGGTCCGTCACCTCGGCCGTTTCAGCACCGAGGGGGTGGCCCGTGAGCTGAACGACGGCGCGACCATGCTCTTCGGCGTCCCCACGATGTACCACCGCATCGCCGAAGCCCTGGCGCGGGACCCGGAGTTGGCGAAGGCGCTGGCCGGTGCCCGGCTCCTGGTCTCCGGTTCGGCGGCGCTCCCCGTGCACGACCACGAGCGCGTCACGGCCGCGACCGGCCGCCGGGTCGTCGAGCGCTACGGCATGACGGAAACGCTTATGAACACCAGCGTGCGCGCCGACGGCGCGCCGCGCGCCGGGACCGTGGGCGTACCGCTGCCGGGCGTGGAGCTGCGGCTGGTGGAGGAGGACGGCTCGCCGATCACGGCGTACGACGGCGAGACGGTGGGCGAGATCCAGGTGCGCGGCCCCAACCTGTTCACCGAGTACCTCAACCGGCCGGACGCGACGGCGGCCGCGTTCACGGCGGACGGCTGGTTCCGTACGGGGGACATGGCGGTGCGGGACCCGGACGGATACGTGCGGATCGTCGGCCGCAAGGCCACCGACCTGATCAAGAGCGGCGGTTACAAGATCGGGGCGGGCGAGATCGAGAACGCCCTGCTGGAGCACCCGGGGGTGCGGGAGGCGGCGGTGACCGGGGAGCCGGACCCGGACCTGGGCGAGCGGATCGTGGCGTGGATCGTCCCGGTCGACCATCAATCCCCGCCGTCGCTCGACGAGTTGGCGGACCACGTGGCCCGCCGCCTGGCCCCGCACAAGCGCCCCCGGGCCGTCCACCACCTCGGCGCCCTCCCCCGCAACGACATGGGGAAGATCATGAAGCGGGCGCTGCATGACTGAGCGCCTCTCCGCACGCGAGGTGGTCGCGCTGCTCGCCGACGACTTCGCCGAGATCCCGTACCCCGAACGGCGGTCGAAGCCGGACGGACCGCTCGCCTGGCAGGGCTACGACGCCTCGCGCGCCCGCGCCGCCGAACGCACCGGCGAGCAGGAGTCGGTCATCTGCGGCACCGCGTGCGTCGAGGGCACCCGGGCCGTCCTGATCGCCTTCGAGTTCGGCTTCCTCGGCGGTTCGCTGGGCGAGCGCACGGGCGACCGGCTGGAGGCGGCGTACCGGTACGCCCGCGAACACCGCCTCCCTGTCGTGCCGTTGGTGGCCACGGGCGGCAGCCGCATGCAGGAGGGCATGCTCGCCCTGTCCCAACTCCAGCGCGTGGCCCGCGAGTCGGCCCTCACGCGGGCGGCGGGCCTGCCCCAGATCGCGGTGCTGCGTGACCCCACCACGGGCGGCGGCTGGGCCACCCTGGGCGCGGGCGCCGACGTGATCCTGGCTCTCCCGGGGGCCCAGGTCGGCTTCGCGGGCTCCCGGGTCCGTCCCCCGGACGCGGACCCGGCGGCGTACACGGCGGAGGCACAGGTGGCCGCCGGCGCGGCGGACGCGGTCGTACGGCCGCGGGAGCTGCGGGAAACCCTGGGGAGGTGGCTGCGGCTGCTGGCACGCCCGTCGGGCGGACCCGGCGACGGCGCCGCGGACGGCCGTACGGCGGAGAGGGCGCCCGCCCCCGGGCGATCGGCATCCGGCGGCACCGGCCGCGCGAGCACGGACGCAGCCGGGGCAGGCGGGGCCGCGGACGGCCGTGCCGCCGACGTGGCGGTCACCCCCGAGCGACCGGCACCCGGCGGCACCGGTTCCGGAGCTCCGGACGCGTCCTGGGCCGCACTCCCCGCGCCGCCCTTCGAACCCGCCCCGGTCCCGGACCCGCTCGGCACGACCGGCCTCCCCGCCACCGGGTGGGACGCGGTCCGCCGGGCCCGTTCCCCGGAACGGCCACGCGCGGAGGCGTACCTGGACGCCTACTTCACCCACCGGGCGGCCTTGTCCGGCGACCGCTGCGGCGGCACCGATCCGGGCATGCTGTGCGGCTTCGGCGAACACGAGGGCCGCACCATCGCCTACGCCGCCCAGACCGGTACGGCGACCCGACCGGCCGGCTACCGCACCGCCACCCGCCTGATCCGCCTCGCGGACCGCCTCGGCATCCCGGTGCTCACGCTGGTGGACACCCCGGGCGCGGCCAACGACGCGGAGGCCGAACGCCAGGGCGCGGGCGCGGCCATCGCCGACCTGTTCACCACGGTCGCCTCCGCCCGCACCCCGATCACCACCCTGCTCATCGGCGAGGGCGGCTCCGGCGGCGCCCTGGCCCTGGCGGCGCCCGGGAGGACGTACGCCACGCCGGACAGCTACTTCTCGGTGATCGCGCCGGAACTCGCGGCGGCGATCCTGAAGCGCGCGCCGGAGGAGGTCGAGGCGACGGCGGACCAGTTGCGGATCCGGCCGCAGGACCTGGTGGACCTCGGGGTGGTCGCACCTCCCACGGGGAGCTCGTTCACGCCGTAGGGCACAAAACCCCCCATTCAGCGGCGCCCCACCCGGCCCCCCAGGAAAGGCGCCCCCTCCCCCGCCCCCGCACGATGCCACTAAGCCCCGCCACCCGGCGCGGCCCCACGGTCTGTGCTCTCGGGAGGACCTGCCATGACCGCCAGTCTGGAGCAGCTGCGCCGCTGCCACTTCGCCGTCGACCTGGGCGCGGCGCGGACGCGGGTCTACGTGAAGGGGGCCGGGCTCGTCGTCGACCAGCCGTCGGCCGCCGCCGTGAACACCCGCACCGGCGCGCTGATCGCGGTCGGGGAGTTCGCCGAGAAGATGACGGGCCGCACCCCCGACTACATCCGTGTCGTACGGCCGGTCTCCGGCGGCACCGTCGTCGACATCGAGATGGCCCAGCGCATGCTGCGCCACCTGCTCGGCGACAGGATCCGCCGCAATCTGCGCCGCAAGCCCCGGCTGCGGGCCGCCGCCTGCACCCCGCACGACGCCGACCCGCTGGCCCGGCGGGCGGCGATCGAGACCCTCGTGGGGCTCGGGGCGCGGCGGGTGGAGCTCGTGGACACCCTGATCGCCGCCGCCGTGGGCTGCGGACTGCCCGTCGAGCGGGCCGAGGCCACCATGATCATGGTGTGCGGGGCCGCCGCCACCCAGGTCGCCGTGCTCTCCCTCGGGTCGATCGTGACCGCCGAGCGCATCCCGGTCGGCGGTGAGGCCGTCGACCACGCGATCGTGCAGCACCTGCGTCACGAGCACGAGCTGATGCTGCCCAGCCAGTCCGTGCGACCGCTCCAGCTCGCCCTCTCGGGCAACGGCCTCACCCCGCAGGGCCCGGCCTCCACCGAGATCCACGGCCGGGACGTCGCCACCGGCCTCGCCCGTTCCGTGCGGGTCGACACCGCCGCCGTACGGGACGCGATCGAGACCCCGCTGACCGCCGTGCTCGACGGCATCGGCCGGGTGCTGCGCAACTGCCCGCCCGACCTGGTGGCCGACCTCGCCGACCGCGGGATCATGATGGTCGGCGGTTCGGCCCTGCTCCCCGGGCTCGACCAGATGCTGCGGCAGGCCACCGGGATGCCGGTGCACATCGCCGAGCGGCCCGACGTCTGCGCCGTACAGGGACTGGGGTACATGCTGGAGGGCCGCATCGAACCGCTGTCCCTCGACCCGCTGGCCCCCTGAGGCGCGAGGAGTTCCCGACCCCCTCCACCTCCCCTCCGCCGCCGCGGCAAGGACGCCTGTGCGGAAGAGGACGCCTCCGCCGAAGAGGACGAACGGCTTCCGCGCGTCCTCGCCGCCCGGCCCGGCACCGCGACCGGCAACGCCCGGCCCGGTGGACGCGACAGCGCGAGGGCCGGGACGGCGTGCGGCCGGCCGTGCGCGACGGCGGCGGATCCGACACGGCCGCTGCCCGGCCGCCACCCGGCGGTCGCCCCGCCGCGACCCCCGTCAGGCCATCTCGGGCACCCGTGCCGTGCCCTCGGGGTGGAACCGCTCCAGCCGCCGCGGTGGCACGATGCTCGGCAGCAGCATCTCCCACATGAGGGTGGTCTCCTCGGTCAGGTCGGCCCGGCCGCTGAGGACCTGGGAGCTGAGCTGGAGTCCGGTCCAGGAGCCGACGATCAGCCGGGCCACCCGTCCGGGGTCGAGGTCCGCCTTGACGTCCCCGCGCTGCTGGGCCTGGACGAGGCACTCCCGGAAGAGCTCGATCCACCGGGTGTAGGGCTCGCTGACGAGGCCCGCCTTGGAGCTCTGGTCGATGACCAGCCGGATGCCGGCCCGCACCCGGACGTCGGCCACCAGCCGCCGGGCCATGGAGTGCACGAGGTCGATGACGGTCTGCACCCCGGGTCTGCCCGTGTCCGTGACCGACTCCAGGGCGGAGAACTGCTCGTCGACGAGGGCCTGGGCGAGTTCCTCCTTCGAGCCGAAGTGGAAGTACAGCGCTCCCTTCGTCACCCCGGCCTCCTTGACGATGTCCCCCAGCGACGTCCCGTGGTACCCCTCGGCGTCGAAGGCGCGGGCCGCCCCGTCGAGGATGGCCGACCGGGTGACCTCCGCGCGTTCCTGCCTGACCATGCGTCCAACCCCTGCCTGTGTCACATCTGGCTCTCGGGAGCAGTCTGCCTTCCCGGTCAACAAAAAAACCAACCGACTGGTACTTTTCTCATCGACCGGGACAACGCCCCGGCGGACGAGGGGAGTTCACATGGCGGACAGGATCCGGGTGGGAGTCGTCGGCGCGCACGCCGAGCGGGGATGGGGTCGCAACATCCATCTCCCGGCACTGAAAGCGCTAAACGACTTTGAGGTCACAGCAGTCGCCGGCACCACCTCGGCGTCGGCGCGGGCGGCCGCCGAGGTGTGGGGCGCCCGGACGTCGTACGACGACGCCCGGGCCCTGATGGCCGACCCGGACGTCGACCTGGTCACCCTCGCGGTCCAACTCCCCTCCCGGGACGGGCTGGTGGAGGCGGCGATCGCTGCGGGCCGGCATGTGTACAGCGAGTGGCCGCTGGCAGCCGACGCGGTGACCGCCGAGCGCTTCGCCACGGCGGCGCGGACGGCGGGCGTACGGCACGCGGTGGGGTTGCAGAGCCGGCACCATCCCGAAGTGCGGCTGCTGCGGGAGGCACTGGCGCAGGGCCTGATCGGCGAGGTGCTCTCGGCATCCCTGCTGTACTCGCTCGCGACCCCCGAGGTGTGGTCGACGCGGTACGCGGCGCTGTTCGACGCGACGAAGGGCGTCAACCATCTCGCCGTGGTCGGCGGGCACTCGCTGGACATGTTCCAGTACGCCGTGGGGGACTTCACCGAGATCTCGGCGACCCTGGCGACCCGGATCGACCGCGTCACCATGGAGGAGACCGGCGAGACGGTCGAGGTGACCTCGCCGGACCAGATCGTGTTGGGCGGTCTGCTGGAGTCGGGCGCGGCGGCCTCGGCGCACTTCATGACGGGCGGCCCGCGCGGCGACGGCTTCCGGATCGAGGTGCACGGGCGCGCCGGCCGGCTGGTCCTGGTGTCGTCCGACGACTCCCTGGTGGGCCCCCGCTTCACCCTGACCCACGCGCCGGACGACGGCTCCCCCGCCCGGCGGCTGACCGTCCCCGACGCCCACCGCCCGCTGCTCGGCACCCCGTCCCCGGTCAGCAATGTCGCCCAGGTGTACACGGACCTGGCCCGCGCGATCCGCACGGGCGGCGACTTCGGTCCGGACTTCACGACCGCCGTAGGGGTGCACCGGCTGCTGGACGCGGTCAAGTCGTCGGCGCACGGCGGCAGTAGGGTGCGGCTGCGCTGACCGCACGTCGTGCGAGGGTACCGGCGTGAGCGGGTGCGCCCCTGTGTGCTCCCCGCCGAGGGCGCTACGGTGGAGTATCCGACGGCTGTGGGAGGCTCTCTCGTGACGAGCGGAACCGCGACGACCCGACAGGCCGGAACCTCTTCCACCGTGACGCCATCGGCTCTCACCTCCGTCACCCGGATCGGTGTGACCGGGCACCGCCGCATCCCGGGCCGGGTCCTGCCACTCGTGCGGGCGGAGATGCGCAGACACCTCGGCGGCGCCCTGGAGGCCCTCAGCTGTCTCGCGGCCGGCGCCGACCAGTTGTTCGCGGACATCGCCCTGGACAGCGGCGTCCCGGTGACGGCGGTGATCCCGGGCATGGACTACGAGGCCCACCTCGACGACGACGCGGCCCGCGCCGGGTACCGCAGGATCCTCGGCGCCTGCGCGAACCGGGTGGAGCTGCCGCCCGAGCCGACGCACGAGGAGGCGTACTTCGCCGCGGGCCGCTGGATCGTCGACCACTGCGACCGTCTGATCGCCGTGTGGGACGGCCGACCGGCCCGGGGCCTGGGAGGCACCGGCGACGTGGTGGCCTACGCGCGCAGGACCGAGGTCCCGGTGACCGTGCTGTGGGAGCCGGACGTGCGCCGCGAGACCTGACGTACGAGCGCCGGCCGCCCGTCAGCCACCGAACCTGCCCAGCCAGTCCGAGTGCTGCGGCGACACCAGCCGCTCCGCCTCCGCCACCGCGAGGGCCCACCGGTCCTCGGTCACCGTCGTGCTCATCTCCACCCGCAGGGTCTCCAGATCCTGCTCCACGAGCGAGTGCGCGTAGGTCAACGGCCGGTGCCTGCGCACCTCCTGCCAGGCCACCCCGGCCGCCGCGGACGCGCTGAACACCCCGGTCAGGTCCCAGCCGCCGAGCATCCCGGCCGCCCGGAGCACGGCGGCCAACAGGGCCAGCAGGGTCAGTACGGCGGTCACCGACGACCACCGCACGGAGGCGCGGTGGGCCTGCGCGGCACGCCGCCGGTACCAGGCGTGCTGCTCCATGAGCCGCTCGCGCAGATAGACGTCCCGCCGCACCGGGAAGGCCTTCGCCCGCACCTGCCGCATCACCGGGGTGATCTGGCCCTCGCCGCGCGTGTGGGCGCCGTTCCTGGAGTCCTCCCAGCCCACCTTGCGCATCTCCCTGAGCCGTTCCTCGACCCGCTCCGCGAACAGCGCGTCGGCGTTGGCCACTTGGGAGTGGAAGACGCCCCCGTGCACCATGTACTGCCACGCCAGGGACTTCAGCATCTCGGCGACGGCACGATGGGCCTGCCAGCGCGCGCGGGCCCGGCGGCGGGTGGTGCGCAGACCGATGGCGATGGTCAGAGCGTACAGCAGCGCGGCCAGGAACGCCGGGACGTGGCTGTCCAGCCGTTCGGCCAGCATGGCCGAGGTGGTGGCCGCCAGCAGGACGATCAACTGGGCACGGACGGCACGGAACGATTCACTCTGATGGGTGATCGCGAGTTGATCGTTAACGCGGAAGAGCGGGGGGAGGTCGTCGTCGTTCCACGTGACTCCCGGCCCCGGAATACCGACCCTCATGGCCCACCCCCGACAACAGGCTCCCCCGGACATCCGAGTATGGGCGCGTACGCGCCCCCTAGCCATGCTCCGGAGCCCTTCGGCTGGGGTATCGTCCGCCTAAAACCGGGTTGTCTCTGTCTCATGGTTCGAATTCCGACACCGGGCCTCAGGTCTTCTTGGGCCGGGGACACGCCGGTCCCCCCTGGAAGGAGACATCAGACAGATGAAGGCACAGACGGTCACGGAACGCGCTACGGCCGCCGGTTCCGCCCCCCACGGCAGGCACACCCCGCTGGGTGCGATCGGCTCCACCGCCACGACGAAGGCCGCTGACCGGGTCACGGGCGGCCAGGGAAGGTTCAACTCCGCGCTGTAGGGCGGACAGTCCGGCCACGACCGCGCACGCCGTCCACCACGGCGCGCGCGGTCGATCCGCCGGAGGTTCGGTCTGATACCACAACACACGTGTGCAGTAACCCAATTGGCCGATTCGGGGCGTGCGGTAGTGACGGCGCGCGGTAGCGTGTGCTAAGTGACCGTTCTTCTGGGGGAACACCCACTCCAGCAACTCGTTCTGAAGATCCACAGTCGATGTGATCTGGCGTGCGACCACTGCTATGTGTACGAGCACGCGGACAAGAGCTGGAAGACCCGCCCGGTCGTGATCGGTCAGGACACGGTCCGTCGGACCGCGGCCCGGTTCGCCACGTACGCGCGCGAGCACGACCTCGCCTCGGTCACCGTCATCCTGCACGGCGGGGAGCCACTGCTGGCCGGTCCCGCCCGACTGCGCGCCATCTGCGACGAGTTCAGCAGGGCGTTCGCCGGCGTCAGCGAGCTCGAGCTGAAGATCCACACCAACGGTGTGCAGCTGAGCCGCCGCCACCTGGACGTCTTCCGGGAGTACGGCGTCCTCGTGAGCGTCTCGCTCGACGGCGACCAGGCCGCCAACGACCGCCACCGGCTCGACCGCAGGTACCGGAGCAGCTATCACCGCGTCCTGCGCGGGATCGACCTGCTGCGCTCCGAGGAGTACCGCCACCTGTTCGGCGGACTGCTGTGCACGGTGGACGTGGCGAACGACCCCGTCGCCGTGCACGACGCGCTGTCCGCGCTCTCGCCGCCCCGGATCGACTACCTGCTGCCCCACTCCACCTGGGACACCCCGCCGCCGCGCGGCTCCTCCGGTTCGGCGACGCCGTACGCCGACTGGCTGCTGGCCGTGTTCGACCGCTGGACGGAGCAGGGCCGCAAGGTGCGGGTGCGGACCTTCGACTCGGTGCTCAGCACCCTGCGGGGTGGCCCCAGCCTGACCGAGGCGATGGGCCTGGCCCCCTCCGACCTGGCGGTCGTGGAGACGGACGGCTCCTTCGAGCAGGTGGACTCGCTGAAAACCGCCTACGACGGGGCACCCGCCACGGGATTCCACGTCGACCACCACACCTTCGAGCAGGTGGCCCGGCATCCAGGCGTACAGGCGCGGCAGCGCGGTCTGCTCGGGCTCTCCAAGACCTGCCGCGCGTGCCCGGTGGTCGAGTCCTGCGGGGGCGGTCTGTACGCCCACCGCTACAGCAGCGAACGGGAGTTCGACAACCCGTCGGTGTTCTGCGCCGATCTGCGTGCCCTCGTCGACGGGATCGCCGAGCGGATCACCGACCGCTCCCTCTCGCCCGCCGTCCTCGACCCCGAGGCCCTGCGGTTCGCCCGCCAGGAACTGGACCGGACCCTGCTCGCCTACGCCAACGAGCGGCTGGCCGGGCACCCCGACTGGGACGCGGCCTGGCTCGCCCTGCTCCGGCTGGACGGGGACCGGACCACCGCGGAGCACCTCAACCGGGTGCTGTCCCATCCCTACCTGCGGGCCGCCCTGCGCCACGCCGAGGCGGCCCACGTCACCGCCGCCCGCTTCGCCCGCGTCGCCGTGGCGGCGGCCGTCCACGCGCACGCCCCGCTGGAGCTCGCCTGGGAGCAGCCGGACCGGGAGCTGCACCTGCCGACCCTCGGCACCCTGACCCTGCCCGCGCCGGGGCGGGTGGAGGCCGTCGTGAGCGCCCGGGGTCTCGACGTCCGCACCGCCGACGGGACGCGGCTGACCGTCGACAGCCAACCCACCGATCTCTGGCGGCCGTTGTCGGTACTGAAGGTGGCGGCCACCGAGCCGCTGCTCATCGACGACGCGGACCCGCGCCGTGCCGTCTACCCGGCCCCTGTCACCGATCCGCTGGACGCAGACGAACTCACCGCGTTCCGCGAGCGGTTGGGGGCCGCGTACGAGCTGTGGGCGGAGCGGGTCCCGGGGGTGGACGACGACCTCAACGCCCTGCGTGTCGACGCCGTCACCCCGCTCGTCGCCGGGGCCGGGGTGCGACTCGCCGTCGACGGTCTGGGCGGGCTCGGCCTGGCCGTCGACTTCGAACCCGTCTCGTTCGTACGGGAGTTGCCACGTCTCGGGCGCCGGGCCCGACTGGCCGCCCTGCGCGCGACAACCGATCTCCATGTGCCGGGCAACCATGCGGGCCGACTGCTCACCGAGGCGGTCGAGGGCCTGGGGGACGTCGCCTACTGGGGCCATGAGACCCCCGAGGGCCGCCACTCACTGGCCCGGGCCGGCCGCGCCCTGACCGCCCTGTCGGAGCTGCCCGACCACGACCTCACCGAGAGCGGCGAGGTACTGGCCGCGGAGCTGCGCGCGGAGTGGACGACGATCGCGGGACGACCGTGACGAAGCCGGCCGTCCCAGCGGGCGTGCCCGCCTCGACCGACCCGGTGCCCCGCCAACTCGCCGACCGGCACGGCGGATTGCTCACCGAAGTGACCACCGGCCACCCAGGCCCTGTGCCGTCCCGCCTGGACTCCTCCCCGGCCGAACTGGCCGGCTGGCGCCAACTGACCGACCTCCTGGCCGAGTTACCGATCCGCCCCGAGGCCCCCCTCATGGTGCACGCCTCCCTGAGCGGTACCGGTCTCTCCCCCACCCGGGTCCGTGACGCGCTGCTCGACGCGCTCGGTCCGCGGGGCACGCTCGTCGTGCCCGCCTTCACGCCGGAGAACTCGGACAGCTCCCGCGCCCACCGGGCCCTCGTCGCGCACCTGAGCGCGCAGGAGGCCGAGGCGTTCCGTGCGTCGATGCCCCCCTTCGAACCGGACGCCACCCCCTGCCCCTCGATGGGCGCGCTGGCCGAGTGCGTGCGGAGCACCCCGGGAGCCGTGCGCAGCGACCACCCGCAGACCTCGCTGGCCGCGATCGGCCCGCGGGCGGGCGAGTTGCTCGCCGGACACGACCCGCGCTGCCACCTCGGCGAGCGCTCGCCGCTCGCCAAGCTGTACGCCGCCGACGCCCAAGTGCTCTTGCTGCGCGTGGGGTTCGAGGTGTGCAGCGCCTTCCATCTCGCCGAGTACCGCATGACCCCGCCACCGCCCCCGCGGCTGTACCGCTGCGTGGTGGGCGACAAGGGGAACTGGTTCACCTACGAGGATCTGACCTTGGACGACGGTGACTTCGCGGAGGCCGGCGCACGGCTTCCGGATGAACTTCTCGTGCGGCGGGAATGGTCCGGAAGGCCGGTCACGCTGTTCGGAATGCGGGCCGCCGTGGACGACGTACGCGATCAACTGTCCAGATCTCGTCTCCGGAATGACGTGAAATAAGCGATCCGTCAGGCCTCCTGGTCGGGCACATTGTTCTTCCGGTTCCAGGTGGCTCCGGTTACGGGGTCATCGACGCGCAGGGGGGCGTGTTGGACACACCTGACGGGGAGTGGGGGCAGGCCTCGGCCGAGGGGCAGCCCTATTTCTTCCTCAGCTACGCCCACACCCCGCCGTGGGGGTCGGGCGGCGGCGACCCCGACCACTGGGTGCACCAGCTCTACCGGGATCTGTGCAACCACATCATGGCGCTGACCGACCTGCCCGCCGGCGCCGAAGTCGGTTTCATAGACCGGGAGATGGGCTCCGGGGACGGGTGGCCGCGCAAGCTCAGCGAGAATCTGGCCCGCTGCCGCGTCTTCGTACCGCTGCTGTCACCGCGCTACTTCACCAGCGAGATGTGCGGCCGGGAACTGTTCGCGTTCAACGAGCGCCTCCTGCACGCCAAGGCCGTCGGCGGACGCGAGGTGTCCGCCATCGTCCCGGCCCTGTGGACCCGCGTCGACTTCCATCAACTGCCCGACTCCATACGTCACATACACCTGGACCGCACGACCTTCGGCGACCGTTACGCGACCAACGGCTTCTACGGGCTCATCAAACTCAGCAGACTGCGCGACGAGTACGAGGAGACCGTCCTCACCCTCGCCCAGCGCATCGTCCAGGTGGCCGAGGAGTCACCGCTGCCGCCCGGCAGGCTGCGCGACTACGAGTCCACGCCGAGCGCGTTCCGGCCGCGCGGCGAGGAACCCCGGCACATCCATCTGACGGTGGCCGCGCCCACCCTCGACAGCGTTCCCGAGGACCGGGACCCGCGCGCGTACGGCGAGGACCCGCTGGACTGGAACCCGTACCACTCCGAGTCGACCCGTCCGCTGCCCGCGCTGGCGGAGGAGCTGATCCGCTCGCTGGACTACCGGCCCACGGTCTCCTCCTTCGACGACGAGGACACCGAAGGCCCCCTCTCCGCCGGCACCGGCGAGGAGGGCGGCAAGACGGGCCGCCCGCGCATCCTGCTCGTGGACCGGTGGACGCTGACGGACGAGGAACGGCGGCGCCGGCTGAAGGCGTTCGACGCCCAGGCCCAGCCGTGGGTGAGCGCCGTCGTCCCCTGGAACCGGGCCGACCTGCAGTGTCACGGGGACGAGGGGCAGCGCCTGACCATGGAGTTCGAGCGCACCCTGCCCCTGCTGCTGGAACGCGGCCGCCGCACCGACTGCCGTACCGCGGTCAACGGCGTCCCCACGCTCAAGGCGTTCACCGACGTGCTGCCCGCCGTCGTGGCGCACACCACCCGGCAGTACCTGAAACACGCGGAGGCCCATCCGCCGCCGGGTCCGCACGTGCCCAGGCCCCGTCTGCTGGGCCCCATCCAGCCGCCGTACCCCGAAGGCGGACCCGACCACGGAGGAGAAGCATGACGGGCCCGCGCGACGGACGTGTGATCACCTTCTATTCGTACAAAGGCGGCACGGGACGCACCATGGCGCTGGCCAACACCGCCTGGATCCTGGCCGCCAACGGCAAACGGGTCCTCGCCGTCGACTGGGACCTGGAGGCACCGGGCCTGCACCGGTTCTTCCACCCGTTCCTCGATCCCAAGGCGCTGTCCGCGACCCCGGGCGTCATCAACATCATCCAGGACTACGCCTGGGCCGCGACCACCGGAACCCAGCGCCCCGACGACTGGCACCTGTCCTACGCCCAGGTCGAGCAGCACGCGGTGTCCATCCGCCCCGAGCGCTTCGACCTGCACTTCCCCGAGGGCGGCTCCCTGGACTTCCTGTCCGCGGGCCGCCAGGACCGGGCGTACTCGGCGGCGGTCACCTCCTTCGAGTGGGACAACTTCTACGAGCGCCTCGGCGGCGGCACCTTCCTCCAGGCCCTGCGGGCCAGCATGAAGGCGACGTACGACTACGTCCTGATCGACAGCCGCACCGGCCTGTCCGACAACGCCGACATCTGCACCATGGAGATGCCCGACGTCCTGGTGGACTGCTTCACCCTGAGCGACCAGGCGCTGGAGGGCGCGGCGGTCGTGGCCCGCAGTGTCGAGGAGGGCTACCGGCCCCGCCGGATACGGGTCCTGCCGGTGCCGATGCGCATCGACGAGGGTGAGAAGGAGAAGGTCGACGCCGGTCGCGCGCTGGCCCGGATGCGGTTCGAGGGGCTGCCGAAGGGGGCGGACGGCCGACCGCTGAGCCATGAGGAGCTCAGCGCCTACTGGGGCAACGTCGAGATCCCCTACCGCCCGTACTACGCCTACGAGGAGACCCTCGCCACCGTCGGGGACGAGAGCGGCATCGCCAACTCGCTGCTGTCCGCCTTCGAGCGGCTCACCGCCGTCATCTCCGACCGCGAGGTCACCTCGCTGCCGCAGATCCCCGAACCGGTCCGGCTGCGCTGCCGGGACGCGTACCTCAGGCGCCGGCCGCTGACCAGCGTGGCCGACGTCGTGGTCGCGTACGCGGCGGAGAAGCGGATGTGGGCCGACTGGGTCGAGTACCTGCTGAAGCGGGCGGGCTGCGAGGTCACGCTGCACGAGATCTCCACCGGTCCGGTCGAGCCGGCGGAGACCACGGCCCACACCGTGGCGCTGCTGTCGAAGACCTTCCAGGAGTCCCGGTACGCCGACTCCGTGTGGCGTGCCCTCGGCGAGCGCACCCCGGACGGCGCACGCGGCTCGGTGGTGCCGCTGCGCGTCGAGGAGGTCCCGCTCCCGGAGCCGTGCACCGACCTGCACCGGCTCGACGAGACGGAGTGCGTGGCCGCGCTCCAGCGCGCGCTGGAACTGCCCTTGCAGCAGGCGGAGAACAGTCCCTCGGCACCCCGCTTCCCCGGCATCACCCCGGGGATCTGGAACGCGCCCCAGCGCAACACGACCTTCACCGGCCGGGCCTCGATCATGGACCGGATCCGCACCCAGCTCGGCGAGCTGTCCGGGCCGCCGCAGCCGCAGGCGCTGTTCGGACTGGGCGGCGTGGGCAAGACCCAGCTCGCCATCGAGTACGTGCACCGGTTCATGGCCGACTACGACCTGGTCTGGTGGATATCCGCCGAGCACATCGACGACGTGGTCGCCTCGCTCGCCGAACTCGCCCCGCTGATAGGGGCGACGGGCACCGAGGAGGACATGACGAAGGCCAGCCAGGAAGCCGTGCAGCGGCTGTCCCGGGGGTTACCGACCAAGCGCTGGATCCTGGTCTTCGACAACGCGGGCGATCCCGCGGAGCTGGCCCGCTACTTCCCCACCGGGGACGGCGGCCACATCCTCGTCACCTCCCGCAACCAGGCCTGGTCCCAGCACGGGGCGTCCCAGCAGATCGACGTCTTCGAGCGCACCGAGAGCATCGAGCACCTGACCCGGCGCACCGAGGGCGGCCTGACGGCCGACGACGCCGGCCGGGTGGCGGAGGCCGTCGGCGATCTGCCGCTGGCGGTCGAACAGGCGGCGGCCTGGCTGGCCGAGACCGCCACCCCGATCGAGGACTACCTGCGGCAGCTGGCCCGGCAGACCACCGAGGTCCTGGACCTCAACCAGCCGCCCGACTACCCGCGCACCGTCGCGGCGACCTGGAACGTCTCGATCGAACAGCTGGAGAAACGATCACCCGCGGCCGTGCGGCTGCTCCAGCTGTGCGCCTTCCTCGCGCCCGAGCCGATCTCCCAGCAGCTGCTCTACAGCAAGGAGATGATCACGGCGCTCAAGCCGTACGACCCCTCCCTCCAGGAGAGTCTGCTGCTCGGCCGGGTCATCCGGGAGATCGGCCGGTTCGCGCTCGCCAAGGTCGACCAGAAGACCAACAGCCTCCAGGTGCACCGGCTGGTGCAGGCGGTGATCCGCTCCCAGATGCCCGAGGAGAAGCAGCGGGAGGCCCGGCACGTGGTGCACACCGTCCTCGCGGGCGCCCGGCCCGACGGCGACGAACCCATCGACGACCCGACCACCTGGCCCCGCTTCGGCGTCATCTGGCCGCACCTGTCCGCCTCCGACGCCCGCAACTGCCATGAGCCCGACACCCGCCGACTGCTCATCGACCGGGTCCGCTACCAGTGGAAACGCGGTGACTTCGTGGCCGCGCGGCGTCTGGCGGAGGACCTGCTCCAGCACTGGAAGCCGGTGCTCGGCGAGGACGACGTCTACTACCTCTACCTGCGGTTCCACCTCGCCAACATCCTGCGCTCGCAGGGGCGTTACGTGGAGGCCCGGGAGATCGGCGAGGACCTGCTGGAGCGGCAGCGCCGGGAACTGGGCGAGCAGCACCCGCACACCTACGCCACCATGTCCGCGCTCTCCAGCGACCTGGCGGCCCTCGGCGAGTACACGAAGGCGGTCGAGCTGGCCAAGGAGGCGCACACCGGCTTCAGCGAGATCTTCCACGAGTCGCACCGGCGCACCCTCAGCGCGGCCAACAACCTCGCCCTCGCCCTGCAGATGCTGGGCAAGTACAGCGAGGCACGCGCCATCAACCAGGACACGCTCGACCAGCGCATGGCCGTCCTCGGTCCCGACCACCCGTACACGCTGGCCTCGGCCGAACGCCTCGGCCGTGACCTCAGGGAGGTCGGCCGGTACGCGGAGTCGGTGTCGATCCTGTCGCGCACGTACGCGGCCCACAAACGGATCCTGACCAGGGAGTTCCCCGGCACCCTGCGCTGCGCCAAGTCCCTGGCGGTGTCGCTGCGCCGCAACGGCCAGCTGGAGGACGCCCGTCGGCTGACGGAGGCGACCCGCAAGCAGTACAAGGACCAGTACGCGGCCCCGACACCCGACTCCCTGGCCTGCGACCTGAACCTGGCGGCGGACCTGTTCGCGGCCGACGAACGGGACCGGGGGCGCGAGGTGGCCAGGGAGGTGCTCGCCGAGTACATGAAGGTGCCGGGCGAGGCCCACCCGTACACCCAGGCGGCCCTGAACAACCTGGGGATCTTCCACTGGGGCTGCGGGGACCTGGACGAGGCGGAGGCGGTGTTCCTGAAGGTGCTGCCCCGGATGGCGGAGGTCCTGGGCGAGCACCATCCGCATGCCGTGTTCTGCAGCGTGAACTACGCCAACGTCCTCTACGACCAAGGGCGTTTCGAGGAGGCGCGGGAACGGGACGAGGCGGCGCTGCCGGTCCTGCGCGAGGCCCTCGGCGGCCACCACCCCGAAACGCTCGCCGTGGTGACCAACCTGGGCCTCACCCTGCGGGCCCTGGGTCGCGACGGCGAGGCCCGTGCCCTGCGGGAGGAGGCGATGGCGGAGCTGCGCCTGCTGCTCGGGGAGGACAACGGCATCACCCTGCTGGCCAGCCGCGAACGGCGGATCTACCGGGACCTGGAGCCGTTGTCGGTGTGATCGGGTGCGGTGCGGCGCCGCCGACCGGGGCGGCGCCGGGCGTCGGCGCGCCCGCGGGACCGACCGAGGGCCGGCCTGGCGACACACACCCACGGGGCCGTGGGCCCGGCCGTCAGTGCGCCATCGCGTCCGCGAGCAGCCAGTCCAGTACCGCCGGCAGGGCGCGCAGTGCGGCGAAGTGGGCGGACGTGGGTTCCAGGACGGCCGTGGCGCGCGGGATGCGGTCGGCGAGCCAGGAGGCGTGCGAGGCCGGGGAGAAGACGTCGTCCTTGCCGTGCCACAGCAGCACCGGCACGTTGATCCGCGCCGGGTCGAACCCCCAGGAGGCGGTGAGGGCGAGGGCGTCGTCGATCCAGCCGTACGGTGAAGTGCGCAGCGCCTCACGGTAGTTGCGCAGCAGCATCGAGCGGATGGTGTTGTCGGAGACGATCAGCCGGTCGTCGGCGGTGAGGTCCTCGCGCAGCTCCTCCAGCAGGCGCGCGGGGTCGCTGCGGATGGCGGCGGAGCGCGGGATGATCCCGGCGGCGAAACGCTCGGGGTCGGAGGCGGCCGTGCTCAGGGCGGCGACGTTGGACGGCGCCATCCCGGCGTACCAGTCCAGTCCCTCGGCGTCGCACGGTGCCCAGCCCACCAACGCCGCCGCCCTGGTGACCCGGTCGGGCAGCAGCGCGGCGCAGGCCAGGGCGTGCGGGGCGCCGGCGGACCGGCCGGCCACCGCGAACCGGTCCAGTTCGAGGGCGTCGGCGACATCGGCGACGTCCTGGGCCACGTCCGCCACCCGGCGCCGCGGCATACGGTCCGAACCGCCGTACCCGGGGCGGTCGTAGCTGATGAGGCGCGCGCCGCGCTGGTGGAGGAACATCGAGCGGGGTTTGGGCCCCACCCGGCTGCCCGGCATGCCGTGCAGGAGGAACACGGGGCGTCCGTGCGGATCTCCCGAGACCTCCACCCGTAACCGTCGTCCGTCCGCCGTGCGCACTTGGTCGGGCACCGCCGCGCTCCCCCCACCCGAGGCCTTGACCGGGCCACGCTGCCCGAACCTTGCCCACGCGGGCGTACGGCGAAACGAACTCGCAGGTCAAGCGGGAGCGGGCCCGGACGGACCGGCGTAGTTCGGCCATCGCGACGAGCCCGGCGTGACCGTCGGCCGGGGCGCGCGGGCGCGGCCCGTCAGAGGGCGAACCAGAAGCGGACCGTCGTGCCGTCCGGTCCGGTGTGCACCCGTACGAGGTCGGCGACGAGGTTGACGATGAGGAGGCCCCGGCCGCCGTACTGGTCCCGGGAGGGCGGGCGGCGGCCGGCCAGCGGGTCGGTGAGGTGTCCCCGGTCGCGGATCTCGCACACCACGTGCCCGTCCTCGGCCCACACCCGCAGCAGACCCGAACCGCCGCCGTGCACCACGCTGTTGGTGGTCAGTTCGGCGACGGCCAGCGCCAGGTCGTCGAGCCGGGGCCGCACGAGCCCGTACCGCTCGGCCGCGTCCGACGCGAAGTGCCGGATCTCGCCGAGCACATCGGCGACGAAGGCGTGGGCGGGCACGTCCGGGGCGGGGGGCAGCGGCGCGTTGTAGCGGGCGTGCACGGACTCGAAGTCGTACCGTCCGCTCTCCTCCTCGCGCCCGGAGCCGGCGTCGACGAGGACGGGGTGGGTGGCGTGGGCGTCGGCGACGACCTGCGGGTCGAGGCGACGGGTGTCGTAGGGGCACAGGATGGTGACCTCGCGGCCCTGGAACGCGGCGTTGATCAGCGCCTCGTGCTGGACGCACGCGGGGTACTCGGTGGCCGAGCGGCCGGCCCAGATCGGTTCGCCGACGATCCGCACCCGGGAACCGGGCGGCTGGGCGTCGGCGAAGGCGCGCAGCACACCCGGGATGATCCGGCCGGGGTTGCGCCCGGCGTCCCGCATGTCCAGGAACCGTACGGCCTTCTCGGCGCCGATCTCCGCCTTCAGCAGCCGCAGGTTCTCGGTGGGCACGGCCACGGCCACCGGTTCCCCGGCGGCGAGTGCCTTGTCCACGAACGGCACCACTCCGGCGAGGTACTCGCGCTCGTCGCGGTAGAAGAGCGCGGGATGCACGAAGGGATCCGCGGCCGCGGCGTTCACAGCGGGGTCACCGCGTTCCCGCGTGCCGGAGGGCGGCGGCGCCGTGCCGCCTCGTACCGGATCCTCACACCTGCTCCCCACTGCTGATCCGCTCCTGTCCCTTCCGATCCGTCTCCCCTCCCGAAACGTCTCCTGCCAATACCTGGTCGAGACCGCGTTTACCCCCCAAGTGCGCCCGTCACGCCCCCGCGGCCCGGGTGTACTCCCGCACGGGCCGGGCAGGCGCATCCCAGCACCGGCGGATCCCGCGCAGCCGCGCCCGGGGCCGGGGGGGGGCGGATTCCGGCGGCGATCGGTGACTCAACGTCGTGACGACTGTGGGGAGCAGCGAGGCGGACATGAGCTCAGCGACACACACATCGCTCGCAGGGCGGGTGGACACCCTGACCGTCGAGAGCAGCGTGGACGAGGGCGCGGCGGTGCTCGTCCCCCGCGGGGATCTGGTCCACGGCTGTGCGGACACCCTGGTCAGGGCCCTGGCCCGACTGCCGGACGGCGTCGGGCGGGTTGACCTGGACATGGCCGGCGTCGCCTTCATGGACACGGCGGGACTGCGGTTCCTGGAGGTCCTCGACACCTACGCCCGCCGCCGTGGCGTACGGGTGTCGGCGACCGGCTGGACCGACCAGCCGCGGCGCGTCCTGGAGACGGCCGGTCTGGATCCCGACGATCCGCTGCACGGCCCCGGCACACGCCGGGAACCGGTGCCCGCCGTGGTGGTCCGGGAGCGCACCCGGCAGCTCGACGAACTGCGCACGGAGGTCGAGCAGCTCCGGCAGGCGATCCTGACCCGCCCGGTCATCGACCAGGCGCGCGGCGTCCTGATGGCCACCCACGCCTGCTCCTCCGACCAGGCGTGGAACGTTCTGCGGGAGGCCTCCCAGCTCTCCAACACCAAGCTGCGCAAGGTCGCCGCGGTGGTCACGGCCGGTGCCGGGGGCGGTGGCCCGGTGCCGTCGCCCGAGCTGCGCCAGGCGCTGCGGACGGCGATCGACCGCTGCCTGAACTGAGGGAGCGGCGGCCCTGGTCCGGGCCTCGTCAGTACGGCAGCAGCCGTCCCGACGGGGTCCTGCGGTCGATCTCGGGCTGCCGGGTGTCACGGGAGGACGAGGGCCGGCGGGTGACGCGAACGCGGATCTGGCGGTTCATGGCGCCCTCCTAGGGCCTTGGCTGCTGTTCCCCGACACGGACCAGCCTCGTCCCCGAGTCCCGCCCGCACATCGTGCCCACGGAGGCACCTGCCCTGCCTCCCCGGGACGACCGCACCGCCTTCCGCTACTCCCGGGGGAGGACAACTACCCCTGAGAACGCCCGATCAAGCCTTGGCCGGCGGGACGCGAAGGAACACCCGCCCGCGCGCGAGGCGCACACTGGAGGAGCACGGCGGCCGGACAGCGGTTCTCCGCGCGCCCGTGGGCGGGTTCGCGGGGCCCGGACACACGCACGCCAGGAGGTGCCATGCGCACAGGCACAGTTCCGGACGCGCCCGCGCCCCGAGCCGCACGGCGGGCCGGTGTCCCACGGTGGCTCGCGGCCGTACCGCCGCTGCTGCGCCCCCTTGTGCGCCCCCGCCGGCGCCGGGCTCCCGTCGGCCCGTCGCGGTCGGACCAGTTGCGGGCGCTGGTCGCGGTGCTGGACGAGGCGGTGGCCGCGCAGAGGCCGGCCGACGAGGCGGTGGCCGCGTGCGGCGAGCCCGGCCCGGTGGCACGCGGGGCGGCACGGGACTGCGGGCTCCAGAGCATCAGCCTGCACCGGCTGCGCGCCCGGCTCCTGGACCTCGGGACCACGGACCCGGACCTGGCGGCCGCGCAGGCCCGCGCGGGCCGGCTGCTCGCCTACGACCTGTGGATGCTGCGCGCCTCGATGAACCTGGCCTTCACCACCCGCCCCGTCGACCGTACCGAGGCGGCCCGGCTGCGCGTCAACGGCCTCGGCCGCCCCGCGGACGACCTGCGCGAGCTGCGCGACGCCCTGCGCGCGGAGCTCCCCGAGGCGTAGGGCCCCGGAGCGTCGACACCGGCGCGAGGGTGTCTGTGCCTTTCGGCAACACCCGGTCAAGACTTCCCAATGAACGCTTGTGAGCATGTGCGGCGGCGCCGATCATTGGCCGAATTCCGCCTGTACCGCTCATCCGCAGGAGCCCCCGGTGACCGCTGGCCCCCTCACGTCAGAGCCGGCCGACGCGCCGCCGGCAGCCCGCTCGGAGCGCCAGAAGCTGCGCAAGCACTTCGGCCGCTTCGACATCCTGTTCTTCCTGCTGTGCACGATCGTCGGTGTGGACACCATCGGCACGGTGGCCTCCTCCGGCGCGGAGGCGTTCACCTGGCTCATCGTGCTGGCCGTCGTGTTCTTCGTGCCCTCGGCGCTGCTGACCGCCGAGCTCGGCGCCGCGTTCCCCGACGAGGGCGGCCCCTACATCTGGACCAGCCGCGCCTTCGGCCGACTGGCCGGCGCGGTCAACAACTTCCTCTACTGGATCACCAATCCGGTGTGGCTCGGCGGCACCCTCTCGGTCTCCGCCGTGACCGCGTTCACGACGTTCTTCCACGACGGCAAGGACCTGAGCACCCCGGCCTTCTACCTCTTCACCCTCGCCTTCGTCTGGATCGGGGTCCTCGCCGCGATCCTCTCCTTCGACGTCGGCAAGTGGATCCCCACCGTCGGCGCGTGGAGCCGCTTCCTGCTCCTCGGCCTGTTCACCGTCACGGTCGTGGTCTACGCGGCCCGGCACGGCCTGCACGGCTTCGGCCCCGGCGACTTCTCCCCCACCTACGCGGGCTTCGTCGGCCTGGTGCCCGTCCTGATGTTCAACTACGTCGGCTTCGAACTGCCCAGCACGGCGGGCGACGAGATGACCGACGCCCAGAAGGACGTGCCGTACGCCGTCTTCCGCAGTGCCGCCCTCTCCGTGCTCCTGTACGCCCTGCCGATCCTCGGCATCCTGCTGGTGCTGCCCGTCAAGGCCGTCACCGGTCTCGGCGGCTTCCTCGACGCGATCCGCCAGGTCTTCACGGTCTACGGCGGCCATGTCGCCGGCGACGGCACCGCCACGCTCAGCGGCGCCGGGAGCGCGCTCGGGGACCTGGCCGCGATCCTGTTCATCCTCACCGTGCTGTCCTCGGGCGTCACCTGGGTCATGGGATCCGACCGCGCCCTCGCCGTCTCCGGCTACGACGGTGCCGCACCCCGCTTCCTCGGTGTCATCTCCAGCCGCTTCGGCACCCCGGTCCGCGTCAACATCCTCAGCGGTCTGGTCTCCACGGCCGTCCTCGTCCTGGCCCACGAACTCACGAACGGCAGCGCGGCGAAGCTCTTCGGCGCGGTCCTCGGCCTGGCCGTCTCCACCACCCTGGTCAGTTATCTGGGCATCTTCCCGGCGCTCGCGGTACTGCGCCGCAAGGCCCCGGACGTGCCCCGCCCGTACAAGGCCCCCGCGCCCCTCGCGATCAGTGTGGTCCTCACCGCGCTCGTCCTGTTCGCGAGCGTGCAGCTCGTCGCCCCGGGCCTCGGCGACCACTGGTTCGGCGCGGGCTACGCGCCGGACGGCTGGCACCACGACGAGCGGGTGAAGTACCTGCTGACCGAGGCACTCCCGCTGCTCGGATTCATGCTTCTCGGCGTCCTGTTCTGGGCCCTGGGCAGCCCCACCCGCAGGGCGCAGGCCGACGCGGCCTGAATCGCCGGCCCGGTCACGACCGACGGCACCCTCGCGCGGCGGAGTTCGCGACGGGGGCGGGTGGGAGGAGGCCCGTACGGGATCACCGTACGGGCCGGGCTCTACGGTCCCTCCCCCGCCGTTCCGGTCACGTGCCGGGATCCAGTCGGTGGGCCAGGTCGCGGGCGGCGGCGGCGGTGAGGTCGCCCAGGTAGGGGCCGGAGATCACGAAACGGCCGCCGGTGATCGAGGCGGACACGTAGGGGAGGCCCCAGAGCTTGCCGTCGACCACGATGGCGATCTCGTTGCGCGGGAGCGGCGCCGAGGCGATGGAGCCGGTGAGGGCGGCGAAACGGTTCCGGTCGGTGGGGTCGAAGCGCACCTCGACCTGCCAGGTGCCGGTGACGCTGCTTTTCTCGGCCCTGGCGGAGGCGACCTTGACGTCGGTCATGCCCGCGGCCCGGTCGGCCCGGACGCAGAGGTCCGGGTGGGTCGCGCTCGCGGGCACGGTGTAGCCGCCGCTGCCAGGCGGGCAGGCGTGCTCGTCGGACGAGGTGACCGGCAGGAAGGAGACCAGGGTCGCCTCGGCGGTGCTGTTCCCGGCAGCGGGCGGAACCACGTGCGCGCGGGAGGATGCCCCGTCCGCGACGGCCGCCCAGCCGGTGGCGACCGCGGCGGCGGCGACGAGGCCGATCCCGGCGCGGGTCAGCCGCTGCCGCCGCCGGGCGCTCCGCAAGGCGCCGTCGGCCAGACCGACCAGATGGGCACCGGCGTCACCGCCGCTCTCCAGGACGTGGGCGTGCAGGGCGTCGTGCAGCGGGTGTGCGGTCGAGTCGTTCATGCGACGCCCCTTCCGGAGACGGTGGAGGAGGCACCCGAAGGTCCCGCCTCGGCCAGAGTGCTGCGGAGAGAGGCGAGGGCCTTGTGGGTCTGGCTGCGGACGGTCCCCTGGGCGACGCCCAGGATCGCGGCGATCTCCGCGTCCGGACGGTCCTCGAAGTAGCGCAGCACGATCACCGCGCGCTGGCGCTTGGGCAGCCGCCGCAGCGCGGCCATGATGTCCTGCCGCTGGGCCACGGTGTCGGCCCAGTCGGCGGCCTGTGCGGACGGCTGGTCCGGCAGGGTGTCGGTGACCGTCTCGCGGCCCCAGCTGAGCAGCCGGAAGCGGTCCACCTGGGCGTGGTAGAGCGCCCGGCGCACATAGATCTCCGGCTGCTCCCGGTCGCGCAGCTTCGACCAGCGCCGGGCGGTGGCGGCGAGCGCGGTCTGGAGCAGGTCCCGGCCCTGCTCCCAGTCCCCGGTCAGCAGGTAGGCCGTGTGCAGCAGCGATCTCGACCGCGCCGCCACGAACTCGCGGAACTGGCGTTCCTCGTCGGCGTTCAATGCGCCCTCCCTCGTTCCCCTGTAAAGACGGGTGGGGAGGGAGGTTCGACTGCCCTGCCGTTCGGACTTTCTCGCCCGGACCGGAGCCGGTGGGGCGTCGGGCACCGCCGGACCCGGCCGGTCATGACCGCGGGGCCACGACGAGGCGTCCCGCGCCCGCGTCGTGGCCCCGGGCTTCCTCCTGGGGGCGGCAACCGGTTCAGAGGATGCGGTAGGGCCCCCAGCCGGTGCCGGCCTGGTAGCGGGTGCCGAGGGTCTCCATGCCGGACTTGCCGGTGCCGGGGTAGACCCACAGGGTGCCGTCGGAGGCCTGACGGGACAGCACGTCGGTGAGCCCGTCACCGTTGTAGTCCCCGGTGCGCAGGGCGTTCTGGGTCTGCCAGCTCCTGCCGACCTGGTAGCGGGCACCGAAGGCGCCGCTCACCCGTCCGGTGCCGGGGTAGACCCACAGCGTGCCGTCGGACGCCTGACGGGACAACACGTCGGGGCGCCCGTCGTTGTTGAGGTCGCCGGTGGTGACGAAGTCCATGCTCTTCCAGCCGGTGCCGACCTGGTAGCGGGTGCCGAGGGTCTCCATGCCGGGCTTCCCGGTACCGGGATAGACCCACAGGGTGCCGTCGGAGGCCTGACGGGTCAGTACATCGGTGAGCCCGTCGGTGTTGAAGTCGCCGGTGCGGGTGATGTCCTGGGTCTGCCAGCTCCTGCCGACCTGGTAGCGGGTGCCGAAGGTCTCCATGCCGGACTTGCCGGTGCCGGGGTAGACCCACAGCGTGCCGTCCGAGGCCTGACGGGACAACAGGTCGCCGAGGCCGTCGTTGTTGAGGTCCCCGACGGTGACGGCGTCCTGGCTCAGCCAACCGGTACCGGCCTGGAAGCGGGTGCCGAAGGTGGCGCCGCTCGCCTTGCCGGTGCCGGGGTAGACCCACAGGAGGCCGTCGTCCTTGATGGCCACGAGGTCGGCCTTGCCGTCGCCGGTGACGTCGTCCGGGTTGCGGGAGAGGGCGTGGGTGACCCAGGCTCCGATGTCGTCGACGCGGGTGTCGACGGCGCCGGTACGGGTTTCGGCGGGGTCGATGCCGAGGCACCCGCCTTGCCAGGAACGCGAGTTGACGGCGACGAGCTCCGTGGTGCCGCCGACGGTGCGCAGGGCGGGACCGCCGGCGTCGCCCTTGCAGACGGTCGCGGTGTCGGAGCCGTTGAGATCCACCGTCGTGGCCGCGGTGGAGGCGACGGTGAAGGTACCGGCGTGCAGCTTGTCGGGTACCCATTCGGTCTTGGTGCGGCCGAACCCGGCCTTCACCAGCTCCTCACCCGCGGCGGCGGGTGACGTGGCCAGCCGGACGGGCGTGACGGCCGGATCGGTGATCCTGGCGGCGAGCTTGACGAGCACCAGGTCCCGGTCGGCATGGGGCACGAGCCGGATGGCCGGCAGGACGCTGCCGCCGTCCTGGGTCAGGTCGGTGCGGCCGACGGTGACGGTGGTGGCGACGGCGGGTCTGCCCTCGGCGGGCTTGCCGTCCGCGGCGAAGCAGGTGGCCGCGGTCAGGACCCATTGCGGGGCGATGAGGGTGCCGGTGCAGGCACTCTGTTCACCGACGTTGATCTTGGCGACGTAGTTCAGCTGTGCCGGGGCGTCGGTTCCGGTGAGCGCGGTGGCGGGGGCGGAGCTCAGCGCGACGGGGGCCGCGACCAGGGCGGCGGCCAGCGCGGCGAGACGGGTGCGTCCGGAGAGATGCATGAACGTGGATTCCTAGTCACGAGGGCCGCGTGTCCTGTGGGCACCGGACCGCGGAGCGGTGAGCGGGTCGGTGTCGACCTGCGGTTACTTGGAGGACCTGATCTCGACGAGCATGTGATCGCGGCCCTCGGTGTCCGCGGCCTCACCCACCGGCGTCCAGGAGTTCTTGAGGATGTCGAACGACTTCTCCTCGGTGCCCACGGTCATGTCGACCGCGGTCGTGTAGTCGTTGCCCTTGATCGCGTAGACCGCGGGGATCTCCAGGGTCAGCCAGCCGGAGCTGCCCACCACCTTGAAGCAGATCTTGTCCGCCTTGTCGCGGGCCATGATCTCCAGGAGACCGGTCCCGCTCGCACAGTCGGCCAGGGTGATGTGCCCGTCGCCGCGCTTGAGGAGGATCTTCTTCTCGGCAAGGATCTTGTCCGCCAGCGGGTAGTCGAAGTTCTCCACCGCGAAACCGGGGGATTCCCCCGCGACCAGGGCGGTGGGGTTCGCCTCCTGCGAGGCCCCGCCGGGAATGCCCGTGGTCGCCGTGATCCACGCCAGGCTGCCGACCGCGGCCGCACCCAGTACACGCAGCGCAATCCGCTTGCGCTGCGACCGCGCGGACATTCTGCCGTATTTCTTCATTGCATCCCCAAGTTCGTCGCCGACGGCCGGATGTTCGTCACCGGGGTCGAATTCGGGTGCACAGGATGCGATATCGACATCGCCCCACCGGGTATGCCCCAACTCCCTTGAAAAGCAGTCCCCTTACCCCTCGAAGCGAGAGGCCCCCCGTCTCGGTAATCGTCATCCGCTTTGCCATACCAACATGAAGCGACCTCCAGGTCGAGTGCAGAGAACCATGCGTAAAACGACATTCCGCACGGGGAATCGGTGATCTGCATCACATTGCGTAAAGGTTGTACGGAAGGTTGTGAAGGACCTGTAAATGCTCCCCGATGGACAGTCAGAAGTTCCAATTTCAACTGAAGTTGCAGAACAGGACCGCACAACTGGTCTTTTTTGTCAGCGCGGTTGATATGGTCCGGCACGACAAGAAGCGCCGCCTGTACGCCACTTCGCAGCCCATGACCTTTCATTCCACGGGCATGTCGGATATCTGCTCGCCCATGAGATCCGCCATGTCCCCTCAACAGCTCACGGGGACACATCACTTATGCAGACCGTTTTCTGGAGCCGGCGCCGCGTGCTCGGCGCGCTCGCCGCCACCACCGCCCTGGCCACCGCACCCTCGGTGCTCCTCCCCCCGGTCGCCGCCGCGGCGGAGGGCACGGCACCCGATCCGGTCCCGCTGCCGGACACCGAGCGGGCGAAGGTCGTCAAGGCCTGGATATCGGGCGGAAAGGGCGTCAAGGCCGCGGCCGCCGCCGCCCTGGTCGGCTCCGACAGCGAGATCCAGACCTTCCTGACCGAGACCCTGCCGATCCAGACCGTGCAGGACAACCGCGTCGCCATCGTCAGCAGCCTGGACCGCGCGGGCAAGGGCCTGCGCCGCGCGGCGGTCGCCGCCCTCGACAGCGGTGACGCCGCCATCGCCGAGTTCCTCAAGGACGGCTTCAAGCCCGCCATCCTCGAGGACCTCCAGGTGGCCACCAGCGTCGTGTCGGCCACCGGCGACAGGGCGGTCCAGCGGGACGCCACCGCCGCCCTGAACAACGGCACCCAGCCGACCCTCATCACGTTCCTCACCGACAAGCAGTACGACGCGCGCCAGGAGGACGCCCGGGTACAGGTCTCCGCCATGCTGACGCAGGCCGGCCCCGAGGTGCAGAAGTACGCCGACCGGGCCCTCAGCGGCACCGCGGCCGACCTGGAGTGGTTCATCGAGACCGGGCAGCACATAGCCCGTGCCCGGGACCAGGAGTCGGCCACGATCGAGGAGCTCGTCGCCGTCGTCGTGCGGGAGGGCAAGCGCGCCGAGCGGGAGACGAACCTCGCCGTGGAGGCCTCCGCGCGCGCCCAGACCGCCGCGGAGAAGGCGAAGGAGGCGGCGGAGAAGGCCGCCGCTGAGGCGACCGCCGCCAAGGAGGACGTGCAGAAGTCCGGGGCGGCGGCCCGCAAGGCGGCGTCCGCCGCGAAGGGCGCGGCGGACGCCGCCCGCAACGCCATCAACGCCTCGAACGCCGCGGTGCAGGCGTCCCGGCGCGCCTCCTGGGCCGCCACCGGCGCCGCCCAGGCCGCCGCGAACGCCGGCAGCGCCGCGGCCCGCGCCTACAACGCCGCGATCGGTGCCTCCAAGGACGCCGGCAGGGCCGAGGCCGCCAAGAACGCGGCGGTCGCCGCCCGCAACGCCGCGGCCAAGGCGCGCACGGCGGCCAAGGCGGCCGATCAGGCCGCCGTCGCCGGAACCAAGGCCGCCGCCGCCGGTTCCGCGGCCGCCTCCGCCGCACGCAACGCGGCCGCCGCCGCGAACGCCTCCGCCCAGGCCGGTGCCGCCGCCGGCGCCGCCCAGTCGGAGGCCGCGGAGGCCAAGCGCCAGGCCGCGATCGCCTCCGCCGCCGCGAACCGGGCCACCAACGCCGCCTCCACCGCCCAGGCCCTCGCCGCGGCCGCTGCCACGGCCGCCCGCACCGCCCGGGACGCGGCCAACTCCGCGGCGGACCACGCCGACAAGGCGGCGGCCGCCGCCGAGGAAGCCGTACGGAACGCGGGCAAGGCCGTCGACTACGCCAACAAGTCCACCGCCCACGCGGCGGCCGCCGTCCTGGCCGCCAACACCGCCACCAAGGCCGTCTCGGACGCCATCCTGGTCGAGCAGAACGCGCGGAAGGCCGAGGCGGAAACCCTCGAGCAGGACAAGCTGCAGGCCATCGAGGAGGTCCGGCTGCTCGCCGAGATCGAGACGAAGGAGCTGACCACCTATCAGAACAAGGTGGGCCAGGCGCAGCAGACCGATCAGGCCACCAAGGATCTGATCGCCAAGGCCGAACAGGCGCTGACGGCGGGCGACATGGCGGCCGCGGCGGTCCACGGGCGCAAGGCGGCCATCGCGCTGCTCGACTCCAGAGGCGCCTGGACCCGGCAGGCGGCCCAGTTCGCCCTCTCCGGCACGGACGACGACGTGTACGCCTGGATCGACCTCGACCGGGTCCTGGCCCAGGGACAGGACGACCGGGAGACCACGCTGCACGTGGCCACGATCGCCGGCCCCAAGATCGCCGAAGCGGCCCTGAACGCCCTGAAGAGCACCGAGTCCAAGGCGGTCGGCGACTTCCTCACCAGCGGCATGAAGAAGGCCTCCGACGAGGACAACCGGGTGGCGATCGGCCGCATCCTGAACTCGAACCCGGGCAGGGCCGTCACCGCCGCGGCGAACAAGGCCCTCAGCATCAACACCACCGAATCGCTGCAGAACTTCTTCGACCACGACTACCCGCTGGCGATCGCGGAGGACGACGCCGTCCTCACCGGCCAGCTCATGATCAGCGGGGGTGCCTTCACCCGGGCTTACGCCGAGGTGGCCATGGAGGGGCCCACCTGGATGCGCCGCAACTTCGTCTCCCTGGTGCAGTACCGGACGGCCCAGCTCGACCACGACACCGCCACCCATGTCGCCGCGGTCCGTGGCGCCATCGCGGCCGCGGCGAAGATCGCCCAGAAGGCGCAGGAGAACGCCGCCCTGGCGTCGAAGGCCGGCGCCGACGCCCGTAACGCCGCCGCCGAGGCCAAGGAGTGGGCGGCCAAGGCACTCGACTCCGCGAGCAAGGCCGACAGCTACGCCGACGAGGCCCGGCGGAACGCGGACGCCGCCGACAAGTCCGCGGCCGACGCCAGGGCGTCCGCGAACAGGGCGACCACGGCGGCGTCCACCGCCCGGCGTGCCGCCCGCTCCGCGAACTACTCGGCGAACAAGGCGATGGACTCCGCCCGCTCGGCCCTCAAGTCGTCGTACAGCGCCCAGGCTTCGGCCGCCGCCGCCCGCGCTTCGTCGATCGCGGCGGGCAAGGACGCGGCGACGGCGGCCGCCGCTGCCAACCAGGCCAAGCAGATCGTCGCGGCCAAGCGCGCCGCCGAGGCCCAGGCGGCTGCCGAGGCCGCCCTCGAGAAGGCCCGCCGGGAGCGCGAGGCCAAGGTCGACCCGGCCGACAAGGACACCAACGACCAGATCAACCCCAACGGCACCGGCGGGGACACCGACGAGTGGTGGAACGACGCCGGCTTCTACGCCGACGCGTTCAACGCCATCAGCGTCGGCGCCGGGTTCCTGGCCGCGGGGTGCGCCCTCGCCGCCTTCGTGTTCCCCCCGGCAGCCGCGGCGGCCGGCTTCTTCTCCGCGGTCTCGATGGGCGCCGGCGCCCTCGGCACCCTGTTCACCGGTATCGAACACGGCTTCTCCAGCGGCGAGTTCATCGAATCCGCCGTCGGCACCGGCCTGAGCCTGGTCACCTTCGGCCAGTCCAAGTGGATCGGTGCCGCGGACAAGGCGGCCGGCGGCAAGCTCATCAAGCCCGTCGTCGGCAAGATCGCCGACGTCGGCGAGGACGTCGTGTCCGGGGCCACCAAGGTCCTGTCGTCCATCTTCTGAGCAGCGACACCGACCCACGCGCATCCGGCGGCCGGGCGACGGTCCGGCCGCCTCACCCCTTCCTTCTCCCACCCCAGCAGAGAGAAGTCATGACCTCATCACGCATCAGATGGGTGCTGGTCGCTCCGCTCCTCACCATGGCCCTCACCGCGACCGGTACCGCCGGCGCCGCCGAGGGCCGCACCGCACCGGCCCGTACCTCCCTCACCGCCGCGGCCGAGCCGACCGCGGACGGTGGTCCCACCGCTCCCGCCGCGACCTTGCAGACCGCCGCATTCGCCGCCGAGGACACCTGCACCCGGCTCCCCGCCGCAGCTCGCGCGACGGTCCCCGACGCCGTCACCGCGTGTGTGAGCGTGGACAGTGGAACGGCCGCCGCGCCCCGTACGAAGACCGCCGCGGCCGCCCCGGCAGCCGCTGCCCTCGCCGCCGACGACCCGTCGGGGGACGGTCTCGGCACGGAGTTCGAGCCGGACGCCGACGACCCCGAGCCGCCCGCGCCCTCGTGTGTGCTGACGAGCGCGGGAACCTGGAGCTGGAGCCGCACCGGCGGCCTGTGCCTGAACGGCGCCGAGGTCACGTACACCCTCTACGACTCGAACGGCAAGACCATCGGCACCGGCCTGATCCAGGTCAACTCCACGCTCGCCACCTCCTACAAGTCCCTCGACCTCAACGAGACGATCACCGCCAAGCTGGTCCGGGTCACCGGCGATGTGAAGAGTCTCGTGGTGAAGGTGCAGGTGGCCTGCGGTGCCGGCTGCACGACGGTGACGAAGCAGCCGTGGTACGGCACCGCGGAGCTGACACAGGGTATGGAGAAGACCGGGAAGACCAAGTACAACGGCGGCGCCTTCGCGGCGGACACCACCCGTTCCTCTTTCCGGACCAGCTACAAGATGTACGTGACGATGCCCGGCGCGACCCCGGTCGACCCCAGCGCGTCCTGGTCCAGCCCCGCGGGCGGCGAGATCCGCTGCGACAAGGAGCAGCCCCGGTTGCGCGGCTGCGTCATACCGACCGACGAGATGCCGGTGCTGAGCTACTCGAGGGCACATGAGAAGTACGGCATCGTCGTGCCCGTCTACGAGGAGATCATGAGGCGGCGGGGCACCGACGTCCTGCACGCGGTCAACCAGACCAAGGCGAACGCCAACCGCGCCGCGACCTGCACGCCCTTCACCAACCTGTACCCGGGGGTGACCGGCAAGGACAGCTGTGACGAGTTCCCGCCCGCCAGCACGTCGGAGGGCGGTCAGGACGGCACCCTGTGCGCCGAACTGACCCCGCAGGTGGTGAACGGCCTCTGGTCCGCCCCGGCGACCTGGCCCACCCGCCCGGAAACGGGCAACGAGACCTGCCTGCGGCTCCACATCTCCCAGCGCGCCAACAGCTCGGCGGGCGGAGTCCTCGGCTCCCTGCGCAAGTACCAGCGGCTCGTGGACGGTGACCCGTTCCGCATCGAGTTCACGGCATAGCGCCCGCGTCTCCCCGTGACCGGGCGATCTGCCCGGACCCGGCATGATGAACCCGGCCCCGGCGTCCGCGAAGGACGCCGGGGCCTCGGTGAAGGCTGTGAATGACGGAGGCAGACATGACTGCAGGCACGGACGTGGGTTCCCTCACCTGGGCGACGGCCTGGATGTGCGTCACTTTCACCCGGGGCCTGAGCCCCGAGGAGGTCTTCGC
Source organism: Streptomyces sp. NPDC006335 (assembly GCF_040612795.1). Taxonomy (NCBI): domain Bacteria; kingdom Bacillati; phylum Actinomycetota; class Actinomycetes; order Kitasatosporales; family Streptomycetaceae; genus Streptomyces; species Streptomyces sp. NPDC006335. Next base: position 885,632 of record NZ_JBEXQX010000001.1, read on the forward strand.
CCGGTACGGCGCCGATCCCGAGCAGGCGCGTCCGCTCGACGCGGACGAGGCCTCGGATCTCCTTGCGGGCGACTCCGGTGACGAAGGGGTTTCGCTGCTGCGGTCCGGGAGGCTCGGCGAGTGGGCCTTCTGCGTCGAGGAGGACGGTGCCGTCGGATCCTGGAGCGAGGCGCTCACCGAGCTGTCCCGCGGCACCGAGACCTACAGCGTGCTGACTACCGAGGGACTCGACGTGTTCCAGTACTGGCGCGACGGCGAGTGCGTCGAGAACTTCGAGCCGGGCATGGAGCACACCCGCCCCGAGCGGGCCGACTCCTGGTGGGACCGGGTGGAAGCGGCGCTCGCCGCGCACGAGGGTGAGGACACCGGCATGGCGCCGGTGGTGGCCCTGGTCCTCGACCACCTCGGCATCACCCTGGACGACGACACCCTGGCCGGGCCCTGGCCCAGCCTGACGCTCGCCGAGGACGACGCGCCGTCGGCACCGCGGGGCGACACCTACGCGGGCGAGGGCCCGGTTCCGCCCCAACCGCCGTTCGCCGGATGAGCCTTGGCGGTACGGGGCCACGACCTGGGAGCACCGGAGCGCCGCCGGCCTCGCCGTAGGGCGAAGCGCGGCGGCGCTGGTACTCAGAGCCGGTGGCCGGGGCGGCCAGGTGCCGGTGTCAGCTCCTGGTCCACTGCTGGTTGCCGCCGCCGTTGCAGTACCAGACGTCGACCGACGTGCCGTTGCCGGTGCCCGCTCCGGCCGCGTCGAGGCAGAGCGCCGGGTTCGCGACGCTGGTGACGGAGAGGTCCGCGTTCACGTTCCACTGCTGTGCCGCCGCGCCGGTGCAGTCGGTGATGACCACGGGGTCCCCTGCCGTGGTACCGGTGCCTCCCACCGTCATGCACTTGTTGCCGTAGACGGTGAGCTGCTTGCCCGCGTCCCAGTTCCAGGTCTGGTTGCCGCCGGCGTTGCAGTCCCACAGGTCGAGCTGGGTGCCGTTGGTGGTGCTGAAGCCGGGCACGTCGACGCAGCGGCCCGAGGCCACCCCGCGCAGGACCTCACCGGGAGGCGCGGGCGGCAGGTCGTTGACCGGCGGGGTCTTGCCGAAGCCGTAGCCCCAGCGCAGCAGGGCGACTCCGGTGGCGCTGTTGTCCACCAGGTTGCCGTCGGCGTCCAGCGACTCGATCGAGTAGGCGTCGCCGAAGCGCAGCCCCGGCCAGTACACCAGCCCCATGCCCTTGCTGCGGGCGGTGTTGGCGACGGCCGCGAGGTACGAGGTGTAGATGTTACCGTTCCACGCGCCGTAGTTGAGGCCGATGGTCATCGGGGAGCCGGCCTCGTCGATGATGGTGCGGCCGGTGTACTTGCCGAGGCGTGCTTCGAGGTCGGCGGTCCAGTCCGACTGCTGGGTGTAGCTGTTCCAGAACCCGTAGAAGTGCAACGACAGCAGCGTTCCCCGCAGTTGGGGTGCCGCGCCGACACCGGTGACGTTGTCGTTGTAGCCGGTACCGCTGATCACGACACGGCCGCGCGGGACGTCCTTGTGCTGGGCCAGCCAGCCGCTGGTCACGGACACCCACTGGTCCAGGGTGTAGCCGTGCGGCTCGTTCATGGGCTCGAAGTAGACCCGCGGGTTGTGCTTGTACTCCCGCACGACGGTGTTCCACATCGTCTTCCAGGCGGCCGTGTCGTCGACCAGGCCGTCCTTGCTGGAGTCGGCCTCCCAGTAGCTGACGATGACCTTGTCACCGGAGGCCGTGGCCGCGTCGATCGTCGCCCGGTACGACTTCCACCAGGTGGTTCCCACGCTCGCCGGGTTGATCGGCAGTCGCAGCGTGTTGGCACCCAGGTTCTTCCTGAACCCGCTCACCATCTTCTGCGTGGTGCGGTACACGGTGCGGTAGCTGTCGGTCACCTTCAGCCCGCTCGGCACCACGGCGTCACTGGCGTAGTTGTCGCGCGGGTCGGCCCAGTTCACGCCGCGGAAGTCACTGGTGCCCCCCTTCGACGCGGGGTTCACCGGAGCGTACGAGGCGGCCGGCTTCACGGAGGTCTGCTCGGCGAGGGCGGGGCCGGGGGCGGTCAGCAACAGGAGCGTCGCGCCGAAGCCGGCCGTGAGCGCAGTGGCCAGTCTTCGCGACCTCGTGGGGGTCTTGGTCATGTCGTCTCCAGTGACGGGAAATCGTGGAGGGCGGAGTGCGGGTTCGTCACCTGAGCCGAGCCACGGATGAGCCAGGGTCCGGTACAGGCATCCCAGACCTGTGCAAACCGGCCATGGTTACGTAACCATCGCCCGGACACTCGCACGATGCGCGCTGTGATGACAAGACCCGTGACACATCCGAAACACGCCAGAACCTCGTTGGACCCGGAGCCAGTTCACGGGCGAGGCGCGACAACGCACCTATGTGCGGGAACGAGCGGCTCTGTCTCCGGCACCCGACGGGAGCCGCCCGCCGGGACCGGTCGGCGTCCCCGTCCGCCGGGACCGGTCGGCGTTCCCTTGTGACACCGCCGAGCGGTGGACGGCCCGGCCCGGAGCTCCGGCCGGCGATCCGCGCCCCCATGGCGAGGCGCCGCGAGGGAGGCGAAGATGGGATCGGACAGGAGCCACCCGGTCATCGGACACCGCGCCGCCCCCGACGCGGAGGACGCCGACCCTACCGAACGCGCTCGCGCCGATCCGGCGGGACAGCGGGGCGCCGCGGTCAGGTCGGGTGACCGGCGGACTCGTCGCGGACTCCGGACGCCGCGGGCGGGAGATCAGGACGCTCCCGCGGGTGCGGTCAGGAACACAGGTGATCGTTCATGTGCCGATGGCTCGCTTACTCGGGAACACCCCTGCTCCTCGACACCATCCTCTACAAACCGGCCCACTCGCTGATCGATCAGAGCCTGCACTCGCGGCTGGGTGTGGAGACGACGAACGGCGACGGTTTCGGCGTCGGATGGTATGCACAGGAGAGCGGTCCACAGGAGAGCATCGGCACCCCGGCCCTGTTCACGGACGTCGGCCCCGCCTGGAACAACCGCAACCTGAGGGAGCTCGCCGATCATGTCCGCTCCCCGTTGTTCTTCGCCCATATCCGGGCGACGACCGGCACCGCGGTGCAGCAGACGAACTGCCACCCGTTCCGGCACGGCCGCTGGATGTGGATGCACAACGGCGCCATCGAGGGTTTCCACCTCATGCGCCGCGACCTGTCCCTGCTCGTCGCCCCTGGGCTGTACTCCGACATCGAAGGGACGACGGACTCGGAGGTGATGTTCTACCTGGCGCTCACCTTCGGCCTGGACCAGGACCCGCCGAGTGCCGTGGCCCGGATGGTGGGTGCGGTGGAGCGCAGCGGCCGCGACCACGGTGTGGAGTTTCCGCTGCAGATGACGATCGGCGTGACCGACGGCGAACGCGTGTGGGCCTTCCGCTACTCGAGCGAGGGCGCTTCCCGGTCCCTGTTCTACAGCACCCGCGTGGACGCGCTGCGCAGACTGCACCCTGATGCGGCGTTCCTGCGAGAGGTGTCCGACGACACCCGCCTCATCGTTTCCGAACCTCTCGGCGACCTGCCCGGCGCCTGGAACGAGGTACCGGAGAGCAGCTACCACGTCATCCAGGACGGCTCCGAAGAGCTGTATCCCTTCGTCCCGGAACCGGTGTGACGCGCCGACTCCTCCTCAACCGCTCTTTCCCCTGCCGCCACGACCGGGCTTGGCGGGCACGCTCTTCCTCCTCGTGTCCTTCGCCGTGCCGGCGGACGCCCGGGACGACGCCGTCCGGGCCGGTGCGGTGGACCACTTGAACTCGATCTCCAGCTCGACCTCACCGTCGCCGACCTCCACTTCCATCTCGCTGCGAAGGTCGTCGGGAACGCGCAGGCTCAGCGTCCCGGGGCCGAGATCCAGTTCGGCCTCCCCGGCGCCTCTCAGCGCGGCCGCGAGCGCGTCGAGCCGGTCGGCCGCCTCGACGCGCGACAGCGAACTCTTCTGCTCGAACTTGAGGTCCTTCATGGATGCCTCCGATCCGAAAACAGGGCATAACGCCAATTCTGCGACGACGGAAGAGATCGGACATCCGCACGGCGGGGAGCAGCAGCGAACGACCGTCACCGCCCGGTCGATGGCGCCGGTGGAGTCGATCAAGGTGCCGTCCATGCCGAAGAACAGAGCGCCGCCCGTCACGGCGACACGTCGGCCGCGCGGACCTCATGACACCAGAGCGGATTACGGTCGACGTCGGCCACCAGGGCGAGCACACGCAGGACAATGATTGCGCCCCGCCAGAGCACACTCACCGACGACGATGCGGGAGCACCTGATGGCAGGCGTACGCGGCCAGGGCCGTAAGTTCGATCTGGACGACATCCTGGAGATGGCCATGCCGGCCTTCTGGCAGCACGGATACGACGGCACCTCGGTGGCCGTCCTCACGTGAGAGATGGGGTCAAAACCCCCAGTCCCTACGCGGCCTTCGGCAGCAAGGAGGGCCTCTTCTTCGCAGCGTCGACTATTACGCCAACGGCAGGGGCAGCTTCATGCAGCGCGCCTTCGGCGAGGAGGACCGCTCCCCCGCTCTGATCCATCGTCTGCTGTACGAGGCGGCCGACGTCCACGCCCACGCCGACGGCCCCGGTGGCTGTTGGTCATCGGCTCCATCACCCGCGTCTCCGACAGCGGCCAGCAGGTCGCCGACCGAGGCTCTCGAAACCATGCGCAGCGTCCGCATGATCGATCTCAGGCAGTAGCGTCCGCAGCTGCACGGACGGGCGTCAAGCCTCTCGCCGACCGCCCACCCGAGGCGCGCCCTCGCACCCGCCCCGTGCACTGAACCACCTCGCCTACACCCAGTCCGGGGCATGGCACGCGCGGGTGAACTGCCGTACTCACCCGCCGTACTTCGTCGATCACTTGTCGGTGGTCGCGCCACCGACACGCAACGCCGGGGTCGCACGTCAGGAGTACCGGCAGGCCACGGTCCTGGCTCAGCTGTCGCCGCTGTCGGTTACTGGTAGGACCGGTCGCGCTCGCCGCCCTTCGTTGTCGATCGGGTCACCCACACGTGCACCTGTCCCGGAGAACGACGTATCGGGGTCGTGCCACATGAGCTGGTGGTCCAGGGTTCAGGATCCGGTGCGATAGCGGGCGAGCATGAGGGCGACGGCTTCGTCCACGATCGCGGCGTCGGTGGGGTCGGGCGGGACGAAGTCGGTCCGTACGAGTTGAGGCCACAGCAACTGGGCGCAGATCATGCCGAGGAACTGTTCGGCCACTGCGGATGCCGACTGCGCCTGCCCGTCGGCCGAACGGAAGTCGAGTGTGCCGGCCTGCGCCTCGGTTTCCAGGTAGTCGCGGAGCCGGTCGAAGAAGGGTCCGCGGTCGATGGCGAACCCGGTGCCGACGATGTCGGCGAGTTCCGGCATCTGGGGAAGCTCGGTGATGATCAGGCGGCACAGCGCCGCCGTGCCGGGCCGCGCCACCAGGCAGGCGTAGTCACGGCCGATGTGGTCCAGACCATACCGGGGATCGCCGGGCGGCGGCGGTGCGGCGTACTCCAGGTCCAGCTGCCATTGCTCGGAGGTGACGGCCGCGAACAGTGCGGCCTTGGTGGGGTACCGCTTGAAGAGGGTGCCGGTGGAGACGCGGGCCTGCTTGGCGATCTGGGCGAGGGAGGTCTTGTCGTATCCCCGGGCGAGGAAGAGGTCCCGGGCGGCGCGGATGATGCGCGCGCGGTTCTCCTCTTTGATCTGCGCGTGATATCCGGCCTGGCACGTGTCGCCACCGGTTGCCGCTCGGTCCTCCACCGACATGCCCACGCCCCTCGCCCGTCTCCCGGCCGCGCCCTCGCTGTCAGAGGACGGTCTGGCCGCCGTCCAGGATAAGGTCCTGGCCCACAGCGAAGGCGGAGGCGTCGGAGGCCAGGTACACGACGGCTTCCGCGACCTCCTCGGGCAGGCCCATGCGACCGAGCGGGATGCCGGCGCTGATCCCCTCCAGGACCGCCACCCGCTGCGCGGGGTCCTCGATCCCGAGCTTGGAGTAGAGCGGGGTGTCCACCGGGCCGGGGCTGACCGCGTTGAACCGGATGCCGTGCGACCTGAGCAGGTCCGCGTTCCACGACCGCATCAGGGAGGAGACAGCCGCCTTCGTCGCGGCGTAGGCGTTCGAGTGCCCGTAGCCGCCGTGCGCGCTGTTGGACGCGTTGAGGATGACCGAGGACGGGTTGGCCAGCACGGGCACCAGGGCCTGGGTGAGGAAGAAGACGCTCTTGACGTTGATGTCGAAGAGCCGGTCGTAACTGTCCTCCGTGTGGTCCTCGAACGGCCGCCAGTCCGAGACGCCGGCGTTCAGGAACGCCACGTCCAGCGCCCCGAAGTGCTCACGCACCCGCTCCACCAGGCCGCGTTGCGCATCGAGATCGCGTGCGTCGGCCTGCACCACCGGCACCTTGTCCCCGAGGATCTGCCGCGCCTTGTCGATGCTGGCCGGGGTGACGCCCGTGACCAGCACGTCGGCCCCCTCCGCGACAAAACGCCGCACGGTCTCCAGACCGATCCCGCTCGTGCCGCCGGTGACGAGGGCGCGCTTGCCCGCAAGACGAGTCATGTTGATTGTTCCTTGCCGAGTCGTAAGGTAAGTCAGTGGACTCACCATGTGAAGGTAACCCTCGCGCCACCCATAAGGCAAGTCAGTCCACTTACCATCGACGCCTGGAGTCGTTCGGTTACGGACGCGTCGCGCCGGAGCAGGCGGCCGACATCGGTCCGCATCCACCTGGGGCGAGGAGTGCCCGGTTGAAGCGGTGGATCTCGTCGACGAACAGCAGCGTGCCCTGGCCGATGCCGCGTCGGCTTCGTGCGGCGGCGAAGACCTTGCGCAGATCGGCGACGCCGGAGAAGGTGGCCGACACCGGCTCGAAGGCCAGGTCGGCAGCGTCGGCGAGGAGCCGGGCGATGGTCGTCTTCCCGACGCCGGGCGGGCCCCACAGGATGGCGGAGCCGAGGCGCTGCTGGGCGACCATGAGGCCCAGCGGGGCGTCCGGGGCCAGGAGATGGTCCTGCCCGACGACATCTTCCAGCCGGGTGGGGCGCAGGCGGTCGGCGAGGGGCCGGGCGGGCTCCTCACCGAAGAGCGGCAAGGTCGGTTCCATGGGTCTCTCGGGTCGTAAGCGGACGGGGTGAGCCGTGCGCTGGGCACTGGGCACTGGGCACTGGGCAACGGGCACTGACAGGTGTGGCTCAGCCGCTCGTGGGGAAGCTCGCGGTGCTCATCGGGCACTGGGGCGGTCGCGTCGCGGCAGCCGCTCGGCGACCAGATCGTAGGAATCCTCGACCGCGTCGGTGACCAGCCGCTCGGTGATACCGGGGCCAGGCCCGAGCGAGATCCAGTGGCGTTTGTCGAGGTAGCGGCCCGGTGAGATCGAGGGGTAGCCGCTTACATGCGCGCGGGCCTGTTCGGGTTCGCACTTGACCGTGATGATCTGTTCGTCCGGGTCGTCGGTGACGATCAGGAACACTTTCCCCGCGACCTTGTACACGTCGAGTCCCGGGGTGAAGGGGTAGCCGTGGCTGACGTCGGGGAGGGCCAGGGCCGCCCGGCGGGCGGTGCCCTGGAGCCGCTCACCCGCCGCGCTCACCGGGCCCCCCGCGTGCCGGTGCCGTATGTGTGCGGGTCGACAGGCCGCTCGGCCTTGGGCAGGTGAGCGACGACGAGACGATAGGAGTCGGTGACGAGCTCCCTGACGAGCTTCTCGTCGCCGCCTTCTCCGCGGTCCGCCTTGAGGATCACGACAGGCCGCCCGGGACGTCGGTCATCAGCATGAACACCTTGCCGCGCACCGTGTAGACCTCCCAGTCGGGACCGAAGGGATGCTCCATCTGAGCCCCGGGGAGTTTCTCCGCGCAGTCGGCGGCGGTCTTGTGCAAGGCCGATCCATTCATGGATGGTGAGCCTCCTCAGGTGGTGACGGGCTGCGGCATCGCACAAGGCGCGGAGCGCGCCGCGCGGGCGCGCCGGCACGTCCCATCCTTCCGCCGCAGCCGACCGCAAGGGCGGTAGGCTGCGGACACGTGATGGTCGACAAGCGACACCCCGGTCCGAGCGGAAGCACGGCCGGACCAGCTGCGGTTCCGCTGTACGGTTTCCAGCCCCCGGTCGGCACTCCCTACGGCCTTGAGGTGAGCACCGTCGAGGACTTCTTCGCCCAGCACGACGACTGGCCGTGGAACCCGCCCCGTCCAGGCCGCGCTACCTTCCACTACCTCATCGCGGTCACCGAGGGTGAGCTGCGCCACGACGTCGATCACGTCACGTGGACGGTCGCCGCCGGCCAGTGGCTGTGGGTGCGTCCGGGGCATGCGCAGTGCTGGCACCCGCCCGGCGCGGCCCGCGGCCCGTTCATCCTGTTCGAACCGGACGTACTGCGGCCCGACATCGCCCGTCTCCTGGCCCCGCTCACCGCGCACGAGGCCCCTGCCGTGCTCAGCCCGCACCCCGACGACACCGGCTGGCTCCAGCAGACGGCACTCCAGCTCCTGGACGAACACCGCGCACTGGGGCGCCGCCCCCTCGACATCCACCACGCCCTGCGGCGCAGCCTGCTCGAATCACTGCTGCTGCGCCTGGCCGGCTCCCCGGGCATCGCCCCCATCGGCACGGCCACCGCCGGCACCGGCCGAGCCGACAGGTACGGGCGCTTCCTGGACGTGCTGGAGCTGCACTTTCGCGAACTGCACCAGGCCGCGGACTACGCCGAGTTGCTCGGCTGCTCGGTCCGCACCCTCAGCCGCGCCACCCAGGACGCCACCGGAAAGGGAGTACGTGAACTCATCGACGAGCGGCGCCTCCTCGAAGCCCGGCGCCTGCTGAGAAGCGCCCAATGGGATGCCCGGACCGTGGCCGTGCACCTCGGCTTCACCGATCCCGCGAACTTCGGCCGCTTCTTCCGCGACCGCACCGGCCTCACCCCGTCCGCCTTCGCGGCCGGCGAATCCCCGATTCTCCCCCCTCGCTCCCTTGATTGACGAGATCTCGGTGGTTTCCGGCCGGTTCTCAGTCGATGGCCTCGATGGCGACGTCGACCGCGCCGTCGTACTTGTTGAGGGCATCGGCCCCCAAGTGGTCGATTTTCCCGAGGATCACGATGCCGGGGTCGGGGATGGACTCGCCGTCGTGGTCATAGAAGACGGCGATGTCGGGACAAGGTGACCAGTAGGTGATGTCGCCGATCTCGTAGCTGAACCGCGGCTCGCCTCCCACGGCGAGAGACCGGGACCGGTGACCGCACTTCTCCCGCTTGAACAGGTCGTTCCGTGCTCACCGGCGCTTACTTCCTCGGCCCTCGCGCACCGGGAGTGGTGGGTCGTCGTTTCTCGGTTGCCCGGGTCTCAGTCGTCCAGGACGACGACGTGCTTGCCCGGCGTGGTGCCGGACTCGACGTCGGCCTGGGCGTCACGGACCTGTGCCAGGCCGTGGTAGACCTTCGCGACCGGGACGTTGAGGCGTCCTGCGGCGATGGCCTGGAGCTGGTGGGCGAGGACGTCGGCCGGGAGGTCGGCTGCCTGACCGCCATGGGACGTCAGCCGCACCCCGCCCGGGATCATGAACGGGCTGAAATCGGGGATCGTCCACTGGCCCGCCAGGGCTCCGGTGAAGCAGACAGTGCCATGCCGGCGAACGGTGCGCAGGGTGTCGGCGAGGACCGAGCAGCCCACCAGCTCCAGTACGGCGTCGACACCCTCCGGCATCAGCTCGCGCACCTGGTCGGCAATCGTGCCGCTGTCGACGAGGGGATGGTCGACGCCCGCGGCCCGCAGTTCCCCGGCCCGACCCGGGCTGCGGGTGGTGGACAGCACGGTGGCTCCGAGGTCCTTCGCGATCGTGGCCGCGCTCAGCCCGACCGTGGAGGTGCCGCCGCGGATCAGGAGCTTCTGCCCGGCCTTGAGGTCCAGGCCGGTGGTCAGCGATCCGTAGGCGGTCTGGAACATCTCCGGCAGCGCACCGACGACCTCCCACGGCAGACCGGACTCGAACGGGATGACCTGCCCGGCTGGGACGCTCACGTACTGGGCGTACGTGCCGTCGTAGGAGCGGCCCATGCCGCCCATCATCGTGGCCACCTGCTGTCCCGGCCGCAGTCCGCTGTCCTCATCGGCCTCATCGACCACGCCGACGCCCTCGATGCCGGGCACACGCGGGTAGCTGACCTCGGCGTCCGAGTCGCCCTTGCGGGTGGTGACCTCGGACTCGTTGACGCCGAACGCCTTCACCCTGATCCGCACCCAGCCGGGCTTGCGTACGGGCACCGGCACATCCTGGATCTCCAGTGCGTCGAGGCCGCCGGGCCGGGTGACGACGACGGCCCGCATCGTTGCTGATGCCGCCTCGCCGACTGCTGTCGGTTGGCCCATGTCGGATTCCTCCCTCTGTTCGCCCCCGTGGTGCGCGGTTGGGTATCGCCCGAGGCCCGTCAGGGGCGGTCGATGCCCTCCCACACGTCGAGGGCCTGCTGATAGTGGGTGGTGGCCTCGAAGGGAGGGTTGCCGACGCTTGCCGAGGTGGGCCGGTTCGTGACGGCGGGCCACAGCCGGGGCTGCTCGCCGGTGGCGAATTCGAGCACGATGTCGCGGATACGCGTGTCGCGCTCGGCCTGTTCCGCGCTGCGGCCCGGCCGCTCCTGGCCGACCAGCGCGTACATCTCGGTGCCGTGCACGGCGGGCGCGCCCTCGGCGGGCCCGATCAGAAGGAGATGCGCGTTGCCGCCCGCCGCGGTGTGCGCCAGGGCGCCGCGGGCTGCGGGGAGCCCGAAGATGTAGTCCGACAGGAGTGCGGCGCGGGCTTCGGCAGGGGTGCGGCCGCCCTGGTCGTAGGCGTCGACGATCTTCTTGGCGCGGGAGCGGGGAACGCGCCACCCGGCGACCTCGTCGACGATGCGGTCGACGGTGTGCGGGTCGAACCGGTCGAGGTCGTTCGCCACCCACCAGCCCATGTCGTCACTGGCCATGCTCAGCAGCACGTCGACATCACGGTGTGCGCCCGAGGCGAGTTCGTCCATGGGGTGGGCGTGCAGCACCGCGCCGGGCTGTCCGGCGTCCAGGACGACGCCGAGGCTCTTGCTGTCCATCCCGCCACGGACTCCGAGGTCCGTCGGGGTGACCTTGTGCAGGGCGGTCACCAGGGAGGCCGTATCAAGGTCGAGCAGCTTCTCCGGGTTGTCCGCGACGCCGAGCTCGGTGACGAAGCGGTGGGCGAGTTCCTCGGCCCACCAGGCCGGCTGGAGACGCGAGGGCCCGGCGGAGAAGCCGGCCAATCGCCGGTAAAGGCCGCCTGCGGAGGCGGCGCCGAGCAGCCCGAAGGTGGCATAGGCGCCGCCGCTGTGGCCGTAGACGGTGACGTTGTCGGGGTCGCCACCGAAGTGGGCGATGTTCCGCTTGATCCAGGTCAGTGCGGCGATGACATCCTGTAGGCAGAGGTTACTGGCCTCGGCGAGCCGCCCGCCGTACTGCGAGAGCGAGAGCGCACCCAGCGCGCCGAGCCGGTAGTTGACCGACACACCCACCACGCGCCCCGACGCGGCGAGGCCGGAGGCGTTCGAGGCGATCTGCGTGTTCGCGCCGTACTCGAATCCGCCGCCGTGGATGTACACGGCCACCGGAAGCGCCGTCCCGGCCGGCTGCTCAGGAGCCCACACGTTCAGGTTCAGACAGTCCTCGCCCATCCCGCTGTCCGCTTCCAGCCAGTCGCCGCTGTCGGGCTGGACAGAGACGACGCCCTTGCGGTCATAGGGACGGTCCGGATCGAAATCCGCGACCACGGGGCGGCGGTACCGCTCGGCGGTGGCGTACGGGATTCCCCACCAGGACCGCACCCCGGGTGCAGTCGGAGCCTTGGGAGCAGTGGCGGTCAAGGCATGTCCTTCCAGCGCGATTCGGGTGTTCGCGCGGTGCTTCGGCGGTTGGTTGCTCGCGGTGACGTCTCCCATCGTTTCCCGGGATCCGGCAAAACGCCCGGCGGTGGCGGTCACCCGGTGGTCATCAGGTGACACTTCGGCAACAAGATCTCGGTGCAGGCCACTTCTCCTACACGGCCGACGGCCGGATCGTCGGCCAACGGGCCAGCCTGACCTCCCCCAAGAGGTCGGTCTCTTCTTCGTAGGGGTGCGGTGTTGCGGCTGCTGAGGCGGTCGAGGGAGATGCGCAGGAGGAGGCGCTCCTGGTCCGGATAGCTGTCACCGGTCGTCAGGACGGGAGGTCTGGTTCTGTTCAGCAGCTCCCTGAACCAGGATCGCGGTCGGCCGACGTCCTCCTGTCCAAATCCCGCGGTCTCCAGACCCGGCAGAGACGGCCGCCGAGCTCGGTCGGCGAGCCCGCGCCGCGACACCCTAGGAGGCGGCCCGCGCCGGTGACGGGGTCGTGGTGAGTATCCCGCCGGCTCCCTACCGGGAGCTTTCCCGCCGCCGCGCTGTCGGCAAGGTCGTGCTCGACATCGGAGCGTCCGTGACGCGCCGCGCGACGAACCCGAGGACGGCTGCGTCGGCCTCCTCGAGCCACGCCACGTCGTCGGCGATCAGTAGCAGCACGCCCTCGGCGGCCCTGGGCAGCGGACCACGTCCCGCCTGAGCGATGGCCGTCGCTGCCCCGGGAGGAACGGGATGAGCAGGAAGACCGGCGGCTGTATGTGCGGGAGCCGCCCAGCCCGGCCGCTCCCGCCCCGCCTGTCGGTCCTCTCTGGGCCGTTTCCAGTCCGGGCTGTTTCCAGCCATGGGCCGATACGTCTGCGCAGCTCAGAGTGGCCTCAACCAACGCTGATGGCAACGGAGTCGAACTCACGAGCAGCGGATTCAGCCCGCGGACCAACGCCCTGAATCCGCACCCCAGATGAGACGTTTCCGCAGGTCACAGGGGTGAACGGTGGGGCGGGTGGGACTCGAACCCACGGCCGACGGATTATGAGTCCTTTGAGGATCTTGGCGGTCCTTGCCGATCAACGCTCATCCTTGACGTTTTCGCAGGTCAGATGCGGTTATCCATGTTGGGGTTGGTCAGCCCTTGTCAGTCTGTTCCTGTCCTTGCGGCCTCAACGCGGCCTCAATCCGTCGCAACGCAGAAATGGTCCGGCCACACCAAGAGGTCGCCCCAGCTCAGACGAGGGCATCGAACCCGCCCGCAGCGGATTGCCCTTCCAGCGCGCGGAAGCTCCGCCCCTGTGACTCGGGACTAGGCCTCTCTGACCGCTGTCGCAGGCCAGAGGAATGCCAGGTCCCTCCTGGCTCAGCACGCCCCTCACGGCGCCAGGTCGACGCCGACGGACAAACCGCGTCGAGCACTACGGGCGTTCCATCATCCGCATCTGCTCCTCCGTGTGATGCTCGCCCGTGGCGGGCGGGAGGGCGTCGAGCCGGGCGAGTTGCTCGCGGCTCAGCCGGACCTCGGTGGCCGCCACGTTTTCCTCGACGCGGGCGGCCCGTCGGCTGCCGGGGATCGGCACAACGTCGTCTCCCCGGGCGAGCAGCCAGGCGAGGGCGACCTGTGCCGGGGTGGCGCCGGCCTCGGCGGCAACAGCTTCGATCTCGTCGACGATGTGCAGGTTCCGCGGGAGGTTCTCCGCAGTGAAGCGGGGATTGTCCGCCCGGAGGTCCAAGGCGTCGAAACACCCGGCCGAGCGGACGGTGCCGGTGAGGAAGCCGTGGCCGAGCGGCGAGTAGGCCACGAATCCGATGCCCAGTTCCCGCAGGACCGGCAGTACGGTCTCCTCCGGGTCGCGGGTCCACAGGGAATACTCGGACTGGACCGCGGTGATCGGATGGACGGCGTGTGCGCGGCGGATCGTGGCGGGTCCCGCCTCGGAGAGACCGATGTGGCGAATCTTGCCCTCGGCGACCATGTCGGCAAGGGCGCCGACGGTGTCCTCGATAGGGGTATCGGGGTCGACGCGGTGCTGGTAGCAGAGGTCGATGTGGTCGGTCCCGAGCCGCCGCAGCGAACCCTCCACGGCGGTACGGACGTTCGCCGGGCTGCTGTCGAGCCGTCCCGTCCCGCCGCCCGCGTGGGAGACCAAGCCGAACTTCGTGGCGAGCACCACCTGGTTGCGACGGCCGCCGATCGCCCGGCCGACGAGCCGCTCGTTGGTGTAGGGCCCGTAGATCTCGGCGGTGTCGAGGAAAGTCGCACCAAGGTCGAGGGCGCGGTGCAGGGCACGGACGGAGCCCACTTCGTCCGAGCCGGAGCCCGTGTAGCCGAAGGACATGCCCATGGCCCCCAGGCCGATCCGGGAGACCTCCAGGTCCCGCAATTTCGTGTGCCTCATCGGACCGCTTCCTTGGGACGCGAGGGTGGGTGTGGGTGCCGCCGGGGCACCGTCCCGTCCGCTCCGGTGGAAGAGGGCGGAGGCGGAGGGGACAGTGCTGCCCGGCGGCAGCGCGGTGGCGGTCAGACCTCGTACTCGACGCCGACGCCTCCGAAGTGGAGCCGGCCCTGGACGAGGACCTTGTGGCCCTGCTCGTCGTAGCCGGTGAGGAGTCCCGCCTCCATCAGCCGGAGGACGATCTGGGTGCTCAGCTCCTGCCTGCCGACAGCGCCGAGGCGCTTGACCAGCGTCTTGTAGCCGAACTCCTCCTCGGCGAGGTCCTGGAAGATCTGCCGGGTGTCGTCGTCCATCGGGTACTGGGCCATGTCGAGCCCGTCCTCGTTGGCCAGGATCTCCCGCTGCTCCAGCCGGAAGCCGATCGGCTCGACGCGGTAGTGCGGCTTGAGCACGGCCTTGCCGCCGGTCCACTGGAAGCGGCTGATGCTGTTGAGCCGCTTGGTGAGGTCGCTGATCCAGCGGATCCGCGCCGCGTTCAGCTCGGCCTCGCTGAATTCGTCGCTGAGCTCGGGACGCTGGTGGCGGCCGATGGAGATCATCGTGGACGCGCGGTCGCGGAAGGAGGCCACGGTCCCGCCGGAGTCCTCGGGGCCGTTGCCCACCAGGCTCTCGAACCATTTCTTCCGGTTCAGACGGTCGTCGTCGGACTCGGTGATACGGCGCTTGCGCCAGAACTCGGAGTCAGGCTCGGTGAACGAGGCAAAGGTGTAGAAGGAGGCGAGGAACTGGTGGTACTGCTCGTAGGCCTCGCGGTAGGTGCGGTTGTACCAGGCGTGCACCGCGTCCTTCTCGCCGCCGTGGCGGGTGATGCGGTCGATGGCTGCGGCGGCTGAGACGGCCGACTGCGAGGCCAGGTGCACGCCTTGCGAGAACAGTGGGTCAGTGAAGCAGGCGGCGTCGCCGCAGAGAAAGAAGCGGTCGGCGGAGAACAGTTCGGTGTCGTAGGACCAGTCCTGAACGATCCGCACCTCGTCGGCCTGTTCCGCGCCGTTGAGGATGTCCACGGCCTTGACGCATTTCGCGAGGGTAGTCGAGTAGAAGGCGTCGGCGCCCTGGTCGCGTACCTCGGCGGCCTTCGAGCGGTCGACGACCAGTCCGACGCTGTACAGGTCCTCCTTGACAGGGATCATCCAGACCCAGCCGTCCTCGAAGGTGATCGAGTACGTGGTGCCCTTCAGGTCCCCCTGGAAGGGGTCCTTCAGCCGGAAGTACGACCAGACCGCGAAGTTGCGGTAGAACTCGTCGTACTGGCGCACGCCGAGCTTGCGGGCGAGGGGGCCGCCGGAGCCGCCCGCGTCGATGACGAAGTCGCTCGTGACGGTGATGCTTTCGCCTCCCTGGCGCACCGTCAGGGACACGCGCTCCGGATCGGACAGGTCCACGTCGGTGACGGGGGTTTCCTCGTGGACTGTTATCCCGCGGGTCCGGGCCTCGTCGAGGAGGAGCTGGTCGAATTCTTCGCGCTTCACCTGGACGGCGTGGTCGAAGACCCAGGGCGTGACCTTGGGAGCCGCGAAGGAGAAGGTCCAGGGGGCCTGGTCCTGGCCCCAGAGGAAGGTCGCTGACGGCTTCTTGACGTAGTTCTGCGCGTCGATCTTCTCCTGGAGACCGAGGCGGTTGAGGATCGACATCGTGCCGGGCAGGAGGGACTCACCGACGCGGTAGCGGGGGAAGGCGGACCGCTCGTAGATCGTGACGTCGTGGCCGAGCTTGTGCAGGGTGAGGCCCGCGACACTACCGGCCGGCCCTCCGCCGATGATCGCGACCTTCGCTTGTGCCATCACGTACTCCTTGGGACGAGGACGGGCTGATGTGACTGCGCGCCGGTGCGGCACGCGGAGAGCTTGGGGTGGGGCGCGGTCGTATCGGATCGGCGCACGGGTGCGGGCGCGAGGAGGACGTTCACTCCTCGTCCGCGCCCGGCCGGGACCGCAGCTTCTTCAGGCGGTCCGACATCGCGATCGTGTCGACCACGTTGATCTTCGAAGGGACCTTGAACGGTTCGACCCGGCCGGCGAGGAACTCCGTCACATGCTTTCGCAGGGCCGCGCGGGTGAGCTCGCCGCTGGGCTTGATGTCCACGCACACCGCCTGGCCGGTGATCGCGTTGGGCCTCCCGTACACGACGCAGTCCTCGACGAGGGGACTGCCCATGAGGACCGACTCGAGTTCCAGCGGGAGGAGTTTCTCGCCTCCGACGTTGATGACCTCCTTGGCCCGGCCCTTGATCCGGAGGTAGCCGTCGGCTGCCTCCTCGACCAGGTCGCCGGTCCTGAACCAGCGGTCCTCGGTCAGCGAGTCGTCGTCGTAGTTCAGATAGCCGAGGAACTGAGTCCGGCTTCTGAGCTGGAGTTCGCCGTCGACGATCCGGTACTCCACACCGGCGTCGGAGATCTTGAAGTACGTGCTGCTCGACGATTCGCTCGTGGTGGTGGCGATGCCGGTCTCGCTGGTGCCGAAGGTCTGGAGCAGCCGCACCCCCGGGAAGGTCCGGTGGACCCGGTCGAGCAGTTCGTCGGACATCGGCTCAGTGCCGTACGTGATCAGGCGCAGGCTGCTGAGGTCGTACGTGCGGTGGTAGCCGCCGACCATGATCAGGTTGAGGTAGGTCGGGCTCGTGGGGAGGACGAGGATCCGGTGGCGCTCGATCAGCGCGCAGATCTCGTCCGGGGTGCGGTGGCGGGGAAGGACCGCGGTGCCCCCGACGAGGAGGGTGCTGAGCAGGGAGTTGATGCCTCCGATGTGATCGAACATCAGCACCATGAGGATGTTGAGGGCGTTCGGCCGACGGCGCGGTCGCTTCTGGAGCTTCTCGCCGACGAGGACATCGAGACTGTGCAGGATGACCTTCGGTGCGCCGGTGCTGCCGCTGCTCAGCAGCACGAGTCCGGCAGCGCCCGGGTCGCCGAGCCGGGCGTGCACCGTGCCGGCGCCCTCAGCGGCGTCGGGGGCGGCGGCCTGGGCCGGACCGGCGCCGCCGGACTGGCCGGTGGAGGCGGCCGTCGGCTGCGCGAGGTCCCGGATCTCGACACCGGCCTCGGTCGTCCCGACCAGGTGACTCGGCCGGCAGTGCTCGGTGAGGGTGTCGAGCGTCGTGTCGGTGAGCGTGACCACCGGCACGACGACGTTCCTGTCCAGGAAGAGCGCGAACAGGGTGGCCACCGAGTCCGTCGAGTAGTCGCCATGGACGACCACGGTCTCCCGGGGCTTCACTCCGTGGAGTGCCAGCCGTTCCCGCGTGTCACGGATCCGCTTCAGGAGCTCCGCGTACGTGACGGCGGTCCCGCGGTCGAAGAGCGCCGTACGCGTACCGAAGTCCTCGAACCTCCGCACCAGTTCGTCGCGCATTCAGTGCACACCCCCAAGAAAGAGAGTCTCGCCCGTGATGAACTCTGATTGCCGACCGATCAGGAACTCCACCGGTCCGACGATGTCGGCCGTCGTGCACTGGCGAGATATCGCCTGGCGCGCGATCAGAGTGTCGATCTTGGGCCGGGGTACGGTCCTCGTCAGCATGGTGTGGACGGGCGGAAGCCCGATCCCGTTCACCCTGATTCCGAACGTGGACAACTCCTTGCTCATCACGCGGACGAGTTGTTCGACCGCGCTCTTGCTGGCCGAGTAAGCGAGTTGTCCTTCTATGGCCCAGGGCACCGCGACCGTCGAGACATTCAGGATCGCGGAGGTCTGTTCCGTCGACTTCCGCAGCAGTTTGACCGCTTCTCTACAACAGTTCAGCACGGCGAAGAAATTGATGTCGAATATCTTGCGGGAAACCTCGTCGGGGGTCGTCAAGAAGTGGTTCATCGACGAGGTTCCCGCATTGTTGACCAGTGCGTCCAGCTTTCCGTACTCCTGCCGGACACTCCGGAACATTCTTTTCGTCTGACCGAGGTCCGCGAGATCCGCCTCGTGGTGCCGGTAGCGGGGGTGATCGATGGTCGATGGCCTTCTGCTGCACCCGACGACGTCATGCCCGACCTCCAGGAAGTGCTCCGCCAGGGCCTTTCCGATGCCGGTCCGGGTGCCGGTGATCATGAGGATCATGAGAGCGACGGCCTGTGCTAACCACGCACGCCGGCGAGTTCCAGTTCTTCCTCGATGAATCCGACCAGCCTGCGGACGCTGCTGAACGGACTCACCCGGCGGGACACGGCCTTCTCGGACGTGAGCGAGACCTCCGCGCCGAACTCGTCCTCGATGTTCTCCTCGACCAGCGAGAGAAAGGCCACCAGGTACATCGATTCGAAGACACCGGAATCGCCGTACAGACACAAGTCGAGCACACGATCGGTGGGAATCTTCTCCTCGCGCGTCAGATTGATCTCGTCGAGCGCCGCCACAACGACGCTTTGGATTCGCTCCGTCACCTTCAGGCCTCCCGTCCAGCACAAAAGTCAAGAACAGCTGACATCGACGGTCCAGTGATGCTCCGGACGTGGCCGACGCCTGGATTTTTATGTCATACGTGCCCAGCTCACGCAAGGCGTTCAGGCTGTGCAACTGTCCCGTTCCTTCAGTTGCACAGGGTGGTTATCTGCACGCTCTTGCGAGCGGCGATCGATGTCCACAGAATTCGAGAACGCCGGACCCGGGAAAGGGCCGAGTTCGCAAAGCGGAGCGAAGGAAGGGGTGGGCCATGCGTGACCACACGGACGAGAAATCCGGCGCGGCCGGGCACGATGACAGGTACGTCCAGGTCGGCGGACTACCGGCATTCGACCCGGGCGACCCCGCCGAGAACGCGGTCATCAACCGGCTCGTCGGGAACTGGCACCGGCGGGCGGCCGTGAAGCGCGAGGAGCCTGACGTCTACGCCCTTTTCGATCCCGGTCGCCCGGACTTCCGCGAGGACATGGTCCCTTTCCGGTCGCACCCGATCTGGGATCGCCTCTCCGACGAGAC
The DNA here is from genome assembly GCF_040612795.1 of Streptomyces sp. NPDC006335. NCBI lineage: Bacteria > Bacillati > Actinomycetota > Actinomycetes > Kitasatosporales > Streptomycetaceae > Streptomyces > Streptomyces sp. NPDC006335. The sequence continues at coordinate 904,881 of NZ_JBEXQX010000001.1, forward strand.
CCACTCCCGTCTGCTCAGCTGGGGCTGGGTGGCGTACAACCGGAACACGGTCCTGGTCGAGCAGCGGATCGCCAACCCGGCCTTCGAACTGGTCATCGGCGGCGCGTACCCCGGTCTCGGCGGCCAGCAGCTGGAGCTCGCCGTCGCGCAGGCCATGGTGGACGAGCAGTACCACACGCTCATGCACATCAACGGCAGCGCGGTGACGCGGCGGATGCGTCGGAGCGACTTCTCCGACCGAGTGCTGCCGGACTCGCACATCACCACGATCCACCAGGCACATCTGGACCGGTGTGAGGAACCGTGGCAGCGCAGCCTCACCACGCTGGGTTTCGCGACGGTCGCCGAGATCTCCATCAACGCGTACCTCGACCTCCTCGCCGACGACCAGCAGATCCAGGTCGTCAACTCCACCACGGTGAAGCTGCACAACCGCGACGAGTACTGCCATGCCTCGATCTCCGGCGAGATGATGAAGCAGGTGTACGAGGCGCTCCCGGCCGATCGGCGCCGTTTTCTCCTGGAGAAGGTCGTGGCGGGTCTGGAGGCCTTCGTCGCCCCCGACTTCACGACCTGGGAGACGATCGTCGCGTTCGAAGGCGTACCGGACTGGGAGAAGGCCGCCGCCGAGGTACGCGAGGCGCAGGGCGGCACCCACCTCGTCCAGGACCATTCGGGGATCCACACCCTCCTGACGGAGATGGACGTCCTCGACCAGGTCGAGTTCGCCTGGGGCACGACGGTGGCCCGGTGACCGGCCCTCATGGGACTGCGGCGCGCACCGGCCTGCGCCCCGCCGCCATCGCAGTGCGCGACATCTACAGCTTCCTCGCCGATCTCGGTATGGACTGCGACGTCAACCCCTGCACGGCCTTCGTCGGCGCCGTCGAGCCCTGGCGGGTCGAGGACCGCGACGGGTGGCGGGAGTTCGTGGGCCGGCTCGGGCTGCCCCGGGCCCTGGCGCACCTGGTCGACGTGGCGGAGGAGGACGTGGTCGTCACCCTCGCCCCGCAGCCGGAACTGGTCGAGGGCGGCGCGGACACGCTGGCGGATCTGGTCACCGCCTACCACAACAGCCACCCGCTGCGGCTCGACGAGGCAGTGCACCTCGCGTGCTGGCCGCACACGAACGGCGAGTACGTCGTCTTCGTCAAGTTCAGTCATCTGATCGTCGATCTGACCGATGTGGTCAGCCTGCTCCGGCACATCAGGGCCTATCTGTGCGGCGAGACCCCGGCGGGCCGGATCGGCGCCCGTTACCGCCACCACGAGCGGGCCCTGGAGCAGTACGCCGCCCTGCCGGCCGCCGACCCCGCGGAGGTCACCCGGGCTCTCGGCGACCTGCCCGCACCGGGCCGCAAGGGGATCCCGACGATCTCCGCGTCGGCGGAGGACTGGCTCCCGCTCCGCGAGGGTGTCACCTTCGATGAACTGCTCAGCGCCGTCACCGCCGCCCTGCTCCCCGCCCTCGGCGGCGGCCTGGTCCTTCAGTACCCCTTCTCCCGCTGGGAGTTCGCGACGAAGGGCGGCTACTTCGTCGAGATCAAGCCGCTCGTCCTGCGGGCCGCGTCCGCCGCCGAGTACACCCCCGAGTACTTCGCGGACACCCGCCAGGCCCAGGAGTCGCTGGGCCGGTTCACGATGTCCGACCTCGATGCTTTCGCACGGGCGTTCACCAGCGGCCGGATGCCCCGCGTCGTCGTCTCCGACACCACGTTCATGCGTCCGGAACCGGACCGATGGCGCTGGGTCCCGGTACGCAGCGCGCGGGTCTTCGAGGATCTCAAGTTCCTCGCCGACCGGTCGTGGCCGGGCCCGCCGCTGTTGCGGATGCAGTACAAGCGCGGCTTCCTCTCCCCCGGAACCGGGGCCGAAGTCCTCGACCGACTCAAGCAGCGAATTGGAGCAAGTGGTGGAACTCTCGGACCTGTTGACTGACCTCTTCCGGCGCCATCGCGGACGGACCGCGCTGCGGACCGCAGGGCGTACCTGGACGTACGAGGAGCTCGACCGGGTCACGAGCGCCCTCGCCGGCCGGATCGACCGCGAGTGCCCTGCGGGCCGCCGCGTCCTGGTCACCGGGGAGCACACGGCGGAAGCCGTGGTCTGGGCCCTCGCGGCGATGCGCAGCCACGCCGTTCACACCCCGATGAGCCCCGGCCTGCCTGCCGACCGGTTCGAGGAGTTCGCCGGTGTCGCGGACGCGGCACTCCTCCTCTGCTTCGACCGCCAGGCGCTGGAGCGAGCCGAGAAGGCCGGCGTCCGCGCCCTGTACGCCGGTGACGTGGGCCGCCCCAACGAGCCTGCGCCTGCGCCTGCGCCTGCGCCTGCGCCTGCGCGGAGCGTGCCTGAGGAGCCGGCCCGTTCCCGCATCGCCTACTCCATCTTCACCTCGGGTTCGACCGGCACCCCCAAGCTCGTCGACGTCGGGCACGGCGGTCTCCTCAACCTGTGCCGCTCCTTGCGGCGCCTGCTCGACATCACGCCGGACGACGAGGTCCTCCACTTCGCGTCGCTCTCGTTCGACGCCTCCATCAGTGAGATCCTCGGCACCCTGTACGCCGGGGCGACCCTCGTCGTCCCGGTCTGGGACCAGGCTTCGTGGCTGGGGTCCGTCTCACGGCACCTCGCCGCCCACGGCTGTGACCTGGCCATGCTTTCGCCGTCCGTCTACGCCCGGCTCGACGAGGCGGCGCGCCGCCGCATCCGCAAGGTGGAGTTCTGCGGCGAGGCCCTGAGCGAGAGCCAGTACCACAAAGCGGCCCGGTACAGCCGCGTGTTCAACGCGTACGGCCCGACGGAGGCCACCGTCTGTTTCTCCCTCGCCGAGCTGACGGAGTTCACCCCGACCATCGGCACCCCTCTCGACGGCTTCCGCGCCTTCGTCCGCGACCCCGAGACCGGCGAGCACGCCACGACGGGCACCGGCGAACTGGTCATCGTGGGCGACGGCGTGGCACTCGGCTACGCCGGCGGGAGCCCGGCCGAGAGCAAGGCGTTCGCCACGGTCGACGGCTCCCCCGCCTACGCCACCGGGGACGTCGTGACCCTCTCCGACGACGGTCACCTCGCGTACGTCGGACGGACGGACGAGCAGATCAAACGCCTCGGCCACCGGGTGAACCTCGCCCACGTCGAGTCCACGCTCGCCCACCACCTGGACCGGGCCGTGGCGCTCGTACGGCAGGGCGACACGATCCTGCTGGTCACGACCGTCGACGGTGACACCACCGAGGAGTCGTTGATGGGCCGGATCAGGGACCTGGTGCCCGTCTGGGAGGCGCCCGACCGGGTGGTGCTGGTCGACGCGCTCCCCCTGACCTCCGCCGGGAAGGTGGACCGGAACGTCGTGCGGGAGCAGCTCACGCCCACGGTCGACACACTGGACGGGGACGCGGCGGAGCTGCGGCAGGTGCTCGACGTCGTGACCACCGTCCTGGGGCAGGAGATCGGCCCGGACACGTCGATCTTCGACGCCGGCGGCAGTTCCCTCGCCATGATCCAGGTGCAGGTCAAACTCTCCGAGACGTATGGCGAGGAGGCCGTCGAGGCCGCGTTCGCCGCGATGGAATACGACTTCGCTCCGTCCGCCTTTCTGCGCCACGTGCGCGGAGAGGCCGTCGCCCCGGCCGAGTCCGCGGTCGAGACACTGCTGCGCCGGGTGGAGTCCGAGCTGGACGCCCTGCGAGCTGAGCTTCCGGTACTACTCCACGACACCCAACACGAGCCGGTGCCGTGGGCCGAGGCCGGCGACCGGGTCGTGCTCCTCACCGGCGCGTCGGGTTTCATCGGAGGACACGTTCTGGACCGGCTGCTCCGCGCCGGTCGCCCCGTCCTGGTCGTCAGCACCGGCGATCCCGACCGGGTGCTGACCGAGCACCGCACCCGGTTCGGGCGGGAGGCCGCCGACTACGCCCAGGTGCAGGCGATCTCCTACGAAGAACTGGAACGGTGGGTCGAACGGCGGCGCGGACCCGTCCTCGACGCGGTGGTGCACTGCGGCTACCAGGTCAACCACCTTCTGCCGCTGGAAAGCCACATGAGCGCCAGCGTACGCAACACGGCGCTGGTCGTCCGCGGCGCGGCGGCTCTAGGAGCCCGCTCCTTCGTCTTCCTCTCGGCCGCCTCAGCCGGGGCGGACTTCCTCCCCCTGTCGGCCGAGACCCTCATGGCCGTGGGTGACCCCTACTCGCGGTCGAAACTGATCAGCGAGGAGTACGTGAACACCCTCGCCGTCCTTGGATGTGCGGTCTCCCACTACCGGCCCGGTCTGGTCTACGGGCACCGGCCCGAGGACCACGGCTACCTCAAGGATGACTGGTTCACCGCTCTGATCGAGACCGCGCGCCGGGTGCACGCGATGCCCCGGCTCAGCGGCTACGTGCCGGTCTGCGACGTCGGCCCCCTGACCGAGACCGTTCTCGGGGACCTGGCCGCGAGCCCGGGCCCGGCCCGCGGCCGATCCCGGGGTTCGGACTCCCGGTCGGCGGTCGTGGTCCACCGCACGTACGCTCTCGACGAGCTGCTGCACCACACCGGGCTCACGGAGTCGGACGTCCTGCCGCCCGCCGAATGGTTCGAACGAGTGCGGGACGGCGGAGACGTCCCCGCACCGCTGCTGGCCGCCATGCAGGCCGCACTGAGCGGTCCGGGCTGGCCTTCCTCCTGCCGGGAGGTCGACCACGACATCCTCGGCCGGCTGCTCGGCACACCGCCGGACGCCCGGACCGGGGACGGGACGGGGACCGTCACGGAGGCCCAGAAGGGCGCCACCCACGTGTCGTCGTCGCGCTAGCAGGAACGGAGCCGTTGCCCCCATGCGCTATTCGTTACGTCAGGACATCGCGGTCGAGCCGGTCATCGCCGGCTGGTACGGCTGGTCGTACCTGTTGCCGCCGCAGTGCCTTGCCCGCTTCGTCCGCAACCGGTTCACCCGCATCGTCGAGAGTTACCTCGACGACCCGCAGGTCCACGCGGCGGCCGTCCGGCAGCGTCGGATGCACGGCGGCCCCTGGATCCACGCCCACGAGCACCGCGACGCCATCGAGGCCTGGTACCGGGACACGGCTCCCCGACGGGCCCGGTTGGACGAACTCTTCGAGGCGATCCGGCGGTTGGAGGAGGACATCCTGCCGCGCCACCACGGCGGATGCCTCGACCCCGTCTACCAGGAGCTGCCGCAAGCCCTGGCCGGACGGGTGGAGGTGTTCTACGGCAGGGACAACCGCACGGCCGACTACCGCTTCATCGAACCTCTGATGTACGCGTCGGAGTACTACGACGAGTCGTGGCAGCAGGTGCGTTTCCGTCCCGTCACGCAGGACGCGCGCGAGTTCGCCCTCACGACGCCGATGCTGGAGTACGGCCCGGAACAGCTGCTGGTCGACGTTCCCCTGAACTCCCCCCTGCTCGACACGGTCTTCCGCGGCGGCCTGAGCGGAGCCGAACTCGACGACCTGGCGGCGGAATTCGGGCTGCGAGGCGAGCGGGCTGCCCGGTTCGCCTCGTACTTCGAGCCCACCCCGCCGCCCGCCGCGGAATCCGCCGCTCCGCCGGCCGGCGACGACGTCCTCGAATACGTGGGCCATGCCTGCGTCTTCGCCCGCCACCGAGGCACGACCTTCCTGGTGGACCCGGTGCTGAGCTACGGCGGCTACCCCGGCGGGGCGGAGAACCGGTTCACCTTCGCCGATCTGCCGGAGCGCATCGACCACCTGCTCATCACGCACAACCACCAGGACCACATGCTGTTCGAGACCCTCCTGCGGATCCGGCACCGGGTCGGCAGGGTCCTGGTCCCCAAGTCCACCAACGCCAGTCTGGTGGACCCAGGACTCGGCGGCATCCTGCGCCGACTGGGCTTCACCGACGTCGTCGAGGTCGACGACCTGGAGACGCTGCACTGCGGCTCCGCCGAGGTCGTCGCCCTGCCCTTCCTGGGGGAACACGGCGATCTGCGGATCCGCAGCAAGACCGGCTGGCTGCTCCGGTTCGGGGAGCGTTCGATGCTGTTCGCCGCCGACTCCACCAACATCTCGCCGACGATGTACACGAAGGTGGCCGAGGTGATCGGGTCGGTCGACACCGTCTTCATCGGCATGGAGAGCATGGGCGCCGCCGCGAGCTGGATCTATGGTCCGCTCTACGGCGAGCCGTTGGACCGCAGGACCGACCAGAGCCGGCGGCTCAACGGCTCCAACTTCCCTCAGGCGAGGGAGATCGTCGACGCTCTGGAGCCCGAAGAGGTCTACGTGTACGCGATGGGCCTCGAACCCTGGATGGGCGTCGTGATGGCCATCGACTACGACGAGAGCCATCCGGCCATCGTCGACAGTGACCTGTTGGTGCGGCACGTCCGGGACAAGGGCGGCACCGCCGAACGGCTGCACCTCCGCCGGACGCTGCGCCTCTGAGCGACGCCCCCCACGGTCGCGGCGCCCGGGGCACCGCTTCCCGTCCTCCAGCCCTCCCACTTCGCGAGCCCTTCGAGACAAGGTGCCCCATCATGCGCACGCTGCTGATCGACAACTACGACTCCTTCTCCTACAACCTGTTCCAGTACATCGGTGAGGCAACCGGTCAGCCCCCCGTCGTCGTGCCCAACGACGCCGACTGGTCGCAGCTGCCCGTCGAGGACTTCGACGCGATCGTCGTGTCACCGGGGCCCGGCAGCCCGGACCGGGCGAGGGATTTCGGGATCAGTCGGCAGGCGATCACCGAGAGCGGTCTGCCCGTCCTCGGCGTCTGCCTCGGCCACCAGGGCATCGCCCAGCTCTTCGGCGGAACCGTCGGCCTCGCCCCGGAACCGATGCACGGCCGGGTCTCCGAGGTGCGGCACACCGGCGAGGACGTCTTCAGAGGTCTCCCCTCGCCGTTCACCGCCGTGCGCTACCACTCCCTCGCCGCCACCGATCTCCCCGACGAGCTGGAGTCCCTGGCCTGGAGCGACGACGGCGTCGTCATGGGGCTGCGACACCGCGAGAAGCCCCTGTGGGGGGTCCAGTTCCATCCGGAGTCGATCGGCAGCGACTTCGGCCGGGAGATCATGGCCAACTTCCGCGACCTCGCCCTCGCCCACCACCGGGCCCGGCGGCACGCCACGGCCTCCCCGTACGAGGTCCGCGTGCGCCGCGTCGACGTGCTGCCGGACCCCGAGGAGGTACGCCAGGCCTGCCTGTCTGTCGACGGCGCCACGTTCTGGCTGGACAGCAGCGCCGTCCTCGAAGGTGCCTCGCGCTTCTCCTTCCTCGGCGACGACCGCGGCCCCCTCGCCGAGTACGTCACCTATCGGGTCGCCGACGGTGTCGTCTCCGTCCGCGGATCCGACGGCAGGACGACGCAGACGCCGCAGCCCTTCTTCACGTACCTGGAGGAGCAGCTCGACCGCCGGCGCGTACCCGCCGTCCCCGACCTGCCCTTCGAGTTCAACCTCGGCTACGTCGGCTATCTCGGTTACGAGCTGAAGGCCGAGACGAGTGGCGAGCCCGCGCACCGGTCGCCGCACCCCGACGCCGCGTTTCTCTTCGCCGACCGCTTGATCGCGCTCGACCATCAGGACAGCTGCTGCTACTTGCTCGCTCTCGACCGCCGCGGTCAGGACGACGGGGCACGCGCCTGGCTGCGGGAGACGGCCGAGACCCTCACCGGTCTGGCCGTCCGCGCCCCGGCGGAGCAAACCCCGGGCATGGTCTTCGGCGCTCCCGAGGCGGCAGCCGGCTTCGGCCCCGTGGCCCGGGCACGCCACGACAAGGACGCGTACCTCAAGCGCATCGACGAGTGCCTGAAGGAGATCCGCAACGGCGAGTCGTACGAGATCTGCCTGACGAACATGGTCACGGCGCCGACGGAGGCAACTGCCCTGCCGCTCTACTCCGCACTGCGCTCGATCAGCCCCGTCCCCTACGGCGCCCTGCTCGAGTTCCCTGAGCTGTCGGTGCTCAGCGCCTCGCCCGAGCGGTTCCTCACGATCGAAGCAGACGGCGGTGTCGAGTCCAAGCCCATCAAGGGGACCCGTCCTCGGGGAGGCACGGCGGAGGAGGACGAGCGGCTCCGGGCCGACCTGGCCAGTCGCGAGAAGGACCGGGCCGAGAACCTGATGATCGTCGACCTGGTCCGCAACGATCTCAACAGCGTCTGCGCGATCGGCTCCGTCCACGTGCCCCGGCTCTTCGAGGTGGAGACCTACGCGCCCGTGCACCAGCTGGTGTCGACGATCCGGGGGCGGCTGCGGCCGGGCACGAGCACCGCCGCCTGTGTGCGTGCGGCCTTCCCCGGCGGCTCCATGACCGGTGCGCCCAAGAAACGCACGATGGAGATCATCGACCGGCTGGAGGAAGGCCCCCGAGGCGTCTACTCCGGCGCGCTCGGCTGGTTCTCCCTCAGCGGTGCCGCCGACCTCAGCATCGTCATCCGCACCATCGTGCTGGCTGCCGGCCAGGCGGAGTTCGGCGTCGGCGGGGCGATCGTGTCCCTCTCCGACCAGGAGGAGGAGTTCACGGAGACCGTGGTGAAGGCACGTGCCATGGTCTCCGCCCTCGACGGCACCGCCGTGGCGGGCGCGCGATGAACGGCTTCGCCCGGAGCGTCGTCGTCGGCGGGAGCGGAGCGGTGGGAGGCATGTTCACCGGCCTGCTGCGGGAGGCGGGCAGCCGAACCCTTGTCGTCGACGTCGCACCGCCTCCGAAGGAGCGGGACGTCTGCCTGGTGGCCGACATCACAGCACCGGGGCCCGAGCTGGCGGCTGCCCTGGGCCGCGCGGATCTCGTCCTGCTCGCCGTCCATGAGGCGGTGGCCCTCAAGGCTGTGGCTCCCGTGACTCGGCTCATGCGACCGGGCGCGCTGCTCGCCGACACCCTCTCCGTCAGGACGGGCATGGCCGCGCAACTCGCGGCCCACGCCCCCGGTGTCGAGCACGTTGGTCTCAACCCGATGTTCGCCCCGGCCGCCGGCATGGCCGGTCGGCCCGTTGCCGCCGTGGTCACGAGGGACGGATGCGGCGTCGCCGCCCTGCTTCGGCTCATCGAACGTGCCGGTGGAAGACCCGTACGGCTCTCGGCGGAGGAACACGACCGGACGACCGCGGCCACCCAGGCCCTGACACATGCGGTGATCGTCTCCTTCGGGCTCGCCCTCGCCCAACTGGGCGTGGACCTTCGCACGCTCACGGCGACGGCACCGCCACCCCATCAGGTTCTGCTCGCCCTACTGGCCCGCGTACTCGGCGGCCGCCCCGAGGTGTACGGCGAGATCCAGTGGTCCAATCCCCGGGCCGCGTCCGCGCGTCGGGCGCTCGCTGACGCGCTGCGCTCCTTTGCCTCACTCGTCGGCGACGACCACGACCTCGGCGACGAAGACGACGCCGGACACCAGGGAGCCACAGGCCTGGACGGCGTCTTCGAGGAGCTGAGTCGGCTCATGGGACCCGAGCTCGCGGCGCACCAGGACCACTGCCGGGAGCTGTTCCGCACCAACCACCGCACCGACGACGAAGGTGAGACGGACCGATGACCGAGCAGGACGAGTTGCACCGGCTGCGCACGGAACTCGACACTCTCGATGGGACGCTCCTGGACACACTGCGCCGCCGCATCGACTGCGGCGTCCGCATCGCACGGTACAAGTCCCGGCATGGTGTCCCGATGATGCAGCCCGGACGGGTCAACCTGGTCAAGGAGAGGGCTGCCCGCTATGCGGCCACCCACGGCCTCGACGAGACGTTCCTGGTGAACCTCTACGACGCGATCATCACGGAGATGTGCCGCGTCGAGGACCTGGTGATGAGTCGGGCGAACCAGCCCTCCGCGGACCTGCGTTGAAACCCTCCCTCCGGACCACCCCGCACGACACCCACTACAGCCCTGCCGGCACGTTTCCGTGGAGGGCGGAGGAGACCACGATGCACGCGACCACGACGCTCGCGTCCCTGACCGGGCGGGCGGCGGCGCAACAGCCCTACTGGCCGGACCCGGAAGCCCTCGACGAAGTGGAACGGGAGCTGGCACGGCTCCCCGTGCTCACCACCGAGAACGAGGTCATCGACCTGATGAACGGGATGGACCTGGTCGCCCGCGGGTCGGCGCTCCTCATCCAGGGCGGTGACTGCGCCGAACGCTTCCACGAGGCCGTACCCGACCTGGTCCGCCAGAAGGTGGACAACCTCCAGGGCATCGCCGCGATCATGCGTGCCGGCAGCGGGCTGCCCGCAGTGGCCGTCGGCCGTATCGCCGGCCAGTACGGAAAGCCACGCTCCTCGCCTTTCGAGACGGAGGACTCGGGCTCGCGACGGAAGATGCCCAGCTACTGCGGCGACGCCGTGAACAAGCCCGAGTTCGAACCGTCGGCCAGGAACCCGGACCCCCGCCGGCTGCTCACCGCGTACACGTGCTCGCGGTTCGTCCTCGACGAGATCCGGCACTCCTGGTCTGGGCGGCCTGTCCTGGAACGGGTCTACACCTCACACGAGTTGCTTCTCCTGCCCTACGAACGGCCGCTGGTACGAAGGGGTGTGCACGGTACGTACAGTGGTTCGGCCCACTTCGGATGGATCGGCGAGCGGACGCGCCGGGACGATGGCGCCCACGTCGCCCTCGCCCAGGCCGTGCACAACCCGATCGGCGTCAAGCTGGGGCCGTCGGTGTCGCCGGAGGATGCGGTCACCCTGAGCCGGTTGTTGAACCCGGAGGGCGTTGCGGGACGGCTGACGTTCATCGTGCGCTTCGGCGCGAAGGACGTGGACCGGCTCCTGCCGCCGGTGGTCGAAGCGGTCACCCGCCACGGCGCGCCGGTCGTCTGGCTCTGCGACCCCATGCACGGCAACGGGCTGAAGCTGTCCGGCCAGAAGACCCGGTTGATCGAGCCGATGCGTGCCGAGATTGCGGTCTTCACCCGAGCGTTGCGGGCGCACGGGCAGTGGCCGGCGGGCCTCCACCTGGAGCTGACCCCGGACCCGGTCACCGAGTGCGTGTCAGAGCGGGACGAGCCGCCTCGGTTCACGAACTACCGGTCCACGTGCGACCCGCGTCTGAACCCCGAGCAGTCGGCGGAGATGGTCTCCCATTTCCTCTCCCTGCTCTGATGCATCTCCCGTAGTCCCCCCACGGATACGGCCGGTGGCCCATCCTCACAAGGAGGACGGGCCACCGGAACACGGGGGCGGCGGTCAGGAACGGGCCTCCAGAGGACGCTCGGCCGGACGGTTCTGGGCGCCGCCGGGGTCACCCTTGCCACCGGTGATGCCGATGGCCCGGGCAGCCCCCGCCAGGACCAAGGTGATGGCGACGAGCACGGCACTCACCACCAGTGGCGAGCGGTAACCGAAGTCGGCGCCCAGGGCGAGGCCGCCCAGGGCGGGTCCGGCAGCGGCGCCGACGTTCATCGCGGCGGTGGCGAAGCCGCCGGCCAGCGTGGGGGCGGCCGAGGCCGTGTAGAGGGCCTGCGCGATCAACGTGGAACCCACGCAGAACGACAATGTCCCCTGGACGAAGGCGAGGATCAGCGCCACGGCGGGGTTCGCGGCCGTGAGGGCGAAGAGCAGCCAGCCCACCAGAAGCGCCGCACCACCGACCGCCAGCACCTGGCCAGGACGGCTGTCCGCGAGTCGGCCGCCCACGTTGACCCCGACGAAGGCCCCGATTCCGAACAGCGCCAGAGTGGCAGGCACCCACCCGGAGCTCAGGTCCGTCACGTTGGTGATGACAGGTGTGAGGTACGTGAACGAGCAGAACGTCGCTCCGTTGACCAGCGCCCCGAGCACGAGTGTCATGATCACCCGGGGCGTCCGGAACGCCCGCAGCTCGTGGCGGACGCTGGGCGCCGCAGGGTCTACGGGCGTCGCCGGTACAGACCGAAGCACCGCGAAGACCGCCGGCGTGCAGACGATCGCGACACCCCAGAAGGTCGAGCGCCAGCCCCAGACCTCGCCCAGTACGGCGCCGAGGGGGACACCTGCGATCAGGGCGAGGGTGACACCGCTCAGGAGCACCGATGTCGCACGGCCCTTGGCCTGCGGTCCTGCCATGCTCGCCGCGGTCGCGAGGCCGACAGCGAGGAAGCCCGCGTTGGCCAGTGCGGCGATCACTCGCGTGACGAAGAGGACCTCGAAGCTGTGGGTGAGGGCGCCTACGACGTGGGCCAGGAGGAAGGTGATGAGGAAGGTGAGCAGGGCTCGGCGTCGCGGCCATCGCAGGCTCAGCATCGCGACCAGCGGTGCGCCGACGATCATGCCGACGGCGAAGGCCGAGGTGAGCGAACCGACGGCGGGGAGGGACACACCGAAGTCGGTGGCCATGTCCTCCACCAGCCCGGACAGCATGAACTCCGACGTTCCCTGGGCGAATACGGCCAGCCCGAGAACGTAGATGGCAAATGGCATGAAGATGCTCCAACTACATCGCAGAAAGAGGGGACGCGACGCATGGACGGGGCGGTCATGCGGTCGCATGGGAGACGCCCCGGAGAGAGTTCCGGGCGTGATCCCGCGATGCGGTTGATCCGTGGCGGATGCACGACGTCCTGCTCGGCGACGGGGCCGGAGAAAGCAGGGTCGTCAGAGGTTTACGCGATCAGCCACCGGATCACCGGTGGCCCGCTTCTTTCCGCCTCAGGACTCGACATGCCTCTCAACATAGCAACGCCCAGATCACCGTGTCTAACGGATTCGACAGCTCCTGCCACCCGCCCCCTCCGCTGTCTCCGACCGGTACGGCGGATCGTCTCGCGCCCATCGCCCTGTACGGAAAGAGTGTTCATGACGACCCATCAAACAGCCATGATCATGGTCGGTCTGGCGTTGATCCTCTTGCTCGCGCATGTGCTCGGGCGCCTCGCCCAGCGGTGCGGCCAGCCGGCCGTCCTCGGGGAGATCCTCGCCGGCATCCTGCTCGGCCCGACGCTGTTCCACGGCGCTCTTTCAGACGCCGTCCTCCCCTCGGACGTCCGGCCGATGCTCAGCACGCTTGGCAACCTGGGCGTCGCGCTGTTCATGTTCCTCGTCGGGCTCGAGCTCGACAGCCGGCTGCTGCGCGGGAACAAACGTGCTGCGCTGGGAGTGTCCGTGGGCTCGATCGTCTGCTCGTTCGGACTCGGCGTGGTGCTGGCGATGTGGCTGTGGAACGATCATGCGGTCGGCGACCAACTCGGCTTCGTGCTGTTCATAGGCGCGGCCATGTCCATCACGGCCTTCCCGGTCCTGGCCCGCATCCTCACCGACCGCGGCATCCAGCACACGAGGGTCGGTGCGCTGGCCATGGCAAGCGCGGCCGTCGGGGACGTCGTCGCTTGGCTGTTGCTGGCGGCCGTCCTCACCTTCACGGGGAGCCAGAGTTCGTGGCAGGTGTTGCTGGTCCTGCCGTACGCGGTGGTCATGATCGCGGTGGTACGGCCGCTCCTCGGCAGGTTCCTGGCCACCCGCGAGCCGCACGGAGCGGATGACGGGGAGCCTGGGCCGGGTACCGCACCCCTATGTGTGCTGACGGTGGTGCTACTGGTTTCCGGCGCACTGAGCGAATGGTTCGGGCTGCACTTCATCTTCGGGGCATTCCTCGCCGGCGCGATCGTGCCGCGCGACGGCACGGAGCGGCTGCGCGCGGCGGTCGTCGACCGGTTCGAGACGATCACCTGGATGTTGCTGCCCGCGTACTTCACGGTGGCCGGGCTGAAGGTCGACCTGAGCACGGTGGACGGGGACGGACTCGGCGAGCTGGGTCTGATCCTCCTCGTCGCGATCGGCGGCAAGTTCGGCGGCGGTTACGTCGGAGCGCGGGTCGCGGGCCGACCCGGGCGGTCGGCGACGACACTGGGCATCCTCATGAACACCCGCGGTCTCACCGAACTCATCATCCTCGGCGTGGGACTACGACTGGAGTTGCTCGACACGGATCTGTACTCACTCATGGTGGTCATGGCCCTCGTCACCACCGCCATGACCGCGCCCCTGCTGCGCTGGGCCTACCCACGCCAGATGGTCGACGCGGATCTGCGAGAACTGGCCGCGGAATGGCAGGCGGCGGCATGTCGCACCGAGCCCGCCCGGCCTGTGGACGGGAAGCCGACGGAGGCGAAGCGATGATGCCCACGCTCCTGACCGGGCTGGTACCGGAAGCGGCCCTGACCGCCGAGGAGTTCGGCGACGTACCGGACGCCTGGATCTTTCCGGAGGAGGAGGCTGTGCTGAGCCGAGCGGAGGACCGCCGACGCCGGGAGTTCGCCACCGTGCGGCACTGCGCGCGGGTCGCCCTGACCTGCCTCGGACGGCCGGCCGGACCGATGGTCCCGGGCGAGAGAGGTGCCCCGACCTGGCCGGAGGGCGTGGTGGGTTCGATGACGCACTGCGATGGCTATCGTGCTGCCGCAGTGTCCCGGAGGATCGACGTCGCCGCCCTGGGAATCGACGCCGAGCCCCACGCGCCACTGCCGCCGGGTCTTCTCCGTCGGATCGCGTCACCGGCCGAGCGCAGCCACCTGGCGGCACTGCGCCACACTCGTCCCACGCTCCACTGGGACCGGCTGTTCTTCAGTGCGAAGGAGTCCGTGTACAAGGCATGGTTCCCCCTGACCGGGACCTGGCTGGACTTCCGCGAGGCGGAGCTGATCCTGGACCCGTATCGGCAGACCTTCCGCGCTCGTCTCCTGCGGACCGGACACGACGACGAAGGGCGACCGCTCCACACCCTTCACGGGCGGTGGCGGGTCGGCCGCCGGCTCGTCGTCACCGCCGTCGCCCACAGGGTCACGGCCTCCGACCAGGGAGGCATGACCTACGTCCAGCGGGAGGCTGGCTCCAACACCGCGTACGGGCGGCGCTAACCGGTCAGGGAGTCCTCGCAACGCAGTTCCTGAGCCATTCCCTTGAGGTCGTCGGCGCAGGCGGACAGGATGTCGGCCACCGCGCTCCGTCCGTGCAGGGGGATGGTGGGGGCGAGGCGCTTCCATTCCTCGGTCGTCCGGAGCTGTGTGTGCAGTCGGTGCAGGACAAGCCGTCCGCTCTCACTGAGCCGCAGCGAGGGGTCGTTGCGGAGACCGTCGAAGAGGGTGATGCGGCGAGCGAGATCGGGCGCGGCTCCACTACCCGGACGGTCTTCGTCCGGTGCGATCGCCATGGCGGCGGTGGAAGCGGCTGGGCCCGCTGGACCGTCGGACCCGCGACTGTCCGGAACCGCCGGCCGCCCCTGGGCCAGCCGGTAGCGCACGTCACGGACGGTCCCCACGGAGATCCCGGCCCGCTTGGCGATCTCCCGCAGCGAGGCTGCCGGGTTCTCTCGTATCACCTCGGCGGCTACCCGGCGTCCCTCCGCCGTGGTGGACGGACGGACCCGGCCGTCACGGCCGACACGCGCGTCCGGGCGCGCGCCCGGGTCAGCGATGTCCCTGCGCAGCGCGCCCACGCCGGTGGCATTCCAGCCGGCCCTCTCGGCGATGCTGCGGTCGGACCAGTGGGGGTGCGTGCGTAGTATCCGTAACGCGGCCCACTTCCGCTCGTCGCTCGAGAGCGGAAGGCCGTGCCGTGTGTTGGACTCCACGGCGAGCAGGAAGGCCGCGTGCTCGTCTCCCTCGAACCAGTGTGCGCGGATGGTGTGCCGGTTGCGCAGCTCCGTGGCCCTTACCCGGTGCATGCCGTCGACTACGCGCAGGGTCGCCCGGTGCACCAGGATCGGCGGAAACTCCACCTCGCTCTCCGCGAGTGCCCGTACGTGTGCCTGGTCGAGCGCGAAACGTGGCGAGTCAGCCGGCAGCAGGGTGCGTACGTCGATTTCGAAGGTCGACGCCTGTCGTTCATCCGATACTGCGGACATCAATGCCTCCAGGAATGCACGTCATCCATGACAGGAATGGTGGGTGAGTCCGCCGCCCCGAGCACGACGGAGCGGCGCGCCAACGCACAGCGGCGGCGCGGAGACAGGAATCACCGCACCGGGGCGCGCAGGGATCACAAGTGGGGGTCGGGGGCAGGGAAGCAGGGCCGGGAAAGCGGCTGTGGGTCAGCGCGCGATGCAGGTATGCAGAGGTGTCAACTGCCGTGCCGAAGGCCGGTTCTCGTCATGGCCGTGGCGTCCGGTGGGGACGCCGGCCTCAGACGAGTGGCACTCGACTGGTTCACCCAGTGGTCCTGCGTGTCACGCGGCTGCACCATGCGATCGCGATCCTTTCGAAGGATGAGCGACGCCCCGTCGGGCGCTGAACGTAGCCGGAATATGACGCTAGGTCAGCGTACGATGAATCGTCAACATGTCCGCTGAGGCGGACACACTTGTCCGCCTCCACACGTGTCCGAGATCAATCTTGTCCGCTCCAGCGAACAGGGATACACATGGCCTGTGTCTTCGGGAGGAAGAGGTCGCATGGGTGGGGAACCGGCACACCACGACGGGGTGCGTCCGCTACTGCGGAAGTTCGATCAACGGCTCAACGAACTGATCCACGCCCTCTACCCCGATGAACAACAGCGGCCGGGATACGCCCGCCTCGCCCGGGAGATCAGCGCCGCGACCGGTGGCTCCATCTCCGGGACGTACTTGTGGGAACTCGCCACGGGCAAGAAGCGGAACATTACCCTCGAACAACTCGACGTCCTTGCCCAGTTCTTCGGGGTACCTCCCGAGTACTTCCTCAACGAGGAGGTGTCGCAGCGAGTCAAGGCTCAGCTGGCGCTCGCCACCGCCCTGAGAGATGCCAAGGTACGCAGTCTGGCGATGCGGGCCTCGGGGCTCTCGCCCGCGAGTCTCGACTCCCTACTGACCATCGTGAACGAGACGAGGAAGGTTCAGAACCTCCCCGAGGGCGGCCACCAGGGATCGGGCACGGACGCCGGGGCCGACGGAGAAACGGCGGCCACGTGACGCGGGCCGCCGTCGAACCCGATACCAAGGAGCGGCAGTTGCTGCGCCCCCTCACCTTGCATCGGCGGTGTCGGAAGCTCGCCGAACAGATCCGGCTCCCCCAGCCGTTCTCGATCGCGAGCTTCCGCGACCACGTCGCGGCGCAGCGTGGAAGACCGCTGTACCTCCATGCGTTACCGCTCGAAGCCGCAACGGTCGGCGCCTGCGGCCTTTGGCTCGCCACGACCGCCGATGACCACATCTTCTACGAACAGCACACTTCCGCGCTCCATCAGGAACACATCGTGCTCCACGAGTTCGGTCACATGCTCTTCGACCACCATCCGGTGGCGGGGGAAGTGGGCGACGGTGACGCCCTGGGCGCGGTCCTGCCGGATCTCGATCCGCGCATGATAGGACGCATCCTCGGGCGCACCAACTACTCCACCCGCCAAGAGCGCGAAGCCGAGCTGCTCGCGAGTCTCCTGCGCACCGGGGCGGACCAGCCGCCGCGACAGGAACGACACGGCCCGCTCGCCAGTCTGAGTGCGGCCCTCGGGGTCGAGGACTCCGCGTGCTGACCTCGCACCTGACCGCGTTTGGCACGTGGCTCACGTACCCCAGCTGCGTCTGCCTCTGCCTCGCCGTGCTCCTTCGCGCGGCGCCGTCTCTACGCACCGCGGACCAGCGCGGGCTGTGGATGGCCGTGACCACCGCGGGCGTGGCGATGGCGCTGGACCTTCCCGCCGTCACCAGGCTCGCCACGGATCTCGCTGGCACCAGCCACGCTGTCGACCTCGTGAAGAACCTGACCGGAGTGGTCTCGGCAGGCGCTGTCCTGTTCTTCGTCTCCGCCCCCATGGGGAGTCGCCGGCTCCACGCCAGCCTCTGCGGCGCCATCGGCACGATCCTGGTCGTCCTGACGATCCTCGACCTCTCTGCCCCGGCACATCCCTCCCACTCGGTGATCGTCGCCGCGGGCCCGTCGCCATCCTTCTTCTACTGGCTGACACTCATCTCCACCCACGTGGTGGCCAACTCCGTGTGCGTGCTCGTCTGCTGCTGGTACGGCCCGCGCACGGACGACCGCCCCCTCGCCACCGCTCTCTGGCTGTTCGCCTCAGGCACCGCGCTCGCCACGCTCTTCTGGATCGGTCGACTGCTCCGCCTCGTGCTGGACGTGTCGTGGGCTCTGCCATACCTCCCGCTCCTGATCAACCTGCACGCCCTCTTGCGCGCGTCAGCCATCCTCGTACCCACCGCCGTCACGCTCGCCCGCACCCTGGCAAACGCCCGCACCGTGTGGCGCCTCTGGCCCCTATGGCACGAACTGGTAGCCGCCGTCCCTCATGTCGTCCTGACCAGGCGCCGCACGAGACTCCTCGAACTCCTCTGGCCACCGGTACCACACAGACTGCTCGCCTACCGCAAGCTCATCGAGATCCGGGACGCCATGCTGGAACTCGATCATTACGTTCCACCCGAGCTCCCTCTACTCGCCCGCGACCATGCCGGAACCCTGGACCTCACACCCGTCCAGGCCGACGCGGTGGTCCTGGCGTGTGTGATGAAGGAGGCCCACCAGGCAAGGCTCGCGGGCAGCCCCCGGTGCGAATTCCCCGCAGAATCGTTTGACCATGGGAAGCCTCCGCTGCTCCCCACCCGCCAGGAGCACGCGTCAACCCTTTCGGCCGAGAAGACCCACCTGATCGGGCTGGCCCGGGCCTACACCTCGGCACCCGTCCGCTCGTTCGTCGCCTCTCCGCACAGCCACGCGCCGGGGCACCGGGAAGGCTAAGGCGTTCACCTGACGCGAAGCGCCCCGGAGAAGGACCTTCCTCGGGTCAAAACGATTCTGCTACGGCCGCCGCCCGAAGTTCGAGCAGCTCCGCCTCGCCCGCAGCCACGTACCCGCCCCGTGCACCCGCCCCGGACCCGGCGCCTCGCACGACGTCTTCCGCCAGGCCGACACCGGGTCACCTCGGAGCCGACAGTGGCACCGCAGGACGTGATCCTCTATACGGTCCTGGCTGCCGCCCAGGCTCTATCCGTCGAACGCAGCGAGCTTGGCGAGGGGCAGTCGGCCCGCGGGCAGAGTCCCTCCTGGGCCGTTTCCAGTACGGGCAGTTTCCCGCGCCCTACGAGGGCGGCAATTCCACGCCGCGCTGCGGACGCCCCCGGCCGCATCGGCGCCATCCACCACCCACAGCAGCGCGCCCGCGGGCGACTTTCCTCATACCTTGGGCCTCAATGCGGCCTCAACCCCGCCCTCGACCTCTCGTGCAGGCCGCCGTTACAGCCCCCGCGCACCAAGGTCCGCCCCGTTCTCGCAGGTCAGGGCAGCATCAACCACAGTCGCCGCAGACACCGTTGAACTTGTGAGCAGCGGATTCAATCCGTTCAAGCAGAGTTGCCGACCCGACAGGACAAAATGAACGTTTCCGCAGGTCAGAGGCCTACGCAAGTGGGGCGGGTGGGACTCGAACCCACGGCCGACGGATTATGAGTCCGCTGCTCTAACCGGCTGAGCTACCGCCCCATAGCGGCGTGTCGCGTACATGAGTGCGCGCCGTCTGCCGCAGCATAGCCGCTCATACGATCTCCTGCTCCGCAGGGGCGACTTCGCATGCCCTTGAGGACTCCGCCGTGACCTGCACGGTTGCGGCGGACATGAAAAAGGACCCCATCGGGGCCCTTCTTCCTCCTGCTCTCCCGACTGGACTCGAACCAGTAACCTGCCGGTTAACAGCCGGCTGCTCTGCCAATTGAGCTACGGAAGATCGAAGCTCCCCCGACTGGACTCGAACCAGTAACCTGCCGGTTAACAGCCGGCTGCTCTGCCAATTGAGCTACGGAGGATCGCCTCGTTGCATCGAACGTACCTCCCTGGGTATTCGCCAGGGGGCGGGCGCTCGCTGCGACACATACATTAGCGCAAGCAGGGGGGTGCTCCGCCAATCGGTTCCCCGACACCGATACCGACACCGACGTCGCACCGGATACCTACGCAAGGAAGGGTGGCCCGCCATGCGCTACAAGCTCACGTTCGTGGTCGGACTGTCTCTGGGTTACGTGCTGGGCACCCGTGCCGGGCGCGAGCGCTACGAACAGTTGAAGAAGTCCGCCCGTCAGGTCGCCCAGAACCCCGCCGTCCGCAACACCGCTGAGACGGCGGCCCAGCAGGGCCGCCAGTTCGCCGGCAAGGCGTACCACGTGGTCAGCGACAAGGTGGGCGACCGCGTGCCGGAGTCCGTGACCCAGCGGGTGCGCTCGCTGCGGGACCGGAACACCAACGGCACCGCGCACGACGACTGGGGCACGAGCAGCCCGTGAACCAAGGGTGACGCGACCCACTGCGAGGGCGCGGGACCGGCACCGCCGGTCCCGCGCCCTCGCATCCGCGCGCACCACGACGACGCTACGCCCATAGAATTTCCGCCATGGGGATAGTCGCCGGGTTGGACAGCTCACCCGAATTCACTCGCATCGTCGTCTGCGACGCGGACACGGGCGCCGTGCTCAAACAGGGGTACGCGCCGCACCCGGTCGAGGGCCGTCCGTCCGACGTCGACCCCCAGGCCTGGCTCCTGTCCCTCGGTGAGGCCGCCGGGGGCGGTCTCCTCGAAGGAGTGCAGGCCATCGGCGTGTCCGCCCAGCAGAACGCGGTCGTGCCGCTCGACGCCCAGGGCAACACCGTGCGCCCCGCCATGGTCGGCGGCGACAAGCGCGCTCAGGTCGCCGCGGCCGACCTCGTCGACGCGCTCGGCGGGCGCGAGGCGTGGGCGCAGGCCGTGGGGTCCGTCCCGCAGGCCGCGCAGCCCGTCACCAAGCTGCGCTGGCTGAACAAGACCGAGCCCGACGCGGCCCTGCGCACCGCCGTCCTCCTCCAGGCGCACGACTGGCTGGTGTGGCAGCTGCTGGGCCGGCCGGTCAGAAGGACCACCGACCGCGGCGGTGCCTCCGGGACCGGCTACTGGTCCGCGGCCACCGGCGCCTACCGGGGCGACCTCGTCGAGCTGGCCCTCGGCCACCAGGCGATGCTGCCCGAGGTGATCGGCCCTGCGGAGGCGGCCGGTACGACCCCGGAGGGGCTGCTGATCTCCGCCGGGACCGGGGAGACCATGGCCGCCGCCTTCGGGCTCGGGATCGGGCTCGGGGACGCCGTGGTGTCGCTGGGCGCGTCCGGGTCCGTGATGGCCGTGCACCCCGAGGCGCTCGTCGACAACACCGGGATGATCACCTCCCTGGCCGACGCCACCGGCATGCACCTGCCCGTCGTCACCACCCTGAACGCCGTACGGACCCTGCGCGGGGCCGCCGAGATGCTCGGCCTCGGTGACCTGGAGAGCCTGTCGGACCTGGCGGTGAAGTCGACGCCGGGCGCCCACGGCCTCGTACTGCTGCCCTATCTGGAAGGTGAGCGGACGCCGAACCTGCCGCACACCGCGGGGACGCTGAGCGGGCTTCGGCGGGAGTCGATGAAGCCGGAGCATCTGGCGCGGGCCGCGTTCGAGGGCATGCTGTGCGGGCTCGCCGACGCGCTCGACGTGCTGCGCGGCCGGGGGGTCGAGGTGCGCCGGGTCTTCCTGCTGGGGGCGGCCGCCGAGCTGTCCGCCGTACAGGCCTCGGCGCCCGCGCTGTTCGGCGCGCAGGTCGTGGTGCCGCAGCCGGCGGACTACGCGGCGATCGGTGCCGCCCGGCAGGCGGCCTGGGCGCTCGGGGTGTCGCAGGGCACGCTCGACCCGCGGACCCCGCCGATGTGGCAGGGCCCGGCCGCGCAGGTCCTGGAGCCGGGCGAGGAGCTGGCGGTGGGGCAGGCGGTGCGGCAGCAGTTCGTGTCGGTGCGGGAGCAGACGTATCCGGGGGCGTTCCGCTAGACCCCGGAAGGTAAGGGTCCGGTAGGAGTCGGCGCCCACGGGGACCCGTACGGCCGTACGGAGCACTGCTGTCGGCTTAATCGGTTGAGGTAACACCGGTGGAGTGTCCGACGATAGGGGCCAGGGGCAACCACTCGCCCCGTCGCCGACTCCGAGAGACGTAGCGTGCTCATACGACTTCTGCGGACCTATCTCAGGCCCTACAAGAAACCCATCACCATCCTGGTGCTGCTGCAGTTCCTGCAGACCTGCGCCACCCTCTACCTGCCCACGCTGAACGCGGACATCATCGACGAAGGCGTCGTGAACGGCGACACCGGCTACATCCTCAGCTACGGCGCCCTGATGATCGGCATCTCGCTGGCGCAGGTGGTGTGCAACATCGGGGCCGTCTACTACGGCGCCCGGACCGCCGCCGCGCTCGGCCGGGACGTGCGGGCGGCGGTCTTCGACCGGGTGCAGTCGTTCTCGGCGCGCGAGGTCGGCCAGTTCGGGGCGCCCACGCTGATCACCCGTACGACCAATGACGTGCAGCAGGTCCAGATGCTGGCCCTGATGACGTTCACGCTGCTGGTGTCGGCGCCCATCATGTGCGTGGGCGGCATCGTGCTGGCGCTCGGCCTGGACGTGCCGCTGTCCGGGGTGCTGGTGGCCGTGGTGCCGACGCTGGGCATCTGCGTGACGTTGATCGTACGGCGGCTGCGTCCGCTGTTCCGGTCCATGCAGGTGCGTCTCGACACGGTGAACCGGGTGCTGCGCGAGCAGATCACCGGCAACCGGGTCATCCGGGCGTTCGTGCGCGACGCGTACGAGGAGGAGCGTTTCCGGAAGGCGAACACCGACCTCACGGAGATCTCCCTCAAGACCGGCAACCTGCTCGCGCTGATGTTCCCGGTCGTGATGACGACGGTGAACCTGTCGTCGATCGCCGTGGTGTGGTTCGGTGCCCACCGGATCGACAGCGGCGGGATGCAGATCGGCGACCTGACCGCGTTCCTCGCCTATCTGATGCAGATCGTCATGTCCGTGATGATGGCCACCTTCATGTTCATGATGGTGCCGCGCGCGGAGGTGTGCGCCGAGCGCGTCCAGGAGGTCCTCGACACCTCCTCCAGCGTGGTGCCGCCCGTGGCCCCCGTCCGCGAGCTGCGACGGCACGGGCACCTGGAGATCCGGGGTGCGGGCTTCCGCTATCCGGGCGCCGAGGAGCCGGTGCTCAAGGCGATCGACCTGGTGGCCCGGCCCGGCGAGGTGACCGCCGTGATCGGCTCGACCGGCAGCGGCAAGTCGACGCTGCTGGGGCTCGTCCCCCGGCTGTTCGACGCGACCGACGGCGAGGTGTTCGTCGACGGCACCGAGGTGTCGACCATCGATCCGAAGCTGCTGGCCAGGACCGTCGGACTCGTCCCGCAGAAGCCGTACCTGTTCGCGGGCACGGTCGCCACGAACCTTCGCTACGGCAATCCGGACGCCACGGACGAGGAGCTGTGGCACGCGCTGGAAGTGGCGCAGGCCAAGGACTTCGTCGAGCAGTTGGAGAACGGGCTCGACTCCCCCATCGCGCAGGGCGGCACCAATGTCTCCGGCGGTCAGCGGCAGCGGCTCGCCATCGCGCGCACGCTCGTGCAGCGGCCGGAGATCTACCTCTTCGACGACTCCTTCTCCGCCCTCGACTACGCGACCGACGCGGCCCTGCGCGCGGCGCTCGCCGAGGAGACCTCGGAGGCGACCGTCGTGATCGTCGCCCAGCGGGTGGCCACCATCCGCGACGCCGACCGGATCGTCGTCCTCGACGAGGGCCGGGTCGTCGGCACCGGCACCCACCGCGAGCTCATGGCGGACAACGAGACCTACCGGGAGATCGTGCTCTCCCAGCTCACGGAAGCGGAGGCTGCCTGATGGCCGGGCCCATGGGGCGCATGATGGCGGGCGGCGGTCCCGAGAACCGGTCGATCGACTTCAAGGTGTCCGGCAGGCGGCTGCTCGCCCGGTTCAAGCCGGAACGGCTCACCCTCTACGCGATGCTGGCCTGTGTCGTGGTGAGCGTGGGCCTCAACGTGGTCGGCCCGAAGATCCTCGGCGAGGCCACCGACCTGGTCTTCGCGGGCATCATCGGACGGCAGATGCCCGCCGGCACGAGCAAGGAGGAGGTCCTTGCGCGGATGCGGGAGCGCGGCGACGGTCAGGTCGCCGACATGCTCCGCAGCACCGACTTCACGCCCGGCCAGGGCATCGACTTCACCGCCGTGGGGCATGTCCTGCTGTTCGCGGTCGGGGTGTTCCTGATCGCCGGGCTGCTGATGGCGGTGGCGACCCGGCTGGTCAACCGGACCGTCAACCGCACGATGTTCCGGATGCGCGAGGACGTCCAGACGAAGATGTCGCGGCTGCCGCTGTCGTACTTCGACAAGCGCCAGCGCGGCGAGGTCCTGTCCCGGGCCACGAATGACATCGACAACATCGGCCAGACCCTCCAGCAGTCGATGGGTCAGCTGATCAACTCGCTGCTCACCATCATCGGCGTCCTCGCGATGATGTTCTGGGTGTCCTGGCTGCTGGCCCTGGTCGCGCTGGTCACCGTGCCGCTGTCGTTCGTCGTCGCCACCCGGGTGGGCAAGCGCTCGCAGCCGCACTTCGTGCAGCAGTGGCGTTCCACCGGCAAGCTCAACGCCCACATCGAGGAGATGTACACCGGGCACACCCTGGTGAAGGTGTTCGGCCGCCAGGACGAGTCGGCCGCGCAGTTCGCGGAGCAGAACGAGGCGCTGTACGAGGCCGGGTTCAAGGCGCAGTTCAACAGCGGGGTCATGCAGCCGCTGATGATGTTCGTCTCGAACATCAACTACGTGCTGGTGGCGGTCGTCGGTGGCCTGCGGGTCGCGACCGGCTCGCTCTCCATCGGTGACGTGCAGGCCTTCATCCAGTACTCCCGGCAGTTCTCGATGCCGCTGACGCAGGTCGCGTCGATGGCGAACCTGGTGCAGTCGGGTGTGGCCTCGGCGGAACGGATCTTCGAACTCCTGGACGCGGAGGAGCAGGAGGCGGACCCGGTCCCGAGCGCCAAGCCCGAGGAACTGCGCGGGCGGGTCGCCCTGGAGCACGTCTCCTTCCGCTACGACCCCGACAAGCCGCTCATCGAGGACCTCTCGCTGAAGGTCGAACCCGGGCACACGGTCGCGATCGTCGGCCCGACGGGAGCCGGCAAGACCACCCTGGTCAACCTCCTCATGCGGTTCTACGACGTCTCGGGTGGCCGGATCACCCTGGACGGCGTGGACATCGCCACGATGTCCCGGGACGACCTGCGCGCCGGGATCGGCATGGTCCTCCAGGACACCTGGCTGTTCGGCGGCACGATCGCGGAGAACATCGCGTACGGCGCCGCGCGCGAGGTCACCCGGGGCGAGATCGAGGAGGCGGCCAGGGCGGCCCACGCGGACCGGTTCATCCGCACGCTCCCCGAGGGCTACGACACGGTGATCGACGACGAGGGCAGCGGGGTGAGCGCGGGCGAGAAGCAGCTCATCACGATCGCCCGGGCGTTCCTGTCGGACCCGGTGATCCTGGTTCTCGACGAGGCGACGAGTTCGGTGGACACCCGCACCGAGGTCCTGATCCAGAAGGCGATGGCCAAACTGGCGCACGGCCGCACGTCGTTCGTCATCGCCCACCGCCTGTCGACGATCCGGGACGCGGACACCATCCTGGTGATGGAGAACGGCTCGATCGTCGAACAGGGCACGCACACCGACCTGTTGGAGGCGGACGGGGCGTACGCCCGCCTGTACAAGGCGCAGTTCGCACAGGCGGTGGCGGAGGTGGACTGAGGGAGGCTAGGGAGGGGGCCGCTCCCGAGGTGAATTGGTCCCCTCACACGCCGTCGAAGGCGCGCTCCGCCGGGACGGCCTCGTCCACCGCGCGGATCAGTCGCTTCCCGCCGCGGTACCAGGACGGGTCCAGGCCGACGTCGCAGCCGCACCGGCCGATCAGGACGCGCTCGGGGCCGTGCCGCTCCATCGCCACGACGTCGTCGAAACGGAGCGTGTGGTGGGCGCCGGTCCGGCACGACACCACCGCGTCGTCCGTCAGAACCGTCCAGTGCCGGTCCCCGGCGCGGCGGAACACGCGTTTCACCGGGGGCTCGCGGAACGTCTCCCCCCACGGCGGGAGTTCGTCCCAGGTCCAGCAGGACGTGCACCACAGCCGACGGCCGTCCGGTCCTGCCAGGTCGAGGAGCACACCGTCCGGAACGACCAGCTGGGCCCCTGCCATGGCCTGCTGCCAGGCGTCGCGCACGTCCTGCGGGGTGACGCCGTCCAGGGCACGGCGGCCGTCCTCGTCGAGGTCGGGGGCCCCGAACAGCTCGGCGCGGGCGGCCGCTTCGAGCGCGAGTGAGCGCGCCTCCTCAGTCGCGTCCCCGCCCCGGTGCCGGTCCACCTCGTCCTGCGCGGTTTCGCTCCGCGCCAGCCGCAAGGCCTCCGACCACATGGTCGCGGCAAGGGCTTCGACTTGTGCCGGGGTGATCGGCGTGGCGTCGGGGGTGGGGGCGGCTTCGGGAGTCGGGGCGCCTTCAGGGAGCGGGGAGTCCTCAGAGTCCGGGGTGCCCTCAGAGCTCAGGTCGGCTTCGGGGGCGGCGGCTTCGGGAGTCGGCAAGGGTGGAATGAAGAGGAGGCGGATGTCGGTGGTGGAGTCGTGCGGTACCGTCGCTGCCCCGGTCGGGACGGCCGGCGTCTGCAGGCGGGCGAAGGCGGTGCTCGTCCGTTCCCGGAGGATCCGGTGGGCGACCGTCATGGCCGCGGACCCGGCGGGGGCCTCGACGGAGAGGGCGAGGCCGGCGAGGTTCCGGTGGGTCCAGGAGGCGCGCGGGTATCGGGCCCGGGGTGCGAGACGTTTCGGCCGCACGCCGGTCGGCAGCGGAAGCCGCAGACCGACGGGGTCGGGGCCGATCAGGGTCAGAATGGCGTTGGCGCGAGTGAACCAGGCCGCCGCGTGCCCCAGCAGCACCTCGGCGGTCAACGGCCGGTGCTCCACCGGCCGGTGCCCCCGGCGTTCCTGCCCGACCAGGCCGACCCCCTGCGCCCCGAACCGGGCATTGAGAGCGGCGGCCGCCGCCGGGGCGAGGGCGGCCACCGTCTCGCTGTCGCAGGTGTACGGCATCTCGTCGAGTCCGTCGGTCGGCAGAGCGCCCAGGACGCGGCAGAGCTCCCCGAGACAGTCGGCGACCTCCGATTGCGTACCCGAGACGGTGAACCGGGTCTCCGCCACGCCGGTCGACACGACCGGCCCCACCGCTTCGTGAAGCCGACGCCGGGTCTCGCGCACGGCGAGGTCGGCGACCAGGCGGTTGACGCCCCGCGTGCGATACGTCTCGTCCCGGGCACCCGCGCCGAAGAGCAGGGTCCCCCGGAGCGGCCCGGAATCGGCGAACCGGAGGACGGGCACACCGTCGACGTGGCTGTGATGCATGGGCGCACCTTAGCCAGAACATCCGTTCACCCTGCGGCCGGGCGACCCAGGACCGGCGCTAGTCCAGGTATCCCCTCAACTGATCCGCAAAGGCGTGATCCCGCAGCTTGTTGAGGGTCTTGGACTCGATCTGCCGTATCCGCTCCCGAGTCACGCCGAAGATCCTCCCGATCTCCTCCAACGTACGCGGGCGCCCGTCGGCCAACCCGTACCGCAGCTGGACGACCTTCCTCTCCCGCTCCCCCAGCGTCGACAGCACCGCCTCCAGGTGCTCCCTGAGCAGCAGGAACGCAGCCGACTCGACCGGCGAAGCCGCATCCCCGTCCTCGATCAGGTCGCCGAGGGCGACGTCGTCCTCCTCGCCCACCGGGGCGTGCAGCGACACCGGTTCCTGGGCCAGGCGCAGGACCTCGCTCACTCGTTCCGGGGCGAGATCGAGGTGCGCGGCGACTTCCTCGGGCGTCGGTTCGTAGCCGCGTTCCTGGAGCATGCGGCGCTGGACGCGGACGACCCGGTTGATCAGCTCGACGACGTGGACCGGGACCCGGATCGTGCGGGCCTGGTCGGCGAGGGCCCTCGACATGGCCTGGCGGATCCACCAGGTGGCGTAGGTGGAGAACTTGTAGCCGCGGGCGTAGTCGAACTTCTCGACCGCTCGGATCAGGCCCAGGTTGCCCTCCTGCACCAGGTCCAGCATGGTCAGGCCGCGTCCGACGTACCGCTTCGCGACGGAGACGACGAGTCGCAGGTTCGCCTCGATGAGGCGGCGCTTGGCCATCCGGCCCAGCACGACCAGGCGGTCCAGGTCGAGCGCCAACTGGCTGTCCAGGTCAGGGGTGTTGCTCAGCTTCTCCTCGGCGAACAGGCCGGCCTCGACCCGGCGGGCGAGTTCGACCTCCTCGGCCGCGGTGAGCAGCGGGATGCGGCCGATCTCCCGCAGGTACTGGCGGAACAGGTCCGAGGACGGACCTCCGGTGTCGGCCCGGCCGCGGGGCGGCTCGGGCGGTTCGACCGGCTCGGTCTCCACCTGCTCGAGGGCTTCCGCGGGCGGGGCGTCCTGCTCCGCCTCGGGGTGGTGCGCGACACGGCTCTGCGGGGGCACCGCGACGAGAACGTCCGCCTCGGCGTCCTGCTCTGTCGTGTCGTCCGTACTGTTCTCGGTCTGTGCGAGGGTCTGGGTCTGCACGGGGGCGACCTCCAGGATGATCGCTGCCAAGGAGGGCGGCAGCGGTACTTCGGGGGCGGAGTCGGCGGCCTCGCCGCTGTCCGTCCCGTACGCGATGAGCGGAATCGCGGGGGTCTGGGACCCGCTGGGGGCGGATCGGCCGCGCTCCGAGGACTCAGGCACCGGAACCCAGTGTGGAGTACGACACATCGCCGCCACGAGGGGCGTGCGGTGACTTTTTGCAATCGGGCCGTGACCGCGCAGTCACCTCGCCGTGCGGTCCGTCAGAGGGCGGAGGCGCCGTGCTCGCGTAGTGCCTGGCCGTACTGCTGGAGCACCCACAGTTCGTTCTGCACGGCGGCCAGGTGGGCCGGGTCGCCGCCACTGCCGAGGCGGACCAGGGTTCCCTGGATCTCCTGGATGCGGCGGTCGACGGCGCGGCGGCGGACGGTGACGAGCTGATCGCCCGCGTAGTTCTCGTCGACCGTCTTGCGCATGATCGCCTCGACGGCCAGCTCCGTGACCATCGCGCGGACCGCGTCGTCGGGGGCGGCCTCGCGGACCCGGACGAGGTAGTCCTGGGAGTCCTGCACGCCGTACTCGGCGCCGCCCGCGTCCATGATGGCCTGGCGTACGGCGGCGTAGGGCGGGGCGGTGAACTCGTCGATGCCGTACGCGTCGAAGGCCGGGGAGACCAGTTCGGGGCGCTGGAGGGCGAGCTTGAGCAGTTCGCGCTCGGTGGCGTAGACGGGGTTGCGCAGGGTGAGGGCGGGGCCGGAGACGGCGGGGCGGTGGGCTCCGTCGTACGACGGTTGCTGCGGGCCGCGTCCCGAGGGGGCCGGGCCCTTGCCGCCGCGGTCGCGGGCCCACCGGGCGAGCTGGGCCACCCGCTTGACCACGAACTGGGTGTCGAGGATGCCGAGCATGCCGGCGAGCTGGACGGCGACCTCGTGCTGGGCGCCGCTGTTCTTGATGCGGGCGACGATGGGGGCGGCCTCGTCGAGGGCGGCGGCCCGCCCGGCGGGGGTGTCGAGGTCGTAGCGGACGACGATCTGGCGCAGCGCGAACTCGAAGAGCGGGGTGCGGGGTTCGACCAGGTCGGCGACCGCGTCGTCGCCCTTGGCGAGGCGCAGGTCGCAGGGGTCCATGCCGTCGGGGGCGATGGCGATGTAGGTCTCGGCGGCGAACTTCTGGTCGTCCTCGAAGGCGCGCAGGGCCGCCTTCTGGCCGGCCGCGTCGCCGTCGAAGGTGAAGATCACGCGGGCCGAGCCGTTGTCCATCAGCAGGCGGCGCAGGATCTTGATGTGGTCGGTGCCGAAGGCCGTGCCGCAGGTCGCGATGGCGGTGGTGACGCCGGCGAGGTGGCAGGCCATGACGTCGGTGTAGCCCTCGACGACGACCGCGCGGGAGGCCTTGGCGATGTCCTTCTTGGCGAGGTCGATGCCGTAGAGGACCTGGGACTTCTTGTAGATCGCGGTGTCGGGGGTGTTGAGGTACTTGGGGCCGTTGTCCGCCTCGTAGAGCTTTCTCGCGCCGAAGCCGACGACGTCTCCGCCGATGTCGCGGATGGGCCACATCAGGCGGCCGCGGAAGCGGTCGATGGGGCCGCGGCGGCCCTCCTGGGCGAGGCCGGAGAGCAGGAGTTCCTTGTCGGTGAAGCCCTTGCCGCGCAGGTAGCGGGTGAGGTGGTCCCAGCCCTGGGGGCTGTAGCCGACGGAGAAGTGCGCGGCGGCGGCCTGGTCGAAGCCGCGCTCGGCGAGGAACTGGCGGCCGGTGTCGGCCTCCGGGCTGGTGGCGAGCTGCTCCATGTACCAGTCGGCGGCGATCTTGTGGGCCTCGACCAGGCGGATGCGCTCACCGCGCTGGTGGGAGGGGTTGTAGCCGCCCTCCTCGTAGCGCAGGGTGATGCCGGCCTGGCCGGCGAGGCGCTCGACCGCCTCGGAGAAGGAGAGGTGGTCGACCTTCATCACGAACGTGATGGTGTCGCCGCCCTCCTGGCAGCCGAAGCAGTGGAACAGTCCCTTGCTCGGACTGACCTGGAAGGACGGCGACTTCTCGTCGTGGAAGGGACACAGGCCCTTGAGGTTGCCCCCGCCCGCGTTGCGCAGCTGGAGGTACTCGGACACCACGGCGTCGATCGGGACCGCGTCCCGTACCGCCTTCACGTCCTCGTCGTTGATCCGTCCTGCCACGCGTGAAGTCTACGGGGAGGTACTGACACCTACGGGACGAGGCTGACGAGTGGAACGTGCGGGTCCGCCAGCGCCTCGGTGTCCACCTGGGCCCCGGACCGGATCAGTGCCTGGATCGGCTCCGTGACGTCCCACACGTTGACGTTCATCCCGGCCAGCACCCGGCCCTGCTTCACCCAGAAGGCGATGAACTCGCGCTTGCCGGCGTCTCCCCGGATCACCACTTCGTCGTACGAGCCGGGGGGCGCCCAGCCGCTGTACTCCATCCCCAGGTCGTACTGGTCGGAGAAGAAGTAGGGCACCCGGTCGTACGTCACCTGGCGGCCCAGCATCGCTCGCGCCGCCGCCGGGCCGCCGTTGAGCGCGTTGGCCCAGTGCTCGACCCGCAGCCGGTTGCCGAAGAGGGCGTGGTGGAAGGAGGCCACGTCGCCCGCCGCGTAGATGTCCGGGTCGGAGGTGCGCAGTTGTTCGTCCACCGCGATGCCGCCGCCGTGCGCCCGGTCCGCCAGTTCGAGCCCGGCCGCCTCCGCGAGGGCGACGCGGGGGGCCGCGCCGACCGCGGCGAGGACGTCGTGCGCGGGGTGCTCCTCGCCGTCGTCGGTGCGGGCCGCGAGGACCATGCCGTCCTGTCCGACGATCTCCGTCAGCCTCGCCCCGAAGTGGAAGCGGACGCCGTGGTCGCGGTGCAGCTCGGCGAAGAGGTTGCCGAGCTCGGGGCCGAGCACCGAGTAGAGCGGGGTGGACGAGGAGGCGACGACGGTGACCTCGGCGCCGTACTCCCGGGCCGCCGCCGCGACCTCCAGGCCGATCCAGCCGGCGCCGGCGATCACGAGGTGGCCGTTGTCCCGGCCCAGGGCGGCCAGCACACCCTTGAGGCGCTCGGCGTGGGCGAGACGGCGCAGGTGGTGGACGCCCGCCAGGTCGGTGCCCGGGATGTCCAGGCGCCGGGGTTCGGCGCCGGTGGCCAGCAGCAGTTTGTCGTAACGGACTGCGGTGCCGTCCTCGCCGAAGCGGACCGTCTTCGCCGCACGGTCGATGGCGTCCACGGTCTCACCGAGGTGCAGCTCGATGTCGTTGCGCGCGTACCAGGCGGGCTCGTGCACGAAGACGCTGTCGCGCTCCTCCTTGCCGAGGAGGTAGCCCTTGGAGAGCGGCGGGCGCTCGTAGGGGTGGTCGCGTTCGTCGCAGATCAGTATCACGCGGCCGGTGAAGCCCTCCGTCCGGAGCGTCTCGGCCGCCTTGGCGCCGGCGAGACCTCCGCCCACGATGACAAACGTCTGATCCGCGTCGACCACTTGATGCCTCCTCGTAAAGGTGCCGCCACATGGGAGCGTCCCGCACGGAGTGGGGTGGGGGAAGAGGGAGTGGTCCGATCAGGCCACGGAGCGTCACATTCGGGCACGATTCATGTCACTCCGGTCTTCTCCGCACTACTTCTGTCCCGCAAGCATCACAGGCGGCCCGTGAGACGGGCGTGAAGCGAGCGGGCGGACGCGTCGGTGAGGGAGGCGATCTGGTCGACGATCACCCGCTTGCGCGCGCGGTCGTCGGTCGCCCGGTCGAACAGCGCGCGGAACTGGGGGTCGAGGCCGTCGGGCGCGCGGGCGGTGAGCGCCTCGGCGAGTTCGGCGACGACGATCCGCTGGTCGGCCCGCAGCCGCGCCTGCTCGGCGCGCTGCATGACGTACCGGTCGGCGACGGCCTTGAGGACCGCGCACTCCAGGCGGGTCTCGTGCGGTACGACGAGTTCGGCGCCGTATCTCGTGAGCCGCCCGGTGCCGTACCGCGCGCGGGTGGCGGCCTCGGCGGACAGGCAGAAGCGGCCGATGAGCTGGCTGGTGGCGTCCTTGAGGCGGGCCTGGGCCACGGCCGAGCCGTCGTAGCCGTGCGGCCACCACTCCTGGTCCTGGAGGCGGTCCAGTGCGGCGGCGAGTTCGGCGGGGTCGGTGTCCGCGGGGACGTACCTGCCGAGGGCGACCTCGAAGACCGCCCGGCGTTCCGGTTCGGCGTGCAGGCAGTCGGGGTCGATGTGGCCCGCGTGCAGGCCGTCCTCGACGTCGTGGACGGAGTACGCCACGTCGTCGGACCAGTCCATGACCTGCGCCTCGAAGGTGGTGCGGGTGCCGGGGGCGTCCTTGCGGATCCAGTCGAAGACGGGGTGGTCGTCCTCGTAGACGCCGAACTTCCGGGAACCGGGGTCGCTGGGGTGCGCGCCGCGGGGCCAGGGGTACTTGGTGGCGGCGTCCAGGGTGGCTCTGGTGAGGTTGAGGCCCACCGAGCCCTCCTCGGTGAACCGCTTGGGTTCGATGCGGGTGAGGAGCCGCAGGGACTGGGCGTTGCCCTCGAAGCCGCCGCAGTCCTCCGCGAATTCGTTCAGGGCCTGTTCGCCGTTGTGGCCGAACGGGGGGTGCCCGAGGTCGTGGGAGAGACAGGCGGCTTCCACGAGGTCGGGGTCGCAGCCGAGGGCCGCGCCGAGCTCCCGGCCCACCTGGGCGCACTCCAGGGAGTGCGTCAGGCGGGTGCGCGGGCTGGCGTCCCACATCTCGTTGCGGGTGCCCGGTGTGACGACCTGCGTTTTGCCGGCGAGCCTTCTGAGCGCGGCGGAGTGGAGGACGCGGGCGCGGTCGCGTTGGAAGGCGGTGCGGCCGGGGCGCTTGTCGGGTTCTGGGGCCCAGCGTTCGGTTGACTGCGGGTCGTACGGCATGCCTCGACAGTACGGGCAGGCGCTGACAATTCGCCTGCACGTCAGCCCGGATCCACCCGGATCCACCGGGATCAGTCCGGATCAGCCGGGATCAGCCGGGATCAGCCGTACGGCGCCCCTAGGCGGCCGACGTCGCCTGTGCCGGCAGTGCCTGGTCGTAGCGGTGGAGGAGCAGGCTCGCCATCGCGGGGTGGGTGCCCAGCGGGGCCGACGCCAGCCACGGGGCCTTCGCCGCGCACTGGGTGGCGAACAGACCCGGGGCCGTGAAGTACGAGGCCACGGCCACCCGGTGACGACCCCTCGCCGTGAGGGCGCGGATCGCCGTGTCGACCGTCGGGGTCGCCGCGGAGGCGTACGCCGGGACCACCGGGACTCCCAGGCGGGCCGCGAGGAGCTTCGCCGTGTGGCGGGTGTCGACGGCCGAGTCGGGGTCCCGGGAGCCGGCCGCCGCGAGGACCACGGCGCTCGTGCGGCGCGTCTCCTCGTCGGCGTCCGTGCGCCAACCCGCCTCCACCAGACGGGCGTGGAGGGTCTCCACGAGCAGCGGGTGCGGGCCGAGCGGAGCCGCCACGCGGGTGCGTGCCCGTGCCGCCGCCGCCATCTCGGGGATGTCGCGCTTCACGTGGTAGCCCCGGGAGAGGAGGAGGGGGACCAGGACCGCTTCCGCCGTGCCGAGGGAGGCGAGCGTGTCCGGCAGCAGGGGCTCGTTGAGCTCGATGTGGCCCAGGTGGACCGGCAGGTCGGGGCGCTGTTCGCGGACCTGGTCCAGGAGCCGGTGGACGGTGTCCAGGGTGCGCGGGTCGCGGCTGCCGTGGGCCACGACGACGAGCGCGGGCGGTTCGTGGTGCCGCCTGCCGTCGAGCGGTACGAGGCCGGGCTGGCTGCTGATCCGGTTCATGCACCGATGGTGACGGCCTGAGGTTGCCTCCCCGTTTCACGGCAATAACGCGTGCTTTCCAGCGGTTCACCGTGCGGGACCCGGCCGTGTGAGGAGGCGTGACCTGCGACTTCATGCCCGAAGGTGAGCCTGGTCACGCTTCGGCGGACGAACCGATCGGCCCGGCGGCTCGTCTCTGCTTGTCGGGAAGCGACCGGGGAGGGACCGTCCGATGCGACTGCCGAGGCTCCGCAGACCGCGCCTGCCACGCACGCGTGCCGGGCGGCGCAGGCTCGTGCAGGCGGTGATGGCGGGGTGTGTGCTGGCGCTGCTGCCGTCGACCTGGATGTACGTCGTGACGGGTGACCGGCTGCGCACCACGGCCGACGTGCCGCGCACCGAGGTCGCCGTCGTCTTCGGTGCGGGGCTGTGGGACGGCGAGCCGTCGCCGTATCTCGCCCACCGGCTCGACGCGGCGGCGAAGCTGTACCGGGAGAACCGGATCGAGGTCGTCCTCGTCACCGGCGACAACAGCCGCAAGGACTACGACGAGCCCGACGCCATGCGCGCGTACCTGACCCGGCACGGCGTCCCGGACACGCGGATCGTCAGCGACTACGCCGGCTTCGACACCTGGGACTCCTGCGTGCGGGCCCGCAAGATCTTCGGTGTGGACAAGGCCGTGCTGATCAGTCAGGGGTTCCACATCCGGCGCGCGGTCGCCCTCTGTCAGGCGGCGGGGGTCACGTCGTACGGGATCGGCGTCGAGGCCAAGCACGACGCCACCTGGTACTACGGCGGCACCCGGGAGGTCTTCGCGGCGGCGAAGGCGGCTCTGGACGTGGTGTTCCGGCCGGACCCGCGGTTCCTGGGGCCGAAGGAGCCCGGGGTGACGGACGCGCTGGCCTCGGCCCGCTGAGCACGACCACTACCTCGACACCGGGTACGTGCAGAACTTCCTGCCCCGGTGCTGAGGCGTGCCCGGGGGCGGGGCACGTCCCGCCCCCGGGCACGCCGTCACCGGCCGGTGAAGCGCGGGGCGCGTTTCTCCAGGAACGCCGTCATGCCCTCCTTCTGGTCCTCGGTCGCGAACAGGGCGTGGAAGACCCGGCGTTCGAAGCGGATGCCGTCGCGCAGGCCCGTCTCCATGGCCTGGTTGACGCACTCACGGGCCGCCCTGACCGCCGTGCGCCCGTACGAGGCGATCGTGGCGGCCGCCTCCATGGCCTCCGGCAGGACCCGGTCGTCCGGCACGACCCGGGAGACGAGGCCGCGGCGCCCGGCCTCCCGCGCGTCCATCGTGCGGCCGGTGAGGACCAGGTCCATCGCCGCGGCCTTCCCGACCAGTCGGGTCAGCCGCTGGGTGCCGCCGATCCCGGGGATCACACCCAGTTTGATCTCCGGCTGCCCGAAGACCGCCGACTCCCCAGCGACGACGAGGTCGCACATCATCGCCAGCTCGCAACCGCCGCCCAGCGCTGGGCCGTTGACGGCGGCGATCTTCGGGGTGCGCAGGTCGGCGAACTCCTCCCAGTCGGCGAAGTAGTCCTCGGCCACCATCTGCGCGGCCGTCCTGCCTGCCATCTCCTTGATGTCGGCGCCCGCCGCGAAGACCCGCTCCGAGCCGGTGACGACGAAGCAGCCCACCTCGGGATCGGCGTCCAACGGGCGCAGTGCGCCGAGGAGTTCGGACAGCAGCGCCGAGCTGAGCGCGTTGAGCACGTGCGGGCGGTGCAGGCGTACCGTCACGACGGCGCCGTGCCGTTCGAGCTTCAGGTGGTTCATCGCACTTCCCTTCTAGGAGTCCCAGATCGCGCCGTACGCCGGGATGCCGCGGCGCTCCAGGCCGTGCACCACCTGCCAGGTGAGCTTCTTGTTGGAGATGCAGATGACGGCCTCGGCGCCGAAGTCCCGGTAGGCCGCGTAGGCGAGGCGCACCATGTCGGGCTTGCCGTGCCGGGAGGTGTCCCAGACCAGGGCGTGCGGCTGGGCGGCGAGGATCTCGTCGACCAGGGCGTCGCCGTAGGTGGTGCGCGGGTCGCGGGTCGCCCAGACCAGGCGGGAGGGCACCTCGGCGGCGAGGAGGTGGGGCAGACAGGGGCCGATGCCGCTGCCGGTCGCGACGTAGACCACCTTCGTGAACAGGGTCTCGATGTTGGCGACCCCGGCCGTGGTGATGCCCTTGACCCAGACCTTCGGCGGGAGGTCGTCGATGAAGGCGCCCGTCCAGTCGCCGGCCCGGGAGATGGTGAGCCGGAAGCCGGGCTCGCCGGGTGCGGGGACGTTGGCGAAGGAGTGCCACTCCGTCAGCGGGCTGCGGCTGATCGCGGTGGAGGAGCCCGCGAAGGGGGTCTCGCCGTGGTCGAAGCGGGCCAGCACCACGTGGGAGGAGGGGCGTTCGAGGCGTACGGCGACCTTGCGCAGCCGGAGCCAGGGCAGGGCGACGCTGAAGGTGACGAGTGCCAGGACGGTCACCTCGAAGGGGCCGGGCGCGGCGAGGAGCGTGTGCGTCCAGAAGAGGGCCAGGGCCGTCCAGCCGCCGAAGCGGTGGATCTTCTCGAAGTGGTCGTGGTGGCGGGAGCGGAAGGGCGGCAGGGCCGTGGCGACGATGAGCGCGAGGAGCGCGATCAGTGTCCAACCGACCGCCATGAGAGGGCCGTCGGGGGTGGTGAGGGTCAGCGCCAGGAACCACGCCGTGCCCGCCAGTGCCCCGCCGGCGTGCAGTCCGCCGAAGTGGTAGACCTTCCCGAGCGTCCAGCGGATCCGCAGCGGCCAGCTCGTCGGGGGCCGGGTGGCCAGCCGGAAGAGGAGGTTGACGACGTACTGCTGGCGCACGAGCACGGCCAGGGCGAGGTCGACGAGGGCCGCGTGGCCCATGACCTGCGCGGACGGCACCCAACTCGCCCAGAGGAAGGTGAGGTTGGCCGCGAACACCAGGGCCGCCAGCCGGTTGTAGTGCATCAGGCGCGGGTGCTTGAGCAGGCGCCGGACGCGGGGGATCAGCGGAGGGAGCTCGACCGTGTCCCGGTCGAGCGAGGTGGTCATCGGACCGCTCCCTGAAGCGCCTCGCCGTGCAGGGCCATCCGCAGCAGCGCCGCCTTGTCGATCTTGCCCCGGTCCGTCTCCGGTAGGAATGGCAGGGGCATGACAGATTGAGGGACGCAGTAGTACGGCAGCGCGTCCGCGACCGCCCGCCGGGCCCGGTCGGGGTCGACGTCCGCCGGGCAGACGAAGGAGACCAGGGTGCGGGCGTCCTGTCTCAGGGTGACCGCGCGGGCGCAGCCCTCGACCGACTCCAGGACCGCGGAGACCGAGTCGAGTTCGACGCGGAAGCCGCGGACCTTGACCTGGTCGTCGGTGCGGCCGAGGTGTTCGAGCTCGCCGTCGGGGGTCCAGCGGCCGAGGTCGCGGGTGCGGAACATGCGGTGGTCGCCGCCGAGGAAGGGGTCGGGGGCGTAGCGCTCGGCGTTCAGCGCGGGGTTGTCCAGGTAGCCCGCCGAGACGCAGGCGCCGCCCGCCCACATCTCGCCGACGGCGCCGATGGGCAGCGGGCGCCGGTCGGCGTCGAGGACGTAGACGGTGTTGTTCGGGGTGGGGCGGCCGATGGTGAGCCGCGGGGCGGTCGGGTCGTGGCGGCTCATGGTGTTGACGATGGTCGTCTCGGTGGGGCCGCAGCAGTTGTGGAAGGCGGCCTGCCCGGCCCAGCGGTCGGCGAGCGGGCGCGGGCAGGGCTCGCCGGCGACGGCGACCGTGCGGACGCGCGGGCAGGCCGCCGGGTCGATGCCGGACAGGACGGTCGGGGTGGCGATCAGGACGTCGGCCGTCCGGGCCGCCGCCGTGAGGTCCCTGCCCCGGATCACCAGGGTGCCGCCGTGGGTGAGGCAGCCGAGGATCTCCCAGGCCGCCATGTCGAAGGCCACGTTGAGGAGGTGGGCCACGCGGTCGCCGGGGCGGATGCCGAGGCCGCCCGGTTCGGTGAGGAGGAGGTTGGCGACGTTGCGGTGGGTGACCTTCACGCCGTTGGGGCGGCCGGTGGTGCCCGAGGTGAACAGGACGTAGCAGCCGTCGTCGGGGCGGGCCGTGCTCGGAGGCGCGCTCGCGGGCTCGTACGGCAGCGGTTCGTCGAGGGTGATCACGTGCGGGCCCCGGGGGACGCGGGCCGCGTGCTCGGTGACGGTGAGGACGATCCGGGTGCGGGCGGTGCGGATCACGTGGGCGAGCTGGGGTGCGGGGGTGAGGCCGATGTCCTGGGGGACGTAGGCGGCGCCCGCCTTCAGGATGCCGAGCAGGCCGACGAGCATCGGGATCGAACGGCGTACGAAGAGTCCGACGTGGTCGCCGGGCCGTACGCCCTCGCGGACCAGGCGGGCCGCGAGGGCGTCGGCGTACCGGTCGAGCTCGCCGTAGGTGATCGTCGCTCCCGCGTGTTCCGCCGCCACGGCGCGCGGGCTCGCGGCGGCCCGGCGTTCGACGGCACGGTGGACGAGCGGGTCCGGGACGGGAACGGCGGGGCCGTGGCCGTAGGCCCGGAAGAGGTGTTGATCGCGGGGGGTCAGCAGGCGCAGAGACATGCCGGGGGAACCTCCTGGCTGGCTTCTCGCATGACGGGGTGCCTGGCGCCAAGCTGGATCCGCGCTCGACTGTAGTCGCGGTTTTTCAACTCTCAACTAGGCGTGACCGGCCAATCACGCAACGAATCGCGCCACATGTGGCGTCTTTCACACCAGAGGCAACGTCCGTGCCGCCCGGCGGCGACTCTCCGGTGGACGAGTGTGTGCCTCACCGCTTCCGGGCGCCGGGCGGGAGGTCGCCGTCTTGGGCGCGTAACAAAGGGCCCTCCCCGGCGTAACACGGCCGACGCACGCTGAGGAGCATGCAGAACTCCGCGACGCCCACGCACTGCCCGTACTGCGCCCTGCAGTGCGGCATGAACCTGACCCCCGCTCCGGACGGGACCGTCGAGGTCAGTGAGCGCGCGGACTTCCCGGTGAACCGGGGTGCGCTGTGCGGCAAGGGCCGCACCGCGCCCGCGGTGCTCTCGTCCCGGGTGCGCCTGACCTCCCCGTTGGTGCGCTCCGGGGGCACGCTCGTGCCCGCCACCTGGGACGAGGCACTGGACCGGATCGCCGAGGGGCTGTCCCGCACGCGCACGGAGCATGGCCCGGACGCGTGCGGGGTCTTCGGTGGGGGCGGCCTGACCAACGAGAAGGCGTACACGCTCGGCAAGTTCGCCCGGGTCGTCCTCGGCACCTCGCAGATCGACTACAACGGGCGCTTCTGCATGTCGTCCGCGGCGGCCGGCGGCATGAAGGCCTTCGGCCTGGACCGCGGGCTGCCCTTCCCGCTGGAGGACATCCCGAAGTCCGGCTGTGTGATCCTCGTCGGCTCCAACCTCGCCGAGACCATGCCGCCCTCCCTGCGGTTCTTCACCGAGCTCAAGGAGAACGGCGGCACGCTGATCGTCATCGACCCGCGCCGCACCAAGACCGCCGAGCAGGCCGACCTGCACCTGATGCCCCGGCCCGGCACCGACCTCGCCCTCGCCCTCGGACTGCTGCACCTGGTGGTGGCGGAGGGCCGTACGGACGAGGCGTACATCAGCGAGCGCACGGTCGGGTGGGAGGACGCGCGAGCCGCCGCGATGGCCCACTGGCCGGAGTACGTGGAGCGGATCACCGGCGTGCCGGTGCCCCAACTCCGGGAGACCGTACGGCTGTTCTGCGAGCCGGAGTCCGCGATGGTGCTCACCGCGCGCGGGCCCGAGCAGCAGTCCAAGGGCACCGACACGGTGAGCGCGTGGATCAACCTGTGCCTGGCGACCGGGCGGGCGGGACGGCCGTACAGCGGGTACGGCTGTCTGACCGGGCAGGGCAACGGACAGGGTGGGCGCGAGCACGGCCAGAAGGCCGACCAGTTGCCGGGCTACCGCAAGCTGGACGACCCGGCGGCGCGGGCGCATGTCGCCGAGGTGTGGGGCGTGGACCCCGACTCGCTGCCCGGACCGGGGCGCAGCGCCTACGAGTTGCTCGACGCGCTCGGCACCGACATCAAGTCGCTGCTGCTGATGGGGTCCAACCCGGTGGTGTCGGCGCCGCATGCCGCGCACAT
The DNA here is from genome assembly GCF_040612795.1 of Streptomyces sp. NPDC006335. NCBI lineage: Bacteria > Bacillati > Actinomycetota > Actinomycetes > Kitasatosporales > Streptomycetaceae > Streptomyces > Streptomyces sp. NPDC006335. The sequence goes on from NZ_JBEXQX010000001.1 coordinate 945,081, forward strand.
CGAGGAGCGCATCAAGTCCCTTGATTTCCTCGCTGTCTGTGATGTCGTGCTGTCCGAGACGGCCGCCCTCGCGGACGTGGTCCTGCCGGTGACGCAGTGGGCCGAGGAGACGGGCACGACGACCAACCTGGAGGGGCGGGTGCTGCTGCGCCGGAAGGCGATCACCCCGCCGGAGGGCATCCGCAGCGACCTGGACGTCATGCACGAACTCGCCGACCGCCTCGGTGTGGAGAAGGGCTTCCCGACCGACCCCGAGGAGGTCTTCGAGGAGCTGCGCCGGGCGAGCGCGGGCGGCCCGGCCGACTACTCCGGGATCACGTACCGGCGGCTGGCCGAGGAGAACGGGGTGTTCTGGCCCTGCCCGACAGCCGAGGAGGAGCCGCACCCCGGCACCCCGCGTCTCTTCCTGGACCGTTTCGCCCACACCGACGGCCGGGCCCGTTTCGTCCCCGTCTCGCACCGGGCCATCGCGGAGGAGCCGGACGAGGAGTACCCGGTGCTGCTGACGACCGGGCGGGTCGTGGCCCAGTACCAGTCCGGCGCGCAGACCCGCCGCGTGGACGAACTGAACGCCGCCGCGCCGGGACCGTTCGTGGAGCTGCACCCGCGGCTCGCGGAGCGGCTGGGGGCGGCCGAGGGCGACCCGGTGGCCGTGGTCTCGCGGCGCGGACGGGCCGTGGCTCCGGCCCGCATCACGCTCGGCATCCGACCCGACACCGTCTTCATGCCCTTCCACTGGTACGGCGAGGGCCGCGCCAACACCCTCACCAACCCGGCGCTGGACCCGACCTCACGGATGCCGGAGTTCAAGGCGTGCGCGGTGCGGGTGGAGGCGGTGGAGCGGTAGCTCACCTCAGCAGCCAGTCGCCGCTCTCGATGAGCTCGCCGCGGGCGCGCAGGCGGGCGGCGACGGGGGCCGCCGCCACATAGACCCAGGCGCGCGCGGAGGTGCCGTCGGCCGTGCGGATCACCTCGCGGGCGACCCGTTCGTAGAGGTTGCGCGGGTCTCCCGGCCTGTACTCCTCCAACTCGTCGAGGGCGACGAGCAGTTCGGTGTAGGCGTCGACCCGCGGGGTGACCAGTTCCCCCGTGACCGCTCCCCCGGCCTCCTCGACGACGTACGGATAGCCGGGACCGTCGTACAGCCGTGCGCCGACGAGTCGGCACGGCTCCTCGGAGCGGACGCGGCCGCGCAGGAAGAGGTCGTGGTTGACCTCGCCGGGGCGCAGGGTGCCGTAGACGAAGAACGGGAGTCTCGCGGGGGTCACAGAAACGATTCTCTCCCCTCACACACCTGCACGTGGCGCGTATGGACACGGCTTGTCATGGCCTCTTAAATCTTCGTCAACGTCCGCGCCACCCCCACGCGCCCCATTGGCGCCTTTCTGAGGAGACCGATGAGTCGGATACGGCCGTACGTCCGAGGTGCCCGTTCCCGTCGTCTCGCCACCGCCGGAGTGGCCGCCACCGCCGCCACCCTGGCGGCCGCCGCACTCTCCCCCGCCGCCGGCGCCGCCGACCGGCCCACCAGGGCCACCGCACTGGAGAACGCCGCCTCCGTCCTGGCCGACCGGGCCTCGGCGCTCGGGCTCACCTCCGCCCAGGGCACCAAGGTCCGTGACGTGATCGTCGACGCCGACGGCGCACAGCACGTCCGGTACGACCGCACCTACCGCCAACTTCCCGTGCTGGGCGGCGACTTCGTGGTCCACCTGGCTCCGGACGGGGCGTACAAGAGCTCCTCGCGCGCCACGAGGAGCACGATATCCCTGTCCAGTGTCACCCCGGCCCTGTCCGGCCCGAAGGCGGCCGACCTCGCGGCGAACGCCCTCAAGGCGGCCAACCTCGGCGAGACGCTGAAGAAACTGACCGCCAAGCCGCGACTGGTCGTCGACGCCCTGCACGGGGCGCCGAAGCTGGCCTGGCAGACCGACGCCGCCGCGCAGGACTCCCTCGGCAACCCGGTCGCGCGGACGGTCCTCACCGACGCCCGCACGGGTACGCAGATCGACGCGTGGGACAGCATCGAGCAGGCGTCCGGCGACGGCAAGTCGCTCTACAGCGGCACGGTTCCGCTGGAGACGACCCAGTCGGGATCCACGTACCAGCTCAAGGACGCGACGCGCGGGAACACGTACACCGGCGACGCGGCGAACAAGACCGACCTGTGCTTCCTGACCATCTGCTTCAGCCGGGCGCCCGCGACGCTGTTCGCCGACGCCGACAACCACTGGGGCACGGGGGCGACTTCGGACCGGGCCACGGCGGCGGTGGACGCGCAGTACGGGACCGACGTCACCTGGGACTACTACAAGAAGGTCCACGGCAGGAACGGCATCGCGGGGGACGGCAAGGGCTCCTACAACCGCGTCCACTACGGCAACGACTACAGCAACGCTTTCTGGGACGACAGTTGCTTCTGCATGACGTACGGCGACGGTGACGGGACGCAGCTGGGCCCCCTGGTGTCGCTGGACGTGGCCGGGCACGAGATGTCGCACGGCGTGACGTCGAAGACGGCGGCGCTGACGTACTCGGGTGAGTCGGGCGGGCTCAACGAGGCGACCTCCGACATCTTCGGCACGCTGGTGGAGTTCTACGCGGGCAACACCTCGGACACCGGCGACTACCTGATCGGCGAGAAGATCGTCCGCTCCGGCTTCGGACGCGATGCCCTGCGCTACATGGACAAGCCGTCCAAGGACGGCAAGTCCGTCGACTCCTGGAGCAGTTCGGTCGGCGACCTCGACGTGCACTACTCCTCCGGTGTCGCGAACCACTTCGCGTACCTGCTGGCGGAGGGCAGCGGGCCCAAGACCGTCAACGGGGTCAGCTACGACTCCCCCACCTCCAACGGCTCCACGGTCACCGGCATCGGCCGCGACAAGCTGGGCGCGATCTGGTACCGGGCGCTGACGGTCTACATGACCTCCTCGACGAACTACGCGGGGGCGCGCGCGGCCACACTGAACGCGGCGAAGGACCTCTACGGCGCCGGCAGCACGGAGTACAACGCGGTGGCGGCGGCCTGGAGCGCGGTGAACGTGAACTGACCTCTCTTTTCCGGCAGTTGTGGTGCGGCCGCCTCGGGTTCCGGGGCGGCCGCGTTCCGGTCGGGACGAGGAGGGCGCGTGGGCGAGGGCGACCCGCACATTCATGTCGAGGTGAAGGTGGTTCGGGGCGAGGCCGCCGTGCGCGGCATGTTGGCGTCCACGTTCGGCTTGGTGGGCGACCTCCCGAGCGCCGTCGGCACGGGGTGCGGGCTGCGGGTGCCGTACGCCATGACCTCGCCGCGGCCGGACCGGGTGACGTGCCTGGCCTGCCGGGAGCACGCCCGGTCCGAGCATCTGCGCTTCGCCGACGAGATCGAGCGCATCGGCGGCCTGCCGGGATCGTCCGTCACCGCCGGGCAGGCGAGGGCGGTCGCCGAGCGGCATCGGGCGCTCGCGGAGGGGTTCGCCTCCGGCGCCGGGGGATGACGAAAAGCGATGGCAGCGGGTCCGTACGCGCGGTTACGCTCCACCGCCGGTACCGCCCCCTGACCACGGAGCCCCATGTCGACCGCCACGAAGATGCATGCCGACGAGCTCGACATCGACTCGGCGCTGGTCGCGGGGCTGATCGCGGAGCAGTTCCCGAAGTGGGGCGACCTGCCCCTCAAGAGGGTCGCGTCCGCCGGAACCGACAACGCCATGTACCGGCTCGGGGACGACATGGTCGTACGGCTGCCTCGACTGCCCGGCGGCGGCCACCAAGTGACCTTCGAGCAGCGGTGGTTGCCCAAGCTGGCTCCGCATCTGCCGCTGGCCGTGCCGGAGCCCCTGGCGATGGGCGAACCCGGGCGGGGGTACACGCTGCCCTGGGGTGTGTACCGGTGGCTGGACGGGGACAACGCCTACGACTCGCCGGTCACCGAACTCGCTGACTGCGCTGTCGAGTTGGGGCGGTTCGTCACCGCGCTGCGAGCGGTCGACGCGACCGGTGCGCCGGCCTCCTACCGCGCCGGGCCCCTCCACCTCGCCGACGACGACACCCGGCTCGCGATCCGGGACCTCGGCGCCGCCGGCATCCTGGACGCGTCCCGTGCGAGCGCCGTCGTCGACGAGGCCCTAGGACTCCCGCACTGGGACCGCGCCCCGGCCTGGCTCCACGCCGACCTCCTCCCCGGCAACCTGCTCACCGCGAACGGCCGCCTCACCGCGGTCATCGACTTCGGCTGCCTCGGCGTCGGGGAACCCACGGCGGACACCCTGCCGGCCTGGACCCTGTTCACCGGCGAGAGCCGCCGCCTGTTCCGGGAGGCGGCGGAGATCGACGACGCCACGTGGGAGCGGGGGCGCGCCTGGGCTCTGATCTGGGGAGTGGGCGCGGTGCACTACTACCGGGACGGAAGGAACCCGGTCCTGGCGGAGGTGGGGCTCCGGGCGATCGAGGAGACGCTCGCGGAATCCTGAGCGAACGCGGTCCCACCGTGTCACGGAAGGCGGGGCGCGAGCCGCAACACGAGTGGCGCGCGAGCCCCGCCCCAGATCGGCACGGCACCCCCCGGGCGCGCTCCGGACCGGCACAGCCGCGAAAAGGGCTCTGCCTCGCACAGTCCTGAGCGAACGCGGCCCGGCCCTGTCACAGACGGGGCGCGGGCCATGAAACGAGTGGCGCGCGAGCCCCGCCCCTGGGCCGGCGAAGCACCCACCCCGGGCGCGCGCACCGGACCCGCACAGTCGCGGAAAAGACTCCGCCGGGCATCGGCGCAGCCCTCAGCCGAAGTCCGGCAGGGTCAGTGTGCCGTCCTCCGCCAGGGGGAAGCCCGGGTTGTACGCCACCTCCCAGGCGTGGCCGTCCGGGTCCGTGAAGGCACTGGAGTAGAAGCCGATCTCGTTCAGCGCGGCCGGCTTGGTGATGGTGCCGCCCGCCTCGGCCACGTTGGCGAGCAGGGCGTCGACCTCCGCCTGGGAGCGGACGTTGTGGGCGAGGGCGATCCCGCCGAAGCCGTGCGTCGGACCCGGTTCCAGACCGCAGTCCCGCGCGAGTTTCTCCCGGCTCCACAGGACGAGGCCGAGGCCGCCCGCCTGGAAGAAGACCGTCTCCGCGACCTCCTGGCCGCGCCAGCCCAGGGCCTCGTAGAAGGCCTTGGAGCGGGCGAGGTCCGAGACGCCCAGCGTGATCAGGGTGATGCGCTGTTCCATGCCCATCGCCTCACCGTAGCGCCGGTACGGGGAGGGGCGCCGTTCACCCGCCGTACGGCATGGCTGCCCGCCCCTCCCTCAGCACCCTTCCCCACCACACCAACTGGTCCAGCATCGTCTTCGCCGCCGCGTCCGGGCCTGACGGATCCTTCAGGCGGCCGTCGGCGAAGGAGCCTCCCGCGTTGTGGAAGCTGACCGTGTCCCTGACCGTCACCGCGTGGAGTTCGGCGAAGACCTGGCGGAGGTGCTCCACGGCGCGCAGACCGCCCGAGATGCCGCCGTAGGAGACGAGGGCCACCGGTTTGGCCTGCCACTCCGTGAAGTGCCAGTCGACCAGGTTCTTCAGGCCGGCCGGATAGGAGTGGTTGTACTCGGGGGTGAGGACGACGAAGGCGTCCGCCGAGGCGAGCTTGGGGGTCACCGAGGCGAGGGCGGCGGTCGTCTCGGGGGTCGGGGCCATGGACATGGGCAGGTCGGCCCCGGCGACGTCCACGACGTCCGGGACCAGGTCGTCGCGGTCACGCAGGCGGTCGAGGAGCCAGTCGGCGACCACGGGGCCGAAGCGCCCGTGGCGGTTGCTGCCGATGACCAGGGTGACGTGGAGAGGTGCGGTGTCTGTCTGCATGCGGGACAGCCTGGTACCTCGACCTAAGTTGAGGTCAAGCGCGGATCGCGAGCGACGGGTCACCCGTTCACACGCGCGCCCCGCGCCCTTCGAGTTCTCTTCGCCGACCCGGCCGCCGCACGGCGATGACCTGCTGAAACTTCCGCCGACCGGGGTCGGGGCGCAGCGATCTGACACCCGTTCACCATATTTCTGACGCTCCCTCAGGAAGCGGGCTCGGCCCACTGCCACTTACCTCGAAGGCACAGGGACCCACCCGAGAGCTCGAAGGAGCACCATGCGCCCCACCACCCGCCTGCTGACCGGCAGCGCGCTCGCCGTCGCCGCCGCCGGCCTCGTCTGTGCGCCCGCGTCCGCCGGCGACACGGGCGGGCTCGAGGTGTTCCCGTCGTCCGTGGTGCCGGGCGGGCAGGTCACCGTGAGCACGGCGGCGTGCGGGAACGGCGGTACGGCTGCCGCGGGGGACGCCAGCGCGGTGGGCGCGGGCGCCTTCCCGCTGGCGCCCGGCACGCACGAGGGTGACGCGACCGGGCGGTTCCTGGTGCCGCCGAGCGCGCAGCCGGGAACGTACGAGATCGCCGCGACCTGTGCGGAGGGTGGTCGGCGGGTGACCGGTGACCTGGTGGTCACGCTGACGTCCCAGCGTCAGCCGGTGGCTCCCAGAGGAAGTGTGAAGACGGGGGTCGGTGGCGCGCTTGGCCCCGATCCCGTGCAGACCGCGGCCGGTGTGGCGGCTCTCGCCGTCGCCGCCGCGGGCGGTACCTGGCTCCTGCATCGCCGGGCGAGCGGCGACGGGATCTGACGGACACCCTCCGCTGTCCGTCCGCCGGTACCGCATGTCCCCTCCCCCTCCGGGTCCGACGCCCCTCGCGGCCCGGAGGGGGGCGGGCAGACCGGCCGTAGAGGAGGTTCCCGTGCGCGACCGCAGCCTCGGCAACACCGCCATAGCGGGCGTCACCTTGGTGGCCCTGTGCACCGGCGCGTGGCTGCTGCGCAGCGGCACCGAGACGCAGGCCCCGCCCCAGCCGTCCGCCGCCCAGGCGCACGCGGGCGGGGACAGCGGGCGGACCGTGGCGCCCGCCCTGCCGCCGTCCCCGCCGGACCGCGTCCGCATCCCCGCGATCCGCGTGGACGCGCCGCTGACGGGCCTGGGCCTCACCGCGAGCGGCAGCCTCGATGTGCCGCCGGCCGCCAGGAAGAACCTCGCCGGCTGGTACGAGGCCGGCACCACCCCCGGGGAGACGGGCACCGCGATCGTCGCCGGGCACGTCGACAACGCCGAGGGACCCGCCGTCTTCTACGAGCTCGGCGCCCTCCGCAGGGGCGGCACGATCGAGGTGGACCGGCGCGACGGAAGCGTCGCGGTGTTCACGGTGGACGCGGTCGAGGTGTACGACGCCAAGGACTTCCCCGACGAGAAGGTGTACGGAGCCGCGAGGAGGCCCGAGCTGCGGGTGATCACCTGCGGCGGGGGCTACTCCCGCGCGACCGGTTACCGGGGGAACGTGGTGGTGTTCGCACACCTCACGGGGAGCCGCTGACCATCCGACGCGATCATGCGGACGGCGTCGGTCTCGATGCCCTCAGGGACACTCCCCCGGCGACGGCGACGGCGACGGCGGCCTCGCGGCGCACGCCCGCCCGTCGTGGCGTACGCCCGCTTCACGAAGAGGCGCTGACCATCCCCCGACTCGATCGTGCCAGCAGCGTCGGTCTCGATGCCCTCAGGGACACTCCCCCGCCGACGGCGACGGCGACGGCGGCCTCGCGGCGCACGCCCGCCCGCCCGTCGTGGCGTACGCCCGCTTCACGAGGAGGCGCTGACGACCGCCCCGGCGATGGCGCGCGCGCAGTCCAGGGATCCGGTGCGGGTGGTGTCGACCTCGAGGTCGTAGACCACGCCCTGGTGGACGGTCTCGGCCTGTTTCTCGGCCATCCCCCGGACCCGGTCGCCCCGGGCGATCTCGCGCTCCGCGGCGACGGCGGCGTCGCAGCGCACGCCGACCCACAGGACGTCGAGGCCGGCCAGGGCGCCCCGCCAGCGTTCCTGGGAGTGCGGGCCGCCGAGGAAGACGTCGTCCACGACGACCCGGGCGCCCGCGCGGACGGTCGCGGCGAGGCCCGCCATCCAGGCCGCCTCCAGCCGCATGAAGTCCGCCCCCACGCTCACCCCGCCGTCCGCCGCGACCTCCAGGCCCGCGTCCGACTCCTGGAGGGCCGGGGGCATGGAGTCGACGAAGTCGTCGATGCTGAACGCCAGCCACGGCTCGGGCAGCACGGCCTGGAGAGAACGCGCGATCCCCGTCTTGCCGGAGCTGGAGCCGCCGTTGAGCACGATCACCTGAGTCGTCACGGCGTCACGCTAGCGTCAGGCGAGCCACTGTTCGTACGCAATATTCGCGACCAGGGCGAAGACGACGGTCAGCAGCACGACCCGGACGAACCCACTGCCCCTCTTCAGCGCGGTGTGCGCGCCCAGCATGCCGCCCGCGAGGTTGAAGAGCGCCATCACGGCGGCGAGCCGCCACAGGACGGTGCCCTGCCACGCGAACATCGCCAGTGCTCCGGCGTTGGTACAGCAGTTGACGATCTTGGCGGTGGCGGACGCGGTCACCAGGTCGAGGTGGAGGACCGCGGTGAGGGCGAGGACGAGGAAGGTGCCGGTGCCGGGGCCGATCAGCCCGTCGTAGAAGCCGATGCCGAGGCCCGCGAGGCCGATCGCGGCGAGGATCCGGCGGCGGGAGGCCGGGCCGGTCGCGGGGGCGGTGCCGAAGGCGGGGCGGAGGATGACGAAGGCGGCGACACCGAGCAGGACGACCATGATCAGCGGCTTCAGCACGTCCGTGCTCATCCCCGCCGCGAGGAAGGCACCGGCCGAGGACCCGGCGACGGCCGCGATCCCGATGCGGACGGCGAGCCGTACGTCGACGGGGGCCTTGCGGGCGTACGTCACCGCGGCGCCCGAGGTGCCGACGATGGCGACCGCCTTGTTGGTGCCGAGCGCGTACGCGGCCGGGGTGCCGGCCGGCAGGCCGAGCAGCAGGACCGGCAGCAGGAGGAGCCCTCCGCCGCCGACCACCGCGTCGATCCAGCCGGCCGCGAGGGCGGTGACGCACAGGACGACAGCCATGGTCAGCGATATGTCGGGCATGATCGCGACCCTAAGGGACCGGGTTCACCTCACCGGAGCCGGATCCGGGCGTACGGCCTTCTCACACCGCGCCCCCGGCGCCCACCCCCAACCCTCACACTCACCCCCGGCCCCTGCTGAGGGCAGCGTTCCTCGCGGGAAACAGAGGTGATGCGGTCGGGTAACACCCGCACCGCACGCTCCTGGACATGACCTCGAATACGCGTGTGGTGGTGATCGGCGCCGGCCTCGCGGGCGTCCGGCTCGCCCGGCGGCTCGGAGAGCTCGGCACGCCCGTGACGCTGATCGGCGAGGAGGAGCACCGCCCGTACAACCGGGTGCTCCTCGCCGAGGTGCTGGCCGGGCGGTACACCCCCGATGTGATCGCGCTCCCGGCGCCGGCCGAGCTGACCCGTGCCCGGGTCACCGGTATCGACCGCGGGGCACGGACCGTCGAGTGCGCCGACGGTTCGAAGATCGCATACGACACGCTGGTCCTGGCCACCGGCTCCAACCCCGTACTGCCGCCCCTGCGCGGCCTGTTCACACCCGACCACGTGCTGCCCGAGGGCGTGCACGCGTTCCGGACGATGGACGACTGCCTGGGACTGTCCAAGGCCGTGCGGCCGGGTGTGAAGGCCGTCGTCATCGGCGGCGGGCTCCTCGGGGTGTCGGCGGCCCGCGCGCTCGCCCAGCGCGGCGCGCAGGTCGTCCTGGCCCAGCAGTCCGAGCGGCTGATGGAGCGCCAGCTCGACCCGAGCGCGTCCAAGCTCGTCCGGCGTCACCTCGGGGACCTCGGCGTCGAGGTCCACACCGATCTGCGCGTGCGGGACGTGCGCTGCGTCGGCGGCGCCGTCCGCTCGGTCGAGATGGCCGACGGTTACGCCCTGGACGCCGAGATCGTGGTCCTGGCCTGCGGGGTCCACCCCCGTGTCGGCCTCGCGCAGACCGCGGGCCTGGACGTGCGCAAGGGAATCGTCGTGGACGACGAACTGCGCACCTCCGACCCGCACATCCACGCCATCGGCGACTGCGCCCAGCACGACGGCACCGTCTACGGCCTCGCCACCCCGGCCCTGGAACAGGCCGACGCGCTGGCCGAGTTGCTGGCCGGCCGGGCGAACGCCCGCTACACCGGCACCCGTTCGCTGACCCGGCTCACGCTGGCCGGGCAGACCGCCTTCGACCTGGCCGCCTTCGGCGAGACCGAGGCCCTGCCCGGCGACGACGTCGTCCAGCTCACGGACGCCACCCGCGGCACCTACCGCAAGGTCGTCGTCCGCGACGACCGCCTGGTCGGCGGGGTCCTCGTCGGCGAACTCGGCACCGTCGGCGCGCTCGCCCGCGCCTGGGAGGGAGCAGAGCCGCTCCCCTCCGACGGCGGACCGCTGCTCCACCTGCTCACCAACGATGGAGGCTCCTGATGACCGCCACCCCGGAGGCCACGGAGGCCACCCCCACGATCGTCCTCGTCGGCCACGGCATGGTCGGCCAGCGATTCCTGGAGGCGCTCGCCGAGCGCGGCCTGACCGCCACCCACCGCGTGGTGGTGCTGTGCGAGGAGCCGCGTCCCGCGTACGACCGCGTCGCGCTCACCTCGTACTTCTCGGGCAAGACGCCCGAGGAACTGTCCATGACGGACATGGAGTTCATCGAGACGCACGGCATCGAGCTGTACGTCGGCGACCCGGCCGAGACGATCGACCGCTCGGCGAAGAAGGTCACGGCCCGCTCCGGCCAGGTCTTCGACTACGACACCCTCGTCCTCGCCACCGGCTCGTACCCCTTCGTGCCGCCGGTCCCGAACAAGGACGCCCAGGGCTGCTTCGTCTACCGCACGATCGAGGACCTCCTCGCCATCGAGGAGTACGCGAAGACCCGTACGACCGGTGCCGTGGTCGGTGGCGGTCTGCTCGGCCTTGAGGCGGCCGGCGCGCTCAAGGGCCTCGGACTCACCTCCCACATCGTGGAGTTCGCGCCGCGGCTGATGCCGGTGCAGGTCGACGAGGGCGGTGGCGCGGCGCTGCTGCGCACCATCGAGGAGATGGGTCTGAGCGTCCACACGGGCGTCGGCACGCAGGAGATCGTGGTCGACGAGGCCGGTGCCGTCACCGGTATGAAGCTCTCCGACGGCTCCGAGCTCGCCACCGACCTGGTGGTGTTCTCCGCCGGTGTCCGCCCCCGCGACCAGCTCGCCCGCGACTGCGGTCTGACGGTCGGCGAGCGCGGCGGCATCACGGTCGACGAGCAGTGCCGTACGGTCTCCGACCCGCACGTCTTCGCGATCGGCGAGTGCGCGCTGGCCGCCGACGGCCGGGTGTACGGCCTGGTGGCCCCCGGTTACGAGCAGGCCGAGACCGCGGCGGCGACCATCGCCTCCGACGAGGCCGCCTTCCTGGGTGCCGACCTGTCCACCAAGCTGAAGCTGCTCGGCGTGGACGTCGCCTCCTTCGGTGACGCGCACGGCGCGACCGAGGACTGCCTGGACGTCGTCTACTCCGACTCCCGCGCGGGCCTGTACAAGAAGCTGGTCATCGGCCGCGACGGCACGCTCCTCGGCGGCATCCTGGTCGGCGACGCGGAGGCGTACGGCACGCTGAAGGCGTTCACCGGTTCCGTCCCGCCGGTCTCCCCCGAGTCGCTGGTGCTGCCGGCCGGCGCCGGTGAGTCCGTGCAGCTCGGCCCGACCGCGCTGCCGGACGACGCGATCATCTGCTCCTGCAACAACGTCCGCAAGGGCACGATCCGCGCCGCGGTCACCGACCACCAGTGCACGACCGTGCCCGAGGTGAAGAAGTGCACCAAGGCCGGTACGACCTGCGGCAGTTGCGTCAAGGTGCTGGGCCAGCTGGTCACCGCCGAGCTGGAGGCGTCCGGCGTCGAGGTCGACAAGGGCCTGTGCGGCTGCTTCTCGCAGACCCGCGAGGAGCTCTACGAGATCGTCCTGGCCCTGCGCGTCAACACCTACCAGGACCTCCTTGACCGCTACGGCCGTGACGGCGCCCGGGGCGGCGACGGCTGCGAGATCTGCAAGCCGGCGGTCGGCTCGATCATCGCCTCCCTCGCCCCGACGATCGGCGCGAGCGGCTACGTCCTGGACGGCGAGCAGGCGGCCCTCCAGGACTCCAACGACCACTTCCTCGCCAACATCCAGAAGAACGGCTCCTACTCGGTCGTCCCGCGCATCCCCGGCGGTGAGATCACCCCCGAGGGCCTCATCGTGATCGGCGAGATCGCCCGCGACTTCGGCCTCTACACGAAGATCACCGGCGGCCAGCGGATCGACATGTTCGGCGCCCGCGTCGAGCAACTCCCCCTCATCTGGACCCGGTTGGTGGACGCGGGCTTCGAGTCGGGGCACGCCTACGGCAAGTCCCTGCGCACGGTGAAGTCCTGCGTCGGCCAGACCTGGTGCCGCTACGGCGTGCAGGACTCGGTCCGCATGGCGATCGACCTGGAGCTGCGCTACCGGGGCCTGCGCTCGCCGCACAAGCTCAAGTCGGCGGTGTCCGGCTGCGCCCGCGAGTGCGCCGAGGCCCAGTCGAAGGACTTCGGCGTGATCGCCACCTCCAACGGCTGGAACCTCTACGTCGGCGGCAACGGCGGCGCGACCCCGCGCCACGCGGACCTGCTCGCCCAGGACCTCACCGACGCCGAACTGATCAAGCTCATCGACCGGTTCCTGATGTTCTACATCCGCACCGCGGACCGCCTGGAGCGCACCTCGACCTGGCTGGAGCGCATCCCCGGCGGCCTGGACCACGTCCGTGACGTGGTCGTGGAGGACTCCCTCGGCATCTGCGAGGAGCTGGAGTCCCTCATGGCGGCCCACGTGGCGCACTACGCCGACGAGTGGGCCACCACCATCAACGACCCCGAGAAGCTCGCCCGGTTCGTGTCCTTCGTGAACGCCCCGGACACCCCCGACCCGGTCGTCGGCTTCGTCCCCGAGCGCGAGCAGATCAAGCCCGACCTGCCGCTGCTGACCATCGGCCACCGTCCCCTGGAAGGAAGCGCCCAGCGATGACCCTGGCACCCGAGACCACCGACCTGAAGGTCGAACTCCAGCTGAACGGCGACTGGTTCGCGGTCTGCGAGCTGACCCGGCTGCTCCCCGGCCGGGGAGTGGCGGCCCTGCTGCCCGACGGCCGGCAGGCGGCCCTGTTCCGCGACCGCGCGGGCAAGCTGTACGCCGTCGACAACCGCGACCCCTTCGGCGGCGCGGCGGTCCTCTCCCGCGGCCTGACCGGCAGCCTCCAGGGCCGCCCGTTCGTGGCCTCGCCCCTGCTCAAGCAGCGTTTCGACCTGGAGACCGGGCAGTGCCTGGACGACGAGTCGGTGCGCATCACGACGTACGAGGTGCGGGCGGCCTGACATCTGGCCCACTGATGTAACGGATGCGGACGACGCATCCTCACGGTCCGGAGCTGTGCGGCTCCGGACCGTGCCTTCGCTCATGGCGGCCGTCGGTCCCATCCGACGAGCTTGCGAACCCCCTCCGCGGATTCTGGAAATCACGCGTGTGACGTGCGTGCCCTTTCGCGGCGAGATAGGTTTACCGGGTTGCGAGAGCCTGATGGTGAGCGGGGGACAGTGGGCGACGGAATTGAGCTTGCCGATGTGGTCGGGGCCGTGCGCGACGGCCTGGTGGAGGCCGCGAGCCAGGGGGCCGGCAACGGCCTCCGCTTCGAACTCGGCGACATTCAGATGGAGTTCGTGGTCGAGGTCCGCCGCGACGCCCGGGCGAGAGGCGGGGTCAAGGCGTGGGTCGTCGATGCGGGCGCGGAGGCCGCCGTGTCCACGGCTCGTACGCACAAGGTCTCGTTCACTTTGAAACCCAGGGACGCGGCGACGGGCCAGGACTGGCTCATCGCCGCTGACGACGAAGGCGATGTGAGCGGCTTCACCGCCGCGGCCCGGGACTGATCGTGCGGTTCGGGGGCCGGGGCGGCCCCGCCACGGAACGTCTGGCCGCGGTCCTGTGCGGGGGCCGCCAGGGCAGTGGCTATCTGCTCTCCCCGCGCCTCGTCCTGACCGCCGCGCATGTCGTCGCGCACGGTTCCGACATCCGGGTCGTCGTGCCCGGAGCCCGTAGGCCGGTGCGCTGCGAGCGCGTCTGGCGGCACGAGGACGTGTCCTGCGACGCCACCCTGCTGCTGGCCGAGGAACCGCTTGCCGACGACACCCCTGACCGCGCCTGGAACCGCTGGGGCCGTGTCCAAGGCATCGCACCCCTGCCCGGTGGCGAGTCCATCGGTTTCCCGTACGTTCAACGGGACGGCGGAGGCCGCCTGGAGAGCGAGCACGTGACCGGCACCGTCAAGCGCGGCTCCGCATTGCTGGGGCTGGCGTACGTGTTGGACATCGACAAGGTGCCTGCGCCCCGCGCTGACGGCGGCTCGCCCTGGAGCGGATTCTCCGGTGCCGCCCTCTTCGCGCGGGGCCTGCTGATCGGGGTGGTCACCGCTGATGCCGACGGCTGGCAGCACGGCCGTCTGAAGGCCACACCGGCCTGGCAGTTACTGGAGGACGCCTCCTTCGTCGCGACCCTGGCCGAGTTCGGCTGCCCCGCACCGGACATCTCCGATCTCTCCGGGCCGGCGCCCGATCCGGACACCGAGTTCGAGGAGCGGTACGCCGCCTACGTCCGGGACCGGCACAGCCGTCTGACGATCTACGGCGTCGACCTGAACCGGGACCGCGAATGGCCGCTCGACGCCTCCTACTTGAGCCTGGAGGCCAAGCTGACACAGCGCCGCGACCGCCCCACCTGGACCGGCCACGCTGTCCCGTTACCAGCGGACCAGGCCCTGGCGAGCCGGGACCGGGTGCTGTTGCGCGGAGTCGCGGGATCCGGCAAGACCACCCTCGTCCAGTGGCTGGCGGTCGCTGCCGCCGGAGGCAGAGCCAGGGGCGACCTCGCCTATCTCCAGGGACGCGTACCGTTCGTTCTGCCGCTGCGTCACATCGCCCGTGGCGGCGCCCGACTTCCCTTGCCCGAGGGCTTCCTGACCGCCGTGGGATGCCCTATCGCGGGCTCCCAGCCCAGCTGCTGGACGGACCGCGTCCTGGCCGGCGGGCGCGGTCTGCTCCTCGTCGACGGCATCGACGAGATCCCGGAACCGGACCGCGAGCGCACCCGCCGTTGGTTACGTGACCTGATCGTCGCCTATCCGGACAACCTGTGGCTGGTGACCTCCCGGCCGTCCGCCGTGCACGACGACTGGCTCACCGGCGACGGATTCGCCGAACTGTCCCTCGCGCCGATGGACCGCGACGCGATCACGGAGTTCGTCGAACGGTGGCACACCGCCACGGGGGCCGACCCGTCCCTGGCCCGCAAGCTGCTGACCGCCGTCCACACCAAGAAGGATCTGGCCGCTCTGGCCACCAATCCGCTGATGTGCGCCCTGATCTGCGCCCTGCACCGCGACCGGCAGGGCTATCTGCCGCACGGCCGCAAGGAGCTGTACGACGCCGCGCTGTCGATGCTGCTGGAACGCCGGGAACAACAGAAGGGGCTCTCCGAGGCCTACGGCATCCAGCTGACGAAGGAGCCGCAGATCAAGCTGCTCCAGAAGCTGGCGTACTGGATGATCCGCAACCAGCAGGCCGAGCTCCAGCACAGCCGTGCCCGACGCATCGTCTCCGACGCTCTTCCGTCCGTGCTCCAGGTGGCACAACTCAACGGCGGCGCTCGGGAGGTGCTGGACCACCTGCTGCTGCGCAGCGGGTTGTTGCGCGAGCCGGCGGAGGGCGCGATCGACTTCGTCCACCGCACCTTCCAGGACTTCCTGGCCGCGCGAGCGGCCGTGGAGGAGGGCGACTTCGGTCTGCTGGTCGAGAACGCGGACAAGACCCAGTGGGAGGACGTCATCCGGATGGCCGTCGCCCATGCCCGTCCCCGGGAGAGCGCCGCACTCCTCATGAGGCTGATCGAACTCGGTGACCAGCGCGGCGATCGGCGTATCCACCTGCTTGCCATGGCGTGCCTTGAGCACGCGGCGGAGCTGGACCAGGAGGTGCGCAGGACGGTGGAGGACCGGGCCTCGCGCATCATTCCGCCCCGCACCAGCGAGGAGGCGGACGCGCTGATCAAGGTCGGGCCGATCGTCCTGGAACTGCTGCCCGGCCCGGAGGATCTGACCGAGTGGGAGGCCGGCTACGTACTGGAGACCGCCGCGGGAATCGCGCGCAACGCGTCGCTGCCCGTGCTCGCGCGGTACTGCGACGCACCATGGCCCCGGGTGCGGGAACGGGTCGCCGACGCCTGGGGATCGTTCGACGCCGTTCGCTACGCGCACGAGGTGATCAGACACCTCCCGGCCGAGGACATCCTCACCGTCAGGACCGTTCCGCAGCTGGCGGCCCTGCGCGGGCTCGGCAACCGACCGCGGCTGCGTCTGCGGGGCGACTTCGACGAAGCGTCGCTCGTCACCGCGGGCCCGCACCCGCCCGCCGGCCCGTACGAACTGGTGCTCAGCATGAACAGCTCCCTCCGGGGCCTCGACTTCCTCAAAGGGTGGGCGGGACTGCGTCGCCTTGTCCTGTCGAACTGCCCGAACATCAGGTCGGTCGCCGCGCTGGAGTGGCTGCCGGAGCTGGAGCACTTCGCGGCGGGCGAGCCGGGTCGGTTGCCCGTCCTCCAGGACATTGCCCGCTGGCCGGCGTTGCGGTCCCTGGCTCTCGGAACGGACAACAGCCCCTCCTGCGCGGCGGACTGGGAGACGATCCGGCGTCACCCGGTGCTCGAAGACCTGACGATCTCGGCGCCCGCACTCACCTGCCTCCCGCCGCGGCAGGCCGTCACCGGGCTCCGGCGGCTGGCCCTCGTCGGCCCCCTGCCCTACAGCCACCTCGCGGCGATGCCGTGGCAGTTCCCGAGCGTTTCCGTCCTCGACCTGAGCGCCGAGGTCCGCCATGAAGCGGCCGGAGTACACCCCATTCCCAGGCTTCCGGCACTCAAACAACTGATCGTCCGCAAAGGAAATGCCCTGGCAGGCCTGGACGGCCTTTCCGGTGTGGACATCTTCGAAGCCCCGTGACCGAACTCGACGCTACGGAAGGCCAGAAGAATAGTAGTCTTCCGCCTCACGAGACCTGAGTGATGGGGAGGGGCTCATTGGCTGTGCAGCGCTACCAAGTCGACCTGGAAGAGATGGACTTGGCACTCCGCCAGCTGTACGGCGTCATCCGGCGTCTGGAAGAGGCCGCATCGGTGGCCCGCCATGAAACCGGCCTGGCCCGTGACTCGCTCGGCACCGGATTCGACGAGGTGCACGAGTTCTACGACGAACAGGCGGCGGTGAAAGCCCACATGGAGGATGTCGCCGTCCATCTCTGCGCTTATGCCGAAGAGTTCACGCACAAGCTGAAATGGACACGGGACGCCTACGAAAACGCGGACTCGTAGGCACAGCCGCATGGCAGAGAAGGAGTACGACTACCTCCCCCCGGGCCAGCGCTACGAGAGCAGGCACTCCACCGCCTTCGCGGCCACGAGTCTGCCGAAGATGCAGGCGATGGTCGTGCACGCCGACCCTGAGCAGGTGCGGACCGCCGGCCACGGCTGGGACAGGTTCAGAACCGATCTCGTCGGAGGAGAGGACGGCGGCGTCCTCGGGGTGCTCGAAGCGCTCGCGGCCCGGCTCATGCAGTCGTGGCAGGGCGAGGCGGCCGAGGCGTTCCACAGAGAGATGGAGCGCTTCCGCGACAAGGTCGCCGACACCGCCGAGCACGCCAGGTGCGCCTCCGTCGCCCTGCAGGGTGCCGCGAACGCGTTGCAGGAGTACAAGACCCACATCGACGCGATGACCTCGGCGGACGACGCTCCGACCGGCGGATCACGGGCCGGCGCCGACCGTACGAGAGCGGTGAACGCCGAGGATCTGCTGAACGCCGACCGGGGCGGGCTGTCCGCCGCCGACCAGCGCGACCTCGAAGCGGCCGTCGTGATGGAGCAGTTGGGGGCCGCGTACAACTCGCAGGCCACAGCCATGCGGTCCTGGAGCCGGGAGAGCCTCACCGCGCCGAGCTGTCCGGGCGCCCCCGGGGGCATCCCACCACTGGCGGAGGTACGTCCGATCCCGTACTCGGTGTCTCCCGGCCATGTCCCACTGCCTCCTCGCCCGCGTCCCGCGGAGCCGCCGAGCCGGACGGAGACGGAGGGCGTCTTCGGGGGGCTCAGGGCGAGGACCGACGTCGCCTCCACCGACGGTCAACGGGCCGGTGCCGCCCCTGGGGTATCGGGTGGCGCCCCGCAGCAGGACCCCACGCGCAGGGGAGACGGGACCGTACCGAACGGTGCCCTCGGAGCCGCTCTTCCCATTCCCGCCCCCGGCCCGGCGGCCTCGCAGGGCGGCTCGGGACTTCACCGGAACCGCGGCAGGAGCCGCTGACGTCGAGTGGAGCCGGGCACACAGCCGGATTTCTTGACCGAGCGTTCTCGATGGTCCTAGTCTCCTGTACGTGGCCAGGACCAAGGAGTTCGATCCCGAGGCCGCGCTGCAGGCAGCTCTGGAGCTGTTCTGGCGGCGCGGCTACGAGGCGACGTCGATGTCCGACCTCGTGGCGCACCTCGGCGTCGGGCGGGCCAGTATCTACGCGACCTTCGGCAGCAAGCACGAGCTGTACATGAAGGCACTGGAGCGGTACCAGGAACAGCTTCCGGACCTGTTGCGGGAGCTGTCCCGGCCGGGCCCGGTACTGCCCGCCGTACGCGCTCTGGTACGGCGCTACGCGGACGAGGCGGCAGCCGACGACCTGCGCCTGAGCGGCTGCTTCCTCACCAACACGGCGGCCGAGCTGGCCCCGCACGACCCGGGCGCCGCGCGCCAGGTCGAGCGGAACTGGGACCGGCTGGAGACCGTGCTGCACGGGGCGCTGGTGCGTGCGCAGGCACAGGGCGAGCTGTCAGCGGACCGCGATCCGCTCACCCTGGCGCGCATGCTGCTGGTGCTGCTGCAAGGACTCAAGGTCGTCGGCAAGGCGTCACCGGACCCGGCGCGGGTGCGGGACGCGGCGGAACAGGCGCTGGCGCTGCTCGACTGACCCTCTCGGGGCGGGCGGCGCCCTTTTCTTTGCCGCCATACTGAACCGATCGGTCTAAAATTAGGGGAGATCATGACGCGCTTCACCGGCAGGACCGCTCTCGTCACCGGCGCGGGCTCCGGGATCGGCAGGGCCGTCGCCCTCGCGTTCGCCGCGGAGGGTGCGCAGGTCGTCGTGGCCGGACGCAGGCGGGAGCCGTTGACGCAGACGGTCCGGCTGATCGAGGAGGCGGGCGGCAAGGCACTCGCGGTGACCGCCGACGTCACGGACGCCACGGAGTCGCGGGCCCTCGTCGAGGCCGCCGTGGACCGCTTCGGCTCGCTGGACGTGGCCGTCAACAACGCCGGGGTGTTCCGGGGCGGGCAGCCCGTGGCCGAGCTGTCGTCGGCGGACTGGCGGGAGCAGCTCGACATCAACGTCACCGGGGTCTTCCTCGCGCTCCGGGCCGAGATCCGCCAGATGCGCTCGCAGCCCTCCGGCGGCACGATCGTGAACATCGCCTCCACGTTCGGCGCGCACACCCGCGCCCCCGGCGCCACCGCGTACGCCGCCACCAAGGCGGCCGTCTCCGCCCTCACCCGGGGCGCGGCCCTGGACCACATCCACGAAGGTGTCCGCATCAACGCGGTCAGCCCCGGCCCGGTGGACACCCCGATGTCGCTGCGCCCCGGCGAGACGGAGGCGGACCGCGCCGACCGCGTGCGGGCCGCCCTCCCGCTGGGCAGGGTCTCGTCCACGTCCGAGATCGCCGCCGCCGTCCTGTACCTGGCCTCGGACGACGCCTCCTCGGTGGTGGGCACGGACCTGGTGGTGGACAGCGGGGCGACGGCCTGAGGGTCCACGGGGGAAAACGGCTGGAGCGCGAAAGGCCCCCGTGCTTGCATGGACGGCATGGTGCCCACCGACCGTCTCCTCGCCTTCGCGGCCATGTCGTTCCTGCTGATCGTGGTCCCCGGACCCAGCGTGCTGTTCGTGATCGGCCGGGCGCTCGCCCAGGGTCGGCGGGCCGCCCTGACCACGGTGGCCGGGAACACGGTCGGCGCCTATGTGCTGGTCCTCGCCGTGGCGTTCGGGGTCGGCTCGGTCGTGGAGCGCTCGGTGCTGGTCTTCACCACGCTGAAGCTCGCCGGTGCCGCCTACCTGGTGTACCTGGGCGTCAAGGCGTGGCGCGGGCGTGGCTCGCTGCGCGCGGCGTTCGCCGAGGACGTGGCGGCGGCCGCCGCGGGGCACGGCGGTCTGCGCACGTTCTGGGAGGGGTTCGCGGTCGGTGTGACCAACCCCAAGACCATCGTGTTCTTCGCGGCCGTGCTGCCGCAGTTCGTGGACCGCGGCGAGGGCGGGGTGGCCGCGCAGATGCTGCTGCTCGGGCTGGTGTTCAACGTCATCGCGCTCGTGTCCGACGCCGTGTGGGGGCTGGTCGCGGCGACCGCGCGGGGCTGGTTCGCCCGCTCGCCGCGCCGTCTCTCCCTGGTGGGCGGGGTCGGTGGACTGACCATGATCGGTCTGGGTGTGACGGTGGCGGTGACCGGCCGGAAGGACTGAGGGACTGACTGAGGGACTGGGGGCTGAGGGGATCAGACCTTCAGGGCGCCGTACATCACCCCCGTGAGTTCCTCCGACGCGGTCCACAGGCGCTGGGACACCCGGTCGTCGCGGGTCCAGGGGGCCCGCCAGGAGGGGGCCGGGGCACCGCGCCAGCCTCCGAGCGACGGGCCGGTGAACGAGTCGGGGAGCACGTCGGGGGCGGTGGCCGCGTAGAGGGTGGGCAGGGCCCCGGCGTCCGCGGACTGGGCGAAGAAGCGGTTGCCGATCCCCATGAAACGTTCCGCCGCCCTGCGACCGGCCATCTTCGGGCCCGCCGCCTGGAGGTTGGTGGCCGCGTACCCGGGGTGCGCGGCCGCGGCGATCACGTCCGAGCCGTGGGCCGCCAGTCTGCGGGACAGTTCGTGGACGAAGAGCAGGTTGGCGGTCTTGGAGCGGGCGTAGGCGACCCAACGCCGGTAGCGCCGCTCGCTGTTGAGGTCGCCGATGTCGATGTTGGCCAGCGCGTGCATGGGGCTGGAGACCGTGACGACGCGCGCGCCGGGAGTCGCGAGGAGCGTCGGCAGCAGCAGGCCGGTCAGCGCGAAGTGGCCCAGGTGGTTGGTGCCGAACTGGGTCTCGAAGCCGTCCGCCGTGGTGCCGTACGGCAGCGCCATCACGCCCGCGTTGTTGACCAGCAGGTCGAGTCGGTCACCGGGATACGTCGCCGCGAACTCCCGTACGGAGGCCAGGTCTCCGAGGTCCAGCCGGGTGAACTCCACGTCCGCGCCCGGGACTTCGCCGGCCATCCGGTCCCGGGCCTGGACACCCCGCGCCTCGCTGCGGCAGGCGAGCAGCACCCGGGCGCCCCGGCGGGCGAGTTCCCGTGCGGTGGCGTACCCGATACCGCTGTTGGCCCCGGTGACGACGGCCACGCGTCCGCCCTGGTCGGGGATGTTCTCGGCACTCCAGCCTGACATGACCGGGCTCCCTCCGCGGCGGGGTGGGTGTGGGGCCCACACTAGGGCGCGACACACATGACATGTAATGGTCACGGAATGAACACTTCACCTCCACAACCGGACGATCGGCAATACGGTCATCCCCTTGCGTAACACCTACAGGGGGACGACATGGCCAACCCGTACAACAACCAGCCCGCGCCGCAGTGGCAGCCGGCGCCGCCGTCCGCTCCCCGGCCCGCCCCCAAGTGGGCCCGGAAGCGGTACGTCCTGCCCGCCCTCGCGCTCGCGCTCTTCCTCGGCGTCGGCATAGGCGCCGGCGACCAGAACAAGACGACGGACGACGCGAAGCCGGCCGCCGCCAAGCCGCAGCCGACGGTGACCGTGACGGCGACGACGACGGCCACCGCGACTCCGGAGCCGGAGCCCGCGGCCACCGTGACCGCCACGAAGACGGTCAAGGTCACCAGGACCGTCACGGCACGGGCCGAGGCGGACTCCGGCTCCGCGTCCGACTCGGACTCCGACTCCGACTCCGGTTCCGGTTCCGGCAGCGTCTACTACAAGAACTGTTCCGAGGCCCGGGCCGCCGGTGCCGCGCCGATCCGCCGCGGCGAGCCGGGGTACGCCTCCCACCTGGACCGGGACGGCGACGGGGTGGCCTGCGACAGTTGAGCCGCCACCGAAGGGCTCGCGGAGAGCTACCGTCCGGTCACGTCACGTTCGCATCACGGGTTTCTCATGTCGCCGACACGGCATCCGGGTCTCACTAGGTTCGTCACCTCATATCCGGCCGATCGCCGCTTCTCGATCATGCGCGCGGATATCACCTGAACCCGGAAGGACCCGCTGTGAACCTGCTCCGCCAGCCCGGCGCCATCGTCGTCGCCGCGCTGGCGCTGGCCGTGCTGCCGGGCGCCGCCTCGGCACACGACGGTGACCACCCGTTCGAGAACTGCACCGAGGCGTACGCCGCCGGCCACGCGAACATCCCCGCCGGTGACGAGCACTACGGCAGCCATCTCGACCGGGACGGCGACGGCATCGCCTGCGACCGGCCGCCGGCCGGCTTCAAGGCCCACGACGACGAGGCGGCGGCCGCGGCCGAGGACACCGGGAAGAAGGGCCCGGACCTCGCCGAGACCGGCGGCGGGGGCGACACCACCGTGTACCTCGCCGCCGCGGGCTCGGCCGTCCTGCTCACCGGCGGCGCCCTGGTGGCCTCGGCCCGCAGGCGCCGCGCCCTGCGCTGAGGCGCGGACACAGGGCACAGGGCAGACAAGAGGGCGGCACCCCCGCACAAGGGTGCCGCCCTCTCTTCGTGAACCGGAGCCGCCGCCCATCGGATGAGGGTCGGGGACGGGCGGCGGCTCCGGAGTTCCCGTGGCCGTCGGAGGCCTACCGGTGGTCGCTCCCGTTCGCCGTGATCGCCGCGCGCCCGGCCTCCAGACGGGCCACCGGGATGCGGAACGGCGAGCAGGAGACGTAGTCCAGGCCGACCTCGTGGAAGAAGTGGACCGACTCCGGGTCACCGCCGTGCTCACCGCAGACGCCGAGCTTCAGGTCGGGGCGGGTCTTGCGACCGGCCTCCGCGGCCAGCTGCACCAGCGAGCCGACACCGTCCTTGTCGATCGTCTCGAACGGGGAGACGCCGAAGATGCCCTTCTCCAGGTACGCCGTGAAGAAGCTCGCCTCCACGTCGTCCCGGCTGAAGCCCCACACCGTCTGGGTGAGGTCGTTGGTGCCGAAGGAGAAGAACTCCGCAGCCTCCGCGATCTGACCGGCGGTGAGCGCGGCCCTCGGCAGCTCGATCATCGTGCCGATCGACAGCTTCAGCTCCACGCCCGTCGCCGCCTCGACCTCCGCGACGACCTGGTCGGCCTCCTCGCGGACGATCTCCAGCTCCTGGACGGTGCCCACCAGCGGGATCATGATCTCCGCGCGCGGGTCGCCCTTGGCGTTCTTGCGCTCGGCGGCCGCCTCGGCGATCGCCCGTACCTGCATGGTGAACAGGCCGGGGATGACCAGACCCAACCGCACGCCGCGCAGACCCAGCATCGGGTTCTGCTCGTGCAGGCGGTGCACGGCCTGGAGGAGGCGCAGTTCGTTCTCGTGCGGCTCCTGGCGGGACTCCGCGAGGGCCACGCGGACCGACAGCTCGGTGATGTCGGGGAGGAACTCGTGCAGCGGCGGGTCCAGCAGCCGGACCGTCACCGGCAGCCCGTCCATCGCCGAGAACAGCTCGACGAAGTCCTGCTTCTGGAGCGGGAGCAGCGCCTTCAGCGACTCCTCGCGCTCGGCCTCGGTGTCGGCCAGGATCAGTCGCTCGACCAGCTCACGGCGGTCGCCGAGGAACATGTGCTCGGTACGGCACAGGCCGATGCCCTGGGCGCCGAAGCGACGGGCCCGCAGCGCGTCCTCGGCGTTGTCCGCGTTGGCCCGCACCCGCAGCCGGCGCTTGCGGTCGGCGAAGGCCATGATCCGGTGCACGGCCTCGACCAGCTCGTCGGCGTCGTTGGCGCCCGCGTGCATCCGGCCCTCGAAGTACTCCACGACGGGGGACGGGACGACCGGCACCTCACCGAGGTACACCTTGCCGCTGGACCCGTCGATGGAGATGAGGTCGCCCTCCTCCACGACGTGCCCGCCCGGAACCGTCATCCGGCGCCGCTTGGTGTCGACCTCCAGCTCCTCGGCGCCGCAGACACAGGTCTTGCCCATGCCGCGCGCGACGACGGCCGCGTGCGAGGTCTTCCCGCCGCGGGAGGTCAGGATGCCCTCGGCCGCGATCATGCCGTCGAGGTCGTCGGGGTTCGTCTCACGCCGTACGAGAATCACCTTCTCGCCCGAACGCGACCACTTCACCGCGGTGTACGAGTCGAAGACCGCCTTGCCGACGGCCGCGCCCGGCGAGGCCGCGATGCCCCGGCCGACCTGCGCGACCTTGGTGTTCTCGTCGAAGCGCGGGAACATCAGCTGGGCGAGCTGGGCGCCGGTGACACGCTGGAGCGCCTCGGCCTCGTCGATCAGGCCCTGGTCGACGAGCTGGGTGGCGATCCGGAAGGCCGCGCCCGCAGTGCGCTTGCCGACGCGGGTCTGGAGCATCCACAGCTGACCGCGTTCGATGGTGAACTCGATGTCGCAGAGGTCCTTGTAGTGGTTCTCCAGCGTCTCCATGATCTGCATGAGCTGGTCGTACGACTTCTTGTCGATCTGCTCCAGCTCCGCGAGCGGGACGGTGTTGCGGATGCCCGCGACGACGTCCTCGCCCTGCGCGTTCTGGAGGTAGTCGCCGTAGACGCCCTGGTGGCCGGAGGCGGGGTCGCGGGTGAAGGCGACACCGGTGCCGGAGTCGGGGCCGAGGTTGCCGAAGACCATCGAGCAGACGTTGACCGCGGTGCCGAGGTCGTGCGGGATGCGTTCCTGGCGGCGGTAGAGCTTGGCGCGGTCGGTGTTCCAGGAGTCGAAGACCGCGTGGATGGCGAGGTCCATCTGCTCGCGCGGGTCCTGCGGGAAGTCCCGGCCGGCCTCCTTCTTGACGATCTTCTTGAAGGCGGTGACGAGCTTCTTGAGGTCGGCGGCCTCCAGGTCGGTGTCGACCGTGACCTTCTTGGCCTCCTTGGCCTTGTCGAGGGCTTCCTCGAAGAGGTCGCCGTCGACGCCGAGGACGGTCTTGCCGAACATCTGGATGAGGCGCCGGTAGGAGTCCCAGGCGAAGCGGTCGTCGCCGGCCTGCTGGGCGAGACCCTGGACCGACTTGTCGGAGAGGCCGATGTTCAGGACCGTGTCCATCATCCCGGGCATGGAGAACTTCGCGCCGGAGCGGACCGAGACGAGCAGGGGGTTGTCGGCCTGGCCGAGCTTCTTGCCCATGCGCTGCTCCAGCGCGTCGAGGTGCGCACTCACCTCGTCACGCAGTGCCGCCGGCTCCTCGCCGCTGTCGAGGTAGACCTTGCAGGCTTCGGTCGTGATGGTGAAGCCGGGGGGAACGGGGAGTCCCAGGTTGGTCATCTCGGCGAGGTTCGCGCCCTTGCCACCCAGGAGGTCCTTGAGGTCCTTGTTTCCCTCGGTGAAGTCGTAGACGAACTTCGCTACGTGGGGTTCTTTGTTTTCCGACACGGGTCTCGACTCCCTCGAGGACGCGGTGGCTGCCCTGACGGCGAGGAACATACCCAGATCGAAGGCTTCTGGGTACGTCTACTCGGGCGTCATACGCCCGTAACCAGTCGCCCGCCAGCGGATCGAAAGTCAAAGCTTGGCAAGCGACAGCCGCCGGGTGTTTTCATTTCTTGAACGCGGGGGCGCTCACCCACCCCCTTATCCGCTCATATGAGCACCCTATGGCTACATCTGTTTTCGATCGATGAACGATCAAGGGGTGGCACTGAGTGCCACCCCTTGGAGAAGTGCAGTCGCCCAAGATCCGCTCATCTGAGCCCTACCCTTATCAAGCGTGGCGAGAATCACGCTGCCACAGCGGGCCCGATTTCACCATGCGGACGTCATACGCCCATCGCCAGCAACCGCTCCTCCACCCGCTCGGGCGCGTACAGATGCTCCACGACCAGCGCCCCCGCCCCGACCAGCCCGGCCCGCTCCCCCAGCCGCGAGGTCACGACCTCCAGGCGGGCGGTGGAGCGCGGCAGGGCCCGTTGGTACAGCAGCTCCCGGACGCCGGTGAGGAAGGGAGTTCCGGCCAGATCCCCGGCGATCATCAGGACGCCGGGGTTCAGCAGGGTCACGACGGTCGCCAGCACGTCCCCGACCTGCCGCCCCGCCTCCCGTGCGAGCGCCGCCGCCCCGGGGTGCCCGGACGCGAGCAGGTCCCGCACGTCCGACCCCGAGGCCGCGGGCACCCCGGTGGCCGCCAGCCGACGGGCCACGGCGCCACCGCTGGCCACGGCGGCGAGACAGCCGTAGGACCCGCACCGGCACAGCGCCTCCGCGCCCGCCGGCACCCGGATGTGGCCGAGGTCGCCGGCGCCGCCGTCGATGCCCCGGTAGAGCGAGCCGTCGACCACGACTCCGGCGCCGATGCCGGTCGAGACCTTGACCAGCACGAACGCCGAGCAGTGGGGATACGCCGTGCGCTGTTCGCCGTACGCCATGAGGTTGGCGTCGTTGTCGACGAGCACGGGGACCGGACCGGCGCCGGTGTGCTCGGAGAAGGCCCTGGCGAGGCGACCCCGTATGTCGTAGCCGTCCCAGCCGGGCATGATCGGCGGCTGGACCACCCGGCCGCTCTCCAGGTCGACCGGGCCCGGCACGGCGAGCCCTATGCCGCAGACCTCCGCCGCCCGGTGCCCCGCCTTCTCCAGCAGCTCGGCGAACCAGCGGCCCAGTTCGCCGAGCACGGCGTCCGGACCGTCCTCGATGACCAGGGTGCCGCTGTGCTCGGCGAGGACCTCGCCGGTCAAGGACAGCACGGCCGCGCGCGCGTGCCGGGTCTCCAGGTCGGCGGCGAGGACGACCGCGTGGGCGTCGTCGAACTCCAGGGTGATGGAGGGGCGGCCGCCCAACGGGGAGTCCACGGGGCCCCCGGCGCCCTCGCGCAGCCAGCCCGCGCGGAAGAGGCGGTCGAGGCGCTGGCCGACGGTCGCCCGGGACAGTCCGGTGGCCTGCTGGAGCGCGCCGCGCGTGACGGCACGCCCGCTGCGGACCAGTTCGAGCAGATCTCCGGCGCCGGTCTGACTCCGTCCAGCCATGCGCACCCCCTTGTGTTTCTCAACTCTGCATTACATATTGGGTTTTGCGTGTTAAATAGACGTAACCCTACGGTAGCCCTGACCGAACCGGTCAGCCACACGTCTTTCGGGGAGCCCCGAGTGGATCGCACTGCCCAGCTCGTCAGCCCTTCAGCAGAGCGCTCGATCGCATACGATCCCCCGGGTTCGTCACATCCCCTGCACGTCGGGGCGGCCAAGGTGCTGGAGGGCAACTGGACCGGCGCCTCCACGGTGCCCTCGCGCGGTCTGTACCCACACCAGTGGTCCTGGGACTCCGCGTTCATCGCGATCGGCCTGCGCCACCTCTCGCCGCTGCGGGCGCAGACCGAGCTGGAGACCCTGCTGGCGGCCCAGTGGGGCGACGGGCGCGTCCCGCACATCGTCTTCAACCCCTCCGTACCGCTTGACGCGTACTTCCCGAGCCCCGACTTCTGGCGCTCCTCCATCGCGGGGCACGGCGCGGGCGCCCCGCGCACCGTACAGACGTCCGGCATCGTGCAGCCACCGGTCCACGCGTTGGCCGTCTGGCTGGTCCACCGCGCCGACCCCGGCCTGTCCCGGGCGCGCGGCTTCCTCGCCCGGGTGTACCCGCGCCTGGCCGCCTGGCACCGCTATCTCCTGCACCGCCGCGACCTGGGCGGCGGCGGCCTCGCGTCCGTCGTGCACCCCTGGGAACAGGGTATGGACAACAGCCCCGCCTGGGACCTCCCGCTCTCCCGGGTCACACCGGCTCCGGCCCGCTCCTTCCGCCGCGCCGACCTCGACCACGGAGCGGCCGAGGACCGGCCGACGGACCTGGACTACGGACGGTACGTACGGCTGGCGACGGACTACCGGGACGGCGGGTACGCGGACGGGTGCGCCGGCGGGTTCGCCGTCGAGGACCCCGCCTTCAACGCCCTGCTCATCGCCTCCGAGCACGCCCTCGCCCGGATCGCCGCCGAACTGGGCGCCCCCGGCACGGCCCGCCACGCCCGCGCGGAGCGGCTCACGACCGCGCTGGTGGAGCGGCTGTGGGACCCGGCGAGCGGGATGTTCCTGTGCCGGGACCTCAGGGCCCCCGCCCCGGACGGGCGCGGCGCCCTGATCCCGGAGCGCGGCGTGTCCGGCCTTGTCCCGCTGCTGCTGCCCGGCCTTCCGCGGGACCTCGTCGCGACGCTCGTGCGCACCGCCACAGGCCCCCGTTTCGGCCTGGGCACCACCACTCGCCTCCTGCCCAGCTACGACCTCCTCGGCGAGGCCTTCGACCCGCACCGCTACTGGCGCGGCCCGGCCTGGTTCAACACCGCGTGGCTCGTGGAGCGGGGGCTGCGCACCCACGCCGAGCACCGACGGGCCGACGCGCTGCGGGAGTCGGTCCTCGACCTCGCCGGGGCCACCGACTTCGCGGAGTACGTCGACCCGTACACCGGCGAGGGCTGCGGGACGACCGGCTTCAGCTGGACCGCCGCGCTCGCGCTCGACCTGCTGCACAGCGACACCACAGTCACGGCGGACATGGGACTCAAGGGAGGGAACCGGCGATGACGGACCGGCATCATCTGCTCGTGCACGGCGGGACGTTCGCTGCCGTGGGTGACGGCGGGGACATCAGCGGCGTCCGGAACGGCAGCTCACCGGACGGGTTCTTCGTTCGGGACGCCCGGCATCTGAGCCGCTGGCAGCTCACGGTCGACGGCGCGGTCCCGGAGGCCCTGTCGCCGGTCGCCGACGGTGACACCGCGCGCTGTGTCCTGGTCCCGCGGGGCGGCCGCCAGGAACCCCCCGCGTACACCCTCTTCCGCGAACAGGCGGTGGGGGACGGCTCGTTCGTCGAATCCCTCCGGGTCACCAGCAACCGCCCGGTGCCGACGACGGTCCGGCTCGCGGTCACCGCCGACGCCGACTTCACCGACCAGTTCGAACTGCGCTCCGACCACCGCACCTACACCAAGACCGGCGCCACCCGCTCCCGTGACGTCCTGGACGACGGCGTGGAGTTCGGCTACCAGCGCCACGAATGGCGTTCCTGTACGACGGTGACGGCCGAGCCCGCCCCGGACGCCGTCGAGGAGACGGGCACCGGAGCCAGGCGCCTGGTCTGGACGCTCGACCTGGAGCCGCACGGCACGGCCGAGCTGACCCTGCGCGTGATGGCCCGCCCGCACGGCGACAAACGGGCCCGCAGGGTGCCGAGCTCCCCCGCCGCCCTGAACCGTCAACTCCTCGCGATGGAGGGCGAGTTCGTGGAGGGCGTCGCCTTCCCGACCGGCTGGCCGGAGCTGGCGGCGGCCTGTGCCCGCGGTCTCGCCGACCTCGCCTCGCTCCAGGTCCCGGCGACCGGCCCGGACGGCGAGGAACTGCGCGTCCCGGCCGCCGGGGCTCCCTGGTTCCTCACCCTCCTCGGCCGTGACGCCCTCCTCACCTCGCTCTTCGCCCTCCCCTACCGCCCCCAGCTGGCCGCCGCGACCCTCCCCGCGCTCGCCGCCACCCAGGCCACGGAGACCGGCGCGGCCTCTGTGGCCCAGCCCGGCAAGATCGTGCACGAGGTACGGCACGGGGAGCTCGCGCACTTCGAGCAGGTGCCGTACGGCCGCTACTACGGCTCGGTCGACGCGACCCCGCTGTTCCTCGTCCTGCTCGGCGCGTACGTGGAACAGACCGGGGACGCCTCCCTCGCCCGGCGCCTTGAGCCGCACGCCCGCGCCGCGATCGGGTGGATGCTCGACCACGGCGGCCTCACCTCGCGCGGCTACCTCGTCTACCGCGCCGACCAGGGCGGCCTCGCCAACCAGAACTGGAAGGACTCCCCGGGTTCCATCTGCGGCGCCGACGGGACCCGCCCGACCGGCCCGGTGATGGCGGCGGGCGCCCAGGGCTACGCGTACGACGCGCTGCGCCGGACCGCGTGGGTCGCGCGCACGGTGTGGGGGGACGAGACGTACGCGGCGCTCCTCGAACAGGCCGCGGCGGATCTGCGGGACCGGTTCCAGCGGGACTTCTGGATGCCGGACCGCTCCTTCCCGGCCCTCGCGCTGGACGGGGAGGGCAAGCAGGTCGACGCGCTGGCCTCCGACGCCGGGCATCTGCTGTGGTCCGGGCTGCTCGACAAGGAGTACGGCGAGCTGGTGGGGCGGCGGTTGCTGGAGCCGGACTTCTTCTCCGGGTGGGGGGTCCGGACCCTGGCGGCCGGACAGCCGGCGTACCACCCGCTGTCGTACCACCGTGGATCGGTGTGGCCGCACGACAACGCGCTGATCACCCTGGGCCTCGCCCGTTACGGGCTGCACGACGAGGCACGGGAGGTGGCGCACGGGCTGGTGGACGCGGCGACGGCGACCGGGCACCGGCTGCCGGAGGTGCTGGCGGGGTACGGGCGGGAGTCGCACGGCGAGCCGGTGCCGTATCCGCACGCGTGTGTGCGGGAGTCCCGATCGGCGGCGGCGCCGCTTGCCCTGCTGACGGCGGTCGGGGGCGCGTAGCGCTCCGCGGGTGGGCGCTCCGCGGGTGGGCACCCCTGAAAACCTGTTGGGCAGGCGTTTGCCCGGTGTTTGCCCCGACCGGTGAACCGGTGCCCTGAGCCCTCCGTACGGGAATGTGGCGGATCACCCCCTACCGGGTCCGCCTTCCACCAGGACCGTATGGAAGGACCCTCGGGTGTCCGAGACCCTCGCAGAGAGCACGTCACCCGAGGCCGAGGCGACGGGTGGGGACAGTCCGCCGACCGGGAAGCCGTCCTGGCGGGACGCGCACCCCACCGCCGTACGCACCACGCGGTGGGTCCTGAACGTCCTGGCCGCCCTGCTCGTCCTCGGCGCCCTGCTCCTGCCCAACAAGATTCCCGCTCTGCACCCGCGGGCGTTCGTGCGGATTCCGGTCGAGGCGATCCTCGGGGCGGCCGTGACGCTCGTGCTGCCGCGTCGGCCGCGGCGGGTGGTGGCCGTGGTGTCCGGGGTGGGGCTCGGGGTGATGACGGTCCTGAACCTGCTCGACATGGGGTTCAACGACTACCTCGGGCGGCCCTTCAATCCCGTGCTCGACTGGGGGCTGCTCGACGACGCGCAGTCGTACGTCGCGGACTCGATGGGCGGGGCCGTGGCGGTCGCAGCGGTGATCGGCGTGGTCGTCCTGGTGCTCCTGCTGCTGTCCCTCATGACGCTGGCGACGGTCCGGCTGAGCGGCCTGCTGGTCCTGGACCGCCGGACCGCCACCCGGGGAACGCTCGTCGCCGCCACCGTCTGGGTCACCTGTTCCGCCCTCGGCCTCCAGCTCTTCGGCATCCCGCTGGCCTCCCAGCACACCGCCGCGCTCACCGCGCTCCAGGCAAAGCGGGTGGTGTTCACCGTGCGGGACGAGGCGGAGTTCCAGAAGGTGGCCAAGGTCGACGCCTTCGGGAACACACCGGGCTCCCAGCTGGTGCCCGACCTGCGCGGCAAGGACATGATCTTCACCTTCATCGAGAGCTACGGCCGCAGCGCCGTCGAGGACCCGGCCATCGCGCCCGGCGTCGGCAGGACGCTCGACACGAGCACGGCGGCCCTCGCGAAGGCCGGCTTCCACGCGAAGAGCGGGTGGCTGACCTCGGCGACGTACGGCGGCAGCAGCTGGCTCGGCCACTCGACGACCCTCTCCGGCCTGTGGATCGACAACCAGCAGCGCTACCGGACCGTCATGGCCAGCGAGCACCTCAGCCTCACCAAGGCCTTCAAGAAGACCGGCGACTGGGACACGGTCGGGGTGATGCCGGGCGTTCAGAAGGGCTGGCCGGAGCAGGAGTACTACGGCCTCGACAAGGTCTACAACGCCTTCCAACTCGGCTACCGGGGGCCGAAGTTCAGCTGGTCGACGATGCCCGACCAGTACGCCCTGGAGGCCTACCAGCGCCAGGTCCACGACAAGAAGCGCGACAAGCCGCTGATGTCCGAGATCATCCTGACCTCCAGCCACCAGCCCTGGGCACCCATCCCGAAGATGGTCGACTGGGACGACCTCGGCGACGGCTCGGTCTTCAAGCCCATCCAGAAAGCCGGCAACAAAGCCTCCGACATCATCGCCGACCCCACCCGCTCCAAGCAGGAGTACGGCAAGTCCATCTCGTACTCGGTGACTGCACTGACCCAGTGGCTGGAGCGCTACGGCAACGACGACACGGTCCTCGTCTTCCTCGGCGACCACCAGCCGATCGCCCGGGTCAGCGGGGAGAACGCCAGCCGTGACGTGCCGATCTCGATCGTCGCCAAGGATCCGAAGGTCCTCGACAAGATCGCGTCCTGGAACTGGACGGACGGCCTGAAGCCGGCGCACGACGCCCCGGTCTGGAAGATGAGCTCCTTCCGGGACCGCTTCCTTACGGCGTACGGCTCGACGCGGCATCCGTCCAAGGCGTAAGGCAGTGCCGGGTTCGGTTGTCGGGCGACTGCGAGTACGTCGTGGCCGGTCGCGCAGTTCCCCGCGCCCCTAGGGGGTTGCGGTCAGCGACGTCACGACGGACGGCCGTTCGCCGCGGCCGCACCTGCGCCGCAGGCATCACTCCGCTCACCCCCCGGACGTGTCCAGTTCCGCGTCCTCGCCGACGCCCGCCGCGCAGTCGTAGGGGTCCTTCAGCCAGCCGTCCGGCAGGACGACCCTGTTGTTGCCGGACGTGCGGCCGCGCGGCCCGTCCGCGCCGGTCGGCCACGGCTGGTCGAGGTCCAGCTCGTCCAGGCCCGACCGCAGTTCCGACAGCGACGACGTGATCGCGAGCCGCTTGCGCATCTCGCTGCCGACCGCGAAGCCCTTGAGGTACCAGGCCACGTGCTTGCGGAAGTCGATGACCCCGCGGGACTCGTCGCCGATCCACTCGCCCAGCAGCGTGGCGTGCCGGACCATGACGTCGGCCACCTCACGGAGTGAGGGACGCGCGATGTCCTCCGTACGCCCCTCGAACGCCGCCACCAGGTCCGAGAACAGCCACGGGCGGCCGAGGCAGCCCCGGCCGACGACCACCCCGTCGACGCCCGTCTCACGCACCATCCGCAGCGCGTCCTCCGCCGACCAGATGTCCCCGTTGCCGAGCACGGGAATCTCCGGCACGTGCTCCTTGAGGCGGGCGATCGCCTCCCAGTCCGCCGTGCCGCCGTAGTGCTGCGCGGCGGTGCGGCCGTGCAGGGCGATCGCCGTCACGCCCTCCTCGACCGCGATCCGCCCCGCGTCCAGGTACGTGATGTGATCGTCGTCGATCCCCTTGCGCATCTTCATCGTGACCGGCAGGTCCCCCGCCCCGCTCACGGCCTCCCGCAGGATCGCCCGGAGAAGGGGACGCTTGTACGGCAGCGCGGACCCGCCGCCCTTGCGCGTCACCTTCGGCACCGGGCACCCGAAGTTGAGGTCGATGTGGTCGGCGAGATCCTCTTCCGCGATCATGCGGACGGCCTTGCCGACCGTGGCGGGGTCGACACCGTACAGCTGGATCGAGCGAGGCTTCTCGCTCTCGTCGAAGTGGATCAGCTGCATGGTCTTCTCGTTGCGCTCGACCAGCGCCCGGGTCGTGATCATCTCGCTGACGAACAGCCCCTTGCCGCCGCTGAACTCCCTGCACAGGGTGCGGAAGGGCGCGTTGGTGATCCCGGCCATGGGGGCCAGGACGACCGGCGGCTGAACGGTGTGCGGGCCGATCCGCAGGGGTGTCTTCTCACGGGGCGTGGTCGTGGACATTGCCCCATTGTCACGCACGGCCCGGGGTGACCGTGCATCGATCATGTACCGACCATTAGTTAGACGCACTATCGAAATCGGCGTACGATGACCCGCATGCCCGAGCTCAGTCATCGCCGACGCATGCTGGTCCTCGCGATCTGCTGTATGAGCCTCCTGATCGTGAGCCTCGACACCACCGCGCTCAACGTCGCCCTGCCCGCCATGCAGCGGGGCCTCGACGCGAGCACGGCGGGCCTCCAGTGGACGATCGACGCGTACACCCTGGTCCTCGCCTCCCTGCTGATGCTGGCCGGCTCCACCGCCGACCGCATCGGCCGCAAGCGCGTCTTCATGGCGGGTCTGGTCGTCTTCACGATCGGCTCCGCGCTGTGCTCCGCCGCGCCGAACCTGGAGGCGCTGATCGCTTTCCGGATGGTCCAGGCGGTCGGCGGTTCGATGCTCAACCCGGTCGCGATGTCGATCATCACCAACACCTTCACGGACCCGCGCGAGCGGGCCCGGGCGATCGGCGTGTGGGGCGCGGTCGTCGGCATCTCCATGGCCGCCGGGCCGCTGGTCGGCGGGGTGCTCGTGGATTCGGTCGGCTGGCGCTCGATCTTCTGGGTCAACCTGCCGGTCGGCCTCGCGGCCCTGCTGCTCACCCTGCGGTACGTGCCCGAGTCCCGGGCGCCCAGGGCCCGCCGCCCCGACCCGGTCGGGCAGCTCCTGGTGATCGCGCTGTTCGGCTCGCTGACGTACGCCATCATCGAGGCGCCGGCCTCGGGGTTCTCGTACGTCCTGCCCTTCGTCGTCGTGGCCGTCCTCGCGCTGGCGGGGCTCCTCTGGTACGAGCCCCGGCGCGACGAACCCCTCATCGACCTGCGGTTCTTCCGGTCCGCGCCGTTCAGCGGGGCCACGGTGATCGCGATCAGCGCGTTCGCGGGTCTGGGCGGGTTCCTGTTCCTGTCGACGCTGTACCTCCAGAACGTCCGGGGGCTGGACGCGCTGCACGCGGGCCTGTGGATGCTGCCGATGGCGGTGCCGATGTTCCTGTGCGCGCCGCTTGCCGGGCGACTGGTGGGGAGCCGGGGTCCGAGGCTGCCGTTGATCGCGGCGGGAGTCATGATCACCGCCAGCGGGGTGCTGTTCGCCGCGTTCGACGCCGAGACCTCGGACCGGACGCTGCTCCTCGGGTATGTGCTGTTCGGGATCGGGTTCGGGTTGGTGAACGCGCCGATCACGAACACGGCGGTGTCGGGGATGCCGCGGGCCCAGGCCGGGGTTGCCGCCGCCGTTGCCTCCACGAGCCGTCAGTTGGGGCAGACGCTGGGAGTTGCGGTGATCGGGGCGGTGCTGGCCTCGGGGGTGGGGGCGTCCTCCTACCAGGAGAGGTTCGTGTCCGCCGCGGTGCCGGGGTGGTGGATTCTGGCCGGGTGCGGTGCCGCGGTGCTGGTTCTGGGGGCCGTGACGAGTGGGGCGTGGGCGCGGCGGACCGCTGAGCGTACGGCTGAGCGGCTGGAGTCGGTGGAGGTTCGCGAGGCGGCGGGGGTCAGCGCGTAGTCGGGCGGCCGACGGTCGGTGGGGGCTGGTCGCGCAGTTCCCCGCGCCCCTCAGGTCGGACACCTCAGCGCAGTCGACTCAGTACCGTTCGCTCCACCGCAGGTAGGAACCTCTGACCCGCCACCGCCAGCACGATCGCCGCCGCCACCCCCGCCCATGCCACAGGGCCCAGCGGGGTGCAGCCGAAGAGCTGGCTCACGCCCGGGATCTCCACCACCGCGAACAACGCGGCCGCCGAGCCCAGGGACGTGAAGCGGACCAATGGGCTCTCCTTGCGGTCTGCCAGGGTCTGGGCGAGCTGCGTGCCGACCACCGCGCACAGCGCCATCGTCGTGGAGCGGCGGGCCGTGCCCGGGGTGAAGCGGCCGATGAGCCAGGCCGCCGTGGCGCCGAGGCAGGTGGTGAGGGCGCGGTCGCGGATCTGGTCGGTCAGGGCGGTGCCCAGGATCGTGTCGACCGAGGGGTTGTCCTCCGTCGGTTTCTCCGTCGGCGTCACCGCCACGGCCATCGCCGGGAACAGGTCGGTGAAGAGGTTCACCAGGAGCATCTGGCGGGTGGACAGGGGCGCGGCGCCCGACAGGAGGGTGCCGAGGATGCCGAAGCCGACCTCGCCCGCGTTGCCGCCGATCAGGATGGCGATGGCGTCGGCGACGCTGTGCCACAGGGCCCGGCCCTCGCGCACGGCCTCGATGAGGGCGGTGAGGTCGTCCCCGGTGAGGACGAGATCGGCGGCGTTGCGGGCGGCGGCGGAGCCGCGGGCGTTGATGCCGACGCCGATGTCGGCGGCCCGGATGGCGGCCGCGTCGTTGGCGCCGTCGCCGACCATGCCGACGACCCGGCCCGCGTCCCTGAGGGCCTCGACGACCTGGAGCTTCTGCTCGGGCGCGACCCGGGCCACGACATCGGCGTCGCGCAGCATCCGGGAGCGGGCCGAGCGGTCGGCGGCGGCCAGTTCGTCGCCGGTGACGATCGTGGCGTCCTCGGGCCAGCCGAGGTCGATGGCGATGGCGTGGGCGGTCTGCGGGTGGTCGCCGGTCAGTACGACGGGCCGTACGCCCGCCTCGCGCAGCCCGTGCACGAGGTCCGGGGAGGTCTCCCGGGCCACGTCGGCGAGGGCCAGCAGGCCGACGAACTCCAGGTCCCGCAGCGGCTCTTCGAGGGCCGCCTTCTCGTCGCCGTCGAGCGGACGCCGGGCCACCGCGAGGACGCGCAGCCCGTCGGCGGCCAGGGAGTGGGCCTGTTCGGAGGCGTCGGCGGGGAGGTCCGCGCAGGCGGGCAGCACGGTCTCCGGGGCGCCCTTGAGCACCAGGACCGGGGAGTCGTCGCCCGGGTGCCCGACGGCGGCGGCGTAACCGCGGCCCGCCTCGAAGGGCAGGCCCTCCAGCTGGGTCCACTCCTCGTCCGGGGCGGCCGCGTCCAGGACGGCCTCGTCGGTGGCGTGGGCCGGGCGCTGCCCGGAGTCGCCGTCGAGCTGGGGGCAGGCGCGGGCCGCGATCCGCAGCGGGCCGTCCGCGCCGGATTCACCGGGGGTGTGGACGGTGCCGTCCGCGTCGGCGACCCGGACCAGGCGCAGCCGGTTCTCGGTGAGGGTGCCGGTCTTGTCGAAGCAGATGGTGTCCATGCGGCCGAGGGCTTCCAGGGTGCGCGGGGCGCGGACCAGGACGCCGTGCGCGCTGAGCCGGCGGGCGGCCGCGAGCTGCGCGACCGTGGCCACCAGCGGCAGCCCTTCCGGTACGGCGGCCACCGCGACCGCGACGCCGCCGCTGACCGCCTGCCGCAGGGGGGTGCCGCGCACCAGGGCGAGCCCGGTGACCGCGGCACCGCCCGCCATCGTCAACGGCAGTGCCTTGCGGGTGAGTTCCTGGAGCCGGGCCTGGACTCCGGCGGCGGCCGGGGTGCGGGAGGCGAGCGCGACGGCGCGGGCGGACTCGGTGCGGTCGCCGGTGTCCACGACGACCGCGCGGGCCTTCCCCGCCACCACGGTCGTCCCCTCGAAGACCATGCAGTGCCGTTCGGCGACGGGGGCGCGCGGGCTGGGGTCGGTGCACTTGTCGACGGGGAGGGACTCGCCGGTCAGCGCGGACTCGTCGACCTCCAGGCCGTCCTCCCACAGCAGCCGGGCGTCGGCGGGCACGACGTCGTCGAGGGTGAGCTCGATGATGTCGCCGGGGTGCAGCTTGGCGGCGTCGACGACGTGCGGTTCCGTGTCCTCCTCGGCGACCCGGGCCTTCTGCTTCTGCTGGGCGAGCAGCCCGGACAGGGCCCGCTCGGCGCGCAGCCGCTGGAGGCCGCCGACGAGCGCGTTCAGGTCGAGGGCGCCGACCACCAGCAGGGCGTCCATCGCGGACCCGAGGATCGCGGACGCGGCCGAGCCGACCGCGAGGACGGGCGTGAGCGGGTCGTCCAGCTCCTCGCGCACGGCCCGCGCGAGCTGCGCCGACCACCGGGCGGGGGCCAGCACGGGCAGGCGTACGACGGTGTCGGCGGCGGTGCGGACCCGCGCGGTCGTCTGCTCGACGAGCGTCGGCTCCGGGGGCGCCTCCTGTTCGAGCCGGTCGCGTACGTCGTCCGGGTCCAGGGCGTGCCAGGCCACCCGGGGGCGCGGGTGCGGGAGGCCCGCGGCGGCCACCCGGAGGGCGGCGCGGGTGCCGGTGAGAAGGGCGGCGGCCGCGGCCGCGTCGACGGGTGCGTGGCGGAGGCCGGGGAGTGCCGTACGGCGTCGGCCGCGGCCCGACTCGCCGACGGCGACGAGGAGTCCGGACAGGGCGGCGCCCGAGCGGGCCAGGGTCTGGGAGCGGCGGCCGACCGCGCGGGCCGCCGGTACGGCGGTCAACAGCCGCCAGACGTCGGGCAGTCCGTGCGGGGCGAGGACGTCGGCGCCCCACGCGACCGCGCAGCCGCCGTCGGTGAGGGAGACGGCCACGTCACCGCGCAGGAGTCCGGCGACGGTGTCGGCGTCCTCGGGGCGGGCGACGGTGAGCACGCCGCCTTCGTCGGTGCGGAGTTGGTCGACGATGTCCCGCAACGACCGCCCGGCGTCCATGACTTGGTCGGCGAGGGGGGTGAAGTCGGCCAGGGCGGGGTCGTCCAGGACGACGACCCGGAGTCCGGCGCGCCGGGCCGCGTCCAGCACGGGCTCGGCCCAGGCGTCGGCGCCCGCGCCCGGGGTGCGCAGGGCGCTCGGGTGCAGCAGGACGGTGCCGACGGTGTCCAGTTGCCGCAGCCGGTCCGGGTCGCGCACCAGGACACCGGAACGGGACAGGGCCGTGCTCAGGACGGCGTGGAAGGCGGCGGGGCCGTAGCGCGCGGCCTTGGGGGAGCCCGCGAGAACGGCCTCCGCGGCCTCGGTCACGTCGTGCTTGACGAGGAGCGCGGCGACGGCGCCGGCGATGCTGCCGGCCGCGGCGTGGCCCGCGTACTCCTGGGCGGGTGAGGGGCGCGGGGGCGGGCGCAGCGCCAGGTCGGCGGGCACGCTGTCGCGGTCGGGGACGCACAGGTCGTCGTGGACCGTCTCGAAGGCGGCCGTCCGTACGAGGGCCTCGGCCAACTGGCAGGAGCGCAGCGTGCCGTCGAGCAGCAGGGAGGTGGGGCTCTGCCCCGCGCCGTGCACGGCGGCGTTCACGGCGGCCAGGGCCACGTCCGTGCGGGCGCTGCCGAGCCGCCGGCGCAGCCAGCCCCTGAAGCGGGGGTTCTCCCGCAGCAGCATCACGGCGGCCGTCACCGGTCGCGGGGAGGCGGGCAGCCGCAGCGCGGATCCGGTGACCGCGGCGACGACTCCGGCGGCGTCCGCGGCGAGCGCCAGGGCGGCGGTGCGCACGGAGCCGGGGTCGCCGGGGTGGGCGAGCTCCTCGACGTCCTGGCCGTCCGCCACCAGCCCGTACCGCTCGGCCAGCACCGAGATCCGCCTCTCGACGCGCTCGGTGGCCACTCCCTCCACCGCGGTCACGACGAGCCGACCGAGGCCCTGGTCCCAGTAGGCCAGGGCGATGTCGGGGTGTTCGGCGAGGGCGGTGACGAGACGGCGGGCGCGGTGTTCGGTGGGAGCGTGTTCCCTGTGCTCTCCGGGCTTCCCGTGCCCCGGGTCCGTGTCCGCGCGCAGGGGGAGGTGGACGCGGGGGCCCGCCCGCCAGTTCGGGGGTGCTCCCGGGAGGGCCGCTCGGGCCGCCCTCGTCGCCCGGGCCGCGAAGTCCGCGGTGCGTACGCCGGCCCGTGCCGTTCCGGCCACCGCTCCCGCGGCCACGCCGACCGCGGTGGGCGTCCCCCGGGCGAGCAGGCGCGGGCCGGCCAGGACGAGGCCCGCGGCGGCTGTCGTGAGTCCTCGGTTCATCGCTCGTCCTCAGTCGCCGGATCGGGTACGGCCCGCGGTGGCGCCCCCGGGGCCGCCTCGGCCGGACGGCGCGGCCGTCTCGTGCGGAGGGAGCTTGTCGGAGGGCGTGCGCGCCGGGGAGGCGGGTGCCCCGGCCACCGGGTGGGACGCTGTGCCCGGGGTGCCGTGGGTCGACGCCAGGACCCGGGGGGTGGGCCGGCTCTCGTCGCCGGACTCCGTCGGCTCCCCCGGCCTGGGCTGGGTCAGCCACGCCACCGCGGCCCCGGTGACCGCGACGGGCCACTCGACGAGGCCCGCGACGCCGAGCACCCCGGCCCCGGCGTACACCGCGAGCCGTCGGCCGCGTGGGGACACCGCCCCGACCCGGTCCAGCGCTCCCTCGGCCACCCGGCCCACCGTCCCGGCCCCGGGGACCTTCCCGAGCACCGACGCGGCCGCCCGCAACGGCTGCGGAAGCCCCTGCGCCGACGACGGCGCGGGGGACGGTGACGCTGACTCTGTTACCTGCTGCGACGACTTCCGCTCGGCCATGACTCGCCTCGCACGTGGGGGGTCTGTTCTCGGACCGACCGGGTTCCCGCACTTCGGAGGGTCATCCCCACCGGCGGCGACCGGTCAGGCGCTCCGGGGCACCGGCCGCTCCGCGTCCCGCAGCGCCTCGGCGAGGTTCTCCGCGTGGGGATGGGGGTTGGTGCGCGGAAAGGCGTACCGCAGGACCGCGGGCGGGGCGCCGGTGAGCGGGAGGTACAGGACGTCGGGATCGGGATGCTCGGCGGCGACCGAGGCCGGGAGCACGCCCACGCCCCGGCGGGCGGCGACGGCGTGCAGGTACTCGTCCAGGTTGGCGGCCTCGGCACCGATCTCGGGCCGGGCGTCGGCGGGCCAGTCGCCCGGGGTCAGGGTGCCGCTCACGGTGTTCAGGACGAGGCAGCGGCGGCCCAGGTCCCGCCAGCCGAGACGGGACCGCGTGGCGAGGGTCGAGCGGACCGACACCGCGGCGACCCGCTCCTCGCGGGCGATCTCCACCGTGTGCAGGCGGGGGTCCTCGACCTCTCCCCACAGCAGCGCGGCGTCCACCGCCCCGGTGTGGACACCGGCCAGCCGCTCGTCCCGGCGCACCGGCCGGACGAGGACGTGGTGCCGGTTCTCCACGAGGTCGATCGCGTCGCGGCCGCGACGGCGGGGGAAGCCCCACGTGTAGCCGAGGCTGAGGGGCTCCTCCTGCGGGACGGGACGCAGGGCCGCTTCCAGGCGGGGCAGCAGGACCTGGAGCTCGCTCCGCAGCCGCTCGCCGTCCGGGGTGAGCCGGGGGTGGCGGGTGGTCCGGTCGAGGAGGCTGCGGCCGACGTGCTCCTCCAGCCTGCGGATGGTGCGGCTGAGCGTGGGCTGCGGGATGCCGAGCCGCTCCGCGGCCCAGGTGAAGTGCTGTTCCTCCGCCAGGGTGAGGAAGCAGCGGAGCTGGTGCAGTCCTACGTCCATCGTCACGACGGTACTACTCACCCGCGGTGGCCGATTCGGGCGTCCTCGCTGTCGGTCGGGTCGTAAGCGCCTCGGTCCGGGGCCGGGGCGCGCGGACCAGGACCAGGTGCAGCACCAGCCCGGCGGCCACGAGCGCACCCGTCCAGTACGGCAGGTCCGCGGGGGCCGCTCCGGCCGCCAGGGTGACCCCGCCCAGGGCGGAGCCGAGCGCGCTGCCGAGGTAGACGGCCGAGCTGTTGAGGGAGACCGCGACGGGCGCCTGGTCGGGGCGGGCGGCGATGAGCTGGTGCTGCTGCGGCACCTGGAGGGCCCAGCCGGCCGCGCCCCACACGATCAGCGGCACGGCGAGCACCCAGCCGGCCCGGGCCGCGACCGGCAGGAGCAGGTGGGACAGGCACAGCAGGACCAGGACGACGGTGACGACGGCGTACGGCCGTCCCGTGCGGTCGACGATCCGGCCGATCAGCAGGCTTCCGGTCACGCCTCCCAGACCCCAGGCCCACATCGCGCCGAGTGCCCCGTCGGTGCCGCGGGCGTCGGCATCGGTGAGGAACGGCGCGAGGTAGGTGTACAGGCCGAGGCTGGTGACACCGGCGACGAGGGACACCCCGGCGATGGCGGCGGCGGGACGCCGGGCCAGGACGCGGGCCCGCTCGCGCAGGGGCGGTGGCGGGGCGGCCTCCAGCCGGGGCAGGGCGAGCACGATCCCGGCGACGGCCACGGCACCGAGGCCGGTGATCAGCCAGAGCGTGCCGCGCCAGCCGACGTGGTCGGCGAGCAGGACGCCCACCGGTACGCCGATCACCGTGCCGACGCTCATCCCGCCCATGACCAGGGCGAGGGCCCGGCCGCGCCGCTTGTCACCGGCGAGGGAGGCCGCGGTGGCGGCGGCCATGGGCGAGTAGACGCCCGCGCCGACCCCCGCGAGGGCACGGGCGACGAGCAGGACGGCCAGACCGCCGGCGAGGGCGGTCAGCGCGTTGGCGGCGGTGAACAGCAGGAGGGCCGCGGTCAGGACGGTCCTGGCGGGCCGGCCGGCCAGGGCGGTCGCGAACACCGGGGCGGCGAGGGCGTAGCAGAGGGTGAAGACGGTCACCATCTGTCCGGCCGCGGCCTCGCCGGTGTGCAGGTCGGCGGCGACCTCGGGCAGCAGTCCGGCCATGACGTAGGCGTCGAGGCCGAGCGCGAAGGCGCCGAGGACGAGGACGTACAGACGGTTCAGGGGGGTGGTGGGGGTGGTGGGGGTGGGTGTGGGCATCCGTGACGCTCCCGTGCGGCCTCGATCGGTCCGGGAAGTCCACCGGGCGGACGGGGGCACGGTCCAATACGGCAGGTGCATGTTGCATCCGTGTGCCGCATGGGACGAGGTGGGAGCCGTCGCGGAAGGGCGGTTGAGATCTCGCTCACGTCCGCGCTGCCGGGCTCCTCTCCAGGGCGATCGCGTGCAGCTTCTCCAGCCGCCGCCGGGACTCCTCGTCCGCGGGGGCGTAAGTGACCATGCGCGGGCCCGCCTCGGGGCCGAGCCAGAGGTCGGTGTGGTCGACGGAGACACGGCCGACGTAGCGGTTCATGAATTCCTTGCGGCGGCCGCGGTGTTCGATGACCTCGTGCCGGTCCCAGACCTCACGGAACTCCGGGGACTCCGTGCGCAGCCGCTTCAGGAGCATCTTCCAGCCGGGCTCGGCGAGGTGGCCGGCCATGGTGGCGCGGAAGCGGGCGGCCATCAGCCGCTGCACCTCCGGGAGATGGACGATCGAGGAGCGCCAGTCGTCGTTGGTGTAGGAGAGGATCATGCAGTTGCGGTCCTCGGGCGGGACCGCGTCCAGGTCGCACAGCAGCAGGCCGTAGGTGCGGTTGTAGGCGAGGATGTCGTAGCGGCTGTTCTGCACACAGGCCGGGAGCGGCTCCAGCTGTTCGAGTACGTGCCGGATGGCCGGGCTGACCGACGGGCAGACGGTGGCCGGTGTCGGGTCGACCGCGCCGGCGAGCTGGAAGAGGTGCGAGCGCTCGCTCGGGTCGAGCAGCAGGGCGCGGGCGAGGGCGTCCAGGACCTGCACGGAGACCTGGATGTCCCGGGCCTGCTCCAGCCAGGTGTACCAGGTGACGCCGACCGCGGAGAGCTGGGCGACCTCCTCCCGGCGCAGGCCCGGGGTACGGCGTCGGCGGCCGCGGGGCAGACCGACCTGCTCGGGGGTGATGTGCTCGCGGCGGTGGCGCAGGAAGGCGGCGAGCTCATGGCGCCGGATCGCCGAGAGGGACGCGGAGAGGGAGGCGGTCGCCGGTACGGCGGTCTCCTGGGCCATCGTGGTCATGCCTCCAGCCTGCCCGCACCGGGACCCTGTTGCCAGGTGGTTCTTCTACCAGGATAAGGAGACTCTGGTACCCGTCTGGGCGTGGGCGCAGGCTCATGACCGTGACCACCGAAACCACGACTCCACGCCCCGTCCGCGCCGCCGCGCCACCCGAGTTGGGCGGCCTCGGACTGTTCACGGTGCTGCTCGCCGCGGCACTCCCCCTCATCGACTTCTTCATCGTCAACGTCGCCCTGCCCAGCATCGGCACGGACCTCTCCGCGAGCGAGTCGGTCCTCGAACTCGTCGTGGCGGGTTACGGGTTGGCGTACGCCGTCCTGCTCGTCCTCGGCGGCCGGCTCGGTGACCTCTTCGGGCGCCGCCGGCTGTTCCTCGGCGGGATGCTGGCGTTCGGGCTGACCTCGCTGGCGTGCGGGCTCGCGCCGACCGCGTGGACGCTGGTCGCCGCACGGGTCGCGCAGGGTGCCGCGTCGGCCGCGATGC
Source organism: Streptomyces sp. NPDC006335 (assembly GCF_040612795.1). NCBI lineage: Bacteria > Bacillati > Actinomycetota > Actinomycetes > Kitasatosporales > Streptomycetaceae > Streptomyces > Streptomyces sp. NPDC006335. The sequence continues at coordinate 989,096 of NZ_JBEXQX010000001.1, forward strand.
TGCCGCAGGTGCTCGCCACCATCCAGTCGGCGACGGCCGGGCCCCGGCGGGCGCGGGCGATGGGCCTCTACGGCGCCACCGCGGGCCTCGCCATGGTGGCGGGCCAGATCCTCGGCGGGGTCCTGGTGGCGGCCGACATCGCGGGCACGAGCTGGCGGGCGGCGTTCCTGGTGAACGTCCCCGTCGTCCTGGTGGGCCTGGTCCTCGCGGCCCGTACGGTCCCGGAGACCCGCTCCCCGCGTCCCGAGCCGGTGGACGGGCCGGGCACGGTCCTGCTGGCGGCCACCCTGCTGGCACTGCTCGCCCCGCTGACCGAGGGCAGGGCGGCGGGCTGGCCGCTGTGGACGTGGCTGTCGCTGGCGGCCTTCCCGTTCCTGGCGGGGGCGTTCTTCGCGGTGGAGCGCAGGGCGGACCGTGCGGGCCGTACGCCCCTCGTCCCGCCGAGCCTGTTCGAGCTGGTGTCCCTGCGCCGGGGGCTGCTGCTGATCCTGCCGTTCTCGATGGGCTTCGCCGGCTTCATGTTCGTGATCGCGGTGGCCCTCCAGGAGGGAGCGGGCCGCAGTCCCGTCCAGGCGGGCCTGGCGCTGGTCCCGCTGGCGGTGACGTTCCTGTTCACGTCGGTGGCGGGGCCGCGGCTGATCTCCCGCTTCGGGACCCGGGTGGTGACCGCGGGCGCGCTGATCCAGGCGGTCGGGCTGGGGCTGATGATCCTCGCGGCCCGTTCCTCCTGGCCCGACCTCGGACTGCTCCCCCTCCTCCCCGGCGGCGCGATCGCCGGAGTGGGCCAGGCTCTCCAACTGCCCGTGGTCTTCCGGATCGTGCTGTCGGAGGTGCCGCCCGCGCGGGCCGGTGTGGGCAGTGGCGTGATGGTCACCACCCAGCAGGCCGCCCTGGCCCTCGGCGTGGCCACGCTGGGCAGCCTCTTCCTCGCCCTGGTGCCGGGCATGGGCATGCGGGACGCCCTGGTGACGACGCTCCTGGTCCAGTTGGCGGGGGTGGCGCTGACCGGCGTACTGAGCCTGCGGCTGCCGCGGACGATCGACTGACCGTGCCGCCCGCGGGTCGCGGCCCGGCTCAAGTCCTGGCGAAGCCCCCGTGAAGAAACCGCTGTTGATGTTGTTCTTGCTGCACACTCCTAGCCGGAGGCGAGGCACATGGTGCAGATCGGCACGAGCAGGGTGAGCCGCTGGGACCAGCACGGGCGCGAGCACGTCGTCCAGGTGCGGCGCGAGGGCGCGCTGCGCACGATCAGGTGCGACACCTGCGGCTGGCGCAGGGGAGCCCAGTTCCTGCCCTGGCTGAAGGCGGAGGAACACCTGACGGAGGCCCACCAGGCGACGGTGGACCCGTCGAAGACGTAACGGGGTGGCGGTGGTCAGGCCCTGAGACCGCGTACCAGCAGGTCCACCAGCGCCGTGAACTCCTCGTCCGCGCCCGGCTGTTCCCACTCGGGGGCGTAGCAGGGGTCGTGGAAGCGGCCGGTGGCCTGGAAGACGGCTCGGGCCGTGACGGCCGGGTCGGCGACGGTGAAGGTGCCCGCGTCGACGCCGTCCCGGACGACGCGGGTGAGCTGGTCGGTCAGCTCGGTGAGGTGCTCGATGACCGCCGCGACGTTCTCACCGGTCAGGACCGTGTACGTGGCGAACAGCTCCGGATCGTCGCCCGCCTTTCGGCGCTTGGCCTCGAAGAGGGCGGCGAGCCAGTCCCGCAGCCGGGCCTCCGGATCACGGTCCTGGGCGGCGATCGCGGCCAGCATGCCCGTCGCCCGGTCCAGCCACCGCTTCGTCACCGCCTCCCGCAGCGCCGCCTTCGTCCGGAAGTGCCGGTAGACGCTGCCGTGGCTGACGCCGAGCGCGCGTGCCACGTCGACCACGGTGGCCTTGGCGGGGCCGTGCCGGCGCAGCACCTCCTCAGTGGCTTCGAGGATGCGCTCGGCGGTCAGGGGCTCGGTGGTCGGGGGCATGTCTAGACGGTACCTGGCACGACGTTCACCGCCGGACGGGTACGGCCCCCACCAGGGGGCGCGGGGAACTGCGCGACCAGCCCCCACCGACCCGCAGCCGACCCACGACAGCCGTCGGCAACCGGCGGGTTCACTTCTCACTGTCCAACATCGCCATCAACGGCGCCGCATACCGCTCCCCGGCCGCCGCGCCCGCCGGTACCGCGTCCTCGACAGCGGCGAGATCGGCGGCCTCCAGGGTCACGTCCACCGCGCCCAAGGCCGCACCCAGCCGCCCCCGAGCCTTCGCACCGACCCGCCCCCCTGCTCACCGCTCACCACGCACGGCTCACCGCTCACTGTCCAACATCGCCATCAACGGCGCCGCATACCGCTCCCCCGCCGCCGCGCCCGCCGGTACCGCGTCCTCGATGGCGGCGAGATCGGCGGCCTCCAGGGTCACGTCCAGCGCGCCCAGGGCCTCGCCGAGCCGTTCGCGGGTCCTGGCGCCGATCAGGGGGACGATGTCGTCGCCCCGGGAGGCGACCCAGGCGATGGCGATCTGGGCGACGGTGACGCCCTTCTGTTCGGCGATCTTGCGCAGGGACTCGACCAGCGCGAGGTTGTGCCGGAGGTTCTCGCCCTGGAAGCGGGGCGAGTGCGCGCGGAAGTCGTTCGCGGCGAGTTGCCGGTCGGCCGTGAGGTGGCCGGAGATCAGCCCGCGCGAGAGCACTCCGTACGCGGTGACGGAGATGCCCAGCTCCCGCAGGGTGGGCAGGATCTCCCGCTCGGGGCCCCGGGATATGAGCGCGTACTCGATCTGGAGGTCGGAGATCGGGGCGGTGGCGGCGGCCCGGCGGATGGTGTCGGCGCCGACCTCGCTGAGCCCGATGTGCCGGACCCAGCCCTTCTCGACCAGTTCGGCGATCGCGCCGACGGTCTCCTCGATGGGCACCTGCGGGTCGAGCCGGGAGGGGCGGTAGACGTCGATGTGGTCGACGCCGAGGCGCTGGAGGGAGTACGCGGCGAAGTTCTTCACGGCGGCGGGGCGGCCGTCGAAGCCCGCCCAGCCGCCGTCCGGGTCGCGCAGGGAACCGAACTTCACGCTGAGCAGCGCGTTGTCGCGCAGGGCGGCCGGGGCGGTGCGCAGCGCCTCGCTGATCAGCAGTTCGTTGTGGCCCATGCCGTAGAAGTCGCCGGTGTCCAGCAGGGTGACGCCGGCCTCCAGGGCGGCGTGGGTGGTGGCGATCGACTCGGCCCGGTCGGTCTCGCCGTACATGCCGGACATGCCCATGCAGCCGAGGCCGAGTGCGGAGACCTGGGGGCCGGTGGTGCCGAGGGTTCGGGTTCGCATCGTCATGACACCCACCCTGCCATGACAACTGACAGATTTCAATATCTGTCAGTTGTCACCAGCTACCCGTCACCCATCCGTCGTGGCCAGCTTCGCCCCGAGCAGCACGAACGACCCCGCGAAACTCCGCCGCAGCCAGGCCATCACCCGGGGCCGTGAGATCACCTGACTGCGGACCGACGCCGCGAGCACCCCGTACACGGCGAAGACCACGAAGGTCGCCAGCATGAAGACCCCGCTCAGGGCGAGCATGCGCGGCAGGGCGTGCGGCTCGGTCGGGCTCACGAACTGGGGCAGGAACGCGAGGAAGAAGATCGTCAGCTTCGGGTTGAGGAGGTTGATCAGCACTCCTCGGACGATCACGCGGCCCGCGGACCGGGGCGTGCCGTCCTGGTCGACGTCGATCACTTCCTTGTCCCGCACGGTCGCCCAGGCCATGTACAGGAGGTAGGCGACCCCGGCGTACTTGACCGCCTGGAACGCCACGGCGCTGGCGTTGAGCAGCGCGGCTAGCCCGGTGACGGTGGCCAGGACGTGCGGCACGATCCCGAGGGTGCAGGCGAAAGCGGCGACGACACTCGCGCGCCGGCCGTGGGACAGCCCGGCGGCGAGGGTGTAGACGACCCCGGTGCCGGGAGTGGCGACCACCACGAGGGTGGTGAGGAGGAAGGCGAGGCTCATGGGGCCAGCCTGGACAGGGAAAGGCCCCCGATACAGGGCCAAAGCGAGGCCTGTATCGGGGGCCAATCGGGGGCCAATGACAGCCGGGGGACCTAGCAGCCGATCAGCCGGCTCGCCAGGTAGCCCTCGATCTGGTCGAGGGAGACGCGCTCCTGCTTCATGGAGTCACGCTCGCGGACCGTCACCGCGTTGTCCTCGAGGGTGTCGAAGTCGACCGTCACGCAGTACGGCGTACCGATCTCGTCCTGACGGCGGTAGCGGCGGCCGATCGCGCCGGCGTCGTCGAACTCGATGTTCCAGTTCTGGCGCAGCGTCTGGGCCAGACCCTTGGCCTTCGGGGACAGCTCGGCGTTGCGGGACAGCGGGAGCACCGCGACCTTCACCGGGGCGAGGCGGTGGTCGAGGCGCAGCACCGTGCGCTTCTCCAGCTTGCCCTTGGCGTTGGGGGCCTCGTCCTCGACGTAGGCGTCGAGGAGGAACGCCAGCATCGCGCGGCCGACACCGGCCGCGGGCTCGATGACGTACGGCGTCCAGCGCTCGCCGGCCTCCTGGTCGTAGTAGTGGAGGTCCTGGCCGGAGGCCTTGGAGTGGGCGTTCAGGTCGTAGTCGGTGCGGTTGGCCACACCCTCCAGCTCACCCCACTCGTTGCCGCCGAACTGGAAGCGGTACTCGATGTCGGCGGTGCGCTTGGAGTAGTGGGAAAGCTTCTCCGCCGGGTGCTCGTACCAGCGCATGTTCTCCTCGCGCAGGCCGAGGCCGGTGTACCAGTTCCAGCGCTGCTCCATCCAGTACTCCTGCCACTTCTCGTCCTCGCCCGGCTTGACGAAGAACTCCATCTCCATCTGCTCGAACTCGCGGGTGCGGAAGATGAAGTTGCCGGGCGTGATCTCGTTGCGGAAGGACTTGCCCATCTGCGCGATGCCGAACGGCGGCTTCTTGCGCGAAGCGACCTGCACCTGGGCGAAGTTGGTGAAGATTCCCTGTGCGGTCTCCGGACGCAGGTAGGCCACGGAGCCGGAGTCCTGGGTCGGGCCGAGGTGGGTGGAGAGCAGACCCGAGAACTGCTTGGGCTCGGTGAACTGGCCCTTGTTGCCGCAGTTGGGGCAGTTCACGTCGGTGAGGCCGTTCTCCGGGGCGTGCCCCTTCTTGGCCTCGTACGCCTCCTCCAGGTGGTCCGCGCGGAACCGCTTGTGGCAGGAGGTGCACTCGGTCAACGGGTCCGTGAACGTGGCCACATGGCCGGACGCGACCCAGACCTCGGGGGCCAGGATCACGGACGAGTCGAGACCGACCACGTCCTCGCGGGACGTCACCATGTAACGCCACCACTGACGCTTCAGGTTCTCCTTGAGCTCGACACCCAGCGGTCCGTAGTCCCAGGCGGCGCGCTGACCGCCGTAGATCTCACTACAGGGGAAAACGAAGCCACGGCGCTTGCTCAGGCTGACGATGGTGTCGATCTTGTCGGCGGCCACGGTGCTCTCTTCATGCGAATGGACGGCAGCGAATGCCTCAGGTTACCGGCGCCGCCACCCCCCGTATCAAATCGGTTCGCGAGCGGGACTTTGTTGACAACCGTTTCCATATTTGATGAAAATGACTGTCATGAACGTACGACGACGCTCCATACCCGCGGTGGTCACCGCCGCGGCCACCGCTCTCGGCCTGGCCACCCTCTCCGCCTGCTCCACCGACAGCGCCGCCGCGGGCAGCACCGGCAAGTTCGACGTCGTCGCGTCCTTCTACCCCATGGCCTTCCTCGCCGAGCAGATCGGCGGCGACCATGTCAGCGTCACCAGTCTGACCGAGCCCGGCCAGGAGCCGCACGACCTGGAGATCAGCGCCAAGCAGACCGCGCAGCTCCAGGAGTCCGACGCGGTGCTCTACCTCAAGAACCTCCAGCCCTCCGTCGACGAGGCGGTGGCCCAGTCCGGGGTCAGGACCACGATCGACGCGGCCACCCTGACCTCCCTCGAGGAGCACGGCAACGAGGTCGGTGGCCACGCGGCCGAGCACGACGACGAACACGGCGAGGAAGCCGGCGGCAAGGACCCCCACATCTGGCTCGACCCGGTGAAGTACTCCGAGGTCGCCAAGGGCGTCGGCGCCGCCTTCGAGAAGGCCGACCCGGACCACGCGGCCGACTACAAGGCCAACACCGCGGCCCTCGTGAAGAAGCTCGACGCCCTGAACACGAAGTTCGAGGACGGGCTCAAGAACACCGGCACCAAGGTCTTCATCACCACCCACGCCGCCTTCGGCTACCTCGCCGAGCGCTACGGACTCACCGAGGAGGCCATCAACGGCCTCGACCCGGAGTCCGAGCCGAGCGCCAACCGCGTCAAGGACCTCGAGAAGATGGCGAAGGCCGACGGCGTCACCACCGTGTTCTACGAGACGCTCGTCAGCGACAAGACCGCGAAGACCATCGCCTCCGACGCCGGGCTGAAGACGGACGTCCTCGACCCGATCGAGGGCATCACGAAGAAGTCCCGCGGCAAGGACTACTTCGCGGTCCAGGAAGCCAACCTCAAGGCGCTGCAAGCCGCCCTGGGAGCGAAATGACATCGGAGGACGGCATGACCGAGCCCGTCGTATCCCTGCGCGGCGTCCGCGCCGACCTGGGCTCGCGGCCCGTCCTGCGCGGCATCGACCTCACCGTGAACCGCGGTGAGGTCGTCGCGCTGCTCGGCGCCAACGGCTCCGGCAAGTCCACCGCGATCCGCACGATCATCGGGCAGGTCCCCGCGGCCGCGGGGGAGGTCGAGCTGTTCGGCACTCCGCGCGGGCGCTTCCGGGACTGGGCGCGGGTCGGGTACGTCCCGCAGCGCACCACCGCCGCGGGCGGCGTCCCCGCGACCGTCACCGAGATCGTCTCCTCCGGGCGCCTGTCCCGCGCCCGCTTCGGCGTGCTCCGCAAGGCGGACCACGAGGCCGTGCGCCGGGCCCTGGAGCTGGTCGGCATGGCGGACCGGGCCAAGGACTCCGTGAACGCCCTCTCCGGCGGCCAGCACCAGCGGGTGCTGATCGCCCGCGCCCTCGCCGCCGAACCCGAACTGCTGATCATGGACGAGCCGATGGCGGGCGTGGACCTGGCGAGCCAGGAGGTGCTGGCCCGGACGCTGCGGGAACAGGTCGCCCAGGGCGCCACGGTCCTGCTCGTCCTGCACGAACTCGGGCCCCTGGAGCCGCTGATCGACCGGGCGGTCGTCCTGCGCGACGGCTGTGTGCAGCACGACGGCCCGCCCCCGCGCGCGGTCGGCCAGCACGCCCTGCCCGGACACGACCACGTCCACCCCCACGACCACGAGCCGATCCGTACGGGACTGCTGAGCTGATGGACTTCCTCGACTACGCCTTCATGCAGCGGGCCCTGCTCGCCGCCGTCCTGGTCGGCATCACCGCCCCCGCCGTCGGCATCTACCTCGTCCAGCGCCGCCAGGCCCTCATGGGCGACGGCATCGGCCATGTCGCGATGACCGGCGTCGGCCTCGGCTTCCTGCTCTCCTGGTCGCCGGTGTGGATGGCCACCCTGGTCTCGGTGCTCGGCGCGGTCCTCATGGAGCTGATCCGCTGGTACGGCAGGACGCGCGGCGACATCGCCCTCGCGATGCTCTTCTACGGCGGTATGGCCGGCGGCGTGATGTTCATCAACCTCGCGCCCGGCGGCTCCAACGCCAACCTGACGTCGTACCTGTTCGGTTCGCTGTCCACGGTCTCCGCCTCGGACGTGACGGCGATCTGCGTGCTGGCCGCGTTCGTGGTGCTCGTCACCCTGGGGCTGCGCCGGCAGCTCTTCGCGGTCAGCCAGGACGAGGAGTTCGCGCGGGTCACCGGGCTCCCGGTGCGGGCGCTCAACCTGCTGACGGCGGTCACGGCCGCGGTGACGGTGACCGTCGCCATGCGCGTGGTCGGGCTGTTGCTGGTGAGCGCGCTGATGGTGGTGCCGGTGGCGGCGGCTCAGCAGCTCAGCCGGAGCTTCGCGGCCACCTTCGCGATCGCGGTGGCGATCGGTGTGACGGTGACCATCGGCGGCACCGTGACCTCGTACTACCAGGACGTGCCGCCCGGCGCGACGATCGTGCTGCTGACCATCGGGGCGTTCATCGTGCTGACGGGTCTGGCGACCCCGCTGGCCAGGCGACGGGCCCGGGCGGCCGCCGCCGCACAGCCCGCCCCGGACCCCGCCGAGTGTGCGATTCCGGCCAGTCGGGAGGCGGACGGCCCGGTCGGCGTCTGACCCGGCACCGACCGGGCTGGCACAATGGCCCGGCAGGCGCCGAACGAAGGAGGAACCCGTGACGACCGCAGGACCGCCCGTGAAGGGCCGCGCCACCCGGCAGCGGGCCGCCGTGGCGGCGGCCCTCGACGAGGTCGACGAGTTCCGCAGCGCGCAGGAACTGCACGACATGCTCAAGCACAAGGGTGACGCCGTCGGTCTGACCACGGTCTACCGCACGCTCCAGAACCTCGCCGACGCGGGCGAGGTGGACGTCCTGCGCACCTCCGACGGGGAGTCCGTCTACCGGCGCTGCTCCACCGGCGACCACCATCACCACCTGGTGTGCCGGGTCTGCGGCAAGGCCGTGGAGGTGGAGGGTCCGGCCGTCGAGAAGTGGGCCGACGCGATCGCCGCCGAGCACGGCTACGTCAACGTGGCGCACACCGTGGAGATCTTCGGCACCTGCGCGGACTGCGCGGCCGCCCAGGGCTGACGCACCGGCCGCGGGGCCGCCGACCGCCCACATGTGGCGGTCGGCGACGGGCGGGACGGAGGTCAGGCCTCCGGATCGCCCTTCATCGCTTCCTCCATGGCGAGGAGCTCCTCGTTCGGGACGGCGCCGCCGAAGCGGCGGTCCCGGGAGGCGAACTCGACGCACGCCCGCCACAGGTCACGGCGGTCGAAGTCGGGCCACAGGACGTCCTGGAAGACCATCTCCGCGTACGCGCTCTGCCAGAGCAGGTAGTTGGAGGTGCGCTGCTCGCCGCTGGGCCGCAGGAAGAGGTCCACGTCGGGCATGTCCGGGTAGTACAGGTACTTCGCGAGGGTCTTCTCGGTGACCTTGGACGGGTCGAGGCGGCCCGCCTTCACGTCCTCGGCGAGAGCTTGGGCGGCATCGGCGATCTCGGCCCGTCCGCCGTAGTTCATGCAGAAGTACAGCGTGAGCTTGTCGTTGCCCTTGGTCTGCTCCTGGGCGACCTGGAGTTCCTTCGCGACGGACTTCCACAGCTTGGGCATCCGGCCCACCCAGCGCACCCGGATACCGAGCTCGTCGAGCTGGTCGCGGGTCTTGCGGATGAAGTCGCGGTTGAAGTTCATGAGGAACCGGACCTCGTCGGGCGAGCGCTTCCAGTTCTCGGTGGAGAAGGCGTAGAGCGAGATGTTCTTCACACCGGCCTCGATCGCGCCCTGGAGGACGTCGAGGACCCGCTCGGCACCGACCTTGTGCCCTTCCGTCCGGGGCAGCCCGCGCTGCTTGGCCCACCGCCCGTTCCCGTCCATGACGATCGCCACATGCTCGGGGATCAGCTCACCGGGGAGCTTCGGCGCGCGGGCACCGGACGGGTGCGGCTCCGGCGCCCTGTACTCGCGCCGCCGGCGCCCCAGGATCCCGTTTACGACCATGGTGCTTCTCGTCTCCTCAGTGGTGCTCTACGACTGTGCGGTTCTACGACTGTGCGGTTCTACGACTGTGCGGCTCTACGACTTCTCCACGTACCGGAGTGAGCGCAGCCCGCGCTCCATGTGCCAGTGCAGGTAGGCGGACACCAGCCCGCTGCCCTCCCGGACGTACCGCGGCTCGCTCGCGTCCGCGGTCTCCCAGTCTCCCGTAAGCAGCGCGGCGAGGAGCTCCAGGGTCTGCGGCGACGGTACGACGCTGCCGGGCACCCGGCAGTCCACGCAGACCGAGCCCCCGGCCGCCACGGAGAAGAAACGGTTCGGGCCGGCCATGCCGCACTTCGCGCAGTCGCTGAAGCTCGGGGCGTAGCCGTTCACGGCGAGGGAGCGCAGCAGGAACGCGTCGAGGACGAGGTGGGGCGCGTGCTCGCCCCGGGCGAGGGTGCGCAGGGCGCCGACGAGCAGCAGGTACTGCTGCACAGCCGGCTCGCCCTCGTGGTCGGTGAACCGCTCGGCCGTCTCCAGCATGGCCGTCCCGGCGGTGTACCGGGCGTAGTCGGAGACGATCCCGCCACCGTACGGCGCGATGGTCTCGCTCTGCGTGCACAGCGGCAGCCCGCGCCCGATCAGCTCGCTCCCCCGCGCGAAGAACTGCACGTCGACGTGGGAGAAGGGTTCGAGGCGGGCCCCGAACTTGGACTTGGTGCGGCGCACGCCCCGGGCCACGGCCCGCACCCGCCCGTGCCCGCGCGTGAGCAGCGTGATGATCCGGTCGGCTTCCCCGAGCTTCTGCGTCCGCAGCACGACCCCGTCGTCCCGGAAGAGGCTCATCGCACACCCCCGCGCCGGGTGCGCAGCACGGTGCCGTCGTCGCGGAACAGACTCATGCGTCCATTCTCGCCCACCCGGAACCGTGCTCGTCCGTGTCCGTGATTACGGTCGGCCTTCGTCGGCGGACCGGAACACGGCGGTGATCTCCGGCCGCTCGGCCGGGGTCGCCTCCCGTACCGCCTCCGGCGCCGCGTCCCACTCCCTGCCGCCGCCGTGCGGTCTGAGTTGGACGTACGGCCCCTCGTGCCCCATCACCACGCCGGACCTCCCGGTACGGGTGTCCACGACGTACGAGCCCACGGGCAATTTCGTCACCGATTCCCTCCAGACTCCGATTCCATCGAACTCCCCGCCTTTTCCGAGTTTCACTCTTCCCTTCTCCACAGTGGTCTTCTTTCCCTACACTCGGCAGGAGTCTGTGCGCCACAAGTGCAATGCTGAACAAGGGGGTTGGCCATGGCCAATGGTTCACGGCAGGCGGCGTGGGAGTTCTTCGGAACGGAACTGCGGCGACACCGGGAGGAGGTGGGGATGACCCAGGCTGAGCTGGGGTCACGCGTCTTCGTCTCCGGCGCTTATATCGGGCAGTTCGAGCAGGCCTTTCGAAAACCGCAACTGGATATCTCCCAGCGGATCGACGCGGTTCTACAAACCGACGGTATTTTCGAGCGGCTGTGCAGGAAGCTCATCGACGACAAGCGGTACGCGGATTACTTCGCGCAGGTCGTGGAGTTCGAGCGGACGGCCACGAGGATCTGCGAGTTCGCGCCGACCGTGGTGCCGGGCCTGCTGCAAACAGCGGCGTATGCCGGAGCGGTGACGATCGCCGCGAATCCGTTCGTCACGGACGAGTACGTCGAGGAGAAAGTCGCCGCCCGCCTGGAACGGGCACAGATCCTCAAGGACGCTGCAAGGCCCGAGTATTGGGTGGTTCTGCACGAGAGCGTGTTGCGCGTCCCCGTCGGCGGCCCGCAGGCCATGGCCGAGCAACTGGACTACATCGCGCGGTTGATGCGGGACCGCAAGGTGTGGCTGACGGTGGTGCCGTTCGCGGCCGGGGCGCATGCCTCGATGGCCGGATCTCTCAAGCTCATGGAGTTCAGCGATGCCCCTCCGATCACCTATACAGAGACGGCGTTTTCGGGAACGCTCATCGATGATCCGGGCGTGGTGAAGCGGGCGCAGCGCGCATACGATCTGCTCAGGGTCGCCGCGCTGTCGCCGGAGGCGTCCCTGGCCCTGGTCGAGTCGGCGGCGGAGGACTTCAGACGATGCGCGAGTACGACCTGAGCAACGCCCGCTGGTACAAGAGCAGCTACAGCAACGGTGAGGGCGGCGACTGCGTAGAGGTCGCCGCCGACACCCACGACTTGGTCCCTATCCGGGACTCCAAACTCGGCACGGACAGCCCCGTTCTCGCCTTCCCCTCCCACACGTGGACCCACTTCCTCGGGTTTCTCAAGTAGTGCCGGACCGGCCGGTACGGGCGGCCCGCCCCGCCGACCTGTCCGCGCTGCACTCCCTGCTGGCCGACACCTGTGAACCGCGGGACATCCCGCCACCCGCGCTCCTCGCCGATGCCGTGGACCGCGACCTCGTGCGCGTGGCCGTGTCCGACGGGGAGTTGGTGGGGTGTGTCGCCGCGGAGACGCCGTCACCGGGGCACGCCCGGCTGACCGTGGTCGCCGTACGGGAGGAGTCGCGCCGGCAGGGCGTGGCCGCACGGCTCCTCGACGCGATGCTGCGCACGCTGCTCGACAGGCCGGACGAGCCGCCGCTGGTCTCCGCGCTGGCGAGGACGGACCAACTGGCGCTGACGCGGCTGCTGTTGGGGTGCGGGTTCATAGGGACCCGGGTGATGCGTCTGACCGATCAGCCTCTCCACTACCAGTACAAGTCCCGTGTGGAGTACGTCGATCCGGAGGCCCGGCATCTCGTGCCGGTCTCCGCGCGGGAGCAGCTCGCCGAGTCCCTCGCGCCCGACGACCACGCGGTGACGGCGCTGGTGAGTCTGGGGGGTGAACCCGCCTTCGAGATCGCCCGGTTCGAGCGGGACGACCCCGCCGCCCTCCAGTCCGGGGAAGCCGCGGCCGGAATCGCCTTCTCCGGTTCGATCCTCGCCGCCATCACCTTCCTGCTGGGCTTCGCGTTCTCCTCGACCCGGTTCCCCGACGACGTACGGCTGCTGCTCATCGGGGCGACCTTCGCCACCGTGCTGTCCCTGATCGTCTACGCGAGCGCGTCCGGCGAACTCGCCCGCATCCGCTCCAACTCGTTCGGCCGGATCATGAAGTGGGGGAACGTCCTCTCCGAGTACGGCGGGGTCCTCCCCTTCGTGATCTCGCTGCCGGTGACCTACGCGCAGGCCAGCGGTGATCCCTGGACCACCATGGTCCTGGCCGTCGTCCTCAGCGCCGCGATCGGCTGGTACGAGCGCTCGGAGTTCTCCATCGCCCACCGGTTCCGCCGCAGCCGCGTCGAACTGGCCCTCAAGCTGTTCACGGCCGCGTCCCCGACGATCGGCGCGGGGCTGGTGGCGGCGGAGGCGACGAGCTGGCCGTGGACCATCGCCCTGATGGCGGCGCTCACGGCGCGGACCTGGCTGTATCTGTTCCGCCGGGGCGCGGAAGCGGACATCGCGGAGCGTCGGCAGTGGCGGATCAGGGCGTAGGGCCCACTGCGGCCTGGAGGACCCGGTCCGTGACCTCCCGGGCGCAGCCCCAGGACAGGGTCACGCCCGCCCCGCCGTGTCCGTAGTTGTGCACCAGCAGGCGGTCGCCGTACCGCTCCTGGGTGAGCCGGACGCCGGTGCGGACCGGTCGCAGGCCCACCCGCTGTCCGATCACCCGGGCGCCGGCGAGCTTCGGCTCCACGGCCGTGCAGCGCCGTACGATCTCCCGGCCCGCGTCCTCGTCGGGCCGCAGGTCCCAGTTGCCCGGCTCGGCGGTGCCGCCCAGGACCACGGCGTCGGCGTGGGGGTAGATGTAGGTGAGGTCCTCGGCGCCGGGGGTGTCGTCGCAGAAGAAGGCGTCGATCCCCGGGTTCTCGACCAGGACGAGCTGGCCGCGCACCGCGTCCACCGCCGGGTCGTCGGCGAGGAACCGGGCTTCCGCGCCCGCGCAGTTGACGATCACCGGGGCCTCCCGGAGGGCCTCGCCGAGGGTGTCGTGGCGGTGCTGCCGGACGGTTCCGCCGGCCCGCTCCAGCCGCCGTAGGAGATGGTCGAGGTAGCGGGGCATGTCGACGAGCGGGGCCCGGTAGCGCCAGCCGGTGACATAGCCGTCCCGGAGGTCGTCGGGCGGGCACGGGAGCGCGCCGACCACCGTGCCCCAGGACGGCATCTCGCAGGGGACCGTGGACTCGTGCGTGCCCTCCGCCAGCCGGATGCCGGTGTCCGCGTCCGTGCTCAGCGCGGTCAGCTCCGCCAGGGTCCGGCGGCTCCACCGGTCGACCAGATCGCGCGGCTCGACCAGGTACGGGTCCCACATCGCGCCCGCGGCCGCCGAGGTCGTGGCGCCGGGGAGCCGGTCGGTGTCCACCCGGACGGCCAGGCCCGCCTCCGCGAGACACACCGCCGTGGTGAGCCCCGAGACCCCGGCGCCGATCACCACCACACTGGCCGCCACCCCTGCCTCGCCTCCGTCGTCGGGACCTTCGAGACTAACCGAACCGGCACAAACTCCCCCACCGCCTCTTCGGCCATTCACCGGACCGCCCGGGGACGGGAGTGCCCCTAGGGCCCCTGAGGGGGTAAACCCCCCTGTGGATCGGCCAGTTGACCGGATGGGGCGACCGCGGCCGATCCGCGAGGCTCCTCGCATGAAGCAGATGACGAAGAGCCTCGCCCTGATCGCCGCCGCCTCCGGTGTCGTCCTCGGTGTCCTGACCCCGATGTCCGCCTCCGCCGACTCCCGCACCCCGGCACTGAAGTGGACCAAGTGCGAGGGCGGCGGCCTCGACCCGCGCCAGCAGTGCGCGACCGTCTCCGTGCCCATGGACTACGCGGACCCGGACGGCCCCAAGATCGAGATCGCCGTCTCCCGTATCCGTGCCGAGAATCCGGACGCCCGGCGCGGCGCCCTGCTGCTGATCCCCGGCGGACCCGGCGGCGACAGCATGAACGACCCCTCCCGCAAGGGGCAGAAGCTGCCGCAGAAGGTGCGGGACGCCTACGACCTGATCGGCTTCGCACCGCGGGGGATGGCGCCCTCGACGGCCGTCGACTGCGGCCTCGAACACCGCGACCTGGCCCGCACGACCCTGCTGCCCTGGCCCTCCCCGGACGGCTCCGTCGACGCGAACATGGCGGCGGCGAAGCGCGTCTCCGAGGCCTGCGCGCGCAACGGCGGCGAACTGATCCGGCACATAAGCACCCTCAACGAGGCCCGTGACCTCGACCGCGTGCGCGCCGCGCTCGGCGAGCGCAAGGTGTCCGCGTGGGGCGTGTCCTACGGCACCTATGTCGCCGACGCCTACCTCAAGTTGTTCCCCCGGCGCACCGACCGAGTCGTCCTGGACAGCAACGACAACGCGGACCCCGTCCTCGCGGAGCGCGCCTGGGTCGCCGCGTACGAGTGGGGAGCCGAGGACAACTTCCCGGAGTTCGCCAAGTGGGCGTCCGCGCCCGGCAATCCGGACCGCCTCGCCGACACGGCCGCAGAGGTGCGCCCGCTGTTCCTGGAGCTCGCCGCGCGCCTCGACCGCGAGCCGATCCCCTGGCCGGGCGCCAACCCCGAGGAGCTGAACGGCAACGTCCTGCGCCAGACGATGCTCGACTCCTTCTACGACCCGGACGACTACCCGGCCCTCGCCAAGCTGATCCTCGCCGCGCAGAAGGGCACGGTGCCGCCCGCTCCGGCGGGGCCGCCCGAGGCGGTCCTCCAGAACGTCACCGCGGTCGGCGCCGCCACCATCTGCAACGACGGCGACTGGCCGAGCGACCCGGCGGTCTACGTCAAGGGCGTGGCGGAGAGCCGGGCCAAGTACCCGCTGACCGGTGGCATGCCGAGGAATGCCATGGTGTGCGCCGCCTGGCCGTGGGAGCCGAAGGAGGCGCCGGTGCACGTCTCCGACCGGGGCCCGTCCAACATCCTGATGGTGCAGAACGAACGGGACGTGGCCACTCCGCTCGCCGGTGCCCTCAAGCTCCGCGAGGCGCTCGGCCGACGTGCCGTCATGGTCCTCAACGACTCCACCGGCCACGACGCCTACCTGGACAACGGCACCGCCTGCGGTGACGCGATCGTGTCCCGCTTCCTGGCCACGGGGGCGCGTCCGGCCCGGGACGTCCACTGCCGCTGACACGGCGGTGCAACCAAGGGATGAGCCGGGGCGTCGATCATGGGAGAGATCCGTCACCGTCACCGAACGAAGGAGAGCGAGATCTTAGGCTCCGGAAAGCTGTCCCGGCGCGGCCTCCTGGCCGCCGGCACGGCCACCCTCCTGACCGGCACGACCGCTACGACAGCGCACGCCGCCGAGGACGACGTCACCGCCCGGCTGCGCGCGCTGGAAGTGCGGTACGACGCCCGGCTCGGCGTCTTCGCCCACCACGTCACCGCCGAGCGGTCCGTCCGGTACCGCGCCGACGAGCGCTTCCCGATGTGCTCGCTGTTCAAGACCCTCGCGGCCGCCGGCGTCCTGCGCGACCTGGACCGGCACGGCGAGGTGCTGGCCCGCCGCATCCACTACACCGAGGACGACCTGGTGATCCCGGGCTCCGACCAGACGGCCGCCCATCTGGCGGAGGGCATGACGATCGCCGAGCTGGCCGAGGTGGCCATCACCCACAGCGACAACACGGCCGGCAACCTCCTCCTGCGCGAACTCGGCGGCCCCACCGCGATCACCCGCTTCGCCCGCTCCCTCGGCGACCGGGTCACCCGCCTCGACCGCTGGGAGCCCGAGCTCAACACCGCCGAGCCGTGGCGGCTCACCGACACGACGAGCCCGTACGCCGTCGGCCGCACCTACGGCCGGCTGGTCCTCGGCGACGCGCTGAACCGACGGGACCGGGAGCTGCTCACGCACTGGCTGCTGTCCAACACCACCAGCGTGGACCGCTTCCACGCTGGCCTGCCGAAGACGTGGACGATCGCCGACAAGACGGGCAGCGGCTCCTACGGCACCGCCAACGACGTGGGCGTCGTGTGGACCGAGGACGGCGACCCGATCGTTCTGTCGGTGCTGTCGACCCTGCCCGAGCCGGACGCCGTACGCGACGACGCGCTGGTCGCCGACGCGGCTGCGGTGGTCGCCGACGTCCTGGGCTGACCGGTCAGAACCGCCGGACGTACCGGCGCTGCCAGGGGGTCTCCACCGCCCGCCGGTCGTAGTGCTCGCGGACGTACGCCACCGCGCTGTCCGCGGGCACACCGTCCAGAACCGCCAGGCAGGCGAGGGCCGTTCCGGTGCGGCCCTTGCCGCCCCCGCACGCGATCTCCACGCGCTCCCCGGCCGACCGCTCCCAGGCCTCGGTGAGCACCTCACGGGCCTCCCCGTGGTCGGCCGGCAGCCGGAAGTCCGGCCAGCGGAGCCAGCGGGAGGCCCAAGGGACCTCAGGCGGGCGGCCGCCGAGCAGATAGACGCCGTACGACGGTGTCGGCGCGGCCGGGTCCAGCGGGTACCTCAGGCCGCGGCCCCGTACCAGGCGTCCGGACGGCAGCCTGAGGATGCCCCGGTCGTGTGCGTCCCACCCCTTCATGACCGCATTCGAACCCGTCATCGAGCACCGGGCAACCGAATACGCCGCCAACGTGGTCTGGTGGGCGAGGGAGGGTGCTTGATGCAGGCCGAACAAGAGGATCGGTTCCAGGAATTCGTCAGAGCCAGATGGTCGCACCTCGTGCGGACCGCCTATCTGCTCACCGGCGACGCACATCACGCCGAGGACCTGACGCAGACGGCGCTGGCGAAGGCGTACCGCTCCTGGCGGCGCGTGTCGGGCAGCGACAATCCGGAGGCGTACGTCCGGCGGATGCTCGTCACGTGCAACAGCGACCGCTTCCGCAAGCGGCGCGTGAAGGAGTCGCTGACCGACGCGCCGCCCGAGCGGGCGGGCCGCGACGAGAACGTGGCGCGGGTCGACGAACGCGGGGTGCTGCTGGGCGCGTTGGCCGGACTGCCGCCCAGGCAGCGGGCGGTGGTCGTCATGCGCTACTGGGAGGACCTGTCGGAGGCGGAGGTCGCCGAGGTGCTCGGCTGCTCGCAGGGCACGGTCAAGAGCCAGGCGTCCAAGGGGCTGGCGAAGTTGCGTACGTATCCGGGGCTCGCGCAGGTCATGGACCGCGCCCCGCAGGGAGGCACGAGATGAGTGAGGAAGCGGAGCGGGACTTCGAGGAGCAACTGCGGGAGCTGCTCGCCGAGGACGCGTACACGATCCGGCCCTCGCCGGTGCCGTATCCGCAGATCCGCCGCCAGGGCGTGGTCGAGCGGCGCAGGCGGGTGGCGGTGGCCGGGGCGGCCCTGGTGACACTGGCGGCCGTGCCGGTGGCGGCGTTCGCGGTGGGTGTCCCGGGAGCGGGGGCGACGGAACCCTCGACACCCGCAGCGGCATCGGCGAGCCCCACGGCCCTGTCCACCCCCTCCCCCACGCCCAGCGGGCCCGCGGGTCCGGCGACGGCTGGGCAGCTCCGGGACGGGGTCACGCTGGAGCAGGCCGTGGACGGGCTGGACAAGTGCCTCGCCTACGACCGGGACCGCGTGGCCCACGGCGGCCTCGCCTCCGGGGACCTGGGCAAGCCGGACGACTACCGGATCATCCTGGCGCTCAAGAGCACCGGTGACTCCAACTCGCCCGGTGACGGCTTCTTCGTGGTCGCGGTGAAGGAGGAGCCGAACGAGACCCGGCTGATCTGCAACATCAAGGACGGCGGGGTCTCCGGGCTCGGCACCAGTGTCGGCAGCGACCGGCAACCGGACTCCCCGCCCGTACTCGCCGACATCAACGCCAACAAGCTCTACCAACAGTCCTTCATGGACAAGGGCAACTGGAAGCTGCCGTTCAGCTGGGGCTTCATCGGCACGGTCGAACCGAGCGTGGCCAAGGTGACCGTCTCCTACGGCGGTGCCGAGAGCGAGGCCGTCCTCGACCACGGCTGGTTCGTCGCCTCCGGCACCCTGAACGAGCAGGTCACCAGGAACCCGCACGTCAAGGGCTACGACAAGGCCGGCAAGCAGATCTACGACTCCGACGAGGACAAGTCGTACCAGCAGGTGCAGTAAGTCAGGCAGCTCGGGAAGGGGGCGCCGTACAGGGGTCGGCGCCCCCTCGCCCTTTGCGGGAGGATCAAGGGACGGCCGATCCCAAGGAGCTCCGATGACCCTTCCCGCCCCCCTGACCGGTGTCGTCCCGCCCGTCTGCACACCCCTGACACCGGACCGCGAGGTGGACGTCCCCTCGCTGCTCAGGCTCGTCGACCATCTGGTCGCGGGCGGGGTGCACGGCCTGTTCGTCCTCGGCACGTCGTCCGAGGCGGCCTTCCTGACCGACGCCCAGCGCAGGCTCGTGGTGGAGACGGTCACCGGGCACGTCGGGGGCCGACTGCCCGTGCTGGCCGGGGTGATCGACATGACGACGGCCCGGGTCCTGGACCACGTGCGGGCCGTCACGGCGGCGGGCGCCGACGCGGTCGTCGTCACGGCTCCCTTCTACACGAGCACCCATCCCCGGGAGATCGCCCACCACTACCGCCTGGTCGCGGCCGGCAGCCCGGTGCCCGTCATCGCGTACGACCTCCCCAGCGGTGTCCACACCAAGCTCCCCGCGGACGTGGTCCTGGACCTGGCCGCCGAGGGCGTACTGGCCGGCCTCAAGGACTCCAGCGGCGACCTCGCCGGCTTCCGCACGGTCGTCTCCGGCGCCCGCGCCCACCCCGGCATCACCGGCTTCAGCGTGCTGACCGGCTCCGAACTCCTCGTCGACGCCGCCCTCGCGGTCGGCGCGGACGGGGCGGTGCCCGGACTGTCCAACGTCGACCCCGAGGGGTACGTCCGTCTCGACCGCCTGTGCCGCGCGGGCGACCTGGACGCGGCCCGGGCCGAACAGGAGCGGCTGTGCGCCCTGTTCGGCATGGTGCGCGTGGGTGACCCGGCCCGCATGGGCGCGTCGTCGTCGGCGCTGGGCGCGTTCAAGGCGGCCCTGCATCTGCGGGGCGTGATCGACTGCCCGGTGACGGCGGAGCCGCAGGTGCCGTTGTCGGCGGCGGAGGTGGCACGGGTGGGCGCCTTCCTGTCCGGGGCCGGGCTGCTCTGAGCGCTACGGGGTCCCCGGGGTCACCATCCCCGACTCGTAGGCCACGATGACCAGTTGGGCCCGGTCCCGTGCCCCCAGCTTGCCCATGATCCGGCTGACGTGGGTCTTCGCGGTGAGCGGGCTCAGGCCGAGCGCCTCGGCGATCTCGGTGTTGTTGAGGCCCCGCGCGACCAGGGCCAGCACCTCGCGCTCCCGCTCGGAGAGGCACTCGGGGCCGCCGCCCGCCACCGGCACCGACGGGCTGCGCAGGAACCGCTCGATCAGCCGGGCCGTGGGTCCCGGGGACAGCAGTGCCTCGCCGGCGGCCACCGTGCGGATGGCGTCGAGGAGTTCGGCGGGCCGGGTGTCCTTCACCAGGAAGCCGGAGGCGCCCGCGCGCAGTGCCTCGACGATGTTCTCGTCGGTGTCGTAGGTGGTCAGGACCAGCACCCGCACCCCGGCCAGGTCCTCGTCGGCCGCGATAAGCCGGGTCGCCTCGATGCCGTCGAGGTCGGGCATGCGGATGTCCATGACCACCAGGTCGGGCCGCACCTCGCGGGCCGCCCCCACCGCCTCCCGGCCGCTGCCCGCCTCTCCCACGACCTCCATGTCCCGCGCCGACTCGACGAGCATGGCGAACGCGGCCCGCACCAGGGTCTGGTCGTCGGCGAGCAGCACGCGGATGGTCATAAGGTTCCCTCCCCCACGGTGAGCGGCAGCGCCGCCGTCACCTCGAACCCGCCGTCCGGGCGTGGTCCGGCGTCGAGTGTGCCACCCACGCTGCGCGCCCGCTCCCGCATCCCGACCAGTCCGAAGCCGGGGGCGTGGCCCGGGGTGGGCCCGGTGCCGTCGTCGGTCACGGACACCCGCAGGGCGCCGGGTTCGTCGTACAGCCTGAGGTGGACGGCGGGTTCGGGGCCCGCGTGCCGGACCGCGTTGGTGAGCGCCTCCTGGACGATCCGGTAGGCGGCGGCACCGACGGCGGGCGGTGGGTCGGTGCGGATGCGCAGGTCCTGTTCGACGCGGGCGCCCGCGAGCCGCGCCGCCGCGACGAGGTCGGGCAGTCCGTCGAGGCCTGGCAGCGGGCCGCGGGTGTCCTGGGGGCCGTGTTCGCGCAGCACCTCCAGCGTCGTACGGAGTTCGCCACGCGCGGTGCGGCAGGTCTCGGAGATGTCGTCGAGGGCCTTGGCGACGGTCTCCCGGTCCAGCCGCTCGGGGTCGGCGGCCAGCACGTGCGCGGCGACGGAGGTCTGCACGCCGATGAGGGTGATGCTGTGGGCGAGCAGGTCGTGCAGGTCGCGGGCGATGCGCAGGCGTTCCTCGGCGACCCGGCGGCGGGCCTCCTCCTCGCGGGTGCGTTCGGCGCGGACGGCGCGCTCGACGATGGAGGAGACGTACTGGCGGTAGTAGCGGACGTCGATGCCGCAGAAGAGGACGGCGATGACCCAGCCGGAGATCCTCAGCAGTTCGACGGCCTGGTGGGCGCTGACGGTGAGCATGACGCTCAGGGAGACGCCGAGGACGAGGGCACCCGTGAGGACCGTCCGCAGCGGGCGGCCGGTGACGGCGACCGTGTAGAGGGCGACGTACGCGGCCGGGGTGGGGGCGATGTGGTTGTAGTCGAGGGCGTGGAACGGCACGATCAGGGCCACCATCGCTGCCAGCACGAGCAGCGGGCGGCGCCGCCGCCACACGATCGGCGCATGGGCGGCCAGCAGCAGCGTCCACCCGAGGGCGTCGGGGCGGCGGGCCTCGTCGGTGAACAGGCTGACGCACACGGCCGCCGCCGCCAGCACGACGGCGAGCAGCGCGTCGTTGCGGGTGCCGTGCGGGGCGGTCCGCGGGTCTCGGTTGACCGCCGCCATGATCCGCTCGCCCGGCCGGGGCCTCGTGGTCTCCTGCACGATGTCATCCTCGGGGAGGAAGGCGCCCTTCCGGGAGGGAAGGGCGCCCGGGAGCGACCTCGTCACACCGGTTCCGGCTGGCGCTCGGCCCGTACCGGCGCCTCGGGCGCCCGGGACAGCGCCCCCGGCCACCACACTTTCCGCCGCAGCGCGACGGCCGCGCTGGTGACCAGGTAGGTCCGCACGAGGAAGGTGTCGAGGAGCACGCCCACCGCGATCACGAAGCCCAGCTCGACGAGTTGGACCATCGGCATGTTGGTGAGCACGGCGAAGGTGGCGGCGAGGACGAGTCCGGCGGAGGCGATGACCCCGCCCGTGGCCCGCAGCGCGGTGAGGGCGGCGGTGACCGGTTCGGCGCCGGCCAGGGACTCCTCGCGCATGCGGTGCATCAGGAAGATGCCGTAGTCGACGCCGAGGGCGACCAGGAACACGAAGGACAGCAGCCCGAGCCCGGGATCGGTGCCCTCGAACCCGAACACCGGCCCGAAGACCAGCCCGCCGATGCCGAGGGCCGCGGCCCACACGGCGACCACGGCGATTACGAGGATCAGCGGCGCGACGAGGGACCGCAGCAGGGCGACGAGGATGAGCAGCACGGAGACCAGGACGATCGGCACGACGATCATCCGGTCGCGCGCGTTGGTGTCCTTCAGGTCGAGCTGCTGGGCGCTGGGCCCGCCGACGTAGGAGCCGTCGAGCTCGGCGCGCAGGGCCTTGATGGTCGCGGTCTCCCCGGCGGACTGGGGGGCGTACCGGGCGGTGAGGGAGATCTCGGTCCAGCCGTCCGCGGTACGGCCCTTGCGCGCGCTGTCGACGCCCTCGGTGCCGCGGATCTCGGCGAGGGTCGCGTCGGCGCGGTCGGCCGGGGTGATGACCTCGATGGGCTGGGTGCCCCGCTCCGGGTAGGCCGCGGCGAGCGTCCCCATGGCGGTGACCGCGTCGGGCTTGCTGGTGAAGGAGTCCTCCTGCTTGAGGCTGCCGGGCAGGTTCAGCGCGCCCAGCGCGAGCGCCCCGAGCAGCGCGGCCCCGCCGACCAGCACGGTGAGCGGCCGCCGCCCGGCCGAGCTGCCCATGGCGGCGAACAGCGACCGGCGGACCTTGGGGGTGCTGCCGTAGTGGGGCACGAGCGGCCAGAACACCCGGCGGCCGAGCAGTACCAGGACCGCGGGCAGCAGCGTCATCATCGCGACGAGCGCGACCAGCACTCCGACCGTGCCCAGCGGGCCCATCCCGCGGCTGCTGTTGAGGTCGGCGGCGAGCAGGCACAGCAGGCCCGCGGCCACGGTCCCGGAGGAGGCGAGCACGGCGGGCCCGCAGCCCTTCAGCGCGGCCGCCATCGCGTCGTACGGCCGCTCGGTCCGCCGCAGCTCCTCCCGGTACCGGGAGACGAGCAGCAGCGCGTAGTCGGTGCCGGCGCCGAAGACGAGAATCGTCATGATGCCGCCGCTCTGACCGGTGACGGACGTCCCGAACCCCTGGTTGAGCCCGTAGGCGACGGCCCGCGCCAGGAACTCCGACATGCCCGCGACCCCGAGCGGCACCAGCCACAGCAGCGGGCTGCGGTAGATGACGATCAGCAGCAGGGCGACGACCGCGGCGGTGGTGTAGAGCAGCGGTCCGCCGAGCGAGTTGTAGACCTCGGCGGCGTCGGTGGCGAGGGCTCCCTCCCCGCCGACGTCGACGCCGAGCCCGTCCTCGCCGCGGGCGATGGCCCGTACGTCGTTGACGAGCCGGTCACGGGCCTTCTCGTCGGTGCCCGGCTCGGTGCTGGCGATCGGGTACATCACGGTGGTGCCGTCCGCGGACGGGATGCCCCGCGGCTCTGCGGTGAGCGTGTGCTCGTCCGCGATCCGCCCGATCTGCTCGCCGGCGGTCGCCCGGTCGGCCGCCGTCAGCCCGCCGTCCCGGTGGTAGACGACGACCAGCTGCGTGGCCTCGCCCCCGGGCAGCCGGTCCTGGATCTTCGCGACCTGCGTCGAGTCCGCGCTCGCCGGCAGGTAGTCCACGGCCCGGTCCCGCTGCACGTCCGCGAGTTTCGACGCGAACGGCGACACCGCCGCCAGCAGGACGATCCACAGCCCGAGCACGAGCCAGGGCACGGCACGTCGTCGCCGTGCGCTCATCTTTGCGGCCCCCATCGACGGGCCTCCCTCCGGTCCGGGTGTCTGGGTCGGGTTCCAGACTCCCGGCGGGAGGGCGGCTGTTCGTCGGGCCGGAGGGCGAGTTGGGGGGTACTGCCGCGGGTGTCCCGGGGCGTGCGCTACTCCCCGGGGAGTATCAGGACGGGGTCCGGGCCGCCGCGAGCAGCCGGGTGACGTCGTCCGCGCAGATCGTCAGGGCGGTGCCCACCGTGGTGAGGACGTCGCGCTCCGGCGGGGTGTACGGGCCGTCCGCGAGGGCGATACGGGCCGCCTGGAGGAGGATCGACTCGCGGCCCGTCGGGGCGAGGTGCGGGGCGAGCGGGTCGAGGGCCTCGTGGAGCTCTATGGCGAGGCCGGCCCCGCAGGGGCGGTCGTAGACCCGGCCGGTGTCCTCGGCGAGGGCCTCGACCAGGGTCTCCAGCTGGTCCTCCGTGCAGTCGTCGAAGCCCGCCGCGCGGACCGTGGCGGCCGCGGTCTCCAGGGAGGTGCGCGAGCAGGTGCCGCCCGCCGCCAGGACCGCGAGGGCGACCGTGTGGACGGCGTCGCGGAGCATGGCCGAGAAGCGGGTCGTGGTGGGGTGGTCGAGGACGTCGGTGCCGAAGTGGCGTCGGCAGGCGGCGCATTCCACCACCGGGCCGGTGTCGCCGCGCGGCAGGACCGGAACGCCCAGGAGGACGACGCGTCGACGGCCGGTCAGGCGCTGGAAGTTGCGGTCGCCCCCGCAGCCGGGGCAGAAGAACTCGCCGTCGCCGACGGTGGTCCACGCGACACGGGTGCCCAGGAGGCGCGCAGGCCTGACAGCACGGTCGTTTCGTCCCGGTCCAGGGAGCACGTCGCACCTCCGTAACGCCACGGCAACATCGCCGCGCTTGCGTGATGTTAGCCACATCAGTGAGGCGGAGTCAGCACCCCTGACGAGACCTGCTCGTGACCTCCACGTCCCGATGGCCGATAAACGACGGGGCCTTGATCGCCGTAAACAGCGACCAAGGCCCCGAAACCGCCGGTCAGAGGGATTATCGAGCGGCCCGGTTGACGGCCGAGACGACCGCCTTCAGCGACGCACGCGTCGTGTTCGCGTCGATGCCGATTCCCCACAGAACCTTGCCGTCGATCGCGCATTCGATGTAGGAGGCGGCCTGCGCGGAGGCGCCCTCGCTCATCGTGTGCTCCTGGTAGTCCAGGAGACGGGCGTCGATGCCGACCTTGGCCAGCGCGTCGAAGAAGGCGGAGATCGGACCGTTGCCGGTACCGGTCAGGACGGTGTCGACGCCGTCGACCGTGGCCTCCACCTTCAGGGTGTCCACGCCGTCGGTGTCCGTGGTCGACTGCCCGTTCTTGACCTGGATACGGCCCCAGGGGTTCTCGGGGTTCGGCAGGTACTCGTCCTGGAAGACCGCCCAGATGTCCGAGCCCTTGACCTCGCCGCCCTCGGCGTCGGTCTTGGCCTGGATGAGCTTGGAGAACTCGATCTGCATCCGGCGCGGCAGGTCCAGCTTGTGGTCGTTCTTCAGGACGTACGCGATACCGCCCTTGCCGGACTGCGAGTTGACGCGGATGACCGCCTCGTAGGAGCGGCCGACGTCCTTGGGGTCGATCGGCAGGTACGGGACCGCCCACTCGATGTCGTCGACGGTGACGCCCTTGGCGGCCGCGTCGGCCTCCATGGCGTCGAAGCCCTTCTTGATGGCGTCCTGGTGGGAGCCGGAGAAGGACGTGTAGACCAGGTCGCCCACGTACGGGTGGCGCGGGTGGACCTCCATCTGGTTGCAGTACTCCCACGTGCGACGGATCTCGTCGATGTCGGAGAAGTCGATCTGCGGGTCGACGCCCTGCGAGAACAGGTTCATGCCCAGGGTGACCAGGTCGACGTTGCCGGTGCGCTCGCCCTGTCCGAACAGACAGCCCTCGACGCGGTCGGCGCCGGCCATCAGCGCCAGCTCGGCGGCGGCGACGGCGGTACCGCGGTCGTTGTGCGGGTGGACCGAGATGCACACGAACTCGCGGCGGGACAGGTTGCGGTGCATCCACTCGAAGCGGTCCGCGTGCGTCGAGGGGGTCGAACGCTCCACCGTGGCGGGCAGGTTGAGGATGATCTCGCGGCCCGGACCCGGCTGGTAGACGTCCATGACCGCCTCGCAGACCTCCAGCGCGAAGTCCAGCTCGGTGTCGGTGAAGATCTCGGGGCTGTACTGGTAGCCGAACTCGGTCTCCGGGCCCAGCAGCTTCTCGGCGTACTCCATCACCAGACGGGTGCCGTCGACGGCGATCTGCTTGATGTCGTCCTTGGAGCCCCGGAAGACGACCCGGCGGAAGACCGGCGCGGTGGCGTTGTACAGGTGGACGGTGGCCCGCTTGGCGCCCTTCAGGGACTCCACGGTCCGCTCGATCAGGTCCTCGCGGGCCTGGGTCAGTACGGAGATCGTCACGTCGTCGGGGATCGCGCCCGGCTCCTCGACGATCGACCGCACGAAGTCGAAGTCCGTCTGGCCCGACGCCGGGAAACCGACCTCGATCTCCTTGTAGCCCATCTTGACCAGCTGGTCGAACATCCGGCGCTTGCGCTCGGGCGACATCGGGTCGATCAGGGCCTGGTTGCCGTCGCGCAGGTCGGTGGAGAGCCAGCGGGGGGCGACGGTGATCCGCTTGTCCGGCCAGGTGCGGTCCGGGATGTCGACCTGCTCGTACCGGCCGTACTTGTGGATCGGCATGGTGCTGGGCTGCTGGCGGTTCGCCATGATTGCGGGGCTCCTCAGGATGTCCGGAAAGGACGGCCGACACGCAACGCGAAGCTCCGCGGGGAGGGAGTCGACCTGGACTACAGGCCCTCGCCGCGGCAGCTAAGAAGAAGCAGCCCGAAACGCATGATGCGCAGAATGCTAGCGGAGCCGCTCTCCGTGCGGGGCGCCGTATCAGTATGCGGGACCCGTGGAGCGAATGGGACAAAAAGTGCGCTATACCACTTCGTCACGGAGCGTGCGCTTCCCTGTCCGTATATTTCACCAATCATGGTTGCGACTAGTGACACCGTCATGACTCAGTGCAAGGGTGCCGGGCATGACGACCCACGGGGGCTTCGAGCCCGTCTTCTGCACCGTCATTCCGCCGCATGTCCTCGACAAGCTGGCCAGGAACGACGACCCCGCACTCTCCGGTCCCGCCCGGCGCACCTTGATGCGCGACAGCGAGCTGCGCGGCCGCCGCCGCGTGACGACCGAGTTCGGCCTCGCGGCCGCCCCGCCGGCGAAGGCACCGTCGGACCAGCCGCTGCGCACGATCTACGACGCCGGGCACCGGAACGACCTGCCGGGCACCAAGGTCCGCGTCGAGGGCTCTGAGCCCGGCCAGGACGCCACCGTCAACCGCGCCTACGCCGGCCTCGGCGCCACCTTCGACCTCTATCTGAGGGCCTACGCCCGCCACTCGATCGACGGCGACGGCCTCCCGCTCGACGCCACCGTCCACTTCGACGAGAACTACAACAACGCCTTCTGGAACGGCGAGCAGATGGTGTTCGGCGACGGCGACGGCGAGATCTTCCTCGACTTCACCATCCCGATCGACGTCATCGGCCACGAACTCACCCACGGCGTCACGCAGTACACGGCGAACCTCACCTACTACGGCCAGCCGGGCGCCCTCAACGAGTCGATGTCCGACGTCTTCGGCTCGCTCATCAAGCAGTACACGCTCGGCCAGACCGCCGCCGAGGCCGACTGGCTGATCGGCGCGGGCCTCCTCGCCCCCAGCGTCTCCGGCAAGGCACTGCGCTCGATGAAGGAGCCGGGCAGCGCCTACGACGACGACGTGCTCGGCAAGGACCCGCAGCCGGCGACCATGGACGACTACGTCCGCACCGGCCGCGACAACGGCGGCGTGCACATCAACTCCGGCATCCCCAACCACGCGTTCTACCTGGCCGCGACCGCCCTCGGCGGCCACGCCTGGGAGCGCGCGGGCCAGATCTGGTACGACGTCCTCACCGGCGGCGAGCTGAGTGAGCGCGCCCTGTTCAACGACTTCGCGGGGCTCACCGTCAAGGCGGCCCGTGAGCGCTTCGGTGACGGCGGCGACGAGTTCCAGGCCGTGTCGAAGGCCTGGGAGCAGGTCGGGGTGCGGATCCTGTGAGTCCGTACTAGACAGGGACCCATGCGTATTCAGGTGAGGCGCACGGGCGGGTTCGCGGGCATCGAGCGGCACAAGGAGGTCGACACCTCCGGGCGGCCCGATGCCCACGAATGGCAGGCCCTGGCCGAGAAGGCGGTCGCCGCAGGCCGGGTCACCCCGCCGATCGGGGTTCCGGACGGTTTCAACTACGAGATCACCGTGGACGGCAGGACGGTCTACGCGGCCGATCCCCGGCTCACGGAGGAGCAGCGGAAGCTGATCTCGAAAGTACTCAAAGAGGGCGCTTGACTGCTTGTTCCCGCCCGCCCGTTGACTTCCCTACCCGCCGGTACCGATGATCCGGCGCATGGCGACTGACGAGCACCCGATCCCCCAGTTCCCGGCCGGCTTCCTGTGGGGCGTCTCGACCTCGGCCCATCAGATCGAGGGCGCGGCGGACGAGCGCGAACGGTCCGTGTGGGACACCTTCACGGCGGAACCGGGACGGGTGAAGGACGGCTCGACGGCGGCCGTGGCCTGCGACCACTACCACCGCTACCGCGAGGACGTCTCCCTGCTGGCCGGGCTGGGCGTGGACGCGTACCGCTTCTCGGTCTCCTGGCCGCGGGTACTTTTCGACAACGGGAAGGGCCTCGACTTCTACGACCGTCTCGTGGACGAACTGGTCGCCGCGGGCGTACGTCCGGTCCCGACGCTCTTCCACTGGGACCTGCCGGTCACGCTCGACTGGCTGGAGAGGGACACCGCCTCCCGGTTCGCCGAGTACGTCTCCCGCGTGGCCGACCGTCTCGGCGACCGCGTCAAGAAGTGGATCACCCTCAACGAGCCCGCCGAACACACCCTGTTCGGCCACGCGCTCGGCGCCCACGCCCCCGGCAAGCAGCTCATGTTCGACGCGCTGCCCGCCGCCCACCACCAGCTCCTGGGCCACGGCCTGGCCGTACAGGCCCTGCGCGCGTCCGGCGCCACGGACATCGGCATCGCCAACTCCCACGGCCCGACCCGGCCGGCCTCCCAGGACCAACCGGACGTGGAGGCGGCCGACTTCTACGACCTGCTCCTGAACCGCCTGTTCGCCGAACCGGTGCTCCTGGGCGAATACCCGTCAGGACTGGGCGACTTGATGCCCGGAGACGTGGCCGCCGACCTCAAGGTCATCTCCGAACCCCTCGACTTCTACGGCGTCAACTACTACGCCCCCACCCGCGTCGGCGCCCCGCAGGGCGAGGACATCGAGTTCGGCGGACTGACGATCCCCGCCGAACTCCCCTTCTCCGTCCAGGAGATCGAGGGCGTCCCGGTCACGGACTTCGGCTGGCCGGTGGTCCCGGAAGGCCTGACCGAACTCCTCACCGGCATGCGCGAACGCTACGGCGACCGCCTCCCGCCCGTGGTCATCACCGAGAACGGCTGCTCCTACGAGGGCGTCGACGACCAGGACCGCATCGCCTACCTGGACGGCCACGTCCGCGCCCTGCACCGGGCGGTCGAGGCGGGCGTGGACGTGCGCGGGTACTTCGTGTGGTCGCTGATGGACAACTTCGAGTGGGCGGAGGGGTACGCGCGCCGGTTCGGCCTGGTGCACGTGGACTTCGAGACCCTCGCGAGGACCCCGAAGGCGTCCTACGCCTGGTACCGGAACCTGCTCCGGGCCCAGAGGTGAGCACGGCTCTGGCCGAACCCGTCGAGCGCGTCGGCAAGGGCTGGACGGCGTCCCTGTCCCTCGCCAACGTGGCGATCTGGGTGGGCTGGTACGGCCCGTTGCAGATCCTGCTGGCCCGGCAGGCGGAGGACTTCGCGCCCGGCACCGGCATGTCGAAGGAGACCCTGCTGGCCTGGGTGACCGGGGTGGGCGCGGTGGTGTCGCTGGCGGCGAACCCCTTCTTCGGGGCGCTGTCGGACCGCACCACGGCCCGCTGGGGCCGCCGCAGCCCGTGGATCGTGGCCGGTGCGGCGGGCGGCGCGCTGTCGCTGCTGGTGCTCGCCGGGGCGCACGGGCTGTGGCTCATGGCGCTCGGCTGGTGCCTAGTCCAGCTCACCCTCAACGCGGCCTTCGCGGCGGTCACGGCGGCCGTCCCGGACCGGGTGCCCCGGCTCCAGCGGGGCGCGGTGGGCGGCTGGATCGGGGCGGCACAGATCCTCGGCGCGGTCGTCGGCACGGGACTCGCGACCGCGGCCGGCGGGATCGCGGCGGGCTATGCGGCGTGCGCGGTGTTCACGCTGGCGGGGGTGCTGCCGTACGTGCTGCGCCACCGCGATCTCAGCCTGCCGGTCACGGACCGGCCGGCCTGGTCCTGGCGGTCGTTCGCGCGCGGATTCTGGCTGAGCCCCCGCCGCCACCCGGACTTCGCCTGGGCCTGGCTGACCCGCTTCCTGATCAACCTCAGCAACGCGCTGGTGATCCTCTACCTCCTCTACTACCTGCGCGACCGCCTCCACCACGACGACCCCGAGCAGGGCGTCCTGATCCTGACCGCCGTGGACAGCGTGGCGCTGCTGGCCACGGTGGTCGTGGGCGGCGTCTGGTCGGACCGGGTGGGCCGCCGCAAGCCCTTCGTGCGCTGGTCCGGGGTCCTGATGGCGCTGGCCACGGCCCTGCTAGCCGTGTGGCAGACCTGGCCGAGCGCGATCGTCGTGGCGGCGCTGCTGGGGATCGGGCTCGGCGTGTTCATGTCGGTCGACTTCGCGTTGATGACGGACGTCCTGCCGAAGGCGGCGGACCGGGGCAAGGACTTGGGCGTGATCAACGTGGCGAACGCCTTGCCGCAGGTGGCCGCCCCCGCGTTGGCGGCCCCGATCGTCACGCACCTGGGGGGATACCGGGTTCTGTATGGGGTGGCGGCGCTGGTGGGTTTGGCGGGGGCGGTACTGGTTGGCCGTATAAGGAGCGTCGACTGAATCTCCCCAGGGGCGCGGGGAACTGCGCGACCAGCCACAACGGACCCGCAGATCACAACGCTCCCGCCTCCCGAGCCGCATGAACAGACGGATACACGGGCCGATACCCCAGCTCCCGCCGAATCCGCTCCGTGGACATGATCACCAGCCACGGATCAGGATCGACCCGCTCGTACAACTCCCCCGGAATCTCGGCCCCGTTGAGCTGGTGCAACTCCACCGCCGTCACCGGCGCGTCGTCGGCGATGTTGTAGACCCGTCCCGAGATCCCCGGGGCGTGGAGAATCCGCAGCAACCCCTGGGCGACATCCGCGTGGTGCCCCATGTGCAGCCGCTGAGCCGACGCCCAGTTCTTCGCCCACATCAGCGACTGCGCGAGATGCGGGTCCCCGTCGCCGTACACGAAGGGGAGCCGGGCGACGCGCACATCGATCCCCTCCAGCGCGAGCAGCGACCGCTCGGCCTCCGCCTTGGACTCGGGATACGCACCCCACATCGACCCGCCCGGCCGGCTCTCGTCGTCCTCGGTGAGCGGCCGCCCCCGCCCGGTGCCGTACACAAGGCCGGTGCTGACCTGCACGAACCGCCGCACGCCGGCGGCCACCGCGGCACGGCCCAGTTCCACGGCCGCGTCCCGGTTGACGGCCCACGCCTCCTCGTCCGGCACCCCCCGGAAGGCCGCGGCGACGTTCACGACCGCGTCCGCCCCGGCGACGGCCTTGCCGAGCGCCTCACCGTCCCGCAGATCTCCTACGACGACCTCGGCGCCGAGCTCCGCGAAGGGTTCGCCGCGCGAGGCGTCCCGTACGAGTACCCGCACCCTCTCCCCCGGCCGTGACTGCGCCAGCAGCCTCGGCACGAAGCGCCGACCGACCTGTCCCGTCGTACCTGTCACCAACGTCAGCATGTTCTGCTCCTCTCGTCCGGACCAGCGTGGGACGGCCGCGCACGCACCGGGAGAGACCTCTTGATCAGGGGATCGACAGTCCCTGGATAAGCCGGACGGGGTGCCGCACGCTGGAGGGGTGAACCGAGCCGAACTCGCCGACTTCCTGCGCCGCGGCCGCGCCCGGCTGAACCCGTCCGACGTGGGCCTGACACCGGGCGCCCGGCGTCGCACGCCGGGTCTGCGCCGGGAGGAGGTGGCACAACTGGCGGGGATGTCCGTGGACTACTACACCCGTCTCGAACAGTCCCGTGGCCCCCGCCCGTCCCGTCAGATGCTGACCGCGCTGGCCCGGGCGCTGCGCCTGACCGAGGTGGAGCAGGACCATCTGTTCCACCTGGTGGGCGAGGAGCCCCCGCGCCGCGAGACGGCGTCGGCGCATGTCCGCCCGGGGCTGCTGCTGATCCTGGACCGGCTGCACGACACCCCGGCGCAGGTGGTCAACGACTACGGCGAGGTGCTGGCGCAGAACGCGATGGCGAAGGCGTTGGTCGGCGACACGATGTCCCGTCCGCGGCGCGACCGTAACCTGACCCGCCGCTTCTTCCTGGACCCGACCGCGCGCACGCTCTTCCCCGAGGAGGACCTCCCGGACCACGCGCGCACCCAGGTGGCCACCCTGCGCGCGGTGACCGCGGCCCGCCCCGACGATCCGGAACCGGCCGCGCTGGTCGCCGAACTACGGGCGGCCAGCGAGGAGTTCGCGCGCCTGTGGGACGAACACGAGGTGTCCCAGCGCGACAAGGCGACGAAACGCTTCCTGCACCCCGTGGTGGGCCTGCTGGAACTCGACTGCGAGGTCATGGTCAGCCACGAACACCACCACCTCCTGGTCGTCCACACGGCCCGCCCGGGAACAGAGGCGTACGAACGCCTCCAGCTGCTGAGGGTGATCGGCCTTCAGGACATGCACCCGCAGGAGGCGATGCCCTAGAACCCCAGCTTCCGCAACTGCCTCGGATCCCGCTGCCAGTCCTTCGCCACCTTCACGTGCAGGTCCAGGAAGACCGGCGTGCCCAGGAGCGCCTCGATCTGCTTGCGGCTCTTGATGCCGACCTCCTTCAGGCGCTTGCCCTTGGGGCCGATGATGATGCCCTTCTGGCTGGGGCGCTCGATGTAGACGAAGGCGTGGATGTCGAGGAGGGGCTTGTCGGCGGGGCGGTCCTCGCGGGG
This sequence comes from Streptomyces sp. NPDC006335, assembly GCF_040612795.1. NCBI lineage: Bacteria > Bacillati > Actinomycetota > Actinomycetes > Kitasatosporales > Streptomycetaceae > Streptomyces > Streptomyces sp. NPDC006335. Next base: position 1,021,946 of record NZ_JBEXQX010000001.1, read on the forward strand.
CAGCATCTCCTCGACGACCACCGCGATGGAGTGCGGGAGCTCGTCGCGGACGCCCTCCAGGGCCGCCTCGCGGATCAGCTCGGCGATCATGACCTGCTCGGGCTCGTCCGTGAGGTCGCCCTCGGGGTAGAGCGCCGGGCCCTCGGGAAGCATCGGGATCAGCAGGTCCGCCAGCAGGTCGACCTGCGTGTTCGCGGTCGCCGACACCGGGACGATCTCCGCCCACTCGATGCCCAGCTCCTTGCCGAGCTGGTCGATGGCGATGAGCTGCTCGGCGAGCGTCTTCGAGTCGACGAGGTCCGTCTTCGTGACGATCGCCACCTTCGGGGACTTCTTGATCCCCGCCAGCTCCTTCGCGATGAAACGGTCACCGGGCCCGAGCTTCTCGTTCGCCGGCAGACAGAACCCGATCACGTCGACCTCTGCCCACGTGGTGCGCACGACGTCGTTGAGGCGCTCACCGAGCAGCGTGCGCGGTTTGTGCAGCCCAGGGGTGTCGACCAGGATCAGCTGGGCGTCGGGCCGGTGCACGATCCCCCGCACCGTGTGCCGCGTGGTCTGCGGCTGGTTCGCGGTGATCGCGACCTTCTGGCCGACCAGAGCGTTCGTGAGGGTGGACTTGCCCGCGTTGGGGCGGCCCACGAAGCAGGCGAAGCCGGCGCGGTGGGGGGCCTCCGACGACGCCGACGGCTCGGATGACTGACTGCGAACGCTCATGCGCCCCATTCTCCCTGATCCACGGAGCCCCGCCGCACAGGCGCCCGAGTACCCGCGTTCCGGTGAGCTTCCAGAAACCTCCACGCAACGAAACATCACGGAAACACCAACGTGCTCAACCGGAAACGCACGCCGGTGAACCTCTGACGAGCCCCCACCTGGTTGGAGACCTCCATGCCCCTGGCCGCGCAAGGCATCGACACCGGTGACACCGCCTGGCTGCTCGCCGCCACCGCCCTCGTCCTGCTGATGACCCCGGGGCTCGCCCTGTTCTACGGCGGCATGGTCCGCACGAAGAGCGTCCTGAACATGCTGATGATGAGCTTCGTGTCGATCGCCCTGGTCACGGTGGTGTGGCTGGCGGCCGGCTACTCCCTCGCGTTCGGCGAGGACACTTTCGCCGGGCTCATCGGCGGCCTCGACCACGCCGGAATGGCCGGCCTCGGCCCCGACAGCGTCCAGGGCACCGTCCCCACCCTCCTCTTCGCCACCTTCCAGCTCACCTTCGCGATCATCACGGCCGCCCTGATCAGCGGCGCGATCGCGGACCGGGCGAAGTTCGGGGCGTGGCTGGTGTTCGTGCCGGTCTGGGCGCTGCTCGTATACGTTCCCGTCGCCCACTGGGTGTGGGGGCCGGGCGGCTGGGTCCTGGACAAGCTCGGCGCACTGGACTTCGCGGGCGGTCTGCCGGTCGAGATCACCTCGGGCGCCTCCGGTCTCGCCCTGGCGCTGGTCCTCGGCCCGCGTCTGGGCTTCAAGAAGGACGCCATGCGCCCGCACAACCTCCCGATGGTCATCCTGGGCGCGGGCCTGCTCTGGTTCGGGTGGTTCGGCTTCAACGCCGGTTCGGCCCTCGGCGCCAACGGCCTCGCGGCCGCCGTCTTCCTCAACACCCTCGCCGCCGGCTGCACCGGCCTGCTCGGCTGGCTCTTCGTCGAGCAGAAGCGCGACGGCCACCCGACCACGCTCGGCGCCGCGTCCGGCGCGGTCGCGGGCCTGGTCGCGATCACCCCGTCCTGCGGCTCGGTCTCCCTCCTCGGCGCACTGGTCGTCGGCCTCGCCGCCGGTGTCGTCTGCTCCTACGCGGTGGGCTGGAAGTTCAAACTGAACTACGACGACTCGCTCGACGTCGTCGGCGTCCACCTGGTCGGCGGCGTCATCGGCACCCTCCTGATCGGCGTCTTCGCGGAGAAGGCGATGACCGGGGGCACCGAGGGCCTGCTGTACGGCGGCGGGCTCGCCCAGCTCGGCAAGCAGCTGGTGGCCGTGGTCGCCGTCGGGGCGTACGCCTTCGCGGTGACGTACGGCCTCGGGAAGCTGATCGACAAGGTGATGGGCTTCCGAGCCGACGAGGAGCACGAGCACACCGGCCTGGACCTTACGGTGCACGCCGAGACGGCATACGATCACGGCGTGCTGGGCCACGGTGCCCCGGTCAGCGCGTCCTCCGTCCCCTCCGCCCAGAAGGTCAAGACCCAGGCATGAAGCTCATCACCGCGATCGTCAAGCCGTACCGCCTCGACGAGGTCAAGACCGCGCTCCAGGAGATCGGCGTGCACGGTCTGACCGTGACCGAGGCCAGCGGCTACGGCCGTCAGCGCGGCCACACCGAGGTGTACCGGGGCGCCGAGTACCAGGTCGACCTGGTCCCCAAGGTCCGTATCGAGGTCGTCGTCGACGACGCCGACTCGGACACGGTCATCGACGCGATCGTCAAGGCCGCCCACACGGGCAAGATCGGCGACGGCAAGGTGTGGGCGCTGCCGGTGGAGACGGTCGTACGGGTGCGGACGGGCGAGCGGGGTCCTGACGCGCTTTAGAAGGGACGGCCCGGGGAGCGCCCCTTCAGGGGCGCGGGGCTGTGTCAATGTGCGCCTTCGCCGCGTGGGCGCGACCAGCCCCCACCGGCCCGCAGGCGCAAACGCACCCACATTCCCCCTCCCACGGCACCCGCCAAGAACAGCACCACCGCGACCAGCCACGGCAACGCGAAGAAACTCGCGCTCGCCGACTCACGCGTGTCCTTCGCGCTCGCGGTCAACTGCACATCGCCCCAGTCGAGTTGCGGCGCCCCACGCCATGGCTCACTCAGCCGCACCCGCTGCCCGGGCAACAACTCCCCCGGAATCCGGGCGAGTTCGCGGGAGAGCAACGTACGGCCGAACAACCCCGTCGCCCGCAGCTCCACCTTCGGGTCCAGCGTCACGTTGCCGGTGTTGCGCAGGGTGTACGAGATCGTCGCGCCGCTGTCCCCCAACCCCGGTACCAGCGGCTGGTGATGACTGACCCGGACGTCCTCGACGGTGATCGCGGGGACTGTGGGGCCGCCCACGCGCAGGTAGATCCGGGCGGCGACGGCCCGCTGCACGCCGAGCGCCACCGCGCCGTCGCCCTTGTCGACCCGTTCGTCCAGCGCCACCAACGCGCCGGGGTGGTCGCCCGGTTCGGCACCCTCGGGCACCGACAGGGTGAAGGGGACGGTGACCTTGCCGTGCGCGGGGACGGTCACCCGGGACTTCGCGGGCTTCGCCCAGGCGCCCACCCCGCGCTGCTTCTCCGCGACCGTACGCACGGCGAAACCTCCGTCGCGGGCGGTGTTGTAGGCGTCGGCGGCGTAGAGCCGGAAGGTCAGCGGCTCGCCGGTCTTGTTGGTGACCACCACCTTGTCGTCGATGCTCTGGCCGGGATCGGCGGAGAGATAGAAGTAGGGCCGCTCGGCGATCTGCGACGCGGCCGGGTACACGGACCAGCTGCCGTTGTCGGCGGCGTACGCGGGCGCGGCGGCCGTGACCAGGAACAGGCTCAGGAAGAGGACGTACAGCTTGCGCATGGGTGCGGACCCCCACGTGGGCGAGAAGGAACGGACGGGCGGGTGCGGGCGCCCGTACGGTCAGCTGAGCGTGAGGGTGAGTACGCCGGAGTACGTGCCCACCGGTGTGAACGCCGGTACGTTCAGGGAGAGCCCGGCGTCCACGGTGAACTCACCGCCGGTGAGCGCCGAGTTGGGGGTGGAGGCGAGGGTCGCTCCCGAGGATCCGACCGTGCCGGCGGAACCGGCCTGACAGGTGCTCGGGCTGCCCGCCTTGGTGGCGCAGGCGGGGCTCCAGCTCAGCGCGCCGGCGTCGATCTTGGCGCCGGGTCCGGTGAAGTCGGTGACCTTGCCGGTGAGGGACCAGCCGGCGGGTCCGCCGCGGAAGTCCTTGACCGTCACCTTGTTCAGGTTGCCGGTCGAGGCCCCGCCCTTGCCGTAGTCCACCGCCGAGAGGCTGACGGTGTCCCCGGCCTGGGACATGGACAGCGTGCCGGCCTTCACCGTGGTGGACACCTTCTGGCTGCCCGCGGGTACGGGCGTGTCGTCGATGACGACGTACGCCTTCGGCCCCGTCCCCTTGGTCTCGCTCCACGCGCTGCCCTCGTACGCCACGACACCGGTCGTCGTCTTGTCGTTGACGACGAGCGAGCCGCTGAAGGCGCCCGAGGAGTCGGCGGTGACGTTGGCGGTGTCCGCGGTCTGGGCGGCGCCGGCCCGCCCGGCCAGGGTGACCGTCGCGCCCGGGGTGAACTTGCTGCCGGTGACGGTGACGCTGTCGCCGGGCTTCCCGGAGGCCGAACCCAGCGAGATGTCCCGCTGGTTGACCGGGTTCGCGTCCGTCGCGGTGACCGTCTCGGAGACCGGGGCGGGCGGGGTGATCACCGTGCAGGGCGTGTCCAGTTCGAGGATGTAGCTGGTGTGGATGTTGTAGTCGCCGGGCGAGAGGGTGATCGCGCCGGGTGCGGTGACCTTGAAGGTGCCGGTCATGGAGAACGACGGGAAGGCGCCGTTGCCCGGCACCGGGTCGTTCTTCTTGGGTCCGGCGACCGTGACGGCACCGGTCTGGGCGCCGCCGAGGGTGACCTTCCCGGTGGGCGTCATGATGTCGGCCGGCAGCGCGATGGCCGTCGGGTTGCTGGCGGCGGGCTTGACCACCGTGTAGGTCACGGTGACGGTGTCGCCCACCTTGGGGCTGGTGTTGTCCACGGCGATCCTGGCCGTGGTGGTGCCGTCGATCGGCGGGATGCCCGCGACCGCGGGCGGGATGCAGTGCGTGGCGAAGTCCACGTCGGTGGCGGCACCGGCCGGACAGGCCAGTGCGCCGCCCGCGGTGACCGCGAGCGCGGTCGCCCCGAGAAAGGACGCCAGACGGCGTCTTCGAGTCGTCGAACCCATGGATGTGCCCCCTCCGGAAGCTCCTGAAGTCCTGTGCCGACAGGGGGCATTGATGTGTGGATCGCGTGAGAAGTCAATGGAGCCGCCGCAGAAATCTGACATGACGTCAGTTTTCGCGGCGGCGGAGGGAGTTGTCCGGTGCGGTTCAGTCGAAGACGAACGGCCCGGGCGCCTGCGGGCCGGTCGCCGTGCAGGTGACGGTGATCCCGAAGACGACGATCTGGAGCGAACCGCCGTACGACTCCAGGCTGTCGCCGGAGTTGACGGTGCCGCTGAGCGGACCGACGGTGACGGGGTCGCCGGCCGCGATGGCGGGGTTCTCCGTGCCGGTGAAGGTGGTGGTGCCGCCGTTCGCGTTCACGAAGGTGAGGGTCGAGGTGATCGAGTCCTCGGAGAGTGCGAGCGGGGCGTTGATCGCCGAGGTGACGGTGACGGCGGCGGCGGTGCCGTCCTGGGTGGCGGTGAGAGTGGCCTCACCGCTGCCGTAGAGGCCGCAGTCCGCGTCGATGGTCGCCGTGTCCGGGGTGACGGCCAGGGCGGCGGGCGCGAACGCGAGCCCGGCGGCCGCGAGGGTGCCGACCGCCAGTGCCGCACCGGTGCCTATGCGCTTGCCTTTCATGGAATCCGGTTCCCTTCCCGTGGTGGGGGCTGCCATGTGGGGATGGACGGGGGGTGTGGCCCGACGGCCGGTCGGCTTCACGGGGCGTGGTGCGGGACGCCGCGCGAGCTGGAATCTGACGGTCCGTCGGAATCTCCGGTTCCATTGATACGCGTGGGACGAGGATGGGCAAGCCGGAATTCCGGCCAAGTGTTACCAGAGGTATCGGCCGGGGGTGAGGGGCCTGCACACGATGCCGCGCCCGGTGGCAGCCGAGGGGCACGATCCACCACACGGCGGCGCGCCCCGGAGTGGCAGCCGACGGACACGATCCTTCACACGGCACCACGCCCCGGGGACAGCCGACAGACACCACCCACCACACGGCGCCGCAACCCGGTGGCGCCGACGGACACCATCCACCACACAGCACCGCACCCCGGCGACAGCCGACGGACACCACCCACCACACAGCACCGCGCCCCGGAGCGGCAGTCGGCAGCCGTGGTCCCTCACACGGTGCCGTGACCAGTGAGTGTCAACCTGCGGTCACGGTGCTCCGCACGGTGCCGTCGACCCCCGCCACCAGCACCGGAGTCCGCGGCCCGCCCAGGTCCCGTACGGCCGCCAGATCCTCCTCGGAGGCCGATTCCGCGTCCGTCACCACGGCCGCCGCCTCCAGGGACTTCGCCCCGGACGCCACCGCCATGGCCACCGCCGTCTGCAACGCGCTCAGCTTGAGAGACGCCAGCTCGACGGTCCCGGCCACATAAGTCCGCCCGGTGTCATCCCGTACGGCCGCCCCCTCGGCCACCCCGTTACGGGCCCGAGCCGAACGGGCCAGGGTCACGATCTTGCGGTCCTCGGGGTCAAGCGCACTGTTGTCGGTCATGACAGGAGCATACGAACCGGGCCCACGACAAGGACGCCACGGGTACACCCGACCCCCGCCTCACCCCGCCACCGGGTACATCGCCCCTCGCCGCCCCTCCGGCGACGCCAGCCACTCCAGCTTCGCGGCGGTGCCCGCCTCGTCCAGGGGGGTGTGCAGGACGACCGTCAGATCGGGGCGGGCCGGTACCTTCATCGCCGTGGACTCCACGCACAGGAGGCCGACCAGCGGATGGTCGAGTTCCTTACGGATCACCCCGGCGTCCTCGATGTCCCGCCGCTCCCACAGCTCGGTGAACTCCGGGCTCAACTCCCTGAGCCGGGCCAGCACCTCCTGGAAGCCCTCGTCCTCGGGGCGCGGGGAGGAGGCCGCCCGGAACTGCGCGACGACCGAGCGCGCGTTCTGTTCCCAACTGTGCGATCGCGACCGGTACAGCGGGTCGGTGAAGAAGTCGACGAGACAGTTCTGGGTGTTCTCCGGCCGCATGCCGAGCACCCAGCCCGCGGCGTCGTTGTACAGCACACAGTTGTAGTACGCGTCCATGATGTGCGCCGGATACGGCATCCACGCGTCGATCAGCCGCCGCAGTCCCTCGCAGCCGTGGTCGGCGGCCGGTTCCGGCGCGGGCGGGTTCAGCCCGGCGAGGACGTACAGATGCCGCCGCTCCGCGTTGCTGAGCCGCAACACCCGCCCGACGGAGTCGAGAACCTGCGGGGACACGGAGATGTCCCGCCCCTGCTCCAGCCACTGGTACCAGGAGGCCCCCACACCCGCGAGCACCGCGACCTCCTCGCGCCGCAGACCCGGTGTCCGCCGCCGCGCCCCGCCGTCCGGCAGCCCCGCCTCGGCGGGCGAGACCCGGGCCCGCCGGCTCATCAGGAACTCCCGCAGCTCACGGTGCCGTTCACTCTTGGGTACGACCTCGGGCACGAACGCATCCCCCTCGTCTCGGCCATGGCGGAGCAACCCCCTGCCTGGTGGTGCCACCACCAGCACAACTTGCCGCTCCCCACGGCTATTCCGGTGCCCGCAGGCTCTTGCCCATGGCGATCGACACCACAAGCCCCGTCCCCGACGCGCTCGACACCCCCCGGTTGTCGACGCGCGACAAGCTCGTCCTGTTCGTCCTGTGCGCCGCCCAGTTCATGGTCGCGCTGGACTTCTCCGTCCTGAACGTCGCCCTGCCCGTCCTCGGCGCCGACCTCGGCATGAGCCCGTCCGCCCTCCAGTGGGCGGTCACCGCGTTCGCGCTCCCCTCCGGCGGCTTCCTGCTCCTGTTCGGCCGCGTCGGCGACCTGTACGGCCGCCGCAAGCTGTTCCTCACCGGCCTGGCCCTCTTCGGCGCCGCCTCAGTGCTCGCGACCTTCGCCTGGGACCCGGCGTCCTTCCTCGCCGGACGCGCCCTCCAAGGACTCGGCGCGGCGGCCATCGTGCCGACCGGCATGTCCCTGCTGACCACGACCTTCCCGGAGGGCCCCGCCCGCGACCGCGCCCTGGGCATCTCCGGCACCCTGCTCTCGCTCGGCTTCACCGTCGGCATGGTGGCCGGCGGCACCCTCACCGACACCCTCGGCTGGCGCTCCACGATGGGCCTGCTCTCCCTGTTCGCCCTGATCGTGCTCCCGCTGGCCCCCGCCCTGCTCCCGGAGTCCCGCACCCCGGACCGCCCGCGCCTGGACGTGCCCGGCGCGATCACGGTCACCGGCGGTCTGCTCTCCCTGATCTACGCCCTGTCGACCGCCGCCGACCACGGTTTCGCCCGCGCGGACGTCATCACCGCGCTGATCGCGGGCGTCCTGCTGCTGGCCGCGTTCGTCACGGTCGAGTCCCGCTCCGAAGCGCCCCTCGTCTCCCTGCCCATGCTGCGCCGCCGCACGGTGGCGTGGGGCAACATCGGCGGTCTGGTCACCTTCTCGATGATGTCGACGGTCGTCTTCGCGCTGACCCTCTACCTCCAGGAGGTCCTGCACCTGTCCGCCTTCGAGACCGGCCTGGTCTTCGGCGTCCAGGGCGTCCTGTCGGCGGTGGCCGGCACCTACGCCGCGAGGGTCATCGGCCGCTTCGGCCCGCGCCGCACGCTGGTCGGCTCGCTCGCCGGCCAGGGCGCCCTGACCGCCGCCCTGCTGGGCCTGGACACCGCGAGCTGGTCGGTCTGGCTCGCCACGGCCGCCGTCTCCCTGGCCAGCATGTGCCACCTGGGCGCCATCATCTCGTACGGAGTCACGGTCACCTCCGGCGTCCCGGACGCGGAACAGGGCCTGGCCACCGGCCTGGTCACCTCCACCCAGCAGGTCGGCATCACCGTGGGCATCCCCCTGCTGGGCGTCCTCGCCACCACCTCCAACGACCTGATGTCCGGCGTCCACACGGTCCTCGCCCTGGACACGGTCATCGTGCTGGCGGCGGCGGTGCTGGTCGCGGTGGGGCTGCGGACGCGCTCAGGGGCGGTCGAGGCGGAGCCGCTCGGCGCGCGGTAGACCGGCCACCACCAGGTCGTACGAGTCCTCGACGAGCTCCCGGACCAGACGGTCCGGGAGTTCGCCGTCGACGGTCACGGTGTTCCAGTGGCGCTTGTTCATGTGGTACCCGGGCACGATCAGCCCGGGATGGTCGGCGCGCAGCCGGATCGCGTCCTCCGGGTCGCATTTGAGGTTGACGGTCAGGGGCCGCGCCTCCAGCGTGGTCAGGGCGAAGAGCTTGCCGAGCACCTTGAAGACGGAGACCTCCGGCCGGAAGGGGAAGTCCTCCACGGTCTCGTTGAAGGACAGACAGAGGGCGCGCAGCTCCTGGGGGGTCACTCGGACTCCTTCTCCTCCACGGCCGGTTCGAGGACGCTCACCGGCTCCACAAGAACCGTCACGATCTTGTTCCGGCGCCCGGCGGCGGCCTCCGCGGTCAGACGCAGGTCGCGCCCGTCCGGGAGCTCGACGACCGCGGACGCCCCGGCGATGGGGACGCGGCCCAGCGCCTTCGCCAGCAGACCCCCGACGGTCTCCACGTCCTCGTCGTCGTACTCGTCGAGCCCGTACAGCTCGCCGAGATCGGTGATGTCGAGGCGGGCGGTGACCCGGTGACGGTCGTCGCCGAGGTCCTCCACCGGCGGCAGTTCACGGTCGTACTCGTCGGTGATCTCGCCGACGATCTCCTCGAGGATGTCCTCGATGGTGACGATGCCGGCGGTGCCGCCGTACTCGTCGATGGCCACGGCGACGTGGTTGCGGTCCTGCTGCATCTCACGCAGCAGGTCGCCGGCGTTCTTGGTGTCGGGCACGAAGACGGCGGGCCGCATGGCCGTGGACACCAGCTCGCTCTCCGCGTCCCGGCTGATGTGCGTCTTGCGGACCAGGTCCTTCAGATACACGATCCCGACGATGTCGTCCTCGCTCTCCCCGGACACGGGAATGCGCGAGAAGCCCGAGCGCAGCGCGAGGGTCAGCGCCTGCCGGATCGTCTTGTAGCGCTCGATGACCACGAGGTCGGTGCGCGGCACCATGACCTCCCGCACGAGCGTGTCGCCCAGTTCGAAGACCGAGTGCACCATGCGGCGCTCCTCGTCCTCGATCAGGGACTCCTTCTCGGCGAGGTCGACCAGCGCGCGCAGCTCCGCCTCGGAGGCGAACGGGCCGCGGCGGAAGCCCTTGCCGGGGGTGAGCGCGTTGCCGATGAGAATCAGCAACGACGGGATGGGGCCCATGATCCGGGCCAGCGGCAGCAGGACGTACGCGGCCGCGGTCGCCGTGTTGAGGGGATGCTGGCGTCCGATGGTCCGCGGGGACACGCCCACCGCGACGTACGACACCAGGACCATGACGCCGATCGCGACCAGCAGGGCGCGGGTGGTGCCCGGGAACTGCTGGAGACAGGCGTAGGTGACCAGGGCCGCCGCCGCCATCTCGCAGGCGACACGCACCAGCAGGGCCACGTTGAGGTAGCGGGTCGGGTCGGCGGCGATCTGCGCGAGCTTGGCGCTGCCCCGGCGGCCGTTCCGTACGGCTTCCTCGGCGCGGAAGCTGGAGACGCGCGCGAGGCCCGCCTCCGCGCAGGCGGCGAGCCAGGCGACGACGACCAGGGCGATCGCCCCGGAGACGAGGGACAGGCTCATGAGACGGTCGGCGCGGGGGACGGACCGGTGAGCCCCTTCTCCTGCCGCCATCCGTCCACGATGGCCGCCTGGAGGCCGAACATCTCGGCCTTCTCGTCCGGCTCCTCGTGGTCGTAGCCGAGCAGGTGCAGCACGCCGTGGACGGTGAGGAGCTGGAGCTCCTCGTCCATGGAGTGCTGCGTCTCGGCCTCCTCGCCCTGCTTCTTGGCGACCTCGGGGCAGAGCACGATGTCGCCGAGGAGGCCCTGCGGGGGCTCGTCGTCGTCCTTGCTGGGCGGCCTGAGCTCGTCCATGGGGAACGACATGACGTCGGTGGGCCCCGGCAGGTCCATCCACTGGATGTGCAGCTGCTCCATGGCGTTCTCGTCCACGACGATCACCGAGAGCTCGGAGAGCGGGTGGATGCGCATCCGCGCGAGGGCGTAACGGGCGATGTCGAGGATCGCCTGCTCGTCGACCTCGGTTCCGGACTCGTTGTTGACGTCGATCGACATGGTGCTGGCTTGTCTACTTCCGCTTGTTCCGGCCGCCCTTGTGGGTGCCGTTCTCCGTACCGTTCTCGGTGTCGTACTTCTCGTACGCGTCGACGATACGGCCGACCAGCTTGTGCCGTACGACGTCCTGGGACGACAGACGGGAGAAGTGCACGTCCTCCACACCCTCCAGGATGTCCTGCACCTGCCGCAGCCCGGACTTGGTGCCGTTGGGCAGGTCGACCTGCGTCACGTCACCGGTGATCACGATCTTCGAGTCGAAGCCGAGCCGGGTGAGGAACATCTTCATCTGCTCGGGGGAGGTGTTCTGGGCCTCGTCGAGAATGATGAAGGCGTCGTTGAGCGTACGGCCGCGCATGTACGCCAGCGGCGCGACCTCGATCACCCCGGAGGCCATCAGCTTCGGGATCGAGTCCGGGTCCAGCATGTCGTGCAGGGCGTCGTACAGCGGGCGCAGGTAGGGGTCGATCTTCTCGTAGAGGGTGCCGGGCAGGAAGCCCAGCCGCTCTCCCGCCTCCACCGCCGGGCGGGTCAGGATGATGCGGTTGACCTGCTTGGCCTGGAGGGCCTGCACCGCCTTGGCCATGGCGAGGTAGGTCTTGCCGGTACCGGCGGGGCCGATGCCGAAGACGATCGTGTGCTTGTCGATCGCGTCGACGTACCGCTTCTGGTTGAGGGTCTTGGGGCGGATGGTGCGGCCGCGCGAGGACAGGATGTTCTGTGTGAGCACCTCGGCCGGGGTCTCCTGGCCGTCGCTCGTCCCGTTCTCGCTCGCTCGCAGCATGGCGATCGAGCGTTCCACTGCGTCCTCCGTCATCGGCTGTCCGGTGCGGAGCACCAGCATCATCTCGTCGAACAGGCGCTGGACCAGGGCGACGTCCGCCGCCGCGCCGGTCGCGCTGATCTCATTGCCCCGGACATGGATGTCGGCCGCCGGGAAGGCCTTCTCGATCACGCGCAGCAGCGAGTCGCCGGACCCCAGGACCGAGACCATGGGGTGCTGGGCGGGGACGGTGAACTGTGCTCTCGCCTGCCCCTGCGCGGGGCTGTGACCTGTGGGTGTCTGAGTCATGGGCCGGCGCTCAACGCCTGCGGTTCCTCCTCGTCACGGCCGCACCTCCGGAGGCGGCCTCGCGGGTTCAAGGGTACGACGGTGCACTGACAACGCCGTAGGGCTTTTCGAGGACGAGGGCGCCCTGGGTGCAGCGGTGAGCCCTGCATGCTCCCCCCGCCCCCTGGGGAGAATGCGCTCGCTACCACGTGTGTTCGAAGACCTCGGCGGCGTCGGTGGTCACGGAGTCCGTACGGAGAAAGCAGGAAGACCGTGCTGTTGCGTCTGCCCACCTCCCTGCCCGAGGCACAGGAGTGCCTGTCCGACGGGGCGATACCCGTCGGCGGTGCCACGCTCGTGTGGGCCGCCTGGCAGCGCGACGGCTTCCCCGAGCAGGCCGTTTCGCTGCGCGAGGTGCCGGAGGCGAACGTCCTCGGGGCCGGGGAGGTCGGGGCGGCGGTCCTGCTGCACCGGATCGACGCACGGGTGCCGGAGGTGCTGCACCGGGCCGCGGCCGGCATCGGCACCGGGGCCGTGCGCCGCACCGCCACGGTCGGTGGGAACGTCGTCGGCAGCACCCTGCGCTGTCTGCTGCCCGCGGCCCTCGTCCTGGGCGCCCGCGCGCGGGTGCTGGCGACGGAGGGGCCGTTCGAGACGGACCTCTCCGAGCTGCTCGCCAAGAAGCCGCTGCTGCTGAGCCTGCACTGGGACGACCCGCTGGTCAGCGGCTACCGCAAGGTGGCCGGGGCCCCGGGCGGCCCACCGCCCCTGGTCGTCGCCACGGCCGTGCACGCCGGCGAGCGCCCCGTCCTGCGGGTCGCCGTCCGCGACGGCTACGACTTCCTGAGCGAGCGCGTGTCCTGCGAGGCGGGCGCGGACGGCGTGCTCGACGCCCTGCGCGGCACGGCGATCGGGGCGCTGCCCGCCGAGGCCGGCGAGGTGGTCCGGGAGCAGGTGCTGTCGACGCTGGAGCGGGCCGCGGACGGCTGACGTCAGGTCGATCTGCCGAAGCCGATCGTCGGTACCGCGCGCCGCAGTGGCCAGCCCGGGGCCGTCTCCTCCGGGACCAGGTCCGCGAGGAAGGCGTACCGGCGCAGCGCGGCCGGGTCCTGGGAGGCGACGGAGTGGACCTTGCGCCACCAGGCGCCGATCTCCGACCAGCCCGGCGCGGACAGGGAGCCGCCGAACTCCTGGACGGAGAGGGCTGCGGTCAGGCCGGCGAAGGCCAGCCGGTCGGCGAGCGGCCAGCCCGCGAGGGTGCCGGTGACGAAGCCGGCCACGAAGACGTCCCCGGCGCCGGTCGGGTCGAGCGCCTCGACCTCGATCGCCGGGACCTCGGCGGCCTCGCCGGTGCGCCGGTCCACGGCGTACGCGCCCTCCGCGCCGAGGGTGACCACGGCGAGCGGCACGTGCTCGGTGAGCGCGTGGGCGGCCTCGCGGGGGCAGGAGGCGCCGGTGTAGCGCATCGCCTCCTCCGCGTTCGGCAGGAAGGCCTCGCAGTGTTCCAGGTCGGCGAGGCCCGCCAGGTCCCAGGCGCCGGTCTCGTCCCAGCCGACGTCGGCGAAGACGCAGGTGCCCTCGCGGGCCGCCTGGGCGATCCAGGGGGCGCGCTTGCCCGGTTCCAGCGAGGCCACGGCCGCACGCGCGCGTGGGGGGCAGTCCGGCGCGGGCTCCTCGGGGGGCGGCTCGTGGCCGTGGGAGACCATGGTGCGCTCGCCCTCGTACGCCATGGACACGGTGACCGGTGAGTGCCAGCCCGGGACTCGCCGCGAGGGGGAGAGGTCGATGCCCTCGCCCTGTTCCAGGGCGTCCCAGCAGTACTCGCCGTAGTGGTCGTCGCCGAAGGCCGCGGCCAGCGAGGTACGCAGCCCGAGCCGGGCCAGGGCGGTCGCCATGTTCGCCACGCCGCCGGGGCTCGACCCCATCCCGCGTGCCCAGGACTCGGTCCCGCGCACCGGGGCGGAGCCGAGCCCGGTGAAGATGATGTCGAGGAAGACGGTGCCGGTGAGGTAGACGTCCCAGGGCGGATCGTCGGGTGCGCGCACGGCGGCCAGAGGATCGACCTGGGCCTGACACTGCCCGGTTTTCCCGTTGGACGCGATCACGGTGAACTCCCTGCGGTGGTGCCGATCAAGCCAGTCTGCACCACACCACCGACAACGAACCGCCCCTCACCCCCGACCCGCCCACCCGTCGGCCCATCCGGGCAGCATCCCCTGAGGACGGGACGGGCAGGGGCGGTGGGGGCGAGAAAGGATCCCCCTACCAGCGAGGCACAGTCGGCGTGACCCACCCCGGCTCGGCGACCCGCATGGCCGCCGCGTCGTCCCGCTCCCGCAGCGCACCGTCGTCATCCAGCCACCGCCGATGCAGGAACTCCACCTTCTCCCGGTCGAGTTCGACACCGAGCCCGGGCGCGTCGGAGACCCGCACGGACCCTTCCTCGAAGACCAGCCGCTCGGTCAGCACGTCCTCCGACTGCCACGGATAGTGCGAGTCGCACGCGTGGTGAAGATTCGGCACCGTGGACGCCACGTGCGTCATCGCGGCCAGCGAGATGCCCAGGTGCGTGTTGGAGTGCATGGACACCCCCACCCCGAAGGTCCGGCAGATCGCGGCGAGTTGCTGGGTGTTCCGCAGCCCGCCCCAGTAGTGGTGGTCCGAGAGCACCACCTGGACGGCGTCCAGGGCGAACGCCTCCTTGATCTCCGCGAAGGTCGTCACGCACATGTTGGTGGCGAGCGGGACATCGGTCCCGGCGGACACCTCCGCCATGGCCGCGGTCCCCAGCGCGGGGTCCTCCAGGTACTCCAGGACGTCCCCGAGCTCCCGAGCCACCCTCAGCGACGTCGCCACGCTCCAGGCCCCGTTGGGGTCGAGCCGCAGGGGATGTCCGGGGAACGCCTCGGCGAGAGCCCTGACCGCCGCGATCTCCTCGTCCGGCGGAAAGACCCCGCCCTTGAGCTTGAAGGACGTGAAGCCGTACCGCTCCGTGAAGAGCCGGGCCTGCTCCACGACCCCCGCGGGGTCGACGGCCGCCCCCCAGTCGTCCTTCTCGGCGGCGACGCCCTCGGGATGGGAGGCCCACTTGTAGAACAGGTACGCGCTGTACTCGACCGCGTCCCGCACCTTGCCGCCGAGCAGCGCGTGCACCGGCAGACCGAGCGCCTTGCCGAGCGCGTCGAGACAGGCCACCTCGAACCCGGAGACGACGGACAGCCGCAGCTTGTCGGCGGTCTGGACGCCCCGCAGCCCGCCGACGTCGACCTGCCCCGAGACCCGGGAGGAGTCGACCGCCACCTGGTCGGCGACGGTGAACAGCCCGTTCAGGTCCCCGACCTGCCGCCCGGTCAGCTTCGCGGCGAACGGCCGGGCCAGCTCCAGGTACTTGGTGTCCCCGTAGGTCTCCCCGACCCCCACGACCCCGTCCGCGGTCTCGACCTCGACGATCAGCCGGGGCGTGTACGGCTGGTGCACGCCCTGCGTGTTCAGCAGCGGCGGATCGGCGACCAGGATGGGCGTGAGCCGGACGTCGGTGATCGTGAGGTTCACAGCGCGGCTCCCACGAGGTCCAGGCCGGTGGTCAGTAGTCGGCGGAGGTCCGCCAGATCGGCGTCCGACGGATCGGTGAGCGGCGCGCGCACGGGCCCGACCGGACGCCCCCGCAGCCGTGCCGCCGCCTTCACCAGTGACACCGCGTATCCGGGCACGCGGTCCCGGAGCTCGACGAGCGGGACGTAGAAGTCGCGCAGCAGTTTCTCGACCGTGCCCTCGCCCTCGTCGCCGGCGCGCAGGGCGCCGAAGAAGGCGTCGGCGATCTCGGGGGCGAAGGCGTGGACGGCCGAGGAGTAGGCGGGGACGCCGACGGTGGCGTAGGCGCGGGCCTGGATCTCGGCCGTGGAGGCGCCGTTGAAGAACAGGAAGTCCTCGGGGGCGGCGAGGGTGAGGCGCTGGAGCCGGTCGAGGTCGCTGTGCCCGTCCTTGAGCCCGATGACCCCGGGGATCTCGGTGATCCGCCTGAACGCGTCGAGTCCGAAGGCGACTTGACCGCGCTGGTAGGCGATGAGCGGCAGCCGGGTGCGGGCCGCGATCTGCTCCAGCTGCGCGACCAGGCCGTCCTGCGGGGCGGCGACCAGGTAGTGCGGCAGGACGAGCAGCGCGTCCGCGCCGGCCTCCTCGGCGATCCGGGCGAAGCGGACGGCCTGCGCCCAGCCGTACCCGGTCCCGGCGACGACGGGCACGCGTCCGGCGGCCTCCTCGACCGCGATGGTGACGACCTGGCGGTACTCGTCCTCGTCCAGCGAGAAGAACTCGCCGGTGCCGCAGGCCGGGAAGAGCGCGCCCGGCTCCCGCCCCAGCTGCGCGGCCACGTGCGCGCGGAAGCCGTCCGGGTCGAGGGTGCCGTCGTCGTGGAAGCTCGTGAGCGGGAACGACAGCACGCCGCGTGCCATGCCGTCCCGCAGTCGTCGGGCTGTGTCCGGGTCGAGGGTCACCCTCGCTCATCTCCCCATGTAGATGTCATCCACGTATGAGAATGGAGATTAGATAGGCGAACTGTTCTCGTCAATGGGTCGGTATCAGGTTTGGTGGGCCGATTACGATCGGCCCATGTCAGAGACAGGTGGCGTCCGCGAGGTGAAGTCGGCGGCCCGCACGGTCGAGCTCCTCGAACTGCTGGCCGCGCGCGGCGACCGCCCGGCACGGCTCCAGGAGCTCGCGGACGCCCTGGGCGTGCCGCGCAGTTCGATGTACGCGCTGCTCCAGACCCTGATCTCGCGCGGCTGGGTCCGCACCGACATCACCGGCTCGCTCTACGGCATCGGCATCCACGCCCTGCTCACCGGCACCAGCTACCTGGACTCCGACCCGCGCGTGCGGGTCGTCCGGCCGTATCTCGACGAGGCGTCCCAGGCGCTGGGCGAGACCATCCACATGGGGCGGCTCGACGGCCGGGACGTGGCCTACCTGGCGACGCGCGAGTCGCACGAGTACCTGCGGACCATCAGCAGGGTCGGCCGCCGGCTGCCCGCGCACGCCGGCGCACTGGGCAAGGCGCTGCTCGCCGAGTGGCCCGACGAAAGGCTCCCCGAGGGGCCGTACGAGGCACTGACCCCCAACTCCCACACCACGCGCGACGCCCTGCTGGCGGACCTCGCGCAGGTGCGCGCCCGCGGCTACTCGGTCGACCGCGAGGAGGGCGTGCTCGGCATCGTCGGCTTCGGCTTCGCCCTGCGCTACGACTCCCCCGCCCAGGACGCCGTCAGCTGCTCGGTCCCGGTGGCCCGTCTGACGCCGGACCACGAACAGCAGATCATCGCGGTGATGCGCGAGATCAGGAGCAAGATCGAGGCGACGGCACCGGGCGCGGGGGGCGCCCCGCACTGGCGTTAGGCGCACCAAAAGGGCGTACTTCTACCCGCCACTCCCCACTCCAAACGGAACGTGATCCAGATCACGCCACCCGGGCTGTTTCCGCAACCGCGTGCTTGATACAAATTCTTCGCGCGTTCCTGTCCGTCGACGGCTTGCGCCCAACCCCCTTTTCGAGCCGCTTCTTTCGCATGCCCTGGGAACGCCCGTGTCCGCCCGTCGCTCCACCCTGCCCTGGCCCCTGATCGCCCTGTTCACGGCCGGGTACCTCGCCCCCTACCTCCTGCCGACCACCGTCGGCAGACTCGACTCCGGGCTCGCGCTCACCGCCACCGAGGCGGGTGCCGTCGGCAGCGCGCTGCTGCTGAGTTCGGCGGCAGCGGGCTTCCTGCTCGCCTCACGCGTCGACCGCGTCGGCGCCCGCACCCTCGCCCGCGTGGGCCTCACCCTCGCCGTCCTCGGCTACGGCGGCGCCGCCCTCGCCCACCCCGTCTGGGCCGTCGTCGCGGGAGCCCTGATCGGCGGCTTCGGATCCGGCACGTCGACGGCGGTGGCCGCCACCGGCATCGCCGCCCAGCCGGACCCGCACCGCGCCACCACGGTCGGCCTGCTCGGCGTCTCCGCTCTCGCCGGTGCCGTCTACCTGACCGTCCCCCACCTGGGCCCCGGCCACGGCCAGCCCCTCGCCGCGATCGCCCTCACCGCGCTGGCGGTCTGGCCCCTGACGAGCCGCCTCCCCCTGCGCACGGCCCCCGCACCCAGCCGGGACACCCGCGCCCCGCTCCCCCACCTCCGCGCCGGCCTCCTCCTCGCCGCGACCCTCCCCTGCTGGTCCCTCGCCCAGAACGCCCTCTGGGGCGTCAGCGGCCGCATCGGCCTCACCCAGGCCCACCTCTCCGAGGCGACGGTCGGCGCGGTCTTCGCGATCGCGCTGGGCGCGGGCCTGCTGGGCGTCGTCGGCGCGGGCGCCCTCGGCCCCCGGCTGGGCGTCGCGCTCCCCATCGGCGGCGGCACCGTCCTCATCGCCGCCTGCATCACCCTCAGCGCCTCGGCGACCGACCTGACGTCCTTCGCGACCGGCGAGATCGCGTGGAACACGCTCTACCCGATCGTCCTGTCGTACGTCATCGGCCTGGCCGCCTCCCTGGACCCGCGCGGCCGCTGGGCGGTACTGGTCGGCTCGGCATCGTCACTGGGCACGGCGGCGGGCCCGTTGACCGGCAGCCTCCTCGCCTCCCAGGCCGGCTTCCCGGCGATGGGCACGGTCCTGGCGGCGGGCCTGCTGCTGATCGCGGTCCCGATGACAGCGGTGGCGCTGGGCGCGGGACGGCGGACCTTGCCGGTCGTGGAGATCCAGGTGGACACCCAGGTGTACGACAAAGCAACGGCCGCTTAAGGGTTGTTAGGGGCGCGGGGCTGTGTCGATTTGCGGCTCCGCCGCGTGGGCGCGACCAGCCCCCACCGGCCCGCACCCGACAACGCACCTCAGAACTCGTAAGCCTCAACTTCCGCAAGATACCGAGCCCGCAGCCCCTCATCATGCTCAAGAAAGGACGCAAGGAACGAGTTCCGGGCAAGCTCCCGCAACCGCTCCTCACCCAGGCCCAGCGCCAACCGCACCGCGTCGAAGTTGTCCCCCGCGTACCCCCCGAAGTACGCGGGGTCGTCGGAGTTCACCGTGCACATCAGCCCCGCGTCCAGCATCGCCGGCAACGGATGATCCCCCAGCACATCAACCGTACGAAGCCGCACGTTGGACAGCGGGCACAGAGTCAACGGCACCCGATCCCGCACCAGACGAGCCACCAGCTCCGGCGACTCCACACACCGCAACCCGTGGTCGATACGCTCCACCCCCAGCACGTCCAGCGCCTCGACGATGTACTCCGGCGGCCCCTCCTCCCCGGCATGCGCCACCCGCCGCAGCCCCAGCGCGGCGGCGGCCTCGTACACCTCGCGGAACTTCACCGGCGGGTGTCCCACCTCGGCGGAGTCGAGCCCGACCCCGACGATCCGGTCGAGATACGGCTTCGCGGCCTCCAGCGTCTCGAGGGCCGACTCGGCGGACTCGTCCCGCAGGAAGCACATGATCAGCTGCGTGGAGACGCCGTGGTTCTCCGCACTCCTGCCCAGCGCCCGCCACAGCCCCTCGACGACCGCCCCCATCCCCACGCCTCGCGCGATGTGCGCCTGCGGGTCGAAGAAGATCTCCGCGTGCCGCACCCCCTGTGCGGCGGCCCGGGCGAGATAGGCGTTCGCCAGGTCCTCGAAGTCCCGCTCGGTGCGCAGGACGGCCATGAGTTCGTAGTACAGGTTCAGAAAGGACTGGAGGTCCTCGAAGTCGTACGCCTTGCGGAGCTCGTCCGTGGAGGCGTACGGCAGCTCGACGCCGTTGCGCGCGGCCAGCTCGAACGCCAGCTCCGGCTCCAGGGTGCCTTCGATGTGCAGGTGCAGTTCAGCTTTGGGGAGGGACATCAAAGCATCGTACGGCCGCTTTACCGCCGTTTCGGAACCGGGACCCGCATCAGGTCGTGGGCCACCGTCAGCTCGCTCTCGTACCCGGCCGCCCGCGCCTGCCGTTCGAACTCCTCCGGTTCGGAGTAGCGCTGGCTGAAGTGCGTGAGCACGAGATGCCGTACGCCCGCGTCGCGGGCGACGGCCGCGGCCTGACCGGCGGTCAGGTGGCCGTGTTCCACGGCGAGTCGCTCGTCCTCGTCGAGGAAGGTCGACTCGATGACGAGCAGGTCGCAGCCGTCCGCGAGGGCGTGGACGGCGTCGCAGAGGCGGGTGTCCATGACGAACGCGAACCGCTGGCCCCGGCGGACCTCGCTGACGTCGTCGAGGGATACGCCGTTCAGGGAGCCTTCTGCCTGGAGCCGTCCGACGTCGGGCCCCTTGATGCCGTGCGCGGCGAGGCGGTCGGGGAGTATGCGGCGGCCGTCGGGTTCGGTGAGGCGGTAGCCGTAGGACTCGACGGGGTGCGACAGCTTGCGGGCCTCCAGGGTGTATCCGCCGGTCCGCGCGAGGACCCCGTCCGCCGCGACCGGTGCCTCGGTGAGCCGGACCGTCTCCCGGTACGCCGTCGCGTACCGCAGCCGGTCGAAGAAGCGCTGCCCCGACTTCGGGTAGTGGGCGGTGACCTCGTGCGGGACCCGGTCGAGGTTGATGCGCTGGATCACGCCCGCGAGGCCCAGGGAGTGGTCGCCGTGGAAGTGGGTGACACAGATCCGGTTGAGGTCGTGGGCGGCGACCCCGGCGCGCAGCATCTGGCGCTGGGTGCCCTCGCCGGGGTCGAAGAGGATGCCCTCGCCGTCCCAGCGCAGCAGGTAGCCGTTGTGGTTGCGGTGCCTGGTGGGGACCTGGCTGGCGGTGCCGAGGACGACCAACTCACGTACGGACACGGGGAGTTACCCGGGGGGCCACTGGAGGCCGCGGCCGCCGATCACATGGGCGTGGACGTGCCAGACGGTCTGGCCGGCGCCGGAGCCGGTGTTGAAGACGGTGCGGTAGCTCTCCAGCTTCTCCTGTTCGGCGACGGCCTGGGTGGCCTGGAGGACGTCCGCGGCAAGGTGCGGTGCCGCGGTGGCGAGGGCGGCGGCGTTCTCGTAGTGCGCCTTGGGGATCACGAGGACGTGGGTGGGGGCCTGGGGGTTGATGTCCCGGAAGGCGACGGTCGTCTCCGACTCCCGGACGATCGTCGCCGGGATCTGGCCCGCCACGATCTTGCAGAACAGGCAGTCGTCCTGGGGTTCCCCTGGCATGTGGTTCCTTCCGTCGAGGTCCTGAGGCATCTTAACGAGGCAGGGTCGGCGGAAGCTTCGCCGGAGCGCTCTCCAAGGTCTCCAGCGCGATCCGCACGGCCTCGTCCAGCTGGGTGTCCCTGCCCGCCGCGTAGTCCTGCGGTCGCTGTACGACCTCCACGTCCGGGTCGACCCCGTGGTTCTCGACGCCCCACTCGTACCCCTCCAGCCAGAAGGCGTACTTCGGCTGGGTGATCAGCGTGCCGTCGACCAGCCGGTACCGGCTGTCGATGCCGATGACCCCGCCCCACGTGCGGGTGCCGACGACCGGGCCGATGCCCAGCGCCTTGATCGCCGCGTTGACGATGTCACCGTCCGAGCCCGAGAACTCGTTGGCCACGGCGACGACGGGCCCGCGCGGCGCGTCCCTCGGATAGCTGTACGCCCGCATTCCGCGCGGCAGCGCCCAGCCGACGATCCGGCGGGCCAGCTTCTCGACGACGAGCTGGGAGGTGTGGCCGCCGCGGTTCTCGCGCACGTCGACCACCAGCCCCTCGCGGGCCACCTCGACCCGCAGATCGCGGTGGATCTGGGCCCAGCCCGGCGCCTGCATGTCGGGGACGTGCAGATACCCGAGCCGGCCGCCGGACTTCTCGTGGACGTAGGCGCGGCGGTCGGCGACCCAGGCGTGGTAGCGCAGGGGCTCCTCGTCGGCGACGGGGACGACCACGGCGTGGCGCAGGTCGCCGCCGCCGGACGGGGAGACGGTGAGCTCGATCGCCTTGCCCGCCGTGCCGACGAGGAGCGGGCCGGGGCCGGTGACCGGGTCGACGGGCCGGCCGCCCACCGCCACGATCGCGTCGCCGGCGCGGACCGCCACGCCGGGTGCGGCGAGCGGGGAGCGGGCGGCGGGGTCGGAGGTCTCGGTCGGCAGGATGCGGTCGATGCGCCACTGTGCCGATCCCTGGGGGCCGTCCGTGTGACGGGAGATGTCGGCACCGAGGAGCCCCTGCCGGGGTCCGTGGCCGTGCCCGCCGCGCGGGGTGACGTAGGCGTGGGAGGTGCCGAGTTCGCCGTGCACCTCCCACAGGAGGTCGACGAGGTCGTCGTGGGTGGCCAGGCGGTCCAGGACAGGGCGGTAGCGGTCGAGGACGCCCTGCCAGTCGACCCCGCTCATGTCGGGCCGCCAGAAGTGGTCCCGCATGATGCGGCCGGTCTCCTCGTACATCTGCCGCCACTCGGCCGAGGGGTCGACGGTCTGCCGGATGCGGCCGAGGTCGACGGAGATGTTGGTGTCGCTGTCGTCGTCGTTCGAGGCACGGCGGTCGCTCGGTACGACCTTCAGGCGGCCGTCGGTCCACAGCAGGACCCGCTTGCCGTCGCCGCTGACGGCGAAGTGGTCGGCGTCGGCGGCGAGGTGTTCGAGGCGCTGCTGGGCGAGGTCGTAGCGCTGGAGGTCGGTCTTGGGGTCGGGGTCGTCCGGGGTGGCCCGGGAGGAGCCGAGGACGCCCTGGACGGGGTGGCGCAGCCACAGGACGCCGTCCTTGGCAGCGCGCAGGTTGGAGTAGCGGCCGGCCTCCACCGGGAACGGAACGATCCGGTCGGCGAGGCCTTCGAGGTCGATACGGGTGGCCGGGGTGCCCTCGCTGTCGGGGGTCTCGTCCTTGTCGGGGGCCTCGAAGGGCCGGCCGTGGCGCTGCGGGCCGAAGGGGGACGGGGTGGTCGCCGCGAGGGTGATCAGGTGCGGGCGGTCGCCGACGACGAAGGCGAGGTCGAAGACGTGCTCGTCGTAGACCGGGTCGAAGGAGCGGTTGGAGAGGAAGGCCAGGTGCTTGCCGTCGAGGGTGAAGGCGGGGACGTAGTCCTGGAAGCGCAGCGGGGTCGCCTCGGTGACCGACAGGTCGGTGGTGTTGGCGAGGCGGAGCTGGCAGAGCGGGTCGGGCCCGGGGTGCGACCAGGCGAGCCAGGCCGAGTCGGGCGAGAAGGTCAGCCCCCGCACGTCGCCGTCCTCACTGCGGTCGACCTCGCGGACCTCGCCGGTCTCCCGCTCGACGAGCAGGACGCGGCCGTCGTGCGAGGCGACGGCGGCCCGCTTGCCGTCCGGGGCCATGGCGAGGCCCAGGACCCGGCCGAGCTGTCCGGCGGCGAGGCGGCGCGGGGTGGAACCGGGGGCGAGTCCGGTGGCGGGCGCGAACTCCAGGGCGTCGTCGCCCTCGGCGTCCGTCACCCACACCACCCACTCCTCGCCCTCCGTGCGGAAGGTGCGCGGCAGGCGGGCCCGGACGCCGGGTTCGGCGGCGAGGGCGCGGGCCGGGCCCGAGCGGTGGGTGACCCAGTGGACGGCGCCGCGCACGGCGACCGCGCTGCCGCGCCCGGTGTGGTCGGGGGCGGCCGAGCCGAACCAGCGGGAGGCGTCCACCGGGAACGGCTGCCGGTCGGCGCGCTGTCCGCCGAGCCGGACCTCCAGGCGGCGCGGTTCGGCGCCGTCGAGGTCGTCGAGGATCCACAGCTCACCGGCCGAGGTGTAGACGATCCGGGTGCCGTCGCCGGAGGCGTGCCGGGCGTAGTAGCCGTCGAGGGGGGTGTGCCGGCGCAGGTCGGAGCCGTCGGCGAGGGAGGAGTAGACGGCTCCGGTGCCCTCGTGGTCGGAGAGGAAGGCGATCCGCTCGCCCGCCCACACGGGGTACTCCAGATTCCCGTCCAGCTCCTCGTGCAGCCGTACGAACTCGCCGTCGCCCTCGCGGTCGATCCACAGCTTGCCCGCCGTGCCGCCCCGGTACCGCTTCCACCAGGCCGCCTCCCGGCCCATGGGTGCGGACAGGAGCACGGTCGCCGGGCCGTGGGCGACATCGCCGACGGGGCCGTACGGCAGGGTGGTGCCGGGCCCGCCGTCGAGCGGGACGGTCTGCGCCCAACTGCGGCGCAGGCTCGCCTGGCCGTGTGTGGTGATCGCGAGGACCTCGCCGTCCGGGGTCCAGCCGCGTACCTGGGTGCGGTTGCTGCCCCAGTGGGTCAGCCTTCTGCCCGGGCCGCCGTCGACCGGGGCGATGTGCACCTCGGGGGCGCCGTCGCGGGTGGAGGTCCAGGCGACGGTGGTGCCGTCGGGGGAGATCCGGGGGTGGGTGACCGGGACGTTGTCCGCGCTGACCCGCCAGGCGCGCCCGCCGTCGAGCGGCGCGAGCCACACGTCGTCCTCGGCGGTGAAGGCCACCAACTCGCCCCGCAGATGCGGAAACCGGAGATATGCAGACGTCGCAGGCTGTGTCACCCGATCACCCTACGCACGGCCGGTCGCTGTGCACAGAGGTTTCGATCACTTGCCGTCGGGCCAGCACTGCGGGTCGTTCTGGCACCAGATCGTCTTGGTGACGGTCACGGTGACGGTGGGGCCGGGGCGCCCCGGGTTGTTGACCGGCGGGGTGGGGGTCGCGTTGCAGTCCCCGAGCCCCTCCACCCGGAACCACTGCCTGCCGCCCACCGTGGCGGTGAGGTGCCCGCGCACACACGCCCCGCTGACGGTCCGGGTCACCTTGCCCTTGACGGTGATGTCCTTGCCGTCCCGCGTCTTCCCTTCGCAGTCGACGTCGGCGACGGTGTTCACACTGGCGCTCGGCGTCCGGTCGCCGTCGTCGTACGAGGCCGTGCAGGTCAGCCAACTCACGTCGGCCTTCTGCCGGTTCAGCTCCTTGGTGACCAACTGGTCGGTGGTGTACGACACGGTCGCGGAGCTGACCGCGCCGGTCGGATCACAGGCGGCGACCCCGCCCACGGCCAGCACGACACCCCCGGCCACACCCGCCACTCGCACCCCGCGCGGCCGACGCCAGTTCCGCCTCAACGCCACCATGGAGGGCAGCCTGCCACCGCGTGCCGTCCGGCGGTAGGGCGCATACGGCCACCTGCGCGCCGGTCGATCCACGACCGCACGCCCGCCCTCAGCCGCGCAGCAGCAGCCACTCCTGTAGTTCCACCAGGTTGCCCTCCGGGTCCTTGAGGTGGGCGACGCGCATGCGGTCCGTCATGGGGGCGGGGCCGTGCAGGAGGGTGGCGCCGCGGGACGTGATCTGCTCGCAGTAGGTGTCCAGGTCGTCGACGCGCAGCACGACCAGGGAGCGGTGGCCGGTGGCCGTGTCGCCCAGTTCAGCGAGGACCTCCGCCATCATCGAGCGGTCCTGGAGGGCGATGCCCGCCGAGCCGGTGGCGGGACTGAACTTCTCGTACGGCCCTTCCGCCGCCCCCGACTGGGGCTTGAGGCCGAGGACTTCGGCGTAGAAGCGGTAGCAGGCGGCGAAGTCGGTGACGAGCAGGCGTACTTGGGCGAGTTCCACAGCCGTCCTTCCGGGGTCAGGACCAGCGGCCGGTGCGGCCGAGGAGCAGGGCGGTCGCCGCGGTCCCGGCGGTCGACGTACGCAGCACGGTCGGCCCGAGGACGTAGGCGCGCGCGCCGGCCTCCTCGAAGAGCGCCAACTCGTCCTTGGCGACGCCTCCTTCGGGGCCGACGACCAGCACGATCTCGCCCTCTTCGGGGAGTTCGGCGGTGGACAGCGGCGCGCTGTCGCGTTCGAAGTCGGAGTGCAGCACGGCGGCGAAGTCGGCTTTGGCGAGAAGTGCGGCAACCTGCTTGGTGCTCGCCGCGTCCGCGACCTCCGGGAAGCGGACCCGGCGGGACTGCTTCCCGGCCTCGCGGGCGGTGGCCCGCCACTTGCCGAGCGCCTTCAGACCCCGTTCGCCCTTCCACTGGGTGATGCAGCGGGCGGCCTGCCACGGCACGATGGCGTCGACACCGACCTCGGTCATGGTCTCGACGGCGAGCTCACCGCGGTCGCCCTTGGGAAGGGCCTGGACGACGGTGATCCGGGGCTGTGCCTGCGGCTCCTCGGACACCGAGTCCAGTTGGACGATCAGCCGGTCCTTGCCCTCGGCGGCGAGCACCACGCAGTCGGCCCAGCGGCCGGCGCCGTCGGTGAGGATGACGTCCTCGCCGGGCTGGAGCCGCTTCACGGAGACGGCGTGGCGGCCTTCGGGGCCGTCGAGGACGTACCGTCCGCCACCTCCCGCGTCGAAGTGCTCGACCACGAACACCGGTGCGGTCATCGCAGGCCCCCCTTGTCCGACAACGCTGTCCTGGCGGCCTTGAGTTCGGCCGCGAGTATCTCCACGAGCTGCCCCGCGGGCAGTTCGCGTGCCATCCGGTGCCCCTGGCCCGCCCACAGCGCCATGCCCTGGGCGTCACCGGCCTTGGCGGCGGCCTTGCGCAGCGGGGCGGTCAGGTGGTGGACCTCGGGGTAGGCGGCGGGGGCGTACGGCCCGTGCTCGCGCAGGAAACGGTTGACCAGGCCGCGGGCCGGTCTGCCGGAGAAGGCGCGGGTCAACTCGGTACGGACGTAGAGGGGGTTGGTCAGCGCCTGTTTGTGCACGTCGTGGGCGCCGGACTCGTGCGTGGCGAGGAACGCGGTACCGAGCTGGGCCGCGCTCGCGCCGGCGGCGAGGACGGCGGCGATCTGGCCGCCGCGCATGATGCCGCCCGCGGCGACGACGGGGATGGTGACGGTCTCGCGGATCTGGGCGACCAGGGAGAGGAGTCCCAGGCCGGAGTTGTCCTGCTCGGGGAGGTCCCGGTGGGTGCCCTGGTGGCCGCCGGCCTCGACGCCCTGCGCGATGACCGCGTCGGCGCCCGCGTACTGCACGGCGAGGGCCTCTTCGGGGGTGGTCGCGGTGACGAGGGTGAAGGTGCCGGCGCGGCGCAGCGACTCCAGGGCGTCGCTGCTCGGCACACCGAAGTGGAAGGAGGCCACCGGTACGGGGTTGTCGAGGAGCACGGCGAGCTTGGCGTCGTAGCCGTCGTCACGTCCGCTGTCGCGGTCGCCGAGCTCGGTGTCGTACCAGGTGGCCTCGCCGGCCAGCTGGTGGGCGTAGACCTCGACGGCGGCGGGGTCGGCGTACTCCGGCTGCGGCATGAAGAGGTTGACGCCGAAGGGGCATCCGGTCAGCCCGCGCAGCTGCTTGATCTCCTGGTACATCCCGTCGGCCGTCTTGTACCCGGCGGCCAGGAACCCGAGCCCTCCCGCGTCGGACACGGCGGCGGCGAGCCGCGGCACGGAGACGCCGCCCGCCATGGGGGCCTGCACGATCGGATGAGGGAAGAGATCGGTCAGTGCGGAGGACATGACGGCATGTTGTCACGTCCTCCAGACAAGTCCGAATCCAACCTTCACCCGGCTCAGGTACGCCCGTTGAACGCGTCCTTCAACCGCGAGAACAACCCCTGCTGCCCCGGCTGGAACTGCCCCGTGGGCCGTTCCTCGCCGCGCAGCTTGGCCAGCTCGCGGAGCAGTCGTTCCTGCTCCGGGTCGAGCTTGGTCGGGGTCTGGACCTCGACGTGGACGATGAGGTCGCCCCGGCCGCCGCCGCGCAGGTGGGTGACACCCCGGCTGTGCAGCGGGATCGACTGGCCGGACTGGGTGCCCGGACGGATGTCGACCTCCTCCATGCCGTCCAGTGTCTCCAGCGGCACCTTCGTGCCGAGGGACGCCGCCGTCATCGGGAGCGTGACCGTGCAGTGCAGGTCGTCGCCGCGCCGCTGGAACTGCGAGTGCGGGAGTTCGTGGATCTCGACGTAGAGGTCACCGGCGGGACCGCCACCGGGACCGACCTCGCCCTCGCCCGCGAGCTGGATCCGCGTGCCGTTGTCCACACCGGCCGGGATCTTCACGGTCAGCGTGCGGCGCGAGCGGACCCGGCCGTCGCCGGCGCACTCCGGGCACGGGGTCGGCACGACGGTGCCGAAGCCCTGGCACTGCGGGCACGGGCGGGACGTCATGACCTGGCCCAGGAAGGACCGGGTCACCTGCGACACCTCACCGCGTCCGCGGCACATGTCGCACGTCTGGGCGGAGGTGCCCGGCGCCGCGCCCTCACCACTGCACGTGGTGCAGACGATCGCCGTGTCGACCTGGATGTCCTTCGTCGTGCCGAAGGCCGCCTCGTCGAGCTCGATCTCCAGCCGGATCATCGCGTCCTGGCCGCGCCGGGTGCGCGAGCGCGGACCCCGCTGCGAGGCCGTACCGAAGAACGCGTCCATGATGTCCGAGAAGTTCCCGAACCCACCGGCCCCGAAGCCGCCCGCGCCACCGCCGCCGCCCTGCGAGAGCGGGTCGCCGCCGAGGTCGTAGACCTGCTTCTTCTGCGGGTCCGACAGCACCTCGTAAGCGGCGTTGATCTCCTTGAACCGCTCCTGGGTCTTCGGATCCGGGTTGACGTCCGGGTGCAGCTCGCGCGCGAGCCGGCGGAACGCCTTCTTGATCTCATCCTGCGACGCGTCGCGGCGCACGCCGAGAACGGCGTAGTAGTCCGTGGCCACTTACGACTCCGCCAGGATCTGTCCGACGTACCGTGCCACTGCGCGTACCGCTCCCATCGTTCCCGGGTAATCCATGCGGGTCGGTCCGACCACGCCGAGCTTGGCGACTGCCTCGCCGCCCGAACCGTAGCCGACCGACACCACCGAAGTGGAGTTGAGCCCCTCGTAGGCGTTCTCATGACCAATACGGACGGTCATGCCCGAATCCCCCGCCTCGCCAAGGAGTTTGAGGAGCACGACCTGCTCCTCGAGAGCTTCCAGGACGGGCCGGATGGTGAGGGGAAAGTCATGTCCGAAGCGGGTGAGATTGGCGGTGCCGCCGATCATCAGCCGCTCCTCGTTCTCCTCGACGAGCGTCTCCAGGAGAGTGGAGAGCACTGTCGAGACCGTACCCCGGTCCTCGGCGTCGAAGCCTTCGGGCAGGTCCTCGACGAGCCGCGGCACATCGGCGAACCGCCGCCCCGCGACCCGGCTGTTGAGCCGCGCCCGCAGATCGGCCAGCGAGGCCTCCCCGAAGGGGGCCGGGCAGTCGACCATGCGCTGCTCGACCCGGCCGGTGTCCGTGATCAGCACGAGCATCACGCGCGCGGGGGCGAGCGAGAGCAGCTCCACGTGCCGCACGGTCGAGCGGGTCAGGGAGGGGTACTGCACGACGGCGACCTGCCGGGTGAGCTGCGCGAGCAGCCGCACGGTCCGCGCCACGACGTCGTCGAGGTCCACGGCGCCGTCGAGGAAGTTCTGGATCGCGCGCCGCTCGGGCGCGGTCATCGGCTTGACGCCCGCCAGTTTGTCGACGAACAGCCGGTAGCCCTTGTCGGTCGGGATGCGCCCGGCACTGGTGTGCGGCTGGGCGATGAACCCCTCCTCCTCCAGGACCGCCATGTCGTTGCGGACGGTCGCCGGGGAGACTCCCAGGTTGTGCCGCTCGGTCAGGGCCTTCGACCCGACCGGCTCCTCGGTGCCGACGTAGTCCTGGACGATCGCGCGCAACACCTGAAGCCTGCGTTCACTCAGCATCGCGCACACCTCCAGCGGTCGTTTCCCTTGGCGCCTCGCCTGGCACTCTGTCCGTCCGAGTGCCAGCACTCCCGAGCCAGTGTACGGCGGTGGGGTACTGCCTGGGCAAGGCTGGTCCTGGCATGAGGCCTGTACGGCTAGCGTCGCGGTATGACGGTGACTTGGGAAGAGCTCGGGTGGGAGCGGGTCGCGACCGGGGTGGGGCGGTGCCGGCTGCCCGGCTGGGACTGTACGGCGGGCCTGGTGATCGGCGAGGACACGGCCCTGTTGGTCGACGCGGGCTCCTCTCTCGCGGAGGGCGCTCGCCTGCGCGCGCAGGCCGAGGAACTGGCCGGCCATCGTGTGACCCATCTCGCGTTCACCCACCCCCACTTCGACCACGTCTTCGGTGCGGCGGCGTTCGCGGGGGCGGAGGTGTTCGGCGCGGTGGGCGTGGAGACGGTGCTGGCGGGGCGGCTGGGCCGCGCGGAGCTGCGGGCGGACGCGGTGCGCAACGGTCTGGAGTCGTCGGTGGCCGACGAGGCCGTGGACGCCCTCGTGTCCCCCCGCCATCACGTCTCCGGCGAGTGGACGCTCGACCTGGGCGGCGGCCGCCAGGTCCTGCTGGCGAACGTGGGCCCCGGCCACACGGCCCACGACCTCGCCGTCCTCGTGCCCGGCTCCCCGGAGGTCGTCTTCTGCGGCGACCTGGTCGAGGAGTCGGGCGAACCGCAGGCGGGCCCGGACGCCGTACCGGCGCACTGGCCCGCCGCGCTGGACCGGCTCCTCGACCTGGGCGGCGAGGACGCGCGGTACGTGCCCGGTCACGGAGCGGTGGTGGACGCGGCCTTCGTGCGGGCGCAGCGGGACGCGCTGGCTGCCCGCTTCGGCGTGTCGTAGTGATCCCCCGCGTGGTTCTCCTATCGTCATCCGAATGCGCCAGTACTCCGCCGACCTGACCCCTCCGTGGAAGAAGCCGAAGCCGGTGCCCGAGGTGCCCGCCGAGCCCGGCCTGGTGGTCGAGGAGCCCGGCACCGGCTTCTGCGGCGCGGTGATCCGCTGCGAGGCGGGCACGGTGACCCTGGAGGACCGCTTCGGCAAGCACCGGGTGTTCCCGCTGGAGCCGCGCGGCTTCCTCCTGGAGGGCCGGGTGGTGACGTTGGTGCGGCCCTCCGCACAGGCTCCTGTACGACCCTCCCGTACCGCGTCCGGCTCGGTGGCCGTGCCCGGCGCACGCGCACGCGTGGCCCGCGCCGGCCGTATCTACGTCGAGGGCCGCCATGACGCGGAGCTGGTGGAGAAGGTCTGGGGCGACGACCTGCGCATCGAGGGCGTGGTCGTGGAGTACCTGGAGGGCGTGGACGACCTGCCGGCGATCGTGGCCGAGTTCGCGCCGGGTCCGGACGCGCGGCTGGGCGTGCTGGTGGACCACCTGGTGCCGGGCAGCAAGGAGTCCCGTATCGCGGCATCGGTGACCAGCGAACACGCGCTGGTCGTGGGCCACCCGTACGTCGACATCTGGGAGGCGGTGAAGCCGTCGGCCCTGGGGATCGAGGCATGGCCGCGGGTCCCTCACGGCCAGGACTGGAAGACGGGCGTGTGCAAGGCCCTGGGCTGGCCGTCGGAGAACACGGGCGCGGTGTGGCAGGCGATCCTGAAGCGGGTGGGGTCCTACAAGGACCTGGAGCCGGAGCTGCTGGGCCGGGTGGAGGAACTGATCGACTTCGTCACGGCGCCTTAGCGGATGCGCGCCAAGCTCCTGAGGACGACGGCGACTGGCAGGGCATGCAACCGACGGCCACCGCAACCTACCCAGGGGCGCGGGGAACTGCGCGACCAGCCGCCACCGACCCGCAGCCGCCGGACAACACGGCCCCTCCCCCCCCGTAGGCCCTCAGTCCACCAGGTCCCGCACCACCGCGTCCGCCAGCAACCGCCCCCGCAGGGTCAACACGGCCCGCCCCTCCTCATAGGGCCGGGCTTCCAGCAGGCCCTCTCCGAGCGCCCGCCGAGAAGCAGCCAGCCCCTCCTCGCGCAACAGGGACAGCGGCGCCCCCTCCCGAAGCCGCAGCTCCAGCAGGATCCGCTCGACCCGCCGGTCCTCCTCCGAGAGCAGCTCGCGCCCGGCGCCCGGCGACCTGCCGGAGGCCAGCGCCGCCGCGTACGCCCCCGGATGCTTCACGTTCCACCACCGCACCCCGCCCACGTGCGAGTGCGCCCCGGGGCCCGCTCCCCACCAGTCGGCGCCCCGCCAGTACAGCTCGTTGTGCAGACACCGGCCCGCCTCGGACGTGGCCCAGTTCGACACCTCGTACCAGTCGAAGCCCGCCGCGGACAGCATGTCCTCCGCGATCAGATACCGGTCCGCGTGCACGTCGTCGTCGGTCATCGGGACCTCGCCCCGACGGATGCGCCGGGCGAGCTGCGTGCCCTCCTCGACGATCAGCGCGTACGCCGACACGTGGTCAGGACCGGCCCCGACCGCCGCCTCCAGGGACGCCCGCCAGTCGTCGTCGGACTCGCCGGGGGTGCCGTAGATCAGGTCGAGGTTGACGTGGTCGAACCCTGCCGCACGGGCCTCCGCCACGCACGCCTCGGGACGCCCCGGGGTGTGCGTGCGGTCCAGCACCTTCAGCACGTGCTGCCTCGCGCTCTGCATCCCGAAGGAGACCCGGTTGAAGCCGCCCTCGCGGAGCACGGACAGATACGCCGGATCGACGGACTCCGGGTTCGCCTCGGTGGTGACCTCCGCGTCGTCGGCCAGACCGAACTCGTCACGGATCGCCCCCAGCATCCGTACGAGGTCCCCGGCGGCCAGCAGTGTCGGCGTACCGCCCCCGACGAACACCGTGCGCACCGGGCGCGGGTCGTCCCCCAGCACCTTCCGGGCCAGGCGGATCTCGTCGATCAGCGTGTCCGCGTAGTTGTCGCGGGAGGCCAGCACCCCGCCCGAACCGCGCAGCTCGGTCGCCGTGTAGGTGTTGAAGTCGCAGTAGCCGCAGCGGGTCGCGCAGTAGGGGACGTGCAGGTAGAAGCCGAGGGGACGGTCGGCGGACCCGGCGAGCGCGGACGCGGGCAGCGAGCCGTCGTCGGGGACGGGTTCGCCGTCGGGGAGTGCGGAAGGCATGTCCTCCATTGTCCAGCACCCCGCGGACACCTACTCCGCCTGCAGCACCAGCAGCGCCAGATCGTCCTCCGGGGGCCGCGCCCCGAACTCGTGCACCAGCCGTCTGATGCGCTCCGCGATCAGCTCGGCGTCCAGTCCCGCGCACCCGGCGAGTGCCTCCGCGAGACCGTCCTCGTCGTCGAACTGGCGGGGGCCGCTGCGCCGCTCGGTCACCCCGTCGGTGACGCACAGCAGGCTGTCGCCGTGCCGCAGCTCGAAGGTCTCGCTGGTGTACGTCTCGTCCTCGACGACCCCGAGCAGCGTCTGCGGCCGCGCGGCCGTACGGACCTCACCGCCCGCCCCGAGCAGCAGCGGCAGCGGGTGTCCGGCGGAGGCGAGGGTGCAGCGCACTCCGCCGTCGAAGGGCGCCAGCTCGCCGTACAGGAGGGACAGGAAGCGGGTCTGCGGGCCGTCGCCGGGGTGTGTGGGGTGTCCGCCCGCGGCCGCCAAGGCGCGTGCGGCCGCGTCCGCGGCCTCCGTGGCGTCGTCGAGGAGCAGCTGGTTGAGGCGGTCCAGGACGTCGGCGACGCGGTAGCCCTCGCGGGCCAGCAGCCGCAGCCAGGGCCGCGCCAGTCCGATGACCACGGCGGCCTCGGGGCCCTTGCCCTGGACGTCGCCGACGGCGAAGCACCAGCGGCCGTCGCCGGCCGGGAAGAGGTCGTAGAAGTCGCCGCTGGGTCCGCCCTTGTCGCACGGCTCGTACACCAGGGCGCTGCGCACCCCGGGGATCTCGGCGACCGCGCCGGGCAGCAGGCCGCGCTGGAGGACCGCGCTGATGGTGGCCTGGCGCGCGTACTGGCGGGCCGCGCCGATGGCGAGCGCGACCCGGCGGCTGAGGTCCTCGACGAGCCCGGTGATCTCGTCGGGGAAGGAGATCAGCCCGGCCCGGCCGATGACCAGGGTGCCCAGCGGGCGGCCGCCGGCGGTGAGGCGGTAGGCGAGCGCGGAACCGTGCGTGCCGTGCGGGCCCAGTGCCTCGCCGGGCCAGGGGAACGGCACGGGCCCGGGGTGCTCCCGCCCGGGCGGGCCCGGCGGCTCCTTCTCCAGCACCCGCCGCAGCTCCTCGATGCGGGTCTCGGAGCAGTGCCACACCCGGGCAAGCCGGGGCCCGGACGCACCGGCCTCGCCCCGGCCCGTCCCGCTCCCGGCCTCACCGGGGCGGGGGGATCCCCAGCGTCCGGCGACCTCGTCCTCCAGCCACACCGCGCACCAGTCGGCCAGCCTGGGCACGATCAACTGGCCGGCGAGCGCGGCGACCAGGTTCTCGTCGAGCTGCCCGGCGAGCAGGTCGGAGGCCTCGGCGAGGAAGGACAGGGCACCGCGGTTGAGCCAGTCCCGGTCCGGCTCGCCCGGCGCGGAGGGCGGGGGCGGGGCCTGGGACGGGGGTGGTTCCGGGGCGAGTATCCCGGCGACCCGCAGCCCCTGCTCGCGCTCCTTCTCCCCCGCGTACGCCTGGATCCCGTCGAGGGTGTCCTTGCCGCCGGCCGGGAGCTGCGCCCACACGGTCTTGGCGCCGGTGCGGTAGGTGATCCCCCAGGTCTCGGCGAGGGCGGCCACCAGGCGCAGTCCGCGTCCGTACTCCGGTGTGCCGTACGAGGGTTCGGTGTCACCGTCGCGCGGGGCGCGCGAGGGGTGGTGGTCGAGGACCTCGACGACGAGGGCGCCGGTGTGCGCCTCCAGGCGGCAGTCCAGTTCGATCTCGGTGCCCGCGTGCACGACGGCGTTGGTGACGAGTTCGCTGACGACGACCACGCCGTCGTCGGTCTGCCGGTCGCTGAGTAACTCGGTGCCGGGCAGGTCGAGTTCGGCCCACTCGGCGACCGCCGCCCGCAGCAGGGCCCGGGCCGAGCCCGGGGCGAGCGGGCCGCCGGGGAGGGTGGCGTGGACGCGCGGGAGCGGACCGCCGCCGCGGGCGGGCGGATCGGACGCACGGGCAACGGACTCCCGTTGCGCAGGAATGGCCCCCATGTCCGTCTCCCCGAGCAGTTCGGACGAATACGCCTCAGTCGATGCGGACAGAGTGACAGACTGGCCACGCCCATAAGCGCCGAGTTACCGAAGTGGGCCGCCATGAGTGAGAACAGTGGTACGCGTGTGCTCGAAGAAGGACAGAACGCCGACCGGATTCGAGCATCGGATCTGCGTCCTCTGCTCGCCGCGATGACCGCTGCCCGGGACGGTGACTTCCGCCGGATGCCGGAGTCCGGTGACGGGATCGTGGCCGAACTGACGGCGGTCTTCAACCAGTTGGTGGACCGCAACGTCCACTTCACCGGCGAGGTCAACCGGGTGAAGCGGGAGCTGGTGCGGCACGGGCGGCTCGACGAGCGGCTCTCCCCCAGCCCGGGGCAGGGCTCGTGGACCTCGCGGGTCAACGACGTGAACCAGCTCCTCGACGCCCTGGTGGCCCCGGCCGCCAACGCGACCCGGGTCCTGGACGCGGTGGCCGGCGGCGATCTGACCCAGCGGGTCGACCTGCACGACGGCAACCGCCAACTGCGCGGTGATCTACGGCGTCTCGGCCGGGCCGTGAACAAGATGGTCGACCAGCTCTCCCTGTTCACCGGTGAGGTGACCCGGGTCGCCCGCGAGGTCGGCACCGAGGGGCGGCTCGGCGGTCGGGCCAAGGTGACCGGCCTTTCGGGCAGTTGGCGCGATGTGACCGAGGCGGTCAACACCATGGCGTCCCGGCTGACCGCCCAGGTCCGTGACATCGCCCTGGTGACCACGGCGGTGGCCCGCGGCGACCTGACCCGCACGGTCACGGTCGAGGCGACCGGCGAGCTGCTCGAACTGAAGCTGACCGTGAACACGATGGTCGACCAGCTCTCCGCCTTCGCCGACGAGGTCACCCGCGTGGCCCGCGAGGTCGGCACCGAGGGGCAGTTGGGCGGCCGGGCCCAGGTGCGCGGGGTGTCCGGGGTCTGGAAGGACCTCACCGACAACGTCAACTTCATGGCCTCGAACCTGACGTCCCAGGTGCGGAACATCGCCCAGGTGACGACCGCCGTGGCGAACGGCGACCTGAGTCAGAAGATCACCGTCGACGCGCAGGGCGAGATCCTGGAGCTCAAGTCGACCATCAACACCATGGTCGACCAGCTCTCCGCCTTCGCCGACGAGGTCACCCGCGTCGCCCGCGAGGTCGGCACCGAGGGAAACCTCGGCGGGCGGGCCCAGGTGCGGGGCGTGTCCGGCGTCTGGAAGGACCTCACCGACAACGTCAACTTCATGGCGGACAACCTCACTTCGCAGGTCCGCAACATCGCCCTGGTCTCCACCGCCGTGGCCCAGGGCGACCTCGGCAAGAAGATCACGGTGGAGGCGAAGGGCGAGATCCTGGAGCTCAAGTCGACCATCAACACCATGGTCGACCAGCTCTCCGCCTTCGCCGACGAGGTCACCCGCGTCGCCCGCGAGGTCGGCACCGAGGGAAACCTCGGCGGGCAGGCGCAGGTGCGAGGTGTGTCCGGCGTCTGGAAGGACCTCACCGACAACGTCAACTTCATGGCGCTGAACCTGACGTCACAGGTCCGGAACATCGCCCAGGTGACGACCGCCGTCGCCAACGGCGACCTGTCGAAGAAGATCACGGTCGACGCCCGCGGCGAGATCCTCGAACTGAAGGACACCGTCAACACGATGGTGGAGCAGTTGCGCGCCTTCGCCGACGAGGTGAC
Source organism: Streptomyces sp. NPDC006335 (assembly GCF_040612795.1). Lineage (NCBI taxonomy): Bacteria > Bacillati > Actinomycetota > Actinomycetes > Kitasatosporales > Streptomycetaceae > Streptomyces > Streptomyces sp. NPDC006335. The sequence goes on from NZ_JBEXQX010000001.1 coordinate 1,058,319, forward strand.
CCGGGTGGCCCGCGAGGTCGGCACCGACGGCCGGCTCGGCGGCCGGGCCCAGGTGCTGGGCGTCAGTGGCGTCTGGCGTGACCTGACCGACAACGTCAACTACATGGCCGACAACCTGACCTCGCAGGTCCGCAACATCGCCCAGGTGACCACCGCCGTGGCCAACGGCGACCTCTCCAAGAAGATCGACGTCGACGCGCGCGGCGAGATCCTGGAGCTGAAGACCGCCATCAACACCATGGTCGACACGCTCTCCTCGTTCTCCTCCGAGGTCACCCGCGTGGCCCGCGAGGTGGGATCCGAGGGCCAACTCGGCGGCCAGGCAAGGGTCGAGGGCGTCTACGGCACCTGGAAGCGCCTGACGACCAACGTGAACGAACTCGCCTCCAACCTGACCACCCAGGTCCGCGCGATCGCCGAGGTCGCCTCCGCCGTGGCCCAGGGCGACATGTCCCGCTCGATCACCGTGGAGACCCAGGGCGAGGTCGCCGAGCTCAAGGACAACATCAACCTGATGGTGGCCAACCTCCGCGAGACGACCCGGGCCAAGGACTGGCTGGAGTCCAACCTCGCCCGTCTGGCCGCCCTGATGCAGGGCCACCGGGACCTGATGGAGGTCGCCGACCTGATCCTGCGCGAGCTGACCCCGCTGGTGAACGCGCAGTACGGGGCGTTCTTCCTGGCCGACCCGGACGAGGACGGGGCTTCCCTGCACACCACCGTCCCGGCGAAGGGACTGGCGTTCATCGCGGGCTACGGCTCGGCGCAGGGGGCGACCGTCGACACGGGCGGCATGCCGGTGCACGGTCTGGTCCGGCAGGCGGCCCGGGAGAAGAAGCGGATCCTGGTGGAGGAGGCCCCGCCGGACTACATCAAGATCAACAGCGGGCTGGGTGAGGCGGCCCCGGCCAGCGTCGTCATCATTCCGATCCTCTTCGAGGACAAGCTCCTCGGCGTCATCGAACTCGCCTCCTTCTCCCGTTTCTCCGACGTCCACCTGGCGTTCTTCGACCAGTTCGTGAACACCATCGGCGTCGCCATCAACACCATCATCGCCAACTCCCGCACCGAGTCCCTGCTCGGCGAGTCCCAGCGCCTGGCGAGGCAGCTCCAGGAGCGCTCGGACGAACTCCAGATGCAGCAGGCGGAGTTGCAGCGCTCGAACGCCGAACTGGAGGAGAAAGCGGCCCTGTTGGCCACCAGCTCCCAGTACAAGTCGGAGTTCCTGGCGAACATGTCCCACGAACTGCGCACACCGCTGAACTCCCTGCTGATCCTCGCCAGGCTGCTCTCCGACAACCCGGACGGCCATCTCTCCGACCAGGAGGTGCAGTTCGCGACGACGATCCACAGGTCGGGAAGCGATTTGCTCCAGCTGATCAACGACATCCTGGACCTGTCGAAGATCGAGGCCGGCCGGATGGACGTACGCCCCAAGAAGCTGCCGCTCATCAAGCTGCTCGACTACGTCCACGCCACCTTCCGCCCGCTCACCCTGGACCGGGGGCTCGCATTCGAGGTGGCGGTCGGCGAGGACGTGCCGCGCGAGATGTACTCGGACGAGCAGCGCCTCCAGCAGATCCTGCGCAACCTGCTCTCCAACGCGATCAAGTTCACCGCCTCGGGCCGGGTCGAGCTGCGTGTGAACCGCGTCAAGGACCCCGAGCACAGGTACGTCCGTGACAGCGACGACGTGGTCGCCTTCGCGGTCTCCGACACCGGCATCGGCATCGCGCGAGAGAAACTCCCGGTGATCTTCGAGGCGTTCCAGCAGGCCGACGGCACGACCAACCGCAAGTACGGCGGCACCGGGCTCGGGCTGTCCATCAGCCGGGAGATCGCGGGCCTGCTGGGCGGCCGTATCGTCGCCGAGAGCGAACCCGGCAAGGGCTCCACCTTCACGCTCTACGTCCCCGTCGTCAGCCCCGGCCACACGGCGACCGGCCCCACCACCGAGGACCACCCGCTGCCGGCCCCGGAGGACCTGTCCACCGAGCCCTACCCGACCGCCCACGACGCCGAGGACTCCTGGCCGGCACCCACCAGGCTGGAGGCGTGGAAGTCGGGCCGGGCGGGCCAGGTGCTGTCCGGACGCCGGGTGCTGATCGTCGACGACGACATCCGCAACGTCTTCGCGCTCACCCATGTGCTGGGCCGGGTCGGCATGCCGGTCCTGTACGCGGAGAACGGCCGCGAGGGCATCGAGACCCTGGAGCGCAACCCGGACGTCGAACTCGTCCTGATGGACATCATGATGCCGGAGATGGACGGCTACGAGACCATCGCCGCCATCCGCCGCACCCCGCGCTGGACCGGCCTGCCCATCGTCGCGCTCACCGCGAAGGCGATGCCCGGAGACCGTGAGAAGTCGATCGCGCGCGGTGCCAACGACTACGTACCCAAGCCGGTGGACGTCGACCAGCTGCTGACCGTCGTGTGCGCGCTCCTGGACCCCGAGGGCGCTCCGACGGGGGAGCCGGCCGACGCCGAGGAGGCGGTGGTACCGCCCACCGACGACTGAATGAGGCAGTCACATGAACGCTGAGGCAAGGACCGACGACAGTGCCGGCATCCTCCTGGTCGACGACATGGAGGACAACCTGATCGCACTGGAGGCGGTCCTGGGGTCCCTCAACGAACCGCTGACCCGCGCCCGTTCGGGCGAGGAGGCGATGAAGGCCCTGCTCCGCCGCCGGTTCGCGCTGGTCCTCCTGGACGTGCGCATGCCGGGCATGGACGGCTTCGAGACGGCGGCCAACATCAAACGCCTGGACCAGACGAAGGACGTCCCGATCATCTTCCTCACGGGCACGGACGACGACTCGGGGTACGCCTTCCGCGGCTACGCGACCGGCGCCGCCGACTACCTGACCAAGCCGTTCGATCCGTGGGTGCTGCGCGCGAAGGTGAGCGTCTTCCTGGACCTGCACAGGAAGAACCAGCAACTGGAGCGCCTGCTGGCACGACAGCGGACGGACTACGAGGAGGTGAGCAAGCAACTGGCGGACCTGGAACAGGAACTGACGGATCCCCAGCGCACCAGGATCAAGGAACTCCGGCACCTTCTCGAGAAACGGTGAGATTGTTTTCCAGGGGCGCGGGGAACTGCGCGACCAGCCACAACGCACCGGCAGCCGCGCACGCTCCCCGGCCACCCCCTACGCTTCCCGGGACCCCGCGTACATCTCGTCAATGAGGTGCTTGTACTCCCGCTCCACAACCGGCCGCTTCAGCTTCAGACTCGGCGTAATCTCCCCGTGCTCCACGTCGAGATCCCGCGGCAGCAACCGGAACTTCTTGATGGTCTGCCACCGCTGAAGCCCCTCGTTGAGCTGCTTCACGTACCCCTCGACCATGGACACGGTCGCGGGCGCGGCGACGACCTCCGCGTACGACTTCCCTTCGAGCCCGTTCTCCTTGGCCCACTCCAGGATCGACACCTCGTCCAGCGCGATGAGCGCGGTGCAGAAGTTCCGGTCCGCCCCGTGCACCAGGATGTTGGACACGTACGGGCACACCGCCTTGAACTGCCCCTCCACCTCGGCGGGCGCGATGTACTTGCCGCCGGACGTCTTGATGAGGTCCTTCTTGCGGTCGGTGATCCGCAGATACCCGTCGGGCGAGAGCTCACCGATGTCCCCGGTGTGGAACCACCCGTCCGCCTCAAGCACCTCGGCGGTCTTCTCGGGCAGCCCGTGGTAGCCCTCCATGATGCCGGGGCCCCGCAGCAGGATCTCCCCGTCGTCCGCGATCCGGACCTCCGTGCCGGGCAGCGGCTTGCCGACCGTACCGGTGCGGTAGGCCTCGCCCGGGTTCACGAAGGAGGCCGCGGAGGACTCCGTGAGGCCGTAGCCCTCCAGGATGTGGATGCCGGCACCGGCGAAGAAGTAGCCGATCTCGGGCGCGAGCGCGGCGGACCCGGAGACACACGCCCGCAGGTTGCCGCCGAACGCCTCCCGGATCTTCGCGAAGACCAGCGCGTCGGCCACCTTGTGCTTGGCGCTCAGCCCGAAGGGCGCGGAGGCGACCCCGGTGCGCCGGAAGTTGTCCTGGGTGGTCTTGGCGTACTCGCGGCCCACCTCGGCGGCCCACTGGAAGATCTTGTACTTGGCGCCGCCACCCGCCCGGGCCTTCGCGGCGACCCCGTTGTAGACCTTCTCGAAGATGCGCGGGACGGCCGCCATGTACGTCGGCTGCACGACCGGCAGATTCTCGATGATCTTGTCGACGCGGCCGTCGACGGCGGTGACGTGGCCGACCTCGATCTGCCCGGAGGTGAGCACCTTGCCGAAGACGTGGGCGAGCGGCAGCCACAGGTACTGCACGTCCTCGCCGCTGATCAGCCCGGTCGCGGCGATCGCCTTCGCCATGTACGCCCAGTTGTCGTGCGGCAGCCGTACACCCTTGGGGCGGCCGGTGGTGCCGGAGGTGTAGATCAGCGTCGCGAGCTGGTCCTTGGTGATCGCGCCGACCCGCTCCTTGATCAGGTCGGGGTCCTTCTCAAGGCGGGCGGCGCCCCGGGCCTCCAGCTCGGTGAGCGTGAGCACGAAGTCGCTGGTCTCGACACCGGCCGGGTCGATCACCACGACGTTCGTCAGCGTGGGCAGCTCGCCCCGCTTCTCGACCGCCTTGGCGAGCTGGGCCGCGTCCTCCGCGATCAGCACCCGGCTCTCGGAGTCGGAGAGGATGAACGCCGACTCGTCGGCGTTGGTCTGCGGGTAGACCGTGGTCGTGGCGGCGCCGGCGCACATGATGCCGAGGTCCGCGAGGATCCAGTCGAGACGGGTCGAGGAGGCGAGGGCGACCCGCTGCTCGGGCCGCACCCCCAGCTCGATCAGCCCGGCGGCGATGGCGTGCACCCGCTCCGCGGCCTGCGCCCAGGTCAGCGACTTCCACTCGTCCGGGCCCTGGCCGGAGGCCGCCGGCACCGGGTAGCGGTACGCCTCGGCGTCCGGTGTGCTCGCAACGCGCTCCAGGAAGAGGGTCGCCACACTCGGCGGGCGGTTCTCGATCAGTGTCTGTGTGTCGCTCACGACATCCTCCGGGGCCCGCGACAGTGCGGCTGGCTCTCAGGTTTGCGGCTGTTGTTTAACTCGCGAGTAACTATCGAGCAGAGATCAGAGTAAAGCGCGACCGACCCGTTGGTAAGGGGCGGCGGGCTGTCACTTCCTACAGAGCGCGACGTTACGCACGCGTAGGGGCCCGTCGCACTTTCGCACGACGGACCCCTTTCCATCCGGTTCGGCGCGTAACCGCCTGTAACCCGCGGTTACTTCTTGCCCTTGCCCGACCCCGCGCTGTCATCGCTGGAAAGCACCGCGATGAAGGCCTCCTGCGGAACCTCCACGGAACCCACCATCTTCATCCGCTTCTTGCCTTCCTTCTGCTTCTCGAGCAGCTTCCGCTTCCGGGAGATGTCACCGCCGTAGCACTTGGCGAGGACGTCCTTGCGGATGGCGCGGATGGTCTCGCGGGCGATGACCCGGGAGCCGATGGCGGCCTGGATGGGCACCTCGAAGGCCTGCCGCGGGATGAGCTCGCGCAGCTTGGCGACGAGCCGCACACCGTAGGCGTAGGCCGCGTCCTTGTGGGTGATCGCCGAGAACGCGTCCACCTTGTCGCCGTGCAGCAGGATGTCGACCTTGACCAGGCTGGAGGTCTGCTCGCCGGTGGGCTCGTAGTCCAGCGAGGCGTACCCGCGCGTCTTCGACTTCAGCTGGTCGAAGAAGTCGAACACGATCTCCGCGAGCGGGAGCGTGTAGCGGATCTCGACGCGGTCCTCGGAGAGGTAGTCCATGCCGAGCAGGGTGCCGCGCCGGGTCTGGCACAGCTCCATGATCGAGCCGATGAACTCGGTCGGGGCGAGGATCGTGGCGCGTACGACGGGCTCGTACACCTCGTTGATCTTGCCCTCGGGGAACTCGCTCGGGTTGGTGACGGTGTGCTCGGTGCCGTCCTCCATCAGGACCCGGTAGACCACGTTGGGCGCGGTGGCGATGAGGTCGAGCCCGAACTCGCGCTCGAGCCGCTCCCGGATCACGTCGAGGTGCAGCAGCCCCAGGAAGCCGACACGGAAACCGAAGCCCAGCGCTGCGGACGTCTCCGGCTCGTAGACGAGCGCGGCGTCGTTGAGCTGGAGCTTGTCGAGGGCCTCACGCAGCTCGGGGTAGTCCGAGCCGTCCAGCGGATACAGCCCGGAGAAGACCATGGGCTTGGGGTCCTTGTACCCCCCGAGCGCCTCCGTGGCCCCCTTCTGCTGGCTGGTGACGGTGTCACCGACCTTGGACTGGCGGACGTCCTTCACCCCGGTGATGAGGTAGCCCACCTCACCGACGCCCAGGCCGTCGGCGCCCAGCATCTCGGGCGAGTTCGTCCCGATCTCCAGCAGCTCGTGGGTCGCGCCGGTCGACATCATCTTGATGCGCTCGCGCTTGTTGAGCTGGCCGTCGATGACACGGACGTACGTCACGACACCGCGGTAGGAGTCGTAGACCGAGTCGAAGATCATCGCGCGGGCGGGGGCGTCGGCGACACCGACCGGAGCCGGGACCTCCTTGACGACCCGGTCGAGGAGAGCGTCGACACCGAGGCCGGTCTTGGCGGAGACCTTGAGCACGTCGGACGGATCGCAGCCGACGAGGTTCGCGAGCTCCTCGGCGAACTTCTCGGGCTGCGCGGCCGGCAGGTCGATCTTGTTCAGCACGGGGATGATCGTGAGGTCGTTCTCCATCGCCAGGTAGAGGTTGGCGAGGGTCTGGGCCTCGATGCCCTGGGCGGCGTCGACGAGGAGGACGGTGCCCTCACAGGCGGCGAGCGACCGCGAGACCTCGTAGGTGAAGTCGACGTGCCCCGGGGTGTCGATCATGTTGAGGATGTGCGTGTTGCTCTTGTCGTCGGTCGGGGCCCACGGCAGACGCACCGCCTGCGACTTGATCGTGATTCCGCGCTCACGCTCGATGTCCATGCGGTCGAGGTACTGAGCACGCATCTGGCGCTGCTCGACCACGCCGGTGAGCTGGAGCATCCGGTCGGCGAGCGTGGACTTGCCGTGGTCGATGTGCGCGATGATGCAGAAGTTGCGGATCAGAGCCGGGTCGGTACGGCTCGGCTCGGGCACGTGGCTGGGGATCGCGGGCACGCAGGGTCCTGATTCTTGAGGCGTCCGCAGTGTCTGCGGTCTCGGGTCGGATCGATACGTAGCCTCCATGGTCCCACGGGCGGGGACCGGCGACCGGTTTGGGCCACTCGCGGGGCCGCTGGTAGTCTGGGTGGCTGTGTCTCATGCCCTCTCAGCACGAGACACGACTCCAAGAAATCACCTGGTACGGGACCTGGTCTTCCTTGCTCTTTTGCTCGGAATCCTCCTGGCCCGTGCCTGAACCTGTAGAGGCTCATTCGTGGCGAACATCAAGTCCCAGATCAAGCGGATCAAGACCAACGAGAAGGCCCGGCTGCGCAACAAGGCCGTCAAGTCCTCCCTGAAGACCGCGATCCGCAAGGCCCGCGAGGCCGCTGCCGCGGGTGACGTCGAGAAGGCCACCGAGTACCAGCGCGCTGCTGCGCGTGCGCTCGACAAGGCCGTCTCCAAGGGCGTCATCCACAAGAACCAGGCCGCCAACAAGAAGTCGGCGCTTGCTTCGAAGGTCGCGGGCCTCTAAGCCACATCTTCTGATCTGACCGCTGGAAGGACCCAAGAGCGGGCCCTCTCTCATCCGCTCCCGACCGGCACCCAGAGCCTGTACGCGGCCTGCGTTCGCCACGCGGGTACGGGCTCGACAGCTTGAAGCGAAGGCCCCGGCACCTCCCCCTTCCCCAGGGCGGAGACGCCGGGGCCTTCGGCATGCGTGCTTCGGCGCCTGCGGGCGTCAGTCCGACCAGAACTCGTTGTTCTTGTCGATGTCCTCGACGCATTCGTCGAGGTCGGTGACCTTGTCCCCGACGATCCGGAAGACGATGCATCCGGTGTCGTCCAGGCGCCGCCCCTTCCGCTCGGCCGTGAACCGGGACATCCCGACGGCGTGGCCACGCCCGTCGACGGCGATCCCGAGCATCTCCAGCCGCATCGAGCCGCCGGTCTCCTGCCCCAGCCGCTGGTACATGTCGATGATCGCGTCCTGCCCCTTGAAGTCCCCCGAGAGCGGATGACTACCGGGCACGTGATGTGTGGCGTCCTTCGCGATCAGCTCCCGCAGGGTGTCCAGATCCCCATGGGTGAACGCCTCGAACCCCTTGCGTACGAGCGCTGCGTGCGGATGCTCAGCCATGACGACCGCCACCTCTCCGTTGTCCGGCGATGTTCGGCTGACCCGTCCGATTCTCCTCCTCGGGGGTGGGGGGAGCACCTTGAGGGCAGTTGCCCTCAAGGTGCTCCCCCCTACGGCGACGAAGGGCGGCACTCCCTATGACAGGCCGGTCCCTGGCGAGGCGCACGACACCCCGGGGACGAACTCGGCGTCACGGCGGCCGCAACACCGTCCGGCTAGCCGCGCCCGCGGGACCGGGCCGCCCGAGCGATCGCCACCACGGCCTTCTCCAGGGCGTACACGGGATCGTCCCCGCCGCCCTTCACCCCGGCGTCCGCCTCGGCCACGGCCATCAGCGCGACAGCGACTCCGTCCGGCGTCCACCCCCGCATCTGCTGCCGCACCCGATCGATCTTCCACGGCGGCATCCCCAGCTCACGCGCCAGATCAGCGGGTCGTCCGCCCCGGGCCGACGACAGCTTCCCGATCGCGCGCACGCCCTGCGCCAGCGCACTGGTGATCATGACCGGCGCGACCCCGGTCGCCAACGACCACCTGAGCGCCTCCAACGCCTCCGCGGCCCGCCCCTCCACGGCCCGGTCGGCGACGGTGAAGCTGGAGGCCTCGGCCCGCCCGGTGTAGTACCGCCCCACGACGGCCTCGTCGATCGTCCCCTCGACATCGGCGACCAACTGGGACACGGCGGACGCCAGCTCCCGCAGATCGCTGCCGATCGCGTCGACCAGCGCCTGACACGCCTCGGGCGTGGCGGACCGCCCGGTCCCCCGGAACTCCTGCCGCACGAAGGCCAACCGGTCCGCCGGCTTGGTCATCTTCGGACAGGCGACCTCTCGCGCTCCCGCCTTCCGCGCGGCGTCGAGCAGCGCCTTGCCCTTCGCTCCCCCCGCGTGCAGCAGCACAAGGGTGATCTCCTCGGCGGGCGCCCCGAGGTACGCCTTCACGTCCTTGACGGTGTCGGCGGACAGGTCCTGCGCGTTGCGCACCACCACGACCTTGCGCTCCGCGAACAGCGACGGGCTGGTCAGCTCCGCGAGCGTCCCGGGCTGCAACTGGTCCGGAGTCAGATCCCGCACATCCGTGTCCGCGTCAGCGGCCCGAGCGGCGGCGACCACCTCCTGCACAGCCCGGTCGAGCAGCAGCTCCTCCTGTCCCACGGCAAGCGTCACGGAGGCGAGGAGGTCGTCATGAGCAGTCTTCTTGGCCATCGCGTACAGCATGGCACGGAGCACTGACAGCACCGTGGCCGCGAGCGCCGAGGGGGCTGGTCGCGCAGCCGCGCCGCCCGTCCGTCCACCCTCGGCGGCCGCTCGCGAGGGGGGGCCGCCCTCGACGTCCTCCGGGAGATCGTCCCGCCGGGAGAGCTCCGTCCTCCCCACCGGGGGCCAGCGAGCGCCGGGACCGCTCCGGGAAGCGGAAACGGCTCCGGCTCCGGGCCCGGAAGCGGAGGCGGAGGCGGAGGCGGCTCCTGCTCCGGAAGCGGAGGCGGCTCGGGCTCGGGCTCCGGCTCCGGCTCCGGCTCCGGCTCCGGCTCCGGCTCCGGCTCCGGCTCCGGCTCCGGAAGGGGCACCCGTCAGCGCGGGCGCCGAAACCCCGACCACCGCGGCATCACGGCTCCTCCCGCCACCCCTCCCACTCCCCCACGAACTCCTCCAGCTCCCCGGCGTCCAAGCGCCCCGCCTCGTCCCGCAGGACCACCAGCCACTGCGCGTCCTCCGCGTCGTCCTCCCCCGCCAGCGCGTCCCGGACGACCTGCGGCTCCTCGTCCACCCCGAACCGCTCCGAGAGCGCCTCGACGACCTCCTCCGCGGCATCCCGATCAGGCAGCACCAGTACGTGTCTCACATCGCTCACGGCACCATTTTCCAGGCCGGACACTCCGCACCGCTCGGGTAGGGCCCCCGGCGCCGGAAGACGGGCCGGATCATCCGTGACGGTAGGGATCCCGCACGGTCGGCACCCGGTCGAGCTCGACACCGAACCTCTCCCGGTACACCTCCAGCACCTCCTCGTCCGTCTCCAACTCCCGTTCCTCCCGCGCCCCGTCGGCAGCCGTCGTCTTGAGGACCCGCCCGCTGAGCGTGATCCGCCCGCCGTCCTCCGTCACCCTCGAACACACCAGGGACTGGGTGAAGTGCGAAGCCGGAGAGGTGCTGTGCCACCAGGCCCCGGCCGCGAAGTCACCGAGCACCCGGGGCCGCACCTCCAGCCGGTACTGGCTCCTGCCCCCCATGACGACATCCAGGTCCGCCGCGTCACCCTCTCCCTTCCCTCCCTTCGTCACCGCACCGTCCCCGCCGCGCACCCCCGCCGCGTCGGGTCCCGCCTCGACGATCCGGAAGGTGCCCCCGGGGTCCTCCTGCTCGCCCCGCGCCCCGAACGCCAGCGGATAGTGGCTGTGCGCCCCGAACCCGACATCGGCCAGCCACTCGCCCCCGTCCACCGTCCGCACCCGCAGCGCGAGATGGTCGTACGGGATCCCGAGCCGTTCCTCGGCCCCATACACCCGGCCCGCCAGCAGCGTGACGTCGAAGCCGAGCGCGGCCAGCAGGGCCCCGAACGCCCCGTTCAGCTCGTAACAGAACCCTCCCCTCCGGGCCCCCACCACCTTCTCCAGCAGCCGCTCCTCCTCCAGCACGATCTCCTCGCCGAGGTGGACCGACAGGTTCTCGAAGGGCACGGTCTGCAGATGGCGCAGATGCAGCTCGCGCAGGACCTCCACGGTGGGCCACGCCGGGTGCTGGACTCCCAGACGGCGGAGATACGCGTCAACCTGTGTGGGCTTCATGCCTCCAGTCTCGCGCCACCCACAGATCCCCACCGCCCGCGCCACCACCGCTACGGCCACCCGTGCCCCCGCCTCCGTCCCCCGTCCCGGCGACCGCGAGCGCCCCGTCCCGGTCGGTCCGCATCACGACCGCGCCCCCGGCCCGCAGCGCGGCGACCGTGGCCGGAGCCGGGTGGCCGTACGAGTTGTCGGCGCCGACGGAGATGAGCGCCAGCCGCGGGGCTGCCCGGCGTATCAGCTCCGGGTCCTGGTAGGCCGAACCGTGATGAGCCACCTTGAGGACGTCCACCCCGGCCAGCCGCGCCCCCACGGGCGATCTCAACAGCTCCTGCTGGGCAGGGGGTTCGAGGTCGCCTAGCAGGAGGAAGCGCAGTCCGGCCGACCTGACCAGCATCGTGACGCTGGCGTCGTTGGGCCCCTCCGCCGCGACCGCCGCCGGGTCCGCCGGCGGCCACAGCACCTCCCAGGCCAGGGCCCCCGTACGCCGTTCCTCCCCGGCCACAGCACGCGTCACCGGGATGCGCCGGGCCGCGGCCTCCCGCAGGACGGACTCGGCCTGGTCGACCGGCTCCGCCAGCCCCGTCGTCTCGATCGCCCCCACCGACCGCCCCCGCAGCACACCGGCCAGCCCGGCCACATGGTCGGCGTGGAAGTGGGTCAGCACCACGAGCGGCACCTCGGTGATGCCGAGTGTGCGCAGACAACCGTCGACGAGTGCCGGATCGGGTCCGGCGTCCACGACCACGCCCGCCCCCTCACCCGCCGCCAGCACCATCGCGTCACCCTGTCCCACGTCGCACATCGCCAGTCGCCAGTCCGGCGGCGGCCACCCCGTGATCACCCGGGTCAACGGTGGCGGCTGCACGACCGCCAGCACGAACACCATCGCGCAGACGGCACACCACCAGGGATGTCTCAGCAACCGCCGCCCGACGAGCAGCAGCACCCCGGTGACGAGAGCGAGCAACCCGGCCCCCGCCCAACTGCCCGGCCAGTCCACTCCCCCGCCGGGCAACGACGCCCCGGTCCGGGCGACGTCCGCGATCCACCCGGCGGGCCAACTCGCGCACCAGGCAAGCGCCTTGGCCGCCGGCATCGCCACGGGTGCCGTCGCCAGCGCCGCGAAGCCCAGCACCGTGGCCGGGGCGACCGCGAACTCCACGAGCAGATTGCACGGCACCGCCACCAGACTCACCCGCGCCGACAGCACGGCTACCACCGGTGCGCACAGGGCCTGCGCGGCGGCCGCGGCGGCCAACGCCTCCGCGAGCCGCGGCGGCACCCGCCGTCGACGCAACGCCAGGCTCCAGCGCGGCGCGAGCGTGAGCAGGGCCCCGGTGGCCAGCACGGAGAGCAGGAAGCCGTAACTGCGGGCCAGCCACGGGTCGTACAGCACCAGCAGCAGTACGGCCGTCGCCAGCGCCGGGATCAGTGATCTACGGCGTCCGGTCGCGAGGGCGAGCAGTGCGACGGCCCCGCAGGCAGCGGCCCGCAGCACGCTCGGGTCCGGTCGGCACACCACGACGAATCCCAGCGTGAGTCCGCCGCCGAGCAGGGCGGTCGCGCGCAGCGACACCCCGAGGCGGGGCGCCAGTCCACGTCGCTCGACGAGTTGGGCGAGTCCGGGCGGCCCGATGAGCAGGGCGAGCAGGATCGTGAGGTTGCTGCCGGACACCGCGAGCGTGTGCGCGAGGTCGGTCTCCTTGAAGGCCTCGTCCAACTCGGGAGTGATCCGCGCGGTGTCCCCGACGACCAGTCCCGGCAGCAGGGCCCGCGCATCCGCCGGCAACCCGTCGGTGGCCTCCCGCAGCCCCGCCCGCAACCGCCCCGCGAACCGCTGCGTCCCCGACGCCTCCCCGACCACCTCAGGGCCTCCCCGGTCCCGCACCCGCAGGACGGCCGCGACTCGATCGCCTCCCATCAACGGCGGCGCGGCACTCGCGGTGATCCGTACCCGCGTGGACGGCAGCAACCCGAGCCAGGGCGATCGAGCAGGACCTTCCACGGCGGGCGTCGGACCGGAGGTCACCCCACCGCTCAACGGACGACCGGTGGTCACTCCCTCCGCTCCCGGGCCGGTTCCCGCACGCGCGTCGACGATCACCAGCACCGGCGCCCGGGTCGCCACCACTGTCCCGTCCTCCGTCTCCACTCGCCGGACGTCGGCGCCGATGACGACGGCGGTCGGGGCCGCGTGATCACCCGTGATCCGGGGGCGGGTCAGCCGGGGGTCGGAGGTCACCTGCACCTCGGCGGTCACGGTGGCGTACTGCCGGGCCAGCGCGGGCACCGGTCCCCGCCGCAGATCGGCCCCGTGCAGCCCGGCCGACGCGGCGGCGGCCGCGACACAGAGCAGCACAGCGGCGACGGCCACCCGGCCGCCCCCTACGAAGCCCCGCATCCCGCGCCACCGTCCCGACAGCAGCACGCAGGCGAGGACCAGACAGCCGGCCACCACCCCCGTGACCCACATCGCCGACGCGTCCAGGGTCACGGCGGCCGTGCCCCAGGCCGCGAGCGCCGCCGGTACCAGCCGCAGATCCGTGGGCCCTTCCTGCCGCGGGTGAGCACTCCCGAGCCGCTTCCCCGAGGCGGCGTGCACAGTGGCCCGCGCACGCGCCTCGCCCCCATGCCCTCGCCGCACCTGTGCGTCGTGCCTCATGGCCGTACGAGATTCCGCAGATCGGCGAAGCGGCGGTCGCCGATGCCGTTGACCTCGCGCAGTTCGTTCACCGAGCGGAAGCCGCCGTGCTGGGTGCGGTAGTCGACGATGTGCTGGGCGAGCACGGGGCCGACGCCGGGCAGGGTGTCGAGCTGGTCCACGGTGGCCGTGTTCAGGGAGACGGGAGCGGCCGCCGTGCCGGCCGCGCCGCCGGCGACGGAACCTCCCATGCCGGGAACGGGCACGGGCGCCGGTGCGGGTGCGGCCGGGCCGCCGACGACCACCTGCTCGCCGTCCACGAGGAACCGCGCGCGGTTGAGCGTGTCGGTGTTCGTGCCCGGCCGCACGCCCCCGGCCGCCTTCAACGCGTCGGCGACCCTCGAACCGGCCGGCAACCGCTGGATCCCGGGTTCACGGACCTTTCCGCTGACGTCCACGACGATCTCGGCCCCGGCCGAACCCGCCGTGTTCGAAACCCCGCCCGAAGCAGCCGACTCGACCGCTCCCGGCCGTCCCCCCGCGCCGGTCCGCCCGCTCGCCGCACCGCTCTCCCCGAACGGAGCCGCGGCGCGCACCACTTCGGGCGCCCGGACGGACTGTGTCCGGCCCGTCCAGAAGTGCTGCACGGCGAACACCGCGGCCACGACGAGCAGCACCGAGAGCGCGACCACGTTCCGCCGCTCCAGCCCGCACCGCGCCTGCAACCACACCGGCATCCGCTCCCGCAGAGCCAGCCCTGCCCGTTCCCGCCAGTCCCCGCCCGCGGATTCGGTGACCCGCCTGACGCCATGCCTGCTGGCGGTGTCTTCCCAACTCCCTTCCCAAGGACCGTCGTCGGACCAAGGACCGTCATCCGGCCGAACTCCCGCTACGGAACCGAGATCCCGCCGAGCCTCCTCCGAGAAGCCACCGTCCCCTCGGCCCTCCTCGACAGCACCCGCCTCCTCGCCTCCCCACACCTCGTCGTCCAAGCCCGCCCCACCCGACGCCGGCGGTCCCTTCCCCGAGTCCCTTCGCTCCCCGGCCCGTTCGGCGAAGAGCACCTCCGCCCGCCGCTGGAGTTCGTCCGCAGAGGAGGCATGCCGATGCCGGCCCCGGCCCCGAGCGGCGGGTGGTCGACGGTGCTGTGAGCGTCCGTCGGAGTGGGGGCCGCGGCCCGGCCCGCTGGTCGCGGTCGCTGTACGTGAACGTGATCGAAGTGCCATGCGCCGAGGATCGGACACTTCCGCGCCCTCGCGATGATCTTGGTCAATTCCCGGGGACTACCCACCGGTTGTGGAAAACCCCGCCACCCGGACGAGTGACGGACCCACGAGGTCACGACCTCAGAGCCCAGGAACCGGACCCGTCCCCCCGGAGTCACCGCGGCGAGACCACAACCCCCAACAACCCGGGCCCCGTGTGTGCCCCGATCACCGCCCCGACCTCGCTCACATGCAGATCCGCAAGGCCCGTCACCCGCGCCCGCAGCCGGTCCGCGAGGGCCGATGCCCGGTCGGGGGCTGACAGATGGTGCACCGCGATGTCGACCGGCGCGCTGCCGGCCCGGTCGGCCGCGATCTCCTCCAGGCGGGCGATGGCCCTGGACGCCGTCCGCACCTTCTCCAGGGGCTCGATCCGCCCGCCGGCGAGTTGCAACAGTGGCTTGACGGCGAGCGCGGAGCCGAGGAGGGCCTGCGCGGCCCCGATCCGGCCACCGCGGCGCAGATAGTCCAGAGTGTCGACGTAGAAGTAGGCGGAGGTGCCCGCGGCCCGCTTCTCCGCGGCTGTGACCGCCTCGTCGACCGTGCCGCCCGTCTCCGCGGCCTCGGCGGCGGCGAGCGCGCAGAATCCGAGAGCCATGGCGATCATCCCGGTGTCGACCACGCGCACCGGCACCGGCGCCTCGCGGGCCGCCATGACCGCCGCGTCGTAGGTGCCGGAGAGCTCGGCGGACAGGTGCAGCGACACGATGCCGGTCGCGCCGGACTCGGCGACCTTGCGGTAGTGCTCCGCGAAGGCCTGGGGGCTGGGGCGCGAGGTGGTGACGGGGCGTCGCTTCTGAAGTGCCTGGGCCAGCGACCGGGCCGTGATCTCGGTGCCCTCTTCCAGTGCGCGGTCGCCGAGGACCACGGTCAGGGGTACCGCTGTGATGCCGTGCCGCTCCATCGTCCCCTGCGGCAGGTAGGCCGTTGAATCCGTGACGATCGCGACATGGCGGGACATGAGCTGGAGGTTACCTGCCGTAGCGTCCGGGTGGCAGCCCGGCCCCTGTCACCCGGGGCCGCCGTGTGGGGATCAAGTCGTGCTCTCGGGACGGGGTTTCTTCTGCCAGGGATAGGTGGGGCGAGGGCCCGGCGGGGTGATCGCGGGCCGCGTCGGCTCGTCGGCGGTGCGGGTGCGGGGCGTCTCGGGCCAGGTCTGCCCGTCGGGGCCGGCGTCGGCGGCGGGGGCCTCGGGCCACGGGGGCGGTGTCGCGGTGGGCTCGGTCTTCGTCCAGTGCCGCAGGGCGCCCGACTCGACGTCGATCTGCGCGCTCAGGGTGTCCAGGTCGTCGTCGGCGAATCGGCGGGCACGGTCACGGGCCGCCCAGCGCAGGGAGTCCGCGGACTGTGTGATGCGCTCGGTGCGCTCCCGCAGTCCCGGCAGGCGCTCGGCGAGCTTCGCCCGGTCGGGCTCGGACTCCAGGCGCTTGAGTTCGCCGTCCAGCTCGTGGCCGTGCGCGCTGAGCCGCTGGAAGAGGCCGAGGGACTCCTTGAGGGATTCGTCCTCGGCCACGCCCGCGTGCAGCGCGTCCTGGGTGGCCCGCATCGAGGTGCGCAGCTTCAGCCGGAGCTGGGCCAGTTCACCCGCCGGGCCGAGCTGGGCGAAGGACTTGGCGCGCAGGGTGTGGTCCTCGACGGTGCGCCGGGCCTGGGTGATGGTGCGGTCCACTCCGCGCTTGGCGGCGCCGACCACCTTCACCGTCGCGTAGGCGCCGAGCGCCACGAAGAGCACGAAAAGCAGGGCCACGATCGCGATCACTGCTTCCACGAAACTCCTCCTCGGACCGGCACGGCACTCCCGCGCCGCTCTTCAAAGGTAAACGCAACAGGCAGGCCCGGAGTTCCGGAAGAACCCCGAACCTGCCCGCACGCACCCCCTAGGGGGCCGAGGCTCTGCCCGGCGGATCACGCCGGACAGGCACTACGCCGGAACGATGTTCACCAGCTTCGGCGCCCGCACGATCACCTTGCGGATGTCCGCCCCGTCCAGCGCCGCCACGACCTTCTCGTCGGCCAGCGCGACCTTCTCCAGCTCGTCGTCGGAGATGGCCGGCGAGACCTCCAGGCGGGCCTTGACCTTGCCCTTGACCTGGACCACGCAGGTCACGGTCTCGTCCACGACGTACTGCGGGTCGGCGACCGGGAAGTCCTGGTGGACCACCGAGTCGGTGTGGCCCAGCTTGCGCCACAGCTCCTCGGCGATGTGCGGGGCCAGCGGCGTGATCAGCAGCACCAGCGCCTCGGCGACCGGACGTGCGACCGCGCCGCCCGCCTTGGTCAGGTGGTTGTTCAGCTCCGTGACCTTGGCGATGGCCGTGTTGAAGCGCAGGCCCTCCAGGTCCTGGCGGACCCCGTCGATCGCCTTGTGCAGGGCGCGCAGCGTGGCCTCGTCGGGCTCGGCGTCGACGACGGTCACCTCTCCGGTGGCCTCGTCGACGATGTTGCGCCACAGCCGCTGCAGCAGGCGGTACTGGCCGATCACCGCGCGCGTGTCCCACGGCCGCGAGACGTCCAGCGGGCCCATCGCCATCTCGTACAGGCGCAGGGTGTCGGCGCCGTACTCCTCGCAGATCGCCTCGGGGGTGACGGCGTTCTTCAGGGACTTGCCCATCTTGCCCAGCTCGCGCTTGACCTGCTCACCGGCGTGGAAGAACTGGCCGTCGCGCTCCTCGATCTCGGCGGCCGGCACCGGGAAGCCACGGCTGTCGCGGTAGACGAAGGCCTGGATCATGCCCTGGTTGAACAGCTTGTGGAACGGCTCGGGCGACGAGATGTGCCCCAGGTCGAACAGGACCTTGGACCAGAAGCGCGCGTACAGCAGGTGCAGCACGGCGTGCTCGGCGCCGCCGACGTACAGGTCGACACCGCCGTGCGGCTGACCCGCGCGGGGGCCCATCCAGTACTGCTCGATCTCGGGGTCGACCAGGTGCTCGCTGTTGTGCGGGTCCAGGTACCGCAGTTCGTACCAGCAGGAACCGGCCCAGTTGGGCATGGTGTTGGTCTCGCGGCGGTACGGGCGGGGGCCGCGGCCGTCGCCCAGGTCCAGGGTGACGTTGACCCAGTCCTCGTTGCGGGACAGCGGGGTCTCCGGGGAGGTGTCCGCGTCGTCCGGGTCGAAGGTGCGCGGCGAGTAGTCCTCGACCTCGGGCAGCTCCAGCGGCAGCATCGACTCGGGCAGCGAGTGGGCGATGCCGTCCTCGTCGTAGACGATCGGGAAGGGCTCGCCCCAGTAGCGCTGGCGGCTGAACAGCCAGTCGCGCAGCCGGAAGTTGACGGTGCCCTCGCCGACGCCCTCGCCCTGCAGCCACTCGGTGATGCGCGCCTTGGCCTCGACGACGCCCAGGCCGTCCAGGGAGACCCCCTGACCGGTGGAGTTGACGATCTTCGCGTCGTAGGAGACGAAGGCGTCCTCCCACGTGGAGGTGTCGGTACCGCGGCCGTCGGTCGGCTCGACGACACACTGGATGGGCAGTTCGAAGGCGCGCGCGAACGCGAAGTCGCGGGAGTCGTGGCCGGGGACGGCCATGATCGCGCCGGTGCCGTAGCCCATCAGGACGTAGTCCGCGATGAAGACGGGGATCGGCTCGCCGTTGACCGGGTTGGTGGCGTACGCGCCGATGAAGACGCCGGTCTTGTCCTTGGCCTCGGCCTGGCGCTCCACGTCGGACTTGGAGGCGGCCTGCGCGCGGTAGGCGGCGACGGCCTCGGCCGGGGTCGCGTGACCGCCGGTCCACACGTCGTGCGTGCCCTCGGGCCACTCCTGCGGCGTGAACTTCTCGACCAGCGGGTGCTCGGGCGCCAGCACCATGTAGGTCGCGCCGAACAGGGTGTCGGGGCGGGTGGTGAAGACGGTGATGCGCTCGCCGTCGATCGGGAAGTCGACGCGGGCGCCCTCGGAGCGGCCGATCCAGTTGCGCTGCTGCAGCTTGATGGCCTCGGGCCAGTCCAGCTCGTTCAGGTCGTCCAGCAGCCGGTCGGCGTACGCGGTGATGCGCATGTTCCACTGGCGCAGCTTGGCCTTGAAGACCGGGAAGTTGCCGCGCTCGGAGCGGCCGTCGGCGGTGACCTCCTCGTTGGCCAGCACGGTGCCCAGGCCGGGGCACCAGTTGACCGGCGCGTCGGAGGCGTAGGCCAGGCGGTACTCGCCCAGGACGTCGGCGCGCTCGACGGCGGACAGGGAGTCCCAGGAGCGGCCGCCGGGCACCGCGCGCTCACCGGACTCGAACGCGGCGACCAGCTCGGAGATCGGGCGGGCCTTCTTCGCCTCGTCGTCGTACCAGGAGTTGAAGATCTGCAGGAAGATCCACTGGGTCCACTTGTAGTAGTCCGGGTCGATCGTGGCGAACGACCGGCGCTTGTCGTGGCCCAGGCCCAGTCGGCGCAGCTGGGACTTCATGTTGTTGATCGCGGCCTCGGTGGTGATCCGCGGGTGCTCGCCGGTCTGGACGGCGTGCTGCTCGGCGGGCAGTCCGAAGGCGTCGAAGCCCAGGGTGTGCAGGACGTTGTGGCCGGTCATCCGCTGGAAGCGGGCGAAGACGTCGGTGGCGATGTAGCCCAGCGGGTGGCCCACGTGCAGGCCCGCACCGGAGGGGTACGGGAACATGTCCATGATGAACTTCTTGGGCCGGGCGACGATCTCCGGGTCGCCCGCCAGGTCGCCCTTGGGGTTCGGCGCCGCGTAGGTGCCCTCGGCGTCCCAGAAGTCCTGCCAGCGTGCCTCGATCTCGGCCGCGACGGCGGCCGTGTAGCGGTGCGGCGCGGCCACCTCGGCGGGGGCAGCGGGGTTCGTCTCGCTCATGTCCTCAAAGCTCCATCGATCGTCTCTGCCAGCGGCTGTGTCGTCCGGAAACGAAAAATCCCCTCGCACAGGAGGGGACGCCGCGCCGATTCCGACCACGTCTTCACCGGTGGTCGGGACTGATCAGCGCGGCTCGCTAAGCAGAAGGCGTACGGCACGCATGGCGTCAGAGTACCGCAGCCGTTGAGCAAGCGGCGACGGACGTACGTATGCCTCTTTGGCACCGGGTGCCGCACTCGCCGCCGCAGTCGAGCGCACCTCCGATCCGACAGGAACTGAAAAACGTCAATGATTACTTCGCGTAACAGCTACTAAGGGGCATCACAGCAGCCCCACGGCCGTTTGATAACGACGCAATAACTCAAACGCCGTACCCATCGGTATGGCGCCACTTAGAGTGCGGCAGCGGGACCGCCTTCCCGAACCGCTCGGAGTTGCCCCCATGAACCCTCGTAGTAGCAACAGCACCCTCCCCAGGACGGGCCGGTCGGCCTATGGGGTGGCGACGGCCGTCTTCCTGCTGGCCATCCCTCTGGTCGTGGTGTACGGAGGTGTCTGGCTCCAGGACTTCCTCAACTTCGGAGCGGGCGTGGTGACGCTCGTCCTCCTCACCTGCTCCGTGATCTGGGGGCTGGTCGCGCAGGACCGGCTGATCCTCAACACCCGGCAGCGGATCATCGCCCAGGGCGTGCACCGGATCACCGCGGTGGGCTCGATCGCGTTCCTTCTGCTGCACATCGGAATCAAACTCACCCTTGAGCACACGACGTGGATCGCCGCGTTCATCCCGTTCGGGCTCGGCTTCAGCAGCAGCGGAGGCCTCATAGGCCTCGGCACCCTGGCCGGCCAGCTCATGATCTTCGTCGGCATCACCGGCGCCCTGCGCAACCGCTTCGCGTCCCCGGCCCCGGTCGCGGCGCGCTGGCGGGCGATGCACATGCTGGCCTACCCGGCCTGGTGCGCCGGACTCATCCACGGCCTGTACGCGGGCCGCGCGGTGAAGGCCCCGATCTTCACCTACATGTACGCGCTCTGCGTGCTCGGTGTGATCGTGGCCCTCGCCCTGCGCGCGGCACCGCGCCCGTTCAAGCGCAAGGTCACCGACCGGGTCGTCATGCTCCTCGGCGCCGAGGAGCGGCCGGGCCGCGAGGAGTTGGAGGCCAGCCGGGCCAGGAGGGCCGCGGAGAGCGCCGCACCGGGCCGCGAGAGCCGCAGGGCACCCTCGTCGGCGGGCCGGCGCTCCGAGTCCTCCCTGCCGGGCTACGAGGGCCTGAGCCAGACCGGCTCCATGCCCGCCTATCAGGCCCCGGCCCCGGAGCCCGCGGGCAGCGGGTTCGCCGCCGCCTACCGCGCCATGTCACCGGGCGCGCAGCAGCCCTTCGACACCGGCCAGACCGCGCGCATGGACATGCCGATGGACATGCAGGCCGCCACCGACCCCATCGCGCGCATGGACACCGGCGGCAGCACCTCCGGAAGCTGGCCGATCCCGTCCCCGCCGCCGGTCGGCGAGGCGCCCCCCTCCGCCTACGACCCGCTCCAGGACACGGGGTACAACATCCCGACCTATGGCGGTAATTCGGGCACCGCCAGCTATCTCACGGGTGATGTACGCGACACCGGTGAGACGAACACCCTTTACGGCACGTACAACCCGAACGACACGTACAACAGCGGTCCCGCCGGTGATCCAACGCCCGGTCAGTCGTACGACTTCGACTCACCGGGTCCGGGCGAACCTTGGAACACGCCTTCCGGAGGCTATAGGTGAACGAGGCCCTGCCCGACGTACCAGAAGTCCGCGTGGTCGGCCTTCCCCAGCTCACGTCGGGCTTCGACCTTGTCGAACGACTTGACCTGCCCATGCACCTGAAGGTGCACGGGCCGCTCGAACCCATGGGCGGCGAGCAACTCGCGAAGCTCTCCGAAGCCATCAACCTGAAGGGGCGCGGCGGCGCCGGCTTCCCCTTCCACAAGAAGCTGCGCTCGGTCGCCGAAGCGGCGATCAAGCGCGGTGTCCGGCCGGTCGTCGTCGTCAACGGCAGCGAGGACGAACCGGCCTGCCGCAAGGACACGGTGCTCATCAACCGTGCCCCGCACCTCATCCTGGACGGCGCCCTCCTGGCCGCCGAGGCCCTGGGTGCCCGCACGCTCGTGATCGGCGTCACCCGGGAGTCCACCCAGCGCTCCATGGAGGCCGCCCTCGCCGAGCGCGGTCTCAGCAACGGCCGCAGATCGGCGCTACGCGCACGCGTGCAGCGCAATCCCGTCCGTATGGTCACCGGAGCGGCGGCCTCGCTGATCCGTTCCATCGACGGCGGCCCGGCCATCCCGCCCGGCCGCAAGGTCAGCGCCTCGCAGAACGGCGTCGGCGGCGCGCCCACGCTCCTGTCCAACGCCGAGACCTTCGCGCAACTGGCGATCGCCGCACGCATCGGCCCGGAGCGCTACGGCAACACCGGCCTGTACGACGAGCCGGGCACCGTCATGCTCACGGTCTCCGGCGCCGTGGCGCGCCCCATGGTGATCGAGGTGCCCACCGGCGTACCGCTGCGCTACGTCCTGCAGTTGGCCGGCGCCCCGCCGGTCCCGCAGGGCGTGCTGACCGGCGGCTACCACGGCAAGTGGATCGACGCGGCGACGGTCAACGAGGCGATCGTCTCCCGCAACTCCCTGGACGCCGTGGGCGGGGCGCTCGGCGCCGGTGCGATCCTGCCGATCACTCAGGAGACCTGCCCGCTGGGCGAGTCGCTGAGGGTGGCGCAGTGGCTGGCCGAGGAGAGCGCGGGCCAGTGCGGCCCCTGCTACCTCGGTCTGCCGGCCGCCGCGCGCGGTATGGAGGACATCCTCAACGGCGGCGGTCCCGCCGCCCTGGAGGCGCTCAAGCAGGTCGCCAAGAACGTGAAGCGGCGCGGCGCGTGCTCGCACCCGGACGGCTCCGCGATGTTCCTGGAGTCCACCATCAAGGCGTTCACGGACGACCTGGCCGCCCATGTCCTCGGCAACGGCTGCGGACGGCCCGTGGAGGGCGTTCTGCCGCTCTTCGAGGGCGGCAAGATGCCGACGGGCATCCCGGGCGGCGCCGAGGCCGAGGAGAACGGCCCCAGC
Organism: Streptomyces sp. NPDC006335; assembly: GCF_040612795.1. NCBI lineage: Bacteria > Bacillati > Actinomycetota > Actinomycetes > Kitasatosporales > Streptomycetaceae > Streptomyces > Streptomyces sp. NPDC006335. The sequence goes on from NZ_JBEXQX010000001.1 coordinate 1,081,180, forward strand.
CGTCAGAAGATCTACGTCGACTGGACGCTCTGCCGGGGTCACGGTCTGTGCGCCGACATCCTCCCCGAGGTCTTCGAACTCGGCGCCGACGGCTTCCCGACCGTCGCCCAGGCCCAGGTGCCGCGTTACGCCGAGGCCAAGGCTCTACGCGCGGTGCGTCGCTGCCCCGCGCTGGCCCTGCGCCTCGAGGAGGAGACCCCGCGCGACAAGGGCCCCACCCGCAACCTGCCGGTCCTCTCGCAGGGCCGCGGAAGGCGTGCGCTGGGCCGCTGACCCGGCGTCACGAAGGGGGCCGCCCGGGATCGGGCGGCCCCCTTCGTCGTACGCGGACAATCCCCGTAGGCGAAACAACTCCCCCTGGAACGCAACAATCCCGCCGGATCAATGATCCGGCGGGATCTTTCTGTGGAGCTAAGGAGATTTGAACTCCTGACCCCCTGCATGCCATGCAGGTGCTCTACCAACTGAGCTATAGCCCCGTGCTGCGTTCCACCCGGTTTCCCTGGCGGCGACGCCAACATTACACGGTCCACCGGGTGGAACACCAAATCGTTTCCCTGCGGGCAGGAGGGACGACGTCAAGCGGTCACGAACGAGTAGAACCGCTTCAGCGTGCAGTGTTCTTCGAGGAGACGGCCGTAGATCGGCTCGCCCTCCAGTTCGCGGTACGTCTCGATGGGGTCGCCTTTTATGATCAGCGCCCGCGCGCACTCCTCGCACCAGTACTGATAGTCGGGATTGACCGGCTCCATGTCGCGCACGATCGGTGTCCCGCTGCCGCACCAGTCGCACTTTCGCCTGTGTGCACCCATCGATCAGCTCCAGCAGTGGCCGCAGGCCGTGCACACGTAGGAGATTCCGCCGTTGTCGCCAAGTACTTGCGCCACGTGGACAGAACCGCAGGAAGGGCAGATGAGGCGGACCGTCGTGTCCCTTGTCGATGCCGCTTCGCGGAGGTGGCCGACCTCCACGAGGATGCTCGCAGGCATCACTACTCCCTCCCGTCGGGCCGCGCCCCCTTCCGGCCGTTTGATTCTGCCACGGCCGGACCAATACGGTCAGCGACGCCTGAGTACCAGTCCGGACACGGCGCCCACCGCGGCGGTCCCGGCCAGCGCGAACATGCACGCCCAAAGCGCCTCCGCAGAGGTATACGCCTCGGAGGGGCCGAGTGACTCAAGTCGGTTCAAGAACAGTGTGCCGAAGCCCGCGACGCCCATGAGTTGGCCGAGCTGGGTGACCGTGGCGAGCAGACCGCTGGCGTCCGCCGCGTGCCGGGGCGGCACCGTGGCCAGCGCCCCGGTGAGGGTCGGACTGAAGGCGAGCGCGAGTCCCGCGCCCACGCCGGCGTACGCGGCGTACAGCGCTGTGCCGCCCTCGCCGCCGCCTTTCAGCGCCAGTCCCACGCCCAACGCGGCCAGCGCGGTGATCAGGAACCCGGCGGGCGTCAGCAGCCGCTGCCAGGACGCGGGCCAGTGGCGCCAGGTCAGTCCGACGATGCCGAAGATCACCGCGGTCGGCACGAAGGAGAGCCCGGCCCGCAGCGGGCTGTAGCCGAGGCCGCCCTGCACATGGAGGGTGAGCGCGAAGAGGAAGCCGCCGTTGACGGCCATGACCGCCATGATCCTGAACACGGCGAGCCCCATGCCGGGGTGGCGCAGCACGCTCGGCGTGATCAGCGGGGCACCGCCGCGCCCGGCCAGCCTGGCCTCGTAGCCGCAGAAGACGGCGAACAGGATCGCGGCGGCGGCCATGGACAGCCAGGACCACAGCGGCCATTCCTCCTCCTGCCCCAGCACGAGCGGCACCGTGCACAGCGAGACGGCCGCGCCCAGCAGCACCAGGCCGGGCAGGTCGAGGCCGCGTGCCCGGTCCCGGGGCGCGGGACGGTCCCCCGGCAGCAGGACACGCGCGCCCATGGCCAGCAGGACGATGCCCACCGGCACGTTCACGAGGAACACCGGCCGCCAGCTCGTGCCGAACAGGTCGGCGCTGACCAGGACTCCGCCGACGACCTGCCCGGCGACGGCGCCGACCGCGAGGACCGCCGAGTACACGCCGAGCGCCTTCATCCGGGCCTCGCCGGTGAAGTTGCGCTGGATCAGGCTGAGCACCTGCGGGATCATCACCGCCGATCCGGCGCCCTGCACCAGCCGGAAGACGATCAGCTCGGTGGCACCCTGGGCGAGACCGCAGGCGAGTGAGGCCGCCGTGAACAGGGCGAGCCCGGCGAGGTGGACCCGGCCGTGCCCGAACCGTTCGCCGAGCCGGGCGCCGGTGATCAGCAGCACCGAGTACATGATGGTGTATCCGGCGATGACGAGCTGGAGTTGGGCGCCCGAGGCGTGCAGTTCCGTGCCGATGGTGGGAGCCGCAACGTTCACGATGAACACGTCGAGCAGCGCCATGAACTGGGCGGCGAGCACGAGCGCGAGCAGCGGACCGGGGCGGTTGTCAGTGGCGGGTGCTTCACTTCTGGCAGGTGGGGAAACGGACGCGGGATCCGGTCCCATCCGGGGCGTTGTCGTCATGCCGTCGAGCATGAGGACACCCCGGTACGGGTGCCGAGAGCCCGCCGATGCTGGTACTGCCAGCACCTGGCAAGCGCCGGGCGCAGCACCGAGGATGGTCGTGGCGAGGGGGGCGTGGCGATGGGGGGCGCGACGATGAGGACGACACAGCGAAGGCGGCCCGAGCTGGCCTCCTTCCTGCGCAGCAGGCGGGCCCGGGTGACCCCGGCCGACGTGGGCATGCCGCCGGGCCTCAGGCGCCGCACCCCGGGGCTGCGGCGCGAGGAGGTCGCCCAGCTCTCCGGCGTCGGTGTGACCTGGTACACGTGGCTGGAGCAGGGCCGGCCGATCAACGCGTCCGCACAGGTCCTGGACGCCGTGGCCCGCACGCTGCGGCTCGACCCACCGGAGCGGGAGCACCTGTACCGCCTGGCCGAGGTGCCCTTCGAGCCGGTCCCGCAGGAGCCGACCCGCGCGGTGGGGCCGGAGGTGCAGGGCATCATCGACGCCCTCGCCCCGCTGCCCGCGGTCGTCTACAACTCCCGGTACGACATCCTGGCCACCAATCCCGGCTACCGCGCCCTGTTCGTGATCCCGGAGATCGTCGACATAGGCGTGCCGAACGCGCTGTGGACGCTGTTCACGGTGTCCGAGGACGCCTGCCCCGTGCTGCACCGGGAGCGCGAGCTGCCCGTGATGGTGGCGACACTGCGGTCCTCGTACGGCAGACATGTGGGCGAGCCGGCCTGGGAGGAGTTCATCCGCGCACTGTCGGCGGCCAGCCCGCACTTCGCAGAGCTCTGGGCGAGCGGAGAGGTGGTGCCGCCGGGGCCCCGCGTGAAGACGTTCCGGCACCGGGCCGTCGGAGAGCTGCGGATGACCTCACAGTCGCTGTCGATCGACGGGATGCCCGAATGCCGGATCGTGGTCTACACACCGGAGGACGCGGAGACACACGAAAAATCCCGCCTCCTGATGGAGACGGGATCCTCATTGAGTGGAGCTAAGGAGAATTGAACTCCTGACCTCCTGCATGCCATGCAGGCGCTCTACCAACTGAGCTATAGCCCCTTGCGTTCCTCCCGCTCCGCGGGGCGAACAAGAAGAACTTTAGCCTGCGACCTGCCGGAAAGTGAAATCCGGTCCGGAGCCGGGTCCGAGGCCCGGTCCGGAGCTCTCAGTCGTCGTCGCCGAGCACCGGCTCCGGCAGGGTGCCTGCGTTGTGCTCCAGCAGGCGCCAGCCGCGCGCGCCCTGGCCGAGGACGGACCAGCAGCAGTTGGAGAGGCCACCGAGGCTCTCCCAGTGCCGGGAGTCCAGGCCGAGCAGCCGCCCGATGGTGGTGCGGATGGTGCCGCCGTGACTGACCACGACGAGCGTGCCGTCCTCGGGGAGCTTCTCGGCGTGCCGGAGCACCACGGGGGCGGCACGGTCGGCCACCTCGGTCTCCAGCTCACCGCCCCCGCGGCGGACCGGCTCGCCACGCTTCCACGCGGCGTACTCCTCACCGTGCCGGGCGATGATCTCCTCGTGCGTGAGGCCCTGCCAGACGCCCGCGTAGGTCTCGCGCAGACCCTCGTCGTGGGACACGTCCAGACCGGTGAGCGCGGCCAGCTCGGCGGCGGTGTTCGCGGCCCGCTGGAGGTCGGAGGCGACGATCGCGTCGGGCTGGAGGGAGGCCAGCAGCCGGGCGGCGCGGCGGGCCTGGCCGACACCGGTCTCGGTGAGCTCGACGTCGGTGGTGCCCTGGAAGCGGCGCTCCACGTTCCAGGAGGTCTGACCGTGCCGCCACAGGATGACGCGGCGGCCCCGGCCCTTGCGGTCGGCGGGAGCGGTCACCGCTGCTCCCCGTACTCGGCGTCGTCCTCCTCGGCCCGGAGCTTGGCGTGCTCCTCCGCCTTGCCGCGGGTCGCCTTGGCGTCGGCCGGCAGCTCCAGCTCGGGGCAGTCCTTCCACAGCCGCTCCAGGGCGTAGAAGACCCGCTCCTCGCTGTGCTGGACATGGACGACGATGTCCACGTAGTCGAGCAGGACCCAGCGGGCCTCGCGGTCGCCCTCGCGGCGCACCGGCTTGGCGCCGAGCTCCTTCGAGAGCCGCTCCTCGATCTCGTCGACGATGGACTTGACCTGGCGGTCGTTGGGTGCGGACGCCAGCAGGAAGGCGTCGGTGATCGAGAGGACGTCGCTGACGTCGTAGGCGATCACGTCATGGGCGAGCTTGTCGGCGGCCGCCTGCGCGGCGGTGTGGACGAGCTCGATGGAACGGTCAGTGGCGGTCACTACAAGGCTTTCGGTCGGCGGTCACTGGACATCAAGGGTCTCACGGACCGCCGACGGCACCCCACGTGATGGCGGAGATCACGCGGGGTGCCGCTCCGGGCCCGGAGCCGGGCCTAGGACGAGGAGTCCGGCTTGTAGTCCTGGCCGAGGATCACGGAGACGTTCGCGCTCGACGACGTCGTGCCCTTGCTGACGGCGCCGGCCGGCAGGCCCAGGGTCTTGGCGACCTCGGTGGCGTTCGCCTTGTCGGCGGCGTCGGCGTAGACGACCTTGGAGGTGGCCCGGGCCGAGGCGGGCGTGCCGCCGTCGATGAAGGTGAAGCCGCCGTTGAGGAGGACGACGCGGGCCTTCTCGGTGTTGTCCCTGGTGCCGGTGGCGTTCTGGACGGAGACGCTCACGGCCGCGTCCTTGTCGGGGCTCTTCGCCTTGCCGCCGAGGACGTCCTTGACCACGCTCGCGCCGGCCGCCGCACTGAGGGTGCCGTCCTGCTGGACGGGCAGCAGGGTGGTCCTGTAGTCGCCGCCCTTGGCGAGGTCGGCGAGCTTGGCGAGGAAGGTACCGAGGTCCTTGTCGGTCAGGGACGGGTCGAGGATCTGGGCCAGCGTCTGCACGGTGGTGGTGGCGGCCGTCGGGTCGGAGGACAGCTTGCGCAGTACGCCCTGCAGGACCTGGCCGAACCGCTCCAGCTGGGCGTTCTGGGCCTCGCCGGGGGCGCGGTAGGTGGCGTAGGCGACGGCCATCTTGCCGCTGAGGGTCTGGTCCTTCCCCTTGCTCACCAGGGGCGCCTGACCCTTCTTCTTGGCGTCCGGGTCGGGCACGGCGGCGTTGGTGTCGACGTCGATGTTCCCGACGAGGTCGACCAGGTTCTGGAGATAGGGGGTGTCCAGGCGCCAGGTGCCCTCGATGTCGGTGCCGAGGACGGTGTCGAGGGAGTCGACGGTCCCGGAGGAGCCGTCGTCGTCGACGGACTTGGCGAGGGTCGTGGTGGAGCCGTCGTCGGAGGTCAGGACGAGGGAGTTGGGGAGCAGGACGGTGGTGCCCTGCTTGGTGGTGGTGTTGTCGACGAGCAGCGCCGTGGAGGTGCCGCCCTTGGTGGTGTTGTGGAGGTGGACGACGATCACGTCGCGGTTCTGGGCGCTCGCCGCGATCGTGGTGCCCTTCTTGCTCTCCGGCTCGGACAGGCCGGGCAGCTTCCCGGCGTACCAGAGGTAGCCGACCCCGCCCACCGCGACCAGGGCGAGGACGACGACCAGGGCGACGAGCCGGCTGCGGGCGCGGCGCTTGGCCTCCTCGCGGCGCTCGGTGCGGTTCTCGGTGAAGTTGAGCCAGTCGATGACGTCCTCGGAGTCGCTGTCGGGCTCCTCGACGAACGCGAACTGTGCGGTGTGGTACTGCCGTTCGTCCCCGTCGGCGGCCTCCGCACGGGCAGAACCCGCGCCGGGACGACCGGCACCGGCATGACCCGCACCGGAACGACCGGCACCGGCAGGCCCCGCCCCGGCACGGTCCTCGTCGACCGCGGGACGGTAGCCCTGGCCGGTCTGCGCCCCCGCCGCGTGCCCCTGGCCGGCCTGTGTCCCGCCGGCCGGCCCGCCCTGCTGGGGGATGTACGCGGTCTGCTCGGCGACGCGGGGCTGCTGTCCGCTCGCGGCGGCCCGGCCGTAGGGGTCGTACGCCGTCGCCGGACCGCCGCCGTGCCGGCCGCCGTCGGCATAGGGGTCGTAGGGCGGGACGGCCGCCTGCTGACCGGTGTCGCCGGCGCCGTAGGGGTCGTAGGCGGGGTTCTGGGTGCCCGTGTCGTACGGCGCGGCCTGCTGCCCGGCGGCGTACGGGTCGTAGCCGTAGCCCTGCTGGGCGTAGGGGTCGTACTGCTGCTGCGGGGCCTGTTGCGGCGGGACCTGCTGGTAGACCGGCCGGCCGTACTCGTCGTAGCCGACGAGCGCGTACTGGTTGTCCTGGTCGTCGCCGTAGCCCGCGTCGTATCGGTCGTTCACCGGTGCCCCTCTCGGCTCACTCGCCGCGGTACAGCTCGCGCTTGTCGATGTAACGCACGACTCCGTCCGGCACCAGGTACCAGACGGGGTCGCCCTTGGCGACTCTCGCCCGGCAGTCGGTGGAGGAGATGGCCAGGGCGGGGACCTCGACGAGCGAGACGCCGCCCTCGGGGAGCCCGGGGTCGGCCAGGGGGTGGCCGGGCCGGGTGACTCCGATGAAGTGCGCCAGGGCGAACAGCTCTTCGGTGTCCCGCCAGGTGAGGATCTGGCCGAGGGCGTCGGCGCCCGTGATGAAGAAGAGGTCGGTGTCGGGGTTGAGGGCCTTGAGGTCGCGCAGGGTGTCCGTGGTGTAGGTCGCGCCGCCGCGGTCGATGTCGATGCGGCTGACCGAGAACTGCGGGTTCTCGGCGGTGGCGATGACCGTCATCAGATAGCGGTCCTCGGCCGGGGTCACCTTGCGGTGGGTCTTCTGCCACGGCTGGCCCGTCGGCACGAACACCACCTCGTCCAGGTGGAACTGCGCGGCGACCTCGCTGGCCGCCACGAGGTGCCCGTGGTGGATCGGGTCGAACGTTCCGCCCATGACGCCCAGCCGGCGCTTGCCGGGGCTCGACGGGGCGTTGCCCGGGCCGGTAGGCATGTCCTGCTCTCCCATGCGTGCAGACCCTACCGGCCCGTCCTGAGGACCCCGGCCGGCGGAGGCCCGGAGTGCCCCGCTTTGGGCACTCGGTGCCTCAGCGGTCGCGGTTGAAACGAGTGGTGATCCACAGCAGGAGCAGCAGGATGATGAACGCGGCGCCGCCGGTCACCAGGGGGTTGAGGCTCTCGTGGTTGCCGCCGTGCTCCTCGCCCTCGGCGGCGAGGGTGACCAACTGGGCAGCGGTGCTGTGGAAGCTCATCTTCGGCAGGACCTATCCGGTGGGCGGGATAAAGATGTCGGCCCATCGTAAGCGGGCCCGGTGAGGGCGATCACGCCGACTCCACCATTGGGGCCGCCCTCAGGACGTCGGGGAACCTTCGCCCTCCCTCAGTCGTCCTTCCGCTTGTACCCCCGCAGCAGGAACCACGCGGTGAACGCACAGCCCAGGAACATCACGACCAGTACCACCCGGAGCAGATTTCCGGCCCCTTGCTGCTCGGCGGCGCTCGCGGCCTCGGTGAGCCAGGCGGCTCGGGTGTGCTCCATGACGTGGACTCCTTCGCTGTACTGCCCGTCCACGCTATCTCCGCCTAGGCTGGGCTCTGCTTCGGGGGCGCAAAGGGCCGCACAAGGGTCCGCAAAGGATCACAGAGGTCGAAGAGGCCCAGCCGAAGACGGCGGAGCCAAAGACGCGCATGGGGGAAGACATGTCCGACGACGGCCACCACAACAACGGGCACGAGAACGTTCCTAGCAGGCAGCGCAGGCGTTTCCCGGGTATCTCCTCGCGCGCGTACGAACACCCCGCCGACCGCTCCGCCCTCGTGGCGCTGCGCAAGCTGAGCGGTTTCGACACGGTGTTCAAGGCGCTCAGCGGTCTGCTCCCCGAGCGGAGCCTCAGGCTGCTGTTCCTGTCCGACTCGGTGCGCGTCTCCGACCAGCAGTTCGCGTACCTCAACGACATGCTGCGGGACGCCTGTTACATCCTGGACCTGGAGAAGGTCCCACCGATGTACGTCAACCAGGACCCGCAGCCCAACGCGATGTGCATCGGCCTGGACGAGCCGATCATCGTCGTCACCACGGGCCTGGTCGACCTGCTCGACGAGGAGGAGATGCGGGCGGTCGTCGGCCACGAGGTGGGCCACGCCCTGTCCGGCCACTCGGTCTACCGGACCATCCTGCTGTTCCTGACCAGCCTCGCCCTGAGGGTGGCGTGGATCCCGCTGGGCAACATCGCGATCATGGCGATCGTGACCGCGCTGCGCGAGTGGTTCCGCAAGTCGGAGCTGTCGGCGGACCGGGCGGGCCTCCTGGTGGGTCAGGACCTGAAGGCCTCGATGCGCGGCCTGATGAAGCTGGCCGGCGGTCACCACCTGCACGAGATGAACGTGGACGCGTTCCTGAAGCAGGCCGAGGAGTACGAGGCCGGCGGTGACCTGCGCGACTCCGTGCTGAAGATCCTGAACGTCCTGCCGCGCTCCCACCCCTTCACCACCGTGCGGGCGGCCGAGCTGAAGAAGTGGGCCGAGTCCCGCGACTACCAGCGGATCATGGACGGCCACTACCCGCGCCGCTCGGAGGACAAGGACACCTCGGTCACGGACTCCTTCCGCGAGTCGGCGGCGAGCTACGCGACCAACGTCAAGAGCTCCAAGGACCCCCTGATGAAGCTGGTCAGCGACATCGCGGGCGGCGCCGGCGACCTGGGCGGCAGGGTGCGCAGGGGCTTCGGCGGCTTCTCGAACTCGGCCCCGCGGGATGACGAGCCCCCGACGGACACGCATCGCGACACCGAGGGGGGCTGAAACCCCGGGGGCGCTCGGCAGGCCCACGCCGGACGGACGACCAACGGCGGAGGGCGGCCGACGCCCCCTCCGCCGCCGACGCCCCCTCCGCCGCCACCCCCTCGGCAGCGCACGGCACACTCCGACCGCACGCGCCACATCCCCGGTGGGGCACGTCAGGCCCCCGGCAGCGGGCGGCACACGTACGACTGCTCGCGTCACGCCGCTGACAGCGCGCGCCACCCCCACGAGGGCCTGGCGCACCACCCTCGACCGCTCACGCCGCACCGCCGACAGCGCCTCCCACCCCGACTACACGCACCCCGCCCCGACCCCGCCCGTCACACCCGCGGCTGCGCACTCGTCGCCAGTGATCCGCACAGCGCCGTGGCGCTGCCGGTGGCATAGGGATCCGTCCCCGCCGGTCCACCGGCCTTCGCGGTCTGTCCGGCCAGCAGCGGGTGCAGCCGGTTCGTGGAGTCCTCGGCGCAGGACAGCGGCCCGGCCTGGACGTACGAGACGACGAGCTGGGCCGTGTGCATCCGCAGGTCGTCGCGGTCGAACCGGAAGTGCAGCTCGCGCCGGACGGTGAACAGCGAGGCCTCCTTGGAGGCACCCGCCCGCGCCGCCCGCAAGGCGTACACGAAGGTGTGGTCCGCCGTGACCTCCAGCGTCGACGAGTCGGTCTCGGCGGCCTGGAGGCTTCCCTGCACCCGGATCCTGCCGTCGGCCAGCCGCGCCTCGGCGGGGTCGAAGCGGACCAGCCATCCGGTCGGCGCGTGCCGCCCGTCGGCGGCGGGGTGGGCGAAGCTCTGGTCGAACTGGTCGAGCTGGTCCGTGTCGAGGAGCACCCGCACGGCCCGGACCTGGTCGCCGGCGAGGACGTCCGGGTCGAGCGAGGACCGCACGATGTAGTCCTTGGCGGTGGTCAGCGCGGACACGACCTGGCTGTCGGAGAAGTGCGCGGTGCGGCGGGACGCCGGCAGCGGTATGCCCTTGGCCCCGACGCGGTACTGCGCGGCGGGGCTGTGCGCGTACAGGTACTCGACGTCGGCGTGCCCCGGGACCTCGCCCTCAGGGGCCAGCGGAATGACGGTCATCCGCAGTGGCTCGACGGGCTGGCGGACCGCGGGGGTCTGGTAGGGGTTCCGTACGCCCATGTAGATCGCGGTGCCGAAGGCGACGGCGATCAGCAGGACCAGGACCAGGACCTGCCGGGACAGTCCCCGGCGCAGCGGCGGGCGGCGGCGCACGGCGGGCGCGTGGTCGGACATGCGCTCGCGCGCGGAGTACTCCTGGAGGCGGGCAGCGCGGACGAACGACTCGTCGAAGACGACGGATCGGTACTCGTCCTCACCACCCACGGGGCCGCCCTCGGGAGGAGTCCCCTCGGGTGGGTCTCCTGGCCCTCCCATATCTTCAGGGTAGGTCTCGGGGAGCTCAGGTAAACGCCCGGCCGTGCGACAAGTTCTGACAGGTTCTCACCAGGATCGTCAGGGCGTTCGCGGGACCGCGGAGACGGCCGGCTGGGAGTAGTCGGCGGACGCCGACGGTGTCACCGTGCTCCCCTGCTCCAGACCGGTCGAGGCGGGCGGCGGGACCCGGTCGCGGCTGCCGGAGGAAGCGCCCCGGTAGACCGCGGTGAAGGCCAGCGCGACCATGCCGATGCCCATGACGAGGGCGAGCATCCAGGCGACGGGACGGTGCCAGCGGACCTGTTTGCCGTACGTCCCGGGGGCGCCGTAGCGGCCCTGGAGGACCTCGGTGTCGTCCAGGTCGTCGAGGTCGGGATCATGGCCGAAACCGCCGGGGCCGTAGCCGTCGTCGTACCGATCGGCTCTGGGGCGGGCGCGACGGGCCTCGGCCTCGGAGGCCTCCGCTCTCGCCTGCGCCGCGGCCAGGAGGCGTTCGACGGCGGTCGGCTCGTGCACCACGGCCGCCCGTACGAAGGCCTCGTCGAAGACCACGGAGGCGAACTCTTCGTCCGACACCCCGCGGTCGTGGTCGTCGTCGGGCTCCCAGCCGTCAGGGAACGGCGTGCCCCCCACGTCCTCCGGCACGAATCCAGAGTAGACCTGGGGGGTCAATTTGGGCAGACGGTATGGAAATTCATCCGCCGTGTGAGGCACCTCTCGTGCGCCACGGAAGCGGCCCGGGGGCGCCTGCCGGACGCATATGCCCTGGCCGCGCGCCCCCGGGCGCCCGGGTTCAGCGGCGGATGTGGCCGTCGCCGGTGACGATGTACTTCGTGCTCGTCAGCTCCGGCAGGCCCATCGGACCGCGCGCGTGCAGCTTCTGGGTGGAGATGCCGATCTCCGCGCCGAAGCCGAACTGGCCGCCGTCGGTGAAGCGGGTGGAGGCGTTGACCGCGACGGTCGTGGAGTCGACCAGCTGGGTGAAGCGGCGGGCGGCCTGCTGGGAGGTGGTGACGATGGCCTCGGTGTGGCCGGAGGTCCACAGCCGGATGTGCTCGACGGCCTTGTCGAGCGAGTCGACGACGGCGGCGGCGATGTCGTAGGAGAGGTACTCGGTGTCCCAGTCCTCCAGCGTGGCCTCGACGACGGTCGCCTTGGTGTCCTTCGCGTACGCCAGCACCCGCTGGTCGGCGTGGACGGTCACGCCGGCCTCGGCGAGGGCGTCCAGGGCCCGGGGCAGGAACTCGGGGGCGATGTCCTGGTGGACCAGGAGGGTCTCGGCGGCGTTGCAGACGCTGACCCGCTGGGCCTTGGAGTTGATCAGGATGTCGATCGCCATGTCGAGGTCGGCCTGGGCGTCGACGTAGACGTGGCAGTTGCCGGTGCCGGTCTCGATGACGGGGACGATCGACTCCGTCACGACGGTCTGGATCAGCGAGGCGCCGCCGCGCGGGATGAGCACGTCGACCAGGCCACGGGCGCGCATCAGCTCCTGCACGCTGTCGCGGGACTGGCCGGGCACGAGCTGGATCGCGTCGGCGGGCAGTCCGGCGCCGCCCACGGCGTCGCGCAGGACCCGGACGAGGGCGGTGTTCGACTCGTAGGCGGAGGCCGAGCCGCGCAGCAGGACGGCGTTGCCGGACTTCAGGCACAGGGCGGCGGCGTCGACCGTGACGTTCGGGCGGGCCTCGTAGATGATGCCGACGACGCCGAGCGGGACGCGGACCTGGCGCAGATCGATGCCGTTGGGCAGGGTCGAGCCGCGCACCACCTCGCCGACCGGGTCGGGCAGCGCGACGACGTCCCGGACGTCGGAGGCGATCGCGCGCACCCGCTCCGGCGTGAGGGTCAGCCGGTCGATGATCGACTCGCTGGTGCCCGCCTCGCGGGCCTTGGCGATGTCCTTGGCGTTGGCCTCGACGATCTCGCTCGTGCGGACCTCCAGGGCGTCCGCGATGGCGAGCAGCGCGTCGTCCTTCTCGGCCCTGGGCAGCGGGGCGAGGTCGGCGGCGGCGGCCTTGGCCCGGTAGGCGGCCTGGGTGACCGGGGTCATGGAGTCGTACGGCGAGAGCGAGGTCATACGGGAAGGGTAGTGCGCCGCGCGGAGCGGTTCACGGCGCATTCCACACCCCGAGACAAGCCCCGCAGAACGCCCGGACCGCGCAAAGCCGACGGGAGCTTCCTCAGAAGGGGTGCGCGCCCACCGGGGTGGCCGGCGGTGGGCCGTATCCCTCGGCGATGCGCTGGTGGTAGGTCTGGCGGTCGATGACCTCCAGGCCGACGATCTCCCACGGCGGCAGGCCCGCGGTCTGCCGGTGCTCGCCCCACAGGCGCAGGGCGACGGCGGCCGCGTCGTGCAGGTCGCGGGCCTCCTCCCAGTACCGGATCTCCGCGTGGTCGTTGGCGTAGCGGCTGGTCAGCAGGAAGGGGTGGTCGTGGGCGAGCTGTTCGAGGGCGCGCCGGACCTCCTTCAGCGGGGCCTCCTCGCCGGAGACGCTGAGGGTGACGTGCCACAGGCGCGGCAGGTCCCGGGGCTTCTCTCCCTGGTACCGGTCGCCGGCCGCGACGCTCGTGAGGGCGCGCTCCTCACCGGCCCCGACGCTCGTCAGGGCCCGCTCCTCGCCGGCCGCGCGCGCCGCAGAACCCCCTGCCGCCCGCGCGGTCGATCCGCCCGCCTCGCCCGGAGCCACGGCTGCACCAGGAGCCGGGGGCGGGGTCGTCGGGGAACCGCCCGCCGCCCGCGCCGAGGTCCCTCCGGGTGGCCCGGACCCACCGCGGGAAGCCGCCGTACCGGCGCGGGACGCCGTCGCCTCAGGGCGCACTCGTCTCACGACGGCCTCCTTCATGCACAGGTCGACCCCACGGGTCGGGCGGAATGTGTCCCTGGGACAAAGTTGAGCAGGCCGCAAGGGCTCGTGGGGCGGTTTTGCGGAACGTCCACCTCAGGGCGACGCTCTTGGCAGGGCGTTCACCCCGTTTTCGGGCACCCCGGGCCCCATGGACGAACGGGTGTCCCTCAGGGGTGCAGGATCACCAGATCGTCCCGGTGGACGACCTCGCGCTCGTAGGCCGGTCCCAGCTCGCGGGCCAGCTCCCGGGTGGAGCGGCCGATCAGCCGGGGGATCTCCTTGGCGTCGAAGTTGACGAGCCCGCGGGCCACGGCGTGACCGGTGCCGTCCCGCAGTTCGACGGGGTCGCCCGCGACGAACTCGCCCTCGACGGAGGCGATCCCGGCCGGCAGCAGCGACTTGCGGCGTTCGACGACCGCCTTCACCGCGCCGTCGTCCAGGGTCAGCGAGCCCTGCGGGGTGGACGCGTGCTGGAGCCACAGCATCCGGTCGGCGGAGCGCTTGTCGGCGGGGTGGAAGTAGGTGCCGGTGTCCCCGCCGGACAGCGCCTCGGCCGCGTGGATCGCGCTGGTCAGCACCACCGGGATGCCGGCGGCGGCCGCGATCCGGGCGGCCTCGACCTTGGTGACCATGCCGCCGGTGCCGACGCCCGCCTTGCCGGCGCTGCCGATCTCCACGCCCGCCAGGTCGCCGGGGCCGCGTACCTCCGCTATCCGCGAGGTCCCGGGCTTGCTCGGGTCGCCGTCGTAGACGCCGTCGATGTCGGAGAGCAGGACGAGCAGGTCGGCGTGGACCAGATGGGCCACCAGGGCCGCGAGCCGGTCGTTGTCGCCGAAGCGGATCTCGTCGGTGGCGACGGTGTCGTTCTCGTTGACGATCGGGAGGGCGCCCATCGCGAGGAGCTTGTCGAGGGTGCGGGAGGCGTTGCGGTGGTGGGCGCGGCGGCTCATGTCGTCGCTGGTCAGCAGCACCTGGCCGACACGAACGCCGTAGCGGGCGAAGGAGGCGGTGTAGCGGGCGACGAGCAGGCCCTGGCCGACGCTCGCGGCGGCCTGCTGGCGGGCGAGGTCCCGGGGGCGGCGGCGCAGGCCCAGTGGGGCGAGCCCGGCGGCGATGGCGCCGGAGGAGACGAGGACGATCTCCCGCTCTCCCCCGCTGCGGCTCTTGGCGAGGACGTCGACGAGCGCGTCGACCCGGTCGGCGTCGAGGCCGCCGGCGGCGGTGGTCAGCGACGAGGAACCGACCTTGACGACGATCCTGCGGGCCTCGCCCACGGCCTGCCTTGCCCCTGCCACCTTGTGTCCTGTCCCCTCGCGCCACGTGTGGGTACCTCGTCCGCAATGTACGCGAAGGGGACGCGGCGACGCGCATCCGTCCAGTCCCCGGACCCGGCACGGCCCGCTCGCCCGACCGCGCCCCGCGCATAGCACCTTCCCGCCGCGCAAGGCGAAGGACACGCGCGTGTCGTCCGGAGGTCGGCCCGCGTTAACCAGGGCGTCCGTCTCGCGACGACCTTGGAGTGTCCCCGTGCGAAAACGCCTCCCCCGCCTCCGGTCCGCGCTGCGGCTGCCGGGGCGGCAGACCGCGACGAGAGCGCTCGTCGCAGCCGTCCTGGCGGCCGCCGTCGTCGCCCAGGCCCTCGCCGCCCTGCGTCCGCACGTCCCGCTGCTGCTCGCGGCGACGGCCGCCTCCCTGGCCGCCGAGGGCGTCCTGCACCGCTGGCAGCGCGGCATGGTGTCCCTGTTCGCCAAGTCCCACGCGGACATCACCGTGCGGCACGTCCTGCGCGACCTGCTGCTGGTCGTGGGCCTGCTGCGGCTGACCCCGGAGGACGAGGAGACGGCGTACACCGTGCTGGTGGCCGGTCTGCTCGCCTTCTACGCGCTGCACTGCGCGATCCAGGCGGCCTCCGTCCTGGTCCGGCGCACCCGCACCCTCCCGGTGGTCACCCGCAACATCGACGCCTCCGCGCTCCGCCTGACCCCGGCCCCGCCCGCCCTGCTGCGCCGCCCCGGTCCCCGGCTGCTGGTGCACGGCCTGCCCGCGACGGCGGGACTGCTGGTCACGGCGGCCACCGGTGAGCCCCGGTGCGCGGCCTTCGGCATCGCGGTGTCCCTCGGGCTCGCCCTGGTGGGCCTCGCGGACCTTCTCGTACGACTGCTGCCGAGCCGGCGTCCGGCGGGCGAGCAGGAGGTGCTGGACTGGTTCGACGCGTGGCTCGCCGCGTACCGGCCGACCGTCGGCCTGTACTTCTCCGGCGGGGCCTCCTCCGCCTACCAGGCCAACATGTGGCTGGAGCCGCTCGCGAAGCTCGGCGGCAGGCCCGTCATCGTCCTGCGCGAGCGGTTCATGATGCAGAAGATCGCCGCGACCGACGTGCCGATCGTCTGTCTGCCGAAGGTGTCCACGCTGCTGCGCCTGGAGCAGTCCTCGCTCCAGGTCCTCATCCATCCGTCGAACTCCGGCAAGACCTCCCAGGTCCTGCGCATCCCGACGATCAAGCACACCTTCGTCAACCACGGCGAGAGCGACAAGCTGTCCTCCTGCAACCCGTACGCGAAGGCGTACGACGAGGTGTGGGTGGCCGGTCCCGCGGCCCGGGAGCGGTACGCGGCGGCCCAGGTCGGCGTCGAGGACAAGGACGTGGTGGAGATCGGCCGCCCGCAGCTCGACGCCGTACGGCCGTACGAGGGGCCGCCGACCGGGGCGTACACGACGGTGCTGTACGCCCCGACCTGGGAGGGCTGGGACGGCAACCCCGGCAACACCTCGGTGATCGAGGCGGGCGAGAACATCGTGCGGGCGCTGCTCGCTGACCCCGGGGTGCGGCTGCTGTACAAACCGCACCCGCTGACCGGATCGGTGGACGCGCGGGCGGGCGCGGCGGACCTCAGGATCCGTGAGCTGGTGCGGGCGGCGAACCGGGAACGGACCGGCGAACGGCCCGTCGACGACGGTGAACTCTCCCGCAGGACAGCGGAGTTGGACCGGCTCACCATCACGTCCTTCCGGGCCGCCGCGGACTCGGTCGAGCGGATGCTGCTGCAGTCCACGCCGGAGCCCGGCCGTGCGCGCGCGGTGGCCCGGGCGACGGCGGCCTGGGAGCGGGCGTACTGGGCCTCGCTGCCGGAGTGGGAGCACCAGGTCGTCACGGACGCCCGGCCCGCGCTGTACGCCTGCTTCAACCGGGCCGACCTGCTGATCAGTGACGTGTCCAGCGTGGTCAGCGACTTCCTGGCGAGCGGGAAGCCGTACGCCGTCGCGAACACCAGCGGGTTGGGTGAGGCCGCGTTCCGTGCCGCCTTCCCCACCGCGGGCGCGGCGACCGTGCTGACGCCGGACGCGGCGGGGGTGCCCGCGCTGCTGGACGCCGCACGTCACCCGGAGCGGGACGAACTCGTCGGCGCGCGGGCCGCGTTGAAGCGGCGGTTGCTGGGGCCGGACGAACCGGCCTCGCAGGAACGGTTCGACATGGCCGTTCAGGCCTTGTGCGCGGTGGCCAGGCGCCGGACGGTTCCGGGACAGCGGCGGGAGGAGGAGACCGTGTGCGCCTCCGGGACGCTCACGCTGCCGGGATGAGAACCCTGCGCGCCTTGCGGACCGCCCGGCGCAGCAACCCCGCGCCCGCCCAGGCGGCCGATCGCCACCAGCTGGAGCCGCAGGCGCTCGTGCACGCGGAGTCGAAGCGCAGGGTGTGGCCGCCGGCCCGCAGATAGGCAGGTCGACGATCCTGCCGGATCACCGTGACGTCGAGGGACGTCCGCGCGGTGAACTCCTCCAGCACTCCCCGGTGCCGTCCGCCGAGCCGTCGTCGACGGCGATGACCTCGATGCGCGCCGGGCGGAACGTCCGTGCCTCGACGGAGGCCAGGTCCAGCACCCCGAGATACGCGGAAGGGCCCGGTTCTCGGGATCACCACCGAAAACCGGGCCCTTCCTTCACGAAGGGGAGGTCAGGCCTTGGTCGTGGCCTCCTCCGCCGCGGAGGCCGCCGCCCGTGACTCCTGGCCGACGTTGCGCGCCTCGGCCTTGATCGCGAGGTTCGCCACCGCGGTGTTGAACTGCTCGATGGACGTGGGCTCGTCCGGTCCGAGCAGGTACTGCTTGAGCTCCACCCGGTCCTCGGCCAGCGGGTCGGCCGCCGGGTCGCGGACCGCGTCCAGCAGCTCGCCCAGCTCGGTGGCCTTGTTGGACAGGATCGTGGCGGCCCGCACCGCGGTGTTCTGCCGCTTGAACTCCTCCACGCCCAGCTCGGCGGAGTCCGTGACCGCGTACGGCTTGCCGCTCGCGATGAAGTCGGACACCACGCTGGAGATGTCGGAGACCATCGCGTCGGAGACGTTGAAGCAGTCGTACAGGCGCGGTTCGGCGCCGGTGACCACCTTGTGCTGCCACTCGGGGAAGGAACGCCAGTACGCGTCGTTCCACTCGCCGCGCAGCCGGGCGATCTCCTCGTACTTGGCCACGTCGACGACGCCGTCACGGCTGGCCTCGGCCTCGTCGCCCTTCTCGCCGCCGCTGCCGGCCAGGACGGCGAGCCGTCCCTCGATACGGCCGAGCTCGGCCTTGGCCGCGGCCAGGGCGGTCATGTCGGCCTGGAAGCGGGGGTCCGTGACACGCTCGGCGGCGGCCTTCTCGATCAGCGCGGTGACCTTCTGGTGCGCGGCACCCGCCTTGGGCAGGACCGTGCCGGTGAAGGGGTGCGGCTTGTAGAGGACGCGGACCGGCGGGTCGGCCTGGAGCAGCTTCTTCACGATGTTCTCGCCGGCCAGCATCAGCGAGGTGTTGCCCGGGTTGCCGTCCCAGCCCTCCCAGGTGGGCGCGTAGAGCACGGTCGGCATACGGCCCTCGGGCCCGCCCTGCCGGTTCTGGATCGGCGCGAGCTGCGGGCGGCCCACCTCGACGATGTCCTCGTCGCGGACGCCGACGTCGGCGATGGCGTAGCGGTCGCGGCCGGCGCGGCCGGCCACCCACACCTCGTCGTACGCCTTGCTGAACGGGTTGACGCTCGCCAGCTTGTCGCTGTCGCCGTGGCCGATGAAGACGTGCTTCATGGTGGGCACGCGCAGCAGGTGGATGTTCTTGCCGACGTTCGCCGCGTACAGGGCGACCCGCACGGTGGACAGGTCCATGTTCATCAGGTGCACCCCTCCGGGCACGCAGATGACGGGGACCGTGGTGGGCGCGAGGTTCTGCAGGATGACCCGCTCACGCAGGATGATCAGCGGCCGGGAGTCCAGCTGCTCCATGGTCTCCAGCCACATGTTGACCTGGTAGGCGGAGTCCTTGGAGCCGGAGAAGTAGAGCACGGTCTCCGGCTTGTAGTCCCGCAGCCACTCGTCGACCTTGGCCAGGACCTTGTCGGCGCTCGGCGGGACCTTCTTGCCGCGCACGTACGGCATCAGCGCGAGGACGTACAGGGAGCCGAGCGCTATCGTCACGCCGATGCCGATGAAGCCCGGCAGCGTGGAGTCCATGGCGGCGGCGACGAGTATGCCGACCACGGCCGCGAGGTCGAGGTGGAGCATCTTCTCGGCCGACCGGTTCAGCAGGCCCATCGGCGGGGCGTCCGGGATGCGGACGCGGGAGGCCAGATCGACGTTGCGGGTGGCGACCGGGAGCCGACGGCGGTTGCGGATCAGGGTGACCAGCGCGCCGTGCGGGGCCTGGAGGCCGTAGAACGCGATGAAGCAGGCGGTGGCCCCGTAGAAGATCAGGTTGTTGGAGAGGTCGAGCCGGGCCAGCAGCAGGATCAGCAGGAGCTGTCTGATCAGGAAGCGGATCGACAGACCGGCGCGCACCTTGCTGAGGCGGTTGATCAGATAACTGCCCTGGCGGTGCAGATAGTGGTCCGCAAGGTACGTGACGGCGGTCGCGGCCGCGAAGGCGGGGACGCTCGGGATGAGCGCGGCCACCATTATGGCGGGGAACCCCGCCAGCATGAGGACCGCCGCGGCCAGCTCGGCCGCGCTGCCCACCCGGGCGACGCGAATAGCGGTGCTTATCACTGAAAACCTGCTCTGGGAGGGATGCCGGTTGTTTACGAATTAACGGTGCTTGAGGCTTCAGGTCTTGCTTAAGGCTTCAGGCCCCTGTGAATGCGCCAGGAACGGGGCAGCCACAGAGGCCTGAATTTGCAGAAGGCTATTTGTCCCTGATTATGCCACGCCGTCCTGACGGTCCAGGACACTGGCCAGCGCGGCCTCGAAGCCGGACGCCTGGCCCGCGGAGGCCGTCGGGTCCTGCTGGCGGACGTCGATCACGTGTCCGGTCAGCTCGGAGAGCAGCACGTCGAGCGAGGTGCGGGCCACCGCCTCGGAGGACAGCAGGCTGCCCGCGGGCTCCTGGCCGAAGGCCTTGGTGCGCATGGGAGTGGCGGTGCGCTCGGGGTTGATGCAGTTCACCCGGACGCCTTCACCCGCCCATTCGTCGGACAGGGCCTGCGTCAGGTTGACCATCGCCGCCTTGGTGGAGGAGTACAGGCTGTACTCGGCGCGGCCGCGGGTGTAGCTGCTGGAGGTGTACAGCAGCAGCTGGCCCTTGGTCTCCGCGAGGTACTTGTACGAGGAGCGCGCGATCTGGACCGGCGCCAGGTAGTTGACCTTCAGTGCCTCCTCGATGGTGGCGTTGTCGGTCTCCGCGAGCTTGCCGATGCGCAGCACGCCGGCGGTGTTGACGACGTAGTCGATGCGCCCGGTCTCGGCGTACGCCTTGGACAGCGCGTCGTCGACCTCCTCCGGGTTCTCGACGTGGGTGCCGGTGGTGGAGCGGCCGAGCGCGTACACCTTGGCGCCGTAGGACTCAGCGAGCTCCCCGATGTCCTTGCCGATGCCGTAGGAGCCGCCGAAGACGACGATGGTCTTGCCGGTGAGCAGCTCGCGGTAGGCCTCGTCGCTCACCTGCTCGGGAGCGGCGGTCGAGGCGAGCTGGAAGAGCTTGTCGGCGATGAAGACGTCGACGGGCTGGGTGACCTTCATGTTGTACTCGTCACCCGCGACGACGTGGATCGGCACGTCCGGCAGGTACTTGAGCACGACCGAACAGTCGTCCGTGGCCTGGAAGTTGGGGTCCCCGGCGGCGACCTCGTAGGCGCGCTTGATGGTGGACAGCTTGAAGGCCTGCGGGGTCTGGCCGCGGCGCAGCCGGGAGCGGTCCGGGATCTCGGTGATGAACTCGCCGTCGTCGCCGTGCTTGCGCGTGACGATGATGGTGTCCGCGGACGGGATGGCGACGTCGACGGCCTGGTAGCGCTCCAGGGCGACCACGCAGTCGTCGATGACGCGCCGCGAGAGCAGCGGGCGCACGGCGTCGTGGAACAGGACGTTGAGGTCCTCGCCCTCGGCCAGGCCCTCGCCGAGGGCCGCGATGGCGCGCTCGGTGGTCTCGTTCCGGGTGGAGCCACCCTCGATGATCTTCTTGACCTTCGTGAACCCGGCCTTGGCGACGATCTTCTCTATGTCCGGAACGTAGCCCGGCGCCATCAGGACGATGATGTCGTCGATGGAGTCGGCCTTCTCAAAGGTGGTCAGGGTGTGCTCGATGACTGCCTTGCCGGCGATCTTCAGCAGCTGCTTGGGGATCGAGAGACCCACGCGCTGACCGGTACCACCGGCCAGGATCACTGCGGTGGTACGGGGCTTGGCGATGTGCTGGGACACAGAAGACCTACCTCGGGGCGACAGGGAACGGGGAAATGGTCCCACTTGCGGTTACCGCTGTGCAAGGTGACCGCCGTTCGCCGCATATGTACGCGCTACCTGTCATTCATCTTGCACTGCCGGTAACGGCCATGGGGACGCCGTCCAGGGGGCTCCGCCGCGGCGGGCAGGAGACCTGGGTCACCGATGCTCCGGGTGAGGTGAGGATCTTCACGTCCTCGGGTGAGGTGCTGCACGCGTTCTTCATATCCATGACGGCGCCGTCGCGGACGAGTCCGGAATACAACTCGACGGGCCGTCCATTGCCGCGGAATTCCTGGTCAAGATTCCGCAGCAATTCGGTCTCGGCAACGATCGCGCCTTCTGGGTGTCACCTGGGAGGAGCGTGGGACCGCGACGAGGACCATGCCCCTCCCAGGCGACCCGCGCTCACGCCGGCCGGACCCCCGGCTTGCCCGCGTCCACCCGCAACTGCGCCAGCGTGGTGGTCGTCGCCTCGGGCCTGACCACCGTGTCGACGGCCCGGACCTGCGCGTCGATGCCGTGCCGGTCGATGTCGAAGAGGTGGTAGCCGCGGTGGGCGTCGATGAACTTCCAGTGCGGGTTGTCGGCCCTCAGCGGATCCCACTGGGCGTGGAAGGCGGCCTGGTCCTGGTCGCCGTTGCTGGAGATGGAGGTGCCGACGAACTCGGCGCCGACGACCCGTGAGGCCGGGTCGGCGTAGTCCTCCTTGAGGTCGCTGATCATCGTGAGGTGGCGGTCGCCGGAGAGCACGACGGGGTTGCGCACGCGCTTGAACTCCTCCAGGAGCGCGTTGCGTTCGACCTGGTAGCCGTCCCAGGCGTCGTAGTACCAGAGCTTGCCCTCGCCGGGCAGGATGTCGGTCTCGGCCATCATGATCTGCGAGGCGATGAGGTTCCAGCGGGCCGGTGAACCGTGCAGCCCGTCGAGCAGCCACTGCTTCTGCTCGGCGCCGAGCATGGTGAGCGAGGGGTCCTGGGCGGCGGCCTGGCTGGTGACCTGGTCGCTGCGGAACTGCCGGGTGTCGAGCACGTTCAGCCGGACCAGTCGGCCGAAGTCCAGCCTCCGGTGCATCCGGATGTGCGGGCCGTTCGGGACGGCCGTGGCACGCACCGGCATGTGCTCGTAGTACGCCTGGAAGGCCGCCGTGATCCGGGCCACGAACGCGTCGTGCGGCTGCTTGTCGGGGTCCTGCGGGATCTCGCCGGCCCAGTCGTTGTCGACCTCGTGGTCGTCGAAGCTGACCACCCAGGGCGCGCTCGCGTGGATCTCGGCGAGGTCCGGGTCGGTGCGGTACTGGGCGTACCGGTTGCGGTACTGGGCGAGGGTGTACGGCTCCCCGGTGCCCTCGTGCCGGCGCGGACCGGCCGACGACGGCGCCGACTCGTAGATGTAGTCGCCGACGAACAGCACGACGTCGGGGTCCTGGTCCAGCATGTCGGCGTACGGCGTGAAGTAGCCGTGCTGCCAGTTCTGGCAGGAGGCGAGCGCGACCCGGAGGCTGCCGCCGGAGCTGTGCCGGGCGGGGGCGGTGCGGGTGCGGCCGGTGCGCGAGAGCTGGCCGTCGGCGCGGAAGCGGTACCAGTACGTACGGCCCGCGCGCAGACCCCGTACGTCGACGTGGACGCTGTGTCCGTACGCGGGCAGGGCCTGGGCGGTGCCGCGCCGGACCACTTTTCTGAAGCGCTGGTCCTCGGCGAGCTCCCACTCGACGGGCACCACCCGGTCGGGCATGCCTCCGCCGTTCAGCGGATCGGGGGCGAGCCGGGTCCACAGCACGATGCCGTCCGGCAGCGGGTCGCCGGACGCCACACCGAGGCCGAACACCCCGTCGGGCAGCGGGGTCTCCGCCGCTCGCGCGGTGCCCGGCAGCCAGAGCTGGGCGGACGCGGCGGCGCCGAGTACGGCGGCGCCGGCGGTCAGAAAGCGGCGTCGGCCGGGTGATGCTGCTCCGTGCATGGGCGAACTCCCTTGCGTCGCTGACCTCTTGGGCACCCTGGAAGCTCACGCTTCGGGGTGATCCGTGCGTTGAACCAGAGTGTTCGCGTGCATGACAAATAGGTAGACAACAGAAGAGCCGTTGCGACTCGGGTATCACATGATGAACGTGATCCCGGCGCAACGGCCTTCAGGACACTGCCGTCTGACGATCTTTTGGGTTCTAGTTGGCGAAGTCCGAGCCCAGACGGGCGTTCGCGGCGGTGGTGCCGAGGAGCGTGTGGCCGAAGGTGAACGTCCCGTTCGGCCCGAGGATGGTGGCCGGAAGCGGTACACCGCCCGGCGCCACCAGGTCCTCCCCCCGGGAGCGGAAGGACCACACGGAACCGGCACCCGCGTTCTCGCCGGGCGCGCCCACCGCGACGTCGGCCAGGTGGTCGCCGTTGGCGTCACCCACATGGACGGCCCGGCCGAAGGCGTCACCCTTCTCGGCGGCACCCGGCACACCCGTGCTGTTCTGCGTGACCACCTGGTGGGAGCCGACTCCGGTCAGCCCGTCGGCCCGGCCGCTCAGCACCACCACGGACCCCGCGTCGGGCCAGGCGTCCGGGTCGGTGGGGGTGCCCAGGTCCTCGCCGGGCACTCCGGTGACCACGTCGAGGTACCCGTCCCCGTCGACGTCGGCGAGGTGGACGTCGGTGCCGAAGCCGTCGCCCTTCTCGGCGGTGCCGGGCACGCCGGGGCTGTCCTGGTTGACGGCCTGCTCCGCCACTCCGTCAGGAGCGCCCGAGGTGCCGGGTATCCAGGTGATACGGCCGCCCTTGGCGCGGTAGGCGTCATGGTCGCTCTCGTAGCCGTCGACCGCACGGCCCACCACGATGTCGGCGTACCCGTCCCGGTTCACATCCCCGACCGCGAGGTTCTCGCCGCCCTGGAGTTGGGCGCCGTCGATGTCCCAGACCAGGGTCCAGGGCGTGAGGCCGTCCTTGGTGCCCCACCAGTACGCGATCCGCCGGGAGTCGAAGGTGTCGGTGCCGGTCTGGGCGGCCACGACGTCGGTGATCCCGTCGCCGTTGAGGTCACCGACGTCGAGGTCGAGGACGCGGCTGTCGTACCTGTCCTTCACCACCTGGCGCTTGCCGGTGGCCGAGCCGGAGCGGGTGAAGGGGCCGCCGGTCGCCACCAGGCCGTACCGGTCCACCGCGGTCAGCAGGTCGGTCGCCCCGTCCCCGTCGACGTCCCCCGCCGCGAGGTGTCCCTCGGCGCCGAGCCGGTCGCCGGCCGCGCCGGAGGCGAGGGTGGCACCGCCCGACAGACCGCGGGCGCCGCCCCAGACGACCTGCACCAGACCGGAACCGCTGTTCTCGCCGCCCACCCCCACGATCAGGTCGGTGTACCCGTCCCGGTCCAGGTCGGCGGTGGTGAGCGCGCTGCCGAACCGGTCGCCCGCCTCGGAACCGCCGGGGACGCCCGCCGTGTTCTGGCTGAACACCTGCTTCGTGGAGGACTTCAAACCGCTCGCCGAGCCGTACAGCACACCGACGAAACCGGCCTTCGCCTTCCCGGCGACGGTCCCGCCGGGCGCGGCCACCGCGAGGTCGGCGTAGCCGTCCCCGTTGAAGTCGTCCCGCATCTGCTGGGGCGAAGCTCCCGCGGCGGCGGGCAGGACGACGACTCCGCCGAGCGCCAGGGCTACGGCGAGTGCCGTGCGCCACCCTCTTCGTTGTACGCGCATGCCGCATCCCTTCCTGTGACGGTCGTACGGATTGCCCGGTACGACTCACAGGAAGGGCGGTTGGTTGTCCTACGGCAGCAGCGCGCGTCGGATCAGAACGGCTCGAAGTCGTCGAACTCCTGGGCGGCGTCGTCCCGTTCGGCCTGCTTGTCGCGGCGGCGCTGGGCGGCGGGGCGGGGTGCCTCGAAGCGGTGGTCCTCACCGCGCCGGCCGAGCATCTCGGCGCCGGCCATGACGGTCGGCTCCCAGTCGAAGACGACCGCGTTGTCCTCGGGACCGATGGCGACGCCGTCACCCGAACGGGCGCCCGCCTTCATCAACTCGTCTTCCACACCGAGGCGGTTGAGACGGTCGGCGAGGTAGCCGACGGCCTCGTCGTTGCTGAAGTCGGTCTGCCGCACCCAGCGCTCCGGCTTCTCGCCGCGCACCCGGAACAGCCCGTCCTCCTCACGGACCACGGTGAAGCCGGTGTCGTCCACGGCCTTGGGCCGGATGACGATCCGGGTCGCCTCCTCCTTGGGCTTGGCGGCCCGCGACCTGCCGACCAGGTCGGCGAGGGCGAAGGACAGCTCCTTCAGCCCCATGTGGGCGACCGCGGACACCTCGAAGACGCGGTAGCCGCGCGCTTCCAGATCCGGCCGCACCATCTCGGCGAGGTCCTTGCCGTCCGGTACGTCGATCTTGTTGAGGACGACGATGCGGGGACGGTTGTCGAGGCCGCCGTACTCCCTGAGCTCCGCCTCGATGATGTCGAGGTCGGAGACCGGGTCGCGGTCGGACTCCAGCGTGGCGGTGTCCAGGACGTGCACGAGGACACTGCACCGCTCCACGTGCCGCAGGAACTCCAGGCCCAGGCCCTTGCCCTGGCTGGCGCCCGGGATCAGGCCGGGCACGTCGGCGATGGTGTAGACGGTCTCGCCGGCGGTGACCACGCCCAGGTTCGGGACCAGCGTGGTGAAGGGGTAGTCGGCGATCTTCGGCTTGGCCGCCGAAAGGACCGAGATCAGCGAGGACTTGCCCGCGCTCGGGTAGCCGACCAGCGCCACGTCGGCGACCGTCTTGAGCTCCAGGACGATGTCCTGGAGGTCGCCCGGCACGCCGAGCAGCGCGAAGCCGGGGGCCTTGCGGCGGGCGGAGGCCAGCGCCGCGTTGCCGAGGCCGCCGCGGCCGCCCTGGGCGGCGACGTAGGAGGTGCCGTGGCCGACGAGGTCGGCGAGGACGTTGCCCGCCTTGTTGAGGACGACGGTGCCGTCCGGGACCGGCAGGACCAGGTCCTGGCCGTCCTTGCCGGAGCGGTTGCCGCCCTCGCCGGGCTTGCCGTTGGTGGCCTTGCGGTGCGGGGAGTGGTGGTACTCGAGCAGGGTGGTCACGGACTGGTCGACGGTCAGGATGACGTCGCCGCCCCGCCCGCCGTTTCCGCCGTCGGGACCGCCGAGCGGCTTGAACTTCTCCCGGTGGACGGAGGCACAGCCGTGACCTCCGTTACCCGCGGCGACATGCAGTTCGACGCGGTCCACGAAGGTGGTCATGGTTCGGTGCCTCCAAAAACGTCATGGGTACTACAGGCGTAACACGCGAAAGGCGGACCCGCCTTCCCCCCAGGGAAGTGAGGTCCGCCTCGCGAAAGCTTCCGATCAGGCGACCGGAACGATGTTCACGACCTTGCGGCCACGGTGGGTACCGAACTCCACCGCACCGGCGTTCAGCGCGAACAGCGTGTCGTCGCCGCCGCGGCCGACGCCCGCACCCGGGTGGAAGTGGGTACCGCGCTGGCGGACCAGGATCTCGCCCGCGCTGACGACCTGACCACCGAAGCGCTTCACGCCGAGGCGCTGAGCGTTGGAGTCACGACCGTTGCGGGTGGACGATGCGCCCTTCTTGTGTGCCATCTCTCCTCAGTCCCTTACTTCGCAGCCGCGGGGATCTCAGTGACCTTGATCGCCGTGTACTGCTGGCGGTGGCCCTGACGACGGCGGTAGCCGGTCTTGTTCTTGTAGCGAAGGATGTCGATCTTGACGCCCTTGTGGTGGTCCACGACCTCGGCCTGGACCTTGATGCCGGCCAGGACCCACGGGTCGCTGGTCACAGCGTCGCCGTCGACAACGAGCAGGGTCGAGAGCTCGACCGTGTCGCCAACCTTGGCAGTGGAAATCTTGTCAACCTCAACGATGTCGCCGACAGCAACCTTGTGCTGGCGACCACCGCTGCGCACGATGGCGTACACGCGGATCTCACTCTCTCGCTCGGGGACGGCACCCCCGCAGTCCAGCCGCCCGGCAGAGCGAACGGCCTCTCCCGGCCAGAACGAAAGACCCGAGAGGAAGAGGTTTACGGGGATGTGGCGTGTCACCAGTGGACACGCCGACGGTCTAGGTTACGGGGCCACGGCCGAACGGGTCAAACCGGGCCCCGTCCCCGCTCAGCTGCCGAGACTCTCCCGGTACGCCACGCACTCCTCGTAGGAGGGCAGCAGCCCCTGCTCACGGGCCTCGGCGAGAGTCGGCGCCTGCTCGTCCTTGGGGGACAGCAGCGGGGCGACCCCTTCGGGCCACTCGATGCCGATCTCCGGGTCGAGCGGGTGGATGCCGTGCTCGCGCTCGGGCGCGTATCCCTCCGAGCAGAGGTAGACGACGGTGGCGTCGTCGGTGAGCGCCATGAACCCGTGGCCGAGTCCCTCGGAGAGGTAGACGGCGTGGTGGTCCTGGTCGTCCAGGCGGACGATCTCCCACTGGCCGAAGGTGGACGAGCCCACCCGGATGTCCACGATCACGTCGAGGACCGCGCCGCGCACGCACTTGACGTACTTGGCCTGCCCGGGCGGCACGTCGGCGAAGTGGATGCCGCGCAGGGTGCCCCGGCTGGAGACCGACATGTTGGCCTGGGCCAGGCTCAGCGGGTGGCCCGCCGCCTCGGCGAACACGGGGGCCTTGAACCACTCGTGGAAGCTGCCGCGGCCGTCGGGGAAGACCTTCGGCTCGAACACCCAGGCGCCGGAGATCGAAAGGGGTCGCATCGCGGGGTCTCAGCCCTTCTTCTGGTTGGTCAGGGCGCGCTTGATACGCCCGGCGGCCCGGCGCCACAGCGGGCGCGGCGCGGCCGCCTTCTTCTGGGGGGCGGCCGCCTTCTTCGCGGCCGGCTTCGCGGGCGGGGTGTGCCGGTCGATCACCTTGGCGGCACCGGAGGCGTCCACCACGACGTCGACGGGCAGCCGCGTCCACTTGCGCTCACCGCGGGCCGCGGACGGCACGCCGACCCGGACCGCCCAGCGCATGCCGGTGAGCTTCTCCAGCGGCAGCGTGGCGGTGGCGATCCGGCCGTCCAGGGTGGCGTCGGCCGGGTACTTGCCGACGTTCTTGCGCTCGAAGCGCAGCTGGACGGTGTCCCCGCCGGTCGCGGCGATGTGCAGCGGCAGGGGCAGCCGTACGGCGTCGCCCTCGACCGCGGCCTCGGCGGGCGGCATGAAGGCGACCGCCTCGCCCTCCAGCTTGTTGGTGTGCTGGTCGACGTCGAGCGAGAGGTTGCCGGGACCGTCGGTCCAGTACGGCAGGACGAGCCGCTTGGGCTCGCCGGTGAGGGCGGCCAGGCGACCGGCCTCGACGTCCTCGCCGCGCACCGCACCGAGCCGGGTCTCCTTGCTCCAGCCGCAGGACTTGATCCTGAGGTGCAGGTCCCAGATGCCCTTGTCGAGCGGGGCGCCGGAGGCCGCGGTCTCGGGGTCGAGTTCGGCGCGGGCGGAGATCCGCTGCCGGAAGACACCGTCCCCGGCCTCGATCTCGTGCAGCTCGCTCTTGACGGGGAGGTAGAACTGCCGGGCGTCCTCGCGGTGCCGGACCACGAGGTCGACGTCGCTCTTGGCGAGCGGGGCGTCCAACTTGATGCCCTGGTCGTCGAGGGCCTTCAGCGCCTCGTCCGACAGCGGCAGACCGAGCAGCCGGCGCTCGCCCTCCCGGCGGAAGGTCATCGGCTCGCCGTCGTTGTGCAGTTCGGAGTCGAAGCCGACGTGCAGCGTGCCGTCCTGCCACTCCAGGGAGGTGAGGCTGCCGGTGGGCTTGATCCCGGCCTCCCACTCGGCGAGCGTGCGGATGTCCTGGTAGCGGTCGGCGAAGACCAGCCCGGCGACGACCTTCTGGGTGAGGCCGAGGCGGGCGACGACACCGGGGCCGAAGCGCTCGGTGACCACCTTGTGGATCTCGGTGTACAGCTCCTCGGCGTAGTCCTCGGGGAGCTTGAGCAGGCGCTGGCCGCGCAGCCGCTCGACCATCTCGTTGCGCAGCCAGCGGCTGAACAGCTTGTCGCGCAGCGCGCCGGGCTCGGTCAGCGACTCGACGACGTCGAGGGCCTCGCGCAGGTTGCCGAAGTAGCCCACCGGGTCGAAGCGCTGGAAGCCGGCGTTGGAGCCGTCGTCACGGGTGATGTGGTAGTAGCACAGGTAGTCGCTGAGCACGGCGACGCTCTTCGCGCGCAGGTAGGCCTCGGCGACGAAGACGTGGTCCTCGAGGCGACGGCGGCCCTCCTTGAAGCGCATGCCGTGCTCGTTGAGGAACTCGCGCCGGAACATCTTGTGCGGGGTGAGGCTGTCGATCAGCGGCGCGTTCTCCACGGTGGCGCGCGGCCGGTTGACCCGGAACAGCTCCTGCGGGACCGGGCGGCCGATGCCCGCCATCTTGCCCACGACCACGTCGGCCTCGTTGGCCTTGCCGTAGTCGTACATCCGCTCCAGGGCCTCGTCGCCGAGCCAGTCGTCGTGGTCGACGAACATGACGTACTCGCCCCGGGCGGCGTCGATGCCGGTGTTGCGGGGCTTGCCCGACCAGCCGGAGGACTCCTGGTGGATGACGTGGAAGTGCGGGTGCTCGGCGGCGAGCTGGTCCAGGCGGGCCGGCGTCTCGTCGGTGGAGCCGTCGTTGACGAAGAAGACCTCGAACTCGTCCGGGGTCAGGCTCTGCCGGAGCAGGCCCGTGATGCAGTCCTCGACGTATTTGCCGGGGTTGTAGACCGCGATGACGACGCTGACCTTGACCGTCACGCCGTGTTCTCCTTCAGATGGACCCGGTGGATCTCCGGGAAGGCCTCGGTGAGGGCCGTGCGCCAGTCGCGCAGCGGCTCGATGCCGGCTTCGGCGAACCGGCCGTGACCGAGGACGCTGTAGGCGGGGCGGGGCGCGGGGCGCACGAAGGCCTCGCTGGTGGTGGGGCGGACCCGGTCCGGGTCGGTGCCGAGCAGCCGGAAGATCTCCTGGGTGAAGCCGTGCCAGGTGGTCTCGCCGGAGTTGGTGCCGTGGTAGACGCCGGCCGGGGCGGTGCCGGCGAGGGCGCCGAGGCCCAAGTCGACCAGCAGGCCCGCGAGATCGGCGCTCCAGGTGGGCTGGCCGCGCTGGTCGTCGACGACGTCGAGGGTGTCCTTGACGCCTTCCAGCTTGATCATCGTGCGGACGAAGTTCGGGCCGCCGGTGCCGTAGAGCCAGGCGGTGCGGACGACGTAACCGCGCTCGAATCCGAGGACCGCCTGCTCCCCGGCCAGCTTGGTGCGGCCGTAGGCGCTGCGGGGCGCGGTGGGCGCGTCCTCGGCGTACGGCGTGGTGGCGTCCCCGGCGAAGACGTAGTCCGTGGAGACGTGCAGGAGGACGGCCCCGGTGCGGGCGCAGGCATCGGCGAGGTGGCGCGGCCCGTCGCCGTTGATGGCGAGCGCCTCGTCCTCACGGGTCTCGGCGTCGTCGACGGCCGTCCAGGCGGCGCAGTTGACGACCACGGCGGGCCGGTGCTCTTCGAGAGCCGCGCTCACCGCGTCGGCGTCGGTGAGGTCCAGCGCCTTGCGGTCGAGGGCGACGAACCGCTCCCCCGACTGGGCGAGCCGGGCCAGGACGTCCTGGCCCAGCATGCCGCCCGCGCCCGTGACCAGCCAGGTGCGGTTGTCGGTCACAGCGCGGCCCGCTCCTTCAGCGGCTCCCACCAGGCGCGGTTGTCGCGGTACCACTGCACGGTCTCGGCGAGGCCCTGCTCGAAGCTCTTGCGGGGCTCGTAGCCGAGCTCCTCGCGGATCTTCGTGCAGTCGACGGAGTAGCGGCGGTCGTGGCCCTTGCGGTCCTCGACGTACTCGACGCTGGTCTCCCAGTCGGCGCCGCAGGCCTTCAGCAGCAGCCCGGTGAGCTCCTTGTTGGAGAGCTCGGTGCCGCCGCCGATGTTGTAGACCTCGCCCGCGCGGCCCTTGGTGCGCACCAGCTCGATGCCCTGGACGTGGTCGTCGATGTGCAGCCAGTCGCGGACGTTGCCGCCGTCGCCGTACAGCGGGACCTTCTTGCCGTCGAGGAGGTTGGTCACGAACAGCGGGATGACCTTCTCGGGGAAGTGGTGGTGCCCGTAGTTGTTGGAGCAGCGGGTCACGCGCACGTCCAGGCCGTGGGTGCGGTGGTACGACAGCGCGATCAGGTCGCTGGACGCCTTCGCCGAGGAGTACGGCGAGTTGGGCTCCAGCGGGTGCGTCTCGGGCCAGGAGCCCTCGTTGATCGAGCCGTAGACCTCGTCGGTGGAGATGTGCACGAAGGTCTTGATGCCCGCGCGGTGGGCCGCGTCGATCAGCGTGTGGGTGCCGACCACGTTGGTGCGCACGAACTCGGCGCCGCCGTCGATGGAACGGTCCACGTGCGACTCGGCGGCGAAGTGCACCACCTGGTCGTGCTCGGCCATCAGCTTGCCGACCAGCTCGGGGTCGCAGATGTCGCCCTGCACGAAGGCGAAGCCCGGGTGCTCGCGCACCTCGTCGAGGTTGGCCGGGTTGCCCGCGTAGGTCAGCTTGTCCAGGACGGTGATCGAGACGTCACCGGGGCCCTGGGGGCCGAGCACGGTACGGACGTAGTGCGAGCCGATGAAGCCGGCGCCGCCGGTCACCAGAATCCGAGTGGTCATGAAGAGATCTGCACCTTGCTGTGATCACCGAGCACGAGCCGGTGTGCCTTGGGGTTACGGGGCGCGGGCGTGACCTCGACGTCACGTCCGATGAGCGAGGCCTCCACGCGGCGCACGCCGGTCACGGAGGAGCCGCGCAGCACGATGGAGTACTCGATTTCGCTGTCCTCGATCCGGCAGTCCTCGGAGACGGACGTGAACGGACCGATGTAGGCGTCGTTGACCACCGTGCCGGCACCGATGATGGCAGGACCGACGATCCGGCTGCCACTGACGCTGGCCCCGGCCTCGACGCGGACCCGGCCGATGATCTCGCTGGACTCGTCGACCGTGCCCTCGACCACCGGCTCGACGGTCTCCAGGACCGACCGGTTGACCTCCAGCATGTCGGTGACGTTGCCGGTGTCCTTCCAGTAGCCGGAGATGGTCGTGGAGCGGACGTCACGCTGCTGGTCGATCAGCCACTGGATCGCGTGGGTGATCTCCAGCTCGCCGCGCCAGGACGGCTCGATGGAGCGGACGGCCTCGTGGATGGCCGGGGTGAAGAGGTAGACGCCGACGAGGGCGAGGTCGCTCTTGGGCTGCTTCGGCTTCTCCTCCAGGCCCACGACCCGGCCGTCGGCGTCGAGTTCGGCGACACCGAAGGAGGTGGGGTTGGGGACGCGGGTCAGCAGGATCTGCGCGTCGGGCCGCTCGGCGCGGAACTCGTCCACCAGACCGGTGATGCCACCGACGATGAAGTTGTCGCCGAGGTACATGACGAAGTCCTCGTCGCCGAGGAACTCCTGCGCGATGAGGACGGCGTGGGCGAGGCCCAGCGGCGCGTCCTGCGGGATGTAGGTGACCTTGATGCCGAACTGGGAGCCGTCGCCGACCGCCTCACGGATCTCGTCCGCGGTGTCGCCGACGACGATGCCGACCTCACTGATCCCGGCCTCGGCGATCGCCTCCAGGCCGTAGAACAGCACCGGCTTGTTGGCGACCGGCACCAACTGCTTGGCGGAGGTGTGGGTGATCGGGCGGAGGCGGGTGCCCGCTCCCCCGGAGAGCACGAGAGCCTTCACGAAATTCCCTATTTGTCTAAATTAAGCGTCAATCTCGGCTCACATCATAACCCTGGGGTCAGGCCGGGGATTCACCGGCCATTCACACGATCGATCACCGGTTGACAACTTTCCGTCGGACGCAATACCCACAGAATCACGAAATCCGCTCCCGGCGAACCAGGAGCGGATTTCGATCTTCAGACGGCCGAAATTATGCGGTGACCGTCCGTCAGGCCTCGTCGGCCGGAGTGGAGACGGAGCGCTGCGGCTGCTGCTCGGCCGCCACCGTCTTCTTCGACGTGGCCTTCTTCGCGGTCGTCTTCTTGGCGGCGGTCTTCTTCGCGACCGTCTTCTTGGCGACGGTCTTCTTGGCCGTCGCCTTCTTCGCCGTGGCCTTCTTGGCCGTCTTGCGGGCCGTCTTCTTGGCCGGAGCCGCCTCCTCGGCGGGCTCCTCCGCGTCGGCCGGCGCCTCGGCCGCGGGCACGACCACGACGGCCGCCTCCTCGGACGCGGTGGGCGCGGTGGCCTTGCGGACGGCACGGCGGCGCGGACGGGCCGGCGCGGCGCTCTCGGGGACCGCCTCGGGCTCCGGCTCGGCCGAAGCGGCCACCGGGGCCTCCTCGGTCGGCGCCTCGACCACCGGCGCGACCTCGGCGACCGTCACCACGGCCGCCTCGGCACCCGCCGGGGAACCGGCCGGGGCCGACGCCCTGCGGGTCGCCCGGCGCCGCGTACGGCCCTTGGGGGCGGCCTCGTCGGCAGCGGGCTCGGGCGCGGCCGACGCGGCCTCGACCACCGGGTCCTCCGCCGCGACCGGCTCGGCCTGGGCTTCGGCGGCCGACTCCGGCTGCACCGGACGCTCGGCCTCCACCTCGGCCGACACGGCCTGGGCGGTCGGGACCTCGACGTCCTCGGACACCGGGCTCTCCTGGTCGGCCGACGCCTCGGCACCCCCCGACCTGCTCGACCCGCCACCGCGCGGGGCACCGGCCGGAGCCGACGCCCGGCGGCCCGCCCTACGGCGGCCACGCCCACGCGTGGCCGCGGCCTCCGCCTCGGCGACGCTGCTGTACAGCTCCTCGTCCGGGGCGAACTCGACGGGCGTGAGCGCGATCGGCTCGGCCACCTCGGCGGCGAGCTCCGCCTCGGTCTCGACCTCGATGTCCTCCGGCGCCTCCACGGCGGCCACGGCCTCGTGGGTGTGCTCGTGCCCGTCGCCACCGCGCCCGCGCTTCTTGCGCTTGCCGCCGCCACCGGCGGAGGTCGGCGTCTCCATGTGCACGATGACACCGCGGCCGTTGCAGTGGACGCAGGTCTCCGAGAAGGACTCCAGCAGGCCTTGGCCGACCCGCTTGCGGGTCATCTGGACCAGGCCCAGCGAGGTCACCTCGGCGACCTGGTGCTTGGTCCGGTCCCGGCCCAGGCACTCCAGCAGACGCCGGAGCACCAGGTCCCGGTTGGACTCCAGGACCATGTCGATGAAGTCGATGACGATGATGCCGCCGAGGTCGCGCAGCCTGAGCTGACGCACGATCTCCTCGGCCGCCTCCAGGTTGTTCCTGGTGACCGTCTCCTCCAGGTTGCCGCCCTGGCCGGTGAACTTGCCGGTGTTGACGTCGACGACGACCATCGCCTCGGTCCGGTCGATCACCAGCGAACCGCCGCTGGGCAGCCAGACCTTGCGGTCCAGCGCCTTGGCGAGCTGCTCGTCGATCCGGTACGTGGCGAAGACGTCGACCTCGGAGGTCCACTTCTGGAGCCGGTCGGCCAGGTCGGGCGCGACGTGCGAGACGTATCCGTGGATGGTCTCCCAGCCCTCGTCACCGCTGACGACGACCTTGGAGAAGTCCTCGTTGAAGATGTCGCGGACGACCCGGACGGTCATGTCCGGCTCGCCGTAGAGCAGCGTCGGGGCGTTGCCGCTCTTGGCCTTCCGCTGGATGTCCTCCCACTGCGCCTGGAGCCGCTCGACGTCGCGGCGCAGCTCGTCCTCGCTCGCGCCCT
The DNA here is from genome assembly GCF_040612795.1 of Streptomyces sp. NPDC006335. Taxonomy (NCBI): domain Bacteria; kingdom Bacillati; phylum Actinomycetota; class Actinomycetes; order Kitasatosporales; family Streptomycetaceae; genus Streptomyces; species Streptomyces sp. NPDC006335. The sequence continues at coordinate 1,115,955 of NZ_JBEXQX010000001.1, forward strand.
CGGCGGCGGTGCGCACGATGACGCCCGCGTCCTCGGGGACGATCTTCTTGAGGATGGTCTTCAGACGCGCCCGCTCGGTGTCGGGCAGCTTGCGGCTGATGCCGGTCATGGAGCCCTCGGGGACGTACACGAGGTAGCGGCCCGGGAGGGAGACCTGGCTGGTCAGACGCGCGCCCTTGTGTCCGATCGGGTCCTTGGTGACCTGGACGAGCACGGGCTGGCCGGACTTGAGCGCGGACTCGATGCGGCGCGGCCCGTTGGCCATGCCGAGCGCCTCGAAGTTGACCTCACCGGCGTACAGCACCGCGTTGCGGCCCTTGCCGATGTCGATGAAGGCGGCCTCCATCGACGGCAGCACGTTCTGGACCTTGCCCAGGTAGACGTTGCCGACGTACGAGGTGGCCTGCTCCTTGTTGACGTAGTGCTCGACGAGCACACCGTCCTCGAGGACGCCGATCTGGGTGCGCTCACCGCTCTGCCGGACGACCATCACACGCTCGACGGCCTCACGGCGCGCCAGGAACTCGGCCTCGGTGATGATCGGGACGCGGCGGCGGCCCTGCTCGCGGCCCTCACGGCGACGCTGCTTCTTGGCCTCCAGACGCGTGGAGCCCTTGATGGACTGCACCTCGTCGGACGGCTCGGCCTTCGCGCGCGGCTCGCGCACCTTGACCACGGTCCGCTCGGGGTCGCCGTCACCGGGCTCGGTGTCGACGGAGGAGTCACCGGCCCGGCGCCTGCGGCGACGGCGGCGACGGCTGCTGGCGCTGGAGCCGCCGGACTCGTCCGAACGGGCGTCCTCGTCGTCCTCGTCGTCCTGCTCGGCGTCGTCCTCGTCCTGCGCGGAGCGCCCGGTCTCCTCGGCGGCGGACTCGTCGGAGTCCGCGGAGTCCTCGGAGTACTCGTCACCGGACGCGTCGGCGGACTCGCCCCGGCGACGGCGACGGCCACCGCGCCGACGGCGGCGCCGCGACCCGGTCTCCTCGGCCTCGTCCTCCTCGACGGAGTCCTCGACGTCGTCCGTCTCCTCTTCCTCCACGACGGTCTCGGCAACGGTCTCCCGCACCTCGGGCTCGTCGGCGGCGCCCCGGCGCCGGCGGCGACGCCGCGACCCGGTCTGCTCCTCGGCGATCTCCTCGACCGGCTCGGCGGACGCGACGGCCTCGGCCGGCTCGCTCTGCCCGGCCTCCGCCTCCGCGGCGGCCTCGGCGGCGGCCCGCTGCGGGGTCTGGAACTGCGGCTCGGTGAAGACGGGAGCCTGGAACACGGCGACCGCGGGCCGCGCGGGCCGGCGCGGCGAGCCGTCCTCGTCGTCGGCACCGGCACCGGCACCGCGCCGCGCGGGCTCGGAGAACCCGGTGGCGGCCTGACGGACGGACCGACGACGGGTACGGCGCGGGGCGGCCTCCTCGACGGGGGCCTCGGCGGCGGGCTCCTGCACGGCGGGGGCCTCGGCAGCCGGCTCGGACGGGGCGGCCTCGACGGTCTCGCTCTCGGGGGCACCGGCGGGCGCGGCGACGCGACGCGTGGCACGGCGACGCGTGCGCCCGGCGGGCGCGGCGGTCTCGGCGGGCGCTTCAGCGGCCACCGGCTCGGCGGTCTCGACGACCTCGGCGGCGGGCGCCGCCTCGACGGTCTCCGGGGCTTCCGCGGCCTCCGGAGCACCGGCGGGCGCGGCGGCCCGTCGCGAGGCACGGCGACGCGTACGCCCGGCGGGCGCGGCGGTCTCGGCGGCGGGTGCCTCGTCGGCGGTCTCGGCCGCGGCGGGCGTCTCGGCGGCCGCCGGCGCCTCGGTACCGGCGGACTCGTCGGCCGCGGGGGCGGCGGCGGGCGCGGTCACCCGACGGGTCGCGCGCCGACGGCTGCGGGCGGCGGGCGGAGCCGCGTCCTCGGTCTCGACGGCGGGCGCGCTGTCCGCGGCCGCGGTCTCGGCGGGCGCCTCGGCGGCGACCACCGGCAGTACGGTCTCGGCGGCCTCGGCCGCCGCGGGTGCCCCGGCAGGGGCGGACGCCCGGCGGGTCGCACGCCGACGCGGACGCGCGGCGGGCGCGGCCGGCTCCTGAGCCTCGGGGCTCTCGGCGGACCCGACGTTCTCGTCGAGCTTCTCCTCCTCGTCCGTGACGAGGTCCTCCGCCTCCGCGGCCGGTATGGCCGGAGCGACGACCTCCTCGCCGCCCGGGGCGGCGGCGACCGGCGGTCCCGCCGGCCTGGACGCGGCACGGCGCCGACGACGCGGCGGCAGGGTGTCGCTGGGGGTGTTCTGTTCGGAACCCTCGATGGGTTCGGTCGGTTCGAGCATGCGGGCTTGTCTCCCGTCAGGCTCCCGGGCGCCGCGCCTGGTCCGGCGAGGATGCCGGTGACGTCCGCGGCTCGCGCGATGCGCGGTGCCGCCGTCCGGGGCGCGGGCGCCGCACGGGAGCTCTCTGTGTCCTGTCTCGCCGGTTCCGTACGCCCTTGTTGGGTACGGCCTGGCGAAAGTCTTGTGGTCGGTGCGCTGCCCGACCCAGGTGGCTCCCGAGTCCGAGGGCTGCGCTACGACGCCCGTCCTTCGCGGGACCTTCCTTACGCCGACGCCTTCGCGGCGGCAGTCGGTTCGGCCGTTGAGTGGGCCTCGACTGCCTCGCGGTCGGGCGCGAGCGGGTCGGTCACCGTGCCGGTCTCTTCATCGAGCAGCCCCTGCGCCAGCCTGGTCACCGCTGCGGGGACCGGCGGCGCCAGGTCGGCCACGGCGCGGAGACCGGACAGGACGTCGTCGGGTCGTACGGCAGGCGTCACGTGCCGAACAACCAGCCGCAGTATCGCACAGGGCTGGTCGCTCGGCCTATCAGCAGGTTCGCTGTGCGTTTCGAGGTGTACGACCGCGGGGCGGGCGTCGAAGGTCCTCAGGCCGTTCTTGGTGGTGCGCTGGACCTCGACCGCCTCGGCGGTGTTGAACGCGGCGACCGCGCGCTCGGCCTCGGCCGGGTCCACGCCGTCCAGCCTGAGCTCCCACACGGAAGCGGTGAGCCGGTCGGCGAGTCCCGAGGTCCGGGCCTCGACCGCGTCGACGATGTCGAGCCCGGTGGGCAGCGACTCGTCGAGGAGGAGCCGGAGCTTCTCCGGGTCGCGCGCCTGCGTGAGCGCGATCTCCAGGTACTCCGCCTCACTGCCCGTGCCGGTGGGTGCGGCATTGGCGTACGACACCTTCGGATGCGGTGTGAACCCCGCCGAGTACGCCATGGGCACCTCGGCTCGGCGCAACGCCCGTTCGAAGGCGCGCTGGAAGTCACGGTGGCTGGTGAACCGGAGGCGGCCGCGCTTGGTGTAGCGCAGTCGGATGCGCTGCACCGCCGGTGCGGGCGGCGGGCCTTCGGGCTGTCGCTTGCCCAGTGTCGCTCAGTCCTTCGTGAGTGCGGTCGTACTACTACCAAGAGTACGTGTGTCGGCGGCGGTCGGTTCCCGCCGGGCCACCGCTTCCCTCTGACGGGGTTCGCCGAAGAGCACGCGCCGGAAGTCGGCACGGGCCTCCCGGACGGACTGCCGGGCGGAGGCGAGCGTGGCCCGGGTGATGCGGCCCACACTGCGCGCGGCCTCGGCGACGGGCCGCAACACCACGTCCCGGACCAGGTGCCCCACGGGGGTCAGAACCTCGCGGTACACCCAGCGCACCGGCTCGACGAAGATCCACCGGAAGAGGGTCGCGAGGAACCGGCCGACGGCGAGGGAGATGTGCCCGGCGATCCGCCAGGCGTGCCCGAGCGCGTCCCACACCTCCCGGCCGACGACGGCGAGGACCCTGCCCACGGGCGCCAGGACCCAGCGCCACAGGGCGAGGGCGGGCAGGACGAGCAGGACGCGGGCGATCCAGTACAGGGCGAGCCCGATGCCGGTGACGAGGGCGCTCGCCAGCCACGCGAGCCCCCTGGCGCACCAGACGATCGCCCGCCCGACCGGCGTGAAGACCCACAGGAGCACGGCTCCGACGCCCTTGAAGATCCACAGGAGCACGGCCCCGACGCCCGTGAGGAGCCACACGATCCCGTGCCCGACCGGAGTGAACATGCGCGCGTACACCCATGTGAGTCCGGCCACGATCCCCCGCACGACCCACGCGACGCCCCGCCCGGTCATCGTGCCGATCCAGAGGAGCCCGGCGCCCACGCCCCTGAGGAGCCACACGAACCCGTGCCCGACCGGAGTGAGCACGCGCGCGTACACCCATGTGAGTCCGGCCACGATCCCCCGCACGACCCACACGACACCGTGCCCGAGCGGTGTCAGGACCGACCGGTACAGCCACACCAGGGGGATGACGAGAAGCACCTTGCCGAGCCGGCCGACCGCCTTGGCGAGCGGCACGACCAGGTACCGCCACACGGCCGCGCAGGGCCAGACAACCAGCGCCCGCCACAGCGGCCGCAGCACGCTGTCCCTCAGGAAGCGCCCCAGGACCACGAACGCGTCCCACACGATCCGCACGGGCACTACCAGCACGAGCACGACGATGCGTACGGGGATGCGAATCGCGACAGTGAGACATCCCTCGGGCGGGGACGCCTGCGGCGCGGGCTGCTTCTCCAGGTCCATAACGACGTAGACGCCTCAGTTCCCCGTACGGATGCAGTACCGCTGCTTTACGTCGCGCCGGTCCTCGCATGCTCCCCCACTGGCCTCGATCACCTTACGAGACGCGGTGCCGGCGGTGTCACGGGTGACCAGGGCCCGGGCGACGCCCAGTTGACGGCGGACGGGCAGGCGACGTGACGCGGGGTCAGCCGCGGCCTGCCCTGGGACCTCGGTGAGTGCCCGTGCACTATGGGCCCCATGATTACGCTTACGAAGGAAGACGGCCCCGCCGACCTGGACGGCGTGACCCATCTGTCCATAGGGGTCTCCTGGGACCCCACGGCGGGCGCCAGCGGTGGGGTGATCGGCAAGCTCCGCCGCAAGACCGGCACCGACCTCGACCTGATCGCCATCGCCATGCACGACGGCGACCCGGTGCGCCTGGCGGGCCTGGACTCGCTCGACCCCATCGGCAACGGCTCCCTGCTGCACAGCGGCGACAACCAGACCGGCCACGGGGACGGCGACGACGAGACGGTCACCGTCGAGTTCGCGAAGATCCCGCCGCACATCACGTCGATCGTCTTCGTCGCCGCCGCCTACAAGAAGGGCAGCTCCTTCCAGAAGGCCCGCAACATCAGCTTCAAGGTGTACGACGCCACCGGCGGCAGCTCCCAGCAGGTCGCCGACATCTGGCCGAGCATGCTCACCCAGGACAACGGCTGCGCGGTCGCCAAGGCGGTCCGGGTCGGCACCACCTGGAAGCTCGAGGTCATCAACTCCACCGGCAAGATCAAGCAGGGCGACGAACTGGCCCTGATGCGCTTCGCCGCGAGCAAGTAGCGGCTGCCGGGAGCGAGACGGCGAGAGGGATGGGCCACGAACGCAGCGGTCCATCCCTCTCCCGACCGATGAGTTCCGAAGCCCGGCGAGGTCTGCCTCCGCACAGGACAAAACCGTGTGACGCACCCTGCGAGGAGACCCCATGACCGCACACGCACTGCCTCCCGTCGTCGACACCGCGACGTGGGAGCACCGGCTCGCGGAACTGCGAGCCCGGGAGAAGGCCGCGACGCGGGAGCTCGACGCCATCGCGGCCCAGCGCCGCCGCCTGCCGATGGTCGAGATGCCCGACTACACACTGGAGGGCGAGGACGGCCCCGTACGACTGGCTGACGTCTTCGAGGGCGAGCGGCAACTGATCGTCTACCACCACATGTGGACCGCCGGCCAGGAGTGGCAGTGCCCTGGCTGCACCGGCTTCACCTCGCAGTACACCCGTCTGGAGTTCCTGGACAGCTACGACGCGCGGTTCGTCGTCGTCACCCAGGGCCCGATCCAGGAAGCCCTCGCCTACAAGCAGCGGGTGGGCAACAGGATGACGTGGTACTCGACCGCCGACAGCCCCTTCGGGACCGACGTAGGCGCCCCGCCCGGCGGAGGATTCGCGGTCAACGTCTTCCTGCGCGACGGCGACACCGTCTACCGCACCTGGCACACCGACGGCCGCGGCACCGAGCAACTGAGCCACACCTTCGCCCTGATCGACCTCCTCCCCTACGGCCGCCAGGAGGAATGGCAGGACTCCCCCGAAGGCTGGCCCCAGTCCCCCACCTACAGCCGCTGGGCGACCTCCAAGGACATCGCGGCACTCTACGGCCCGGACCGGGACGACACCGCCTGAGACCGGCGCGTCACGTCCCCGACGGTCGCGGTTGTTCCGCCGGCACCGAACTCTCCGCGACCGCCATCCACTGGTCCAGGTCGGCCTGGGTGAACTCCGCCCACGGCGGGACCTCGGGCAGCCCGCGGAGGAGGTCGTAGGCCTCGAAGATCTTGGACCCGCGCAGGATCGGCGTATGGCAGCCGGCGATGACCTCGGCGTTCAGGCGCTGGAAGTCGTCCACGACCGTCCGGAACTTCAGGGTGTCCAGCAACGCGACCCAGGGGGAGACAAGCCGTCCGCCGAAGAGTTGACCGTCGCGGAAGTCGTCCGCGGACAGCGCCGCCACGTCCGGCACCGGGGTAGGCACGTTCGTGGCGAAGGTGTCCACGGCCCACAGGACGCTGGTCTTCGCGTCGAAGAGGGCGCGGGTCGTGGGGTTGTCGTACAGGGGCGGTCGTTTGGCGACCAGGGTGCGGTCGCCCGCGTCGATCGTGTCGCCGTCGGTCATGAAGCGGCACCGGTTGACGGGGGTCTCCCACTCCTCGGCCATGCGGCCGATGGAGAACCACGTCGTCAGCAGGGTCGCGTTCGGGCACTCGGCGAGGACCGGCAGGAGATTGCCGGCGTGATCGCGGTCGTCATGGGTGAGGAAGATCCACCGCACGTCCAGGGGATCCACGACGGACCAGGCCGCCTCCAGCCACTGGGAGCGCACCGCGGGCGCCCCGGTGTCGACGAGGACCGGTTCGGCCCCCCGGATCACCATCGAGTTCATCGGAAAGTGACCGACCGGCGGAGCGTCGAGGGCCCACGGGATGACGAACGTCTCGTCAGCGATCTTGTACGGCTGCAGAAGGTTGAACGTTTCCATGGTCGACATCGCTGCTCTCCCTAGGACGGAGTACCGCAGCATCCATAGATCCAGTGCAACCCCACGGCAGCCCACCGTCAAACGCAGAACTCGGTTCAGTAGCCGGCAGTGCGGTCGAAGCTGGTGACGTTGAGCTTGATGCCCTTCACGCTCTTGAGCGTCGTGAAGTACTCGCCCCGGGCCGTCTGGCCGGGTTGCACATTGTTCTCGAACTGCGAACCGTCCTCCACACGAGTGCCGTCGGCGTCGACCGCCTCCCAGTCCCAGGTGTAGTTGGACTTCTCACTACTGCTGTTCTTGATCGTCCAGACGATCCAGATGTCGCTGAAGCCGGCTTGGGAGCGGTCGTCGAGCTGGAAACTGACGAGGTCGGCTCGTTCCCCTGCGGGTTCCCTTGTCTGCCCCTGCCGCGTCTTCGCGGTGGGCGTCGCACTGGGCGCAGCAGTGGTGCTCTCGTCCTTGTCCCCCGACGCGGCCACCAGCACGACGATGACGATGACGACCACCGCGGCCAAGGCACCGAGACATCCCCAGAGACAGCCACGGCCTCGCCGCTTCTTCGGCGGTGGCCCAGGGGGCGATGCCCACTGCCCGGGAGGGGGAGAGGCTTGGCCCGGACTCCCCCACCGAGAACCGCCCCCAGGTGGCTCGCTGGCTGACATGGCGCCTCCTCCGTAGCGGATATCGCCACGCTAGGAAGCCACGGGGAATGCCGCGAGCCGAGAGCAGCCGCTCAGGGGACAGCCGCCAAGTCCGGGGCCCTTCCCCGGCTCGCAACTCCTCGGGCCCTCAGGACGGCAGCGGAGTCATCCTCGCTGCCGTCCTCCGGGCATCCCCATGTGCCGCGCCGCCTCGCTCACGTCAGTGAGAGTGACCACTCGCAGCGGGCGCCGGCGCGGCGTTCTTCACCGTGAGAGGCAGCAGCTTCTTGCCCGTGGGGCCGATCTGGATGTGCGTGTCCATCTGCGGACACACCCCGCAGTCGAAGCAAGGCGTCCACCGGCAGTCCTCGACCTCCGTCTCGTCGAGGGCGTCCTGCCAGTCCTCCCAGAGCCAGTCCTTGTCGAGGCCGGAGTCCAGGTGGTCCCAGGGGAGGACCTCCTCGTACGTCTTCTCGCGGGTCGTGTACCAGTCGACGTCCACACCGAACGCGGGCAGCGTCTTGTCGGCGCAGGCCATCCAGCGGTCGTAGGAGAAGTGCTCGCGCCAGCCGTCGAAGCGGCCGCCGTCCTCGTAGACGGCGCGGATCACCGCGCCCACCCTCCTGTCACCCCGCGACAGCAGGCCCTCCACGATGCCCGGCTTGCCGTCGTGGTAGCGGAAGCCGATCGAGCGGCCGTACTTCTTGTCGCCGCGGATCTTGTCGCGGAGCTTCTGAAGCCGGGCGTCCGTCTCCTCGGCGGAGAGCTGCGGGGCCCACTGGAAGGGGGTGTGGGGCTTGGGGACGAAGCCGCCGATCGAGACCGTGCAGCGGATGTCGTTCTGGCCGGAGACCTTGCGGCCCTCGGCGATCACCTTCGTGGCCATGTCGGCGATCTGGAGGACGTCCTCGTCGGTCTCCGTGGGCAGGCCGCACATGAAGTACAGCTTGACCTGGCGCCAGCCGTTGCCGTACGCCGTAGAGACCGTGCGGATGAGGTCGTCCTCCGAGACCATCTTGTTGATGACCTTGCGCATGCGCTCGGAGCCGCCCTCGGGGGCGAAGGTGAGGCCCGAGCGGCGGCCGTTGCGGGTCAGCTCGTTCGCCAGGTCGACGTTGAAGGCGTCCACGCGGGTGGAGGGGAGGGACAGGCCGATCTTGTCCTCCTCGTACCGGTCCGCCAGGCCCTTCGCGATGTCGCCGATCTCGGAGTGGTCCGCCGAGGACAGGGAGAGGAGGCCCACCTCCTCGAAGCCCGTCGCCTTCAGGCCCTTCTCGACCATGTCGCCGATGCCCGTGATGGAGCGCTCGCGGACCGGGCGGGTGATCATGCCCGCCTGGCAGAAGCGGCAGCCTCGGGTGCAGCCTCGGAAGATCTCCACGGACATGCGTTCGTGGACGGTCTCCGCGAGGGGGACGAGGGGCTGCTTCGGGTAGGGCCACTCGTCCAGGTCCATGACCGTGTGCTTGGACACGCGCCACGGGACGCCCGACTTGTTGGGGACCACGCGGGCGATACGGCGGTCGGGGAGGTACTCGACGTCGTAGAACGCCGGGATGTACACCGAGCCGGTCTTCGCGAGGCGGAAGAGGACCTCCTCGCGCCCGCCCGGCCGGCCCTCCGCCTTCCACTCGCGGATGATCTGCGTCATGTCGAGCACGGCCTGCTCGCCGTCGCCGATGATCGCCGCGTCGATGAAGTCCGCGATCGGCTCGGGGTTGAAGGCCGCGTGGCCGCCGGCCAGCACGATCGGGTCGTCGAGGCCGCGGTCCTTCGACTCCAGCGGGATGCCCGCCAGGTCGAGGGCGGTGAGCATGTTGGTGTAGCCGAGCTCCGTGGAGAAGGACAGGCCGAACACGTCGAAGGCGCCCACCGGCCGGTGGCTGTCCACCGTGAACTGCGGGACCCGGTGCTCGCGCATCAGCGCCTCCAGGTCCGGCCACACGCTGTAGGTGCGCTCGGCGAGGACGCCCTCCTGCTCGTTCAGGACCTCGTAGAGGATCATGACGCCCTGGTTGGGCAGGCCGACCTCGTAGGCGTCCGGGTACATCAGTGCCCAGCGGACGTCGCAGGACTCCCACGGCTTGACGGTGGAGTTGAGCTCACCGCCGACGTACTGGATCGGCTTCTGCACATGCGGGAGCAGAGCTTCGAGCTGCGGGAACACCGACGCGGCGGTTTCGGCTGACATCTCGCACTTCCATGGACGGACAGGGGTGACCATCTAGCGTAACGCGGTCGCGGGCACCCCCTGTACGCCCGGAAGCTCAGAGGGCGTCCGCCGCCCCCTTGATCCCGTCCCAGAACCCCGGCAGTTCCGCCTCCACCACCGCCGCCCGCTGCTCCTCACGCCCGTACAGCAGGCCGTACGTGAAGGCGCTCTCCCCCGCCGCGTGGGCGACCGCGGACAGCTCGCGCAGGGTCTGCCGGGCCATCACGCCGTCCTGGTGCTCCCCCAGCAGGTTCTGGAGTGCCTTCATGGACTTGACCATGGCCTTGGCCGGCTTGCCGAGGGCCGGGCGGGCCGCCTCCGCCGCGTATCGGGTGCGCTTGGCCTTCTTGCGGGCCTCGTGCATCGTCTTGTCCCGGTCGGTGCCGGGCTCCAGCTCCAGGGCCCGGCCGACGAGCCCGGCGACCTTGCGGAAGTCCTTCCGCACGGCCTTGGCGATCACCTTGTGGGGTTTCTTCCCGGCCGCCTTCAGCAGGGGCGGGTTTGCGATCAGCGCGTCCAGGGTGTCGAGCAGGGCGAGGTGGCGACGGGAGTCCAGCACCCCGATCAGTCGTGCGCTCGCCCCGCCGGGACTGCTCCCGGCCCAGGCGCGCAGGCGCTCGGCCACGGGCCCCGAGACCAGCGTTTCGGGCACCTCGTCGAGGGCCGCCGACAGGCGCCGGCTGAGCACCTCACGGTCCCGGTCCACGCCCAGCTCGCCGGCCAGCCACTTCAGTTCGTCCCCGATCGGGTCGGTGACGGCCCGGTCGAGGACCTTGCCGTACGACTTGAAGGTGCTGCGCAGCCGGCGGGTGGCGACGCGCATGCTGTGCACGGAGTCCTCGGCGTCCTGGCGGACGGCCGGGTCGAGCGCGACGATCGCGTCCCGCTGGGTACGGACGTACGCGAGGACGTGGTCGCCCGCGGTCACCGGGTCCCCAGTGCCGGGGCGCTTCTTCTTCGGCGCGGTCTCCGCGAGGGCCCGGGCCAGCTTCGAGGAGGAGCCGGAGGGCCGTACGCCCGCCTTGCGCAGCCGCTTGTCCACCTTGTCGAGGAAGGCCGGGTCGCCGCCGTCGGCGAGTTCCACCTCGATCTCGGTCCACTGGGCGTCGCCGACGCCGCCGCTGAGCCGCTCGGCGTGCACGGCGTCGACGCTGACCTCGGCGAGCAACTGCCCGTCCGCGTCGAGGAGGTGGCGCACATCGCGGTCCGAGCGCAGCCGGACCACGGGCAGCAGCTCGACGTCCCGGACGCGGGAGCGGACCAGGGCGGCGAGTTCGTCGGGGAGGGTGTCGGAGAGCGGGGCGCGGATCTCGTCGCGCACGCCCTCGGAGACGGGGAACTTCAGGTGCCAGCCCGCGTCCGAGCCACCGGTGCGGCGGCGCAGGGTGACCGAGGACGCCATGAGGCGTTCGTCAGGGGTGTCGTAGTAGGTGGCGTCCAAGTGGGCGACACCCTTGTCGACGACGGCCTCGACCCCGGCGACCGCGGTCAGGTCGGGCAGGCCGCTGTCGTCGGACTCGTACTTGCGCTCGATCTCCCGCTTCGTGTCCGCCATGATTCGAATCTAGTGGTCGGCCCCGGGTTCCGGCAGTGGGCCACGGCCACCCGGCCCAGCCCCGGTCACGCCGACATGGGCCGCTGCACCTTGATCGACTGCAGCAGCCCTATGGCCACCCATACTGCGAACATCGACGACCCGCCGTATGAGACGAACGGCAGCGGCAGACCGGTGACCGGCATGATGCCGAGGGTCATGCCGATGTTCTCGAAGGACTGGAAGGCGAACCAGGCGACGATGCCGGCGGCCACGATCGTGCCGTACAGCTCGGTCGTCTCGCGGGCGATCCGGCAGGCCCGCCACAGGACGACCCCGAGCAGGACGATGATCAGGCCCGCGCCGACGAAGCCCAGTTCCTCGCCGGCGACGGTGAAGACGAAGTCGGTCTGCTGTTCGGGGACGAACTGGCCGGTGGTCTGCGAGCCGTGGAAGAGGCCCGCACCCGTCAGTCCGCCCGAACCGATGGCGATCCGGGCCTGGTTGGTGTTGTAGCCGACGCCCGCCGGGTCGAGGCTCGGGTTGGCGAAGGCGGCGAAGCGGGCGATCTGGTACTCGTCCAGCACTCCGAGCTGCCATACCGCGAGCGCGCCGGCCGTGCCCGCGCCGAGCAGTCCGAAGACCCACCGGTTGGAGGCGCCGGAGGCGAGCAGCACGCCGAGCACGATGATGACCATGACCATGACCGACCCGAGGTCGGGCATGAGCATCACGATCAGCATCGGTACGGCGGCGAGGCCGAGGGCCTGGAGCACCGTGCGGTGGTCGGGGTAGGGCTTGTCGCCCGCGTCGACCCGGGCCGCGAGCAGCATCGCCATGCCGAGGATGATCGTGATCTTCACGAACTCCGAGGGCTGGAGCGAGAAGCCGCCGCCGAGCACGATCCAGGAGTGGGCGCCGTTGACCGTGGAGCCCAGCGGGGTCAGCACCATGAGGATCAGGAAGAGCGAGAGGCCGTACAGCAGGGGCACGGCGGTGCGCAGGGTGCGGTGGCCGACCCACACCGTGCCGATCATCAGGGCGAACCCGATGCCGGTGTTCATGATGTGCCGGATCAGGAAGTAGTACGGGTCGCCCTGGTTGATCTCGGTGCGGTTGCGGGTGGCCGAGAAGACCAGGACCGAGCCGATCATGGACAGGGCGAGGGCCGAGAACAGTATCGGCCAGTCGAGGCGGCGGGCGAGCGAGTCGCGGGCCAGCAGCCGGGTCCAGCCCGCGCGCGCGGGGCCGTACCCGGAGACCTGGAAGCTGTTGGCCCCGGTCATGTGAGCATCCTCCGGTTTCCCCGCTTGCGGCGGCGCCTGCGGGTGTCACGGTTCCCGCCGGTCGACGTGTTCACGGTCGCGCCCTGCTGTGTCTCGTCCGGCTCGGGCGCGCCCTCCTGGCTCGCCCGCTGGTCCTTGGCCGGGTCCTTGGCGATCTTCGGGGACTTGATGGTCCCGTCCGTCTGGACCTTCGGCAGGCTCTTCTGAGGGGTCGGCAGCAGGGCGTTCTTCTTGTCGATGGTGCCGTCGTCGGAGACGCCGTACAGCGCGTCGTAGATATTGCGGACGGCGGGACCGGAGGCGCCGGAGCCCGTACCACCCTGGGAGATCGTCATGACGATCGAGTAGTCCTTGGTGTACGTGGCGAACCAGGACGTCGTCTGCTTGCCGTAGACCTCGGCGGTACCGGTCTTGGCGTGCATCGGGATCTTGTCCTGCGGCCAGCCGACCTGGGCGAAGCGCCAGGCGGCGGTACCGCGGGTGGCGACGCCCGCGAGGGCCTCGTCCATCTTGCTGAGCGTGGTCCTGCTTATGGGCAGCCTGCCGTGCGAGGAGGGCTTGATCTCGTCGACCTTCTTGCCGTCGGCGCTGACGATCGCCTTGCCGACGGTCGGGTTGAACAGGGTGCCGCCGTTCGAGATCGCCGCGTAGATCGTGGCCATCTGGATCGGGGTGACGAGGGTGTCGCCCTGGCCGATGGAGTAGTTGATCTCGTCACCGGCGCGCATCTTGTTGCCTTCGAGGCAGTTCTCGTAGGCGATCTTCTGGACGTAGTCGCCGTCCTTCTTGCCGGTCTTGCACCAGGCGTCCTTGTTGGCCTCCCAGTAGGACTCCTTCCACTGGCGGTCGGGGACGCGGCCGGTGACCTCGTTGGGGAGGTCGATGCCGGTCTCCTTGCCGAGGCCGAACTGGTGGGCGGCCTTGTAGAAGTAGTCCTTGGGCTCGCCCTTCTTCGGGTTGATGCCGCCGTCGCGCTGCCATTCCCGGTGGGCGAGGCCGTAGAAGACGGTGTCGCAGGAGACCTCCAGGGCCCGGCCGAGCGAGATGGGGCCGAAGTTCTCCGACTCGAAGTTCTTGAAGACCTGGCCGCCGACCGAGTAGGAACTCGTGCACGGGTAGCGGCCGTCGAAGTCGTAGCCGGCCTCCACGGCGGCGGCCGTGGAGATCACCTTGAAGGTGGAGCCGGGCGCGGACTGACCCTGTATGGCCCTGTTCAGCAGCGGGTAGTTGGACTTCTTGCCGGTGAGCCTGGCGTAGTCCTTGGCGGAGATGCCGCCGACCCAGGCGTTCGGGTCGTAGGTCGGGTTGGACGCCATCGCGACGATGCGGCCGGTCTTGGCCTCCATGACGATGACCGCGCCCGAGTCGGCCTTGTAGTTCTCGCCGGTGTTGTCGTCGAACTGTTTGCGGGCTTCCTTCATCGCGTCGTTCAGCTCGTACTCCGCGACCCGCTGGACGCGGGCGTCGATGCTGGTGACGAGGTTGGCGCCGGGCTGGGCCTCGTCGGCCTCGGCCTGGCCGATGACCCGGCCGAGGTTGTCGACCTCGTAGCGGGTGACGCCCGCCTTGCCGCGCAGTTCCTTGTCGTACTCGCGCTCCAGGCCGGAGCGGCCGACCTGGTCGGAGCGCAGATAGGGCGAGTCGGTGTTCTGGGCCTTGGTGATCTCCTCGTCGGTGACCGGGGAGAGGTAGCCGAGGACCTGGGCGGCGTTGGACTTGCCGGGGGCGGCGTAGCGGCGCACGGCCTCCGGCTCGGCGGTGATGCCGGGGAAGTCCTCGGCGCGCTCGCGGATCTGCAGGGCCTGCTTGGGGGTGGCCTCGTCGGTGATGGGGATGGGCTGGTAGGGCGAGCCGTTCCAGCAGGGCTGCGGGGTCTTGGCGTCGCAGAGCCGGACCTTGAGCATGACGTCCTTGGCGGTCATGCCGAGGACCTTGGCCAGCTTGGTGAGGACGGCCTTGCCGTCGTCCTTCATCTTCAGCAGGTCGGTGCGGGAGGCGGAGACCACGAGCCGGGTCTCGTTGTCCGCCAGCGCCACTCCGCGGGCGTCCAGGATGGAGCCGCGCACGGCGGGCTCGACGACCTGCTGGACGTGGTTCCCGGAGGCTTCCTTGGCGTAGGCGTCGCCCTCGCGGATCTGGAGGTACCAGAGGCGGCCGCCGAGGGTGCCGAGGAGGGACAGCACGAGGATCTGGATGACGACGAGGCGGATCTGGACCCGTGGGGTCCGTCCGGTCTCGGGGATATTGGTCACTGCGGCTGCCGCCCCCTCTCAGTGCGTGTACGTGTCATATACGGCGAACCTGTGAACGCGGTCCGCCGGCTCCCGTGGGGTCACAGCCGCTTGACCCCCTTGATGCGGCCGACCCGCGCGGTGCGGGTGCGTGCCTTGGTCTTCAGGCCGCTCAGGCCGCCCCGCTGACCACCGATCTTCAGCCCCGTGCCGGAGGAGAGCCAGCCGGAGGAGATGTCCGTCGACTTGGCCGCCGAGCCGGCCTCGGCGAGCGGGTCGTTCTCGGCGCGGCGGGCGAGCGCCATGATGCCGGGGACGACGAACGGGGCGAGCAGCAGGTCGTACAGGGCGGCGGTGAACAGCAGGCTGGGAAGGCCGACATGGCGGGCGGCGGTGTCGCCGACGAGGGCGCCGACACCGGCGTACAGCAGGGTGGTGCCGATGGCCGCGGCGACCACGACGACCATGGGTCCGGTGGCCGACTTGAGGCGGCCGTTCTCCGGTTTGGCGAGGCCCGCGAGGTAGCCGATGACGCACAGGACCAGGGCGTAGCGCCCGGCGGCGTGGTCGGCGGGCGGGGCGAGGTCGGCGAGGAGACCGGCGGCGAAGCCGACGAGGGCGCCGCCGACATGGCCGTAGACGAGGGCCAGGCCGAGGACGGTCAGGAGCAGCAGGTCGGGGACGGCGCCGGGGAGGTGGAGGCGGGCGAGGACGCTCACCTGGATCACCAGGGCGACCACGATCAGGGCGGAGGACAGCAGGATCCGGTTGACGCGCATGACTACAGCTCCTACTGCTCTTGCTGGATCTCGCCGTCGACCGGCGCATTGGCGGACGGGGTGACGGTCACCGTCACGGTCGGCGTGGGCGTCGGTTTCGGTTTGGCGGGCAGCACCGTGTCGCGCGGGTCCTTCTTGGGGGCCTGGACGACGATGCCGACGATGTCGAGCTTGGTGAAGCTGACGTACGGCGTGACGTACAGGGTGCGGGTGAGGTCGCCGCCGGAGGGGTCGACGCGGGAGACGACGCCGACCGGGACGCCGGGCACGAACGGCTTGTCGGCCTGGGAGCCGAAGGTGACCAGGCGGTCGCCCTTCTTGATCTCGGCCTTGCCGTTGAGCAGTTCGACGCGCAGCGGGCGGTCGCCCTGTCCGGAGGCGAAGCCGAGTTCGTCGCTGGCCTCCATGCGGGTGCCGACGGTGAAGTCGGGGTCGTTGGCGAGGAGCACGGTGGCGGTGTTCGGGCCGACGGTGGTGACGCGGCCGACCAGTCCGTCGCCGTTGAGGACGGTCATGTCGCGCCGGATGCCGTCGTCGGCGCCGACGTCCACGGTGATGGTCCAGGAGAAGCCCTGGGCCGCTCCTATGGCGATGACCTGGGCGCCCTTGATGCCGTACTGCCCCGCGCCGGCGATCTTCAGCATCTTGTCGAGCTGCTTGAGGCGGCTGGAGTTGCGGTCGTCGCTGCCGAGTCTCGCCTTGAGGGCGGCGTTCTCCTTCTCCAGCGTGGCGAGCCGGTCGTGCCGCTCGCCGGAGTCGCGGATGGCGGAGACGGCGTTGCCGACCGGGTCGACCGCGTCGGACACGCCGTTCTCGATGGGGCCGAACACGGCGGCCGCGCCTTGGCGGGCACCGTCGACCGGCGAGTCCTCCCCGCCGCGGATGTCGACCGTGATCAGCGCGAACGCGACGGCGATCAGCAGCACCAGGAGCAGCCGGCTCTCTCGTGTGTCCCTCACGTGCGGCGGCCGTGCCCTTCTTATTGGAGTTGCGTTTGTGGGAGCTTATGCCTCGATATCAACGATCCGCCGCACGAGAGGAGATCATCTCGTACGGCGGAATCGAAGAGTTACGTCATCTGCGCGGCTGGGCGTCCAGCACCTGCTGGAGCGCCTCGAATTCCTCGACGCACTTCCCGGAGCCGAGCGCCACGCTGTCCAGCGGGTCCTCGGCGATGTGGATCGGCATGCCGGTCTCCCGGCGCAGCCGCTCGTCGAGCCCGCGCAGCAGGGCGCCGCCGCCGGTGAGGACGATGCCGCGGTCCATGATGTCGCCGGAGAGCTCCGGCGGGCACTTGTCGAGGGTCGTCTTGACGGCGTCGACGATGGCGTTGACCGGTTCCTCGATCGCCTTGCGGACCTCGGCGGCCGAGATGACGACGGTCTTGGGCAGCCCGGAGACGAGGTCCCGGCCCCGGATCTCGGTGTGTTCGTCGGCGTCAAGGTCGTACGCCGAACCGATCGTGATCTTGATCTGTTCGGCTGTCCGCTCACCCAGCAGGAGGGAGTACTCCTTCTTGATGTGCTGGATGATCGCGTTGTCCAGCTCGTCACCCGCGACGCGGATGGACTGGGCGGTGACGATGCCGCCGAGCGAGATGACCGCGACCTCCGTGGTGCCGCCGCCGATGTCCACCACCATGTTGCCCGTGGCCTCGTGGACCGGCAGGCCGGAGCCGATGGCGGCCGCCATGGGCTCCTCGATGATGTGCACCTGGCGGGCGCCGGCCTGGGACGACGCCTCGATGACGGCGCGGCGCTCGACGCCGGTGATGCCCGAGGGCACGCACACGACGACGCGCGGCCTCGCGAGATACCGCCGCTTGTGGATCTTCAGGATGAAGTAGCGCAGCATCCGCTCGGTGATCTCGAAGTCGGCGATCACGCCGTCCTTCAGCGGCCGCACGGCAACGATGTTGCCGGGGGTCCGCCCGATCATCTTCTTCGCTTCGGCGCCGACAGCCAGGATTCCACCGGTGTTCGTGTTGATCGCGACGACGGACGGCTCGTTGAGTACGATCCCGCGACCCCTGACGTACACCAGCGTGTTGGCGGTCCCGAGGTCGACAGCCATGTCACGGCCGATGAACGACATTGAGTTCCCCATCAGGATTCGTCTGGCCTTCCTGGGAGCTTTTGAGGGCTTTTCAGGTCGGCGAAGTGGGTGCTGTGACGTGAAGGCTTCCATCGTAGACGCGCCTGCACGAACACTGCGCGAGGGTCTTCGCCATTGTCAGCAGATCAAACGCCGCCTCGCTTGTGGAGACGGTCCATAAGGGCCACGCGTTCCCCCGATCGGCACGCATATGCCAAAGGACGGCCGAAAAAGTACGGCCGCCCCAGGTCAGACGGGAGTGCGAGCTGACGCGTCCTCAGAAAATGCCACCAAACCTACGCACACGACCTATGCGCGCCCGGGGAAGAAGATCTTCACCTCGCGCTCGGCGGACTCCTCCGAGTCGGACGCGTGGATGAGGTTCTCGCGGACGATGACACCGAAGTCCCCCCGGATGGAGCCGGGCGCTGCCGCGATCGGGTCGGTGGGACCCGCCAGTTGGCGTACACCCTCGATGACCCGCTCGCCCTCGACGATCAGCGCGACGACCGGACCGGAGGCCATGAACTCCACCAGCGGCTCGTAGAAGGGCTTGCCCTTGTGCTCGCCGTAGTGCTGCTCCAGCGTCTCCTGGTCCAGGGTGCGCAGCTCCAGCGCGGTGATCTGCCAGCCGGCCTTGCGCTCGATACGGCTGATGATCTCGCCGGTCAGGCCACGACGGACGGCGTCGGGCTTGAGAAGGACGAGGGTGCGCTGGCTCACGAGGGGCTCCTAACCTGCTGACATGTGCGGTGGGACGAGATTACAGGGCGTGTCGGCTCGCCGGTCACACAGCGTCAGGTGTAGAGGAGTCGGCCTGAGCCGCGAAGCGGGCCTTCGCCTCGTCGATCTTCCGGCCGTAGTGCACGGACGCCCACCACAGGGCCGCGAAGACCGCGCCCATGAAGAACATGGTCGGCACCACGAACCCGGAGGCGATCAGGGCGATCTGGAGCGCCCAGCCGAGGGCGACGCCGCCGGGCCGGGTCACCACCCCGCACAGGGCGAGGCAGAAGAACATGGCGATACCGCTGACCGTCCACACCGTGGAGGCAGCCAGGTCGGGGTCCTTCATCGCGACCAGGGCGGCGAAGCCGACGACGAAGAACTCGCCGATCAGGGTCGAAGCACAGAGCGTACGCATGGCCGCGGCTCAGCCCCTTCCCAGCAGCAGCCGGGCCTCGCCGACCGTGATGACCGACCCGGTGACGAGCACACCGCCGCCCGCGAACTCGCCGTCCTCCTCGGCCAGCGTGATCGCCTCCTCCAGGGCGTCCGGCAGCCGCGGCTCGACCTGGACACGCTCCTCGCCGAACACCTCGACGGCGATCGCGGCGAGTTCGTCGGCGTCCATCGCGCGGTGGCTGGAGTTCTGGGTGATGACGACCTCGGCGAAGATCGGCTCAAAGGCCTCCAGCAGCCCCCGTACGTTCTTGTCGCCGCTCGCGCCCACCACACCGATCAGCCGGCTGAAGTCGAAGGCCTCGCCGACCGCCTCGGCGGTGGCACGGGCGCCCGCCGGGTTGTGGGCGGCGTCCAGGACGACGGTCGGGGACCGCCGTACGACTTCGAGGCGTCCCGGGGAGGAGACGGAGGCGAAGGCCTTGCGGACGGTGTCGATGTCGAGGGGGTCCGGGCGCTGGGCGCCCACCCCGAAGAACGCCTCCACGGCGGCGAGCGCCACGGCCGCGTTGTGCGCCTGGTACGGGCCGTGCAGCGGCAGGTACACCTCTTCGTACTCGCCACCGAGACCGCGCAGGGTCAGCAGCTGCCCGCCGACGGCGACCTGCCGGGAGACGACCCCGAACTCCAGGCCCTCGCGCGCGACGGTCGCGTCGACCTCCACGGCCTTCTTCAGCAGGACCTGCGCCGCGTCGACCGGCTGCTGGGCCAGGACCACGGTCGCGTCCTGCTTGATGATCCCGGCCTTCTCGACGGCGATCTCGCCGGGGGTCTCGCCGAGCCGGTCGGTGTGGTCCAGGTCGATGGGGGTGACGACGGCGACATCGCCGTCGATGACGTTGGTGGCGTCCCAGGAGCCGCCCATGCCGACCTCGACGACGGCCACGTCGACGGGCGCGTCCGCGAAGGCGGCGTACGCCATGCCGGTCAGCACCTCGAAGAAGGACAGCCGGTACTGCTGCTGCGCGTCGACCATCTCGATGTACGGCTTGACGTCCTCGTACGTCTCGATGAACCGCTCGGCCGAGATCGGGGCGCCGTCCAGGCTGATGCGCTCGGTGACGGACTGCACGTGGGGGCTGGTGTACCGGCCCGTGCGCAGTTCGAAGGCGCCGAGGAGGGCCTCGATCATGCGGGCGGTGGAGGTCTTGCCGTTCGTCCCCGTGATGTGGATCGAGGGGTACGACCGCTGCGGCTCGCCCAGCACGTCCATCAGCGCGGCGATGCGGCTGACGCTCGGCTCCAGCTTGGTCTCGCCCCAGCGGGTGGCGAGCTCCGCCTCGACCTCGCGCAGAGCCTTGTCGACCTGGGGGTCCTCGGGTCGTGCGGGCACGTCGGCCTCCGGCGGGCCGCCCTGGGTGCGCAGGGTGCGGCTGCCGGCCTCGATGACCGCGAGGTCGGGGTCACGGTCGGTCTCGGCGGCGACGATCTCGTCGAAGGGGTCGGTGTCACTCACACGGTCAGTTTAGGGCTGCGCCTGAGGTAGGGGGCGGCTGGTCCCGTTCGGCGGGCGCGGGGAGGTATGTGGCTGGTCGCGCAGTTCCCCGCGCCCCCTTGGGTGTCCTATTGCTGGGGCAGGTTTTCCAGCTGGGCCTGGATCCTCTTGATGTCCTCGTCCGCCTTGGCCAGGCGGCCCCGGATCTTGTCCACGACGTTGTCGGGAGCCTTGGCCAGGAACGCCTCGTTGCCGAGCTTGCCCGTCGCCTGGGCCTTCTCCTTCTCCGCCGCGGCCAGGTCCTTCGCGAGGCGCTTGCGCTCGGCCGCCACGTCGATGGTGCCGGACAGGTCGAGGGCGACCGTGGCGCCGGCGACCGGGAGGGTCGCCGTGGCCGCGAAGCCCTCGGCCTCGGGCTGGAGTCGCAGCAGCTGGCGGATGGCCGGCTCGTGCGGGGCGAGCGCGGTGCCGGTGAGTTCCAGGCGGGCCGGGACCTTCTGGCCGTCCTTGAGGCCCTGGTCCTTGCGGAACCGGCGGACCTCGGTGACGACCCGCTGGACCAGCGCGATCTCGTCCTCGGCGTCCTTGTCGCGGAACCCGCTGTCGCTGGGCCACTCGCCGATGACCAGGGACTCACCGCCCGTGAGGGTGGTCCACAGGGCGTCCGTCACGAACGGGATGACCGGGTGCAGCAGGCGCAGCGTCACGTCGAGGACCTCGCCGAGGACCCGGCCGGAGACCTTGGCCTGCTCGCCGCCCGCGAAGAACGTCGTCTTCGACAGCTCGACGTACCAGTCGAAGACCTCGTCCCACGCGAAGTGGTAGAGCGCGTCGGCGAGTTTGGCGAACTGGTAGTCGTCGTAGTACGCGTCGACCTGGGCGACCGTGGTGTTGAGGCGGGACAGGATCCAGCGGTCCGTCGCCGACATCTCGGAGGCGTCGGGCAGCGGGCCCTCGACCGTGGCGCCGTTCATGAGGGCGAAGCGGGTGGCGTTCCAGATCTTGTTGGTGAAGTTCCGGGAGGCCTTGACCCAGTCCTCGCCGATCGGCACGTCCGCGCCCGGGTTGGCGCCGTTGGCGAGGGTGAAGCGGACGGCGTCGGAGCCGTAGGCGTCCATCCAGACCAGGGGGTCCACCGCGTTGGGGTTCGACTTCGACATCTTCTTGCCGAACTCGTCGCGGACCAGGCCGGTCAGCGCGATGGTGTGGAAGGGGACCTCGCCGTCCATGGCGTAGAGGCCGAACATCATCATCCGGGCGACCCAGAAGAAGATGATGTCGTGGCCGGTCAGCAGGACGTCGGTCGGATAGAACTTCCGCAGGTCCTCGGTCTGTTCGGGCCAGCCGAGCGTGGAGAACGGCCACAGGCCGGAGGAGAACCAGGTGTCCAGGACGTCGGAGTCCTGGGTCCAGCCCTCGCCGGTGGGCGGCTCCTCGTCGGGTCCGACGCAGACGACCTCGCCGTCCGGGCCGTACCAGATCGGGATGCGGTGGCCCCACCACAGCTGACGCGAGATGCACCAGTCGTGCATGTTGTCGACCCAGTCGAAGTAGCGCTTCGACATGTCCTCGGGGTGGATCTTGACGCGGCCGTCGCGGACCGCGTCACCGGCGGCCTTGGCGAGCGGGGCGACCTTGACCCACCACTGCAGGGACAGGCGCGGCTCGACGGTGGTCTTGCAGCGCGAGCAGTGGCCGACGGAGTGCATGTAGGGGCGCTTCTCGGCGACGATGCGGCCCTGCTCCTTGAGGGCGCCGACGACGGCCGAGCGGGCCTCGTAGCGGTCCAGGCCGAGGAAGGGGCCGTGGACGGTGACGACGCCGTGCTCGTCCATGATCGTCAGGGACGGCAGGTCGTGACGGCGGCCGATCTCGAAGTCGTTCGGGTCGTGCGCCGGGGTCACCTTGACCGCGCCGGTGCCGAACTCGGGGTCGACGTGGGTGTCGGCGACGACCGGGATCGTGCGGTCGGTCAGCGGGAGCTTGATCTGCTTGCCGATGAGGTGCTGGTAGCGCTCGTCGTCGGGGTGGACGGCGACGGCGGTGTCACCGAGCATCGTCTCCGCGCGCGTGGTCGCGACGACGAGGCTGTCCTCGCCCTCGCCGTAGCGGATGGAGACCAACTCGCCCGCGTCCTCCTGGTATTCCACCTCGATGTCCGAGATGGCCGTCAGACAGCGCGGGCACCAGTTGATGATGCGTTCGGCGCGGTAGATCAGCTCGTCCTCGTAGAGCCGCTTGAAGATGGTGAGGACGGCCTTGGACAGGCCCTCGTCCATCGTGAAGCGCTCACGGCTCCAGTCGACGCCGTCACCGAGGCGCCGCATCTGGCCGAGGATCCGGCCGCCGTACTCCTCCTTCCACTGCCAGACGCGCTCGACGAACTCCTCGCGGCCCAGGTCGTGGCGGGACTTGCCCTCCTCGGCGAGCTGCTGCTCGACCTTGTTCTGGGTGGCGATACCGGCGTGGTCCATGCCCGGCAGCCACAGCGCCTCGTAGCCCTGCATGCGCTTGCGGCGGGTGAGGGCGTCCATGAGGGTGTGCTGGAAGGCGTGGCCCAGGTGGAGCGAGCCGGTGACGTTCGGCGGCGGGATGACGATGGTGTACGGCGGCTTGTCGCTCTTCGCGTCGGCGGTGAAGTAACCCTTCTCCACCCAGCGCTCGTACAGCGGCCCCTCTACCTCGGCCGGCGCGTACTGGGTCGGCAGTTCGGTGCTGGGCGCTGTGGGCTGCTGCTGAGCGTTCTCGGTCACGGGGTCAGTTTAGGGGTGTCCCGGGCGTGTCCCGAAACGTGTTTGCTCTGTAACGGTGGGGCCCCCGATGCCGTGCGCCGACGCAGCCTGAGCCAGGATGTCGGGAACACATAAGCATCTGGAGGGGAACCCAGAGATGAGTCACAACCAGCCGGGCCCGTACGGGCAGCCCCAGCAGCCCGGGCAGCAGCCGCAGCCCGGTCCGTACGGCCAGCCGGGCCCCTACGGCCAGCCGCCGCAGGCTCCGCAGGGCCAGCCCCAGCCCGGCTACGGCTACCCCCAGCAGGCCCCGCAGACGCCCCCGGGACAGCCGGGTCACCCCCAGCAGCCCCCGCAGGGCCAGCCCCAGCCGGGATACGGCTACCCGCAGCAGGGTGGCGTCCCGCCCCAGACCCCGCCGTACGGACAGCCGCAGGCTCCCTACGGCCAGCAGGCCCCGTACGGCCAGCAGCCGCCGTACGGCCAGGCCCCTTACGGCGTCCCGCAGCCCCCGCCGCCGGGCGGCGGCAACGGGAAGAAGATCGGCATCATCGTCGGCGCGGTGGCGGTGGTGGCCGCGATCGGGGTCGGGGCGTACATGGTGATCGGCGGAGGCGGGAACGGGGGCGGCGGGTCGGACATCGCGGACGACGGGGCGCACACGTTGACCACGCCCGCCACGGTCCTCACCGACTACAAGAAGTCCACCGGCAGCAGCGCCACCGACGGCTTCGACACGAGCGACCTCAAGGACGCCGAGAAGTACGGAGTGACGAACCCCAAAGCGGTGGCCGCCGCATACCAGTCCGGGGACCCGGCCAACTACCTCGCCATGAAGATGGTCAACTTCACGGGTATCTACGGTGACATCGAGGACCCCGAGAAGGTCGTCGACGCCATGTTCACCAAGTTGAAGAGCGACACCGGCAAGACCGAGGTCGTCGGCAGCCCGAAGGCGTACACGCCCTCCGGCCTCGACGGCGCGGTTCTCAAGTGTCAGGAGATGAAGACCGACAGCGATGCGTCGGCGGCCGGCGGCCCGAGTTCGATCAGCATGCCGGTCTGCATCTGGGGCGACCACAGCACACTCGGAGTCGTCCTGCCCATCGACATGGCGGACGCCATGTCCGGTAAGGCGGCGGACCTTTCGAACGCGGCCGACATGTCGGCCAAGCTGCGTACGGAAGTTCGCGTGAAGGCCTGACACGCCGAGCACGAGCCGAAGGGGCCCCGGTCGGTCGACCGGGGCCCCTTCGCGTGTCCTGTAGTGCTACGCCGTCTTCTGCTCGCCCGAACCCCGCCCGCGGGCGTCCCTCGGGATCAGCGTCGGGTTGACGTTGGAGTGGACGACGTCCGCCGTGATGACGACGCGGGCCACGTCCTTGCGGGACGGGATCTCGTACATGACGCCCTGGAGGACTTCCTCCATGATGGCGCGCAGGCCGCGCGCGCCGGTCTGGCGGAGGATGGCCTGGTCGGCGATGGCCTCCAGTGCCTCGCGCTCGAAGTCCAGCTCCACGCCGTCGAGTTCGAAGAGGCGCTGGTACTGCTTGACCAGCGCGTTGCGGGGCTCGACCAGGATCTGGAGGAGGGCCTCACGGTCGAGGTTGTGGACGGAGGTGATGACGGGGAGGCGGCCGATGAACTCGGGGATCATGCCGAACTTCACCAGGTCCTCGGGCATGACGTCCTCGAACTGGTCCTTGGCCTCCAGCTCGCGCTTGGAGCGGATCGTGGCGCCGAAGCCGATGCCCTTGGCGCCCGCGCGGGACTCGATGAGCTTCTCCAGGCCCGCGAAGGCACCGCCCACGATGAACAGGACGTTCGTCGTGTCGATCTGGATGAACTCCTGGTGCGGGTGCTTGCGTCCGCCCTGCGGCGGGACGGAGGCCGTGGTGCCCTCGAGGATCTTCAGGAGCGCCTGCTGCACGCCCTCGCCGCTCACGTCGCGCGTGATCGACGGGTTTTCACTCTTCCGCGCGACCTTGTCGATCTCGTCGATGTAGATGATCCCGGTCTCGGCCTTCTTGACGTCGTAGTCGGCCGCCTGGATCAGCTTGAGCAGGATGTTCTCCACGTCCTCGCCGACGTATCCCGCCTCGGTGAGCGCCGTCGCGTCGGCGATCGCGAACGGGACGTTCAGCATGCGGGCGAGGGTCTGGGCGAGGAGCGTCTTGCCGGAGCCCGTGGGGCCCAGCAGGAGGATGTTGGACTTCGCCAACTCGATCGCGTCGTCACGGCCGCTGCCGCCGCCGTTCTCGCCGGCCTGGACGCGCTTGTAGTGGTTGTACACCGCCACGGAGAGGGCCTTCTTGGCCGCCTCCTGGCCCACCACGTAGCCCTCCAGGAACTCGTAGATCTCGCGGGGCTTGGGGAGTTCCTCCCACCGCACCTCGCTCGTCTCGGCGAGCTCCTCCTCGATGATCTCGTTGCAGAGATCGATGCACTCGTCGCAGATGTACACACCAGGCCCTGCGATGAGCTTCTTGACCTGCTTCTGGCTCTTGCCGCAGAACGAGCACTTGAGCAGATCGCCGCCGTCACCGATGCGTGCCACGGTGTGCTTCCCCTTCGCCTGGGAGACGCCTAGGTCCAGCGGCTCCTGGTGCTGCCTTATGTCCGACGGTACCTTGCCGGGCCCCCCGTTCGGGCCCCCCTTGGCAGGGTTCACTTTGACGTGCACGGTGCCAAGGGGCGGCATATCCTACGGGGTCCGCCTAGCGGACTGCGGCGTTGTTCATCTTCCGGGTGGAGATGATCTGGTCGATCAGGCCGTACGCCAGTGCGTCGTCGGCCGTGAGGATCTTGTCGCGCTCGATGTCCTCGCGGATCTTCTCGATCGGCGTGGTCGAGTGCTTGGCCAGCAGGTCTTCCAGCTGCGCGCGCATCCGGAGGATCTCGTTGGCGGCGATCTCCAGGTCGGAGACCTGGCCCCGGCCGGTCTCGCTGTAGGGCTGGTGGATCAGCACGCGCGCGTTGGGCAGCGCCATGCGCTTGCCCGGCGTACCGGCGGCCAGCAGGATCGCGGCGGCGGAGGCCGCCTGACCCATGCAGACCGTCTGGATGTCGGGCTTCACGAACTGCATGGTGTCGTAGATCGCGGTAAGCGCCGTGAAGGAGCCGCCGGGGCTGTTGATGTAGACCGAGATGTCCCGGTCGGGGTCCATCGACTCCAGGCACAGCAGCTGCGCCATGACGTCGTTGGCGGAGGCGTCGTCGATCTGCACGCCGAGGAAGATCACGCGCTCCTCGAAGAGCTTCGCGTACGGGTCGTACTCGCGGATGCCCTGCGAGGTGCGCTCGACGAAGCGGGGGATGACATAGCGGGACTCGGCACGCGGGCCGGTGTACTCGGCCTCGGTGCGGGCGTAGAGGCCGCTGCCGGGGAAGTCGTTCACTGTCTGTCTCCTAGGGGCTTGGGCGGTCGGCTGAGGGGCTGTGCGGGGGCGTTGTGGCCCCGCATGGGGCTCAGGCCCCGGTGCCGCCGCCGCCCGGCATGCCGGCGGCCGTGGCGATCACGTCGTCGATGAGGCCGTACTCCTTGGCCTCATGGGCGTCGAACCAGCGGTCGCGGTCCGAGTCGCGGGTGATCTGCTCGATCGTCTGGCCGGTGTGCTGCGAGGTGAGCTCGGCCATGCGCTTCTTGGTGTGCAGCAGCCGCTCGGCGTGGATCTTGATGTCCGAGGCCGAACCGGCGAGGCCGGCGGACGGCTGGTGGATCAGGATCTCGGCGTTCGGCAGCGCGAAGCGCTTTCCGGGGGTGCCCGCGCTGAGCAGGAACTGCCCCATGGAGGCCGCGAGACCCATGGCGATGGTCACCACGTCGTTCTTGATGTACTGCATGGTGTCGTAGATCGCCATGCCCGCGGTGATCGATCCGCCGGGGCTGTTGATGTAGAGGTAGATGTCCTTTTCCGGGTCAGCGGCAAGGAGCAGCAGCTGCGCGGTGATCTTGTTGGCGATGTCGTCGTCGACCGCCTGGCCGAGGAAGATGATCCGCTCGCCGAGCAGCCGGTTGTAGACCTGGTCACCGAGGCCACCACCGATGGAGGGGTCGCCGGCGGCGGAGGGCATCAGATTCGTCACGTATCCACCTGCTCGTCTTACGACGGCGCCGGGCCGTCTCACGTGTTCCCGTCCGGGGGCTGGGCAGTTCGAGGGACTTCCCTGCCCTGGTACTCATGGACCCTAACGCGCTGGTCCCCTCGGGGAATCCCGGTAAGGGGGGTGTTCGCCGGGGGCGTAGCGCCGTGGTATCGCCGGATCGTGGCCGAGCGCGGGCGATCCGTGGCCCGCCGCGCGGTTCCCCGCGTCCCCGGCCGGGTCCCCGGGTCGTATGCCGGAAGGGCCCCGGAGACGTGGTCTCCGGGGCCCTTCCTGCGACGTTCGAGGTGCCGTGGACTCAGCCCTCGGTCTTCTCCTCGGCCTCGGCCGGGGTCTCCTCGGAGGCGGCCTCGACGGTCTCGGCCGTCTCGTCCTCGTCGTCCAGGTCGACGACCTCGCCGTTGGTGTCCTTGACCGTGGCGGCCTCGACCACGACGGCCAGGGCCTTGCCGCGGGCGACCTCGCCGACGAGGAGCGGAACCTGACCGCCCTCGACGACCGCCTGGGCGAACTGGTCGGGGGACATGCCGGAGGAGGCGGCACGGCGCATGAGGTGCTCGGTGAGCTCCTCCTGGTTGACGTTCAGCTTCTCGCGCTTGACGAGCTCGTCGAGCACGAACTGGGTCTTGATGCCCTTGACCGCGGCTTCCTTGGTCTCGGCGTCGAACTCCTCGGCCGTCTTGCCCTGGATCTCGAGGTACTTCTCGAGGTCGAGGCCCATCTGGCCGAGCTGGTGGTGCTCCAGGTTGTGCTTGCGGGTGTTGATCTCGTCCTCGAGGAGCTTCTCGGGGACGGGCACCTCGACGAGCTCCAGGAGCTTCTCCAGGACGCGCTCCTGGGCCTGGGTGGCCTGGTCGTACTGCTTCATGTTCTCGAGGCGCTTGCGGCTGTCGGCCTTGAGCTCGTCGAGGGTGTCGAACTCGGAGGCGAGCTGCGCGAACTCGTCGTCCAGCTCGGGCAGTTCGCGGGCGGCGACCTGGGTGACCTTGACGGTGACCTCGGCCGCCTTGCCCGCCGCGGAGCCGCCCTTGAGCTCGGAGGTGAAGGTGGCCTCGCCACCGGCCTCCAGGCCCTTCACGGCGTCGTCGATCCCGTCCAGCAGCTCGCCGGAGCCGATGGTGTAGGAGACGCCGCTGGCGACGCCGTCCTCCAGCACCTCGCCGTCGACCTTGGCCTCCAGGTCGATGGTCACGACGTCGCCGTCCTCGGCGGCGCGCTCGACGGGGGACGTCGAGGCGAAGCGCTCACGGAGCTGCTCGACCGACTTCTCGATGTCCTCGTCGGTGACCTCGACGGCGTCGACCTCGACCTCGATGCCGGAGTAGTCCGGGATCTCGATGGCGGGGCGGACGTCGACCTCGGCGGTGAAGTTCAGCGTCTCGCCGTCCTTCAGCTCGGTGATGTCGACCTCGGGCTGGCCGAGGACGTCGATCTCGGCCTCGTTGACCGCCTCGGTGTAGAACTTCGGAAGCGCGTCGTTGACGGCCTCCTCCAGCACCGCACCGCGGCCGAACCGCTGGTCGATGACGCGGGCCGGGATCTTGCCCTTCCGGAAGCCCTTCACCGTGACCTGCTGGTTGATCTTCTTGTACGCCGCGTCGAGGCTGTCCTTGAGCTCCTCGAAGGGCACCTCGATGCTGAGCCGAACCCGAGTCGGGTTCAGGGTCTCCACGGCGCTCTTCACGGTTCGGTCTCCTTGTGGCTGACTTCTCGGATTCTGCCGGGGCCAGAACGGCTCCGGCGGATAGCCGCCCGGAGGACTTCTAGTAGGAGAGACACACGGGCGTGCAGCTTGCATAGTAACGGCAGCGGCGACACGCCCCAAAGGCGATCACGGACTCGGTCACGCGAGTGGTCACGCGAGCTGATCGCGCAGGTGGTCGGGGTGGCGGGATTTGAACCCACGGCCTTCCGCTCCCAAAGCGGACGCGCTACCAAGCTGCGCCACACCCCGTCTGGTGCGACACGTAGGGTACATGCCCCCAGGCAGCGGGGTTGCCGCATTTCACGAGCCCCGGGCATCAGCACCCCCGCGCGCGCCTACGGCGGAGTCCGGGCGCCAGTCACCTGAGCCAACCGGGACTGACTCCGACACGACCCACCTGAGCAGCCTTTCCCGCCGGGCGACTGCGCCCCGGCGCGTGGCGGGCGGGTGGGCGCGACGGCATACGTCCACGGCGGGTGCGGGGTCGTACGTGCGCGGCGAGTGTGCAGGCCGCTCAGGCTTCGACGGCGGAGCCCAGCCGAGGACACGCCGGGCCCCAACGGAGACGTGGGCGTGGCCGGAGGCCCCCGGCTCACGTCGGCGACGGTCACACGCCTCGCCACTGGCCCCTCGTCGAGCCTGCCCGCTCGGACTCGGCGGCGGACCGTGCCCGAACGTGTCAGCGTCGGCGGAAATCCGGCGGGACGGCGGGTCGCCCTGTCGGCCACGCCCCCCGACGGCACCTTCGAGCCGGTCGGGACATGTCGAGCGCCGGCGGTCTCGGATGCGGGTCGGGCTTTCGGGTGGCCGGAGCGCGAGGGGGGCTGGTGGAGGGCTTCGGGCGCCTCGGGGATCCACCGGAAGCCCCGTCCGTGCGCCGCGGGAGCCCCCGTGGGGCGGAAGGGGTGTGCGACGAGGGGTGACGACCCGGTACGATGCTGCCGTGCCGTCGGTCAGCCGACAGCGGCGCGTGCTGTGCGGGCGTAGCTCAATGGTAGAGCCCTAGTCTTCCAAACTAGCTACGCGGGTTCGATTCCCGTCGCCCGCTCCATACGACTCAGGGCCAGGTCGGAGGATCAATCCTCCACCTGGCCCTGATCGTTGCCGGGGGGCGTTTCCGCGTAGGGGCGAACCCCCGAGCGACAGGCCTCCGGCCCGGTTCCTCAGAGGAGCGGGCCGGGGGGCTTTCGGTGGGTCTGTCCTGTGTGCGGGGCTAGAACTGGATCGAGTTGATGGTCTCCGCTATCGAGTCCAGGAAGCGTTGGATGTCGTCGGCCATGCCGGTCGAGGCGAGGAAGAAGCCGAAGAGCACCGCGACTATGGCGGGGCCGGCCTTGATGGAGCCTCCTCGCATCAACACCACGAGGATGATCCCCAACAGCAGCACCACTGACAGCGAAATGGCCACAACTGATCACACCCTCGGTCGGTCCCGCTCTCCCGGCCCGGGGACGCGACCCCGCGACCCCCGCCAGAACCATCGTGCCACCAACGCGGCCCGCATATGCGGCCGGTGAGCCAACGTTTGGCCATGCCGATACACGCCCGGCACCCCCTGGCCGGTTCCTTTCGGTCCGCGGTCACCGCGCCCGCACATTCCGTCCGCAAGGAATCCGAAGCATCGGCACAGATGTGCGGCAGTCGTGGTTATGCGGCACTTCAGGGGGATTAATCCTGACAACACAAGCCTGTTGAAGACAGGTCAGAAGTGAACAACCAGCAACGAGACGGCTGGTTTCACGGAAACACACAGCCGGGGCTAGGGTGCCTCAGATGTTTCCAGCCGCCGCCGACGCAGTCCCCCGTCCGCGCTCGCCGCAGGACCCTCCGCCCCAGAAGAAGCGTGACTCCTTCTTCGACAACGCCAAGTACCTGGCGATCGTCCTGGTGGCGGTCGCACACTCCTGGGAGCCGCTCAAGGGTGACAGTCGGATCCTGGAGGGCGTGTACACGGTGGTGTACTCGTTCCACATGCCGGCGTTCATCGTCATCTCCGGCTTCTTCTCGCGCAGTTTCGACATGCGCGCGGACCGGCTGAAGCGGCTCGTGACCGGCGTCGCGGTGCCGTACATCGTGTTCGAGACGGCGTACTCCCTCTTCAAGCGCTACGCCGACCACGACCCGGGCATGGAGATCAGCCTCCTGGACCCGTGGTTCTTGACCTGGTTCCTGGTGGCGCTGTTCATCTGGCGGCTGACCACGCCGATCTGGAAGCTGGTGCGGTGGCCGCTGCCGCTCGCGCTCGGTATCGCCATGCTGGCGTCCGTGACCCCGGACATCGGTGACGACCTGGACCTCCAGCGGGTGCTGCAGTTCCTGCCGTACTTCGTCCTTGGCCTGGTCATGAAGCCCGAGCACTTCCGGATGGTGCGCCGGCGTTCGATGCGGATCGCGGCGGTGCCGGTGTTCGCGGCCGCCCTCGCGGTCGGCTGGTGGGCGGTGCCACGCATGGACACCGAGTGGTTCTACCACCGCGACGCCGTCCAGGAGATGGGCGCGCCCTGGTGGACCGGACCCGTCATGGTGCTGGCCATGTTCGCCAGTTCGCTGCTGCTGACGGCCTGTTTCTTCGCCTGGGTGCCGGGCCGCAGCATGTGGTTCACCACGCTGGGCGCGGGCACGCTGTACGGCTATCTGCTGCACGGCTTCCTGATCAAGGGCGCGGGTTTCGCGGGCTGGTTCGACCACGCCTGGCTGCACCGTCCGGCCGGTGAGCTCTTCGTGAGTGCCCTGGCCGCGGTCGCCGTCACCGTGATGTGCACCGCGCCGGTGCGCCGCGTCTTCCGGTGCGTGATGGAGCCCGACATGAACTGGGCGTTCAAGAAGGACGCTTCGGACGCGGCCCGAGCGCGCGAGGAGAAGACGGCTCCTCGCGAGAAGGCCGGCGTCTAGGCGGACCCACGGTCCGGGTTCAGGCGGACCCACGGCCCGGGTTCAGTGGGAATCGCGGCCCAGACCGAGAAGCGCGCGCATCCTCGCGTACTTCTCGGTCAGTCGTGTCCGGGTCGCCTCGTCGAGGACCGCCAGGCGCGCCGGGTCCGCGTTGTGCGCCAGATCGGCCTGCTTCACCAGCAGCGCGCCCGGGGTCGCCAGGATGCGCCCGGCGTACGCCTCGGGCGGCTCTCCGGCCCGCTTGGTGACGGCGAGCACGATGTCCTTCGTACGGCGGCTCAGCGCGGCCTCGTCGAGCCACCGCGCGGAGAGCGCGTCGTCCTCGACGGAGTCGTGCAGCCAGGCCGCCGCGATCTGGTCGTCGTCGCCGCCACGCGCGCGTACGCCCTCGGCGACGGCCCTCAGGTGTTCGGCGTAGGGCCGGCCGGCCTTGTCGGTCTGGCCCTCGTGCGCGGCGCGGGCGAGGGCCTCGACCTCGGCCAGGGTCAACTCGTCGGTCATTCCCCCAGTGTGTCGCGCCGCAGCGCCGCGCGGGCCGGGAGGCCGGCCCCGGTGAGCCCGGCACGACGATCGTGCCCGCGAAGGCGCCGTAGACGAGCGGGGGACCGGGGCGATGAGGGCGGCCGGCGGATCGGGACGGGGGGTGAACCCCGCCCGGCCGCGCCGGACGGCTAGTGCGGCCCGGCCTGGGCCGTCGGACCCTCGCGGCAGATCAGCAGCAGCGCCCGGTCGTCGTTGACGTCCTTCGCGACCGCCTCGATCAGGTGCCAGGCGGCACCGTGGAAGCCGCCGGCCACATACCGGTCGGCCTCCCCCGTCAGCCGGTCGATGCCCTCGACTATGTCGCGGTCGGACGTCTCCACCAGACCGTCGGTGAAGAGCATCAGGACGTCGCCGGGCCGCAGCGAGCCCTTCACGGGGTCGAACTGGGCGCCGTCGTAGACACCGAGCAGCGGGCCCTCCGCGGCCTTCTCCTCCCAGCGGCCGCTGCCGGAGCTGAGCTGGAGCCCCGGCGGATGGCCGGCCGAGTAGAGCTCGTAGTCGCCGGAGTCAAGGTCCAGGACCAGGTGGATCGAGGTCGCGAAGCCCTCGTCCCAGTCCTGGCGGAGCAGATAGCCGTTCGCGGCGGGCAGGAAGGCGTGCGGGGGCAGCGAGCCCAGCAGGCCGCCGAACGCCCCGGACAGCAGCAGGGCCCGGGACCCCGCGTCCATGCCCTTGCCGGAGACGTCCGTGAGGACGACCTCCAGCGTCCGGCCGCCGTTCGTACGGGCCGCGACAACGAAGTCACCGGAGAAGGACTGGCCGCCCGCGGGACGCAGCGCCATCTCCCGGTGCCAGCCGTGCGGCAGGTGCGGCAGCTTGCTCTGGACCCGGATGCGTTCGCGCAGGTCGAACAGCATGGTGCCGCCGCGCCGCCAGGGCACGCCGACCCGGCTGCGGAACTGGGCGATCAGCAGGCCGAAGAACCCGCAGGCGGCCACGACCAGGACGACGCCCGGGGTGACCCGGGACGGCCCCTCGGTGTACGGCCCCAGCTGCACCGACTCCACGATCAGGGCGGTCGCCGCCGCCGCGTACAGGCCGAGCAGGCTCGCCGGGCGCAGCAGCAGACCGCCGGCGACGATCGGGAGGACCAGCGCGGCCGGTGAGCACCACACCGAGTTCATCAGGGTGACGGACGCGATCACCGGGACGGTCAGGAGCAGGCCCGCCAGCGCGACCCAGTCCGAGCCGTCGCCGCGGAAGTAGTCCACGGCACTTCTGCGCAGGCCGACGCGGACCCGGTGCCACTGCATCCTCAACCGGGCCGTGAACGTCTCGGCTTCCGCGCGCCGCTCTCGTCCTGCTGCCATTAGTTCGGGACCTTATCCGTCGAACCCCCTGCTTGGCACAGGAGGTACGACTTGTCCCCCGTGCGAGGTTCAACTTCACAGTCCCTCAAGGGCCGTACCCGCCCCGGCTCACGACGGGCCCCGCCGAAAATCCCTCGCCCGCCCCGCCGAGCCCTGGTAGGCATGGTTCATGGGGACTGATTTGCGGGTGCTTCGGCAGGACGACTGGGACGAGTGGTACGACAGCCTGATCCGCGCCTTCGGCGGGGTTCCGGAGTCGGCCGAGGAGCGGGCGCTGTGGAGTGAGCTCACCGAGCACGACCGCTCCATCGGTGTCTGGGACGACGGGCGGTGTGTGGGCACGGCCGGGGCGTTCAGCTTCCGGGTGACCGTGCCGGGCGGGGCCTCCGTGCCCGCCGCCGGCGTCACCATGGTCGGCGTGGCCGGCACCCACCGGCGGCGCGGGATCCTGACCTCGATGATGCGCCGCCAGCTCGACGACGTGCGCTCCTGGGGCGAGCCGCTGGCCGTGCTCACGGCCTCCGAGCCGGTGATCTACGGCCGCTTCGGGTACGGCGTCGGCACCTACCACCTCAACGCCGACATCGACACGACCCGGGTACGGCTGTCCCTGCCGCCCGGCACCGACGACGTACGGCTGCGGTACGCGGCGCCCGCCGACGTCCTCGACGCGTGCGAGGCGGTGTACGCCCGGCTCGTGCCCCGGCGGCCCGGGATGGTCGCCAGGGCCCCGGGCTGGGAGCGGGTGGGGCTGATGGACCCGGAGGGCGACCGGGGCGGTGCCTCACCGTTGCAGTGCGTGGTCGCGGAGCGGGACGGCGAGGTCGTGGGGTTCGTGCGGTACCGGGTCAAGGCGGACTGGGAGCCGACCGGGCCCAACGGCACGGTCGTGGTCTCCGACCTGGAGGCGCTGGATCCGGCCACCCACGGCGCGCTGTGGCGGTTCCTGTTCGACCTCGACCTCACCTCGCGCATCGACGTCCGGCGGCGGCCGGTCGACGAGGCCTGGCAGTACCTCGTCTCCGACGTCCGGCGCTGCTCGCTGCTCGTGCGGGACTCGCTGCACGTACGGCTGGTGGACCTCGGGGCCGCGCTGGAGGCGCGCACCTATCAGACGCCGGTGGACGTGGTGTTGGACGTCGAGGACGCCTTCTGCCCCTGGAACAGCGGGCGTTGGCGGCTCAGCGGAGACACCAAGGGCGCCTCGTGCGAGCGTACGACGGATTCGGCCGATCTTGCCCTGTCCGTCAAGGAGTTGGGTGCCGCCTATCTCGGTGGCGTGAGCCTCGCCTCGCTGGCGGGGGCCGGGCTGGTGCGGGAGGTACGGCAGGGGGCGCTGGCCGAGGCGGCGGTGGGCT
Source organism: Streptomyces sp. NPDC006335 (assembly GCF_040612795.1). Classification (NCBI taxonomy): domain Bacteria; kingdom Bacillati; phylum Actinomycetota; class Actinomycetes; order Kitasatosporales; family Streptomycetaceae; genus Streptomyces; species Streptomyces sp. NPDC006335. The sequence continues at coordinate 1,151,075 of NZ_JBEXQX010000001.1, forward strand.
TCGGATCTGCTGTGGCGCCCTGGCTGCCGCACGGCTTCTAGGGCCCTGGTCTCACCGGCTCTGGCAGGCCGGACACCAGAAGAGGTTGCGGGCGGCGAGATCGGCGGTGCGGATCTCGCCGCCACAGATGTGACAGGGCAGCGTGGCCCTGCGGTACACGTAGACCTCGCCGCCGTGGTCGTCGACGCGGGGCGGGCGGCCCATCGCCTCCGGGGTGTGCTCCGGGCGGACGGTGTCGATGCGGTTGTTCCGCACACCCTCGCGCATGAGCTCGACGAGGTCGGTCCAGATTGCGTCCCACTCGGCGGGGGTGAGGTCCCGGCCCGCGCGGTACGGGTCGACACGGTGCCGGAAGAGGACCTCCGCGCGGTAGACGTTGCCCACGCCCGCGATGATCTTCTGGTCCATCAGCAGCGCGGCGATCGTCGTACGGCTGCGGGAGATCCGCCGGTATGCGGCCTGCGGGTCGGCGTCCGCGCGGAGGGGGTCCGGGCCGAGACGGTCGTGTATCGACCGCTTCTCGGCGGGGGTGATCAGGGCGCAGGTCGTGGGGCCGCGGAGGTCGACGTAGGCCGTGGTGTTCGCGAGGCGGAGGCGGACCGTGTCGGTGGGCGGGGGTGCGGGGGCCGGGCCGAAGGTGACCTTGCCGAAGAGGCCGAGGTGGATGTGGACCCAGTCGGTGTCGCGGAAGCCGAGGAAGAGGTGCTTGCCGTGGGCCTCGGTGCGGGTGAGTTCCGAGCGGTCGAGAAGGGCGGCGGCGTCGGAGAACTTGCCCTGGGGGCTGGTGACACGGGGTTTCGTGCCGCGGAAGGCGGCGCCGTAGTCCTGGGCCAGGCGGTGGATGGTGTGGCCCTCGGGCACGGGTGCTCCTCGTTCGTTCTGCGGATGGAGGCGCGGGTGGTTCTTCTCGCCCCCGCCGCCCCTACCCGTCCCATCCTCCAAGGGCTGCCGCCCCTTCGACCCGCCCTGGGGGCTCCGCCCCCAGACCCCCGCTCCTCAAACGCCGGAGGGGCTGGATCGACGGAACGCCGGAGAGGCTGGATGCCCTAGGGGCGCGGGGAACTGCGCGACCAGCCCCCACGCGCCCGCACCCGACCCGCGACCCCGCCGGAGATTACTGCTGAGGGTGGTGGGCCGGGATCGCCGGCAGGTCGCCCGTCGTCTCGTAGGCGGACAGCATGTCGATGCGGCGCTGGTGGCGCTCGTCGCCGGAGAACGGCGTGGCGAGGAAGGTCTCGACGAACTTCGTCGCCTCCTCCGTGGTGTGCATGCGGGCGCCCACCGCGACGACGTTGGCGTTGTTGTGCTGGCGGCCCAGCGACGCGGTCTCCTCGCTCCAGGCGAGGGACGCCCGGACGCCCTTGACCTTGTTCGCCGCGATCTGCTCGCCGTTGCCGGAGCCGCCGATCACGATGCCGAGGGAGTCGGCGTCGGCGGCGGTACGCTCGGCGGCGCGGAGGCAGAAGGGCGGGTAGTCGTCCTGGGCGTCGTAGATGTGGGGACCGCAGTCGACCGGGTCGTGGCCGGCCGCCTTGAGCCACTCGACGAGGTGGTTCTTGAGTTCGAAGCCCGCATGGTCGGAGCCGAGATACACGCGCATGGGATGAGTGTGACACGGCTGTTTCCGGGCAGCAGCCCCGGGTGTCCGGCAGGAAAACCGTGAACCTGACATTGGAACCTCAAGGAAACCTCAAGTAACGATCTGGATTCAAAGGTTCACGAATTTCTTTGCCTCCGATTCACTGGACCGACCCGTACACCGCTCGTACGGGAATCCCCACACCCGGCACGAAGGAATTCCCCGTATGACTGGTCTCCAGGCGGGACTCAAGAACCGTCACCTCTCGATGATCGCCATCGGCGGTGTCATCGGAGCGGGCCTTTTCGTGGGCTCCAGCTCCGGTATCGCCACCGCCGGACCCGGCATCCTGCTGTCCTACGCGCTTGTCGGCACCCTGGTCGTCCTCGTGATGCGGATGCTCGGTGAGATGTCCGCCGCGAACCCGGACTCCGGTTCCTTCTCGGCGCACGCAGACCGGGCCCTCGGGCGCTGGGCCGGTTTCTCCATCGGCTGGCTGTACTGGTTCTTCTGGGTCGTCGTGCTCGCCGTCGAGGCGACCGCCGGTGCCAAGATCCTCGAAGGCTGGATACCCGCCGTACCGCAGTGGGGGTGGGCGCTGATCGTGATGGTGGTGCTGACCGCCACCAACCTCGTCTCGGTGGGGTCCTACGGCGAGTTCGAGTTCTGGTTCGCCGGGATCAAGGTCGTGGCCATCGGGGCGTTCATCGTCATCGGCCTGCTCGCCGTGTTCGGCGTCCTGCCGGGTGTCGACGCGGACCAGGCGGGGCTCTCCAACCTCACCGACCACGGCGGTTTCCTGCCGCACGGGCCCGGTGCCATCCTCACCGGTGTGCTGCTCGTCGTCTTCTCCTTCATGGGCAGCGAGATCGCGACGCTCGCGGCCGGTGAGTCGGAGGACCCGCAGCGGGCCGTGACCAAGTCGACCAACAGCATCATCTGGCGCATCGCGGTCTTCTACCTGGGCTCGATCTTCGTCGTGGTCGCCCTGCTGCCGTGGGACTCCAAGTCCATCCAGGACGACGGCTCCTACGTCGCCGCGCTCGACTCCCTCGGGATCGCGCACGCCGGTCAGATCATGAACTTCATCGTGCTGACCTCGGTGCTGTCCTGCCTGAACTCCGGTCTCTACACGGCCTCCCGGATGGCCTTCTCGCTCGGCGAGCGCGGTGACGCGCCGAAGGCGTTCGCGCGGGTCAACGGCCGGGGTGTGCCGATGGCCGCGATCCTCGCGTCGGTGGTGTTCGGCTTCGTCGCCGTCTTCTTCAACTACCTCTCCCCCGACAAGATCTTCCTCTTCCTCGTCAACTCCTCCGGTGCGGTGGCCCTGTTCGTGTGGCTGGTCATCTGCTTCTCGCAGCTGCGGATGCGGAAGATCGTCCAGGCCGAGGCGCCGGAGAAGCTGGTCGTGAAGATGTGGCTGTACCCGTATCTGACCTGGGCGACGGCCGCGTTGATCGTGTTCGTCCTCGGGTACATGCTGACCGACACGGAGCACGACGGGCGGGAGACCGTGCTGCTGTCGCTGCTCGTCGCCGCGGTGGTCCTCGTCATCGCCGTGGTGAAGGAGAAGGTCGGCCGCGGCAGGGCGGGCGCGGCCCCGGCCGGTGAGGTGACGGACAAGGTCTCCGTCGGCTGAACAGGTGGGTGAGCGGGGCCCCGTGGCGTGTGTGCCGCGGGGCCCTTCTTCTATGCGCTCACAGGACGGTGAAGCTGTCTTTCACCTTCTCGTACGTCTCGAGGGCCCGCGTCTCGATGTCCGGCTGGTACCAGGTGTTGATCTGGTACGACTTGTCGCCCACGTTGAAGCCGAGCAGTTGGGCGTGCCAGGGGACGCCGCCGAGGGTGAAGGTGTATTCCCAGACGACCGCGGGGTGATCGCGGAACGTCGTCTCCTCCAGGCGGATCTTGCGGTAGTCCTGGCCCTGGTGGGCGTTCTGCTCGGAGGTCCTCCAGGTCTCCATCAAGTCGCCCCGGGCGAGCGAGGACTTGGCGGCGAGCTCCTGCTTTCCGTCCGGCGAGGTGTAGTGGACCTCGGCCCCCGTCTTCACGTCCCGACGCCAGCCCGTGGGGGTCGCCCACGCGAATCCGCCGGCCTCCTCGTGCGCGCCCGGCGGGAGCGAACGGGGGCGGGAGGTGCCCTCGACGGTGGAGGACGGGGTGCCGGGGGTGGAGGCGCCGGGTTCCGAGGAGGAGACGGAGGCGGAGGCGGTCGGGGAACCGCCCGCCTTGTCGTCGCCGGGTGAGCCGGACGTGGTGGCGAGGATGATCGCGACCACGACGGCACTCGCGGCGACCACGCTTCCGGCGGCGACCAGGGTGGTCCGGCGCCGGCCGCGGTGGGGGGCGGCGGGGCGGACGGGGCCGGGGAGTTCGCCCGGCGGCATGCGGTGGGGGTGGGGGCCGAGGACCGGGGCTGGGTCGGGGTCCTGGGCGGGGCGAGTGCGGGGGGCGACGGCGGGGGCGCCGGTGTCGGCGCCGGACCCTTGGCTGACGGTGTCTGCGGAGTGCTGCCCCGGTACGGCCCGCTCGCCGCGGACCAGGGAGACGCCCGGGTGGTGGGGCGTCGGCACCGGACCGACACGGGTGGGGGCGGAGGCGGCGCTCGTGGGGGTGTCCCGGGTCGGCGCGTCCGGCATCGGGAAGTGCTCCGTGGGGGCCCCGGCCGCGAGGGAGTCCTGGGTGGGGGCACTGGCGAGGGGCGTACTGGCCGTGGTGGCTCCGGCCCGGAGCGCGGCCCCCACCGAGCTCCCCGACGGCGTCTCCGACCGAACCTCCGAACGCTCATCGGAAGCGGCCTCGGTGGAAGCACTGGCGCCCCGGAGGCGGGGAGGCGCGGACGTCCCGGCCGGGGAGGAGAGTCCGGGCTGCACGGCTACCGCCTCGGCACCGACCCCGTCCGTCCCCGTGCCCCCGGCCCCCGCCGACGCCCCGCGCCGGACCGGCACGGCATCCGACGGCTCCTCGGCCTCGGCCCCGGACCGAGACCCCGCCGACGACGAGTCCGAACCCCCGGCAACAGGCCCAAGCGGCTCGGCACCCGACGGGCCACCCCCGTCCCCGTCACCCACCGGCTCTCGTACGACCGCCTCGGCGTCCTCATCCGCGGACGCCGTCCCGTACGTCGATGTGCCCCGACTCTCGGCACCGCCGACGCCCACCGACCCACGCCGGACCGGCACGGCATCCGACGGCTCCTCGGCCTCGGCCCCGGACTCCTCCGACGCCGTCTCCCCGCTCTCGGCAACGTCCTCACCCGAGAGGTCCGGTGCCGCGGCCGAGGGCTCCACCACGGCGGGCTCGGGCCCGGTCCGCGGCTCCGGCACCCTCGGGTCCCGTACCGCCCGCATGACCCGAGTCGGTGATTCCGGCCGTGTCCACGGTGCGGATGACCCCGGTTCCGGATCCGAGGTGGTGGAGGTGTCGGAGGAGTCGGAGGAGTCGGAGGAGTCTCCCTCCTCGTCATGTGAGGCCCCCGGCGGGTCCGCCGTTACCGGACCGTCGCCGCCCGGCGTTACCGAAGCAGGGTCGCTCAGCTCCCCCGCGGCCACGACCCCGGTCCCGGCCTCGGCCGACCGCTCCTCCCCCGCCTCCATCCGCAACGTCGGTGTGGGCGCGGGGAACGCGACCCCCCGCAGGGCCGACTCCACCTCGTCCAGGCCGGGGCGTATCGAGGGGTCCTTCTCCAGCAGGGCCGTCAGGATGTCGGTCAGCAGGCCCGCCGTCGCGGGGAGTTCCGGCTCCTCGTACAGGACGGCGTGCAGCGTGGCGAGGGTGGTGTCGCGGGAGAAGGGGGAGCGGCCGCCGAGGGCCGCGCACAGGGTGGCTCCCAGGGACCAGATGTCCGACGGCGGCCCCTGCGGGCGCCCGGAGACCCGCTCGGGGGCCATGTAGTCGGGGGAGCCGACGAGCATGCCGACCATGGTGAGCGCCTCGGCGTCCTGCATCGCGGCGATGCCGAAGTCCGTCAGCACGATGCGGCGGCCGGTGCGGTCTCCGGACTCCACCAGGACGTTCCCGGGTTTGATGTCCCGGTGCAGGACGCCTCGCGCGTGGACCTGCCGCAGGGCCCGCACCAACCCGAGGCCGAGCAGCGCCGTCTCGCGCGGGCCCAGCGGGCCGTCCTCCACCGTCATCCGTTCCAGGGAGCGGCCCTTGACCAACTCCATGACGATCCACAGGCGTTCGCCCTCGTCCACGACGTCGTAGACCCGCACGACGTTGGGGTGGTCGATCCGGGCCGTGGCCCTGGCCTCGCGCAGGGTGCGTTCGCGGCGGGTGCGGGTGTCCTCCGCGTCGAGGCCGTCGATCCGCATCTCCTTGACCGCGACCGGCCGGTCGAGCATTTCGTCGGCGGCCCGCCACACCCGTCCCATTCCCCCCTGGCCGATACTTTCGACCAGGCGATAGCGTCCCGTCACCAGGAGCCCTGGAACTCCGCCGCGCCTCGCATTTCCCGTGTCTCCCGCATTCCCCGGCAATCCGCTGCACCCCCTCAACGATGTCCCGAATGGAACACGATGGTCACACTTCGCGCCGTACCAGCATAGTGCGGAGAAATCTTGTGGTACCTCTTCAAGTACTGCGAATTCAGGCGCAGCCAAGGGGGGCGAACATGAGTTCTCGTCGTATGACGACCATCGCCGGATCGCTGGTCACGGCGGCTTTCTCGACGGTGATGATCTGTTCCTTCACCGCGAGCGCGGACGAGGGACCGGCAAGCAGCAAGGGGGGTAAGGCCGTTGACAAGGCGCCGGCGGGTGTGGAGCTGACGACGACACTGCCTGGGACGATCTCCGTCGACAACAGCTCGCAGAAGACCGATCTCACGGCCACCGTGAAGAACGACGGGAGCAAGGACAGCGGAAAGATCAGGCTTTTGGTCGTCGGATTCGACGGCATGACGGTCAAAAACGTTCAAGGCTGCTCTCCGATCGAAGAAAAAGATCTGCCGGAGGGCTCGAACAGCGGTTTCGCCTGCCCCATCGACAATCTCGCGGCCGGCAAGTCGAAGTCGTACGCCGTCGATGCGACATTCGATCTCAAGAAGACCGGAAAGATCTGTCTGCCGGTACAGACCGGCGACGGGAAGAAGACGTTCTGGCAGCAGGGCCCGGTTCCGTTCGGTACGACGAACCCGTCGCCGAACGCCCCGGCCACCCCACTGCTGCTGGGCACCGACAACAAGCCGGTGGCACCGGGCGGAGACACCCCGCGCGAGCTGCCGAAGACCGGCGTGGCACGTGACCTGCTGCCCCTCGGGACCGCGGGCGCGGCACTGATGTCGGCGGGTGTGGCCGGGCTGTGGTGGTCGCAGCGTCGGCCGCGGCGCACCGGCTGATCCGCGAAGGGGGCGGCGACGGAGGCATAACCTGACGGGAACTGTCAGGTTATGCCTCCAGCATGTCCGGCATGAATCTCTCGACCGACGACGAAGTCTCCAGTTTCCAGACCGGGTTCGCGCTCCGGCCCGACCTCGTGTTCCCGGTCCGCTCCCCCGACGACGTGGTCGCCGCAGTGCGCCACGCGGCCGAGGCGAACCTGCCGGTGAGCGTGCTGGCCACCGGGCACGGACTGCCCGGCGCGGTGGAGGGCGGCGCGCTGATCAGCACCCGGCACATGGACCGGGTGACCATCGACCCCGAGGCCCGTACCGCCCGGCTCCAGGCGGGTGTCCGCTGGGGGCAGGTGGTGGAGGCGGCCGAGCCGTACGGGCTCGCGCCCCTCAACGGTTCGGCGCCCGGCGTCGGTGCCGTGTCGTACACCCTGGGCGGTGGACTCGGCATCCTGGCAAGGGAGTTCGGCTACGCCGCCGACCATGTCCGCTCCCTCGACGTCGTCACCGGGGACGGCCGGCCGCGGCATGTCACCGCGGAGTCCGACCTGTACTGGGGTCTCCTCGGCGGCGGCCGTCACCTCGGTGTCGTCACCGAGCTGGAGATCGGGCTCGTCCCCGTGCGGACGCTCTACGGCGGTTCGCTCGCCTTCGACGGCCGCGAGGTCGGTCCGGCGGCCGCGCTGCGGGCGTACGGGGAGTGGACCAGGACCGTCCCGTCCACGCTGACCTCGTCCTTCGCGGCCGTACCGTATCCGGACGTCCCCGCGCTGCCGCCGCACCTGCGCGGGCGGTACGTCCTCTCCGTCCGGGTCGCGTACACCGGAGCCGACGGGGACCGACTCCTCGCCCCGCTGCGGGAGATCGGGCCGGTGCTCGCGGACTCCCTGCGCGAGATGCCGTACGCCGACAGCCGCACCATCCACAGCGACCCCGACTTCCCGCACAGCTACTACGGGGACAGCGCGGTGCTGAGCGAGCTGGACGTGGAGCGGGCCGGGGAGCTTCTCGAACGGACCGGGCCGGACGCGGGTGCCATGGTCGTCGTACAGATCAACCATCTGGGCGGGGCGCTGGCGCGACCGGCCCCGAACTCGGTGCCGTACCGCGAAGGGCGTTTCCTGGTGCGGCTGTTGACGGGCGGGGAGCGCCGGCAGGCGCGCGAGCTGCTGGACCCGGCGTTCGGGCTGCTCGCGCCCGTGACCCTCGGACGCAGCGTCAACTTCGCCTTCGGGGCCGGGGACCGGACCGAGGGGCTGTACGACGCCGGAACGCGCGAGAGGCTCGCCGGGCTGGAGTCGCGGTACGACCCGGCGAGCCTCTTCTCAAGGAGTGTCAGCGCTTGACGAGCTTCCAGGCGGTGGGCAGGACGCCCATGGCCAGGGCCGCCTTGAGGGCGTCGCCGAGGAGGAAGGGGGTCAGGCCGGCCGCGACGGCGGCGGACAGCGACATGTCGGCGGCGTAGGCGAGGTACGGGACGCCGATCGCGTAGATGATCGCCTCGCCGGCCAGCATGGCTCCGGCCGTCCGCCACACGTTCCGGTCGGCGCCGCGGCGGGCCAGGGCGCCGACGGCGGCGGAGGCCAGGATCATGCCGAGGATGTAGCCGAAGGAGACGGAGAACCCGGAGGTGCCCTGCGCGAACCACGGGAGCCCGGCGAGGCCCGCCAGCGCGTACAGGGCGAGGGCGGCGACACCGCGGCGGGCGCCGAGGGTGGTGCCGACGAGCAGCGCGGCGAAGGTCTGGCCGGTCACCGGCACCGGGGAGCCCGGCACGGGCACGGAGAGCTGCGCGGCGAGCCCGGTGAGCGCGGCGCCGCCGACCACGAGCGCCACGTCCCGGACGCGGGAGGCGGGGATCAGGTCGGCGAGGACCTGACCGGTGCGGGCGGGGGCGACGGCGGTGCTCATGGGGACTCCGCGAGGGTGTGAACGGCGGGGGACGTCGTGACGCTATCCCAGCGCGTTCCGGCCGATCACCGTCAGCGCCCGACAAAGCGGGGAGCGAGGGCTTGGTGGGCTCCGGACAAAGGATGCCGGTTACACCCGGTACGGCGTGATGCCGGTCACTGAGGTGAGGTGGCCTCGGATACAGGGGCGCGGGGTCACGCCGCTGTGGGGAATCTCCAAATGAATCCTAGTGGTCTGGTCGGATTCACCGTTCCTGCCCTACCCTTCGGACATGGTCGCCCAGTCCCGGTACTTCTCCTCGCGTCGCCATGTCGACCTGCGTCGCGTGGGCACGGCCGTCTGTCGCCGTCCGGTGTGAGGCGGGCTCCGGCGCGCCTCGTTCTCCGAGTCGTGTCGGCCCCCGTTCCCGAGGACGGTCCTCCATGCCCCCTTCCCTGGCACCCCCCGTCACCTCCCCTTCCACGTCCCGGCGCCGGACGAGCGCCAGCGTCGTCCTGCGGTCCGTGCTGGAGCACGGTCCGGTGGCGCGCAGCACCATCGCCCGGCTGACCGGGCTGTCCCCGGCGTCCGTGACGGACTACTGCTCGCGCTTCACCGAGCTCGGCCTGATCCGGGAGTCGGAGACACCCCGGCGCTCCCAGGGTGTGGGCCGCCCCCATGTGCCCGTGGACCTCGACGCGTCACGGTTCGTCGTGGGCGGGGTCCATGTGGCCGTCCCCTATACGACCGTTGCGCTGCTCGATCTGCGCGGCCGGGTGGTGGCCGTGCGGGAGCTGCGGCACGAGGGGGCCGACGGCGCCGACGCCGACGCGGTCCTGGCGCGGGCCGCCGACGGGCTCGCCGCGCTCCTCGCCCGGTCCCCGCGGCTGCGCTGCCTGGGCGTCGGCTTCGCGGCCGGCGGCTGGGTGGACCGGGACTCCGGGACCGTGGTCGAGCACCCCCTGCTGGGCTGGCACGAGGTGCCGGTGCGGGAGCTGCTCGGCTCCCGTACCGGCCTGCCGGTCCATGTGGACGGGCACGCGCGGGCGTTGGTCAACGCGGAGCGGCTGTTCGGGCGGGCGCGCGGCAGCCGGAGTGTGCTGCATCTGTTCGTCGGCAACGTGGTGGACGCGGCGTTCGCCACCCACGACGAGGTGCATCACGGGCCGCGCTCCCAGGCGGGCGCGATCGCCCATCTCCCGGTGCCGGGCGGCACCGAGCCCTGCGACTGCGGCCGGACCGGGTGCCTCCAGGTCGAGCTGAGCGAGCGGACGTTGTGCCGACGGGCCCGGCTGGCGGGCATCGTCGAGGGCGTGAACCCGATGCACGTGGTCGCGGCGGCGGCCGCGGGCGACCCGGTGGCGGCTCGGCTGCTGACGGAGCGGGCGGGTGCCGTGGGGCGGGCGGCGCGGCTGCTCCTCGACGTGCTGAACCCGGAGGCGGTCGTGGTGACCGAGGTCGGCGTCCTGCACCGGGAGGACTGCCTGGCCGCTCTGCGCGAGGGTGTGGGCGGCGACCGCGCGAGTTCCGTCGTCCCGTCGAGTTTCCCGGATTCCGTCCTCGCCGTGGCGGGCGGTTCGGTGGCTCTCGACGTGCTCTACCGGGATCCTTTGGCCGCGTCACCTGAGGCTATTTAATTCAGAAACTCCGAATGTTGACAGGGCTTCCTCGAAGCGGAGAACATCCTGTTCATGAGCCCGAACCTGCACTGTCGCGCCCTCTGTTGCTGACACGTTGCCCCGTGTGACGCGCTCATTTCCCCTGCGTGAACGCATTTCTTCGTGACTTTCTCCTGCACTGATTCAGGGAGTATTCCCATGCCCTATTCCCGCACGTCCGGCACCCGCACCTCCGGCATCGACCGGCGGCTGTTCCTCACCTCGGTCCTCGGCGCCGCGGCCGGTGTCGCCGGCCTCAGCGGCTGCGCCGGCAGCAGTGCCGCCGCCGACAGTGAGGACGCCCTGTCCGCCCCGCTCGCCGCCAAGGTCCCGGCCGGCACGAGCCTGAAGATCGCCTCGTATTCCGGCCAACAGCAACTACAGCTGAAACTGGGAAAGTTGGGTGAGCCACCGTTCAAGGTGACGAGCTGGCCCAATATCAGCGCCGGCCCCGATGTCATCAACGCCTTCCGTGCCGGCTCCCTGGACGTGGCCAACAACGCGGGAATCCCGCCGATCCAGGCGCACTTCCAGGGCTACGACGCGAAAATCGTCGCGATCAACATCACCCGCAAGCCGAACTACCTCTTCGCCACCAAGCCCGGCAGTGACATCCGCACGGTCGAGGACTTCCGGGGGAAGAAGCTCGCGTTCTCGCAGGGGCAGGCCCAGGGCGTGGTGCTGCTGCGGGCGTTGAAGAAGGCCGGGCTCGCCTACGACGAGGTGAAGCTGGTCCCGCTGACCAGCAACCAGTTCTTCACGGCCCTGCAGTCCGGCCAGGTGGACGTGGCACCGCTCGCCAACAGCCAGGCACCCGCCTACCTCCAGCAGTACGAGCCGAAGGGCGCGCACGCCATCACCACCGACGTGGTCGACCTGCTCAGCCTGCTGTGGGCGCCGACGTCCGTGCTGGCCGACCCCGCGAAGGCCGCCGCGGTCGCCGCGTACATCCCGTACTGGGCCAAGGGCCAGGTGTGGACGTACGAGCACCCCGACATCTGGAACAAGGAGTTCTACGTGAAGACGCAGAATCTGACCCCCGCCCAGGCGAAGGCGGTGACCGCGCTGGCCAACAAGCCGCTGTTCCCGCCGAGTTGGGACGAGGCGATCAAGTGGGAGCAGGAGACCGCGGATCTGCTGGCGGAGGGCGGCTTCGTGAAGAAGTTCGACGTGGGCGAGCTGTTCGACCACCGCTTCGAGGGCATCGCCGCGAAGTCCGTGCCGGCGGAGTACCAGCGGTGAGCGCCGTGACCACGACGGTCGCCGTCGCCGCCCCCGAGGTGAGCACGGAGGTCCGCAGGCGCCGCCGGCTCTCCCCCGGCCGCCGACTGCCCGCGGCCCGGCTCGTCGGCCCGGTGCTCCTCCTCGCCCTGTGGGCCGCCGCCTCCGCCGCGGGACGCCTGGACCCGGCCGCGGTCCCCGCGCCCTGGACCGTGGTGGACACCGGTGCCCGTCTGTGGACCGCCGGGACCCTGCCCACCGACATCCTGACCTCGCTCCAGCGGGCCGCGTCCGGCTTCGCGATCGGACTGGCCGCCGGTGTCCTGCTGGCCCTGGTCGCCGGGCTCAGCCGGGTCGGCGAGGCGCTCGTCGACGGGACGGTGAACCTCAACCGGGCGATCCCCACCCTCGGCCTGATCCCGCTGTTCATCCTCTGGCTGGGCATCGGCGAGTCCTTCAAGGTCGCCATCATCGCGATCGTCGTCTACATCCCGATCTATCTGAACACCCATGCCGCGCTGGCCGGCATCGACCACCGCTTCGTCGAACTCGGTGAGGTCCAGGGGCTGTCGAGGCTCGCCTTCGTACGGCAGATCGTCATCCCCGGCGCGCTGCCCGGATTCTTCGTGGGACTCCGGCTCGGCGTCACCGGCTCCTGGCTGGGCCTGGTCGTCCTGGAGCAGATCAACGCGACCAGCGGACTCGGCTACATGATGTTCCAGGCCCAGAACTACGGCCAGAGCGATGTGATCCTCGTCGGTCTCGTCGTCTACGGCGTCTTCGGCCTGGTCTCCGACAGCGCGGTCCGTCTCATCGAACGGAGGGTGCTGTCATGGCGCCGCACACTGAGCAGCTGACCCGGCCGGCCGTACGGCTGCGGGGCCTGACCCGGTCGTTCGACGGGCGTACCGTCCTCGACGGCATCGACCTCGACATCCCGGCGGGACAGTTCGTCGCCCTGCTCGGGCACAGCGGCTCCGGCAAGAGCACGCTGCTGCGGGCGGTGGCGGGTCTTGACCACGAGGTGGTGGGCAGCGGGCGGCTCACGGCGCCGGAAAGGGTGTCCGTGGTCTTCCAGGACTCGCGGCTGCTGCCGTGGCGGCGGGTGCTGGACAACGTCCTGCTGGGGACCGACGGCGAGGAGAGGGGGCGGGAGGCGCTCGCCGAGGTCGGTCTCGCGGGCCGCGAACGCGCCTGGCCCAACGAGCTCTCCGGCGGCGAGGCCCAGCGCGCCGCCCTCGCCCGCTCACTGGTTCGCGAGCCCGAACTCCTGCTGGCCGACGAGCCGTTCGGCGCCCTCGACGCGTTGACACGCATCAAGATGCACGCGCTGCTGCGGGACCTGTGGAAGCGCCACCAGCCGTCCGTCCTGCTCGTCACCCACGACGTGGACGAGGCGATCGTGCTCGCCGACCGGGTGCTCGTACTCGAAGAGGGCCGCATCGGCCTCGACCTGACCATCGACCGCCCGCACCCGCGCTCGTACCGGGATCCCCTGCTGGGCGAGTACCGCGAACGACTGCTTGCCGCACTCGGCGTCACGGAGGACCACGCATGACCGCACGACAGCTCCACCTCAACGCCTTCCTCATGAACACCGGTCACCACGAAGCCTCCTGGCGGCTCCCCGAGAGCGACCCCTTCGCGCATGTCTCGCTCGACCACTACGTGCACCTCGCCCGGATCGCCGAGCGCGGGACCTTCGACTCGCTCTTCCTCGCCGACGGGCCGCAGCTGTGGAGCAACCTCGCGCAGCGGCCCGCCGGTGCGCTGGAGCCGCTCACGCTGCTGACCGCGCTGGCCACCGCCACCGAGCACATCGGGCTGATCGCGACCGCGTCCACCTCCTACAACTCGCCCTACAACCTGGCCCGGAAGTTCGCCTCGCTGGACATCATCAGCGGCGGCCGGGCGGGCTGGAACATCGTCACCACCGCCGGCGCGGAGGCCGCCCGCAACTTCGGTCTGGACGCGGAACCCGCGCACGCCGAGCGCTACGCCAGAGCCTCCGAGTTCCTCGACGTGGCCCTCAAGCTGTGGGACAGCTGGGAGGACGACGCGATCGTCGGCGACAAGGCGGCCGGCGTCTGGGGCGACGACGCCAAGATCCACCCGCCCCGGCACCGGGGGACGTACTTCCGTGTCGAGGGCGCCCTCAACGTGCCCCGCACACCGCAGGGTTACCCCCTGCTCGTGCAGGCCGGTTCGAGCGAGGACGGCAAGGAGTTCGCGTCCCGGTACGCGGAGGCCGTGTTCACCGCCCAGCAGACCATCGAGGACGCGCGGGCCTTCTACACCGACCTCAAGTCCCGTACCGCGGCGGCCGGGCGGGACCCCGAGCACATCAAGGTGCTGCCCGGAATCGTCCCCGTCATCGGCGCCACGGAGGCCGAGGCGCTCGCGAAGGAACAGGAGCTGGAGGACCACATCGTGCACCGGCACGGCGTGGCCAACCTGGAGCGCCTGCTGCAACTGCCCTCCGGGACTCTGGAGTTGGACCGCCGACTCCCGTCCGACCTGCCGCCGGAGTCCGCCATCGAGGGCGCGAAGAGCCGCTACACGCTGGTCGTGGAGCTGGCGAGGCGCGACCGGCTCACCGTGCGGCAGCTGATCGGACGGCTCGGCGGCGGGCGCGGCCATCTCACCTTCGCCGGGACGCCCGAGCAGGTCGCCGACGCCATCGGGACGTGGTTCACGCAGGGCGCCGCCGACGGCTTCAACATCATGCCCGCGGTGCTCCCTTCGGGGCTCGACGCCTTCGTCGACCACGTCGTCCCGATCCTGCGCGCTCGCGGCCTGCTCCGCACGGAGTACGGCCCGCGCCGGACCCTGCGGGAGCGCTACGGCCTCCCCCGCCCCGCCAACCAGCACGTCCAGCCCGTCTACGCCTAGGAAGGACCCCCCATGTCCGGTATCGAGATCCGCAAGGTCACCGCGAACATCGGCGCCCACGTCTTCGGTGTCGACCTCTCCAAGCCCCTGGACGAGGAGACGGCCACCGCGCTGCGCGACGCCCTGAACGCCCACAAGGCGCTGGTCTTCAACGAGGTGAACCTCGACGACGAGGGCCAGCAGGCCTTCGCCCGGCACTTCGGCGAACTCACCACCGCCCATCCGACGGTGTCCGCCGTCGACGGTGCCCCGAACGTCCTGCCCGTCGACAGCGAGGGCGGCCGCGCGGCCAACAACTGGCACACCGACGTCACCTTCGTCCTCAACCCGCCCCAGGCCAGCACCCTGCGCAGCCTGACGATCCCGCCGTACGGCGGCGAGACCCTGATCGCCGACTCGGCGGCCGCCTACCGGGATCTGCCGCAGCCCCTCAGGCGCCTCGCCGACGACCTGTGGGCCGAGCACACCAACGACTACGACTACGCCGTACCGGAGGAGAGCCTGGACGAGGACCAGGTCGCGCGGCGGGCCCAGTTCACCTCGATCAAGTACCGCACGGTCCACCCGGTGGTGCGGGTGCACCCGCTGACCGGTGAACGCGGGCTGTTCATCGGCGGGTTCGCGCAGCGGATCGTGGGCCTGTCGCGGGGCGAGTCCCGCAAGCTGCTCGACATCCTCCAGTCGTATGTGACCCGCCCGGAGAACCTGCTGCGCCACCGCTGGTCGGAGAACCAGTTGGTGCTGTTCGACAACCGCATCACCCAGCACTACGCCGTCGACAACTACGACGGTCTGCCGCGCCGGCTGCACCGGGTGACCGTCGCCGGGGACGTCCCGGTGGGTGTCGAGGGCAAGGAGAGCTACTCGATCGAGGGCGACGCCTCGCACTACACGGCCGTAGCCGCGTAGTCACAGCAGGTGCCGGACGGGTCCGCATCGTGGGCGGTCTCCTCTCTGACCAGGGGAGACCGCCCAGACTGTGGGCGTTTTTGCCCGTCTCACGGACTGGACGAACCACGCCCATGCCCAGCACCACCGTCAAGGCTCCACAAGGGTCCGACGCCTCCTTGACCCACGGCCTCAAGCAGCGCCACCTGTCGATGATCGCCCTCGGCGGGGTCATCGGCGCCGGACTGTTCGTCGGCTCCGGCGCGGGGATCGCCGCCGCCGGACCGTCGATCGTCCTCGCCTACACGCTCTCCGGCCTCCTCGTGATGCTGGTGATGCGGATGCTCGGCGAGATGTCGGCCGCATACCCCTCCTCCGGTTCCTTCTCCGCGCACGCCGAGCGGGCGATCGGCCCCTGGGCGGGCTTCACCGCCGGGTGGTCCTTCTGGGTCCTGCTGTGCACGGCCGTGGGCCTGGAGGGCATCGGCGCCGCGAAGATCGTGTCCGGCTGGCTGCCGGGGACCCCCGAGTGGGCCTGGGTGGCCCTGTTCATGCTGGTCTTCTGCGGCACGAACCTGGCCGCGGTGAAGAACTTCGGCGAGTTCGAGTTCTGGTTCGCGGCCCTGAAGGTCGGCGCGATCGTCCTGTTCCTGGTCCTGGGGGTGCTCGCGATCGCCGGGCTCCTGCCGGGCACGGCCGCCCCCGGCACCGCGAACCTCACCGGCCACGGGGGCTTCTTCCCGGGCGGCGGCGAGGGCCTGGTCGTCGGCCTGCTCGCCTCCGTCTTCGCGTACGGCGGTCTGGAGACGGTCACCATCGCGGCCGCCGAGTCCGAGGACCCGGTGCGGGGCGTGGCGGGCGCGGTCCGCACCGCGATGTGGCGTATCGCGCTGTTCTACGTCGGCTCGATGGCGGTCATCGTCACCCTGGTCCCCTGGGACGCGAAGGCGGTCGTGGAGAAGGGCCCGTACGTCGCCGCCCTCGACGAACTGGGCATCCCGGGAGCGGGGCAGCTCATGAACGTGATCGTGCTGGTCGCCCTGCTCTCCGCGATGAACGCCAACGTCTACGGCTCCTCCCGCATCGCCTACTCCCTGGTCGAGCGGGGCATGGGGCCCGCCTTCCTGGGCCGCGTCTCGGGCGGGGTGCCGCGCGTCGCGGTCCTGGCCTCCAGCGCGTTCGGCTTCCTCTGCGTGGTCCTCAGCTACTGGCGCCCCGACGACGTCTTCTCCTGGCTCCTCAACATGATCGGCGCGGTCATCCTGGTCGTCTGGGGCTTCGTCGCCGTCTCCCAACTGCGGCTGCGGCGCGCGCTGGAGCGCGAGGCCTCCGGGACGCCGACCGTGCGCATGTGGGCCTTCCCGTATCTGACCTGGGTCGCCCTGGCGGGCATGGCCGCGATCCTCGTCCTGATGGCCAGGGAGCCGGACACCCGGGTGCAGTTGTACGGGACGGGCGGCATGACCCTGGTGCTGGCGGGAGTGGGGTACGCGCGACAGAGGCGCCTTCTTGTTGCTAGCTTGTAGTTGCAAACCTTTTGCAATAAGAGGTTCGGAGGCCTCCGCATGCCCGTCTACACGCTGCCCGAGCTGCCCTACGACTACGCGGCGCTCGCGCCCGTGATCAGTCCCGAGATCGTCGAGCTGCATCACGACAAGCACCACGCGGCCTATGTGAAGGGCGCGAACGACACCCTGGAGCAGCTGGCGGAGGCACGGGACAAGGAAGCGTGGGGGGCGGTCAACGGGCTGGAGAAGAACCTGGCCTTCCACCTGTCGGGGCACATCCTGCACTCCATCTACTGGCGGAACATGTCCGGCGACGGGGGCGGCGAGCCGCTGGAGGCCGACGGCGTGGGCGAGCTCGCGGACGCGATCGCCGAGTCGTTCGGGTCGTTCGCCGGGTTCAAGGCGCAGCTCAGCAAGGCAGCGGCGACGACCCAGGGCTCCGGCTGGGGCGTGCTCGCGTACGAACCGCTCAGCGGACGGCTGATCGTCGAGCAGGTCTACGACCACCAGGGCAACGTCGGCCAGGGCTCCACCCCGATCCTGGTCTTCGACGCCTGGGAGCACGCCTTCTACCTCCAGTACCGCAACCAGAAGGTCGACTTCATCGACGCGATGTGGGCCGTCGTCGACTGGCAGGACGTGGCCCGGCGCTACGAGGCCGCCAGGTCCCGCACGGACGTCCTGCTCCTGGCGCCCTGAGCGACCGCGCCGAAGCGTCCCGCCTCGTGATCGTCTTCTCACCCTTCACGCCGGCGGGCGGAATGACGGAAGCCCCCGCGAGGACGTGACTCGCGGGGGCTTCCCGGCTCAGCTCAGGCCTTGCGGCCCACGCCGCCGTGCTGGCCGATCGGGGCCGGGGCCGCGTCGCCGTCCGGGCGCCACAGCGGGACCGACACCACGCCCGGCTCCACCAGCTCCAGGCCCTCGAAGAACGCCTCGATCCTGTCCACGGGACGCAGGAAGTAGGGCACCGCGCCGGTCTCGTTGTAGGCGTCCTGGGCCTGTTCGTAGTCCGGGTCGGTGCCGCGCGAGCCGTCGTTGACACAGAGGTAGCTGCCGGAGGGCAGGCCCGCCACCAGACGGGCGACCAGCTCGCGGGCCAGGTCGTAGTCGGCGACATGGCCGAGGATGCCGCTGAGGATCAGAGCCGTGGGGCGGGTGAGGTCCAGGGTCCTGGAGGCCGCCTCCAGGATCTTCTCCGGCTCGTAGAGCGTCAGGTCCTCGTACGCCGTCTCGCCCTCCGGGGTGGAGGTGAGCAGGGCGCGGGCGTGGGCGAGGACCAGCGGGTCGTTGTCCACGTAGACGATCTTCGATTCGGGGGCGATGCGCTGGGCGACCTCGTGGGTGTTGTCGACCGTGGGCAGACCCGTCCCGACGTCGAGGAACTGGCGGACGCCGGCCTCCTCGACCAGGTACCTGATGCTGCGGCCGAGAAAGGCGCGGCTGCTGCGGGCGATCGTGACGATGCCGGGGAAGACGGCCGTGTAGGCGTCGCCGGCCGCCTCGTCGACGGGGTAGTTGTCCTTGCCGCCGAGCCAGTAGTTCCAGATCCGGGCCGAATGCGGCACCGAGGTGTCGATCTCCGTCATGAGCCCATCGTGCTACGACCGGTCCGGCTCGCACGGCACATTGAGGGAGAGAAGTGCGGCGGATCCGCCCTCGTCGAGGCGGAGTTCGGTGATCGCCGCGTTGCGCAACCGCGGGAACACTCTGCGGTACTGCCCCAGCGGGATCGACAGCAGCGCGCACAGCACCAGCCGCAGCAGGGTGTTGTGGGCGACGACCAGGACGCGCTCGCCGGAATGGGCGGCGGCGATGCGGCGCAGGGCCTCCGTGCCCCGGGCCGCGGCGGCCGCCGGGTCCTCCGCGCCGGGGAAGGGATACGACACCGGGTCCGCGCGGAAGGCCTCGGCCGCGTCCGGCACCTCCGCCGCGAACTCCGCGAGGGTGCGGCCCTCCACCACCCCGAAGTCGCACTCCCTGAGGCCGGGTTCGCGGTGCGGGGCGATGCCGAGAGCACGGCAGGCCGGGTCGGCGGTGGCGATCGCCCGCGACAGGGGTGACGTCCAGATCGCGTCGGGGCGGTGCACGGCGGCCCACCGCCCGAGCGCCTCCGCCTGGGCGCGGCCCTCGTCGGTGAGCCCGATGTCGCTCACGCCCGCGTAGCGGTTCTCGGCGTGCCAGATGGTCTGCCCGTGCCGGGCCAGCAGCAGGGTCGTGCTCGTGCTCATGAAACGGTCCGCTCGGTCGGGGTCGGGGTAGTGACGTGGAGGCGGCCGGGGGTGCCGCGCGGGACGGCCACCCGGAACGGGTACCCGCGGCAGGCGCCCGCAGCGGGCAAAAGTACCCGCCGCCCGTGCGACACGGCGAACGCCCGGGGCATGCTCGCGCGGGGCACACTTACGGCACGGCGCAGGCTCGCGGGCCAAGGCACCGTCGGCCAGCGACCCGCACGGAACAGAGGTGCGGTCACTGTGCCGTGGTCAGGCGGCTGCGGGCGTGGGTGGCGATCGGGGTGGGGAGCCAGCCGCGGTCGGTGAGTTCGTCGAGGAGACGGGCGTACGGCTCGGCGAAGAGCGCGGTGCGGCCGGGGCGCGGTTCCACGACCGTGCGGATGCGGACCATGTGTTCGGCGGCTTCCGCCAGGGGGGTGCCGGTCGTGCCGTGGAGCGCCAACGCGGCCATGCCCAGGGCCGGTTCGGTCTGTTCCGGGACGCGGGCCGGGCGGCCGAGGATGTCGGCCCGGAGCTGGTTCCAGTAGGGGCTGCGGGCCGCGCCGCCGGTGAAGGTGAGGGGGCCGTCGAGCGGGGCGCCCAGGTGGTGCAGGTAGTCGAGGCAGAGGCGTTCCGCGAACCCGACGCCCTGGAGGAGCGCGGCCCAGCGGTCGGCGTCGTCGGCCGGGGTTCCCAGGAGGAGCGCGGTGGCGTCGGGGGCGCGGAAGGGGAACCGCTCCCCCCGCGACACCAGCGGGTAGGCGAGCGTGCCCGACGGCTCGTACGCGGCCGCCCGCTCGTCCATGGCGGCGGGGTCCAATTCGGCCGGGAGCGCCCCCGCTCCCACGCTCGACGCTCCGCCGGGCAGCCAGGTGCCGCCCGGCGCACGGTGGTTGTAGACCACGCCGGCCGGGTCCCGCACGGGGTCCGGGGTGGCCCCCTTCAGCACGAGGGTGGTGCCGAGCACCGAGTTCCAGGACCCGTGCCGCAGGGCGCCCGCGGCGATCTGGGCCGCGCAGCCGTCGGTCATCCCGGCGACGACGGGCGTGCCCGCGGGGATGCCGGTCGCCTCCGCGGCGGCCGCGCAGACCTCGCCGAGCCGGGTGCCGGGCAGGACGACCTCGGGAAGGTCCAGGGCGGCGATGTCGGGCCAGGCGCCCCGCTCGACGTCGTAGCCCGTCTTGAGCGCGTGGCTGGAGTCGGTGGGCACCGGCCTGCCGACCAGGTGTGCGGTGACGACGTCGGGCTGGTGGGTGACCCGGCCCTTCGCGCCGTGCTCCCGCACCAGCCAGAGGGCCTTCGGCAGCGCCCACGTGTCCTGGACCGCGAGGCCCGCCTCCCGCAGCCCGGCCGCCTCGTCCGCCGCGCGTCCGTCGTCGTACATGAGCGCCGGGCTCGTCGGCCGACCCTCCGCGTCCGTCAGCAGGACCGTCCCCGAGGTCCCGCACACCGCGAGGCCGCCGATCCGTACACCCGTCAGGGTGATGAGCGCGGAACGGGACGCCGAGCGCACCGCCTCCCACCACTGCCCCGGTTCCTGCTCGTGCCGCACGCCCTCGCGCCGGCCGCCGAGCGGGGCGGAACCCCGGCCCAGCACGGTTCCGTCGGCCGTGACCGCCAGCACGCGCACGCTCTGGGTGCCGAGGTCGATCCCCAGCCACGCCGTCTCGTTCTCGTCCGTCATCCGTGTCATCGAGGGCCTCCCACCCGCACGGGGTCTATGCGTACCCGGGATCCGCGGCTCAACATCGTCTCAGTGAAGCGACGATCCGGAGGTCGACGATGACCCAGAGGACCGAGCCCGTACGTGTCGTGGCGGCCGGCGACCACTTCGTACTGCCGGGGCTGATCGCCGGGGCCGTCGAGGCCGAGCTGGGCGGCATCGCCGTGGAGACGAGGGAGGTGCGGCTCGGCTGGCCGCTGGAACCCTTCGGGCCCGTGGCGGAGGTGACGGAGGCGAGCGACGCCGAGGACGAGCTGATCGAGGCGCTGAAGGGCGCGGAGGTCCTCGTCACCCAGATGGGGCCGGTCACCGAGCGGGTGCTGAACGCCGTCGACAGTCTGCGGCTGGTCGTGGTGTGCCGGGGCGGCCCGGTCAACGTGAACCTCGACGCGGCCAAGGCCCGTGACGTACGGGTGTGCTTCGCGCCCGGCCGCAACGCCGCCGCGACCGCCGAGTTCACCGTCGGCATGCTCCTGTCCGCCGTGCGCCGCATCCCGCAGGCCCACGACCTCCTGGCCGGACAGGGCAGTTGGGAGGGCGGCGCCGCCTACTACACGTACGAGCACAGCGGCCTGGAGCTGGAGGACCTGCCCGTCGGGCTCGTCGGTTACGGCGCCGTCGGCAGCCGGGTCGCCCGCGTGCTGTGCGCCTTCGGTGCCCAGGTGATGGTGTACGACCCGTATGTGCGCGGCGAGATCCACGGCCTGCGCGTGAACTCCCTGGACCAGCTCCTCACCCGCTCCCGGGTCATCACCCTGCACGCCCGTCTCACCCCCGAGACCCGCGGCCTGATCGGCGCCCGCGAGCTGGGCCTGCTGCCCGAGGGGGCGGTCGTGGTGAACGTGGCCCGCGGCCCGCTCGTCGACGAGAGCGCCCTGTGCGACGCCCTGGAGGCCGGCCGACTGTCCGCGGCCGCACTCGACACCTACGAGCACGAGCCGCTGCCCGCGGACTCCCGGCTGCGCGCCCTGGCCGACCGGGTCGTGCTGACCCCGCACCTCGGCGGGGCGAGCCGCGCGGTGGCCGAGAAGGCGGCGCGGATCGCGGCGGAGGAGGTGGGCCGCTGGGCGCGCGGAGAGCGGTTGGCGCACTGCCTGACGTGACGTCGTAGGAGGGAATCTGTATGTACGTCGGTATCGATGTGGGCACGTCCGTCGTCAAGGCCGCCGCCTTCGACGGCGAGGGACGCCAACTGGCCGTCGAAGCCCGTCCGGTGGAGCTCTCCCTGCGCGGCGGTTTCGTCGAGCAGGACATGGACGAGGTCTACGACGCCGTCGTCGACGTCCTCGGCAAGCTGACCGGGGCGGTGCCGGAGCCGGTGGAGCTGGCCGGGCTGACCGGGCAGGGCGACGGGGTGTGGCTGGTCGACAAGGAGGGGCGGCCGGTGCGTTCGGCGCTCTCCTGGATGGACGGGCGGGCGCACGAACTGCTCGACCAGTGGCTCGCGGACGGCACCTTCGAGACGGTGTTCCGGCGGACCGGCGGCGCGATGTTCCCGGGCTCCCCGGGCCCGCTGCTGGCCTGGCTGGACCGGTACGACCCGAAGTCCCTGGACGCCGCCGCGAGCGCCGTGTACTGCAAGGACATGGTCTTCCAGCGGCTGACGGGAGCCGCGCGGGCTGTGACGGACGTGTCGGACGCGTCCATGCCCTTCCTGGACCCCCGGACCCGGACGTACGACAACCGGGTCGTGGAGCTGTTGGGGCTCACGCGTCGGCGTCGGCTGCTGCCCTCCGTCGAGGACCGGATCGCCACGGGGGCGGCTCGGGGGGAAGGGCTGCCGTCGGGGACCCGGCTGTCGAACGGGCCGTACGATCTGCCGGCCTGTGCGCTGGGGGCCGGGGTCAGCGCGCCGGGGGACGGGCTGCTCATCGTCGGTACGTGTCTGGCCGCCCTGGTCGCGACGACCGAGGTCGATCTGAGCGGTGAGCCGGCCGGGCTGTACATCTCCACCGACCGGCACGGGCACCGGCTGCGTGCGATGCCGGCGATGGTCGGTACGGCCGCGCTGGACTGGGTGCTTTCGACGACCGGCGTCACGCACGCGGAGGTCGACGCGTTGCTGGCGTCCACTCCGCCGGGGGCGCACGGGGTGCGCGTGCTGCCGTACTTCGCCCCCTCCGGGGAGCGGGCGCCCTTTGTCGAACCCCATCTGCGGGCCGAGTTGAGCGGGGTGTCGCTGGAGACGTCCAAGGCGGATCTGATCCGGGCGACCTGTGAGGGGATCGGGTACGCGGCCCGGCACTGTCTGGAGGCGGCCGGTCTGACGGGGTCGCTCGCGGTGTGCGGTGGGGGGACGCGGAGTCCGGCGTGGATGCAGCTGCTGGCCGATGTGCTCGGGCGGCCGCTCAGGGTCGTGGAGGGGGAGGTGGGGGCCCGGGGGGCCGTGTTGGCTGCGGCCGAGCGGTACGGGGTTTCTCTTGATGCCGGGGTCTGGACGGAACCTACGGCGATCGTCGAGCCGGACCCTGGGCGTTCCGCGTATTACTCCAAGGGGTTCCAGGAGCATTTGGTGCGGTTGGATGTGGCTCGGGGGGCGGCCGGACGTTAGCCGCGGGTTTCGTCGTGGCTGGTCGCGCAGTTCCCCGCGCCCCTGGGTGGGCTGGAGTGCTCAGTGTTCATGCGGTGCTCGAATTGTGGTGGGTCTCTTCAGGAGTTTCGCGCGCTCACCGCTGACGAACGGAAGTTCGTTCAACAGAACAAGCCCAGGCATACCCGCCTGGGCTCGTACTACCGGTGTGCTCGTGAAGGGTGTCTGCGGTATCAGCGGCTCGGGGACCAGAACGACGGGGGTTCCTTCCCCGAGCCGGAGGAGTGACGAGCCGGAGAAGTGACTACAGGTTGCTGAAGTCCGGGCCCTTCGTGCGCGTGCGCTTGATCTCGTAGAAGCCCGGGACCGAGGCGACCGCGAGGGTGCCGTCCCAGAGGCGGGCGGCCTCCTCGCCCTTGGGGGCCGGGGTGACGACCGGGCCGAAGAAGGCGATCTGCTCGCCGTCGGCGCCGGGGACCGCGATGACCGGGGTGCCGACGTCCTGGCCGACCTTGTCGATGCCCTCCTTGTGGGAGGCGCGCAGCTCGGCGTCGAACTCGAAGTCCTTCTGGTCGAAGTACTCGATCAGGTCGGCGGGCAGGCCGACGTCCGCCAGGGCGCCCTCGACGGCCTCGCGCGTCGGGCCCTGGCCCTCGTTGTGGATACGGGTGCCGAGCGCGGTGTACAGCGGGCCGAGGATGTCGGAGCCGTGCTTCTGCCAGGCCGCGGTGACCACCCGGATCGGCTGCCAGGCCTTGGTCTCAAGGAGCTCGCGGTACTCCTCGGGCAGCTCGTCGAGCTTCGGCTCGTTCAGCACCGCCAGGCTCATGACGTGCCAGCGCACCTCGATGTCCCGGACCTTCTCGACCTCCAGGACCCAGCGGGAGGTCATCCAGGCCCAGGGGCACAGCGGGTCGAACCAGAAGTCGACGGGAGTCTTGCCGGAGTCGTTCGCGGTCTCGGACATGGGTCTCCTAGAGAAGTGTTCGTTTCAACCCGCAACACCGGCCGTCGCCCTCCCCATTCCCGGCTGACCGATGTCAGGGGCACATGGCAGGATCGGGCCTGTCCGCATGCTGAACACCATCCGAGGGAGCATCGCCGTGCCCGGTGAGAATCTGTCCCGTGACGAGGCCCGGGAGCGGGCCGCCCTGCTGTCCGTCGACGGGTACGAGGTGTCCCTCGACCTGCGCTCGGCGGTCGGTGACGAGCCCGGGGACGGTCCGCGCACCTTCCGGTCGGTGACCACGATCCGCTTCCGGTGCAACGAGCCGGGGGCCACGAGCTTCGCGGACCTGATCGCGCCGAGCGTCACGGCTGTCTCGCTGAACGGCCGGGACCTCGACCCCGGCGAGGTCTTCGACGGCTCCCGGATCGCCCTGGAGGACCTGGCCGCCGACAACGAACTCGTCGTGGACGCGCAGTGCGCCTACTCCCGCACCGGTGAGGGCATGCACCGCTTCGTCGACCCCGAGGACGGCGAGGTCTACCTCTACACCCAGTACGAGCCGGCCGACTCCCGCCGGGTCTTCGCCAACTTCGAGCAACCGGACCTCAAGGCGCCCTTCCGCTTCGAGGTGCGGGCGCCGCAGGGCTGGACGGTGTGGAGCAACGGGGCCGGCTCGGAGAACGACGGGGTCTGGCGGTTCGCGGAGACCAAGCCGATCTCGACGTACATCACGTGTGTGGTGGCCGGTCCCTACCACTACGTGACGGACTCCTACGAGCGGGTCCTCGACGACGGCACCCGCCTGGAGATCCCCCTCGGCGCCCTGTGCCGCAAGGGGCTCGCCCCCCACTTCGACTCCGACGACGTCTTCCTGGTCACCAAGCAGGGCCTGGACTTCTTCCACGACCACTTCGACTACCCGTACCCCTTCGGGAAGTACGACCAGGCGTTCGTGCCCGAGTACAACCTGGGCGCGATGGAGAACCCGGGCCTGGTGACCTTCCGCGAGGAGTTCATCTTCCGGGGCAAGGTCACCCGGGCCTCCTACGAGGGCCGGGCCAACGTGATCCTCCACGAGATGGCGCACATGTGGTTCGGCGACCTGGTCACCATGGTGTGGTGGGACGACCTGTGGCTGAAGGAGTCCTTCGCGGACTTCATGGGCACCTTCGCCAACGTCGGCGCGACCCGCTTCACCGACGCCTGGATCACCTTCGCCAACCGCCGCAAGGCCTGGGCCTACCGCGCCGACCAGCTCCCCTCCACCCACCCCATCACCGCCGACATCCGCGACCTCCAGGACGCCAAGCTCAACTTCGACGGCATCACGTACGCCAAGGGCGCCTCCGTACTCAAGCAGCTCGTCGCCTACGTCGGCCAGGACGCGTTCCTTGAGGGTGCCCGGCGCTACTTCAAGCGGCACGCGTACGGCAACACCCGGCTCGGTGACCTGCTGTCCGTGCTGGAGGAGACCAGCGGGCGGGACATGGGCGCGTGGGCGCGGTCCTGGCTCCAGACCGCCGGGGTCAACTCCCTCACCCCGCAGGTCCTGCTGAGCGCCGAGGGGCGCGTCGACGAGCTGGCGGTCGTGCAGGAGGCGGCCGAGTCGCACCCGGAGCTGCGGCCGCACCGGGTCGCGATCGGCCTGTACCGCCTGGAGGACGGCGACCTGGTGCGGTACGCGCGCGCCGAGGCCGACGTCGACGGTCCGCGGACGGTCGTCGCGGAACTGGCGGGTGCCGAGGCTCCCGCGCTGGTCCTGGTCAACGACGACGACCTGACGTACTGCAAGACCCGCTTCGACGCGGGCTCGCTGGAGACCCTGAAGTCGGGGCTCGGTGACCTCACCGACCCGCTCGCCCGCGCCCTGTGCTGGTCGGCGCTGTGGAACATGACCCGGGACGCGCTGCTGCCGGCCAGGGAGTTCATCGACATCGTGCTGCGTTTCGCGGGCCGCGAGTCCGACATCGGGGTGCTCCAGATGCTGCACGCCTGGGCCGAGTCGGCGCTCACGCACTACGTGGCGCCCGAGGGCCGTGAGCGGGCCGGGGTGCTGCTCGCCGAGGGGGCCGAGCGGGAGCTGCTCGCCGCCGAGCCGGGCAGCGAGCAGCAGTTGGCGTGGGCGCGGTTCTTCGCGCGGACGGCCGGGGGCCCCGCCGGGCTCGACCTGTTGCAGGGCCTGCTGGACGGCACGTCCACGATCGAGGGGCTGGAGGTCGACCAGGAGCTGCGGTGGGCGTTCCTTCAGCCGCTGACCGTGTGGGGGGTCGCCGACGAGAAGACGCTGGCCGCCGAACTCGCCCGCGACGACACCGCGTCCGGCAAGCGCCACCAGGTCCGCTGCCTGGCCGCCCGGCCGTCCGAGGCGGTCAAGGCGCAGGCGTGGGCGCAGGTCGTGGAGTCCGACGCGCTCTCCAACGCCCTGGCGGAGGCGACCATCGCGGGGTTCGACCAGCCGTCCCAGCGCGATCTGCTGGCGCCGTACGCGGAGAAGTACTTCGCGGTGATCGAGCGGGTCTGGAAGGACCGCTCGATCCAGATCGCGATGAACATCGTCTCGGGGCTGTTCCCCTCCCTCCAGGACTCGGCGGCGACGCTGGAGGCGGCCGACGCGTGGCTCGCGGCGCACGAGGACGCGGCGCCGGCGCTGCGCAGGCTGGTGCTGGAGGGGCGGGACGATCTGGCGCGGGCGCTGCGGGGGCAGGCGTGCGACGCGCAGGCCGTCACCGCCGTCAACACCGAGTGACCTTTGGCCTGAGCTTGGGCGCCCGGTAGCCGTTACGAAATTCGTTCCGCAGCAGCCGTAACCCCTGGTCCCACCCGAATGGACCAGGGGTTTTCGCTGCCTACTCGGCATCCGAACACCCGTCCTTTAGTACTGCCTTGTCCGTATTTGTCGACGGGCGTGTAACAGCGGTTATCGGGCGGCCCAGGTGCGGGAATCTCCGCTGCATGAACCACAACACCCCGGTCCCCCCGCTCTCCCCCCGCCCCCTGCGCCACCTCTCCGAGGTGCACCGCCGCGTCGTGACGGCCGGCCGGCTGCGTGCGACCGGCGTCTCGGTCGCCGAGGCCAACGAGCAGTGCCGGCCGGGCGGCCCCTGGCAGCAGATCCTCCCGGGCGTCTTCCTGCTCCACCCGGGCCCGCCGACCAGCGAGGAGCGGCTGCACGCGGTGCTGATGTACGCGGCACGGGAGCAGAGCGCCGGGGTCCCGACGCAGCCGGGCGCCGAGGAGCCGCACCGGCCGGTGTACGCGGAGGCGATGATCACCGGCCTCGCGGCGCTGACGCTGCACGGCTTCAGCTCGACGCCTCCGCTGCTCTCCCTGGACCGGATCGACGTCCTGGTCCCGAGGATGCGCCGGCTGCGCTCCACGGGCGGCGCGCGGATCGTGCGCACCTCGGCGCTCCCCGCCGCCGAACAGGTCACCGGCCTCCCCGTCGCCCCGGTGCCGCGCGCCCTCGCCGACGCGGTCACCGAACTGACGGACGCGGGCGCGGTACGCCGGCTGCTGACCGAGGCGGTACGCGGCGGCCACTGCGAACCGGCCGCCGTCGTGCGGGAGTTGAACAACGCCAAGCTGCTCAGTCGCCCGCACGTGGTGGACGCGGTGGACTCCCTGCTCGCCGAGGGCCGCGCCATCGCCGAGGACCGCCTGTACCGCATGGTCCAGGAGTACGGCCTCCCCGACCCGGTGTGGAACGTCGACCTGAGGCTCCCGGGCGGACCGCACCTGGGCGGCCTGGACGCGTACTGGCCCGAGCAGGCGGTCGCGGTGGAGCTGGACACCCGCGCCCCCCGCCAGGATGAAGACGCCTTGTGGTCGGAGTACGCCCGCAAGCGCGAGCACCTGGAGCGGCTCGGCATCACGGTCGTCCACATCACCCCGCGCAAGCTCCGGGACGCGATGGAACAGCAGGCGACGGTGGTCCGTACGGCCCTCATGGCCTCCGGCGACCGAGATCCCGCCGCCTATGTCGTGGTGCTGCCCCGGTAGTGACGGACCGGGGCGGGATCAGGAGGGGAGAGGAGGGGCCACGGCACTGGGGAGCCGGGGCCCCTCCTCATTACGTGCGACCGGAGCGCGTCACTCGCCGCAGAACTCCGCCTCGATCACCGCGTCGGTGTCCCCCGACCAGTCGCCGTTGAAGTTGAAGGCGAGGGAGTGCCTGCCGTCGGCCGTGGTCACGGCCACGGAGGAGGAGCCGTGGATGCCGCCGTCGTGGCCCCACACGTGCACCCCGCAGCTGAGCTTTCGGTCGATGAGCCCGAGGCCGTACCCGGCGTTCGGGATCTCCTCGACCGCCACCGTGTCCTTCATCTCCTTGAGCTGCTTCGGCGGGAGCAGCCTGCCCTTCAGCAGGGCGGAGTAGAAGCGTCCGAGGTCGGCGGAGTCGGAGATCATCTCGCCCGACGAGTAGGCGAGGGAGGGGTTCAGCTCGGTGACGTCGTACGTCGGTCCCGTCGCCGTCCGCGCCAGCTTCGAGTAGGCCCGGCTGCTGGGCTTCGGGACGGTGACGCGGGTGCCGGGGACCGAGGTGGCCCTCAGGTGCAGCGGCTCGATGATCCGGTGCCGGACCTCCTCGCCGTACGACCGCCCGGCGGCCTTCTGGATCACCATGCCGGCCACGACGTAGTTGGTGTTGGAGTAGTTCCAGTCCGTGCCGGGCGCGAAGTCCGGCTTGTGGGCCATGGCGATCGCGACGAGCTGCTCGGGGCTCTGGGTGTCGTAACGGTGCTGCAAGAAGCCGTCCTTGAGGAAGTACGTGCGCCCGAACGTCTCGTCGGCGGTGTAGTTGAAGATCCCGCTGGTGTGGTTGAGGAGCTGCCGGAGGGTGATCCGGCTGCCGTCGTGGCCGTTGCCGTGGACGACTCCGGGCAGCCACTTCTCCACGGTGTCGTCGAGCGACAGCCGTCCCTCCGCCTCCAGTTGGAGCAGCACGGTGGCGACGAAGGTCTTGGTGATGCTCCCGACCCGGTAGCGGTCGTCCGCCGAACGCGGCGCGTGCGTCCTGAGGTTGCCGACCCCGGCGGTCGTCGACCAGGTGCTCCGGCCGTCCCGCGCGGAGAGCGTCACCCCCGGCACCCCGTCCTTCACCGCGGCACGGACGGCCTGCCGGGTGCCCTCGTGGGTGTCGGCACCGGCCGCCATCGCCGGGGCGGCGAACCCGGCCGTGAGCGCCACGGCCGTCGCCGCCACCACCACAGTCGTACGTACGGTCATGTCTTCCCCCTGCTCCGGCACGCTCGGCGAGCGTGATCGGCGGGAGAGACTCGCGCCGGACGGGGAAGGTTGAGATGGATCAAGGGGTTGAGCCGGTTTCAGCCCTTCTTCAGGACCAGCTCCGTGTTCCGGTCCCCCGGGCCGCCGCCGAGCTTGTCGCTCGACCCCGGGGCGTTGTAGGCCAGTTCGCGGTAGAGGGCCGCGAGGCCGGTCTGGGAGAGGTCGCCGAAGTCGGTGCGGTGGGGGGCCGCGGACTCGATCAGGGTGGTGAAGATCGAGATCGTGCCGTCCTTGTTGTCGGCCAGCTCGACGACCCGGGCCAGGTGCGGGAAGTCGATGTGGGAGGCGGTGGAGATCTCCCAGAAGGAGCGGCCGCCGGGGGCGGAGTGGGCGGTGATCACATTGCGGTGGATGTGGCCGTTGACCCAGGCCAGGACGTTGCTGTGCTTCGCGAGGAGGGCGACGACCTCCTGGCCGTTGTGCCGGCGCTCCCCCGGGTGGGCCGGGTCGGGGCGGGTGTTGGTCATCGAGTCGCTGGTGTGGTGGCTGAAGACGACGGCGAAGGAGTCCTTGTTCTCCCGCAGGGTCCGGTCCAGCCACCGCAGTTGGCCGGTCCCGATGGAGCCCTGGTAGTGGCCGCCGGGGTCGGTGGTGTCGAGGCTGATGCCGATGACGTCGTCGGCGATGCGGAAGCTGTAGTACTGGGTGCCCGCGTCGAGGTTGGCGGTGGAGTAGCCGTGCCCGACCGGGCCGACGCCGCGGTGCGCGGGGTCGAGGTGGGCCTTGAGGTAGTCGCGGGGGGTGTAGGGGGCGCGCCGTTCGTCGGGGGTGACCGAGCGCATGCTCCGGGCGTGCGCCTTGAGCAGGTCGCGGAAGGCGTGGCCCTGGGGGTCGGAGGCCTTGCGGATCATGTCCTGGAGCTTCTTCGACTCGGACGCGGGCAGCGACATCAGCTTCTTGCCGCCGACGGCGTGCTCGGCGAGCCAGGAGTCGCCGTGGCCGTAGCAGCCCAGCGGCAGGCTGTCGTGGTTGCCGACCGTGGAGTACCAGGGGATGGTGAGGCCGGGGCTGTTCAACTCCCGGACGGCGGCGGCCAGATAGCCCTGGAGGTGCGGGAAGCCGCGCTGCTTGTCGGCGTCCCGGGTGGTGGAGTCGGGCTGCCAGTACTGCTTGATGCCGCTGTTCTGGACGCCCTCGTAGTGGCGCGGGTCCCCGGAGTTGGGGGTGATTCTGCCGCCGCTCATGACGGTCAGGAACCAGTCGAGCTCGGTGTGCGCGTTGTTGTCCGTGTTGTCGCCGGTCGTCATGGCGAACTGGAGCGGGGCGCCGGTGGCGGGGGCGCCCCGCAGCGCGTTGATCCGCTCGACGAGCGAGATCGCGCCCGGCACGGTCAGCGCCTCCTGGGGCCGCCAGGCGTGCACGTCGGTCGAGCGCAGGTACTCCAGGCGCAGCGGGTGCTGGGTGTCCATCAGGTGCAGGTCGGTGAGCTGCACGAACGCGGCCAGCGGGGTACGGCGGCCGGCCCGCCCGGCCTTCGGGGCGGCGAGTTCGGAGCGCACCTTGCGGCTCCAGCCGGGGCCGTCGCCGAGGCGCCGGTAGCCGGAGCCCGTGCGCGGGGCGGCGACGGAGGCGACGGTGGTGCCGCGGGTGTACGGGGCGAGGGGGGCCGCGGCCGGGGCGGCGGCCCGGTGGACGGTCTGGGCCACCGGTGCCTCGGCGGCACCGGTGGTCGTCGCGGCCTGGCTGTCGGTGGGCCGCAGGGCGTAGCCGACGCCCGCGGAGGCGGCGGCCGCGCCCGCGGCGGCGAGGACGGTACGGCGGTGGACCCCCAGCGTGCTGCTGGCGACAGAGCGTGTGCGCGACATGGCGCGATCTCCCCGAGTGCGAACTGCGTCGGCAGTGGTCGCGGGTGATCGCGTTCGCGAACAACCCGCTCGCTCTGGATGCTTGGCACCGGGAATGACCTGCGCGTGAACGAGACGGCAACGCGCAACGCCGATCACCGTACGTGGATCTTGGGCCCTCCCGCGCGTTCAGGAGCGCTCGTCGAACGGCCCGGGGGCGGTCACGCCGTGTTCATCTTCCGGGGTACGACACCTGTCCCCCGGGCCGCCCGGCCGCCGGCCGCTCCCGCCACAGCCGCAGGCCGAAGTCGACCAGCGGGACCCGTTTCAGCTCCGGTACGGCGTCGAGGTCGTGCCATTCGGCCATGTCGGTGGAGCCGCCGACCTCGAAGCGCAGGTCGCCTCCGGTGACGCGGGCCTCGTACAGGAGACCCACGTGGTGCCGGTCGACGGTGCGGCCGAAGCGGTGCCGGGTCGGGAAGCGCACCGAGCGCACCCCGAGCAGTCCGGTGACCTCGACGCGGTAGCCCGTCTCCTCCTCCACCTCCCTCAGGACGGTGTCGTGGGGGTCCTCGCCGTGTTCCATCCCGCCGCCCGGCAGGGTCCACTCCGGCCGGCCGTCGTTGAGCCAGCGGGCCAGCAGGATCTGTCCGTCGCGGACACACATGGCGTAGGCCGCCACCCTCAAGGTCTTGCGCATATCGGCAAGTTAGCCCGCGGCGACCGGATCGGCCGGTGAGTATTCGGGCACGGACCAGCGCAGCGGCAGCGCCGACGGGTCTCCCCCGTCTCCGCACGGTGAAGCGGAACGCGCGCGTCACGTCTGAAAAGGCCGACCAAAGGGCTCGTGGGGGAAATCACCCGCTTTCTCACGCCTCTTCACCGATGTCCCCAAAGGGCATCGCGGGTTTTCCCCATACACCCATATCGATTCGGTCAACTCTCCCTAAACATCCTTCCCATGCGTAAAGCTGAGCGCTCATCCGGGGTCGTATTCCGGATCACCGTGGCCAGGACCGATCGGTCCCGGTCGCACGCCCGCTCGTTCCTTTACCTACAAGGGATGCCGATGACCCTCACCCCCCAGCACGCTCCGATAACGGGCGCGAGACGTGTGGCGCGAATAGCGGTGGCCGCCGGCCTGGTCGCCGCGCTCTCCGCGGCGGGGCCCATACCCCTGGCCTTCTCCGCCGCCGCGGACGACGCCCCCGCCGCCGCCGACCCGGGCCTGAAGTCCGCGGACGAGAAGCTCGGTTCGGACGACGCCGACGCGCTCGCCGAGGCCAAGGCCGACGGCGCCAAGAACATCACGCTGATGGTCGCCACCGCCCCCGGCAAGACCGAGCAGGTCGCCGAGGAGCTGGACGCGGTCAAGGGCGGCCTGGTGGGCCTGACCTACGACAAGCTCGGTTACGTCCGGGCCACCGTCCCCACCGCGAAGGCGGACTCGGCCATCGCCGCCGCCGCGAAGCTCTCCTCCGTGCACGGCATCGACGTCAAGCAGGACATCCCGCTGGACGACCCGACGCCGAGCGCCGACACCGCCAAGGGCGCCGCGCACAAGGCCGCGAAGACCTACCCGGCGCCGAGCGCGAAGACCCCCGCCGAGAACCCGTACAACCCCTCCTTCGAGACGGGCGCCGTCGACTTCGTCGAGGACCACCCGAAGGCGGACGGCCGCGGGGTCACCATCGGCATCCTGGACTCGGGTGTGGACCTCGGCCACCCGGCCCTGCAGAAGACCACCACCGGTGAGCGGAAGATCGTCGACTGGGTGACGGCGACCGACCCGGTCTCCGACGGCGACGCCACCTGGCGGCGGATGACCACCGCGGTCTCCGGCCCGAGCTTCACCTTCGACGGCCGCACCTGGACGGCGCCCGCCGGGTCGTACCAGGTCAACCTGTTCCGTGAGGCCGCGACCGCGGGCGGCGACGCCAAGGGCGACGCGAACCGCGACGGCGACACCACCGACACCTGGGGCGTGCTGTACGACAAGGCCGCCGGGACCGTCCGGGTCGACCTGAACAACAACCAGAACTTCGCCGACGACACCCCCATGAAGCCGTACAAGGACGGCTACCAGGTCGGGTACTTCGGCACCGACAACCCGGCGACCGACGTCGCCGAGCGTCAGCCGTTCGTCGTCGAGATCCGCAAGGACGTCGTCTACGACGCCGCGGGCAGCAAGGCCGACTACGTCAACATCGGCGTCATCGAGTCCGAGCACGGCACCCACGTCGCCGGCATCACCGCCGCCAAGGGCCTGTTCGGCGGCCGCATGAACGGCGCGGCCCCGGGCGCCAAGCTCGTCTCCTCCCGCGCCTGCACCTGGACCGGCGGCTGCACCAACGTGGCGCTGACCGAGGGCATGATCGACCTCGTCGTCAACCGCGGTGTCGACATCGTCAACATGTCGATCGGCGGCCTGCCCGCGCTCAACGACGGCAACAACGCGCGCGCCGAGCTCTACACGCGCCTCATCGACACCTACGGCGTCCAGCTGGTGATCTCCGCGGGCAACTCCGGCCCCGGCGCGAACACCATCGGCGACCCTGGCCTGGCCGACAAGGTCATCTCGGTCGGCGCGACCATCTCCAAGGCGACCTGGGCCGCCAACTACGGCTCGCAGGTGACCAAGTCGTACGCGATGATGCCGTTCTCCTCGCGCGGTCCGCGTGAGGACGGCGGCTTCACGCCGACCCTGTCCGCCCCGGGCGCCGCCATCAACACCACGCAGACCTGGCTGCCGGGCTCCCCGGTCGCCGAGTCGGGCTACACGCTGCCGGCCGGCTACTCGATGCTCCAGGGCACCTCGATGGCCTCCCCGCAGGCCGCGGGCGCCTCCGCGCTGCTCATCTCGGCCGCCAAGCAGAAGCACATCGCGCTGACGCCGGCCACCCTGCGCACCGCCCTGACCTCGACCGCCGAGCACATCAAGGGTGTGCAGGCGTACGAGGAGGGCGCGGGCCTCATCGACATCGTGGACGCCTGGGACGCCATCAAGGACGGCGCCACCGCCCACGACTACACCGTCAAGGCCCCGGTCGACACCGCGATCGACCAGCTCCTGAAGACCCCCGGCTACGGCACCGGTCTCTACGACCGCGAGGGCGGCCTGAAGGCCGGCCAGAAGAAGACGTACGACGTCACCATCACCCGTACGTCCGGCTCGGCCAAGGCGCTCCGGCACGAGCTGCACTTCCACAACAACGCCGGTAACACCTTCCGGATCCTCGGCAAGGACGACATCAGCCTCCCGCTGAACCAGCCGGTGACCGTCAAGGTGCAGGCCCAGCCGAAGTCCGCCGGTCTCAAGAGCGCGATCCTGGTCGTCGACGACCCGAAGACCGAGGGCATCGACCAGCAGGTCATGACCACGGTCGTGGTCTCGGCGCCGGTGAAGTACACCTGGTCCGCGTCGAACACCGTGCAGCGCAACAGCACCCAGTCGTACTTCGTGACCGTGCCCGCGGGCGCCAAGTCGCTGGAGGT
Source organism: Streptomyces sp. NPDC006335 (assembly GCF_040612795.1). Classification (NCBI taxonomy): domain Bacteria; kingdom Bacillati; phylum Actinomycetota; class Actinomycetes; order Kitasatosporales; family Streptomycetaceae; genus Streptomyces; species Streptomyces sp. NPDC006335. The sequence goes on from NZ_JBEXQX010000001.1 coordinate 1,186,026, forward strand.
CGCGATCGGCGGGCTCAAGGACAAGAGCCAGACCCGCTTCATCGCCATCCACCCCTACGGCGTCCCGGTCGACAACACCGGCACCCCGTACTGCTACAACAACTACCTCGACGGCAACGGCTGCAAGCCCGACGCCCGTTCCTACGCCGACCCGCAGGCCGGTGTCTGGGAGATCGAGGTCGAGTCGCGCCGCACCTCGCCGCTGCTCGACAACCCGTACAAGCTGGACGTCGCCGTCTACGGCGCGGTCTTCGACCCGGAGACCGTGACCGTCCCCGAGGCCAAGGTCGGCACCCCGGCCACCGCCTCCTGGAAGGTGACCAACACGCTCGCCGCGATCGACGGCAAGCTGGCCGGCGGCCCGCTCGGCTCGTCCAAGACGGCCCGCCCGACCATCGCCGAGGGCGCCACCCAGACCACCACGGTCGAGGTGCCCGCGGGCGCCAAGTCGCTGGACGTCGCCATCGGCAACGTCTCCGACGTCTCCGCCGACCTGGACCTGACGGTCTACGACGCGGCGGGCACCGTGGTCGGCTCGTCCGCCGACGGCGACTCGGAGGAGGCCGTCTCGGTCGCCTCGCCCGCCGCCGGTACCTACACCATCGAGGTCGCCGGCTACTCGGTTCCGGCCGGTTCCACGGCGTACGACTACCAGGACGTGTTCTTCTCCAGCGCCCTGGGCACCGTCACCGTCTCCGACGCCCCGGTGAAGCTCGCCACGGGCGCCTCGACGACCGTCTCCGGCAGCGTCACCGCCCTGGCGGCCGCCCCGGAGGGCCGTGAGTTCTTCGGCCAGGTCAGCCTCGTCAACGCGCGCGGCACGGTCGCGGGCGTCGGCAACGTGAAGATCGAGAAGGTCACGCCGTAACACTTCTCCGTACGGCGATCGAAGGGGCGGGCGTCCGTGAGGGCGCCCGCCCTTTCGCGTGCCCTGGTTCAGCAGGGCAGTGTGCGCGACTCGGGCAGTGAGGCGGTGATCCAGGCCCGCTCCCGGGCGATCGCCCCGGTGCCGACGACCCAGTGGTCGGGGACCGGGGAGCCCTGGCTGACGCCGAACAGCACCGGGGTGCCCCGGGTGAGGGGTTCGGGCAGGTCGTACGCGTCGACCACGTAGGTGAGGTCCTTCGCGCCGTGCGTCGGCGTGTAGTAGCGGCTCACCCGCACGGTGACCTGGACCTGTCCCGTGGCGGGCAGCTCCTTGACGGCGGTGACCTCGCCCTCGGCGACCGTGGTGGCGCAGGACAGGTAGGCCGGGCCGCCGAAGCGGACCCCCGTCTCCGCCTTCGAGGCCGAGTCGGCGCTGGCGCCCGCGTCCGAGTTGAGCTCGCCGCTGTGCCCGAGGAGCCAGCCGAGCCCGGTGACGACACTCGCGGCGGCCGCCACGGCGAGGGTGCCGAAGACGAGAGTGCGGGCGCGGCGGCGGGCCGGGGAGGGCGGCCGCAGTCGCGCGGGAACGGGTTTCGGGGAGGCCGGCGCCGCGGCGAGGGTCTCGCCGAGGATCCCGAGCTGCTCCCTCAGCAGCGCGATGTCGGCCTCGGCGGCCCGGTACTCGGCCAGGAAGGCGGTGTCCGCGCGGGCTTCGTCGGACAGCTCCTCGCCGGTGATCGCGGCCATGAGCGCGTCGCTGTCGTACGTCTCGTTCTCGGCGCTCACGTCACACCACCTCGTCCTCGTGCAGGCGGGCGCGCAGGGCCCGGACCGCCGTGTGCAGGCGGCTTTTGACCGTGCCCTCCGGGACGCCCAGCTCCTGGGCGATCGAGCGCACCGGCAGGTCGGCGAAGAACCGCAGCACGAGGACCTGGCGCTGCTGGTCGGGCAGCTCGTCCAGGCCCTGCGCGACGGCGAGGGAGAGCACACTGGTGTCCTCCCCGGAGGGGTGCTCGTGCTGCCTGAGCGAGGCCAGCCGCTCCCCCAGCCGCTCCTGGCGCTTCTTGGCCCGGTGCCAGTCCATGGCGAGGTTGGAGGCGACGACGGCGGCCCACGCGGACACGTCCCGCGGCGCTTCGTGCCCCTTCGCCGCCCGCTCCAGCAACCGCAGGCGGACCTGCTGCACCCCGTCCGGCAGGTCCGCCTGCGGCACCCCGCCCAGGGCGAGCACGGCCCGCACCCGGCGTTCCTGCGCCGCGTCCAGAGGGTCGTCCCCCTGGACCCGGCGGCCGATTCTGCGCAGCACCGACACCCCTCCCCTCGCCGCGTTTCTCCTACGACGCGGGTGGGGGCGGAAACGTTCAGAGGCGTACGTCACACCCGGTGCGCGGCACCGCACGGCTTACGGCACGAGGTGACCGTAGGGCGATTTTCTCCAGCTCAGAAGGGGTGTGGCCAAAGTTCCGCAACCGTTGATCGCGGCGGGGCGTCCCAGCCCTCGGGCATGGCGGGCAAAGAATTGGACAGGCTGACCCCGGTCGGCCGCATGATGGAAAAGCCGCAGACACATCCAGGACACGCAGAAGGAGTCACCGTGAGGGTCGGAATCGTCGGAGCCACCGGGCAGGTCGGCACGGTCATGCGCGGGATCCTCAAGGAGCGGAACTTCCCGGTCACACAGCTGCGCCTGTTCGCCTCCGCGCGCTCGGCGGGCTCGGTCCTGGACGGCGTGACGGTGGAGGACGCGGCGACGGCCGACTACACCGGCCTGGACATCGTGCTGTTCTCCGCGGGCGGCGCGACCTCGAAGGCGCTGGCCGAGAAGGTCGCCTCGCAGGGCGCGGTCGTGATCGACAACTCCTCGGCCTGGCGCAAGGACCCCGAGGTCCCCCTCGTGGTCTCCGAGGTGAACCCGCACGCCATCGCGGACCGCCCCAAGGGCATCATCGCCAACCCGAACTGCACCACGATGGCCGCGATGCCGGTCCTGAAGGTGCTGGACACGGAGGCGGGCCTCCTGACGCTGATCGCCACCACCTACCAGGCGGTCTCCGGCTCGGGCCTCGCGGGCGTGGCGGAGCTGCACGGCCAGGTGCAGAAGGTCGCCGCCGAGGCGGACAAGCTCACCCACGACGGCTCGGCGGTCGACTTCCCCGAGCCGCAGGTCTACAAGCGGCCCATCGCCTTCAACGTCCTGCCCTTCGCGGGCAACCTCGTCGACGACGGCCTCAACGAGACCGACGAGGAGCAGAAGCTCCGCAACGAGTCCCGCAAGATCCTGGAGCTCCCCGAGCTGAAGGTCTCCGGCACCTGTGTGCGCGTCCCGGTCTTCTCCGGCCACTCCCTCCAGGTCAACGCCCGCTTCGCCCGCCCGATCTCCCCGGAGCGCGCGACCGAGCTCCTGGCGGGCGCCCCCGGTGTGACCCTCTCGGACATTCCGACCCCGCTCCAGGCCGCCGGCCAGGACGCCTCCTTCGTCGGCCGCATCCGCCGCGACGAGACGGTCGACAACGGCCTCGCCCTGTTCATCTCCAACGACAACCTCCGCAAGGGCGCCGCGCTGAACGCGGTCCAGATCGCGGAGCTGGTGGCGGCCGAGCTCAAGGGCTGACCCTCAGGAGGCCTGCCCTCGTAGAGGCAACAGCGCAACTCGACGGTCCGGTGGACGCCGACGCGGGGGCACCCGCCGCGCCGGTGACCGCCGAGCGCACCTCGGCACGGAACAGCCGTACCGAACGGCCCGGATGAGCCCCTCGCCGGAGTACCGTCGCACGGCCTGGTGGGCGCCGGCGAAGAGGCGCCCGCCGAGCCGGTGGCGCCCGAACTCAAGGGCTAAGCCGGGGGCTGGCGTACCTCGTCGCGGAACAGCCGCGCCGAACGGCCCGGATGGGCCCCTCGCCGGAGTACCGCCGCACGGCCCGGTGGGCGCCGGCGAAGAGGCAGCCGCCGGGCCCGCGGAGCCGGTGGCGGTCGAGCTCAAGGGCTAAGCCGGGGGCCGGCGCACCTCGTAGAGGAAGCAGCCGTACTCGACGGCCCGGACGTGGACCAGTGCCACGGACGGGTCGTCGAACGCGTTCCGGAAGGCGTCGTCGCCGAGCTTCTCGACCAGCTCACCGCCCAGGATGTGTCCGTCGGCGGAGTACCGGCGGACCGTCCGGTGCGCGTCGGCGAAGGGGTACTCCTCGCGCCCGTCCGGCCCCGCGCACGCCTCGGCGTGGACGAAGACGGGGCCCTGTTCGTCGTACGCCCCGGGCTCGGCGCCCGTCTCGGCCGCCCAGCGGCGCAGGGGCGCGTAGGAGACGAGGGCGATCCGCTCACCCGGCTCGCTGCGGCGCAGGCAGCAGCGGAGCGGGGCGCCGCCCTCCTCGTCGGTGAAGGGGGACAGGGGCCGGCCGGCGTCGTCGCGGACGCGGAGTTCCTCGAGAACCACAGGTGCCAGAGGGCGTGCGGGGTAGGTCGTCATGGGACCAGGCTGGCGCGGCCGAGCGCGGATGACCGGCGGAAATCGGACGCCACATACCCGGAACCGCAGGGTAATCCCCCGATCCGGCGGAGACCTTTCGTGGAAGGATGACCGAACCGCCGAACCTACTCATATCGAGGAAACAAGGAGATGACCGCGTGCCTGGCACAAACCTGACTCGCGAAGAGGCTCAGCAGCGCGCGAAGCTGCTCAGTGTCGAGTCCTACGAGATCGATCTCGACCTCTCCGGCGCGCAGGAGGGCGGTACCTACCGGTCCGTGACCACGGTGCGCTTCGATGTCGCTGAGAACGGCGCCGAGTCCTTCATCGACCTGGTGGCCCCGACCGTGCACGAGGTCACGCTGAACGGGGACCAGCTCGACCCGGCGGAGGTCTTCGCGGACTCCCGGATCGCCCTGCCCGGCCTGCTGGAGGGCCGCAACATCCTGCGGGTCGTCGCCGACGCCGCTTACACCAACACCGGTGAGGGCCTGCACCGCTTCGTCGACCCGGTCGACCAGCAGGCCTACCTGTACACGCAGTTCGAGGTGCCGGACGCCCGCCGCGTCTTCGCCTCCTTCGAGCAGCCCGACCTGAAGGCCACCTTCCAGTTCACCGTGAAGGCGCCGACCGGCTGGACGGTCATCTCCAACTCCCCGACGCCCGAGCCGAAGGACGACGTCTGGGTCTTCGAGCCGACCCCGCGGATCTCGTCGTACATCACGGCCCTGATCGTCGGCCCGTACCACTCGGTGCACAGCGTGTACGAGAAGGACGGCCAGTCCGTCCCGCTGGGCATCTACTGCCGGCCCTCGCTCGCCGAACACCTCGACTCGGACGCCATCTTCGAGGTGACCCGGCAGGGCTTCGACTGGTTCCAGGAGAAGTTCGACTACGCGTACCCGTTCAAGAAGTACGACCAGCTGTTCGTGCCGGAGTTCAACGCGGGCGCGATGGAGAACGCCGGCGCGGTGACCATCCGGGACCAGTACGTCTTCCGGTCCAAGGTGACCGATGCCGCGTACGAGATGCGCGCCGAGACCATCCTGCACGAGCTGGCCCACATGTGGTTCGGCGACCTCGTGACCATGGAGTGGTGGAACGACCTGTGGCTGAACGAGTCGTTCGCCACCTACACCTCCATCGCCTGCCAGGCGTACGCCCCGGACAGCCGGTGGCCGCACTCCTGGACCACGTTCGCCAACTCCATGAAGACGTGGGCGTACCGCCAGGACCAGCTGCCGTCCACGCACCCGATCATGGCCGAGATCCGCGACCTGGACGACGTGCTGGTCAACTTCGACGGCATCACGTACGCCAAGGGCGCGTCCGTGCTCAAGCAGCTCGTCGCCTACGTGGGCGAGGACGAGTTCTTCGGCGGGGTGCAGGCGTACTTCAAGCGCCACGCGTACGGCAACACCCGCCTGTCCGACCTGCTGGGCGCGCTGGAGGAGACCTCAGGGCGTGACCTCGGCACCTGGTCGCAGAAGTGGCTCCAGACGGCCGGCATCAACATCCTGCGCCCGGAGATCGAGACCGACGGCAACGGTGTCATCACCTCCTTCGCCATCCGCCAGGAGGCCCCGGCGCTCCCCGCCGGCGCGAAGGGCGAGCCGACCCTGCGCCCGCACCGCATCGCCGTCGGCCTGTACGAACTCGACGACGACAGCGGCAAGCTGGTCCGCGACGAGCGGATCGAGCTGGACGTCGACGGCGAGCTGACGGCCGTGCCGCAGCTCGTCGGCAAGCGCCGCCCGGCGGTCGTGCTCCTCAACGACGACGACCTGTCGTACGCCAAGGTCCGCCTCGACGAGCAGTCGCTGGCCTTCGTGACCGAGCACCTGGGCGACTTCGAGTCGTCGCTGCCGCGCGCGCTGTGCTGGGCGTCGGCGTGGGACATGACGCGGGACGCCGAACTCGCGACCCGCGACTACCTCTCGCTGGTCCTCTCCGGGATCGGCAAGGAGTCCGACATCGGTGTCGTGCAGTCGCTGCACCGGCAGGTGAAGCTGGCGATCGAGCTGTACGCCGCCCCCACCGCCCGCGAGGCCCTGCTGACCCGCTGGACCGACGCCACGCTGGCCCATCTGCGGTCCGCGGCGGCCGGCAGCGACCACCAGCTGGCGTGGGCGCGGGCGTTCGCGGCGACGGCCCGTACGCCGGAGCAGCTGGACCTCCTGGAGGGGCTGCTCGACGGGTCGCAGGTCGTCGAGGGCCTGGCCGTGGACACCGAGCTGCGCTGGGCGTTCGTGCAGCGGCTGGCCTCGGTGGGCCGCTACGACGAGTCGGAGATCGCCACCGAGTACGAGCGGGACAAGACCGCGGCGGGCGAGCGGCACGCGGCGACCGCCCGGGCCTCGCGGCCGACCGAGGAGGCGAAGGCGGAGGCCTGGGCGCAGGTCGTGGAGTCGGACAAGCTGCCCAACGCCGTACAGGAGGCCGTCATCGGCGGGTTCGTGCAGACCGACCAGCGGGAGCTGCTCGCGCCGTACACGGACAAGTACTTCGAGGTGGTCAAGGACATCTGGGAGTCCCGTTCGCACGAGATCGCCCAGCAGATCGCGGTCGGCCTCTACCCCTCGCTCCAGGTCTCCCAGGAGACCCTGGACAGGACGGACGCCTGGCTGGCCGAGGCCGAGCCGAACGCGGCCCTGCGCCGGCTCGTCTCCGAGTCCCGCGCGGGCGTGGAGCGCGCGCTGAAGGCCCAGGCGGCGGACGCCCAGGCGGCCGACGCGCAGGCGGCCCCGTAGGACCGCGGGAGGCGGGTGGCCCCGGTCATCCGCCTCCCGAGCACACCAGCCGGTCGGCGCCCAGCGGCAGCCGCGCACCAGCCCAGCCGCGTTCAGGGAGCCGCGCACCCAGCCAGGCCGCGCACCCAGCCGAGCCGTCTTCAGCGCGGGTCACATTCACCGCGGGCCGTGTTCATCGCGGGCCGTGTTCATCGCGGGCCATGTTCAGCCTCCGCCGCACACCAGCCGGGCCGTGTGCAGCATCGTCCGCACGTGCAGCCCGGTCTGCGCGGCCACCGGCACCCACCGCAGGTGGTACGTCTTCTCCAGCTCCTGGCTCCACTCGCGCACCAGGTCGTCGAGGATCTCGGTGGCCCGGGGGTCGGCGCGGGCCAGGGCACGGCTCGCCATCGCCGCCACCCTGAGCGGGATACGGCGGGCGGAGATCCCCCGGGTCGCGAAGTAGCCCCGGAACGCGCCGGGTTCCTCCGCGGCCCAGCTCTCCACGATCGACGGCGCCACGTCGAGGAGTTCCCGCGCGGCGTCCCGCAGTGGCGCGAGCTCCTCCGGTACGGCCGTGTCGTCGAGCCGTGTCCCGAGGACCGCCGCCAGTTCCTCTGTCCGGCTCAGCAGCACCTCCCCCAGCCGGGCGGCCGCACGGTCCGGGTCGGTGACGGGCCGGGCGTCGCTCACCGCGGGCACGGCCCAGGCGGGGGTCTCGATCAGGGTGGTCAGGGTGCCGTGGCGGCGCGGGTGGAACCAGGTGCTCTCGGCGACGTAACCGCTGGGGTCGCGCTCGCCCTCGCCGTGGCCGTCGGGCAGCACCAGGACGCCGGGCGGGTCGAGCCGCCAGTCGGGGCCGTCGACGGGGTGCCGGTCGACGGGGACGCGCAGGTGCGCCGCCGTGTCCCGGAAGGCGTCCGCGGCACCGGGCACCTCCCGCGTCATCATCACGAAGGCACCGCCGAACTCGATGCCGTGCAGGGTGAACTGGGCGACCGGCCGCAGCTCGTCGAGGAGCCGGACGAGCGCGGCCGACTCGGGCATCGGCGTGCCGGGAGGCACGGGCAGGGACTCCGGCTGGCGGGCGAACGCGGGCCGGTAGAAGTGCCGGTGACACTCCGTCAGCGAGGGCTCCGGCTCCTCCGGCTGCCAGCCGTGCGCGAGGTGTGCCCCGTCCGGGTCGAGGCAGAGCAACAAGTGCCAGGTGCAGCCGAGGAGTTCGAGCAGGCGGGGCCGGCGGGCGAACAGGGCGGCGAGCCGCAACGCCGAGGCGCCGCCCACCGGTTCGTTGGCGTGGGCGCCGGCGACGGCGACGATGTGGCGGTCTCCGTGTCCGGCGGACAGCAGCCACAGCGGGCGCCCGGCCCGGCTTCTGCCGACCTGGCTCAACCGCAGCACGCCGGGGGCGGCACGGACCAGCGCGCGGGCCCTTCGCTCCAGTTCGTCGACTGCCGGATAGAGCGAAGTCCGCACGCCGGTCCTCCGAACGCTGGTGATCCGATCAAGCACCCTGGGAATTACTGTCCCCAGTGGTCTCTTTCTTGTCCAGCGGGCGAATCACGATCTCAGCGGCATCGAACTCGCCCCCCGCCGCCACCGGTTGACCGCCTACCTGGCCGGCATCGCGACCAACCTGACGGCCGCGTCCCTGGCCGCCCTCGCCGCGGGCGCGGTGACCGGCACACCCCGGCGCGTCCTCGCCGCCGTGGCGCTGCTCGCCCTGCTCCCCCTCCCGTTCCAGCTCATGGTCTTCATGCGCACGGACCTGTACTTCGTCCTCCAGGACGTCACCCGCTGCCGCGACCTGTACGGGGACGGGCTGGCGTACACGCGGTACCGGGCCCGGCGTCTGCTGCGGCGCCGGGGCGGTCGTACGGCCGGCGAGGACCCGAGCCTCGGGCTGCCCGCGCACGAACGGCGGGCCGTGCGCGCGTACAGCGTGGTGCTGGTCCTCGGCACCACGCTGTGTCTCGCGTTCTTCGCCGCCGTCACCCTGCCCGCGGACATCACCCTGCTCGCCCGCGCGCTGACCAAGTCGGTCGCCGCGCGGTCGGCTCGGGACCGGTTGGACGGGATCGCCGTCGTCGTCACGCTCGGCGGGCTGCACGCCCTGTGGCTGCGCCCCTGGTGGCGGGGCCGCCGGCTCAGACGGACACCATCCCGCCCGTCGCGTTGACGAAGGTGCCGGTGATGCCGCCCGCGTGGTCGGAGGCGAGGAACACCGCGGTGGCGGCGACCTCGGCCAGGGTGGGGTTGCGGCGGGTCATGCGCATCCCGGCGAGGTGGTCGACGATGCCCTGGACGGCACTCTCGTCGATGGCCGGGTTGACCGCGGACAGCTTCTCCACGGTGAACGTCTCCGGCACCCCGGCCACCCACAGCCCCACCGCCCGTACCCCGCGCGGCCCCAGCTCGATCGCCAGGTTGCGCACGAGCGTGTCGATCGCCCCGTCCGCGGGCCCGGTGCCGCCCATCATCGGACTGCCGTGCGCGGAACCGCTGTTGAGGGCGAGGATCACCCCGGAACCGCGTGCGGCCATTCGGCGTCCCGCGGCCCGGGCGGTGAGGAAGTTGGCGCGCAGACCGTCGGTGACCGGCCTCAGGAAGTCGTCGACCGCCATGTCGGTCAGCGGCGCGCCCTGCACATCGCCGCGCGTGACCAGGTTGATGGAGATGTCGATGTCCCCGACCCGCTCGGCGTGCGCCTCCACGGCCGCCTCGTCCAGCGCGTCCACGACAGCGACCTCGGCGCCCTTGATGTCGGCTGCCACCGCCTCCAGGGACTCACGGGTCCGGCCGACGAGGTGGACCCTCGCGCCCTGCTCGGCGAAGGCCCGGGCGACGGCCCCGCCGATGGAGCCGCCGGCGCCGTAGACGATCGCGGTCTTGTCGGTGAGCAGCATGGGGAACTCCTTGGGAGTGGTTCGTACGTGACATCCATGCAGACGTACGGCCCCGCCGACACTCATCGCTCGGGCGACTGCTCATCGCTCTTCGGCCGTCACAGCCGCAGGGGCAGCCCGAACGCGGGGAAGAGGTGCGGCTCGAAGGAGGTGATCTCCGCGATGCGCTCGCCGTCGCCCCGGTCGCCGAAGCGCAGGACGTCCAGGACCTGGGCGCGGTGGACGCCGGTCCCGGGCCTGCGGACGTAGTGCGCCGCAGCGAGCTGGCCGTTGGCCCGGGTGGGCAGGCTGCGCCAGTGCCCGAGGAACATCGGGGAGCCGGGATCGAGGCTGACCCGCACGAAGTCGATGATCGCGTCCCGGCCCACGAACCAGAACGGGTTCGGCGGCATGGTGAGGGTGACGTCCTCGGTGAGCAGCGCGGCCATCGCGTCGAAGTCGAGGCGCCCGACGGCGGCCATGTACCGGTCCAGTACGGCCTGTTGGTCCTCCGAGGGCACGGTGGCCCGCCAGTCCGAGCGATCCCGCGGCAGGTGTTCGCGCAGGGTGGGCCGGGCCCGCTGGAGCGCGCTGTTGACGGAGGCCACGCTGGTCTCCAGGGCCTCGGCGGTCTCGGCGGCGGTCAGTCCGAGGGCGTCGCGCAGGACCAGCGCGGCCCGTTGGCGCGGGGGCAGATGCTGGATCGCGGCGAGGAGGACGAGCTCCAGGGTCTCGCGGGACACCGCGGCGGACTCGGGCTGCTCGTGCTCCTCGGTGAGGGGCGTCTCGTCGTCGGGGTAGGGCTGAAGCCAGGTGATACGGGCGGGCGGCTCCCCGTCCCCATGGTTCATCCCCGGCACTGGTTCGTACCGTTGCGGGCGGCGCGCGGTCCGCCGCAGCAGGTCCAGGCTGGTGTTGGTGGCGATCCGGTACAGCCAGGTCCGCGCGCTCGCCCGCCCCTGGAACCCGTCCCGCGCCCGCCAGGCCCGCAGGAAGGTCTCCTGCACCAGGTCCTCGGCCTCGTCGTACGACCCCGTCATGCGGTAGCAGTGCACCTGGATCTCACGCCGGTACTGCTCGGTGAGGGCGGCGAAGTCGGTTTCGTCGAGTTGCGTGACGGGGCCGGTTTCGGCGCGTTGCGTTACGGGGCCGGGTGTTACGGAATCCTCGGGTGCCACGGCCTCGGAGTCCTGGGTGGTGTCGCGCGCGGTGCGGGCCACCCGCCTCAACCGTGCGACGGACTCGGACAGTTCGGTGACGGTCGAGTAGAGGGCGGTCGCGGGCTGCGGCGCCAACCGCGATGCCTGGCGCCCGATGTCGTCGATGAGCCCCTGCACGGTGAGCCCCTGGGGCTGGTGCCGTTCCCGGTAGGCCTTCTGCCGGCAGGCGGCGGAGCAGTAGACGGAGCCGCGTCCGGTGCGCCCGGCTCGCGCGGGGAGCGGGTTCCCGCACACCGCGCAGACGTCTGTGGCCACGTGCGCCTCCGGGGGTTTCGTAACGCGGGGACGGGGTGACGTTACAACGCCTTCGACGCGCCCCGCAGTGCCTCCGGTGCCCGGTTCCCTTCAGCAGGACCGAACGTCCGGCCGACGGTGGTGGCGTGGCTGCGCCGGGGCGGCCGTACCCCCAGCTGTCCCGCCACCGTCGCCCCGAAGGCCAGCGCCATGCCCGCGAGCTGCACCGGTGTGAGCGTCTGCCCGAGCGCCGCCCAGCCGACGACCGCGGCGGTCAGCGGGGACAGCGGGCCGAGGAAGGTGACCTGGGTGGCGGTGAGGCGGCCGATGCCGCGGAACCAGAGCCAGTACGCGACCGCCGTGTTCGCCAGCGCGAGGTAGAGGTAGCCGCCGACCGCCCGTCCGTCGAGCGCGGGCGGGGCGCCCTCGACGAGGAACGCGAGCGGTGCGATGAGCAGGCCGCCCGCGGTGAGCTGCCAGGCGGTGAGCGCGAGCGGGCCGACGCCGTCGGGGCGGCCCCAGCGCTTGGTCAGCACGGTGCCGAAGGACATCGAGGCGGTGGCCGCGAGTGCCGCCAGCACCCCGACGAGGTCGAGGGCCCCGGCCGCCTTGAGCACGACCAGGCTGACGCCGAACGCGGCGACGAGTCCGGTGAGCACGCTCCGGGCGGTGGGCCGCTGCCCCAGCAGGCCGGCCGACAGCCCCACGACGATCAGCGGCCCCACCGACCCGACCACCGCGGCCATCCCGCCCGGCAGCCGGTACGCCGACAGGAACAGCAGCGGGAAGAAGGCCCCGATGTTCAGGGCCCCGAGCACCGCCGCCTTCCCCCACCAGGCACCGCGCGGCAGCACCCGCGCGAGGGCGAGCAGCACGAGCCCGGCGGGCAGGGCTCGCATCATGCCGGTGAACAGGGGCCGGTCGGACGGGAGGAACTCTGTGGTGACGGCGTAGGTGGTGCCCCAGGAGACGGGGGCGAGGGCGGTGAGAAGGACGGTGGCGGAACGGTTGGTGCCCGGTTTCCTCATGGCTCCCCCTGACGATTAACTTGCATGAAAGTAGCTTACTCCTAAGCTACTTTTCCGCAAGCCACTTTCTTGCGGCCGAGTCGGCGCCCACGGATACTCGGCACATGAGTGCACAGCGCAAGGACGCCGTCGACGCGATCATCGAGCAGTGGGCGGCCGTGCGGCCCGACCTCGACACCAGGGCCATGGAGGTCTTCGGGCGCGTCTACCGCCTCTCCCGCGCGATGGGCGACCGCGTGGAGAAGGTGTACGCCCCCTTCGGCATCTCCCGCGGCGAGTTCGACGTCCTCGCCACACTCCGCCGCGCCGGGGAGCCGTACACCCTCTCCCCCCGCCGGCTCTCCTCGACGCTGATGCTGACCACGGGTGGCATGACGGGCCGCCTCGACCGGCTCGAACGCGCCGGCCTGCTCCGCCGCTCCCCCGACCCCCACGACCGCCGCGGCCTCCAGGTGACCCTGACGGAGAAGGGGTTGAACGTCATCGACGAGGCGGTCGGAGCGGGCCTGACCGCCCAGACGGAGGCCCTGTCCGCCCTCGACGACGAAGAGTCCGTCCAACTGGCCGACCTGTTGCGCAAGTTGCTGGAGGGCACACAGAACCCTCCGGAGTGACCCCGGCCCCGCGCGAGGCCGCGACGGACGAACACGTCACACGCCCCGCGCACCGGCACCCGCTCACCCGACGTACGTGGCGAGCGCCCCCTCGATGTCCTCCGCCGTCGCTCCCTCCACCGCCCACCCCACGTACCCGTCGGGGCGTACCAGCACGGTCGTGCGCCGGCCGCTCGCCCAGCGTTCCACGGCGAGGCGGTCCTTGTGGGCGGCCGATGCGGCGTGGGACTCGGGGGTGATCAGGACGAACCTGCCGCCGCGCAGGGACTCGTGGAGGCGGCCGCCGTCCGCGAAGGCCACGTCGGGGACCCGGGTGCCGGTCAGGGGGTGGACCGAGCGCGGCGCGGCGTACTTGTAGCCCACTCCGGTGAGCCGGCCGACCATCCTGCGGCGGGCCGGGCCGACATGGTCGAGGACGGTGGTGAGGGCGGTGCGCAGGGCCAGTTCCCAGGGCCGCTTGGCCATCGCGAGGCGGACGATGCCACCGCTGCTGCGCAGGACGGCCCTGCCGACGGGGTGGCGTTCCGACTGGTAGGTGTCCAGGAGCTCGGGGCCCGCGTGACCGCCCGTCACCTGGGCCAGCTTCCAGCTCAGGTTCGCCGCGTCCTGGAGGCCGGTGTTCATGCCCTGGCCGCCGGCCGGGGTGTGGACGTGGGCGGCGTCGCCGGCCAGGAAGACCCGGCCCACCCGGTAGGCGGGGGCCTGGCGTTCGTCACTGTGGAAGCGGGACATCCAGCGGGCGTCGTGCATCCCGAAGTCACGGCCCAGGGCGAGACGGGTGACCTCCTTGATCTCGTCGAGGTCGAGGGGCTCGCTGTCGGGGACGTCACGGGCGCGGTTCCAGGCGATGACCCGGTGGTAACCGTCGCCGAACGGGGCGATGAAGGCGAAGGCGTCCCCCACGGCGTTGACGGTGAGCAGGGTCTCGGGCTGCTCGGCGAGGCGGACGTCCGCGAGGACCACCGAGCGGATCACCGAGTGGCCGGGGAAGGGCAGCCCGATCGCCTCGCGTACGGCGCTGCGCATGCCGTCGGCCCCCACGACGTACTCGGCGCGCAGGGACCGCGTGCCCTCGTCCGGTCCCTCGACCCGCACCGTCACGCCGTTCTCGTCCTGGGACAGGCCCGTCACCGCGGTTTCGTACCGGAAGTCGACGCCGGCCTCCACCGCCCGCCGCTCCAGGGCCTTCTCGACCTCGTACTGCGGCAGGACCAGGAGGTGGTTGAAGCGGGAGGGGAGATCGTCCAGGCCGATGGTGAGGTTGCCGAACAGGCGCAGTTTGTCCAGGCGCTGCCCCACCGCCTCCAGTCCGTCGGCGAGGCCGCGGGCGTCGAGCTGTTCGAGGGTACGGGCGTGCAGGACGAAGGCGCGGGAGAGGTTGCTGATCCGGTGCGGGCGCCGCTCGACGACGGTGACGGGGACGCCGGCGGTGGCCAGGTCACCGGCCAGGAGCAGGCCGGTGGGGCCGGAACCGACGACGATCACGGGGGTGCCGTTCTTCGAGGTGCCGTTCATGGTGGCCTCCTACTGCCGACGATCGAAAGTCAACGATTGTTTGCCAACGCCTGTTGACGAAGGTAGCGGCACCCCACCACAGCGTCAACACTTGTTGGCCAACACACGTTGACCTACGATCGTCGGCATGAACGAAACCCCCCGCCGCCGCTCCGACGACACCCGCGACGCGATCCTCGCCGCGGCCCGCGAGCGCTTCGCCGCCGACGGCTACGAGCGGGCCACCATCCGCGCCATCGCCAAGGACGCACACATCGATCCGTCCATGGTGATGCGCTACTACGGCAACAAGGAGGGCCTGTTCGCGGCGGCCGTCTCCGTCGACCTGAGGCTGCCGGAGCCCGGCTCACTGCCCCGGCACGACGTCGGCCGCGCGCTCGTGTCGCGCTTCCTGGACCTGTGGGAGGAGAACGAGGTGCTCACCGCGCTGCTGCGGGTCGGCGCGACCAATCAGGCGGGGGCCGAGCGGATGCAGGGCATCTTCAGGGAGCAGGTGATGCCGGTGGCCCAGCGGGTGTGTCCGGACCCGGAGCAGGCCCCCGCGCGGGCCGCGCTGGCCGCCACACAGCTGTTGGGGCTCGCGCTGACCCGGTACGTCCTGCGGCTCCCGCCGACCGTGGCGCTGGCGCGCGAGGAGATCGTGGCGTGGCTGGCGCCCACGGTGCAGCGGTACCTCACCGCGCCGAACCCCTGATCCCGCCTGCGGAAGAACGCGTCGGGGCGCCGGCCTCGCCCACGTACGGCTGCTGGAGCAGACGCGCGTACGTACGGCGGGGTCGGCGCCCCGGAAAAGGCGCACTCGGCGCCCGGAAGTCGGTGGGGTCAGGCCTTCGAGCCGGCCCGGGCCTCGGCCTCGGCGGGCTTGGTCCTGATGTTGCGGCTGGTCACCCGGTGCTCTTCCTTGGACTTGTCCAGGACGAACACCAGGCCGGCGATGACCCCGAACAGCACGAGCGGGGCCACGACGAACAGACCCAGCGTCTCGATGACGCTCAGGCCCGTGCCGGGGTCGTCGCCGTCGTCGCGGTTCAGCGCGGAGGCGGGGGACGACATGAGCAGCATCATCAGCGTCGTACCGGCCACCAGGGCGCCGGCGCGCAGGGCGTTCTTCTTGTCCACGGAGTCAAAGTATCCAACGGCGGTTCGGGCCGCGCGTCCGGGGTGCCGTATGAGGCGCCCGGCCGCGCGGACACCCCCCGTCACGGCGCCCGCAGCACGTCCACCAAGGCGTGCAGCCGGGCCGACCCCGCCAGGTCCTCCAGCGTCACCGCCCGCCCCTCCCCGTCCGCGATCGGCAACCGCCAGTTCGGGTACTGGTCCCACGTGCCCGGCAAGTTCTGGGGCCGGCGGTCGCCCACCGCGTCCGGCAGCCAGACCCCCACCATGCGGGCCGGAGTGTTCAGCAGGTACCGGTGGACGGCCTGGATCTGCGCCTCCTGCGTGGAGGGGTCGGCGCCGCCCCCCGTGCCGTGCAGCAGTCCGAGCCGGGCCAGCAGTTCCAGCCACTCCCCCGTGTCGGCCGCGGCCTCCGCGCGTTCCTCGTCCAGCGGCCGGGTCAGCAGGCCGAGGCTGTCCCGGAGTTCGACGTGCTCCCCGGTGAGACGGGAGGCCGTGGGCGGCAGGTCGTGCGTGGTCGCGGTCGCCAGACAGTCCGCGCGCCACCGCTCGGGCGGCAGCGGGCGCCCGTCGCCCTCCCAGTCCCGCTCGAACCACAGCACCGACGTCCCCAGCACGCCCCGCTCGCGCAGCGCCTCGCGCACACCGGGCTCGACCGTGCCGAGGTCCTCGCCGATCACCACCGCCCCGGCCCGCGAGGCCTCCAGGACGAGCACGGCGAGCATCGCCTCCGCGTCGTAGCGGACGTAGGTGCCCTCCGTGGGCGGGTGCCCCTGCGGGACCCACCACAGCCGGAACAGGCCCATGACGTGGTCGATGCGCAGCGCGCCGGCGTACCGGAAGAGGGCCCGCAGCAGCTGCCGGTACGGCGCGTAGCCGGACTCCGCGAGCCGGTCCGGGCGCCACGGCGGCAGCCCCCAGTCCTGGCCGCGGGCGTTGAAGGCGTCCGGGGGCGCTCCCACGGACATCCCGGCCGCGAAGTACGCCTGCTGGGCCCAGGCGTCCGCGCCCTCGGGATGCACGCCCACCGCGAGGTCGTGGACGACGCCGAGCGGCATCCCGGCCTCCCGCGCGGTGCGCTGGGCGGCGCCGAGCTGGCTCTCGGTGAGCCAGGCGAGGCGGCAGTGGAAGTCGACGCGGTCCATCAGCTCACCGCGGGCGCGGGCTGTTTCGGCGGAGCGCGGGTCGCGCAGGCCGGAGGGCCAGCCGCGCCAGTCGGAGCCGTGCCTCTCGGCCAGCGCGTACCAGGTCGCGTGGTCCTCCAGCGCCTGGCCGCCCTCGGCGAGATAGTCGGCGTAGGCGGCCTGGCGGCCGGGCCCGAGCGGGACCTCGCGGACGAGTTCGAGCGCCTCGCGCTTGAGCTCCCAGACCGCGTCCCGGTCGATCAGGGCGCCCTTCTCCAGCACGGACCCGCGCAGCCGCTCGGCCCGCTCGCGCAGGGTCCGCAGCCGGTCGGGGTCGGTGACATGGGCGTACTCGGGGATCTCCTCGATCCGCAGGTGCACCGGATCGGGGAAGCGGCGTGAGGACGGCCGGTAGGGGGACGGGTCGGTGGGGGCGCCGGGCACGGCCGCGTGCAGCGGGTTGACCTGGACGAAGCCGGCGCCGAGGGCACGCCCCGCCCAGGAGCTCAGTTCGGCGAGGTCGCCGAGGTCGCCCATGCCCCAGGAGCGGTGCGAGAGCAGGGAGTAGAGCTGGACGAGGAGTCCGTACGACCGCCGCGGCGGCGCGGGCAGCCGTGGCGGGGCCACGATCAGGTGGGCGTCGGCGGTGCGGCCGTCGGGGGCGGTGGCGGTCAACCGGTGGACGCCGGGCGGGAGTTGGTCGGCGGCGGCGCGGGTCTCGCCCTGTTCGGTCTCGATGCGCAGCCGGGTGCCCTCGGGCAGGTCGGCGACGAAGGCGGGCGGGCTGCCGGTCCAGCACACCACTGTCGGCGGCAGCAGGCGTGCGCGCAGCTCGCGTTCCCGGGCCGCGAGGGCGGCGGCCGGGTCGCGCGCGTCGACGCCGAGGGCGGCCAGGGCCAGGGTGACGGCGGTGGCGGAGGCGGCGACCGTACGGTCCGGGGAGGGCTGGTAGGAGGTGGCGACGCCGTACGACTCGGCGAGCCGGGACAGCTCCGGACCGGGGGGCGCCACCATCTACGGCTCCAGGTAAGCGTCGGACTCGCTGGTCAGGGGGGCGGCGTCGGCGAGCGGCGGCTCGCTGGTGAGGGGCTCGGCGTCGGGCAGGGGTGGTTCGCTGGTGAGCGGGGTCTCGGTGCAGGCGCCCTCGGCGCTGAAGACACAGAAGTGCTCAGCGGGCGCCTCGGGTTTGGACAGGGCCGGGAGCAGAAGGGGTGCCGGTGCGGCCACGGGGGCCTCCTTGTCGGGTACGACGACGGGGGTTACCGCAGCCCTACCCACAGGACGCGACGGCAGACGTACTGGAGGGGAGAACGTGCTTTTCGTCATGTTCCGTGGCTGTGTCGCTCCCGTCCAGCGGGCGGCCTCCGCGCGTCCACGGATCGCGCCCCGCCGACCACTATTCACTCAGTACATGTACGTGGTGCATACTGATCATCATGAGCACCCGCCACATCCTGCTGGGGCTGCTCGCAGGAGGGCCGAGCCATGGCTACGACCTCAAGCGACGCCATGACGAACGCTTCCCCGAGGCCCGCCCGCTGGCCTACGGGCAGGTCTACACGACCTTGCAACGCCTGGTGCGGGACGGTCTCGCCGAGGTCGACGGCACCGACTCCGACGGCGGCCCGGAGCGCACCAGGTACCGGTCGACCGAGGCGGGGGCGCGCGAACTGGCCGAGTGGGCCGGGCGGATCACCCCGCCCGCACCCTTCGTGACCAACGAGATCTTCGCCAAGGTCGTCGTCTCGATCCTGTCCGGCGGCGACCCGGACGCCTACCTCAGGGCCCAGCGCACCGCCCACATGGAGCGGATGCGGGAGCTCACGGCGGTCAAGACCGCCCAAGGGGCCGACCTCGCGACCGTGCTCTCGGCGGACTACGCCCTCAACCACCTCGACGCCGACCTCCGCTGGATGAACACCACAGCGGCCCGGCTCACCACTTTGACCGCGGAGGTCGACTCGGCATGAACACCAAGGGGGACACGACCGTGCCACTTCTCGAAGGGCGCGATCTCGTCAAGACGTACGGCCCGACCGAGGCCCTGCGCGGTGCCTCGGTCCGGCTGGACGCCGGCGAGATCCTCGCCGTCACCGGCACCAGCGGCAGCGGCAAGTCGACGCTGCTGCACTGCCTGGCCGGGATCGTCGCACCGGACGCCGGCTCGGTGTCCTACGGCGGTGAGCGCCTGGACCGGCTGCCCGAGAAGCGGCTGAGCGAGCTGCGCCGTACGGAGTTCGGCGTGGTCTTCCAGTTCGGGCAGCTCATCCCCGAACTGACGGCGCTCGACAACGTGGCGCTGCCGCTGCTGCTCGCCGGCGTCTCCCGCGCCGAGGCCCACCCGCGGGCCGGTGAGTGGCTGGAGCGCTTCGGAGTGCGCGGCCAGGCCGGGCTGCGGCCCGGCGAGATGAGCGGCGGGCAGGCCCAGCGGACCGCGCTGGCCCGTGCCCTGGTCACCGGACCGAAGGTCGTCTTCGCGGACGAGCCGACCGGCGCCCTGGACTCCCTGGCGAGCGAGCAGGTCATGACGGCCCTGGTCCACACGGCCCGCGAATCCGGCGCGGCGGTCCTGCTGATCACCCACGACGCCCAGGTGGCGGCGTACGCGGACCGCGAGGTGCGGATCGCCGACGGGGCCGTGGCCCCGGTGGGGGTGACGGCGTGAAGACCTTGCGGCGAGACCTCCGCATCGCCTGGCAGCTGACCCGCGGTTCCGACCGGCGGGAGTGGTGGCGGGTCGGGCTCACGGCGGTGGGGGCGGCGCTGGCGACCGGGATCGGGGTGGCGGGCTTCGCACTGAACTCGCTGGACGGCTACTACTCCGTGTCCGTCGGGGCCGGGCTCCTCGACTCCGAGAGCGGCCGGCGCAACGTGAGTGCCGTGGCCGTGCTGCTGCTGATCCCGGTGCTCGGCTTCCTCGGGCAGTGCGCGCGTGTCGGCGCGGTGCACCGGGACCGGCGGCTGGCCGCGCTGCGGCTCGCGGGGGCCGACCCGTGGCAGGTGCGGCGGATCGCGGCACTGGAGTCGGGGCCGGCGTGTCTGGCGGGCTCGGCGGTGGCCACGGCCGTGTGCGTACCGGTGCTGCTGCACCTGTGGGAGCGGCCCACCGCGCTCGCCTGGGCCGGGATCGCCCTGGTCCTGGTGTCCGTACCGGTGCTGGGCGCGGCCGTGAGCATGCTCTCGCTGCGGCGGGTGGTGGCCTCGCCGCTGGGCTGGGTACGGCGCGTGCGGCCGATGTGGGGTCCGGGACGGGCCCTGCGGGTGGTGAGCGGGCTGCTCGGGGGCGCGGCGGTGTTCGTCGGTGTGTCGTCGTTCCTCGGCGGCCCGGTCGAGGTGGCCCTCGGGCCGCCGGCGCTGTTCGCCGTCGTCCTGGTCGTCGGGTTCGCGACGGTCTCGCTGGCCGGTACGACGGCCCGCCGACTGGGCGGGGCACTGGCCGCCCGCGCCCAGAGCCCGGCGCTGCTGATCGCGGCGGAGCGGCTGCGGGACGACCCGTGGGCGGCGGCCCGAACGCATGCCTCGGTGCTGCTGGTGACGGTCGTCGGCGCGGGCTTCGTGGGCGTGCGCCAGGTGCTGCTGGAGATCCTGCGCACCATGCGCCGCGAGGGGACGCTGGCGACCGACATGGCGTACTACACGACCGGCATCGACCTGACGGCAGCCGCGATCCTCGTCGCCCTCGCCCTGACCGTGACGGGGCTGGCCGTGGGTTCCGCGGAGTCCCTCGCCACCCGCCGCCGGGGCCTGGCCGCCCAGGTCGCCGCCGGGGTGCCGTACCGGGTGCTGGCCAGGGCGCTGCTCCTGGAGACCGCGCTGCCGCTGGCTCCCGCGGTCGCGGTGGCGGGCGTGGGCGGCACGGCGATCGGCGTCTGGTACGCCGCGGTGACCACGAACCACTCGGACACGGGGCTGCCGTACGCCGCCCTCCTGGTCCCCCTCGCGGTCTACGCGGCCTGCCTCCTGGCCGCCGCCACCTCACTGCCCCTGCTGCGCCGCTCCCTGCGGCCGGCGGAACTCAGGTACACGTGAGGCCATGACCGTCCGGCCCCGGAGGCACGGGGGACCTCCGGGGCCGGATCCGAGCCGCCGCGCGCGGCAACACAAAGGCCCGGATCGTCGTCAGGCTGAGATGCCGTCGATCCGGGCCATGGCGTCCTCCGCGCCGTACGGCTGCAAGTACGGCAGCCAGCGCGGGTCCCTGTGCCCGGTGCCGATGATGCGCCAGGCCAGGCCGGAGGGTGGGGCGGGTTTGTGGCGCAGCCGCCAGCCGATCTCGAACAGGTGCCGGTCGGCCTTCACGTGGTTGCAGCGCCGGCAGGACGCCACCACGTTGTCCCAGACGTGCTTGCCCCCGCGGCTGCGCGGGATGACGTGGTCGACGCTGGTTGCGACGCCACCGCAGTACATGCACCGGCCCCCGTCGCGGGCGAAGAGCGCCCTGCGGGTGAGAGGAACGGGCCCTCGGTAGGGAACCCGGACGAATCGCTTGAGCCGGACCACGCTGGGTGCGGGGACTGTGACGGTCGCGCTGTGCATGTAGGCGCCGGATTCCTCGAGGGAGACGGCCTTGTTCTCCAGGACGAGGACGAGCGCGCGGCGGAGCGGTACGACGCCGAGGGGCTCGTACGACGCGTTGAGTACCAGGACATGCGGCACGGATGCCTCCTTGGGCGTCGGCGGCGCGTGGCTCGCGCCGGGACGAACTGAGGTCAGTGTCCCCTCTCGCCCGGGAGGAACGCCACCATGTCCCGGTAACGGGCTGAGAGTGTTTTCGACCACACCTTTCTTCATCCCCAGGTGAGAGCCGTCTCTCCCCCGAACATTGCAACGATCCACACACGATGCACCGTTAGTGTGGTGAGCCTGCTGTACCGGTGACCTTTTCGTGACCTTGACCGCCGTACCGGACGGCAGACGCAGCACCTGGAGGTACCTGCCGTGTCCTTGTCCGCCGTCCTACTGGCCGCGAGCCCGTCGCCGTCCCCCTCGGACACCCCGACGCCGGCCGTGCCGAGTCTCCAGGACGCCCAGGAGAGCGCGACGAACGCCGCGAGCTGGGTCGAGCAGAACTGGTCGACCTGGCTGGCGGTCGGTCTGCGGGTCCTGCTGATCCTGGTGGTCGCCGGCGTGCTGAGAATGTTTGTACGGCGGGCCATCACCAAGCTGATCGACCGGATGAACCGCACCGCGCAGGCGGTCGACGGCACGGCGATCGGCGGCCTGCTGGTCAACAACGAGCGCCGTCGCCAGCGCTCGCAGGCCATAGGCTCGGTGCTGCGCTCGGTGGCGAGCTTCATCATCATGGGCACGGCCGCCCTGATGGTCCTGGGCGCCTTCGAGATCAACCTGGCCCCGCTGCTCGCGTCGGCCGGTGTCGCGGGTGTGGCGATCGGTTTCGGCGCCCGCAACCTCGTCACGGACTTCCTCTCCGGTGTCTTCATGATCCTGGAGGACCAGTACGGCGTCGGTGACACCATCGACGCGGGCGTGGCCTCCGGCGAGGTCATCGAGGTCGGCCTGAGGGTGACCAAGCTGCGCGGCGACAGCGGCGAGATCTGGTACGTCCGCAACGGCGAGGTCAAGCGCATCGGCAACCTCTCGCAGGGCTGGGCGACCGCCGGCGTGGACGTGACCGTGCGGGCCTCCGAGGACCTCGACAAGGTCAAGCGGGTGCTGGGCGAGGTCGCCGAGAAGATGAGCAAGGAGGAGCCCTGGAACGAGCTCCTGTGGAGCCCGATCGAGGTCCTCGGCCTGGACAGCGTCCTGCTGGACTCCATGGTCGTGCGGGTCTCCGCCAAGACGATGCCCGGCAAGTCCCTCACGGTCGAGCGTGAGCTGCGCTGGCGCATCAAGCGCGCCTTCGACGCGGCGGACATCCGTATCGTCGGCGGCGCGACCGTCCTCGCCGACGAGGAGGCCGCCGACCCGGCCGCGGCGGTCGCGGCCCCGTCGGTCTTCGCCAACTCCGAGTCCCCGCAGTCGGCGGCGGCCTCCCCGCTCGTGCCGGCGCCGACCCAGCGTCCGGCGCCGAAGTAGCCCGAACTCTCATCGTCTTCACACGACGTCACATCCCGCTCACGACCGTGATCTTGTTCTGGTGCGCAACGCCCAGGGGCCCGTTTCGGATGTGGGGAACATGAGAAAGCTCGCCACAGGCATCGCCGCGTGCGGTGCCCTGGCCTGACCGGCCTGGTCGCGCCCGCGGCCACCTGGCCCGACCTGGGCGACCACGTCGACGTCCAGTAGGCCCACCGGCCCCACCCTCACCGCCCCCGCAGGTAACGAGTCCGTTTCCTGCCGGGGCGGTTTGTCTTTCCGCTCTTGACGGACATGAGGTCCAGACCTATGTTCCGTGCATCAGATAGGAAACCTTCCTAACAGTCGCCGGACAGTACAGTCGTCCGGCAGTCACGGAGAGGGGCACCCATGGCAGGCACACCACGCACACTCCGCGCCATGAACGACCGTGCCGCGCTCGACCTCCTGCTGGAGCACGGCCCCCTCTCCCGGACCCGGATCGGCAAGCTCACCGGCCTCTCCAAGCCGACCGCGTCCCAGCTCCTGGCCCGTCTGGAGGCGTCGGGTCTCGTCCTCGCCACCGGCACCAGCGAGGGCAGGCCCGGCCCCAACGCCCAGCTCTACGAGGTCGACCCGACCGCCGCGTACGCCGCGGGGCTCGACGTCACCCCCGAGCGCGTCCTCGCCGCGGTCGCCGACATCACCGGCCGCACGGTGGGCTCCTACGAACTGCCGACCCCTGGACGCCGGCCCGCCCAGCCCGTCGTACGGCAGGTCACCGACGCCCTCGACGGCGCGGTCAAGGCGGCGGGGCTCGCCCGGGGCGACGTCCACCGCCTCGTCATCGGCACCCCGGGTGCCTTCGACCCGGGCACGGGCCGGCTGCGCTACGCCTCCCACCTGCCGGGCTGGCACACCCCGACCCTCCTCGACGAACTCGCCGCAGCCCTGCCGATGCCGGTGGAGTACGAGAACGACGTCAACCTCGTCGCCGTGGCCGAACAACGGCTCGGGGCGGCCCGCGGCCACGAGGACTTCGTGTTGCTGTGGAACGAGGGCGGTCTCGGTGCCGCCCTGGTCCTCGGCGGACGGTTGCACCGCGGCTGGACCGGCGGCGCGGGAGAGGTAGGTTTCCTGCCGGTTCCCGGAGCGCCCCTGGTACGGCAGGTGACCAAAGCCAACAGTGGCGGCTACCAGGAACTCGCCGGTTCCCAGGCCGTCCCCCAGCTCGCCCGCGAGCTCGGCATGACGGACATCCCCTCGGGGCCGTACGCCGAGGTCGCCGCCGCCCTCGTCGAGCGGGCCGCCACCGAGGACACCGTCCTGGGCCGGCTGCTCCTGGAGACCTACGCCACCCGGCTGGCCACCGGTCTCGCCTCGCTCGTCTCCGTCCTCGACCCCGAACTCGTCGTCCTCAGCGGTGCCTCGCTCACCGCCGGCGGCGACACCCTGCGCGCCCTCGTCCAGGCCGAGCTGGAGGAACTGGCAGCCTCACGCCCCCGGCTGGTCGTCGGCGACGTCCGTGAACACCCCGTGCTGCGCGGCGCCCTGGAGAGCGCGCTCGCGGCCACCCGCGACGAGGTCTTCGACACCTCGCGCTGAACCCCCGTACTCCCCCACACCTCACCTCACCGCCCGTCCCTGGGAGATCCCGTCATGCGCACAGCCATGCCCTCAGCCATACCCTCAGTCGCCCGAAAAGCGGCCTTTGCCCTGACCGTGTCCGCCGTGCTCGTCACCACGGCCTGTACCGGCCAGTCCTCCTCCGGCGCCGACGACGACGCCTCGAAGGAGACCACCATCAACTTCTGGCACGCCTGGAGCGCGGACTCCGAGGTGGCGGGAGTCAAGGCGCTGGTCGCCGGCTTCGAGAAGGGGCACCCCAACATCCACGTCAACGTCGTCGGCAACATGACCGACGACAAGATCAACCAGGCGCTGCGCACGGGCGGCGACAAGGCCCCGGACGTCATCTCGTCGTTCACCACGAACAACGTGGGCAAGTTCTGCTCCTCGGGCGCGCTGGTCGACCTCAACCCGTTCTTCAAGAAGTCGGGGATCGACCCGGACACGACCTTCCCGGCCGCGATGAACAAGTACACGCAGTTCGAGGGCGACCGCTGTGCCGTGCCGCTCCTCGGCGACGCGTACGGGCTCTACTACAACAAGACCGCGTTCGAGAAGGCCGGGATCAGCGCGCCGCCGAAGACCTGGTCGCAGTTCGCGGCCGACGCCAAGAAGCTGACGATCGCCAAGGGCGACTCGTACAAGCAGCTCGGGTTCATGCCGAACTACCACGGCTGGGAGACCACGACCGAGCACTACATGGGCCAGTTCTCGCCCACCTACTTCGACGCCTCGGGCAAGTCCACGGTCGCCACCGACCCGGCCGTCTCGGCCGCCTTCACCCTCCAGAAGAAGCTCGTCGACGAACTCGGCGGCTACAGGAAGCTGGAGAAGTACCGGGCCGGGCTCGGCGACGAGTGGGGCCCCAAGCACCCCTTCCAGACCGGCCAGGTCGCCATGCAGCTCGACGGTGAGTGGCGCCTGGGCATGGCGGTGGACGCCAAGCCCGGCTTCGACATCGGCGTCGCCCCGCTGCCCGTCCCCGACGACCAGGCGGACCAGTACGGCAAGGGCTACATCACCGGCACCATCGCCGGCATCGCCGCCAACAGCACCCGGCAGAACGCGGCCTGGGAGTTCCTGAAGTACATCACCACGGACACGGACGCGGTGGTCGGCTTCTCCAACGCCATCCACAACGTGCCCTCGACGCTCGCGGCCCTGAAGTCCCCGAAGCTGAAGTACGACCCGCGCTTCAAGACCTTCCTCGACATCGCCGCGAACCCGAACTCGACGACCGCCCCGTCCTCGATCAACGGCGGTGTGTACCTCACCACCATCCAGGAGCTCGGCTACGCCTACGAGAGCGGCAAGGTCACCGACCTCGAGAAGGGCCTCGCCGACGCGGCCCGGCAGATCGACACGGACATCGCGCAGGCGAAGTGATGGCCACGATCACTCTGACGTCGAAGCGCCGCAGGTCCGGCCTCGCTGCGAAGCAGCGGAAACAAGCACTGCGAACGATCGCCTTCATGTCGCCCTGGCTGATCGGCTTCACGGTCTTCTTCGCCTATCCGCTGCTGTCGACCCTCTACTTCTCGTTCATGCACTACGACGGCTTCAGGCCGCCGACCTGGAGCGGGACGAAGAACTGGACCTACGTCTTCGAGCACTACCCCTTCTTCTGGCCGGCCCTGCGCAACACCCTGTGGCTGGTCGTGGTGATGGTGTCCCTGCGGGTCCTCTTCGGCCTCGGGATCGGCCTGCTCATCACGAAGATCAAGACGGGGACGGGGGTCTTCCGCACCCTGTTCTACCTGCCGTACCTGGCCCCGCCGGTGGCCGCCACGATGGCCTTCGCGTTCCTGCTCAACCCCGGTACGGGACCGGTCAACTCGATCCTGGAGAAGGTCGGCGTCCCGGCCCCCGGCTGGTTCAACGACCCCACCTGGTCGAAACCGGCCCTCACCCTGCTCGCCCTGTGGGGCATCGGCGACCTGATGGTCATCTTCATGGCCGCGCTGCTCGATGTGCCGACAGAGCAGTACGAGGCGGCGGAGCTGGACGGGGCGTCGGCGTGGCAGCGGTTCCGGTTCGTCACCCTTCCCAACATCTCGCCGATCGTGATGTTCGCCGTCGTCACCGGCGTGATCCAGACCATGCAGTACTACACACAGCCGCTGATCGCGGGGAAGGTCGCCTCGGGCGTGATCCAGGGCGCGGGCACGCAGTTCGAGCCCGGCTACCCGGACAAGTCCACGCTGACCCTCCCCCAGCTCGTCTACAACCTCGGCTTCCAGCGCTTCGACTACGGCTCCGCGTGTGTCGTCGCCCTCGTCCTCTTCGCCCTGTCGATGGTGTTCACCGCGTTCCTGATGCGGCGCCGGGGCGGTCTCATCCAGGCAGGTGACTGACCATGACCCAAGTACTGGACCGGCCGGTGGAGTTGAACACCCCGGCCTCGCCCGCAGAGCGCACCGCTCGCCGCAGGGCCCTGCTGGAGTGGGTGGCGATCCACTCCCTCGGCATCGCCGCCGCCCTCTTCTTCACGCTGCCCTTCGTGTTCGTGTTCCTGACCTCGCTGATGAGCGACACCCAGGCCCTCAGCCGGGATCTGATCCCGCACACCTGGGAATGGGGCAACTACAAGCGGGTCTTCGACACCCCGGGC
Source organism: Streptomyces sp. NPDC006335 (assembly GCF_040612795.1). Classification (NCBI taxonomy): domain Bacteria; kingdom Bacillati; phylum Actinomycetota; class Actinomycetes; order Kitasatosporales; family Streptomycetaceae; genus Streptomyces; species Streptomyces sp. NPDC006335. Next base: position 1,213,076 of record NZ_JBEXQX010000001.1, read on the forward strand.
TTTCTGACCTGGTGGCGCAACACGCTGGTCTACGCGGGACTGGGAACAGTCCTTACAGTCGTGTCGTCGATCCCGGTGGCGTACGCGCTCGCCAAGTTCCGCTTCCGGGGCCGCAATCTGTCCCTGATGCTGGTGATCTCGATGATGATGCTGCCGCCCCAGGTGGTCATCATCCCGATGTACCTGTTCTGGGCGAAGCAGCTCGACCTGTCCGGCACGCTGTGGCCGCTGATCATCCCGATGGCGTTCGGGGACGCGTTCTCGATCTTCCTGCTCCGGCAGTTCCTGATGACGATCCCGAACGAGTACGTGGACGCGGCCAAGGTCGACGGCTGCGGCGACTTCCGCACACTGCTGCGGGTCGTGATCCCCATGGCCAGGCCCGGCATCGCGGCCGTCGCGCTCTTCCAGTTCTTCTACGCCTGGAACGACTACTTCGGCCCGCAGATCTACGCCTCGGAGAACCAGAACGCCTGGACGCTCAGTTACGGCCTGGAGTCCTTCAAGGGCATGCACCACACCGACTGGAACCTCACCATGGCCGCGACCGTGCTGGTCATGGCCCCCGTGATCCTCGTGTTCTTCTTCGCGCAGAAGGCGTTCGTCGAGGGCGTCACCCTGACCGGAGTGAAGGGTTGAACTCCACATGAAACTCACCGTGGTCGGCGGAGGATCGACCTACACCCCCGAACTCATCGACGGCTTCGCCCGTCTGCGCGACACCCTGCCCGTCGAGGAACTCGTCCTCGTCGACCCGGCCGCCGAGCGGCTGGAGCTGGTCGGCGGGCTCGCCCGGCGCATCTTCGCCAAGCAGGGCCATGACGGCCGTATCGTCACCACGTCCGACCTGGACGCGGGCGTGGACGGCGCCGACGCCGTGCTCCTGCAACTGCGCGTCGGCGGCCAGGCGGCCCGCCGGCAGGACGAGACCTGGCCGTTGGAGTGCGGCTGCGTCGGCCAGGAGACGACCGGAGCGGGCGGCCTCGCCAAGGCGCTGCGTACGGTCCCGGTGGTCCTCGACATCGCCGAACGGGTCCGCCGCACCAACCCGGACGCCTGGATCATCGACTTCACCAACCCGGTCGGGATCGTGACCCGCGCGCTGCTCCAGGCCGGGCACAAGGCGGTCGGGCTGTGCAACGTGGCGATCGGCTTCCAGCGGAAGTTCGCCGGGCTGCTCGGCCTCACCCCCGCCGACGTCCACCTCGACCACGTGGGCCTCAACCACCTCACCTGGGAGACCGGGGTACGGCTCGGCGGCCCCGAGGGCGAGGACGTGCTGGCCAAGCTGCTCACCGAGCACGGTGAGGCGATCGCCGGCGACCTGCACCTGCCGCGCCCGCTCCTTGACCGGCTCGGCGTGGTCCCGTCGTACTACCTGCGTTACTTCTACGCCCACGACGAGGTCGTGCGGGAGCTCGGCACCAAGCCGTCCCGGGCCGCCGAAGTCGCGGCGATGGAGGAGGAGTTGCTGCGGATGTACGGGGACCCGGCCCTGGACGAGAAGCCGGAGCTGCTGGCCAAGCGGGGCGGCGCCTACTACTCGGAGGCGGCGGTGGACCTGGCCGCCGGGCTGCTCGGCGGGGGTGGCAGCCCCTACCAGGTGGTCAACACCCTCAACCGGGGCACGCTGCCCTTCCTGCCCGACGACGCGGTGATCGAGGTGCAGGCGGCGGTGGGCCCCAAGGGGCCGACCCCGCTGGCGGTACCGGCCGTGGACCCGCTGTTCGCGGGCCTGATGGCCAACGTCACCGCGTACGAGGACCTGGCGCTGACGGCCGCCCTGCGCGGGGGCCGGGACCGGGTCTTCAAGGCGCTGCTGGCGCATCCCCTCGTCGGCCAGTACGCGTACGCCGAGGGCCTCACCGACCGACTGATCGCACACAACCGGGAGCATCTCGCGTGGGCCTGACCGCAAGCGTCCTCGCCGTCGACGCGGGCAACAGCAAGACCGATGTCGCGGTCGTGGCGGCCGACGGGAGCGTCCTCGCCACGGCCCGCGGCGGCGGGTTCCGGCCGCCGGTGGTGGGCGTCGAGAAGGCGGTGGACGCCGTCGCCGACGCGGTGGGGCGGGCCTTCGCCGCCGCCGGGGTGACCTCGGTCGAGCATGTCTCGGCCTGTCTCGCCAACGCCGACTTCCCGGTGGAAGAGCGGCAGTTGACCGCCGCGCTGCACACGCGCGCGTGGGGCCCGGACGTGGTGGTCCGCAACGACACCTTCGCGATCCTGCGGGCCGGGGTCACCGAACCGCGCGGGGTCGCCGTGGTGTGCGGCGCCGGCATCAACTGCGTCGGCATGCGGCCCGACGGCCGTACCGCCCGCTTCCCCGCGCTCGGCCGGATCTCCGGTGACTGGGGCGGTGGCTGGGGCCTCGCGGAGGAGGCGCTGTGGCACGCGGCCCGCGCGGAGGACGGGCGGGGTGTCGACACCGAGCTCGCGCGCGTGCTCCCCGCCCACTTCCGGCTGCCGTCGATGTACGCCCTCGTCGAGGCCCTGCACCTGGAGGACATCGCCCCCGTCCGCCGTCACGAGCTGACCCCGGTGCTCTTCGCCACGGCCGCCGCCGGCGACCCGGTGGCCCGCTCGCTCGTCGACCGCCTGGCCGACGAGGTGGTGTCCATGGCGACGGTGGCCCTGACCCGCCTCGACCTCCTCGACGAGGAGACCCCGGTCCTGCTCGGCGGCAGCGTCCTGGCCGCCCGGCACCCCCAACTGGACGACGGCGTACGGGAACTCCTGGCGGCCCGCGCCCCCAAGGCCGTACCCCGGGTGGTGACGGCGAGTCCGGTCCTGGGCGCCGCGCTCCTCGGCCTGGACCGGGCGGGGGCGCCCCCGGAGGTCCAGGCGAGGGTGCGGGCGTACTACGAGGCCTGAGCGAGCACCGCGTCGGCCACGTCGGGGACGGACATGCCGTCCTCGACGTCGACGCGGGGCAGGCCCAACCGGTCGACCGCCTCCACCATGAGCTCCTGGTACCGCACGCTGCGGGCCAGGAACGTGTCCATCAGCGCGCGCTCCCCCGCCGACGCCCCGTCATACCGCCCGCCCGCACGGATCCGGGCGCGTACGACGTCCTCGCCGGCGGTGAGCCACACGGCGGCCGTGCGCGGGACGTCCAGCGTGGCGACCCGCTCCGGCCAGAGCGCGGAGCCCTCCAGGACCAGTCCCGGTCCGCCGGTGGCGTGCTCTGCGACCAGCTCCTCGATGCGGGGCCACAGTCGCTCGTAGTGGGCGAGGACCGAGTCGATCAACTCGTCGACGCCGAGCGTCGCGTAGTGCTCGGCCACATGCGGCGGCACCTCCCGCTCCGGCGTGCGCCAGGGCCGCCCCGGGTGTCTCGCCAGCAGGTCCGTCGAGCGATGCTCGAAGCCGAGCCGCCCGGCGACCTCCTCCGCGACCGTGGACTTACCGGTATGGGACGTTCCGCCGATCATCACCACACGTACCCCGCGCACGACGGCGAGCCTACGCGCCCCCGGGGGAACCGAACCGATTCCGGCGGCGTATTCATGGGCAAGGGGTGGTGCAGAACGCGGAGCCGCCGGCAGGCAGTCCGCTGCGATCCGATCAAGATCCAGTGAAGCCCGGTGCGGATGTCGGTCCCGGCAGCGATACTTGCGGCGAGGGATGACCATGGGGGAGGTCAAACGGTGACACACCCGCCGAAGAGCAGTGCGGCACCACCGGGTTCCGGGGTGCCCACGATGCCGGCCGTACCGCCGCAGCCGGGACCGCCGGACCCGGCCCCGCAGGCGTCCCCGCCCGCCCCCGCGCCGGACCGGGCACCCGCCCGCCGTACGGCCTTCGCGGAGGGCTTCGACCAGGTGCGCGCGGCCGCCACCACCGAACCGGGCCGGCTGCGCATCATCGGCGCGGCGCTCGCCCTGCTCGTCGTCCTCTTCGGCGCGGTGACCGCCTGGCAGAGCGACGAACGGGCCACCGCCGCGGACGACGTGCTCCACAAGAGCCAGCCGCTCAGCAGCGCCGCCGCCGACATATACCTGTACCTGGCCGACGCCAACACCACGGCCTCCAGCGGCTTCCTCGCCGGCGGCCAGGAGTCGGCCGGCTCACGCGACCGGTACGAGAAGGACATCGACCGGGCCGCGGCCGGTCTGGTCAGGGCCGCCTCGAACTCCGAACCGGACTCCCGCGCCGCCAAGACCGTGGCCGAGCTCAACACCCTGCTGCCGGAGTACAAGGGCCTGGTGGAGCAGGCCCGTACGTACAACCGGCAGGGCTTCCCGGTGGGCGGCGCGTATCTGCGGTACGCCAACGAGAAGATGCAGGAGGAGATGCTCCCGAAGGCGCAGAACCTCTACACCAGCGAGAACCAGCGGCTGCGCGCCGACTACGCCGACGCCACGCCCTACCCGTGGGCCGCGATCGGCCTCGGCGTCCTGGCGCTCGCCGGACTCGCCTGGGCCCAGCACCGCAACTACCGGCGCACCAACCGGGTCCTCAACCACGGCCTGGTGGCGGCCACCGCGACGGCCACGGTGGTGCTGTTGTGGCTGGTCGTCGGTCACACCGTCGCCCGCGCGGGCCTGGACGACTCCTACGACCACGGGGTCCGCTCGCTCAACGTGCTGCACGACGCCCGCATCGCCTCCCTGAAGGCGCGCGGCAACGAGAACCTCACCCTGGTGGCCCGCGGCGCGGAGACGGTCGTCAAGAAGAACGCCCAGGGCAAGGACGTCACCTACGACGCCTACGACTACGACTTCAACCAGGACATGGACGCCCTCGGCAAGGGCCTGGCGAAGGCGTCGGAGCTCGCCGACGACAGCAGCGGCGAGAAGCCGGTGACCGCGGCCCAGGGCAACATGAAGGTGTGGAAGGAGCGCCACTCCGCGGCCCGCGAGCAGGACGACTACGGCAACTACGAAGCGGCGCTGCAGCGGGTCATCGGCGGCAAGGGCGCGACGGGCGAGTGCTTCGACAGCGTCGACCACAACCTCTCCCTCGCCCTGACGCACGAGGAGTCCGAGTTCCGGCAGGCGGCCGGTGACGGGCTGGACGCGATGACCGGCCTGTCGGTGGGCGCCGCCGTCCTGGCCGTCCTGGGCGCGGCCGGCGCGGTGCTCGGCATCGGGCGCAGGCTGTCGGAGTACCGGTGAGAGGGGGCGTGACGATGCGGATGCGCGGACGTGGGCGGGCCGGTCTCAAGGGCTGGGGCGGTGTCGGGGCGATGGCGGCCGTCTGCGCCCTGGTGCTCTCCCTCGCCCTGCTGCTGCCCCTGGCCGGGTCCCACGGCGACGGCAGTACGGGTACCGGCGGTGCGGGCCTGACCCGTGCCGAGCGGGCGGCGGCCGAGGACGATCCCTGTCTCGTCCCGGCGATCAAGGCGCACCCGGAGGAGCAGACGCTGTCCCCGTCGGGCGCTGACGGTCCGACCATCGACAAGATCAAGGCCCGCGAGGGCGAGAAGCGCAAGCTGATCGTCGGCGTCGACCAGAACAGCTACCGCTGGGGCTACCGCAACCCCAACGGCGGGGAGCACGCCGACCTGGAGGGCTTCGACATCGACCTGGTGCACCGGATCGCCCAGGACATCCTCGGCGACCCGAACGCCGTGCAGTTCAAGGCGATCCCCACCAACCAGCGCATCCCGGCGATACAGAACGGCCGGGTCGACATGGTGGTCCGCACGATGACGATCAACTGCACGCGCGTGGGCCAAGTGGCGTTCTCCGCACCGTACTTCAAGACGGGACAGCAGGTCCTCGCCCCGAAGTCCTCCACCGTCAAGGGGTACGACGGCACTCTGGCGAAGAAGAAGATCTGCACGGCGGAGGGTTCGACCGCCTACAGCAAGCTGGAGGAGGACAAGAAGGCGGGCACCCTCGTCGCCTCCGCCGACATCAGGAGCACGGTACCCAACCAGCTCGACTGCCTGGTCAGGCTTCAGCTCGGCGAGGTCGACGCCGTGGTCACCGACGGCGCGCTCGCCGCCAGCCAGGCCGCCCAGGACCCCACGGTCGAACTGAAGGGCTCCCCCTTCACCACCGAGTACTACGGCGTGGCGATGAAGAGCGACGCCCACGATCTGGTACGCCGGGTCAACCAGATCCTGGTGGACTACCGCAAGGACACCACCGACGGCTGGCAGGCGTCGTACGACAGGTGGCTGTCCGCCACACTGGACAAGAGCTCGGCGAAGTCGGAGCCGCCGCCACCGAAGTACCTGCGCAAGAGCTGACGGACCGTCCAGGACAGAAAACACCCCCAGCAACCCTTCAGCAGCGAGAGGTGATCGATGGGCGTCACGGGACCCCCTGGGCCGGTGATGGACCGGGACGAGGTGGACCGTGCGCTGGCGCGGCTCGGCGCGGAGCACGAGGCGATCGAGACCTCGCTCCTCGCCCTGCAGGACCACGCGGGCCGCAGGCTCCTCGAAGGCGCCGACCTCACCGGGGTCACCAAGGAGCGCTGGGAGTCCGCCGACGCGTCGATCACCCTGCTGTGGGCGTACTTCGACGCGTACTCGGACGCGCTGCGCTCGGCCCGCGAGATCCGCTCCCGGCGCCGCTGGTCCAGTCGCGAGGACCTGGTGGAGCTGACCGAGCTGCTGCGCGGCGAGTCGGTCACGGTCGCGGGCTCGGCGACCGCCACGGCCAACGCGCCGACCCTGCACGGCAGTTCGGGCAAGCTCAGCGAGCGGTTCTCGCTGGTGACGCTCGTGGAGCGGATGAACGAGCTGTACGCGACGAGCCTGGACATGGTCGTCGCCGCCGACGCGGTGTGGTCGGCGCTGCCCGCGCGGATAGACCTGCTGTCCGCCGAACTCCAGCGCACCCGGCAGCTCGCGCACTCCGTCGGCGTACGCCCCGGGGAGCATCCGGCAGGGGACGACCTGGAGCGCATCACCCGGACCCTCACCTCGCTGCGCGAGCAGGTGATCTCGGATCCGCTGGCCTTCTGGCAGCGCGCGCAGGGCAGTTCGGCTCCCGGCGGCGGAAAGCCGGACACCACGGCCTACGACCGGGAGGCGCGCGCCCTGGAGGAGGTGCGCCGGGAGATCGACGCGGTGCTCACGGTCCGCCAGGACGCCGAGGCCCGGCTGGTCAGGCTGCGGGACGTGCTCTCCCGCGCGGACCGCACGCTCGCCGAGGCCCGTATCGCGCGCGTCGAGGTCCTCGCGAAGATCGCGGCCACGGAGGTGCCGGTCGTCAGCGGGCCGCCGACCGTGCTCCAGGAGCAGTTGGCGACGGCCGCCGAGTACCGCAGACACGCCCAGTGGAATCGGCTGTCCCCGCTCCTGGAGTCGTTGGAGCAGAAGGCGGAGGACGAACTGCTGCGTGCCCGCGAGTCGTTGACGGCGGTCACCGCCCCGCTCGCGGTCCGCGCGGAGCTGCGCGGCCGGCTCGACGCGTACAAGGCGAAGGTCGCCCGGCACGGTCTGGCCGAGGACCCGTTCCTGATCGAGCGGTACGACGCGGCCCGGCGGATGCTGTGGAGCGCGCCCTGCGACCTGCGGGTCGCCGAACAGGCCGTGCTGCGCTACCAGCACGCGGCCGCCGAACTGCTGAGTGCCCCGCGGGTGTCGCAGCAGGGCGGTCCCGAAGACCGTAGGGGGGAGTCGTCGTCATGAGTCAGGAACAGCAGCCCTGCCAGCGGCCCGGCTGCGAGGGCCGTTACGAGGACATGGGCGGCGGCGAGCTGTACTGCGACACCTGCGGCCTGGCGCCGGTCGTCGCGGGGTCCGGCCGGGCCGGCTCGGTGCCCAGCGGCACCACCGGTGACGGGGGCTCGCGGGGCAGCGGCGTCTCGCGCTCCACCGGCCGCGGTTCCTCGCGTACGTCCTCGCACTCGTCGAAGTCGCGGCGCTCGGTGTCGGGGCGGCTCTCGCGCTCGGTCTCCGGGAAGTCCACGGGCCGTTCGGTGTCGGTGCGCGGCTCCGGCTCCTCCGCCGGTTCGACCGGACGCGGCCGGCTCGGCGCGGGGCTCGTCGAGGTGCCCGGGGTGCCGCGGCCCGACCCGCGCGAGATGGTGCTGGAGAACCCCGAGGTGCCCGAGCGCAAGCGGTTCTGCTCGCGCTCCGACTGCGGTGCCCCGGTGGGGCGTTCGCGCGGGGAGCGGCCCGGGCGCACGGAGGGTTTCTGCACCAAGTGCGGCCACCCGTACTCGTTCGTGCCGAAGCTGAAGTCCGGGGACATCGTGCACGGCCAGTACGAGGTCGCGGGCTGTCTGGCGCACGGCGGTCTCGGCTGGGTCTACCTCGCCGTGGACCGCGCGGTGTCCGACCGCTGGGTGGTGCTCAAGGGCCTGCTGGACACCGGCGACCAGGACGCGATGGCCGCGGCGATCTCCGAGCGGCGCTTCCTCGCGGAGATCGAGCACTCCAACATCGTGCGGATCTACAACTTCGTCGAGCACCTCGACCAGCGCACCGGCTCGCTCGACGGCTACATCGTCATGGAGTACGTCGGCGGCAAGTCGCTGAAGGAGATCGCCAACGGCCGCCGGTCGACCGACGGCAAGCGGGATCCGCTGCCGGTGGAGCAGGCGTGCGCCTACGGCATCGAGGCCCTGGAGGCGCTCGGCCACCTGCACAGCCGCAACCTCCTGTACTGCGACTTCAAGGTCGACAACGCCATCCAGACCGAGGACCAGCTCAAGCTGATCGACATGGGCGCGGTGCGCAGGATGGACGACGAGGAGTCGGCCATCTACGGCACGGTGGGCTACCAGGCGCCCGAGGTCGCCGAGGTGGGTCCGTCGGTCGCCTCCGACCTGTACACGGTCGGCCGCACCCTGGCCGTGCTGACCTTCGACTTCCAGGGCTACACCAACGTCTTCGTCGACTCGCTGCCCGACCCCGACCACATCGAGGTCTTCCGCCGGTACGAGTCCTTCTACCGACTGCTGGTCCGTGCGACCGACCCGGACCCGGCCCGCCGTTTCGCCTCCGCGCAGGAGATGTCGGAGCAGCTCACGGGTGTCCTGCGGGAGGTCGTCTCCCTTCAGACGGGCCGTGCCAGGCCCTCCCTGTCGACCCTGTTCGGCCCCGAAGTCCGGGTCACCGACACGGAGTTGTTCCCGAAGCTGGACGGGGAGGTGTCGCGGCTGGGGGCCCGGGTGGTGCCGACCCGCGGCAAGGCGACCGCGGCTTCCGCCGGCACCGCGGTCGTCGGCGCCACCCGGGCCATCGTCAAGGACGTCCAGGCTCCCGTCGCCGCCCTCGCGCTCCCGGTCCCCCACGTCGACCCCTCCGACCCCAACGCCGGTTTCCTCGCCGGGCTCATGACCACCGCGCCCGCCGAGCTGCTGGGCGCCCTCGCGGCCGCGCCGGCCCCGTCGGCGGAGTCACGGCTCAGGCAGGTGCGGGCCTGGCTGGAGAACGGCGACACGTACACCGCGGACGAGGCGCTGCGGCGCCTGGAGGACGAACGGCCCGACGACTGGCGGGTGGTCTGGTACCGGGGCGTGGCCGCGCTGGTGACCGGCGACCACGAGGCCGCCGCGCTCGCCTTCGACGCGATCTACGACGCCTTCCCGGGCGAGCCCGCCCCCAAGCTCGCCCTCGGCCTGTGCGCGGAGGTCCTCGGCCAGCTCGACAACGCCGCCGAGTACTACCGCCTGGTCTGGTCGACGGACCCCAGTTATGTGAGCGCCGCGTTCGGTCTCGCGCGCGTGCAACTCGCGACCGGGGACCGCCGGAGCGCGGTGCGGACGCTGGAGTCGGTGCCGGAGTCCTCCATCCACTACACCGGCGCCCGGGTGGCGGCCGTCCGCGCGCGGCTGCGTGGACGCACGGCGACCGCGGGCGACGTACCCTTCCTGGACGACCTGACCGCCGCCGCCGGGCAGGTCGAGGCGCTGGACGCGTACGGACTGGATCCGGCGCGTCGCGAGCAGTTGTCGGCCGAGGTGCTGGGCGCGGCCCTGGACTGGATACTCTCCGGTGGCCAGGACTCCGTCGCCCCCGCCCCCGGGGAACGGGCACTGCTCGGCAGCGGACTGGACGAGCGAGGACTGCGCTTCGGCCTGGAGCGTTCGTACCGCGCGCTGGCCCGGCTCGCGCAGGGCGGCAAGGAGAGGATCGACCTGGTGGAACGAGCCAACCGTTACCGCCCCCGGACGTGGGTGTAGTTGATGTCGCAGATGCCCCAGCAGACCGCCCTTTCGAGGTGCCCGAGCTGCGAGGAACCCCTCGAGTCGGGCGACCGTTTCTGCGGTGCGTGCGGATACGACCTGTCCGCCGTCCCGGCGCGGCCGGACGACCACCCGACCGTCGCCCTGAACGGCGCGCCTGCGGACGGCCCCTGGCCACCGGCACCGCATCCTCCGGCGGAGCTCCATCTGCCGAGCGACCTGCGGGCCTCCGCGTCGGGCGAGCACGAACTGCCCCCCGTGCCGCCCCAGTCGGGGCCGGTGCTCGGTTCGCCGGTCTCCCCCGCCTCCGGTGTGCGCTTCGACCGGCCGCCGGAGCCCGACGAGTACCCATTGCAGGCGCCCGACCCGCGGGTGGCCGCCGGGCCGCCGACCCCCGCCGAGGGCACCAAAGTGTGCGTGGCCTGCCGCGCGGGTCGGGTCGACGACGACGGCTACTGCGAGAACTGCGGGCACGCCCAGCCGCGTGAGCGCGACCACATGGAGCAGGAGGCCGGTCCGATCGCCGCCGTCAGCGACCGCGGCCTGCGCCACCACCGCAACGAGGACGCCTTCAGCCTCGGCACCAGCGTGCTGCCCGACGGACAGCCCGCGACCTTCGCGGTCGTCTGCGACGGCGTGTCCTCCGCGACCCGCCCCGACGACGCCTCCCTGGCCGCCTCCCGGGCCGCGGCCGAATCGCTGCTGGCCGCGCTGCCGCAGGGCACGCACCCCCAGCAGGCCATGCACGAGGCGATCGTCGCCGCGTCCCGCGCGGTCAACTCGCTCGCCGGGGAACCCGCCACGGCCCGCGAGCACCAGCCGCACCAGAACGCCCCCGCGTGCACGATCGTGGGCTCGGTGGTCACCCCGAGCCTGCTGGTCGTCGGCTGGGTCGGCGATAGCCGCGTCTACTGGGTGCCCACGGACCGCAGTTCACCTCCGGCCCGGCTCACCGAGGACGACTCCTGGGCCGCGCAGATGGTCGCCGCGGGCCTGATGAACGAGGCCGAGGCGTACGCCGACGAGCGCGCCCACGCGATCACCGGCTGGCTCGGCGCGGACGCCTACGAACTCGACCCGCACACCGCTTCCTTCAAGCCGGACCGGCCCGGTGTGGTGGTGGTGTGCACCGACGGCCTGTGGAACTACGCGGAGGCGGCCGACGAGATGGCGCAGGCCGTGCCGGCCGACGCCGCCGCGCGCCCGCTGCACACCGCCCGGGTGCTGGTCGGTCACGCCCTGGACGGCGGGGGCCACGACAACGTAACAGTGGCCGTCGTGCCGTTCCCGACCCCTCCGCAGGGGGCAGGATCGGCCTGAGGCCGCACGAACGGGGATGCCTCGGCGGGCCGGAGGGGACCGGTCCGCGATCAGTCGTCGCCCCACGGAGGTGGGGTTCCTGAGGGGGATGTGAGCAGGCGTGGCCAATTTCTCGAAGTCGAACGTGCCGCAGTTCGTGATGGACGTCTACCAGAACGAGTACCTGCCCGAGGGCGGCCGCGAGGTCAACGCGATCGTCACGGTGACCGCGACCGGCGGCGGCACGATGGGAAGCGCGGTCGCCGCCCCGCACCTCTGGTCGCCGGGACAGGGCCCCTCGGCGGCGGTGGCGCTCATGGTCGACTGCTCGGGTTCCATGGACTACCCGCCGACCAAGATGCGCAACGCCCGCGACGCCACGGCGGCCGCGATCGACACCCTGCGCGACGGTGTGCACTTCGCGGTGATCGACGGCACCCACGTGGCGCGGGAGGTGTATCCGGGGGGCGGCCGTCTCGCGGTCGCCGACGCCACCACCCGCGACCAGGCCAAGCAGGCCCTGCGCAAGCTCAGCGCGGGCGGCGGTACGGCCATCGGGACCTGGCTGCGCCTCGCCGACCGCCTACTGTCCTCGGCGGACGTCGCCATACGGCACGGCATCCTGCTCACCGACGGGCGCAACGAACACGAGTCGCCGGAGGATCTCAAGGCCTCCCTCGACGCCTGCGCGGGGCGTTTCACCTGCGACGCCCGGGGCGTGGGCACCGACTGGGAAGTGAAAGAAGTCACAGGGATCGCCTCCGCCCTGCTCGGCACCGCCGACATCGTGGCCGACCCGGCCGCCCTCGCCGCCGACTTCACGCAGATGATGGAGACGGCCATGGGCAAGGAGGTCGCCGACGTGGCCCTGAGGGTGTGGACGCCGGTGGGCACCACCATCAAGTTCGTCAAGCAGGTCGCGCCCACCGTCGAGGAGCTCACCGACCGCCGCGCCGAGGCCGGTCCGCGCGCCGGGGACTACCCCACCGGCTCCTGGGGAGACGAGTCCCGTGACTACCACGTCTGCGTCGAGGTCCCGGCCGCGCACATCGGCCAGGAGATGCTCGCCGCCCGGGTCTCCCTGGTGGTCCCGCAGCCCGACGGCACCGCACAGAACCTGGGCGCCCAGGGTCTCGTCAGGGCCGTGTGGACCGACGACATGGTCGCCTCGACGTCGATCAACCCCCAAGTCGCCCACTACACCGGCCAGGCCGAACTGGCACAGGCCATCCAACAAGGGCTCGATCTCCGCAAAGCGGGCGATTTCGATGGAGCAACGGCCAAACTGGGCCGGGCGGTTCAGCTCGCGAACGACTCCGGGAACGCCGATACTGCGAAACTGCTTTCGAAGGTGGTCGACGTCGTCGACGCCACGACAGGTACTGTGCGACTGAAGGCGAAGGTCGAGGAGGCCGACGAGATGACTCTCGAGACACGGTCGACAAAGACTGTTCGTGTAAAGAAGTAGACCGTTTCCGACGTAGAAGTTCCCTGATCCGAGAGGGGGAAGCGCCGACATGCCGACCTGCCCGAACGGACACCAGTCGGGTTCCGACGACTGGTGCGAGGTCTGCGGTCACCGCATGGCCGGTGCCGTACCTCCGCCCCCTCCGCCGCCCGGCCCGGGTGGAGGCGGCTACGGCTTCCCGCCGCCCGGCGGTCCCGGCGGCCAGCCCGGTGGACGCCCGCTGTCCTCCGTACCGGACCCCGAGCCGGAGCTCTGCCCGCAGTGCCGTACGCCCCGTGAGGGCGGCGCGCCCTTCTGCGAGGAGTGCCGGTGGAACTTCCTGACGAACACGGCGACCTCGTACACCCCGGCCGCCCCGCGCCCGCCGGCCGGTTCCGGCGGCCCGCCCTCGCACTTCCAGCAGCAGTCGGGGCCCGGACCCGGTCCGTCCTTCGGCGGCGGTGACTCCTACGAGTACCAGGGCTCGCGCCCGTCCCAGGTGAACCGCCCCGCGGAACCGATCCCCTTCGGTTCGGAGCCGTCGGGTCGCACGGGTCCGGGCGGTCCCGGCGGCGGTCCGAGCGGTCCCGGAGCTCCGCAGGGCTTCCCCGGTGACCCGTCCCGACCTGGCGGCCCCGGCCAGTCCGGTCCCGGCGGCCCCGGCTCCTCCGGTCCTTCCGGTTTCCCGGGCGGTCCCGGCGGCCCTGGCGGTCCCGGCCCCTCCGGTTTCTCCGGCGACCCGTCCCGCCCCGGTGGCCCCGGCCAGCCCGGCCCCGGCGGCCAGCAGGGCTTCCCGGGCGACCCCGGACGACCCGGCGCACCCGGCCCCTCCGGTTTCCCGGGCGGTCCCGGTGGCCCTGGCGGTCCCGGCCCCTCCGGTTTCCCCGGCGACCCGTCCCGCCCCGGCGGCCCCGGCCAGCCCGGCCCCGGTGGCCCTGGCGGTTACGGCTACCCGCAGCCCGGCAACACCCAGGCCCCGCCCGGACCTTCCGGTCCCGGAGGCCCTGGCGGCCCCGGCGGCCCCGGTGGTGGTCCGCAGGGCTTCGGCGGCGGCACTCCCACCCAGCCCGGTCCTGGTGGACCCGGCCAGTCCGGCGGCCCCGGTGGTCCGCAGGGCTTCCCCGGCGACCCGTCCCGGCCCGGCCCCGGCGGTCCGCCGAACTTCGGTGCGGACCCCTCCCGCACGGTCCCGCCGCCCCCCGGCCCGACCCCGCCCGCGGGACCCGGTGCCACGAGCGGTGCGCCGCAGGGCTTCCAGGCTCAGGGCGCGTCGGCCCCGCCCGCCTTCCCGCAGGAGACCAACCGGCCCCAGCCGGGCGGTCCGTCCTTCGGTGGTGGCGGAGCCGACGACTGGGTCATCTCCCCGCCGTCCTCCAACGCCCCGGGCGGCCCCGGCGGCGGTCCTGGTGGTCCGGGCGGTCCTGGTGGCCCCGGCGGGTACGGCTTCCCGCAGCCCGGCGCCGGCTCCACCCAGGCCCCGCCCGCGCCCCCCGGCCCGTCCTTCCCGCAGCAGCCGGCGACCTGGACGGCGACCATCGGCCCGGACCGCGACTACTTCATGGCGATGATGCAGCGCTCCGGCCCCGAGGCCGCGGGCCTGAACCTGCCCGCGTACTCCCCCGAGCAGCAGCGCACGCTCACCGGCAACCAGGTCACCATCGGCCGCCGCCGGCACTCCACCGGCGACACCCCCGACGTGGACCTGTCGGTGCCGCCGGAGGACCCGGGCGTCTCGCACCAGCACGCGGTGCTGGTCCAGCAGCCGGACGGCTCCTGGGCGGTCGTCGACCAGAACTCGACCAACGGCACCACGGTCAACGGCGCCGAGGAGCCCATCACGCCGTTCGTGCCGGTGCCGCTCCAGGACGGCGACCGGGTGCACGTCGGCGCCTGGACGACGATCACCATCCGCCGCGGCTAGAGAAACCGCCGCGGCTGGAGAACGGCCACGTCACCGGAGGGGCCACGCGTGCGGTCCCTCCGGGTCGTCCAGCCACGCCCACTCCCGGTCGCCGTCGACCGTGACGCCGTAGCGCTCACGACCCGGTCGGCCCTCGCGCTCCCACAGCGCGTACGCCTCCGGCGGTGCGAGGCTGCCGCGGCTCAGCGACAGCAGGAACCGGAACAGGTCGCTCTCCCGGGCCGGTCGCGGGACCCCGGCCAGGTCCGTGGGCTCCTGGTCCGGCCGGCCCGCGCCACGCAACGGCACGAAGTAGGCCGGCGTGTGCAGGAACCGTCCCTCGGCGTGCCCGGCGTCCCGCACGGTCAGGGCGATCAGTCCGGTGGCGAGCGGGCTCAGGACGCGTGCGCCGGGGCGGCACTGGGCGAGCCAGGCGGTCGGCACCGAGGCCAGGGTGCAGGTGGCGATGATCCGGTCGTAGGGGGCGCGTTCGGGCACTCCGCGCGCGCCGTCGCCGGTGACGACGACGGGGTGGTACCCGGCGGCGGCCAGGTGTCGGCGCGCCGCCTCGGTGATCTCCGGCTCCAGGTCGACGGTGGTGACGTGGTCGTCGCCGAGCCGGTGCGCGAGCAGGGCCGCGTTGTAGCCGGTGCCGGCGCCGATCTCCAGGACCCGGTCGCCGTCCCGTACCCGCAGCTCGGCCAGCATCATCGCCATCAGCGAGGGCTGGCTGCTGGAGGAGACCAGTTCGCCGTCGCGCAGCCGGGTGGCCAGCGGGGCGTCGGCGTAGGCCCCGCGGACCCACTTCTCCCGGGTGCGCGGGTCCGGGCTCTCGCCCCAGCGCCGCTCGTAGCCCCCGACGACGCCCACGTAGTAGTACGGCACGAACAGATGCCGGGGCACCGCCTCGAAGGCCTCCCGCCATCCCGGGTCGGCGGCCCAGGCCCCGCTCGCGTCGATCTCCCGCACCAGCGCGGCCCGCGCGGAGGCGGCGAGTGAGGCGAGGTCCCGGTCGAGAGCGTGCGCGCCCATACCTCCACTCTGCACCCTGGGCCCGGGAGGTCCTAAGCCTTGAGTCCTCCGCCACCCCGTCTGAGACCATGGTTGACGTGAAAGAGATCCGGCGCGGCACGCTTCAGACGCAGACCTTCTACGAGCAGGTCGGCGGGGAGGAGACCTTCCGCCGCCTCGTCCACCGTTTCTACGAGGGGGTGGCCCAGGACCCGGTCCTGCGGCCCATGTACCCCGAGGAGGACCTCGGCCCGGCCGAGGAGCGCCTCGCGCTGTTCCTGATGCAGTACTGGGGCGGCCCGACCACGTACAGCGACAACCGCGGCCACCCCCGGCTGCGCATGCGTCACGCCCCCTTCGTCGTCAATCGCGAGGCGCACGACGCGTGGCTGCGGCACATGCGGGACGCCGTCGACGACCTCGGTCTGTCCGAGGAGCACGAGACGCAGTTGTGGAACTACCTGACGTACGCGGCCGCTTCGATGGTGAACACCGCCGACTGATCACCCCCCGGTGACCGCCGTTCACTGATTGCCGGATTCCGGTCGCGCGGTGCCGGATTCCGGTCACGATCCGGTCAAGCCCGGGCTACAAGCGCTTACTCGAAGCCGTCGCCTCTGACATCCTCGCCGGAGATCTGGCACAACACGGCGGGGGGCCGGGTGACGGGGTTCGGGGGAATCGCGCGTTTCGTGTTCCTGCGTGCGCGGGCGCACCGGCTGCTGCTCGCCGCCGCGCTGCTCACGGTCCTGCTCACCACGGCGGTCCTCGCGACCCTCACCGCCTACTCCGGCGCGATCGGCGACGCGGCCCTGCGCCACTCCCTCGCGGACCCGCGCAACGCCGCCGACACCGCGCTGGTCGTCAAGGCCGACGTACCCGAGGAGCGTCGCAAGGCCGCCGACACCGCCGTACGCGAGGTGGCGCGGCGGACGTTCGACGGGCTGCCGGTGACCGTGCGGACCTTCCTGCGGTCGGGCCCGTACGCGCTGCCGCGGTCGCTCCAGCCCGCGTCGGCGCGGTCCGGGGACCCGGATCTGACCCACTTCGCGGAACTGGACCGCTCCCGGGTGCGGCTGGTCGAGGGGCGGCTGCCGCGGCCGGCCGAGGGGCTGGTCGAGGTGGCGCTCCCGCAGGCCGCCGCCCGCGCCCTGCACCTCGGTCCCGGCGCCCGCTTCACCCTCACCGACCGGCTGCGCGGCCCGGCGGTGCGGGTCGCGGTGACCGGTCTGTACCGGCCCGTGCGCGCGGACGACCCGTACTGGCTCCTCGACGACCTGCACGGGCGGGGCGTCAACAAGCTCGACTTCACGACGTACGGACCCCTGCTCGCCGATCCCGGCGTACTGGCCGACGGCACGGTGAGCGTCGGGACGTCGGGGTGGCTGGCGTCGGCCGACTTCGCGACGGTGACGACCGCGCGGTCGGACGCGCTGCGGAGGTCCGCCGTCGCGGGGAACGCGGCGCTGCGCAAGGAATCCTCCCTCGGCGGCGCCACGACCGCGTCGACCTCGCTGCCCGAGGTCCTCGACCGCGCCGACCGCTCGCTGCTCGTCTCCCGCTCGACCCTGCTGATCGTCGCCCTCCAACTGGTGCTCCTCGCGGGCTGCGCCCTGCTGCTGGTGGCCGGGCTGCTGAGCAGTGAGCGCACGGGCGAGAGCCGGCTGCTGCTGGCGCGCGGCGCCTCCCGGGCCCGGATCGCCGGCCTCGCCGCCCTGGAGGGGGTGCTGCTGGCGGCGCCCGCGCTGCTGTGCGCGCCGCTGCTGGCGGGCCCGCTGACCCGGCTGCTGGCCGGACGGGGACCGCTGGCCCGGATCGGGCTGCACCTGGAGGTGCCCTCGGGCGGGCGCCCCGGGGTGTGGCTGGTCGCGGGAGCGGTGGCGCTCGGGTGCGCGCTGGCGGTGACCCTGCCCGCGCTGACGTCTTCCTTCGCGCGCGGCCGGGCCGCGGCACTGCCCGGCGCGGTGCGCGCGGGGGCGGACCTCGGGTTGCTGGCCGTGGCGGCGGTGGCCTACTTCCAGCTCAGCCGGCAGACCTCCGGTGCCGTGTCCGACGACACCTCCGGCACGCTGGGCGTGGATCCGCTGCTGGTGGCGGCGCCGGCGCTCGCGCTGCTGGCCGGGACCGTCCTGACGCTGCGGCTGCTGCCGCCGCTGGCCCGGCTCGCCGAACGCCGGGCGACCGGCGGGCGCGGGTTGACCGCGGCCCTGGCGGGCTGGCAGATCGCCCGCCGTCCAAGGCGCGGTGCGGGCCCGGTGCTGCTGCTGGTCCTCGCGATGGCGCTGGGCATGCTGGCGATCGGACAGGGCGCCTCCTGGGACCGTTCGCAGACCGACCAGGCGGACTTCCGGGCCGGGGCGCCGGTGCGGGTCATGGTCTCCGGGGACGCGGGCCTCGGCCGCACCGAGCAGTACGCGGGCGTCGCGGGCGTACGGCGAACCGCCCCCGCCGCCCGCTCCGAACTGCCGCTGTCCGGCAGCCGCACGGCGACCGTGCTGGCGCTGGACACCTCGCGCGCCTCGATGCTCATCCGCCCCGACCTGCACTCGGGACCCTTCCTCCAGGGGCTCGGCCCCAAGGGGGCGACCACAGGGGTGCAGGTGCCCGCGGACACGACCCGGCTGCGGCTGACGACGGCCCTGCGCAGCGCGGAGCCGAGTACGACAGCGCAGGTCACCGTGACCCTGGTGGACCGCTACGACATCCCCTACCGGGTCCCGGTCGGCCAACTCCCCGCCGACGGCCGCCCGCACGCGCTGGACGTCTACGTGTCCGGTGGCCCGCTGACCCTCACCACCCTGGAACTGGTCGTGCCCGTCCCGGGCGGCAAGGCCGACCGACAGCGCTTCACCGTCACCGGGTTGACGGCCGAGAGCGCCGACGGGGCGGTACGACGGCTCGCGTTGCCGACCGACTGGGGGGCCCACTCGCAGAGCGACGGGGTGGCGTCGACGCCGGACCCCAAGACCAAACCCGTCCCCCCACGCCTGAGTTCGGGACCCGGGCGGCTGAGCGTGGACTACGGCACCGGGTTCATCCCGTACGACGACACCTGGAGCACGGGGGCGCTGACGGTCCGGCTGAAGGCCCCGCAGCCCGAGCCGGCCAAGGTCACGGCCGTCGCTACCCGGAGCTTCCTCACCTCGGCGGGCGCGGCCGTCGGGGACAGCCTGGACGTGCCGTTGGACGGAGACACCGTCTCGGTGCGGATCGTGCGCTCGATACGGGAGCTGCCCACCGCTTCGGACAGCGGCGGGGCCCTGCTGCTGGATCTGCGGACCGTGAACCGGGAACTGCAGGCGAAGTCCGGTCGCGGCGTGGAACCGAACGAGTGGTGGCTGACGACGAGCCCGGGCGCCTCGGACGAGGTCGCGGCCGCGCTGCGGGCCCGGCCCGACATGGACCCCGCGCAGGTCGTGGTGCGGGACGAACTCGCCGGGCAACTGCGCGACGACCCGTTCGGCGCGGGCCCCGAGGCCGCGTTCGCCGTGGCGGCCGGGGTGGCGGCGGCACTGGCCGCGGTCGGGTTCGCGGTGAGCGCGGCGGGCTCGCTGAGGGAACGCGGCGCGGAGTTGGCCGTACTGCGCGCCCTGGGGGCCCCGCGGCGCCGGCTGGCCCGGGCGGTCGCCGTCGAACAGGGCGTGCTGGTGGTGCTGGCGCTGCTGGTGGGCGCGCTGCTGGGCACGGCGTTGACCCGGGCGGTGGTCCCGCTGATCGTGCTGACGGACGAGGCGACGAAACCGGTCCCGCAGGTCCTGGTCCGGCTCCCGCTCCCGCAGGCGGCCGCGCTGCTGGCGGCGGTGGCCCTCGCCCCGCTCCTGGTCACGGCGGCACTGGCGCTGCGGCGGGCGGATCCGGCGCGGGCGCTGCGTGAGGGGGGTGAGTGAGGTGAGGCGTCTCATCGCGCGCCGGGAGAGGGCCGCCGGGGAGCCCGGGGTGAGCGTGCCCTGGGTGCGCACCCGGTTGCGGACCGCGCCCGGCACCGCGTTCTGGCTGGCGCTGCTGGTCGCGCTGACGGCGTGCCTCGCGGCCGCGTTCCCGCGGGCGGTGGACCGCTACGAGGACGCCGGACTGCGCGGGGCCGCCGAACATGCCCGCCCCGACCGCACCAGCATCGAGGTGTACGCCCCGCAGCCGTCGATGCTGCTGAAGCCGAGCGAGCGCGAGGACGTGCTGCGTCCCGACGTGCTGGCCCGGCAGTACGCCGCGGTCCGCGCCCAGGTCCCGCGCGCGCTGCCCCTCGACCCGGGCCAGTCGACGTTCGGGGCGCGCACCACCGTGGACCTCGAGGTACCGGACCCGTGGCTGCCTAGGCCGACCGGCAAGCCCGCGCAGGTGACGCTGATCGCGCAGGCGGGACTCGGCGCCCACGCCACGGTCGCCCGGGGACGTCTGCCGCGTGCGGGCGACCAGGTTACCGCCTCCGAACCCGAACTGGAGGCCGCGGTCACCGTCGAGACCGCCAAGGCCCTGCACATCAAGGTGGGTTCGGTGATCCACGCACCCGCCGCCGGCCGTACGCTCCCGATCCGGGTCACGGGCATCGTCACCCCGCGCGACCCGAAGGGCGCCTACTGGGCCACCCACCCCATCCTGCGCAGCCCGTCCCTGATCCGCGAACCCGCGCCGTCCATCGACATGCACTGGCTCGGCGCGCTGCTCATCGCGCCCGAGGCGGCCCCGGTCCTGCTGGCCACCCCGGGAATGCCGGAACCCTACTGGCAGTTGGCGCCCTCGGAGCAGGCGCTGCGGGCCCGTGACACCCCGGCCCTGCTGTCCGCGCTGGCCTCCCTGGAGGCCGGTCCGGCGCTGCGGAAGCTGCGCCTGTCGATCGACGGCCCGGTGACCGAGCTGACGGCGACCGAGGGGCAGACCGAGGTCCTCACCGACCTCGACGGGGTCCTCATGGACTACGACCGGTTCCGCGAGGCGGTCGCCCCGCTCGTCGCGGTCGCGGCGTTCGGCACCGGCACGGTCGCCGCCGTCGTCCTGCTGATGGCGGGCGGCCTCACCGCCGACCGCAGGCGCAGCGAACTCGCCCTGCTGCGGGCCCGCGGCGCCTCCCTCCCGGGTCTCGCCGGCCGCCTGTTCGCCGAGACGGCCGTCGTGGCCGTGCCGGCGGGCGCCCTGGGCCTGGCCGCCGCGCTGCTCGCGGTCCCCGAGGGCCGCGTCCGCTACGCCATCGCGGCCGCCGTGGCGGTCACCGCCGTCACCTGCGCGGCCCTGCCGCTCCGCGCGGCCGCCGCCCACCGCGTGGTCCGCCTCCACACCGGCCGCGAGGACATCTCCTCCGTACGACCGTCCCGGCGCCGTACGGTCGCCGAACTGACGCTGCTGCTGCTGACGGTGGGGGCGGTGGCCTCGCTGCGCCGACGTGGCACGTCGGGCGGTTCCGACGACCTCGTCTCGCTGGCACCGGTGCTGGTGGGCGTGATCGCCGCCCTGGTCCTGGTCCGCCTGTACCCGCTCCCGCTGCGGGGGCTGGCCCGCCCGGCCGCCCGCCTGCGCGGTGCCCTGGCCCATCTGTCGCTGGCCCGCGCGGGCCGCACCTCGGCCTCCGCCGTGCTGCCCCTGCTGGCCCTGCTGACCGCCCTGACCACGGCGGCCTTCGGCGGCTCGGTCCTCGCCGGCGTGCGGGAGGCCCGCGACCACGCGGCCCTCCTCTCGGTGGGCGCCGACGCCCGCGTGGAGACGGCGGCGCCGCTTCCGTCGGGGCTGCCGGACCGGCTGCGCCGGGCACCGGGGGTGAGCGACCTGTCCGCGGTGAGCGTCACCTACGACGCGAAGCCGGCGGACGGAGCCCAGTCGGTGACCCTGGCCGGGGTGAACCCCGCGGACTACGCGGCACTGTCGTCCCGGACGGACATCGGCGCCTTCTCGGCGGCCCGGTTGCGGGAGGGGGCCACCGGCGGCACGATCCCGGCCCTGGCCTCCACGGCCACCGCCCGGACGTACGGCACCGGCCCCTTCCCCGTCCTCCTCCCGGACGGCAGCTCGCTCACCGTCCGCATCACCACCGTCCTCGACCGCACCCCGGCGGTGACGGGCCCGGACTTCCTGATCGTGAACCGCGAGGCACTGAGCCCGGCGATGGCGCGACCGACCACGCTGCTGCTGACGGGGACGAGCCTGGACGGGGCCGCGCTGCGCGAGGCGGCTCCCGAGGCGGCGTCCGTGCACCTGAGGTCCGAGGAACGCGAACGCTACGTCGACTCCCCCCTGCAGACCGGCGCGGAAGGCGTCTACGCGACGGCGGTGGCGGCGGGCACGGGATACGCGGTGCTGGCCCTGCTGCTGTCCTTCCTGCGCACGGCCCCGGAGCGCACGGCCCTGCTGGCCCGCCTGCGCACGATGGGCCTGACCCGGGCGGCGGGCCGCCGCCTGCTGATCCTGGAGTCCCTGCCCCAGGCGGTCCTGGCGGCCCTGGGAGGCACCCTCACGGGCTGGGCCACGATCCGCCTCCTGTCCCCCGGCATCGACCTGACGGCAGTCGCCGTCCCGTCGGCCGAACCCTCCTCGGTCCCGGCGGAGTTGCGCACGGACCTCCTGTCCCTGGCGCTGCCGGCGGCGGCCGTGCTGCTGCTGGCGGTGGGGATGGGGATCGGCCAGGCGTGGTGGTCGGGGAGACGGGGATCGGTACAGGAGTTGAGAGCGGGGGACGCGAGATGAACGGCTTCGTCACCCTCGGCGGCGTGCGCTCACGCCGCCGGGGCGGCTCCCGGCCCGCGGACAGCGGCACCCGCCCGAAGGCACAGCGCGGCACATCGACAGGCGCCCCCACAGGAGACGGCCAGTGACCACGAACCCCACCCTCACCGAACTCGCCCACAAGGCGACCGAGGCCCGCTCCCGCCCCACCTACGGCCACGACGCCCTGATCACCTGCGACCGGCTCGTCCGCATCTTCACCACGGACGGCGTGGAGGTCCAGGCCCTCCAGGGCCTCGACCTCCTCGTCCGGGAGGGCGAACTCCTCGCTCTGGTGGGCGCGTCCGGCAGCGGCAAGTCCACGCTCATGAACATCCTCGCGGGCCTGGACACCCCCACCGCGGGCGCCGCGAGAGTCGCGGGCCACGACCTGCTCACCATGACCGCGAAGGACCGCCTGGCCTACCGCCGCAAGACGGTCGGCTTCGTCTGGCAGCAGACCTCCCGCAACCTCCTCCCCTACCTCACCGCGGCCCAGAACATCACCCTGCCCATCCAGCTCTCCGGCTCCCGGACGGCCCGCCGCGCACAGACCGAACGCGCGCTGGAACTCCTGGAGTTGCTGGAGGTGGCCGACTGCCGCAACCGCCGCCCGCACCAGATGTCGGGAGGCCAGCAGCAACGCGTGGCGATCGCGGTGGCGTTGGCCAACAGCCCCGCCGTCCTGCTCGCCGACGAACCGACGGGCGAGCTCGACTCGCACACCGCGGAACAGATCTTCGCGGCGTTCCGCACCGCCAACGAACAGCTCGGCACCACGATCGTCATCGTCACCCACGACCAGGCGGTGGCGGGCGAGGTCCGCCGCGCCGTGGCCATCCGGGACGGTCGTACCTCCACCGAGGTGCTGCGTCGCAGCGCGGTGGACGCGGCGACGGGCGACGAGACCCTGGTGGCGAGGGAGTACGCGATGCTCGACCGCGCGGGCCGCCTCCAGCTCCCGAAGGAGTACACCGAGGCGCTGGGCATGCGCGAGCGGGTCGCGCTGGAACTGGAGCCGGATCACATCGGCGTGTGGCCGGACGACAGCGACCGGGACTGACGGCCGCCGCCGTTCGGGCGCCTCAGCGCACGCTGACGCCGAGCATCCCGAGTCCCCCTTGCCGTACGGCGATCGAGCCGTACGGCGTACGCAGCCGCAGCCACGCCCCCGACACGAAGAGCGCCGCTCCTCCACCGGGTCGCAGGAAGCCGAGCGACTGGGCCGCGTGCACGGCCCGCACCGGCAGTCGGGTGTCCCCCACGGTCCGCGACCAGATCTCCCGCCCGATCCGGTCGAGTTCGGCCCGGGTACGCTGCTCCGGCCCCAACTCCTCGGTGCGGGACCGGAATTCGGTGACGCCGGCGTGGACGAGCGCCCGCAGCGCCTCCGGCTCCGGCAGTCCGGCCACCTCCTGCCACCCGCCTCGCGGCGGCAGCACTCCGGCCCACGGCGGCCCGGTCACCGCCTCCGGCACGCGGGCCGTACCCGCGCTCTCGTCGAGGGACTCCAGCAACTCCCCGGCGGAGACGGTGACATCGAGCGTGACGTCGAGCCCGTTCTCGTACGGCTTGGCGAGGCGCACCGCCCGGATCGCCAGCACCTCGAAGGACGGCGGGCGCCCGAAGACGGCGAGCGCGGTGCCGGTGCCCTGGAGGCGTACCGCGGCCGAGCGGTCGTAGTGGAGCAGCCGGGAGAGGAAGGCGGCGAGATCCGCGGCCTCCCCCTCGTCGGCGAGGTGGAGCACCGTCATGCGGCGACGGCCTCCTCCTCGTCGTCGTCCCGGTACTCCTCCAGGAACTCCCGTTCCTCGGCGGTGATCCGGCGCGGCCGCTGGGCCTCGAAGTCGAACGGCACTATCACCGTCGAGGCCCGGACGTAGACGTCGTCGCCGTCCTTCACCTCGTAGGCGATGGTGAAGGACGCCGCTCGGATCTCGGTGACCCACAGCTCGATGTCCACGGGCGCGTGCCGGTGGACGAGCTGCCGCTTGTAGTCGATCTCATGGCGTGCCACCACGGACCCCTGCTTGAAGTCCTTCTCCGGGCGGAACAGGAAGTCGATACGGGCTTCCTCCAGGTAGCGGAGGAAGACCACGTTGTTGACGTGGCCGTACGCGTCCATGTCCGCCCAGCGCAGCGGGCAGCGGTAGATGTGCCGCAAGATCAGCCCCGGGTCAGCTTCTTGTAGGTGGCGCGGTGCGGACGCGCCGCGTCCGGGCCGAGCCGCTCGATCTTGTTCTTCTCGTACGACTCGAAGTTGCCCTCGAACCAGAACCACTTGGAGTCACCCTCGTAGGCGAGGATGTGGGTGGCGACCCGGTCCAGGAACCAGCGGTCGTGGGAGACGACCACGGCCGCGCCCGGGAACTCGAGGAGCGCGTTCTCCAGGGAGCCGAGGGTCTCGACGTCGAGGTCGTTGGTCGGCTCGTCGAGGAGCAGCAGGTTGCCGCCCTGCTTGAGGGTGAGCGCGAGGTTGAGGCGGTTGCGCTCACCGCCGGACAGGACACCGGCGGGCTTCTGCTGGTCCGGGCCCTTGAACCCGAACGCCGAGACGTAAGCCCGGCTCGGCATCTCGACCTGGCCCACGTTGATGTAGTCCAGCTCGTCCGACACGACCGCCCACAGGGTCTTCTTCGGGTCGATGTTCGCGCGGCTCTGGTCGACGTACGAGATCTTGACGGTCTCGCCGACCTTGATGGTGCCGGAGTCCGGCTCCTCCAGGCCCTGGATCATCTTGAAGAGGGTGGTCTTGCCGGCGCCGTTGGGGCCGATGACACCGACGATGCCGTTGCGCGGCAGCGTGAAGCTCAGGTCGTCGATCAGGACCTTGTCGCCGAAGCCCTTGCTGAGGTTGCTGACCTCGACGACGACGCTGCCGAGCCGCGGGCCCGGCGGGATCTGGATCTCCTCGAAGTCCAGCTTCCGCATCTTGTCGGCCTCGGCGGCCATCTCCTCGTAGCGCGCGAGACGGGCCTTGGACTTGGCCTGACGCCCCTTGGCGTTGGACCGCACCCACTCCAGCTCTTCCTTGAGCCGCTTCGCCCGCTTCGCGTCCTTGGCGCCCTCGACCTTGAGACGGGTCTGCTTGGTCTCCAGGTACTTGGAGTAGTTGCCCTCGTAGCCGTGCAGGCGACCGCGGTCGACCTCGCAGATCCAGCCGGCGACGTTGTCGAGGAAGTACCGGTCGTGGGTCACGGCCACGATGGTGCCCTCGTACTTGGCGAGGTGCTGCTCCAGCCAGTTCACCGACTCGGCGTCGAGGTGGTTGGTGGGCTCGTCGAGAAGCAGCAGGTCAGGAGCTTCGAGCAGCAGCTTGCACAGAGCCACGCGGCGCTTCTCACCACCGGAGAGGTTGGTGACGGGCCAGTCGCCGGGCGGGCACCCGAGCGCGTCCATGGCCTGCTCCAGCTGAGCGTCGAGGTCCCACGCGTTGGCGTGGTCGAGCTCCTCCTGCAGCTTGCCCATCTCGTCGAGCAGCGCGTCGGAGTAGTCGGTCGCCATCAGCTCGGCGATCTCGTTGAACCGGTCGAGCTTGCCCTTGACCTCGGAAACACCCTCCTGGACGTTCTCCAGAACGGTCTTCTCCTCGTTCAGCGGCGGCTCCTGCAGCAGGATCCCCACGGTGTAACCCGGCGACAGGAAGGCATCGCCGTTCGACGGCTGCTCCAGCCCCGCCATGATCTTCAGAATGGTCGACTTACCGGCACCGTTCGGGCCGACCACACCGATCTTCGCGCCAGGCAGGAAGTTCAGCGAGACGTCGTCAAGGATGACCTTGTCGCCGATTGCCTTGCGCGTCTTGCGCATGGTGTAGATGTACTCAGCCAAGAGAAACCGTCCGGCAGCTTGAAATCTGGCAGTGGGCAGATACACCCCATCTTGCCTGAGGTCCACCCTCGGGTGGTAACCCGTTTGGTCGGGGGGCTGTGACCTGGGGGTTCGTCCTCGGCTGCCGGTTCGACACGCATTCGACTGCGGTGGCACGGCGGGGCACGCTTCACTTGCATCGTGGAAATCATCGAGGGACCCGTCGACTGGACCCCGGAGCTGCACGCTGTCGGCACGCAATCCCACATGCAGCGCTGCGCCTGGGGCTCGCCGTGCACACGTGACGCGCGCTGGAGCGTCCGGGTCAAGGACAAGGGCGGCGAGAGCTGGTGGGCCGTCTGCGAGGAACATCGCGCTTCCTCGACAGTCCTGAACACGGGCTCCGGGTGACCGACCGTGCGTGTGGCGACAACTGATCAACGACGGCTGTGACCTACGACCACCTGGCCGATCAACGACGACAGAACGAGCCTCGGCCTGCGCCTACGCCGGCCTCCCCGCACGGCCGCCGCGTCAGTCGCCGACCTATCGAACGCCCCGAACGCCCGCCGGATCAGTCCCCGGCCCCCGCACGGCCAACAGCACAGCCGCACCCACGGCCACCGCCCCCGCCACCCCCACTGCTCCCGCCCCCGCGGACCGTATCAGCCCCCGGGACGACCCTCGGCCGCGCTTAGGCCGACCTCCCCGAACGGCACGCCGCTTCAGTCGCCCGCCCCCGAACGCCCCGCCGGATCAGCCCCCGGCACCCCGAACGCCAAGGCGGATCAGTCCACGGCCCCCGAACACCGAGGCGGGATCAGTCGCCGGCCCCCCGCACGGCCAGCAGCACAGCCGCACCCACGGCCACCGCCCCCGCCACCCCCACTGCTCCCGCCCCCGCGGACCGCACCAGCCCCCGGGACGAGCCTCGGCCCGCCCTTACGCCGACCTCCCCGAACGGCACGCCGCTTCAGTCGCCCGCCCTCGAACGCCCCGCCGGATCAGCCCCCGGCACCCCGAACGCCAAGGCGGATCAGTCCCCGGCCCCCGAACGCCAAGGCGGGATCAGTCGCCGGCCCCCCGCACGGCCAGCAGCACAGCCGCACCCACGGCCACCGTCCCCGCCACTCCCACTGCTCCCGCCCCCGCGGACCGCATCAGCCCCCGGGACGAGCCCCACGACAGCACCGACCACCTCGACCGCGCCGACAGCAGCGACCCCGTGCTCAGCCACGAGCCCGCCGAGATCAGGGACAGCGCCGACCCGATCGAGCCCACGGACAGGGCGCTTCCGATCGAGCCGACCGACAGGGCCGAGCCCACGGAACCGATGGACAGCACCGAACCCACCGAGCCGATCGACAGCACCGAGTCCGTCGACCACAGGGACAGCACCGAGTCCGAGGAGGTGTGACGCGTCGGCGATGCGGAGGGCTTGGTCATGAGGCCATTCTGCCCCGCGCCGACGCGCCCGGTCAGTCCTGCGCCCGGTTCTGCTTCCTGCCGGTGAGAACCAGCGCCGCGCCCCCGATCACGACCAGGGCGATGGCGGTACCGGCGATCAGCGGGGTGGTGGCGGAGCCGCCGGTCTCGGCGAGGTTGACGTCGGTGGTGGGGACGGCCACCGTGGCGGGGCTGGGCTCACTGAGGGTCTGGGTCGTGGCGCCCGTCTCGCTGCTGCGGGTGCGGCAGTCGAGGACGCCGGTGAAGCGCTCGGCGAGACCGTCGGGGCCGGTGATCGTGAAGTCGTACGCCTGGTCCTCCTGGAGCGGGACCGTCACCGTGCGGGTCTCGCCCGCCGCGATGGCGTACTCCGTGCCCATCAGCTCGAACGTGAACTCCTCGTCGCCCTGGTTGACCGCCGTGATGCCCAGGCCGCGCTCGGTGCAGTTCCGGGCCGCGGAGAGAGCCGGGACGGCACCCTCCTTCGCCCAGGTCGCGCTCGCCGCGGCCGAGACCGTCGACTCGCTGGAGCCGGCGAGGATCTGGGTCTGGCTGCGGCTCTCGGAGGCGAACGCCCGGCCGACCGGCACGGTCGTCGAGGCCTGCACGGTCAGATCGGCCGAGCCCGCCGCCGCGTCCTCGGGGACGTCGAAGTAGAGCTCGCTGCCGTTGCCCACCGAGGTCACCGGCCTGCCGTCCTTGCCGACGATCCGCACGCCGCTCGTGGCCGCGTCCGCCGGCGGGCTGACCGTGGCACCGGCCGCGTTGGTGCGCACCGTCACCGGGCCGAGCAGCTCACCGGGGTGGCCGGAGACCGCGGGCGGGTCGAGCGTCAGCGACGCCGCCGGCTCAGCGACGTCACGGGCGCTCTTCTCCAGGTAGTCCGCGAGCTTCTCGGCCTGCGGGTCGGCGGCGTCGACGTCCGCGGCGTCCGAGTAGCGCCAGATCGCCACCTGCGTGCCCGCCGCCGCGTCCTGCTCGGTCAGCCCCGCGGCGATACCGGCCTTGGCGGCGAGCGCCGCGAGGTCGTTGACCTGGGGGTAGGAGTTCTGCAGGATCCAACGGATCCTGCCCGCTTCCTTGTTGGTGCCGAGCGAGGTGCCGCTCCAGTCGGTCTCGTGGTACTTGGCGTCCTTCTGTGTGGGGTTGTAGAGATCGACGCAGTAGGTCTGGAGAGTGCCGCCGCCCTCGACGGACATCTCGAACAGCCCGGCCGGCACCTGGAGATCGCCGTCGGTGTCGTGTATGACCGCGTCACCGTAGGTCTTCAGGCCCCCCATCGTGGCGGTCGCCCCTCTCTGGTTCTGCGCCGCCCCGTCCGCCGTCGCCGGAGCGGCGACGGCCACCGTCGCACCGGCGGCGAGCAGGCCGGAGACGAACGTGACGGCCGCGAGGCGAGCCGCTCCCCGTCCGCGCACGGACAGCGCAGAGAACACAGAAAACACGGAATTCCCCTTCGGACAGGACCCGTTGACGAGCGGGGTGGCGGTCCCACCAGCAGAATCAGTAACCCCGGGAGCTGTGTTCGGCATCCTAGGGACGCGGCCGCCCCGCTCTTCCCGGGGATGCGGTCGGAAGATCGATCCGACTCGGAATCGTTATCGCCAGGGCCTTTCACCCGCATGGCTTATCGACAAGTCGACCGCAGGCATCCGGAGCGCATACGTCGATAAGCCGCACTTCGGTCAGAGCCCCGCGTTCTCGGCCGACGCGATGTCACATCACGTCACCGCGACGGGCTCCTGGCGGTCCGCGGCCTCGCCCGGCGGTGTCTCCCAGGCGGGCTCGGGCTGCGCGGACGCTCCCGTGACCGCGTTCTCCGACCGCTGTGTGCGCCGGAAGGCCGAGGTGCCGCGGGCGAGGTCGTGGCCGATCGCCACGGCGTCGATGTCGGCCGAGGTCCAGGCCGGCTGCCCCTCGCGCACCTCCGAACGCACCTTCAACCGGCCCTGCACGACCACCGGGTCACCCACGTTGATCGACCCCGCCACGTTCGTGGCGAGCTGGCGATTGGCCCACACCGTGAAGAAGTTGGTGTGCCCGTCCGTCCACTCGTTCTTCTCGCGGTCCAGGTAACGCGCCGTCGCCGCGAGCCGGAACCGCACCGAAGCGCCCGTCGCCAGCTCCCGGTACACCGGCTGTGTCGCCACGTTGCCCACCGCGCAGATCATGGTCTCGTTCATCGCTGGGAACCCCTCCCGGACATGCGTACGGGCCCGTCCCGTACGGCTGCTGCTGTCTGCGTGCCGACCGCGTCACCGCGATCGCCGCGAAGCCAGACTGCCTCCGACGGGCCGAGCCCGCTGCGCCCTGTGCACCGTCCCCAGGATGTGGAAA
This sequence comes from Streptomyces sp. NPDC006335, assembly GCF_040612795.1. Lineage (NCBI taxonomy): Bacteria > Bacillati > Actinomycetota > Actinomycetes > Kitasatosporales > Streptomycetaceae > Streptomyces > Streptomyces sp. NPDC006335. The sequence continues at coordinate 1,243,111 of NZ_JBEXQX010000001.1, forward strand.
ACCCCGCCACCCGAACGAGGGACCCCCGTCCACAGGACCGGCCCTCACCCCACTCCCACGACCTTGCCGTACTGCTCCCTGACCTCCCGGTAACGCAGCAGTTCCGCGGCCACCGGATCCAGCACCCGCGCCCGCCCGCATCCGGACGCCGCCTCCCGCAGCCGCCGTTCCGCCTCCACGCCGTACCGTCGCGCGGGCCCCCGCGCCGCCATCCGGCAGCTCCACTCGACGAGCGGGCCGCCGACGATGCCCGCCACCATCAGCAGCACCGGAACGCCCAGGTTCGGCGCCATGACCCCGACGATCTGACCCACCAGCCAGAGCCCTCCGACGACTTGGAGGAGCGTCATGGACGCCTGCGCGAGCACGGCCACCGGCCACCAGCCCGGACGCGGGGGACGGCCCGGTGGCAGCCCGGCCCGGGCCGTCAGCTCGTCCAGCGCCTCGGGCAGCCCCTGGGAGCCGCGTACGGCCGCCTCGCGCACCGCCTGCGCCCACGGCGCGGGCAGTCCCGCCGAGGCCCGGTCGGCGAGCGTCCGTACCGCCTGCTCGACACGCTGCCGCGCGGTCGCCTCCTCGTCGGGCTGGGCGCGCAACGGCAGGCGCCCCGTGGCCGGTTCGCGCCGGTCCTGGTACCAGCGCCACAGCCGCAGCCAGGGCGTGCCGCACGCGCGGTTGGCGTTGCGCAGCCAGGCGCGTTCGGCCGCCTCGCCGGCCGCGGTGGCGCCGACCGCGTCCGCGAGCCGGGCGGCGAAGTCGTCGCGGGCCTCCTCGCTCAGCCCGGTGCGCCGGCCCGTCGCGTAGACGGGCCGCAGCCGCCAAGCCGCCGCGTCCACGTCGGCCGCGATCCGCCGCGCGGGAGCGCCGCGCTCGGCGACGAACTGGCCGAGCGCCTCGCGCAGTTCACCGACTCCGTCCCCGGTGAGCGCGGACAGCGCGAGCACGGTCGCGCCCGGTTCGCCGTACTCCCCGAGGGCGATCCCGTCCTCGTCCAGCAGCCGCCGCAGATCGTCGAGGACCTGCTCGGCGGCCTCCCCGGGCAGCCGGTCGACCTGGTTGAGGACGACGAACATGACCTCCGCGTGGCCCGCCATGGGCCGCAGATAGCGCTCGTGCAGGATCGCGTCGGCGTACTTCTCGGGATCGACGACCCAGATGACGGCGTCGACGAGGGCCAGGATCCGGTCCACGTGCTCGCGGTGCTGGACGGCCGCGGAGTCGTGGTCGGGCAGGTCGACCAGGACGAGCCCGCGCAACTGGGCCTCCGCCTCGGCACTCTGCACCGGCCGCCGCCGCAACCGGGGCGGGATGCCGAGCCGTTCGATGAGGCTCGCCGAACCGTCGCTCCAACTGCACGCGATCGGCGCGGCGGTGGTCGGTCGGCGTACGCCGGTCTCCGAGATGGCCACTCCCGCGAGCGAGTTGAACAGTTGGGACTTGCCGCTGCCCGTCGCGCCGGCGATGGCGACGACGGTGTGCTGCCCGGAGAGCCTGCGCCGCGCGGCCGCCTCGTCCAGGACCTGGCCGGCCTCGGCGAGCGTCCGGCTGTCGAGCCGGGCCCGTGAGAGTCCGACCAGTTCCCGCAGCGCGTCCAGACGGGAGCGCAGGGGGCCGTCGTAGGTGAGCGGGGCGGCCGGCGGGACGTTGGGCCCCCGGGCCTCCACGGCGGCGGCCTGCTCGGTCTCGGCGGTCACCCGCCGCGCGATGAGCCCGTCGTCCCAGGCACCCTCGGACTCGGCGTCGCGCGGCCCCGTGGGGCCTTCCACGGCCTCCTCGCGCGCGTGCCGGGCGTCCGCCCGCCCGTCACCGCCCTCCGCCCTCTTCACGCGCGCGTGCCCGCCCTTCCCGCCCTCGTCCGCCGCTGCGTCGCCCACAGGCCCCTCGCCCCGTCCTTCCCCGTTCTCCGATACGGCGTCCCCCGCCCGCTCCGTGTGGTCCTGATCCGTGACGGCGGTCATCGGTCACCTCTCCTTCTGCAGTACCGACAGCGCGGCGATGAGTTCGGCCTGGGGTTCGGGGTGTACGTCGAGGGCGTCGAGCGGGGCGAGCCGGCGCTCGCGTTCGGCGTGCACGACCCGGTCGAGGTGCTCGGCGAGCAGCCGTCCGCCCCGGTCGCGCAGCCGCAGGGCCCCGTGGGCGCCGATCCGTTCGGCGAGTCCTTCGCCCGCGACGCGCGCCCGGCGTCCGCCGAGCAGCGCGGTGGCGACGAGGGCGGCGACCGTCTCCGGGTCGGGCGCGACCCCGCGGTCGAGGTCGCGGATCTCCTCCTCGGCGTACTCCTCCAGCTCCCGCCGCCAGCGTCGTACGGCCATCCCGATCCGGTGTTCGGCGCTCTCCGGGGACGGGTCGCGCGCCGTCAGTTCCGGTGCGGTCGCGCCCGGTTCGCGCCGCCAGGCCTCCTCGACGCGCTCGTCGGCGGCGGTGACCGCGCACAACAGGAGGGCGCCCAGGCTCTCCACCAGGGCGTCCAGGAGCTCGCCGGCCGTGCAGTCGAGGGGGAAGGCCCGCCAGCGCTTGAGGGCGTCACCGGCGAGCACGGCACCGGCCTGGAGCCGCCCCCGCACGCGCGCGTACTCGCTGTCGTAGGCGCTCTCGACGGCCCCGGTGAGCCGCAGCGCGGCCGCGTACTGGGCGGCGGCCGCGCCGGCCAGCTCGGGCATCCGGGACTTGAGGGAGTCGAGGACGCCGTGGGCCGTACGGGCGACGGTGTGGTGCCGGGCCGCGGGGTCCTGCGCCTGGTGGACGAGCCAGGTGCGCAGCGATGCCACGGCGGTGGCCGGCAGCAGCCCGCCGCCCCAGGCCGACTCGGGCAGTTCCGGCACCGTGAACCGGGGCACGTTGCCGAGGCCCGCCTTGGTGAGCAGGGCGCCGTACTGCCGCGAGACCTCGGAGACGACCTGGTGCGGCACCCGGTCGAGGACGGTCACGAGCGTGGCGTCGTACTCCTTGGCGGTGCGCAGGAGATGCCAGGGGACGGCGTCGGCGTAACGGGCGGCCGTGGTGACCATGATCCAGATGTCGGCGGCGCAGATCAGCTCGGCGGCGAGGACGCGGTTGTCGGCCACCAGGGAGTCGACGTCGGGTGCGTCCAGGAGCGCGAGGCCCGGCGGGAGGGTGTCGGCGGTCTCGACGCGCAGCACGCGCGCGGGGTTCTCGCCGGGCAGCAGGAGTTCGTCCGCCGACTCCTGGTGGGGCGTCCACACGCGCGTGAGGTCGGGCAGTACGCGCATTCCGCTGAACCAGTGGTGATCCTCCGGATGGCAGACCAGGACCGGTGTCCGCGTGGTCGGCCGCAGTACGCCCGCCTCGCTCACCCGGCGTCCCACAAGGGAGTTGACGAGGGTCGACTTGCCGGCCCCGGTGGAACCGCCCACCACGGCCAGGAGTGGCGCTTCGGGGTCCCTCAACCGGGGCACCAGATAGTCGTCGAGCTGGGCGAGCAGTTCGTCGCGGTTGGCACGCGCGCGTGGGGCCCCCGCCAGGGGCAGCGGGAAGCGTGCGGCGGCGACACGGTCGCGCAGGGCGGAGAGTGCGTCGAGTAGCTGAGGCCGTACGTCCAAGGTCACCACATGTGAAGAATGCCCAATTTTGGGGGAATTCTGAAGCATATGGCCATGTCTGCGCGCCGACCGGACACAAGGGACGGATGGGATGACTGGGGCGCGGGCACAGTCCAGGCATAACGAGTGCACAACACCCGGTGCGCGAGGCGCCAAAAGCGATGCACGATTCGTACCTGCCTGCGATTATCAGGACCGCTTCACCGAACCTCCACATCGAGCCACGGAGGCGAAGCAACAGGGACAAGGTCGTGGGAGCCCTATCCTTGTCCCCGGCAACGTCACGGAACGGCCCACACCCGGGCACCCAAGACAGAGGCCACCACACCCGGCCCCCGTAGCTCAGTGGATAGAGCAGGCGCCTTCTAAGCGCTTGGCCGCAGGTTCGAGTCCTGCCGGGGGCGCAAACACCTTCTGACCACGTACTTTGGGCAGGGGGTCTTTTCATGTCCGGCCCCTGCACCGGTAGGTGGCCAAGCGCTTCGGGGCAGTCGCGCACGCGAGGCCGAGCAGCGAAGGGGGCCCGCGTGTCCGAGAACAGTTCCCCGGCAGAGGTCGTCTCCGTCCGCGTGGGGACCGTCGTCGGCGGACGGGCGGAGGTCGTGGACGACGACTGGGGCAAGGAGACCGCCGTCATACGACTGGACGCGGACCGTTTCGGGCCCGAGGCGCTCGCCGGGCTGGACGGCTTCTCGCACCTGGAGATCGTCTACCACTTCGACCGCGTCCCGGTGGACCGGATCGAGACTGGCGCCCGCCACCCGCGCGGCAACACCGACTGGCCCCTGGTCGGCATCTTCGCCCAGCGCGGCAAGAACCGCCCCAACCGCATCGGCGTCTCCCGCTGCCGGCTGCTGCGCACCGACGGCCTCGACATCCACGTCCAGGGCCTGGACGCCGTCGACGGCACCCCGGTCCTCGACATCAAGCCCTACATGGCCGAGTTCGGCCCGCAGGGGCCCACGGAGCAGCCCGCCTGGGCGAGCGAGATCATGCGCGACTACTACTGACAGTGCCGCGGCGTAGAGTCGATCACCCTGACCGGATCAAGCACCGAACCGAGCACCGGAACAAGCAGGGGAAAGGCCCGACATGCGTCTGCGCTGTGCCGTGCTCGACGACTTCCAGCGGGTGGCGACCCGGCTCGCCGACTGGTCACCGCTCGCGGACCGGGTCGACGTCGTCCCCTACGACACCCACTTCGCCGACGAGGACTCCCTGGCCGCCGCCCTCGCCGACGTCGACATCGTGGTCACCCTGCGCGAGCGCGTCCCCTTCCCCGCCTCGCTCATCGCCCGCCTGCCCCGGCTGAAGCTGCTCATCGCCTCCGGCATGCGCAACTCCGTCATCGACTACGCGGCCGCCGAGGCGCACGGGGTCACCGTCTGCGGTACGGCGAGTTCTTCGGCCCCGCCGGTCGAGCTGACCTGGGCGCTGCTGCTGGGCCTCGCCCGCGGGATCGTCGAGGAGAGCAACTCCCTGCGCGCGAACGGCCCCTGGCAGTCCACCGTAGGCGCCGACCTGCACGGCCGCCGGCTCGGACTGCTCGGTCTCGGGAAGATCGGCGGCCGGGTGGCACAGGTCGGGCTCGCCTTCGGCATGGAGGTCAGTGCTTGGAGCCAGAACCTCACCCGGGCACGCGCCGACGAGGTGGGCGTGCACCTCGCCGGATCCAAGGAAGAGCTGCTGGCCGACAGCGACTTCGTCTCCGTCCACCTCGCCCTCGGCGACCGCACCCGGGGCCTTCTCGGCCCCGCCGAACTCGCCCTGCTCAAGCCCACCGCCTACCTGGTCAACACCTCGCGCGCGGCGATCGTCGACCAGGACGCGCTCCTCGCCGCCCTGCACGAGGGCCGGATCGCGGGCGCGGGCGTCGACGTCTTCGACACCGAGCCCCTTCCCGCCGACCACCCGATGCGCACGGCCCCGCGCCTGCTCGCCACCCCGCACCTCGGCTATGTCTCGCGGGCCAACTACGCGACGTACTACGGCCAGGCCGTCGAGAACATCCAGGCCTACCTCGCGGGCTCCCCCGTACGACGGCTCCCTTGAGGCAGGCGGTGGCCGGGCCTCCGCTTCAAAAAGGGTGATCCCCACATGAACGCCGTTACCAGGAGTGAGCCTCCGCGTTGAAGGGGGAGTGCGACGGCGCGTCCTGCCGTCGCACTCACCGAGTCAAAAGGAGAACGTGATGTCTCGCATCGCGAAGGCAGCAGGTGTCGCCCTCGGCACCGGTGCCGTGGTCATCGGCGGCGCGGGCCTGGCCCTGGCGGACGCGGGCGCCGACGGCGCCGCCATCGGCTCGCCCGGCGTCCTGTCCGGCAACGTCGTCCAGGTCCCGATCCACATCCCGGTCAACGTGTGCGGTAACACCGTCAACGTGATCGGTCTGCTGAACCCGGCCTTCGGCAACACCTGCGCCAACATCAGCGGCGGCGACAGCCACAAGGGCAACCCGGGCCCGGGTGGGCACGGCGGCTACGGCGGCTGATCGCCCGTACGCGCGGAAGAGCCCCGGCACCTCGAGCGCCGGGGCTCTTCCCATGCCCGCTCCCACGTCGGCGGGACCCACCGGTTGGCCGGCGGCTCAGGCGTACCGGTAGATCCCGCTGACGTCCTCCAGCTGATCCGGCGTCACGTCCCACGGCGGCAGCTTCTCGTGCCGGGCCACGACCCGCTCGTGCTGGTCGCTGGTCGGGCCGGGCGGCCTGGCGGGCAGATAGCGGGCGCCCCCGTGCCGCCGCTGCCAGCGGTACCAGCACAGGTCGATGAAGGCGTGGTGGAGCCAGAAGACGGGGTCGTTGACGGACGCACCGCCGACCATGGCCCCGCCGACCCAGCGGTGCACCCGGTTGTGGTTGCGCCAGGAGACGCTGCCCCGCCCGCTCCCCCACCCCTCCAGCTTGTTGCGGAAGCCCTTGGTCACCGTCGAGTTCCAGGGCGAGACGTCGTAGACGGGGTCGGCGAGCGCCCCCTCCAGCTCGCTCCTGGTCGGCAGCGCGAGGGGAGCGGCGGCGCGTCCGAGATCCCGGGTGAGGAACTCCCCGTCGGTGACGCCCTCCGTGAGGGTCCAGTTGCCGCTCGCGTAGGCGAACGGCCCGGTCATCACCTGGCGGTCCGAGCGCCGCCCGTTGCCGCCGAGGAGGTCCTTGGTCCAGGGCACGGACGTCGTCGTGCGGTCCCGGGTCCAGTTCCAGTACGGCACCGTCACCGACGAGTCCACCCGACGCAGCGCCCGTTCCAGGTCCAGCAGGAAGCGGCGGTGCCAGGGCAGGAAGGAGGGCGCCATGTGGGCCGTCCGCAGACCGTCCTCGCCGTCGGAGACGTAGTACTGGATGTGGGTACGCACGAACTCGTCGTACTCACCGCGCCGTTTCAGCTCCAGCAACGCGTTCACGAACCGCCGCTTCTCGCCCGCGGTCAGGGTGCTGACGTCCTTACGCGTGTACGCCATGGTGGCCCCCCGTGTGCGCGTCGCCGTCCATCGGGGCGCCCGTGTCGTGCAGTCGCCGCCCCGGCCCCAGCTCGTCGACGGCCGCGCGGGCCGCCTCCAGCGGGGTCGGGCACGAGCGGTAGTGGTCGACCATGCTCAGCCAGCTGCCGTCGGCGCGCCGCATGAGGTGCAGCGGCCGGCCGTCCACGGTGACGTGCCACGGCTCGGCGGCGGCGCCGACGGGGTGCCCGGCGGTGATCACCCGCGAGCCCCGGATGCGCCGGCCGCGGTACGTCTCGTCGAACGCGTAGGCCAGGTCCGCCGGCCGCGCGGTCCGGCGCAGGGGACGGGAGGCCGCGACGACGGGGGCCAGCGCCATGGCCACGGCCGTGGCGAGCAGCCCGCGCAGCGCGTCCCGCCGCGCGGTGCGCACCGGCCCGGCTCTCACCGTCCCCGTCTCGGCCCTCGCCACTCCCCCACCGACGCTGACGACCATCGTGTACTCCTCGTCCGGTTCCGATGTACACAGCCGTAACCGCCCGAGGGCCCCCGTGGTCACTCCCGCGGTCCGGGCCGGGGCCCGGGCCGCCGTGGTCCCTACAGTCCCGGTCCCATGCCCAGGTTCGCGGCGGGCACCGCCTGGAGGACCGGGGCGAGGATGCCCGCCTGCGGGAGCTTGGTGCTCGGCAGGCCCATGTGGTCGGGGTTCGGCCGCGTCAGCGGGGCGTCCACGCTCAGGCCGGGCGACAGGGTGCGCAGGTCGGAGGCGGGGACGCCGACGCCGACGTGGTCGAAGTCCGTGCCGAGGACGTGGGGCACGGGCGCGCGCAGGTCGGCGCCGGGCAGGCCGCCGGTGACCGGCAACTGCGGGACGGTGCGTGCCGGGAGGAGCCGGCCCTCGACGAACTGCGGCCCGTCCGGCTTCCCCGGCTTCGGCAGCGGGATCTCGCCGTTCAGGCTGGGCAGCTCCATGTTGAGGGTCTTCTCGGCGCCTTCCAGGGGCACCGGGACGGGGACCGTGGCGACCGCGGCGGCGGGCGCGGCGGCGGCACCCATGGCGGCCGCGACGCCCGTGACGACGGCGGCAAGGGTTCCTCGGGTGGTCGACTTCATGGCAGGTGCGGTCCCTTTCAGGGTTCGGGGGCTCAACGTCCGTACCGCGTAACGATCCTGGGGCGGTCACCAGCGCAAGAATCCCCCGGGTGCCGCAGTAGTACGACGAACCGACAGCGGTCGGTCAGCTCGTCCAGAAGTCCCACCAGCGGGTCAGGACCAGCATCCCGACGATCCCGGTGTGCAGCACCGGGGGCACCCAGGCGAACTCGTCGAGGAACGCCCTCAGCGGGGCGGGCGCGGGCAGGAACCGGTGGCGTACGGCGTGCGAGGCGACGTACCAGAACAGCGCGATCGTGGCGACCCACGCCAGACAGCACCACAGGCACAGCGCGTTGATCCGGTACAGCGACTCGAACTGGAGCCACGACACGAACCCGACCCCGAACAGGCAGCCGGCGCAGAAGGCCAGCCAGTACCAGCGGGGGAGGCGGGCGCCCGCGAGCAGGGTCGTGCCGACGCAGACCACGATGCCGTAGGCGACCAGGCCCAGCATCGGGTTGGGGAACCCGAAGGCCGAGGCCTGGTCGCTCTCCATGACGCTGCCGCAGGACACCACCGGGCTGAGGCTGCACCCGGGGGTGAAGTCCGGGTCCTCGAGCAGCTTGAACTTGTCGAGCGTGATGACCCAGGAGGCGAGCAGTCCGGCCACCCCCGTGATCACCAGCAGGAGGGCGAGGGCGCGGCCCGCGCCCACCGGCTCTCGCGGGTGCTGCTCCGGGGCGGTCACGGTGTCAGGCGCGCAGGCTGCGGGCCGGCAGCACGATGTGCGCGGCGGCGTCCAGGGTCTCGTCGGCGTTGACGAACGCAGCGAGCGCCTCCGGGTCGACGGACGCGCCCGGCTCGGCCTCGGTCCAGGCGCGGGTGGTGAAGATCAGGTAGGCGAAGCCGCGCGCCTCGACCGCCTCCAGCCACTCCGGCGGCACGGTGCACTGGGCGGTGAGCCGCGGCATGGTGAGGACGGCCTGGCCCGCGACGACGAGCAGGCCGACCGGGAGGCTGGGCCTGGCGATGCCGTCGACCAGCTCACGGCCGACCGGCAGGCCGTTGTCGGTCAGCAGCCGCTCGACCGCGGCGGACGTCGCCTCCGGACCGCCCTCGGCGTTCCCGAGGGAGCAGACCAGGAGGTGGGGGATGTCGACGCCGTCCGCGTTCTCCCCGCTCCAGGGCAGTACGACGACGGTGCCCAGGTCGGCGGAGCGGAAGGGCCGGGTTTCGCTTGAGGTTGAGGTCACCGGGCGACCTTATCGACGCTCAGGAGGGCCATCCGGCGCGTTCTCACCCGAGCGGGCGATGGGCCGCCGTCCGTCCACACGAACGAGGGACGGGCTCGAACAGCGCGAAGGGCCGACTCCATGGCCTTGGACGGCCACCATGGAATCGGCCCTTTTCCCGGATGTCTCCGGTGCCGGGAAAAGCGGCTCAGCCACCCACGGGAAGAACGCCGGCAATTCCGCCGTCGTTGTTCAGGTCCTGGGTCGCGCCCTTCACGGTGTTGAGCACGGAGCCCGTGTTCTCGGTGTCGAGCGCGTCCGACTGGTGTTGCAGCGGCATCACGTCGATGGGACCCCTGGTGAGCGCGTTCACGGCGCCGTTGAGGCTGGTGGGCGTGAGGTCGGCGCTGTTGTAGGCGAACGCGGGCGCTGCGGCACCGGCGAGGACCAGGGAACCGGCAACGACAGCAGCGGCCTTCAGGGACTTCATCGTGTTCCTTTCTTCGGCAACTCATGTCGCCAGAGGGAATTCTGACGCCGTGCCCAACGAGTCGCGGCCGGAGCGGAAACTCCTCCTATGAGTCCTCATATGAAATCCCGCCGGTTGACCGTGCGGCGGATCGAAAGGCGGCGAGCTAGCCCGGCAGACCGCCCGTCGGCGGGCTCGGCGGGCTCGGCAGGCTCGGTGCGGGTAGCTTGCCGCCCAGCAGCGTCGCGGCGACGGTGTTGACGAGGCTCCTCACCGTGTCGGTGACCGCCGGGGTCACCTGAGCGGCGTCGCCCGAGGTCACCGCCTTGATCAGCTCGTCGATCGCCTTCTGGAGCGCGGCCAGCGCGTCGCCGATGACGTCGGCGGGGGCCGCCTCGGTGCCGTCGTTCCTCGTGAGCGCGGGGAGGGTGGTCGCCGGCGTGGCTGGCAGTGTCGAGGGGACCGGCGTCGTCGGTGCGGTGCTCGCCGAGGTGCCCGTGCCCGGTGCTGCCGGCGCCGTCGTGGTGACCTTGGCGATGGCGTCCTTCACGGCGGTGCCGAGCTCGGTCGCCTCGGCGGGGCTGAGCCGGCCGTTGTCGGCCTTGAGCACGGTGTTCAGCAGGTCGGTGACCGGGGTGAGCACGCCGCCGAGGTCACCCAGGCTCTTGACCTGGGCGAGGAGCGCGTCCGTGTCGGACAGGGGCGTGCTGGACGCCGCCTGGGTGCGCTCCGGGGCCGGGTCGGCGACGGCGGCCGGCCCCGCCAGGCCGACCAGAAGGGCGGCGCAAAGGGCGGTGGACGCGATACGCCGTGCGGGCAGACCACGCATGGGTGTTCCTTTCGATGAGCGTTCGGATCTGTGCCCACCGTGAATTCACCCCCCGGGCCCCGCAACTCGTGTCCCCCGTTGGGGGCAACGCAGACCGGCCGCTCTCCCGCGTGGAACACGGGAGGGCGGCCGGCCTACGGGGTGGCGTGTGAACGTCAGTCGTTCTCGCACTGGTTGCCGAACGCCGGGTTCAGCAGGGCGATGATGTCGACGGTGTTGCCGCAGACGTTGACCGGAACGTGAACCGGAACCTGGACGACGTTGCCCGACAGCACACCCGGGGAGTGAGCGGCGGCGGCCTGCGCGCCACTGTCGGCAGCGGCGATGCCCGCACCACCGGCGACGGCCGCGGCGGCAACGGAGGTCAGGGCCAGGCCCTTCGCGATACGCGACATGGAGAGTTGCTCCTTGGGGGTTGACACAAAACACCCGGGCGGGATGCCCGGCGTTGTGTCAACGCGCGGCGCCCACGCGAGTTGTGCGGCCAAAGGGGTGATCTGCCGGAACCCCGGGCGTGTGATTCCGACACGGTTGACTGATTTGACAGCAATAGTCCGATTCGCGACTAGAGTTGCGGACCTCCCGAGGCCCCCACAGACGGCACGTCGCACGCACGGGGCGCCGTACCTTCCCGAAAGGGCAACGTCGGTCATGCGTAACTCCCCGGGTCCACTGCCGCGCCGAGCGATGGCGGGCGTGCTGTTGCTGGCCGCGCTGTGCGCGCCGGTCCACGCCGAAGCGACGGTGCCCGCCCCGTCGGTCGCGGAGGCCCAGCGGGTCCCCTTCACCGAGCGGTACCGCGCGACTCAGCACGGCGGCGTCGTCCGCGCGGCCAACACCTCCATCACCTGCCGTGCCACCGGCACCGGGGCCGCGCCCTCCTGCCCGGCCGTACGCGCGGGCGGGAAGGGGGCCAACGGCGACTTCGACATGTTCTACGTCGACGTGGACCGCGACCCCAACACCTACAACTCCTCCCGCGCCGAGGTCCGGCTGCCCGAGGGCTCGCGGGTGACGTACGCGCGGCTGTACTGGGGCGGCAACCTGCGGGTGGGCGAGCAGAAGCCGCCGAAGGACAACGGGCGGGTGCTGATCGCGGAGCCCGGCGGCCAGTACAAGGCCCTCCTCGCGGACACCGTGGTGGGCCACCGGGTGGCGCACGGCGCGGACGCCTTCCAGGCCTCGGCGGACGTCACGAGGCTGGTCCGCGAGAGCGGTGCGGGCCTGTACACGGTGGCGCAGGTCAACGTGGCGATGGGCAGGTCGAGGGCCGGGGCGTGGGGCGGCTGGACGCTGGTGGTGGCGTACGAGAACCCGGAGCTGCCGCTGCGGCACCTCGCCGTCTGGGACGGCTTCGACGCCCTCGAGTCCCGCACCGTCCGGGAGATCCGCCTGGGCGGGCTGCGCCTGGCGACGAACGGCACCGGCCGGGCCGGGCTCGTCGCGTACGACGGCGACCGCGGCCGCACCGGAGATTCGTTCACCGTTTCGACCGGCCGCGGTGCGAACACCGTGCTTTACGGTCCCGCGGGCCCCCGGGACGACGTACTGAACTCCACGATCTCCGAGGCGGGGGCGCCCGCGCCGGAGCGTGTGCCCTCGTACGCGCACACCCTCGGTTACGACTCGGACGTGTTCGAACTCGGAAACGCTCTGCGGCGCGGCGGTGACCACCTGACCTTCCGGCTCGTTTCCCAGCGGGACGCGGCATGGGCCGGCGCGCTCTTCGTCGCCGTCGACGCCCGGCAGTAGGCGCGTTCCGGCCCGTCCCGAGCACGTCCGTGAGCGAGGAAACCGCGCAATGCACCAGTCAGCAACCGACCGCAGGCCGCGGGTCCTGCACCTCACGCAACCCGTGGACGGCGGGGTCGCCCGGGTGGTGACGGACCTGGCGCGGGCCCAGGTCGCCGCCGGTCTGCACGTCACGGTCGCCTGCCCGGACAGCCCCCTCACCGCCGACCTGCGGGCCCTGGGCGCGGACGTACGGCGGTGGGAGGCGACGCGCTCGCCGGGTCCGGCACTCGTCGCAGAGGTACGGCGGCTCGCCCGGGTGATCGCGGAGGTGCGGCCGGATCTGGTGCACGCGCACAGCGCGAAGGCCGGACTGGCCGGGCGGATCGCCGTGCGGGGGCGGATCCCGACCGTGTTCCAGCCGCACGCCTGGTCGTTCGAGGCGGTCGGCGGCGTCACCGCGGCGCTCGCCCTCGGCTGGGAACGGCGCGGATCGCGCTGGGCCGCGCGGACGGTGTGCGTCAGCGAGGCCGAGCGGCGGACGGGGCTGCGGGCCGGGATCGCGGGGCGGTGGAGCGTGATCCCCAACGGGATCGACGCCGAACGCTTCAGTCCCGCCCCCGCGGACACCGTACGGGCGCAGCTTCTGCCCGGGGTCGACCCGGCGGCGCCGCTCGTGGTGTGCGTGGGGCGGCTGTGCCGTCAGAAGGGGCAGGACGTCCTGCTGCGGGCGTGGGACGCGGTGCTGCGACGGGTGCCGGACGCCCACCTGGTGCTGGTCGGGGACGGACCGGAGCGGGACCGGTTGCGCGAACGGGCCCCGCGGTCCGTGCTCTTCGCGGGGGCCGTCGCCGATGCCGTGCCCTGGTACCGGGCCGCCGATCTGCTCGTCCTGCCGTCGCGCTGGGAGGGCATGGCGCTCGCCCCGCTGGAGGCCATGGCCTGCGGGAAGCCCGTGGTCGTGACGGACGTGGACGGCGCCCGGGAGAGCCTGCCGCCCGCTCTCGCGCCGCGCTGCCTGGTGCCCCCGGAGAACCCGACGGCACTGGCCGACGCCGTCTCCGCACTGCTGCTCGACCCGTCGCTGCGCGAGTCGCTCGGCCACCTGGGGCGCCGTCACGTCCTGTCCACGCACGACGTGCGGCGCACGTCCGAGGCGGTGGCGGGCCTGTACCGCGACCTGCTCGACGCCGAACCCGCCGCGCGCGTCGCGCCCACCGAGTGCAGGGAGCCCATCCACTCGTGACCGCGGAAAGCACCGTCCCCTCCCCCGGCGGACACGCCCGGGACCTCGGATTCTCGTCCGTCTCGATCATGCCGCCGCGCGGCTCCGGCGCGGGATTCCGGTTCCCCGCCCGCCGGCCCCCGGCCCGCCCCGCCTCGCCGGTCCCGCTGCTCACCGCGGACCTCCTCGCCGCCCTGGTGGGAGCGTGCGCGTTCACCGGCGACCGGTGGCGGCCGCTGCTCGTGGCGGTGCTGGTGGCCGCGTCGATGCTGCTGCGGCCGCACCCGCCCCGGCAGGTGACCGGCGTCCTCGACGAACTGCCCGCCGTCTGCGCCCGGATCGCGGTCGCCTGGCTGGTCCTGGCCGCCGCGGTGGCCTCGTACGACGCGGACCGGGCGCTATCCCCGACCACCCTGCTCGTCGGCTTCCTGCTCCAGTCGGTGGCGGCCTGCGCGGGCCGCGGCACCGTGCGCCGGCGGCAGCGCCTCGCCCGGCTCACCCGGCCGCGCGCCGCCCTCGTCATCGGCCCGGCGGCGACCGCGCAGCGCGTGGCCGCCGCCGTACTGCGCCATCCGGGCTGCGGGGTGCGGCCGGTGGGCATCGTGACCGAGCAGCCCGACGGCGGCGAGGGGCTGCCCGTGCTGACGACCGGCGAGGAGGTCGAACGGGCGCTCATCCAGAACGGCGTACGGGACGTCCTGACCGTGCACCCGTCCGTACGGTCCCGGCAGGGGCCGCTGCTGCGGGCGCTCGCCGAGTCGGGCTGCGCGGTGTGGGAGATCGACGCGGAGTCGCCGTCGTACGAGACGCGGGAGCAGCTCGCCGGGTTCTCCTGCCGGCGTCTGGTGATGGGGTCGCGGCGGCGGGGCAGCGCCGGGAAGCGGGCGCTGGACGTGATCGTGTCCGGGGCACTGCTGTTGCTGGTCAGCCCGCTGCTGCTGGTGTGCGCGGTGGCACTGAGGCTGAGCGCCGGGCCGGGCGTGGTGTTCCGGCAGGAGCGGATCGGCAAGGACGGCAAGCCGTTCACGCTGCTGAAGTTCCGCACCCACCGGCCGGTCGACGCGCACGAGGCGGCGACGCGCTGGAGCGTGGCGAACGAGCACCACATGCCGTGGCTGTGCCGCTTCCTGCGACGCACCTCGATGGACGAGCTGCTCCAGCTGTGGAACGTCCTGTGCGGCGACATGAGCCTGGTCGGTCCGCGACCCGAACGCCCGTACTTCGTCACGAAGTTCAGCCAGACCTACCCCGGTTACGCGGCCCGCCACCGGATGCGGACCGGCATCACCGGGCTCGCCCAGATCCACGGTCTGCGCGGTGACACCTCGATCGAGGACCGCTGCCGGTTCGACAACGCGTACATCGACAACTGGTCGCTGTGGCAGGACATCTGCATCCTGCTGCGCACCGCGGCCGCGCTCGTGCGTCCGACAGGGAGCTGAGCGCGCATGAGTCTCGCGCTGAGCCTGCCGCGGGTCCGGGAGCTCTCCCCCGTTCTGCCGGTGGTGGCCGTGGTCGCCCTGCTGGCGCTGCCGGTGTCGCCGACCGCCGAGAGCGGTGCGGGGCCGGCCGACGCGGTCTCCGGGCTGGTGGTGCTGTACTGCGTGATCCGGCTGCTGCGGGAGCGGCGGCGCCCGCTGTCCCGGACGGCCGCGGTCGTCCTCGGCCTGCCGGTGGCCGGACTGGCCGTCGCCGCGCTGGGCGCGTCCTCCCCGGCCGCCGGGCTCACCGGACTGGGCCGCTACCTCCAGGTCTTCGTGCTGGTCCCGGCGGCCGTGCTGCTGCTCGTGCGGGACCGGCGCGACTTCCGGCTGCTGGCCTGGTCGTTCGTGGCCCTCGCCGGGTGGCAGGGCGCGATCGGCGTGCACCAGTACGCGACCGGGACCGGCGCCTCCTACCAGGGACAGGACATCCGGGCCGTCGGCACCTTCGGGGCGGCGGACGTGATGGGGATGGCGACCGTCGTCTCCTTCGGGCTGGTGTGCGCGCTCGGGCTGGCGCTCGGCCGGGCGTCCGTACGGCAGCGGGTGGTCGCCGCCGGGTGCGCGCTCACGCTGCTCCTGCCGCTCGCGCTGTCCTTCAGCCGGGGTGCGTGGATCGCGACGGCCGTGACCTGCTCGGTGCAGTTGGTGCTGGCCGGACTGCGGCGGGCGCTGGTGGTGGGGGCCGTGGTGGCCGCCGTCGGCGTGGTCCTGGTGGGCGGGTTCGGGGTCGGTTCGGCGCAGTTGCAGGAGCGGATCAGCAGCATCACGCAGGTCACCGACGCCCCCGACCAGTCCGTGACCGACCGGTACACCATGTGGGCGGCGGCCGTCGGCATGTGGCACGAACGGCCGCTGGCCGGCGTGGGGTTGAAGGGTTTCCCCGAGCAGCGGGACGCGCACGCCTCGCTGGCCCTGTCGGCCGGCAGCGACACGGAGGGCGCGGGCGCGGCCTTCCGCAGGCAGCCGCTCCTTTCCCCCCACAACATGTACCTCCTCGTGCTCGCCGAACAGGGCCTGATCGGCCTGCTCGCCCTCGCGGGCGCCTGGCTGGCGCTGCTGGTGTGCGGACTGCGGGGGCTGGTGCGGGCGCGCGTGTCCGGGCGGGGGCTCGACTGCGCGCTCGTCGGCTGCGGGCTGCTGGTGTGGCAGCTGACGGACTTCGCGTACGCGGACATCGGCGGGCCCTCGACCGTGCTGACGGCGGTGTGCTTCGGGGTGGTGGCCTGGTGGGCGCTGGTCGGAAGCGGTGCCGTACCGGGGCGGGACGGTGGTGGTTCCGCGCCGGCGCGGGAGGGCGCCTGCGAGGCCGAGGAGGCCCGGACACGATGACGGTGACACCTCCGCACCCCTCCGGGGCGACCGGGTCGGGGTCGGGCCCTGGCCCGGTCCTCGGGGACCGCGGACCGAAGGCGATCGGGTCGGGGTCGGGCCTCGGCCCTGCCTCCGGGCCGGCCGAATCGCGCCTCGGGCCTGCCTCCGAGCCAACTGAATCCCGCCTCGGCCCTCCCTCCGAGCCAGCCGGATCACGTCTCGGCCCTCCTTCCGGACCAGCGGAAGCACGCCTCGACCCTCCTTCCGGACCAGCGGAAGCACGCCTCGGCCGTCCCTCCGGACCAGCGGAAGCACGCCTCGGCCGTCCCTCCGGACCAGCGGAAGCACGCCTCGGCCCTCCCTCCGGACCAACGGAAGCGCCCCTCGGCCTCGCCTGCGGGACCGCCGCTTCGAGCTCGGGCCCGGTCCTCGGGGCCCCCGGAGCGAGCTCATGCCCGGGCGTCGCCGCCGCCTCGCTCGGGTCCGGCTCCACCCCCCGCCCCGCCTCCGACGAGCCCCGGACCGTGCCGGAGGCCGCCGCGGGCTCCCGGCGCTCCTGGCGCTCGCGGCGGGTCGGCGGCGGGACGTCGGCCGTCCCCGCGGCCCGTACCGTCGTCGGCCCGTCCGGCGGTGCCCCAGAACTCCCCTCCGGCGCCGCCCCCACCCCCGGTGCTCCCGAACTCCCCCCCGTCTCCCGCCGTTTCCTCGCCAAGGCCACCGCCGTCACCGCAGCCCTGTCCGTCGCCGGGGCGCTGCTCGGGCTGGTGCGGGACCAGTCGCTGGCCCGGTTGTTCGGGGCCGGCAGCGGCACGGACGCCTTCCTGGTGGCGTGGACCGTGCCGGAGTTCGCGGCCACGCTGCTCATCGAGGACGGGCTGGCGTTCGTGCTGATCCCGGCGTTCAGCCTGGCCCTGGCCCGGCGCGCCCAGGGTGCCCCCGGCGACCCGGTCCGCGCCCTGGTCGCCGCCACCCTGCCCCGCCTGGCCCTGGTCTTCGTCGCCGCGTCCGCGCTGATCGTCGCCACCGCCCCCTACCTGGTCGAGGCGCTGGCGCCGGGCCTGCCCGACCCCGCCCTGGCCGTGGACTGCACCCGGCTCACCGCGACCTGCGTGCTGAGCTTCGGGCTGGCCGGGTACTGCAGCGCGGTGCTGCGGGCGCACCGGCGGTTCCTGATGCCGGCCGCGATCTACGTGGCGTACAACGTCGGCATCATCACGGCGATGTTCGTGCTGGGCGGCGACTGGGGGGTGCGTTCGGCCGCGGTGGGTGTCGCGGCGGGCGGTGCCCTGATGGTGGTGGTCCAACTTCCCGCGGTGTGGCGGCAGTTGCGTCACTCCACGGTACGCCGGGACGCGCCCGCCGAGACTCCGGACCGGGCGGTGACGCTGGCGCTCGTCGCCACCGTCCTGCTCTTCGCGCTGTGCCGGCAGTCCCAGGTCCTCGTCGAGCGCTTCCTCGCCTCCCCCCTCCCCGCCGGGGCCATCTCGCATCTGAACTACGCGCAGAAGGTGGCCCAGATCCCGATGACCCTGTCGCTGATGCTGTGCACGGTCACCTTCCCGGTGGTCGCGCGGGCCCTGGCCGACGGCGACACCGAGCGGGCCCGCGCCCGCGTGGAGCGGGACCTGGCGCTGGCCGCCTGCACGGTGCTGCTCGGCGCGGCCACGGTGATCGCGTGCGCCCCGCAGATCATCGAAGTCCTCTTCCAGCGCGGCGCGTTCACCGCCCGGGACACGGCGGCCACGGCGGGCGTGATGCGCGTGTACGCCCTCGGGCTGCTCGGTCAGACCCTGGTCGGCGCGCTGATCCGCTCGTACTTCTCGGCGGGCCGCCCCACCTGGTACCCGGTCTGCGCGATGGCCGCGGGCATCGCCGTCACCTCGTGGTGCGGCGCCTGGGCGGTGGGCCCCTGGGGCGTGTCCGGGATCGCCGCCGCCAACGCCGCCGGGATCACCTTGACGGCGTCGCTGCTGCTCGCCGGCATGGGGACGACGTACCGGGGCGTTCCGCGCGGTATCCCCGTCCGCACCCGGCAGGTGCTCGCGGAGCTGAGCCGGCCGGTGTGCGCGGCCTCGGTCGCGACACCGGCGGGCTGGCTCGTCGCGAGCCGGGCCGGGGGACCGCTGCCGGGACTCCTGGCGGGGGCGGCGACCGTGGCCGTCGTGTTCGTCCTGCTCGGCCTGGCCCTGGGCGCCCAGGGCTTCGCACCCGCCCTCCGTTCCGTACGGGCCGCCGCCCGTACCATCACCCGAAGGCTCCCGCATGGCCGTTGACTCCGCCGGTGCCCGCACGGCGCCCCGCCGCGGTCCCGCTCCCTGGGTGGCGATGTACCACTCGGTGACGGACTGCCCGGACGACCCGTACCGCATCACCGTCACTCCCGACCGGCTGGAACAGCAGCTCAGATGGCTCGCCCTGCGGGGTGTGCGGGGCGTGTCCATGGCCGAACTGCTGGCCGCACGCGCGCGCGGCGAGGGCCGCCGGCTGGCGGGGCTCACCTTCGACGACGGTTACGCCGACTTCGTCGACCACGCCCTGCCGGTGCTGCGCCGGCTGGACTTCGGCGCCACCCTCTTCGTGCTGCCCGGCCGGCTCGGCGGCGACAACGCCTGGGACCCGCTGGGCCCTCGCAAGCCGCTGCTGACCGCGGACGGCATCCGGCAGGCGGCCCGGGCGGGGATCGAGATCGGCTCGCACGGGCTCACGCACGTCGACCTGACGACGGCGGACGACCTCCGGCTGAAGGCCGAGGTCGTCGAGAGCCGGGCCGCGCTGGAGGACCTGCTCGGCGCCCCGGTGGACGGCTTCTGCTACCCCTACGGCACGCTCGACCGGCGGGCCGTCGAGGCCGTACGGAGCGCCGGATACCGCTACGCCTGCGCCATCGACCCCGGCCCGCTCACCGGCCCGCTCGCCCTGCCCCGCCTCCACATCGGGCAGAACGACAACGCCGTACGCCTGTTCCTGAAGTACCGGCTGCACCGGCTGCGGCGGCGCCCCGTGGAAGGTCTGTGACATGAGGGCCCTGCACATCATCACCGGCCTCGGCGTCGGCGGTGCCGAGCAGCAACTGCGGCTGCTGCTGCGCCACTTGCCGGTCGACTGCGAGGTCGTGACACTCACCAACCCGGGCGCGGTCGCCGACGGGCTCGCCGCGGACGGGGTGCGGGTCAGACACCTCGGCATGGCCGGCAACCGCGACCTGGCCGCACTGCCCCGCCTGGTCCGGCTCATCCGCCGGGGCGGCTACGACCTGGTGCACACCCACCTCTACCGCGCCTGCGTGTACGGCCGGCTCGCCGCGCGCCTCGCCGGGATCCGGGCCGTCGTCGCCACCGAGCACTCCCTCGGCGACTCGCAGATGGAGGGACGCCCGCTCACCTCGGGTGTCCGGGCCCTGTACCTGGCCAGCGAGCGGCTCGGCCGGTCCACCGTCGCCGTCTCCCCCACGGTCGCCGACCGGCTCGAGCGCTGGGGGGTGCCCGCCCCGCGGATCGAGGTCGTCCCGAACGGCATCGACCTGGCCCGCTTCCGCTTCGACCCGGCACGGCGGCTGCGCACCCGCCAACGCCTCGGACTGCCGGAGACCGCGTACGTCGTCGGCGGCATCGGCCGGCTCACGGCGGCCAAGCGGTTCGACGTCCTCATTCGCGCGATCGCCCAACTCCCCGACAACTACTGGCTGTTACTCGTCGGCGGTGGACCGGAGGAGCACGTCCTGCGGCGCACCGCGCACGCGGCCGGGGTGGCGGACCGCGTCCTGTTCACCGGCGAACGCCCCTGCGTGCCCGACGGCTCCCCGGGCCCCGACCTCCCGTCGCTCACCTCCGCGATGGACCTGCTCGCCTCGCCGTGCCCCGAGGAGGCGTTCGGCCTGGCCGTCGTGGAGGCCCTCGCCGCCGGGCTGCCCGTCCGCTACGCCGCCTGCCCGGCGGTCGAGGACCTGCCCCCGCACTCCGCGCCGGCCGCGCGCCGGGTGACCGGCGGACCCGACGCGTTCGCCCGGGCGCTGGCAGCGGCCCGCGCCGAGGGCCCCCTCGCGCGCACCGCGCCCGACGCCGCCCACCACTACAGCATCGCCCGCAGCGCCGCGCTGCTCATGGACGTCTACGCGGCGGCCCACTCCTCGTCCTCGTCACCTCACGGAGTCAGTTCCTCATGACCGAGAATCCCAACGGCCCCCGCCGCCCGTCCCGCGCCCTCACCCGCGCGAGGTCCCTGCCGGCCTGGTCCCTGCTCGCGGCCGGTGTCCTCGCCGGCGGTCTGCTCGGCGGCACGTACGGCCTGGTCAGGACGCCCACGTACACGGCGACCAGCTATGTCGTCGCCGTACCTACCGAGCGGTCCGACTCCGCGACCGCGCTGGGCTTCGCGCAGGCCTACGGCAGGGTCGCCACCCAGCTCGCGGTGCTCGGGGACGCGCAGGTGTGGGCGGGCGTGCCGGTGAAGACGCTCCAGTCGAGCGTGCAGACGGCGACCTCGCCGGACGCCCCGATGGTGGCGATCACGGCGACCTCCTCGCGCCCGGACTCCGCCGCCGACATGGCCAACGCCGTCTCGCGCGCGCTGACCCGGCACGCGCAGGACTCCCGGGCCGACACCCGGGTGGAGCTGCGGCAGTTCGCCCGCGCCACCCGCCCCGACGCGCCCTCCTCGGCGTCCGCGGCGGTGACGGGCCTGGTGGGGGCGAGCGCGGGCGGTCTGCTCGGCGGGCTTGTGCTGCTGGTCCGGCCCCGGCGAGCGGCCACGGGCGGACCCGTACGGCCGCCGTCCGTGCCGAGCCCGGCCGTCGCCGCCGACGTCCACGGGCAGCCGTGAAGTACTCCGTGGAACTCGTCACCGACGACACCGCCTTCGCCGAACTCGCCAAGGACTGGCACCGGTTGTACGAAAGGTGCGCGGCGGCGACCCCGTTCCAGAGCCACGCCTGGCTGCACTCGTGGTGGCTGTCCTACGGCAGCCGCGGCCGGCTGCGCCTCCTGCTGGTCCGCGACGGCCGCGAACTCGTCGCCGCCGCCCCGCTGATGCGGGTACGGCGTCCGGTGCCCACGCTCGTGCCGCTCGGCGGGGCGATCTCCGACTACGGGGACGTGCTGCTGGACGACGAGCGCGGCGAGGAGGCGGTGACCGCCCTCACCGAGGGACTCGCCGCGGCGGCCCGTACCGCGCTGATCGACTTCCGCGAGGTGCGGCCCGGGGGCGCGGCCGAGCGGATCTACGACCGCTGGCGGGGCCCGCGTCGACGGGTGAGCGACTCACTGTGCCTGGAGCTGCCCGCCGTACCGATGGAGGAGCTGGTCGCCCGGCTGCCCTCGGCGAAGGCCCAGCGGGTGCGGGCCAAGCTGCGCAAGCTGACCGCGCTCGGCGTGGAGCGTCAGGTGGTGCGCCCGGAGGAGGTCGACACGGCGCTGCGGCGGCTGCTGGAGCTGCACCGGCTCCAGTGGCAGGGGCGGAAGGTGACGTCGGAGCATCTGCGGACGCGGTTCTGCGACCACCTGGTGCGTTCGGTGGAGCCGATGGTGCGCTCGGGGGACGCCGTGGTCACCGAGTTCCGCCTCGGCGAGGACGTGGTGGCCGTGGACCTGACGCTGCTGTCACGACGGCTGGCGGGCGGCTACCTCTACGGCGCCCACCCGCGGCTGCGGGAGAGCAAGGCGGACGTGGCGGTGATGCTGCTCGACGCGTGCGCCGAGCACACCCGCACCGGCGGACGCGGCACGCTGAGCCTGCTGCGCGGCAACGAACCCTACAAGCATCACTGGCGCCCCGAACCGGTGTTCAACCAGCGGCTGTTGCTGGCCCGGCGACGCACCGCCCCGCTGCTGTCGGCGACCCTGTGCGACGTGGCCGCCCGACGGCGGGGCAAGGAGTTGGTGCGACGGTGGAGGGAGCGCGGTGGCGACGGGCCGTGACCGACCCGCCGCCTCGGGATCACCGGCTGCGCGACCACCAGTCGAAGCGCAGGCACAGCTTCCCGCCGAGCCAGTACTCGACCCAGTCGCCCAGTTGCAGCGGCGAGCAGTTGGCCGGGGGCACGGGAGTGGCCGGTGCGGTCGGGGTGACCGGTGCCGTGGGTGTCGTAGGCGTCGTGGGTGTGGTGTCTCCGCCGGGCTTGGTCGGCTGCGGGGTCGGGTCGCCGGTGCGGCCGAAGAGCACGGACCGGTAGACCTCCGAGGACCTGGGGTTGGCGGAGCACTGCCAGACACCGTGCGGGCAGTAGTCCGTCAGCGTGTTGTACAGCGGCTTGTGCGTGTCCATCCACGCGAGCATGCCCCGCATGTACGCGGAATTGTCACCGTTGCGGAAGAGCCCCCATTCCGGATAGGAGATGGCCTTTCCGTGAGCCTTCGCGAAGTCCACCTGGTGCTGAAGGCCGTACGGCTCCTTCACCTGCTGCTCGAAGGACAGCCCGGTCGGCTGGTCGTACGAATCCATTCCGATGATGTCGACCGTGTCGTCCCCGGGATAACACTGCGTCCAGGGAACGGCGTCCCGCCCGCGGCTCGGAGCGAAGTCGAAACGGAATTTCTGGCCCGGCACCGCGCGCATCGTGGTGACGATCCTCTTCCAGTACGTCTTCCACGCCTCCGGGTCGGGCCCGCAGCGGTGGGTGTACGTGGTGCCGTTCATCTCCCAGCCGAGGACGACGACCGTGTCCGGCACCTTCAGCTCGACCAGCCGCTCGGCGAGCGCGCGGTAGTGGCGGTCGAACGCCCCCTCGGCGCCCCGGCGCAGCAGCAGCCGTACCTCGGCGTCGGAGACGTTCTCCTCGTTGCGCTCCATCATGGGCACGTTGAGGACGAGCATCCGGTCGGTCTGCCGGGTGCGCCAGTCCGCCCACACGTCGAGGAAGCCGGGCCGGCCCTCGATGTTGCTCCAGCGGTCGCCGGGCAGATAGGTGTGCCCGACGCGCAGTTCGGCACCGCCCAGCCAGTGACTGAGCTCGGCGATGCGGGCCACGCCGCGGGGGCCGTAGTCGAGGTAGGCGCCGAAGGCGGGGACGTTCTTCGCCGGCGGGACCGGCGGGATCGTCGGGATCGGCGGCGTGACCGCCGGCGCCGGGACCGGTGGCATGGCCGGCGGGGTGACCGTGGGTGTCGGAGCGGGAGGATCGGCGACCCGCGCCGTCCCCGCGGCGAAACCCGGACCTGACGCCAGGACGACCGACGCGGCGACCGCCGCCGTGGTGACCGCCAGTCGTCGGGAACGGGCCCCTCGCTGCTGTGAGGACATGCCTGCTCCTTTCTCTCCGATAACTGACACTCAGTCACATCAATATGACCAACGCCACCGCGGTTGCGGCTTTCGAGTGCACCGATCGCCCGCCCGAGTGAAACCACCCGAAGGAAATGCCCGTGTCGCTGCTCGACACCCGTGTCCCCGCCGTCCTGCTGCGGATCGACCGGAATCCCTTTCACCACGGAACACTGGGGGCCGTACGCTCACTCGGCAGGGCGGGAGTCCAGGTCCATCTCGTCGCGGATTCCACCGGAAGTCCCGTACGGACATCCCGCTTCGTACGCCAGATCCACCCCCCGCCGCCGCCCGGCGCCTCCCTCGCCGACATCGCCGTGGCACTGCGCCGGATCGCCCACGGCGTCGCGCGTCCGGCCGTGCTGATCCCGATGGATGACGCGAGTGCCATCGCGGTGGGCCGGCTGCGGGAGGAGCTTGCCCCCGCCTACCTGCTGCCCCAGCAGCCGGGCGCGCTGCCCGAGCTGGTGGCCGACAAGGCGGAGCTGGCCGAGGTGTGCGCGGCGGCGGGCGTGCCGCACCCGGAGACGGTCGTCCCGGAGAGCGCGGAGCACGCCGCGAGGGCCGCCCGGGGGCTGGGGCTCCCGGTGATCGCCAAGTGGAGCCGGCCCTGGCTGCTGCCCCCGGGAACCGGGCTGCGCAGCACGGTCGTGGTCCGCTCGGCGCAGGAGGCGCGGGACCTGTATCTGCGTACCGGCGAGGCGGGCAGCCGGCTGCTGCTGCAGGCGTTCCTGCCTCCGGGCCCCGACCGGGACTGGTTCTTCCACGGGTACGCCGACCGGTCCGGGACCGTGCGCGGCGGCGGCTCCGGCGTCAAGACACGGGCCTGGCCACGCGGCGCCGGACTGACGGCGGTCGGCCGCTGGACTCCCGACCCGCAGGTGCGGACGCTGGCCGAGAAGCTGGCGGGCGAACTGGGCTACCGCGGCATCTTCGACCTCGACTTCCGCCGCTGCGGCGCGACGGGGCGCCATCACCTGCTCGACTTCAACCCGCGCCCCGGAGCACAGTTCCGGCTCTTCACCGACACCGCCGGGCTGGACGTCGTACGCGCCCTGCACCTCGACCTGACCCACCGTCCGCTGCCGGACGGGGTGCCGCTGCCGGGGCGGGAGTTCGTGGTGGAGAACTACGCCCCGCTGACCGCGCTGCGGCCCGCCCCTGCGGCCGGCCGCGAACTGGCCTGGAACGCCCGGGACGACCGGGGGCCCGGCCGTGCGCTGTGGGGCCTGTGGGCGCGCCATGCGTCGAGCCGACTGCTGGCCCGCGTCCGGGGCGCGGGGGCGGGCGGTCCGGCGCGGGGTGCGGGGGCGGGGGCGGTAAACCCGGCGCCGGGTGCGGGGGCGGTCGGCCAGGAGCGGACACCCGACGTCTGCGACGAGAAAGCGAGCAGTTGCTGATGTACGACCTGCTGGTGGTGGGCGCCGGTCCCTACGGCCTGTCCATCGCCTCCCACGCCGCGGCCGCCGGGCTCAGGCTGCGCGTCTTCGGCCGGCCCATGGCGTCCTGGCGCGACCACATGCCCCGCGGCATGTTCCTCAAGTCGGAGCCGTGGGCCTCCAACCTCTCGGACCCGCAAGGCCGTTGGCAGCTGGACCGGTACTGCGCGGACCAGGGGGTGGCGGCCCGGCACGGGGAGCCGATCCCGGTGGAGACGTTCGCCGAGTACGGCCTGTGGTTCGCCCGCAACACCGCGCCCGAGGTCGACGAACGCACGGTGACCCGGGTGACCCCACGCCCCGGCGGCTTCGAGGCGGTCACGGAGGACGGGCAGGTCGTGTACGCCCGCACGGTCGCCCTGGCGGTCGGCGTGATGCCCTTCGTCGAGATCCCGCCCGCCCTGCGCGGTCTGCCCCCGTCCCTCGTCTCGCACAGCAGCCACCACGACGACCTCTCCCGCTTCCACGGCCGGGACGTCACGGTCGTCGGCGGCGGCCAGGCGGCACTGGAGACCGCGGCACTGCTCGCCGAACAGGGCACGCGAGTAAGGGTGTTGGTGCGCGCCGACCGCCTGGACTGGAACGACGTGCCACCGCCCTGGGAACGCCCCTGGTGGCAGTCGGCGCGCGCCCCGCACAGCGGCCTGGGCTGCGGCTGGCGCAACTGGTTCTACGCCGAACGCCCCGGCCTCTTCCATCGCCTCCCGGAATCGACCCGGACCCGCGTCGCCGCGACGGCACTCGGCCCGGCGGGCGCGTGGTGGGTGAGGGACCGGGTAGAGGGGGCGGTGGAGGTACTGCCCGGTCACGAGGTCGCGGCGGCCCGGTCGGTGCGGGACGGGGCCGGGGTACGGCTGGAGGTGGTGCACCGGAGTGGTGGCGAGGGGCCCGGAGTCCTGGCACCGCTGGAGACCGACCACGTCATCGCGGCCACGGGCTTCACGGCCACCTGTGACCGGCTCACCCTCCTCTCCCCCGATCTGCGCACCGCCCTCGTGACGAACTCGGCCGGTTCACCCCGGGTGTCCGCCGCCTTCGAGTCCTCGCACGCCGGCCTCTTCCTGGCCGGCCTGATCACCGCGCCGGGGTTCGGCCCGTCGATGCGGTTCGTGCACGGGGCCACCTACACGGCGGGGACGCTGGTACGGGGAGTACGGCGCCGGCTGCGGGCCGGGGGCGTGGGAACGGCGGTTCCGGCGCCGGGGAGGCGTGGGTACAGCGGGGCGACGGCGGGTGCGCGCGGCTGACACCGTCGACCGCGCCCTGCGCGGGTGTACCGGGCCGCGGGTGCCGGACGTTCGAGGTCCGGCACCCGGCGCACTAGCGGCGAGAGGCGGCTCGGCCTCGGCGGTACAGGACGACTCCACCAACGATCATCGCGGCACTGGCACCGGAAGCGGCCAGCATGGCCTCGGCCCCGGTGTGGGGCAGCTCGGGCGGGGGCGTGTGGTGACCACCGGGAGGCGGGGTGTGTCCGCCGGGCGGTGGGGTGTGCTCCCCACCCGGAGGCGGGGTGTTCTCGCCGCCGGGCGGAGGCGTGTGCTCCCCACCAGGAGGCGGCGTATGACCACCCGGCGGAGGCGTGTGCTCCCCACCCGGAGGCGGGGTGTTCTCGCCGCCGGGAGGCGTGTGCTCCCCACCCGGAGGCGGGGTGTTCTCGCCGCCGGGCGGAGGCGTGTGCTCCCCACCAGGAGGCGGCGTATGACCACCGGGCGGAGGCGTGTGCTCCCCACCAGGAGGCGGCGTATGACCACCCGGCGGAGGCGTGTGATGGTCACCAGGAGGCGGCGTATGACCACCCGGCGGAGGCGTGTGATGGTCACCAGGCGGGGGCGTGTGGTGACCGCCCGGCGGAGGCGTGTGGTCGCCGTAGCCGCCGCCCTCCTCCTCCCCGGAGTCGTCCCCGTATCCGCCATCCCCCTTGTGCCCGGAGTCGTCGCCGTAACCCGGACCGTCGTCGCCGTGCCGCGCGCCGCGCGAGCCGTGCTTGCCCGAACCCGGCTCGACGGCACAGGAGTTGCCGAAGGCCGGATTGAGGCCGGCGGCCACGTCGACGGAGTCGCCGCAGGCGTTGACCGGCACGTCGACGGGCGCCGCCACGCTGTCGCCGGACAGGACGCCTGACGAATCCGTGGCGACCCCGCTTGCGTGCGTGTCGGCGAGGACAGGGCTGCTGCACAGGGACAGAATGCTTGTCGCGGCGGCGGCCGCGACCATTCCCCTACTCAGGGTCTGTCGCAATCTCGTTGTCTTCCTGCTTGTAGAAGTGGGAAAAGCCGGCCCCGGACGGAATCGAGCGGTCCAGGGCCGGCCAAGACAGCCGGTACGGCTGCGGCGTTACGTGGTCAGTCGTTCACGCACACGTTGCCGAACGCGGGGTTCAGCGCACCGATGACGTTGATCGTGTTGCCGCACACGTTGATCGGAACGTGGATCGGCACCTGGACCACGTTGCCGGAGAGGACGCCCGGAGAACCGATGGCGGCACCCTGAGCTCCGGCGTCCGCGAAGGCCGGGGCGGCCACGCCGAAGGCCATGATCACGCCCGCGGCGACAGCGGCGGTCTTCTTCATGAGATTTCCCTTCTCTGCGGTCATGCCCCTTTGTCGGCGTGTGACCGAGCGAGCACAGACGGAACGGCTCGCGCCATGACCTGCAGGCTGTAGAACGAGGGATAGCCCCCGGAGAAACTACCGAACGCGTGGCGCGAGGGAATTCACTCGATTGCACCGCGCCGTCACTCGTTTCACCCTCGACCGCGGTGTAAAGGGTCACGCAAAAAACCCGGACGGCCCGCAGGAAGTTCTGCGGGCCGCCCGGTCAACCGAATTCTGATCAGTCCTCGGTCGCGGCCGACAGCACCGACAGGTCCTCGAGGACGTGCGACAGGGCGCCGTCCCGCTTGGACTGGGTGGAGTTGTCGCTGCACTGCTGGGTGAGCTGGTCCGACAGGATCGGGACGTCCTGGACGTTGACGATCTGCAGGACGCCGACGTTGGTGTCGCTCAGGCCGAGGCACGGCTTGTTGAGCGTGCCCTGGACCAGCGAGAGCTGGGGGCTCATGTCACCCTTGGTCGCCGAATTGCCGAACGACGACGTGGCGCCGTTACCGTTCTGCACGGTCGGTCCGTTGTCGTTGCCGATGGCAAGCGCCGTCGGAGCTGCCGCCACCGACATTCCGACGACAGAAGCGGCGGCCGCCGCGGCGGCCATTGCCTTCTTAAGCACTTCGCGTTCCTTTCCTCGTAGCGACACAATGCCCTACTGCCACATCAACCCGGCACGGGAGGAATGGTTGCGGGCGTTCACCCCATTGGCCCTATCGCCTTCGTGGGCGCCCCGGCCGCCACCGGATCCGAGGGGGCTCTCGGCCGGTCCGCGCTATCGGCCGTCGGAGTGAACGGGAGAAACCTCGTCGCGGGCGCGCAGTTAGCCAGAGCGCTCCGGTCCACGGGGCTTCCTCAGAAAGGACTGGCCAGTGATCAAGAAGATTGTTGCCACCGCGGCCATCGCAGCGTCCGCCGTGGGTGCCTCCGCCGCCGCGGCTCCGCAGGCACTCGCGATCGGCAACGACCAGGGACCGACCGCGGCGAACGGCAACGGCTCCTGGCAGAGCTTCGGCAACTCGAGCACCTACGGGAACATGAGCCCGCAGATGGCGCTGATCCAGGGGTCCTTCAACAAGCCCTGCATCGCCGTCAGCGACCTGCCCATCGGTGTGCTCCAGGTCGTCAACGTGCAGGACGTCCCGATCCTGTCGGACCAGCAGACCCAGCAGTGTGCCGAGAACTCGACCCAGGCCAAGCGGGACGGTGCGCTGGCCCACCTGCTGGAGGACGTGTCGATCCTGTCCACCAACGAGGAGTCCGGCGACAAGAAGGCCGGCCACTGATCCCGGTCTTCCGGTCAGGGCCGAAGGGGCCGCCGAGCATCTCGGCGGCCCCTTCGGCGTGTCAGCGCCGGTACAGCGCCTCGATGTCCTGCGCGTAGGCCGCCGTCACCACGTGCCGTTTGACCTTCAGGGACGGGGTGAGCATGCCGTTTTCCTCGGTGAACTCCCCCTCGACCAGCCGGAAGGCGCGGATCGACTCGGCGCGGGAGACGGCCGCGTTGGCGTGGTCGACGGCCTTCTGGATGTCGGCGAGCAGGCGTTCGTCCTCGACGAGTTCCGAGTGCGGGGTGTCGGCGGGCAGTCCGCGCACCGACAGCCAGTGGGCCATCGCCTCGGGGTCGAGGGTGATCAGGGCGGCGACGAAGGGGCGGTTGTCGCCGACGACCAGGCACTGGCCGACGGGGGCCTGGCTGCGCAGGCGGTCCTCCAGGACGGCCGGGGAGACGTTCTTGCCGCCGGAGGTGACGAGGAGGTCCTTCTTGCGGCCGGTGATGGTGAGGTAGCCGTCCTCGTCGAGGGCTCCGAGATCGCCGGTGGCGAACCACTCGTCCTCGAGGACGGCGTCGGTGGCCTCGGGATTGTTCCAGTAGGCGCCGAAGACGACCCCGCCCTTGATGAGGACCTCCCCGTCGTCGGCGATGCGGATCGCGGTGCCGGGGATCGGCTGGCCGACCGTGCCGGGGCGGGGGTCGAGGGGCGGGACGATGGTGGCGGCGGCGCTGGTCTCGGTGAGGCCGTAGCCCTCGTAGATGATGATCCCGGCGGCGGAGAAGAACAGGTTGAGCTCGCGGTCCAGGGGTGAGCCGCCGCTGATGGCGTAGCGCGTGCGGCCGCCGAGTTCCTTGCGGATACGGCGGTAGACCAGCAGGTCGTACAGGCCCCAGGCGGCGTAGAGGCCGGGGCCCGGGCCCTTGCCGCGGCCCAGGAACTTGTCGAGGTAGGCCTGGCCGAAGCGGACGCCGACGCGGTGGGCGCGGTCGAAGGAGGCGGCGCGGCCCATCTTCTCGGCGGTGGCGCGGCCGGTGGCGTGGATCTTCTCGAAGAGGTACGGCACGCCGACGAGGAAGGTCGGGCGGAACTCCTTGAGCGCGGGCCGCAGTTCGTCGGGCTTGATGCTCGGGCAGTGCCCGATCTCGATGCGGCCCATCAGACAGGCGATCTGGAGGGTCCGGCCCATGATGTGGGCGAGCGGGAGGAAGAGGAGGGTGGAGGCGGTCTGGTCGGTGACCTCCTTGAAGATCGGGTGGAGCAGCTCGACCGTGTTGGCGGCCTCGGCGTGCAGGTTGGCGTGGGTGAGAACGCAGCCCTTGGGGCGGCCGGTGGTGCCGGAGGTGTAGCAGACGGTGGCGATGGTGTCGGGGGTCAGGGCGGCGCGACGCTTGGTGACCTCCTCGTCGGGGAGGTCGTGGCCGAGGGCGGTGAGTTCGTCGAGGGCGGCGGCCTCCAACTGCCAGACGCGCGGCTTGACCTGGTGGTCCGCGGTGCCGGTGGTGACGGTGGCCGCGTTCTCGGCGTTCTCGGTGACGACATGGCGGGCGCCGGAGTCGCGGACGATCCACTCCACCTGCTCGGCGGAGGAGGTGGCGTAGACCGGGACGGTCTGGGCCCCGGCCGCCCAGATCGCGAAGTCGAGGACCGTCCACTCGTAGCGGGTGCGGGACATCACCGCGACCCGGCCGCCCGGTTCGACACCCGCGGCGATCAACCCCTTGGCCACGGCGGTCACTTCACGGGCGAAGGCGGCTGCCGTGACCGGGCTCCAGGTGTCCCCTTCCTTCCGGTGCAACACCACGGCGTCGGGGGCCTCGGCCGCGTTGGTGAAGGGGAGGTCGGCGATGCTGCCCGTGGTCGGGGGCGGGGCGAGGGGCGGTGTGCGGGCCTCTCGTACGACGCCGTTCTCGTCCTTGACGATCTCGACCCTGGTGCGGCCCGCCAGGTGTTTCGCCCTCTTCAGATCCCTGCGTACGCCCATGGTGGCTCCCCGGTCGGCTCCGACTGGGCCGCTAACTTACTCTGAAGTAAGAAAAGGTCAATGGGTCCGGCGTCAGTCCGCGATGTGCCGGGCCCGGCGGATGGTGTCGGCGAGTTGGCGTACCGCGCTGTCCTCGGTGCGGTCCCCCAACTCGTCTGCCCAGTCGGCGAGTTCGCGCAGGGACGGCCTGCCCGGCAGTCGGTTGTCGGTGGGGGTGTCGCGGAGGGCGTCGGCGAAGTAGGCGGCCACCGCGTCGACCTGGAAGCGGGGGTTCGCGTCCCGCAGCGAGTCGTCGAAGGTCTCCAGCGCGGCCGACTTCTCGTGCGGGGCCCGGGTCTTCGGGTCCTGCCAGCGGACGGTGGCCGTGGCGAGGTGGCCGTCGGCGCCGGGGCGGGTGCGGACCGCGTAGAGCGCGGTGACGGTGTGGCCGGGGCCCACCTCGCCGCCGTCCACGCGGTCGTCGCGGAAGTCGTCGTCGGCGACGCGGCGGTTGTCGTAGCCGACCAGGCGGAAGGAGGCCACGGTCTCCGGGTCGAAGGCGACCTGGGCCTTGGCGTCGCGGGCGGTCAGGTCGATGTTCTGCGGGAGCTGTTCGCAGAAGACCTTCTCGGCGTCGTCGCCGGAGACGTAGACGGTGTGGCCGTCGCCCTTGTCGGCGAGGCGTTCCATGAGGGCGTCGCCGTAGTCGCTGCCGACGCCGACGCCGAAGAGGGTGATGCCGTGCTCGCGGCGGGCGGTGTCGATGCGGTCGAGGATGGCGTCGGGGTCGGTCTCGCCGTCGTTGGCGAGGGCGTCGGAGATGAGGACGACCCGGTTGGTGGCGCCTTCGCGCAGGCCGTCGACGGCGGTCTCGTAGCCGGTCTCCACGCCCGCTCCGAGGTTGGTGGAGTACGTCGGTTCCAGGCTGTCGATCGCCTCGTGGATCCGGTCGCGGTGGCCCTCGAGGCGGGTCATCGGCAGGACCGTCTCGGCCTGGTCGCTGAAGGTGACGAGGGCGACCGAGTCGTCGTCGCGCAGCCGTTCCGTCATGGTGTCGAGGGACCTCTGGGCGAGGTCGAGGCGGCCGGGTTCGGCCATGGAGCCGGAGATGTCGATGACGAAGGTGAGGGCGGCCGGCGGGCGTTCCCCGGAGTCCTCGTCGGCGCTCCTGGTGGTCAGGCCCACGCGGACCAGGGACCAGTCGTCGCGGTCGGTGCGGGCGCCGTCGACGGTGACCGTGAAGCCGTTGCCGTCGGGGCGGTCGTAGTCCTGGCGGAAGCTGTTGACGAACTCCTCGGGGCGGATCGTCGAGGGGTCGGGGCGGCGGCCCTCGGCGAGGGTGCGGCGGGCGTAGCCGTAGGAGGCGGTGTCGACGTCGAGGGCGAAGGTGGAGAGGTAGTCCGGGGACGGGGCGACGTAGTCGCCGTGGGACTCGTCGGGGTCCTGTTCGCCCTGGGGCTGGTTCGGGGCCGGGAAGCCCGAGTCGTAGGAGCCGTCCTTCGCGCCGTCCGCGCTGCTCTTGCTTCCGTCGTCGCTTCCGCTGCAACCGGTGAGCATGAGACCGCCCGCCAGTGCGAGGGCGATCATCACCTGTCGTGTCCGCTGTCGCTCCATCGTCCGTACCCCCTGGGCCTGTTGACGTCGGCTTCTGCGACTGTGACGGGCCGGGGGGCAGGAACGTGCGCTACGGAGCGTTGCGGATGGGTATCGAAGGGGGCACGGAGAAGGGCCGTCGAGACCGGTGGGAGATCTTCCGTTGACCTAGGAGACCACGTCCTTGCGGGCGAAACCCCGGAAGGCCAGGGCGAACAGCACCAGGGCGAGCGTTATCGAGAGCGAGGTGCCCTGGATCATGTCGGACCACTGCAACGTCGGCTGTACGGCGTCCAGCCAGGCGTACTGCCAGTGCGAGGGGAGGAAGTCGCGCCAGTCGCCGAGGGCGGTCACCTGGTCCAGCACGTTGCCGACGATGGTCAGGCCGACCGCGCCGCCGACCGCGCCGAGCGGGGCGTCGGTGCGGGTGGAGAGCCAGAACGCGAGGGCGGCGGTGACGAGTTGGGACACGAAGATGTACGCCACCGTGATCAGCAGGCGTTGCGCGGCCGTGCCCGGTTCCAGTGCGCCGCCGGTGGGGAGCTGGAGCGGGCCCCAGCCGTACGCGGCCGTGCCGACCGCGAGGGCGACCAGTGGGAGCAGGAGCATCGCGGCCAGGCTCAGGGTGAGGCCGACGACGAGCTTGGACCACAGCAGGCGGGCCCTCGGCACGGGGGCCGCGAGCAGATAGCGCAGGGAGGACCAGCTCGCCTCGGAGGCGACCGTGTCCCCGCAGAACAGTGCCACCGGGACGACGAGCAGGAAGCCCGCGGAGGCGAAGAGGTTCACCGCGGCGAAGTTCGCCCCGGACACGGTCGCGGTGTCCATCAGGTTGACGCGGTTGTTGCCCGAGCCCGGTCCGCCGCCGAGCTGGAAGGCGATCAGCAGGACGAGGGGCAGGGCGATGAGGATGCCGAACATGACGAGGGTGCGGCGGCGCTTCAACTGCCGTACCAGCTCGACCCGGACCGGCAGCGTGCGGCCCGCGCGGTAGCCGTCGGCGACCTCCGCGCGCTCGGTCAGCGTGCTGCTCATGCGGAGTCTCCGATCAGGGTGAGGAAGGCGTCCTCCAGGCGGCGGTGGGGGCCCACCGACTCCACGGGGATCTCAAGGCGGACGAGTTCGGCGACCAGGCGTGCCGCACTGCCGTCCGCGGCGAGCCGTACGAGGAGGCCGTCGTCGGTGGGGATCGCGGAGGCCACGCCCGGCAGGGCCGCGATCTTCTCGACGACCGGCTCCTCGACCTCGGTGGCGGTGCCGATCAGGAGGGTGTCGCCGGAGCCGACGATCTCGGCGACCGGGCCCGCCTGGACCAGCTTGCCGTGGTCCATGACGACGAGGTGGGTGCAGGACTGCTCGACCTCCGAGAGGAGGTGGCTGGAGACGATGACCGTGCGGCCGGCGGCCGCGTACCGGATCATCACCTCGCGCATCTCGCGGATCTGCGGCGGGTCGAGGCCGTTGGTCGGTTCGTCGAGGATGAGCAGGTCCGGCAGGCCCAGCATGGCCTGGGCGATGGCCAGGCGCTGGCGCATGCCCTGGGAGTAGGTGCGGACCGCGCGGGACAGCGCGTCACCGAGACCTGCGATCTCCAGCGCCTCGTCCATGTGGGCGTCCTCGGGCGGGCGGCCGGTGGCCTGCCAGTACAGCTCCAGGTTCTCCCGGCCCGACAGGTGCGGGAGGAAGCCCGCGCCCTCGACGAAGGCGCCGACCCGGGAGAGCACGGGGGCGCCGGGTGCGATCGCGTGGCCGAAGACGCGGACCTCGCCGCCGTCCGGCCTGATCAGGCCCATCAGCATGCGCAGGGTGGTCGTCTTGCCCGCGCCGTTCGGCCCGAGCAGGCCGAGGACCTGGCCCCTCTCGACACGGAAGGACAGGTCGCGGACCGCGTACCGGTCGGCGGACTTGGCGTACCGCTTGCTCAAGTCGGTTATCTGGAGAGGGACTTCGCTCAGCTGCGGTTCGGGGGCCGCGGGGGCCGTGGTCCGGCGGTGGCCCGTCACCACGAGGATCAGCGCGAGCACCGCGCCGGCCAGCGGCAGCCACCACACCCAGGCGGGCAGGGGGGCCTGGGTGTTCTTCTCGCCGAGGGGCGTGGGGACGCTCAGGTCGCCCTTCAGGGAGACGGTGTACGTCGCCGGGGTGGCCGGGGAGGCGTAGCCGAGGTCCGTGGAGGCGAGGACCAGGCGGAGGCGGTGGCCGTCGTCGAGGTCGTGGTCGATCGCCGGGAGGGTGATCGTGACGTCCTTGCCCGCCTTCGCGCCCTCGACCCGGATCGGCTCGACGAGTTGGGAGGGCAGGGTCTGTTGCCCCTTCGCGCCCACGTCGTACAGCTTGGCGAAGAGGACGGCGTCGTCGGTCGTCGACTTCACGTGGACGGTGACCGTGGGCGAGCCGGTGATCCGGAGGTCGTCCTCGACCGGGGCGGACTCGAAGGCGGCGTACTGGCCCGGGAAGTCGAGGGAGACGCCGACGCCCAGGGAGGAGAGCTGGGAGAGGCCGCCGCCGCCGAGGCCGGGGAGGGCCGAGACGGCGGGCGGACTGGCGCCGGCCGGGTTGGCGAAGTCCTGTTCCCGGCCGGTCAGGGCGATCTTGTGGTCGTCGCTCTCCAGGCCCGGGTAGGTGTCGGCGGTGACGCCGGTGAGGCGGGTCTCGCCGTCGCCGGTGTCGGTGCCGAGGGTGCGGGTGACGCGGAAGGCAGGGCCGGGGTCGGCGGCCTTGTCGTCCTTCAGGTAGCGGTCGAACCAGTAGGTCACGCGGGCCTGGACTCGGCCCGTCTCCAGGTCGCCGCCGTCATGGCCGCCCGCGATCCAGTCGACGTCCACGGGGGCGCCGTTGGCGCGGATCGCCTTCGCGGCCTGGTCGGCCTGGTTCAGGGGGAAGAGGGAGTCCGTCTGGCCCTGCACGAGGAGGGTGGGGACCTTGATGTCCTTGGCGACGGCCGACGGGGAGCGCTCCTCCAGCATCTTCTCGGCCTGCGCGTCCGGGGTGCCGGACTGGGCCACCCTCTGGTACATCGCGCAGATCCGCGGCTCGAACTTGTCGCAGCCGCCCGCGGAGTTGACGAAGATGCCGGCCCACAGCTTCTTGAAGACGCCGTTCGGGAAGAGGGCGTCCGAGAGGTCCCAGTACGTGATCGACGGGGCGATGGCGTCCACGCGGTGGTCGTGGCCGGCGGCGAGGAGGGAGATCGCGCCGCCGTAGCTCGCGCCCGCGACGCCGACCCTGGGGTCGCCGGGCTTGTCGAGCCGGACCTGGGGCTGCTTCGCCAGCCAGTCGATGAGCCGGGAGACGTCGGCGACCTCGCCCTTGGGGTCGTTGAGGCCGACCTTGCCGGTGGACCTGCCGAAGCCGCGGGCGGACCAGGTGAGGACGGCGTAGCCGTCTCTCGCGAGGTCCTCGGCCTGTTGGCGTACGTCGTTCTTGCTGCCGCCGAAGCCGTGGCCGAGGAGGACCGCGGGGCGCTTCTCGACGCCGTCGGTGGTGAAGTACGAGGTGTCTATGCGGACGCCGTCGATCGACATCATCTGGTCCGCGCGGTGCACCGGGGGTGGGTCGTCAGAAGCGGCGGCCGTCCATGTCCCGGCAGCGGCGAGGACGACGACGGAGGCCGCGGCGGCGATCCACCGCGGCCTCCGGAGGCGTCGAAGATCCATGATTCAACGGTACGGGGTGAAGCTGTCGGGGACGTGCCCTCCGGGGGCTGAACTGCGGGCCATCCTGGAGGTGGATGGGGATGTGTGGTGTACAGCAGGTGCGGTACGGCTACGACCTCGGTCTCGTCCGTTCGGTTGCCGGGTGCGGGTTCGCTGTGGCTGGTCGCGCCCACGCGGCGGTAGCCGCACATCGACACAGCCCCGCGCCCCTGAGTTCTCACACCTCCGGAATCGAGACGAGCCACCTTGTTTCCGCTCTCGGGCGGAGGTACAGCGCCCAGTACAAGGTTGCCGCCGCCGTGATGCCGCCCGTCCACAGCAGGTACTCCGTCTCCTGCTGGGTCAGGATGTAGGCCAGGACCGCTATCAGGAGGACCGGCATCGCGGGCCACAGGGGCATGCGCCAGGCCGGGGTGTGCCTGTGGTGGTTGCGGCGGGACAGCAGCGCGGCGATCGCGACGAGCAGGTACATGCCCGTCACCGAGACACCCGTGACGCCGTACAGCGTGTCCAGGTCGACGAAGCACAGGGCCGCTCCGGGGATGCCGACCGCGAGGGTGGCTACCCAAGGGGAGCCGAAACGGCCGAGCTTGGCGAAGACGGCGTTGACCGGGGCCGGCCAGGCCTTGTCGCGCGCGGAGGCGAACAGGACCCGGGAGTTCTGGATGACCATCACTATGCCCGCGTTGATGATCGCCAGGGCGACGCAGAGGCTGACGAAGGTGCCGACCGCGGAGTCGGACCAGGCGGTGACCATGGTGCCGATGTCGCCGCCGGTCAGTTCGGTCAGGTCGGAGGCGCCCATGGTGATCGCGGCCACCGGGACCAGGATGATCACGGTGGAGATGGCGAGGGTGGCCAGGACCGTGCGGGCCACGTTGCGGCGGGGGTTCTCCAGTTCCTCGGAGAGGTAGACGGCGGTCGAGAAGCCCTGGGTGACGAAGAGGGCGATCGCCAGTCCGGAGACCACCAGCATGGCCGTCACGGTGTCCGTGTCGCCGTTCGCGCCCGCGACCTGCATCGACATCAGGCTGCTGGGGCCGCGTTCCGCGTGTGTGAAGCCCAGCAGTGCCACCACCGCCGCCGCGATCACCTCCAGGACCAGGAAGACGCCCGTGATCCACGCGTTGGCGCGCAGGTCGAGGAGGCCGGCGAGGGTGGCCAGGAGCATGACTCCGGCGCCCGCCAGGGAGGGGTCCAGGTGGATCAGCGGGGCCAGGTAGTCCGCCGTGCCCATCGCGATCACCGGCGGGACGATCATCACGACCAGGAGGGACAGCACGAAGACGAGCCAGCCCGCGAGTCGTCCCGCCAGCGTCGAGACCATCGCGTACTCGCCGCCCGCGCTGGGGATGAGGGTGCCCAGTTCGGAGTAGCAGAACGCCACGGCGACGCAGAGGAGGGAGCCGATGGCGATGGTCAGGGCGGTGGCGGTGCCGAGCGAGCCGAAGAGGTCGGGGACGACCACGAAGAGCGTGGAGGCGGGGGTCACGCAGGACAGCGTCAGGAGGGTGCCGCCGACCACGCCGATGGAGCGGTTGAGCTTGGCGTGGCCGTGCTCCTGCGCCTCTGGGACGGCGGTGTCGGCGGGGCGGAGGGTGTCGGTCATGGTGGTGCATGGAACCCCGACGAAAAGCGGCACGTCAATAGGGGTCGAGCTGCGGAATCCGTAGATCAAGAGCGTATTGAGTGGCGAATACGGCAGTTTCGCGCGGCCGCTTCTACTGTTCGGGCTCTACGGGAACCGCAGCGTCGGCGTGAAAAAACGTGCCGCTAAAGTCTGCCCTCAAAGGTCATTCACAGGGGGGCACATGAAGCTCAAGTACACCGCTGCCTGGGTGGGGTTCACGGCGGCGGCGATGGTCGCTGTCTCGGCCTGCGGCTCGGAGAGCGTGAAGAAGGCGGTGGACGTCGCCGACAAGACGGACGCGATCATGGCGGCGCTCGCACGGGCGACCGACCGGACGGAGAACCTGGGGTCCGCCGAGGTGAAGGTCTCCACGGCGACGCCGGACACGGCTCCGATCAGCATGGAGGGCACGTACTCCTGGGGCGACGGCTACGCCTTCGACGTCGAGATGGACACGAAGGCCGCCCAGATGCAGCAGCTCCAGGACGCCCCGACCACGCGCATGCTCTTCGTGGACGGCGCCTACTACTACGACGTCGACCCGCAGCCCGCGGGCCCGCTCAAGGGCAAGGAGTGGATGAGGATCGACGCGTCGGCCGTGTTCGGCGACAAGGGCGCGCAGGCGTTCAGCGGGGGTGGCGGCGGGAGCCCGGCGGCCTCCATGAGGAGCCTGAAGTACGCCAACAACGTCGAGGACCTCGGCAAGGAGACCGTCGACGGGCAGAGCACGACCCACTACCGGGCCCGGATCGACCAGGCGCAGATGGGGAAGTTCAAGGACGCCTACGGCGACGCGGACAGCCTCGCCGGTTCGGTCACCGGCGGTGCCTCCTCGATGACCATGGACATCTGGGTCGGCGGCAAGGACCTGCCGGTGCGGCTGAAGCAGAAGATCGGCGCGATGACCGTGACCATGGACTTCGAGAAGTTCGGGAAGACGGCCGTGGTCAAGGCGCCGCCGGCCGCCGAGACCGGTGACCTGAGCGAGGCCGTGAAGGGCACCGCCGGCAAGCAGTGAGCGCGGCCGGGCGCCGGACACGCGTGTGCGTGCCCGGCGCTCGGAAGTGCCTCAGTGGTTGCGCGGGAAGCCCAGGTCCACGCCCGCCGGGGCGTCGGCCGGGTCGGGCCAGCGGGTGGTAACGGCCTTGCCGCGGGTGTAGAAGTGCGTGCCGTCGTTGCCGTAGATGTGGTGGTCGCCGAAGAGCGAGTCCTTCCAGCCACCGAAGGAGTGGTAGCCGACGGGGACCGGGATCGGGACGTTCACGCCGACCATGCCCGCCTCGACCTCCAGCTGGAAGCGGCGGGCGGCGCCGCCGTCCCGGGTGAAGATCGCGGTGCCGTTGCCGAAGGGGGAGGCGTTGATCAGCGCCAGACCCTCCTCGTAGGTGTCCACGCGCAGCACGGTCAGGACCGGGCCGAAGATCTCGTCCTGGTAGGCCTTGGCGGTGGTGGGCACCCTGTCCAGGAGCGAGATGCCGATCCAGTGGCCGTCCTCGAAGCCCTCCACGGTGTGGCCGGTGCCGTCCAGGATCACCTCGCAACCCTCGGCGGCGGCGCCCTCGACGTAGGAGGCCACCTTGTCGCGGTGGACCTTCGTGATGAGCGGGCCCATCTCGGAGGCCGGGTCGTTGCCGGGGCCGATCTTGATCTTCTCGGCGCGCTCGCGGATCTTCTCGACCAGCGTGTCGCCGATCGCGCCGACGGCCACGACCGCGGAGATGGCCATGCAGCGCTCGCCGGCCGAGCCGTAGGCGGCGGAGACGGCGGCGTCGGCGGCCGCGTCCAGGTCGGCGTCCGGCAGGACCAGCATGTGGTTCTTGGCGCCGCCCAGCGCCTGGACGCGCTTGCCGTTGGCGGAGGCGGTGGTGTGGATGTAGCGGGCGATCGGGGTCGAGCCGACGAAGGAGACGGCCTTGACGTCCGGGTGCTCCAGGAGGCGGTCGACGGCCACCTTGTCGCCGTGGACGACGTTGAAGACACCGTCGGGCAGACCGGCCTCGGCGAGCAGCTCGGCGATCTTGACGGAGGCCGAGGGGTCCTTCTCGGAGGGCTTGAGGACGAAGGTGTTGCCGGTCGCGATGGCGATCGGGAACATCCACATCGGCACCATGGCCGGGAAGTTGAACGGGGTGATGCCCGCGACCACGCCCAGCGGCTGGCGGATCGAGGCGACGTCCACGCGGCTGGCGACCTCGGTGGACAGCTCGCCCTTGAGCTGCACGGTGATCCCGCACGCCAGGTCCACGATCTCCAGACCGCGGGCGACCTCGCCGAGCGCGTCCGAGTGCACCTTGCCGTGCTCGGCGGTGATCAGCTCGGCGATCGCGTCCCGGTTCGCCTCCAGGAGCGCGCGGAAGCGGAACAGGATGGTGGTCCGCTTGGCGAGCGAGGAGGTGCCCCAGGTCTGGAACGCGTCCTTCGCGGCGGCTACGGCGGCGTCGACCTCGTCGACCGAGGCGAACGCGACCTTCGTGGTGACCGCGCCGGTCGCCGGGTCGGTGACCGGCCCGTAGTTCCCCGACGCGCCTTCGACGGTCTTGCCGCCGATCCAGTGGTTGACGATCTTCGTCATGACCGAGTACTCCTTTTCACAGATGGCGGCGTCGGGTTGAGACGTGCCGTTCGTACAGCTCGCGGGCCTTCACCGCGGACGCGCGCGTCGCGGTCTCGGCCACAGGAACATCCCACCAGGCCTGCGCCGGAGGCGCGCCCGACACTGTGTCTGCCGTTTGGGTCTCGACGTAGACACAAGTGGGAGTGTCGGCGGCCCGCGCCTCTTCGAGGGCGGCGCGGAGGTCGCGCACGGTCTTCGCGCGCAGCACGCGCATACCGAGGCTGGCCGCGTTGGCGGCCAGGTCCACGGGCAGCGGGGCGCCCGTGTAGGTGCCGTCGTCGGACTGGTAGCGGTACGCCGTGCCGAAGCGCTCGCCGCCGACCGTCTCGGACAGGCCGCCGATGGAGGCGTAGCCGTGGTTCTGGATCAGGAGGAGCTTGATGGCGATCCCCTCCTGTACGGCCGTGACGATCTCCGTCGGCATCATCAGGTAGGTGCCGTCGCCGACCAGTGCCCAGACGTTGCGGTCGGGGGCGGCCATCTTCACTCCGACGGCGGCTGGGATCTCGTAGCCCATGCAGGAGTAGCCGTACTCCAGGTGGTACTGGTCCCTCGACCGGGCGCGCCACAGTTTGTGCAGGTCGCCGGGGAGGGAGCCGGCCGCGTTGATGATCACGTCGGACTCGTCGACGAGCGCGTCCAGGGCGCCGAGGACCTGCGGCTGGGTCGGCCTGATGTCGGGTTCGTCGGCCTCGTAGCAGGCGTCGACGCGCTGCTCCCAGCGCTCCTTGTCGAGGGTGTACTCGTCGGTGTACACGCTCGTGACGCGGTGGGCGTGCAGCTGCAGTGCCTCGGTGAGCTCCGTCAGGCCGCTGCGGGCGTCCGCGACCAGGGGCATCCCGGCGAGCTTGTGGCCGTCGTAGGGCGCGATGTTGAGGTTGAGGAAGCGGACGCCGTCGGCGGCGAACAGGGTGCCGGAGGCGGTGGTGAAGTCGGTGTAGCGGGTGCCGACGCCTATCACCAGGTCGGCCTGGCGGGCGAGTTCGTTGGCGGTGGCGGTGCCGGTGTGGCCGACGCCGCCGACGTCCTGGGGGTGGTCGTGGCGCAGGGAGCCCTTGCCGGCCTGGGTGGAGGCGACCGGGATGCCGGTGGCGGCGGCGAACTCGGCGAGGGCCTCCTCGGCGCGGCTGTGGTGGACTCCACCGCCGGCGACGACGAGGGGCCGCTGAGCCGACCTGATCGCAGTGACGGCTTCGGCGAGTTCGGTGGGGTCGGCGCCCGGCCGCCGTACGGTCCAGGTGCGCTCGGCGAAGAACTCCTCGGGCCAGTCGTAGGCCTCGGCCTGGACGTCCTGCGGGAGGGCGAGCGTCACCGCGCCGGTCTCCACGGGGTCGGTGAGGACCCGCATCGCCTGGAGGGCGGCCGGGATCAGGGCCTCGGGCCGGGTGACGCGGTCGAAGTACTTCGAGACGGGCCGCAGACAGTCGTTGACGCTGATGTCGCCCGCGTACGGCACTTCGAGCTGCTGGAGGACCGGGTCGGCGACACGGGTGGCGAAGATGTCGCCGGGGAGCAGCAGGACCGGCAGGTGGTTGATGGTGGCGAGGGCGGCGCCGGTGACCAGGTTGGTCGCGCCGGGGCCGATCGACGTCGTCACCGCGTGCGTGGACAGGCGGCCCGACTGACGCGCGTAGCCGACGGCCGCGTGCACCATGGACTGCTCGTTGCGGCCCTGGTGGTACGGCATGTCGTCGGCGTACTCGACGAGTGCCTGGCCGAGCCCGGCGACGTTGCCGTGGCCGAAGATGCCCCAGGTCGCGGAGATCAACCGCTGCCGTGCGCCGTCGCGTTCGGTGTACTGGGCGGCGAGGAAGCGGACCAGCGCTTGCGCGACGGTCAGGCGGATCGTCATCGGTACCCCTCGGTGTGGTCCGGGTGGAAGCAGATCCGCCACTCCCGCGTCTCGCCCGGTCCCGCCATGACGTTCAGGTAGTACATGTCGTGGCCGGGCTGGGCGATGGACGGGCCGTGCCATCCGTCGGGGACGAGGACGGCGTCGCCGGAGCGGACCTCGGCGAGGACGTCGGAACCGCCCTCATGGGAGGGAGATACGCGCTGATAGCCGAAACCGTTCGGGCCGTCGATCTCGAAGTAGTAGATCTCCTCCAACTCGGCTTCCACACCGGGCCGGTTCTCGTCGTGCTTGTGCGGCGGGTACGAGGACCAGTTGCCGCCCGGCGTGACGACCTCGACGGCGATGAGCTTGTCGCAGTCGAAGGCGTCGGCGGAGGCGAAGTTGCGCACGTGCCGCAACTGCGTGCCGCTGCCACGCTCTTCGACGGGGACCTCCGGCGCGGGGCCGTAGCGGGCGGGGAGTCGTCGCTCGCACTTCGCTCCTGCCAGGGCGAAGCGGCCTCCCGCGCCGGAGGCGATCGATGCCTGGGCGTCCCGGGGCACGTACGCGAAGTCCGAGACTCCGGCGAACACGCTCTCCCGGCCCAGGAGTTGGAACTCTTCGGTACCTGTGCGGACGGTACAGCCGCCTTCCAGCGGAAGCACGATCCACTCGCTGTCACCGGAGGTGAAGGTGTGCGTGCCGCCGGGTGCCAGCTCGACGACGCGCAGGCTGCTGTGGGTCCAGCCGGCCCGCTTGGGGTCGATGTCCACCGCGTACTGGGCGTTGGTCGAGCCACCCTTGGGGACGTACAGCTCGTTGTGTGTCATGCGGCGGCCCTCACAGCAGTCCTACGGCGGTGTCCACGGCGGCGGCCACGTCGCCGTCCGCCGGGTACAGCAGCGAGCGGCCAACCACCAGGCCGCGCACGGTGGGCAGTTGCAGGGCGCCGCGCCACTTCTCGTACGCGCCGTCCTGGTCGTCGCCGACCTCGCCGCCCAGGAGCACGGCGGGCAGCGTGGAGGCGGCCATGACCTCGCCCATGTCGTCAGGGTTGTCGCAGACCGGGACCTTGAGCCAGGTGTAGGCCGAACTGCCGCCCAGCCCCGAGGCGATGGCGATCGACTTGGTGACGGCCTCGGCGGACAGGTCGTTCCTGACCTTGCCCTCGGTGGTGCGGCCGCTGATGAACGGCTCGACGAAGACGGGGAGTTTTCGGGCGGCCATGTCGTCGATGGCGCGGGCCGTGGACTCCATGGTGGTGAGGGAGCCCGGGTCGTCGTAGTCGATGCGCAGGAGCAGCTTCCCGGCGTCGAAGCCGAGCCGCTCGATGTCCTCGGGGCGATGGCCGGTGAAGCGGTCGTCGAGCTCGAAGCTCGCGCCCTGGAGGCCGCCGCGGTTCATGGAGCCCATGACGACCTTGCCGTCGAGGGCGCCCAGGAGGAGCAGGTCGTCGAGGATGTCGGCGGTCGCGAGGACGCCGTCGACGCCGGGGCGGGACAG
The DNA here is from genome assembly GCF_040612795.1 of Streptomyces sp. NPDC006335. NCBI lineage: Bacteria > Bacillati > Actinomycetota > Actinomycetes > Kitasatosporales > Streptomycetaceae > Streptomyces > Streptomyces sp. NPDC006335. Next base: position 1,286,846 of record NZ_JBEXQX010000001.1, read on the forward strand.
CGCCAGGCTGAGGCGCTCCAGCAGGTCGGCGCGGTTGGCCATGGCCATGCGGTTGCCGCCGACGCCGAGTGCGCCCCGGGCGGGGTGGTCGGCGGCGACGATCATGAGGCGGCCGTTGTCGTTCAGGAGGGGCCGCCGGGTACGACGGGCGGCGGCTTCGGCGATCGCCTCGGGGCGTTCGGCGCGCAGGCGGACGAGTTCCGCGAGGTCGACGCTCACAGAACCGCTCCCGCCGCGATCGCGCGCTCGATCTCGTCGGTCGTCGGCATCGCCGAGCTGCACTCCAGACGGGAGGCGACGATGGCGCCGGCCGCGTTGGCGTGGCTCATGATCTTCTCCAGGTCCCAGCCTTCGAGGAGGCCGTGGACGAGGGAGCCGCCGAAGGCGTCTCCGGCGCCGAGGCCGTTGAGGACGTTCACGGGCAGGGGCGGGACCTCGGCCTCGTTGCCCTTGCTGTCGACGGCGAGGACACCCTTGGGGCCCTGCTTGACGACCGCGAGCTCGACACCGGCGTCCAGCAGCGCCCGGGCCGCCTCGCGGGGCTCGCGCACCCCGGTGGCGACCTCGACCTCGTCGAGGTTGCCGACGGCGACGGTGGTGTGCCGCAGGGCCTCTTCGTAGAAGGGGCGGGCCGCGTCCGGGTCCTTCCAGAACATGGGACGCCAGTCCAGGTCGAAGACCGTGGTGCCGGACTTGGCGCGGTGGGCGAGGGCCGCCAGCGTCGCCGTACGGCTGGGCTCCTCGCTCAGGCCGGTGCCGGTGACCCAGAAGACGCTCGCCCCGCGGATGGCGTCGAGGTCCAGCTCGTGGGCGTCGATCTCCAGGTCCGGGGCCTTGGGCTGCCGGTAGAAGTACAGCGGGAAGTCGTCCGGCGGGAAGACCTCGCAGAAGGTGACCGGGGTCGGCAGGCCGGGTACCGGGGTGACCCAGCGGTCGTCGACACCGAAGCCCTGGAGGGCCTCGTGCAGATAGGCGCCGAAGGGGTCGTCGCCGGTGCGGGTGATCACCGCGGTCCGTCGTCCCAGGCGGGAGGCGGCCACCGCGACGTTCGTCGCCGAGCCCCCGAGGAACTTGCCGAAGGACGTCACCTGCGGCAGCGGGACACCGGTCTGGAGTGGATACAGGTCCACACCGATCCGCCCCATGGTGATCAGGTCGTACCCCATCGGCTTCCCTTCGTACCTGCGTCGGCTCTCTGGGCGTTTGTAGCCCCGCACGAGGAGCCCTGTCAATGTTTTGTCCAGACATTCGGACGAGACCTTGACAGCGCTTGCTTTCCGAACCGAAGCTGACCGGCATGACAGCGCCCGCACCTCAGCCCTCACTGTCCCGCATCCGGATCGGCTCGGCTCCGGACTCCTGGGGCGTGTGGTTCCCCGACGACCCCCAGCAGGTCCCCTGGCAGCGCTTCCTCGACGAGGTCGCGGACTCCGGCTACGAGTGGATCGAGCTGGGACCGTACGGGTACCTGCCGACCGATCCGGCAGTCCTCACCGAAGAGGTCTCCCGGCGTGGCCTGAAGGTGTCCGCGGGCACCGTCTTCACCGGCCTGCACCACGGCGAGGCCGTGTGGGAGAAGACCTGGGCCCACGTCGCGGACAACGCGGTGCTGGCGCAGGCGATGGGCGCGAGGCACCTGGTCGTGATCCCGTCGTTCTGGCGGGACGACAAGACGGGTGAGGTGCTGGAGTCCGACACCCTCACGCCCGAGCAGTGGCGCAACCTCAGCACGCTGACCGAGCGGCTCGGGCAGCGGGTGAAGGACGAGTACGGCCTCCAGATCGTCGTCCACCCGCACGCCGACACCCACATCGACAGCGAGGAGAACGTGGTCCGCTTCCTGGACGCCACGGACTCCGGCCTGGTGTCGCTGTGCCTGGACACCGGGCACTACGCGTACTGCGGCGGCGACAGCGTCAAGCTGATCGAGACGTACGGCTCGCGGATCGGGTACCTGCACCTCAAGCAGGTGGACCCGGAGATCCTGGCGGACGTGCGGGCCAAGGGCACGCCGTTCGGGCCGGCCGTGGCACAGGGTGTGATGTGCGAGCCGCCTTCGGGTGTGCCGGCGCTCGGTCCCGTGCTGGAGGCCGCGCAGAAGCTGGACGTGGATCTGTTCGCGATCGTCGAGCAGGACATGTATCCGTGCGAGCCGGACAAGCCGTTGCCGATCGCGCAGCGGACCAGGGCGTTTTTGCGGTCCTGCGGGGCGTAGTTCCTGATCCGGTGGGCCGGGCCCGGCGCAGCGGGTCCGGCCCACCGGCCGCGGGGCGGCCACGAGGTCCGGGGCCCCCGGATGTCAACGCGCCGCGCCCTCGCGCCCGCGCGCGCCTTTGCGTCACCTCTGTCACAAACGCCCCCTCCGTGTCACACATGTCCCGCGTACGCGGACTCCCCGTCACACCCGGCACACAAGCCCTGACCGACGGTCGCCGTACGTCGTTCACGTGGGCACAGGCTTCTGTGATCGCCAGCGCAGCGCCCGGTACCCCCGACGGCCGTTCCCGGCCGCCGCCGCGGTGCGCGCGGGGAGGTGCACCACATGACCGACCGAAGGCTCTGGTCGTACAAGGAGATCGCCGCGCACATCCGTGTGCAGCCGGACACCGTGCGGTCGTACCGCAAGCACGGGTTGCTGCCGCCGCCCGACCACGTCGAGGGCGGCAAGCCCTTCTGGTACGCCGACACCGTGCGCGCGTGGGTCGCGTCCCGGCCGGGGAACCGGGGGCGGAGAGAGGACTAGGGCGGCGCCGGACGGGCCGCGGGCGCCCGCCCCGCCGGGCCGCGGAAAACCGCGGGCCGGGAGGTGGCCGCGTCTGACACAGTCGGCGCATGAGCGACTTCTCCGTCAAACCCGTGCTGACCGGCGACCAGACGATCCTGCGGCCGTTCACGGAGGCGGACGCCGAGGTCATGGCGGAGATCATCGAGGACCCCGAGGTGGCCCGCTTCACCGGCACCCCCGCCGCCGAACTCACCCTGGAGCGGCTGCGCTCCTGGTACGGCTCCCGGTCCGAGCAGCCCGACCGCCTCGACCTCGCCGTCACGGACCGCGCCACCGGCGAACTGGTCGGCGAGGTCGTCCTCCACGAGTGGGACGCCCAGGCCCGGAGCTGCACGTTCCGCACGCTCCTCGGCCCCCGGGGGCGCGGACGCGGACTCGGCACCGAGGCCACCCGCCTGATCGTCGGGTACGGCTTCGAGCGGCTCGGCCTGCACCGCGTCGAGCTGGAGGTCTACCGCCACAACGCCCGCGCCCTGCGGGTCTACGAGAAGGCCGGGTTCACGGTCGAGGGCGTGCGGCGGGAGTCCGACCTGCGGGACGGGGAGTGGGTGGACTGGGTGGTCATGGGCCTCCTCGACCGCGAGTGGACCGCCCTCAACGCCACGGCTCGATGACCGTCACCCCCGCTCCGGGGGCCGTGCCCATCGCCGCGAGGGCGTCCGGGGCCGCGTCCAGCGCGATCGTGGACGTGACCAGCAGGTCCGGTCGCAGGACGCCCGCCCGGACCAGCTCCAGCATCGGCGGGTAGGTGTGGGCGGCCATGCCGTGGCTGCCGAGGAGTTCGAGCTCCAGGGCGATCACGCGGGCCATGGGCACCGGTGTCGTCCCGTCCGGCGAGGGAAGCAGGCCGACCTGGACGTGCCGGCCGCGACGGCGCAGGGAGTCGACGGAGGCCGCGCAGGTGGCGGGTGAGCCGAGCGCGTCCAGGGACACATGGGCCCCGCCGCCGGTCACCTCGCGGATCGCCGTCGCGGTGTCCGGCGCGGCCGTCGCGTCCACGGTGTGCGCGGCGCCGAACTGCCTCGCCAGGTCCAGGGCCCGCGACGACACGTCCACGGCCACCACCCGGGCTCCCGAGGCCGCCGCGATCATCACCGCGGACAGACCCACCCCGCCGCACCCGTGCACCGCGACCCACTCCCCCGCGCCGACCCCGCCCTGCTGCACGACCGCCCTGAACGCCGTGGCGAAACGGCAGCCCAGGGAGGCGGCCGTGGCGAAGGACATGCCCCCCGGTACGGCCACGAGGTTCACGTCGGCGTGGTCCAGCGCCACGTACTGCGCGAACGAGCCCCAGTGGGTGAAGCCGGGCTGGGTCTGGCGCTCGCAGATCTGGTGGTCGCCGGACGCGCAGGCCGCGCAGGTGCCGCAGGCGCAGACGAAGGGGACGGTGACCCGGTCGCCCGGGCGCCAGCCGCTCACCCCGGGGCCGACCGCCTCGACCACGCCCGCGAGTTCGTGGCCCGGCACGTGCGGGAGGGTGATGTCGGGGTCGTGGCCCTGCCAGCCGTGCCAGTCGCTGCGGCAGAGGCCGGTGGCTTCCACCCGGACGACCGCTCCGTGCTCCGCCGGGTGGGGGTCGGGCACGTCCTGCACCTGTGCGGGTTCGCCGTAGTGTTCGAAGACAACCGCTCGCATCCACGTCTCCATCGCCGTTCTCGTCTGCCGGTCCATCGTGACTGGTCACTGACGCGCCCGTGCGAGACGGCCGACCACTCTTGGAGAAATACCCCCTAGGGGTATAGGCTGTGATGCAGTAACCCCACACGCCTCCACGAGGAGAACGACATGACCGCCCAGACCGATACCCCGGGTTCCGTCACCGCCGTCTACAAGGTGAGCGGGATGAGCTGCGGGCACTGTGAGGGTTCCGTTTCCGGTGAGATCTCCGAGATCGCGGGGGTCAGCTCGGTGAAGGCGGTCGCCTCCACCGGCGAGGTGACGGTCGTGTCGGCGGAGCCGCTGGACGAGGAAGCCGTGCGGGCCGCCGTGGACGAGGCCGGTTTCGAACTCGTCGGCAAGGCCTGATCGCCCGAGGGGTGCCGCGACAGGCCGTCGGTGACCGACAGCCTGTCGCGGCTCGACCGTTTTCCGGAGTAGGGAACATGTCCACCACGGCCCCGACCGCGCCCGTGTCCGAAGTCGAACTCGTCATCGGCGGGATGACCTGTGCCTCCTGTGCCGCCCGCGTCGAGAAGAAGCTCAACCGGATGGACGGGGTCAGCGCCAGCGTCAACTACGCGACCGAGAAGGCCCGGGTCAGCTACCCCGCGGGGGTCGACGTCGCCGACCTGATCGCGACCGTCGTGAAGACGGGCTACACGGCACAGGAGCCGGCGCCCGCGGCGCGAGGGCCCGAGAGCCGCGACGACACCGACCCCGAGCTCACCGCCCTGCGGCAGCGGCTCCTCGTCTCGGTCGCGCTCGCCGTCCCGGTCGTCGTGCTCTCCATGGCCCCCACCCTCCAGTTCGACAACTGGCAGTGGCTCGCCCTGACCCTCGCCTCGCCCGTCGTCGTCTGGGGCGCGTGGCCCTTCCACCGGGCCGCCTGGACGAACACCCGGCACGGCGCGGCCACCATGGACACCCTCGTCTCGGTCGGGACCCTCGCCGCGTTCGGCTGGTCCCTGTGGGCGCTGTTCTTCGGTGACGCGGGCATGCCGGGCATGCGGGAGCGGTTCGAGCTCACCGTCGGCGGCATGGACGGCGCCTCGACGACCTATCTCGAAGTGGCCGCCGGAGTCACCGCCTTCATCCTCCTCGGCCGCTATCTGGAGGCCCGCGCCAAACGCCGCGCGGGGGCCGCTCTCCGGGCCCTGATGGAGCTCGGCGCCAAGGACGTCTCCGTGCTGCGGGACGGACGGGAGGTGCGGATTCCGGCGGAACGGCTGGAGGTGGGGGACCGGTTCGTCGTACGGCCCGGCGAGAAGATCGCGACCGACGGCACCGTCGTCGAGGGCGCCTCGGCCGTGGACGCCTCCGTGCTGACCGGCGAGTCGGTACCGGTGGACGTCGGCGTCGGGGATGTCGTCACCGGCGCGACCGTCAACGCCGGCGGGCGGATCGTCGTGGCGGCGACCCGGGTCGGGGCCGACACGCGGCTGGCGCGGATGGCACAGCTGGTGGAGGACGCGCAGAACGGCAAGGCGCAGGTGCAGCGGCTGGCCGACCGGGTCTCCGCGGTCTTCGTGCCGGCCGTCGTCCTGATCGCGACGGCCACCTTCGGGGGCTGGCTGGGCGTCACCGGGGACACTGTCGCCGCGTTCACCGCGGCCGTCGCCGTGCTCATCATCGCCTGCCCGTGCGCACTGGGGCTGGCCACGCCGACCGCGCTGATGGTCGGCACCGGCCGCGGCGCCCAGCTCGGCATCCTCATCAAGGGTCCGGAGGTCCTGGAGTCCACGCGGCGCGTCGACACCGTCGTCCTGGACAAGACCGGCACGGTCACCACGGGCCGCATGACGCTTCAGGAGGTCTACGTCGTCGACGGCGCCGACGAGAAGCAGGTGCTGCGGCTCGCAGGCGCCCTGGAGCACGCCTCCGAGCATCCCGTGGCCCGGGCGGTCGCCGTGGGCGCCGAGGAGAAGGTCGGGCCGCTGCCGGGGGCCGAGCGGTTCGAGAACGTCCCCGGGAAGGGCGTACGCGGGCGCGTGGAGGGCCATGAGGTGGCCGTGGGGCGCCTTTTCGACGTGCTGCCCGCCGAGCTGGCCCGGGTGAAGGAAGAGGCCGAGCGGGGCGGCCGTACGGCTGTCGTCGTCGGGTGGGACGGTGTGGCCCGCGGCGTCCTGGCCGTCGCCGACGCGGTCAAGGAGACCAGCGCGGAGGCGGTGCGGTCACTGCGGGCGCTGGGGCTCACGCCGGTGCTGCTGACCGGGGACAACCGGGCGGTGGCCGAGGCGGTGGCCCGGGCGGTCGGCATCGACGAGGTGATCGCCGAGGTGCTGCCCGAGGACAAGGTCGAGGCCGTACGGCGGCTCCAGGGCGAGGGACGGGTCGTCGCGATGGTCGGCGACGGGGTCAACGACGCGGCCGCGCTCGCCGCCGCCGACCTGGGGCTCGCCATGGGGACCGGGACGGACGCGGCGATCGAGGCGGGGGATCTGACGCTGGTGCGCGGGGACCTGCGGGTGGCCGCGGACGCGATCCGGCTCTCCCGGCGCACCCTGTCCGTGATCAAGGGCAATCTCGTGTGGGCCTTCGGGTACAACGTGGCCGCGCTGCCGCTAGCCGCGGCCGGGCTGCTGAAACCGATGATCGCCGGGGCGGCGATGGCGTTCTCCTCGGTGTTCGTGGTGACCAACAGCCTGCGGCTGCGTGCCTTCCGTTGAGGATCCTTTGACGGACCCCCTCTGGAGTCCGGAGCCACGCTCACATAAGCTCTTCACAAGACTCGCGCATCGTCCTTACGCTGGGGTCCCGATCGCCGTATCCGGGCTCTTGCGTATCTAACGGACATATGCAAGAGACGCAGATCACAGTGACGCGAACGTAACCATCGAAGGGGTTCGAAGGTCTAAGTTGGCGATGTCAGGCAGCGTCTTGGGGGGCGCCTCCTGACGTCTGAGGATGTCTTGGGGGACTTCCTCGGAGCTGCGTTGCCGGGGCACGCACATAGGGAAGCTTTGAGCGGCCCTCCCGACCGTGCGTTGTCCCGGCAGACCGCACACACGAGTAGTACGAGGAGTTTTGCTCGTTCTGCTCAACCGCAGTGACAGCAGTACCGGAAAGACAGCGATTTCAGGCGCTGGTCTCTCAGACGCCCGGCCGGATCCCGTGGGGGGAATCCGCACCGGGACATGGGAAGGCGCCCTGGACGCCGGCCCGTGGGGGGACCGTCGCCAGGGCGCCTTCCGCTTTTCGCTTCGCGGATCCAGCCGGAACTACGGTTTCGTCGTCGGCTGCGGGCCGGTGGGGGCTGGTCGCGCAGTTCCCCGCGCCCCTGAAAAGACAGGTCAGTCCTGTGAGCGCTGCGCTACGGGGATGAAGTCGCGCTTCACCACGCCCGTCCAGATCTGGCGCGGTCGGCCGCTGCGGGACGCATCCGCACACCGGAAACACCGAAGGGGCGCCGCCCCAGCGACGCCCCCAAGCTCACCAGCAGGTGTCAGCGCTCCTCCACCGGCACGAAGTCCCGCTCCACCACGCCCGTGTAGATCTGGCGCGGGCGGCCGATACGGGAACCCGGCTCCTTGATCATCTCGTGCCACTGGGCGATCCAGCCCGGGAGGCGGCCGAGGGCGAACAGGACCGTGAACATCTCGGTCGGGAAGCCCATGGCGCGGTAGATCAGGCCCGTGTAGAAGTCGACGTTCGGGTAGAGGCTGCGCGAGACGAAGTAGTCGTCGGAGAGCGCGTGCTCCTCCAGCTTGAGCGCGATGTCCAGCAGCTCGTCGGACTTGCCGAGGGCCGAGAGGACGTCGTGCGCGGCGGCCTTGATGATCTTCGCGCGCGGGTCGAAGTTCTTGTAGACCCGGTGGCCGAAGCCCATCAGCCGGACGCCGTCCTCCTTGTTCTTCACCTTGCGGATGAAGGAGTCGACGTCACCGCCGGAGGTCTGGATGCCCTCCAGCATCTCCAGCACGGACTGGTTGGCACCGCCGTGCAGCGGGCCCCACAGGGCGTTGATGCCGGCGGAGATCGACGCGAACATGTTCGCCTGGGACGAGCCGACGAGGCGGACCGTGGAGGTCGAACAGTTCTGCTCGTGGTCCGCGTGCAGGATGAGCAGCTTGTCCAGGGCGGAGACGACGACCGGGTCGGGCTCGTACTCCTGCGCGGGGACCGAGAAGGTCATGCGCAGGAAGTTCTCCACGTAACCGAGGTCGTTGCGCGGGTAGACGAACGGGTGACCGATCGACTTCTTGTACGCGTACGCCGCGATCGTCGGAAGCTTGGCGAGCAGGCGGATCGTCGAGAGGTTGCGCTGCTTCTCGTCGAAGGGGTTGTGGCTGTCCTGGTAGAACGTGGACAGCGCGGAGACGACCGAGGACAGCATGGCCATCGGGTGGGCGTCGCGCGGGAAGCCCCGGTAGAAGTTCTTGACGTCCTCGTGCAGCAGGGTGTGCTGCGTGATGTCGTTCTTGAAGACCGAGAGCTCGTCGACGGTCGGAAGCTCACCGTTGATCAGGAGGTAGGCGACCTCCAGGAACGTGGAGCGCTCGGCCAGCTGCTCGATCGGGTAGCCGCGGTACCGGAGGATGCCGGCCTCACCGTCGAGATAGGTGATGGCGGATTTGTACGCGGCGGTGTTGCCGTAGCCGCTGTCCAGGGTGACCAGACCGGTCTGGGCGCGGAGCTTCCCGATGTCGAAGCCCTTGTCGCCGACGGTGCTGTCGATCACCGGGTAGGTGTACTCGCCATCGCCGTACCGCACTACTACAGAGTTGTCGCTCACGTCATCCCTCACCGACGTTGTGCCTCTTCTTCGAGGTTGCCCTGACTGTCTCTACCATCCCCCATTTGGCGCAGGAGAGTGCACTCGGGGTCGGCCGTTGGGCGTATCAGCGGCACTGAGTGCCGCCAACTTGCTCATCCTGCCCCTCCGCAACCGCTTCCGGAAGAGCTCTGTGACCCACGTGACTCATTTGATCGATCATTTTTTGCGCTGCCTCACGATTGACGCCCGTCACAGGCCCGCGAGCCGGAAGTCCAGCGCCGTACAGCGCCGTCCCGCCGAGACCGTGCGCACCGCCTGACCGATCGCCTTGCGCGAACCGACGAGGACGACCAGCTTCTTCGCCCGGGTGACCGCCGTGTACAGCAGGTTCCGCTGGAGCATCATCCAGGCGCTGGTGGTGACCGGGATCACCACGGCCGGATACTCGCTGCCCTGGGAACGGTGGATGGTCACCGCGTACGCGTGGGCCAGTTCGTCCAGTTCGTCGAACTCGTAGGGCACCTCCTCGTCCTCGTCCGTCAACACGGTGAGGCGCTGGTCGACCGGGTCGAGCGAGGTGACCACGCCCACCGTGCCGTTGAAGACACCGTTGGCGCCCTTCTCGTAATTGTTGCGAATCTGGGTGACCTTGTCGCCGACCCGGAAGACCCGGCCGCCGAACCGCCTCTCGGCGAGGTCGGGGCGGCCCGGGGTGATGGCCTGCTGGAGCAGGCCGTTGAGGGTGCCGGCGCCCGCGGGGCCCCGGTGCATGGGCGCGAGCACCTGGACGTCCCGGCGCGGGTCGAGGCCGAACTTGGCCGGAATCCGACGGGCCGCCACATCCACTGTGAGCCGGCCGACCTCCTCGGTGTCGTCCTCGACGAAGAGGAAGAAGTCCTTCATGCCGTCGGTGACGGGGTGCTGCCCGGCGTTGATGCGGTGCGCGTTGGTGACCACACCGGACTGCTGGGCCTGCCGGAACACGCGCGTGAGGCGCACCGCGGGGACCGGGCCGCCGTCGGCGAGGAGGTCGCGCAGGACCTCTCCGGCCCCGACGCTGGGCAGTTGGTCGACGTCCCCGACGAACAGCAGGTGCGCGCCCGGGGGTACGGCCTTCACCAGCTTGTTGGCGAGCAGCAGGTCCAGCATGGACGCCTCGTCGACCACCACCAGGTCGGCGTCGAGCGGGCGGTCCTTGTCGTAGGCCGCGTCGCCGCCGGGCTTCAGCTCCAGGAGCCGGTGGACGGTGGAGGCGTCGGCGCCGGTGAGCTCGGCGAGACGCTTGGCGGCCCGGCCGGTCGGGGCGGCGAGGACGACCTTGGCCTTCTTGGCGCGGGCCAGCTCCACGATCGAGCGCACGGTGAAGGACTTGCCGCAGCCGGGACCGCCGGTGAGGACGGCGACCTTCTTGGTCAGCGCCAGCTTGACGGCGGCCTCCTGCTCGGGGGCGAGGTCGGTGCCCGTACGGCTTTTCAGCCAGCCGAGCGCCTTGTCCCAGGCCACGTCCCGGAAACCGGGCATCCGGTCCTGGTCGGTGCGCAGGAGGCGCAACAGCTGGGCGGCGAGGGAGAGTTCGGCGCGGTGGAAGGGGACGAGGTAGACGGCGGTGACCTCGTGGCCGTCGGGGCCCGGGAGCTTCTCGCGGACGACGCCGGGCTCGCCCGAGTCCTCGTCGGGCAGGGCGAGTTCGGCGAGGCACTCGATGACCAGGCCGGTGTCGACCTGGAGGAGCTTGACCGCGTCGGCGATCAGCTGCTCCTCGGGGAGGTAGCAGTGCCCCTGGTCGGTGGACTGCGAAAGGGCGTACTGGAGACCGGCTTTCACCCGCTCCGGGCTGTCGTGCGGGATGCCGACGGACTGGGCGATCTTGTCGGCGGTGAGGAAGCCGATGCCCCAGACGTCGGAGGCGAGCCGGTAGGGCTGGTTCTTCACGACGGAGATCGAGGCGTCGCCGTACTTCTTGTAGATGCGCACGGCGATGGAGGTGGAGACCTCGACGGTCTGGAGGAAGAGCATGACCTCCTTGATCGCCTTCTGCTCCTCCCAGGCGTCGGCGATCTTCTTGGTGCGCTTGGGGCCGAGGCCGGGGACCTCGACGAGCCGCTTCGGCTCCTCCTCGATGATCTTCAGGGTGTCCGTGCCGAAGTGCTGGGTGATGCGGTCGGCGAAGACCGGGCCGATACCCTTGACGAGCCCTGAACCGAGATAGCGGCGGATGCCCTGGACGGTGGCCGGCAGGACGGTCGTGTAATTCTCGACGGTGAACTGCTTGCCGTACTGCGGGTGGGAGCCCCAACGCCCCTCCATCCGCAGGGACTCCCCCACCTGGGCGCCGAGCAGCGCGCCGACGACGGTGAGGAGGTCGCCGCCGCCCCTACCGGTGTCGACGCGGGCGACCGTGTAGCCGTTGTCCTCGTTGGCGTACGTGATGCGCTCCAGCACGCCTTCGAGTACGGCCAGCCGTCGTTCGCCCGTGGAGGCCCCCGCCTGATCGGTCATGATCCGACGGTACCGGTCGGCACTGACAGCCTCCGGCGGTCAGCCGGATCCGGGGGGCTGCTGCGTGCCGGGCGCTGCGGCGGCGCGTGGTGGCTCCGCGGAGAGAGGGGGCGCGGGTGGTGCCGACGGTGGAGAACGACGAGGTGCCACGGTCGGCGGGCAGCGGCGGGTCCGGGCTCGTCGGGCTGCGGGGGCGGCTCGCGACGGGGGCCGGGACGCTGGAGGCGGGGCCGCGCGGGAGAGTCTCCCCGTGGTGGCGGGGGTGGCGCTGGAGAGGGTCTCGTGGCCGTGTGGGACTGCCCGGTTGAGGGGTTCTGGTGCCCCAGTCGGGCCGGCTTCACGGCTGGGTGCGTCGCTCGGCGGCGTCGAGCGCGGGTGCGAGCGGGGAGAGTGCCGCGCGGAGCTGGTCGGGCAGGGGGCCGGAGGGCACGACCAGCCCTCCGGAGTTCCCGGCGTTCCCGGCGTTCCCGGCGTCCCCGGCCGGCTGAAGCCAGCCTTCCAAGGCGATGCGAACCGCCGCGGCCACACTCGCCGCGAGAACGCGGGCTGTGTGCGCCCCGGCGTCGCCAAGGCGTTCAGCGATCACCGCCGCGAGAGGGGGCTCGATGTCGGCGGTGGCGTCGAGGAACGCGTCGCGCAGCGTGGTCCGGGTGGTGATCAGCAGCAGCGCCTCGTGTTCGCGCTCGCCGGTGTTCGTGTACTGCTCGACCACGGCTTCGGTGACGGCGTCGGCCAGACGCACTCCTGCGGGCCGGGCCGCGACCGCCTCCGCGATCCGCGCCTCCCGGTCTGCGGTGACAGCGGCGACGATCGCCTGCTCGCGGCTGGCGAAGTAGTTGTTGTAGGTGCGCGGCGAGACCCCGGCCGCCTCGGCGATGTCCTCGACCCGCACCTGGTCCGGTCCGCGCTCCACGGCCAGGCGCAGGGCCGCCTCGCGCAGTGCCTCGCGCGTGGCTTGCTTCTTCCGCTCCCGCAGCCCAGGTCGTGGTGTCGTCACGAGGTCAGCATTCCACACAGAAATGCGTGCACGCAAACTTGCGTGCACGCACTTTTCTTGTCAGCCTCGACCCGACGAGACCGACAGAGAGGACGTCACCATGCGCGCAAGAGGAATGACCTACGACACCGGATTCGTCGTGCACGGCCAGATGTCCCGCGAGCACTTCGACCCCGTGGTGGTCCGTCGTGAGCTCGCCATCATCCGCGACGACCTGCACTGCAACGCGATCCAGATCATCGGCGGCGACCCGGACCGACTGGAGCTGGCCGCCGGTGCCGCCGCCGAGCTCGGCCTGGAGGTCTGGTTCTCGCCCTATCCGCTGGAGCTGGATCCGGAGCAGATCCTCACGCTCTTCCGCGACTGCGCCGAGCGAGCGGAACGGCTCCGGCGGCAGGGGGCCGCGGTTGTGTTCGTCGCAGGGGTCGAGCTGAGCGTGATGAACCGCGGGTTCCTGCCTGGAGGGAGCCCTGAGGAACGGGCCGAGCAGCTGATGAGCCGGCCCGACCGGCGGGCCGAAGCGATGCGTGAGCTCGGCGTGCGCATCAACGCGTTCCTCCGCGACGCCGCGGCCACGGTCCGCGAGCGGTTCCAGGGCAGACTCACCTACGCAGCCATCCAGTTCGAGCAGGTCGACTGGACTCCCTTCGACATCGTGACGTTCGAGCTGATCCGCTCCGCCGAGGTCGCCGACCGGTTCCGGGACGCGGTGCGCACCCTGGTCCAAGGCCCGAAGCCGCTCGCCGTCACCGGGTTCGGCACCGCCGCCTACCGCGGCGCGGGAGACCGCGGTGGGCGGGTACTGGAAGTGGTCGAGTACGACCCGGAGACCAAGGCCCCCGTGCGGCTGAACGGCACGTACGAGCGTGACGAGGACGGCCAGGCCGCATATCTGAGCGAACTGCTGGAGATCTACGACACCGAGGGCGTGGACAGCGCGTTCGTGTTCCTGTTCGCCCTGCCTGGCTTCCCGCACCGCCCGGACGGGGATCCCAGGGACGATCTGGACCGGGCCGGCCTGGGCATCGTCAAACTCCTCGAGGGGCGCCGGGGGCAGACCTACCCCGACATGGAGTGGGAACCCAAGGCCGCCTTCGCGGCAGTGGCGCAGCGGTATCGGAGGTGACGGACGCCGTGCTCGGTGACCACGGTGCCGCCCCGCGCCTCGGCGCCGACGGCGGGGTCCTGGTCTTCGACGCGCCAGGGCAGGCGAAGCGGGGGGCGACGACCGCGGCCGTGGGTCGGCGGTGTTCGGCATGACGGGCCGGGTCGAGAACGTGATCGTCGCGCTGGCTCCCGCGCGCCGGTACCGGCTACCCCACCTGCGACGTCACGTGGTCGATCACCGTCTGGAACTCCTCGGTCGGTGAGAACTCCACGAACTCGCAGTCCTCCAGGGCCACCGGGACATGGCCGGGACCCCAGTAGTAGGCCTGGCCCGCCTCGTACTCCTCCTCACCGGCCGCCGTCAGCATCTTCAGCCGGCCCTTCAACAGGTAGCCCCAGTGCGGGCATTGGCAGGCGTCGCCGTCGAGGCCCTTGAGGGCGGGGCCCATGTCGGTGCCCTCGGGCAGCCGGAAGAAGCCGACGGACATGCCGCCGCCGATGGGCTGGGTGCGTACGTCCAGTCCGTCGCCCGCGAGAGCGACGGGAACCTCGTCGTGAGTGGCCGCTGTCATGACTTCTCCGCTCCGGCCCTCCATGGCCTGATGAGGAACGACTCGTGCTCCTCCCAGCCTGATCCGCCCCCGCGCGGCCCGCGACATCACGATCCGGTCTCGGGGTCTTGCCAAGGCCCGTGTAATCGATTCCAATCCTCTACACCACGTGGATGTAATCGATTCCACGCACGGTCCACAAGCACGATCCACAAGGAGGTGGAGCGGCGATGGCGAGCATCAAGGACGTCGCTGCCGAGGCGGGGGTCTCCGTCGCCACGGTGTCGCGGGTCCTGAACGACCATCCGTCGGTCAGCGCGGACGCACGCACCCGCGTGCTGGCCGCCGTGGAGACCCTGGGCTACCGCCCGAACGCCGTCGCCCGCTCCCTGCGCACCGACCAGACCCACACCCTCGGCCTGGTCATCAGCGACGTGATGAACCCCTACTTCACCGAGCTGGCCCGGTCCGTCGAGGAGGAGGCCCGCGCGCTGGGCTACAGCGTGATCATCGGGAACGCCGACGAACGGCCCGACCTCCAGGACCACCACGTACGGAACCTGCTGGACCGTCGCATCGACGGCCTCCTGGTCTCCCCCACCGACGGCGGCTCCCCGCTGATGCTGGACGCCGTCCGCGCGGGGACGCCCATGGTGTTCGTGGACCGGTGGATCCCGGGCGTGGCCGTGCCGGTCGTCAGGGCCGACGGGCAGGCCGCGGTGCGCGATCTCGTCGCCCATCTGCACGGCCTCGGGCACCGCAGGCTCGCCATCATCGCGGGCCCCGCGGCGACCACGACCGGCCAGGAGCGCGTGGCGGCCTTCCGGGAGGCCCTCCAGGCGTACGGCCTGGAGCTGCCCGACGCCTACATAGGGCAGGGCGACTTCCAGGCCGAGAGCGGGCGCCGGGTCACCGAGGGCTTCCTCGACCTGCCCGAGCCGCCCGAGGTCGTCTTCGCGGCCGACAACCTGATGGCGCTGGGCGCGCTGGACGCCGTACGCGCGCGTGGGCTGCGCGTGCCGGAGGACCTCGCCCTGGCCGCGTTCGACGACATCCCGTGGTTCGTGCACACCGATCCGCCGATCACCGCGATCGCCCAGCCCACGGGCGAGCTGGGGCGGGCCGCCGTGCGCGCGCTCGTCGACCGGATCGAGGGGCGGCCGCCCGCGTCGGTCACCCTCCCCGCCCGTCTGGTCGTCCGCCGCTCGTGCGGCGAGAACCCCCATCCCGTGCAAAGGAGTACGTCGTGAGCAACGAGGACGAGTTGCTGCGCATCGAGGGCATACGGAAGTCCTTCCCCGGCGTGGTCGCGCTCGACGGCGTCGACTTCGACCTGCGCCGGGGCGAGGTGCACGTACTGCTCGGCGAGAACGGCGCCGGCAAGAGCACGCTGATCAAGATGCTGTCGGGCGCCTACCACCCCGACGAGGGCCGCGTCCTGGTGGACGGCCGGGAGGTGCACATCCGCGGGGCGCAGGACGCCGAGCGGCTGGGCATCGCCACCATCTACCAGGAGTTCAACCTGGTACCGGATCTGACGGTCGCCGAGAACATCTTCCTGGGCCGGCAGCCGCGCCGGCTAGGGATGATCGACCGGAAGACGATGGAGGCCGACGCCGAGGTGCTGCTGAAGCGCGTCGGGGTCAATGTGTCGCCCCGCGCGCGTGTGCGTGAACTCGGCATCGCCCGGCTCCAGATGGTCGAGATCGCCAAGGCGCTCAGTCTGGACGCGCGCGTGCTGATCATGGACGAGCCGACGGCCGTGCTCACCTCGGAGGAGGTCGACAAGCTCTTCGCGATCGTGCGCAGGCTGCGCGAGGACGGGGTCGGGATCGTCTTCATCACCCACCACCTGGAGGAGATCGCCGCCCTGGGCGACCGGGTCACGGTCATCCGGGACGGGAAGTCCGTCGGCCAGGTGCCCGCCGCCACGCCCGAGGACGAACTCGTACGCCTGATGGTGGGGCGGTCGATCGAGCAGCAGTACCCGCGGGAGCGCGGCGACACCGGAGCGGCCCTGCTGAAGGTCGAGGGCCTCACGCGCGACGGCGTCTTCCACGACATCGGCTTCGAGGTGCACGCCGGCGAGGTGGTCGGCATCGCCGGGCTGGTCGGAGCGGGCCGTACCGAGGTCGTACGGGCCGTGTTCGGCGCGGACCCGTACGACAGCGGCGCCGTGCACGTCGCCGGGGCGCCCCTGAGGGGCCATGACGTGGGCGCCGCCATGGCCGCCGGGATCGGGCTGATCCCGGAGGACCGCAAGGGCCAGGGCCTGGTGCTGGACCAGTCGGTCGAGGAGAACCTCGGGCTGGTGACCATGCGGGCCGCCACCCGCGCGGGGCTCGTCGACCTCAAGGGGCAGCGGGAGGCCGCCGCGCGGATCGCCGAACAGCTCGGGGTCCGGATGGCGGGCCTGCACCAGCACGTGCGGACGCTCTCCGGCGGCAACCAGCAGAAGGTCGTCATCGGCAAGTGGCTGCTCGCCGACACCAAGGTGCTGATCCTCGACGAGCCCACGCGCGGGATCGACGTCGGCGCCAAGGTCGAGATCTACCAGCTCATCAACGAGCTGACGTCCCAAGGGGCCGCCGTCCTCATGATCTCCAGCGATCTGCCCGAGGTGCTCGGCATGAGCGACCGGGTGCTGGTGATGGCCCAGGGCCGGATCGCCGGCGAACTCGACGCCGCCGAGGCCACCCAGGACTCCGTGATGGCACTCGCCGTCAGCACGAACAACGTCAAGACCGAGAAGGAGGCCCCCCGTGGCCGCCACTGACACGCTCAAGAGCGGGGCGAGCGCGGATGGCCTGCGCCGGCTGCTCCTCGACAACGGCGCGCTCACCGCGCTGATCGTCCTCGTCATCGCCATGTCGGCGCTGTCGGGCGACTTCCTGACCACCGACAACCTGCTCAACGTCGGCGTCCAGGCGGCCGTGACCGCCATCCTCGCCTTCGGTGTGACCTTCGTGATCGTCTCGGCGGGCATCGACCTGTCGGTGGGCTCGGTGGCGGCCCTGTCGGCCACCGTCCTCGCCTGGAGCGCCACGTCACACGGGGTGCCGGTCCTCATAGCGGTCCTGCTGGCCGTGGTCACCGGCATCGCGGCCGGACTCGTCAACGGCTTCCTGATCGCGTACGGCAAACTCCCCCCGTTCATCGCGACCTTGGCGATGCTCTCGGTGGCGCGCGGTCTGTCGCTGGTGATCTCCGAGGGCTCCCCGATCGCCTTCCCCGACTCCGTCTCGCACCTCGGTGACACGCTCGGCGGCTGGCTGCCGGTGCCCGTCCTCGTCATGGTCGTCATGGGGCTGATCGCGGCCTTCGTGCTGGGACGGACGTACATCGGCCGTTCCATGTACGCGATCGGCGGCAACGAGGAGGCGGCCCGCCTCTCCGGCCTCCGGGTGAAGAAGCAGAAGCTCGCCATCTACGCCTTCTCCGGTGTCTTCGCCGCCGTTGCGGGTGTCGTGCTGGCGGCCCGGCTCTCCTCGGCGCAGCCGCAGGCCGCCGACGGCTACGAGCTGGACGCGATCGCCGCGGTCGTCATCGGCGGTGCCTCGCTCGCGGGCGGCACCGGCAAGGCGTCCGGGACGCTGATCGGCGCGCTGATCCTGGCGGTGCTGCGCAACGGCCTCAACCTGCTGAACGTGTCCGCGTTCTGGCAGCAGGTCGTCATCGGTGTCGTCATCGCGCTGGCGGTGCTCCTGGACACCCTGCGCCGCAAGGCGGGGGCGACCCCGGTGGCCGCGGGTGCCGGCGGGCCGGGCGGCAAGGGGCGCCAGGCGGCGACGTACGGTCTCGCGGCCGTGGTCACCGTGGCGATCGTCGGCGCGACCTCCTTCCTGCACAACGGCTCCTCCTCCACGGCGAACCCGAAGGTCGGTCTGTCGCTCTCCACCCTCAACAACCCCTTCTTCGTGCAGATCCGGGCGGGCGCCCAGGCCGAGGCGAAGAAGCTGGGCGTGGACCTGACCGTCACGGACGCCCAGAACGACGCTTCCCAGCAGGCCAACCAGCTCCAGAACTTCACCAGTTCGAGCCTCGGCGCGATCATCGTCAACCCGGTGGACTCGGACGCGGCGAGCAACAGCGTGAAGGCCGCCGACAAGGCGAAGATCCCGGTCATCGCGGTGGACCGGGGCGTCAACAAGGCTTCTGTGGACGCGCTGGTCGCCTCCGACAACGTCGCCGGCGGTGAGCTCGCCGCCAAGACCATCGGCGAGAAGCTCGGCGGCAAGGGCAAGATCGTGATCCTCCAGGGGCAGGCCGGTACGTCGGCGGCCCGTGAGCGCGCCGAGGGTTTCGCCAACGGCCTCAAGGCGTACCCGGGCATCCAGGTCGTCGCGCAGCAGCCCGCCGACTTCGACCGCACCAAGGGCCTCGACGTGATGTCGAACCTGCTCCAGGCCCACCCGGACGTCCAGGGTGTCATCGCCGCCAACGACGAGATGGCGCTCGGCGCGATCAAGGCGCTGGGCTCCAAGGCCGGCAAGTCGGTCTCGGTGGTCGGTTTCGACGGCACCCCGGACGGCCTGAACGCGGTGAAGGACGGCACGCTGTACGCGTCCGTGGCACAGCAGCCTTCCCAGTTGGGCAAGATCGCCGTGGACAACGCGCTGAAGGCCCTTCAGGGCAAGAAGGTCGAGGAGACCATCAAGGTGCCGGTGAAGGTGGTCACGAAGGAGAACGTGGCCGGTTTCACGGGCTGACGACGGCGTAAGGGCGGGCGGTCGCTTCGACCGCCCGCCCCGCGTCACTGACTAGGGGAGTCACTCATGTACGACTACGACCTTCTGGTCGTAGGGTCGGCCAACGCCGACCTGGTGATCGGCGTGGAGCGGCGGCCAGGGGCCGGCGAGACGGTGCTCGGCTCGGACCTGGCCGTGCACCCGGGGGGCAAGGGCGCCAACCAGGCGGTCGCGGCGGCCCGGTTGGGTGCCCGTACGGCGTTGCTGGCCCGGGTCGGTGACGACGGACACGGCCGGCTGCTGCTGGACTCGCAGCGGGCGGCCGGGGTCGACACGGTGGGTGTGTTGGTGGGCGGGGCGCCGACCGGGGTCGCGCTGATCACCGTCGACCCGTCCGGGGACAACAGCATCGTGGTGTCGCCGGGTGCCAACGGGCGTCTGACGCCGGGTGACGTGCGGGCCGCGGTCAGCCTCTTCCACGCCTCCCGGGTGGTGTCGACCCAGCTGGAGATCCCGCTGGAGACGGTCGTGGAGGTCGTACGGAACCTGTCGCCGGACAGCCGGTTCGTGCTGAACCCGTCGCCGCCGCGGCCGTTGCCCACGGAGGTGCTGGCCGCCTGTGATCCGCTGATCGTCAACGAGCACGAGGCGAAGGTGATCCTGGGTGCGGCCTGTGTCAGCGACCGGCCTGAGGACTGGGCGGGGCTGCTGCTCGCGAAGGGGCCGCGGTCGGTGGTGGTGACGCTGGGTGCCGAGGGGTCGCTTGTGGCGTCCTCGTCCGGGCACGTGACCCGGGTGGCGTCGGTGAAGGTGGACGCGGTGGACACCACGGGGGCCGGGGACGCCTTCACGGCGGCGCTGGCGTTCCGGCTCGGGGAGGGTGCCTCCCTGACGGAGGCGGCCTCGTACGCGTCCCGCGTGGGGGCGGTCGCGGTGACCCGGGAGGGTGCGCAGGACTCCTTCCCCACCTCGGAGGAGGTCGCGGCGCTGTGAAGAGGGCCGGAATACTGAACCGCCATCTCTCCGGCGCGCTCGCCGAACTGGGGCACGGGGACGGGGTGCTGGTGTGCGACGCCGGCATGCCGATCCCCGACGGGCCGCGCGTGGTCGACCTGGCCTTCCGGGCCGGGGTGCCGTCCTTCGCCGAGGTCCTCGACGGGCTGCTCGCCGAGCTGGTCGTGGAGGGGGGCACCGCGGCGGCGGAGGTGCGGAAGGCCAACCCGGCGGCCGCGGAGCTCCTGGAGGCCCGCTTCCCCGAACTGGACCTGGTCTCCCACGAGAAGCTCAAGGAGCTGTCGGCGGGCGCGCGGCTGATCGTGCGCACGGGGGAGGCCCGGCCGTACTCGAACGTGCTGCTCAGGTGCGGGGTGTTCTTCTAGGGCAGTCGATTACCGCTGTTTCCAAGGCATCCAGTGACCGCTGTTCACGGCCCGGGCAGGATTCTGCGCGGGCCGTGGCACATCTCCGCGGGGCGCGGCGCCGGGGGGCGGGCGCGGTTGCGTCGCCGATCTCCGACGTGGAGCGGGCGGGCATGCCGGTGCGCTCAGCGAGGTCGGCGGAGACCGCCTCCTCGATGCGCGCTGCGACCTCGGCCTGCGGGAGGAGGGAAGCTGCGGGATCCGCGGGGGCGCGGCGCCGGGGAGGGGCGGCTGCGGGGGGCCGCGGGGCGCGGCGCCCGGGGAGGGGCGGGCTGCGGTTCGCGGACCTCGGCTGCGGGATCCGCGGGGCGCGGCGCCTCGGGAGGGGCGGGCGGTGTTTCGCGGACCTCGGCTGCGGGATCCGCGGGGCGCAGTGCCGAGAGCAGCGTGCACGGTTCGCGGGCCCCGGCTGCTCGGTCCGCGCGGCGCCGGGGACGGGCGGGCGCGGTTCGCGGGGCGCGGCGCCCGGGGAGGGGCGGGCTGCGGTTCGGGGGCCTCCGCTGCGAGATCCGCGGGGCGCAGTGCCGGGGAGGGGCGGGCGCGGGCCCGGCTGCGGGGCCGGTGAGCACGCCCGTGCACAGGCGTGTCCGACGGTTCCGGTCAGGCGCCAACGGGGCGCGTTCCGTCGATGTCCACACGATCCAAGCCCTCCCCTGCCGGTTCGTACCCGGGAGATCAAGAAGGGGCACGGCCCGCACGGGCCTTGCTGCCGTTCCCGACCAGGGAGAAGACGGGCAGGTTCCGTCGCGCGCCGGACGCAGGTTCGGCACCTACGCGTCGCGTACGTACAAGCCGGCCCCTGTGTGCCGTGTCGGCAACGCAGCCACCGCCACCGCCACCCACGAGCCCGAGCGGCCACCCGGGTGCAGCCGCCGCCCGAAGGGGGAGCTCCGGGCGGCAGATGCCCTCGGCGCAGGGGCAAGGGGCCGCACAACGCCCCGCGGAGGTGGCGCCTCGACAGCACTCATCCCTGCGGCGATTCATCGAACCGATTCGATCACGCTAGCAGCGGGACGCGGCCAGTAATAGCCCCCTGACATGGATCTCTTCGGGCGTCCGCGGCCGACCGGCCGGGCAGATCAAGGTGCCCGCCGTCCACAGATCCGGGCATCCAGTCCGCCTCCTAAACGGGCCGACAGCCAGGCAAACCAGACAGCGAATCTCGGCACACCGACGTTTCCGGGCCGTTACGAGAATTTCGACACGAGGCGTTGACACCTGCCCGGGTTGCTCCTACCTTCACTTCACGCGAACCGGTTCGACGATCGGCATCTGGCTGATTCCGCACCCTGGTATTCCTCGAACCGGTTCGACACCTGCAGGCAAGGAGCCCCCGTGAACATCGGTGAGATCGCCAAGCGGGCCGGTGTCTCGCGGAGCACCGTGTCGTACGCCCTGAGCGGGAAGCGCCCCGTGTCCGAGGAGACCCGCGACAAGATCCAGCGGGTCATCGACGAGCTGGGCTACCAGCCCAACGCCAGTGCCCGCGCCCTGGCCAACGGCCGGACCAACACCATCGGTCTGGTCTTCCCGCCGGCCGGCAACCACTACACCGGCATGCAGCTGGACTTCATCGGCAGCGTCACCGAGGCCGCCGCGGCCTACGACTACGACGTGCTGCTCTCTCCCAGCGGGGTGGACAGCGACCGCTCGTTCCAGCGGCTGCTGGGGGAGCGGCGGGTCGACGGCGCGATCCTGATGGAGATCCGGCTCCAGGACGACCGGCTCGACCACCTCACGGCGGTGGGTTTCCCCTCGGTCGCCATCGGCCGTACGGCCCACCCGGAGGGCAGCTGGTGGGTCGGACTGGACCACACCGCGCTGGCGGCGGCCTGCGTCCACCACCTCGCGGACCTCGGCCACCGCCGGGTCGCCTTCGTCAACCGGCCCGAACAACTCCTGAGGGCCGGGTACGAGTCCGCGCACCGCGGCCTGGACGGCTTCACCAAGGCCGCGGCCGAACGCGGGCTCACCGTCCGGACGTACTGCTGCGCGGACGACGCCGCCGCGGGCCTGGCCTGTCTGGAACGGATCCTGCACGACGACCCGGCCACCACGGCCCTGGTCACGCTGAACGAGGCCGCGCTCGGTGGTCTCTACCGGGGGCTGGCCCAGGCCGGTCGTCATGTGCCGCGCGACTTCTCCGTCACCGGGGTGGTGGCCGGCCGGTGGGCGGAGACGGTGACCCCGCAGCTCACCGCCGCGGACGTGCCGGCGGAACAGATGGGCCGCCTCGCCGTCGACCTGTTGGTCAAGCGGCTCGACGACCCGGACGCACCGGCCCGGCACCACCTGCTCGCACCACCGATCTCCTTGCGAGCGAGCACCGCACCTGTCGGCACAAGGGCCGCCGACCCCGGCGCGGACTTGGGCCTCCCCAAGCATCCCTGACCGTCACCCACCTCCCTCCCTCGCCCTCTCCCCCTCCGCACCCCATACGGGCCCCCCGGCCTCCCCGCCCGGCCTCCCGGCCCGGGTCCGGCGAGCCCGACAGCTCCCGAACACCTCTCCCACGGCACACCCGTGCCGACCCCAGGGCACCCCTGTGCCGATCTCAAGGCACACCTGTGCCAAAACCCGTGAGGAAGACACCATGAACCGATCCGCCAGACGGCGTCTCACCGCCGCAGCCCTGACCGTCGTCGCCGTCACCACCGGCGCCACCGCGTGTTCCTCCAGCGGGAGCGGCAGCTCCACGAAGGCAGCGGACAGCGGCACGTACACGGTCTGGGACCCGTACCCGCAGTTCGCCAAGGGCTCGGCGTGGACGGATCTGCTGGACAAGTGCGGTACCCAGGCGGGGGTGAAGGTCAAGCGGACCGGCTTCGACACCAGTGATCTCACGAACAAGGCGCTGCTGGCGGCGCAGCAGGGCAATTCCGCGGATGTCCTGATCGTCGACAACCCGGTGGTGTCGACGCTGGCGGAGGCGGGCGTGCTGACCACGACCGCCGACAGCAAGCTGGACACCTCCAAGGTCGATCCCAACCTGCTGGCGGCCGGTCAGTCGGGCGGCAAGACGTACGGCACGCCGATCGGCGCGAACACGCTGGCCCTCTACTACAACAAGGCGGTCCTGAAGAAGGCCGGGGTGGACAT